>NZ_JBSVRR010000002.1:0-615198 GCF_054072805.1 Luteimonas sp. A534
CTCGCGATGGATCGAAGATATCTTCTCGACATCTTCTGGACTAGCACGACGTACGAAAGCGGCCATAGCGGTGCCTAACGCCTGAATTAAGCCGCGCCGCGAAGCGGCGTCGGCTTGAATGAATTGTTAGGCCTAATAGCGACTATTGCTGAGATGGAAACTTGACAGAGATCGCCTTGCTTGCTTTCTCAAAGATATCAGTCTCTGTGGGCTCCCATCGAACCCATTCTCCGGTCTTTTTGATGCGGGTTGCAAAAGCGTGACCGTCGCGTCTGTACGGAGTGCTGTCGTCATGAGACTGGTAGAACTTCTCTCCGTCCGTAGTCCAACCAACTTGCGTCTGAAGAAACTTATCTCCTTCAAGGCTCCAGTCAAATGTCATCAGCATCGTCCATTCGCCGGTGCGCTGCTCGGCGATTGTTGCGCCGCGCCCATCACTGACAAGCAGCAAGTAAATGTTCGTATCTGAATCCCGTCTTACGTACGTGCCGGCGAGATCATCCGCAGACGCTGCTTCAACAGCAGAACCATCCGCACAGCCCGCCAGCAGCATGGCAACAACAACTAATGCTCTTAGGAACCTCATATAACGACCCCTTTAGGCCTAACGCCTGAATTAAGCCGCGCCGCGAAGCGGCGTCGGCTTGAATGAATTGTTAGGCTGCGGCCCCGCAAGAAGTTGGTCCGCTGCCAGTAGACGAAATTGGGCTTGCTGTTCGGGCGAGAGTACGCGGAAAGGTATGGGCATAGCGCCACTCTCGAGCTCAATAAGAAAGCCACGGCTGTAAGTGTGGACTGCCTTCACCTGGACCAAACAACAGAGCCTGGTCCGCCCTTGGTGCGTCTGCTCACACCCGTAGCGTCGATAGTGAAGTCGCATCGGCCGACACGAGACGATTTGTACACGAAGCCGATTGTTGCAACACACTGAAGCGTAATGCGCGCCAAGTGCCGTCTTACTCCGCTCAGCGTGCGTAAGGCATCATCTGTATCGAAGGCGTGCTCCGTTACGAAATGCAGATACTCTCCGAGCCGATAGCGAACTGAGAACTCGATGCGCGACAAGGGATCCATAGCAGCCTAACACCTGAATTAAGCCGAACCGCGAAGCGGTTTCGGCTTGAATGAATTGTTAGGCCGCGGCTGCCGTACCCGAAGCCGCGACCAAGAGGTACCACAAGCCGAGCACTGCCAGAAAGTTGACGGTGAAGACGAGCCCTCTGAGCCGGACGTTGCTGGTAAGAATCTGCACGGCGCTATGAAGGATGCGGCCACCAACGAAAATCCAAGCGAGGGCGACACCTGTCTGGGTAGCCTGGAAATACAAGAAGAAGAGACAGGCGACGTGGAAGAACAGCGGCCACTCGAACTGGTTGGACAGATTGGCGCTGATCCGCGGCTCGATGGCGGACCACGGGTTGCTCCCGTCCGCCTGGCGCCACAAGCCCCACACTGCCGGAGCCCGCGCGACGGTGAGCAGCACGTATAGGAATGCCGTAAGCGCGACATGCGCGGCCATTGGCAGAACCAGAGCTTGCGGCATGGATCAGTCTCCCCGAACTGACGCGATGAGCGGCCTAACGCCTGAATTAATCCGCGCCGCGAAGCGGCGTCGGCCTGAATTAATTGTTAGGCGGCAACTCTGCGTCATTGCAGGATCCATGGCAATGGACGCCGAAACGGTTCCGAGCAGATGCCGTCTGGTTAGCTTCGCCGGATGCCAAGGAAACCTCCAAGAACAAGAAAGGCGCCTAGCAACGTCACTGGCAGAGCAAGAAATGGCTCTACCATGCCGCATGAGGCCTTATTGAAAGTACAGAAGTAGCCGTTGGTGAGAAGCACGGCTGCAACCAGTAGCAGCAAGGCTCCGAATCCGACTGCTAGTTTGGACAGCATCAATCGTGACATTGCCGCCTAACACTAAGTAGATCTCAAAAACGGAATGTAGCAGGTTCCCTTATCCCCGACTTCCGACGCCCGCATCGGAAGAATCCCACCTGAAATCACGTCCTTACGGCCTTCGCACATTGCTGCGCAGCGGTAATGCTTCCGACAAATACCTCATGGACGAGGCGGTATGCCATACCGGGTCAAGAATGAGGCGGTAAACGCGCAGCCCGATGGCGTCGAGAGTGGGGGTGACGCCTCTCCCCAACCACCCCGCCTGCTCGACCAGGTCCGCATTCGCTGTCGGACAAAGCACTACAGCATCCGCACCGAACGCGCGTACGTCGGCTGGGCGCGGCGCTTCATCCTCGCCAACGGGCGTCGCCATCCGCGGGACCTGGGGCTTGCGGAGGTTGAGGCCTTCCTCTCGTCGCTCGCGGTGCAGGACAACGTCGCGGCAAGCACGCAGAACCAGGCGCTGTCGGCCTTGCTGTTCCTCTACAAGGAGGTGCTCGGCCTCGAGCTGCCGTGGGTCGGGTCGGTCACGCGGGCGAAGCGGCCGAAGCGGCTGCCGGTCGTGCTCACGCATGTGGAGGTGCGGGCGTTGCTGTCGCAGATGGATGGTCAGGTCGGCTTGATGGCCTCCCTGCTCTACGGCGCGGGCATGCGCTTGATGGAATCGGTGCGGCTGCGGACCAAGGATGTGGACTTCGGGCGCCGGGAAATCATCGTGCGCAATGGCAAGGGCGGAAAGGATCGGCGGGTGCCGCTGCCGCGCACGGTGGAAGCGGCGCTGAAGGCGCAGGTCGAGCGGGCGCGCGTGCTGCACGCGCGCGACATGCAGCTCGGCTTTGGGGAGGCGTGGCTGCCGCACGCGCTGTCGCGCAAGTATCCGACGGCGGCGCGCGAGTTTGGATGGCAGTGGGTATTCCCGGCGCGGCAGCTGTCGGTGGATCCGCGCAGCGGAACGCGGCGGCGGCATCACGTCGACGAGGCGGTGCTGCAGCGCGCGGTCAAGGCGGCGCGGGTGGCGGCGGGCATCGACAAGCCGGCCACCTGCCACACGCTGCGTCATTCCTTCGCGACGCACCTGCTGGAGTCGGGCCACGACATCCGCACGGTGCAGGAGTTGCTGGGACACAAGGACGTGGCCACGACGCAGATCTACACCCATGTGCTTGGCCGCGGGGCCGGCGGGGTGCTCAGTCCACTCGACCGGGAGTAGACCGGCCCCGGACGCCCTGCTCCGGGCTTCGCCGCCGGGCGCGGTGGCGCTTTACGCGGCGGGCGGCGGCAGGCCCACGCATGGCCCGCCTCATGCCGCAGGCAGCGGCAAGCCGCGCATCGCCTTGACCGTCCGCAGCACGAAGCTCGAGTTCACGTCGCCCACGCCGGGCCGGGCCAGTACGCGGTCCAACAGGAAGCGGGAGAAGTGTTCGAGGTCGGTCACCACCACCTGCAGCAGGTAGTCCATGTCGCCGGTCAGTGCGTGGCAGGTGACGACTTCATCCCATTCGTTCACGCCGCGCGCGAAGTCTGCGACGGCAGCGGCGTCGTGGTGGTTGAGGCGGATGCGGACGAAGGCGGTCAGGCCCAGGCCCAGGCGTTCGGGATCCACTTCGACGCGGTAGCCGGCGATCACGCCGCTGCGCTCCAGGCGCTGCACGCGTCGCAGGCAGGCCGAGGGCGAGAGGTGCACGCGCTCGGCGAGTTCGGCGTTGCTCAGGCGGCCGTGGCGCTGGAGTTCGGCCAGCAGCTGGATGTCGATGCGGTCCAGGCTCTCGTTTGCAGGCATGCAGCATGACTCCAATGGTGTCGCAAGATTATTGCTCGCACACGGCCATATGGCGCAACAAGCGCAACCATATTGCGCCGCGCCCGCGCTAGAGTCGATGGTTCACCGCTTCCATACGCACGAAGCTGCACTTCATCCAAGCCGGAGCCGCCGATGTCCGCCCAAGCCCCCATCCAGCCCCGCCGGGTCGAGAACCTGCACACCGACAAGGGCAAGGTGCCGGTCTACGCCACGGGCGTGGTCGACCAGAACTGGGCCGGTTACACCAGCGAGGACCACGCCACCTGGGCCACGCTCTTCGAGCGCCAGCGCACGCTGCTGGTCGGACGCGCCAGCAGCGCCTTCCTGGAGGCTCAGGACGCGATGGGCATGACGCCCGATCGCATCCCCCGGTACGACGACCTCAACCGCGTGCTGGAGCCCGCCACGGGCTGGCGCCTGATCGGGGTCGAGGGCCTGCTGCCGGAGCTGGATTTCTTCGAGCATCTGGCCAACCGGCGCTTCCCGGTGACGTGGTGGATCCGGCGTCCGGACCAGATCGACTACATCGAGGAGCCAGACCTTTTCCACGACCTGTTCGGCCACGTGCCGCTGCTGATGAACCCGGTGTTCGCCGACTACATGGCGGCCTACGGGCGCGGCGGGGTGAAGGCGCACGCGATCGGTGCCGATGCGCTGCAGAACCTGACGCGCCTGTACTGGTACACGGTGGAATTCGGGCTGATCCGGGAGGCCGGCGGGCTGCGGATCTACGGCAGCGGGATCGTGTCCTCCAGCGGCGAATCGGTGCATGCGCTGGAGTCGGCGGCGCCCAACCGCATCGGCTTCGACCTCGAGCGCATCATGCGCACGCGCTACCGCATCGACACCTACCAGAAGACCTACTTCGTCATCGACAGCTTCGACCAGCTGATGGCGGCGACCGATCCCGACTTCACTCCGATCTACGCGCGCCTGGCGGAGCACGATTCGGTGCCCGCCGGCACGGTGCTGGAGTCGGACGTCGTGCACCATCGCGGCACGGGCGAAGGCTGGTCCACCGACGGCGACGTCTGAGCAGCATCGCGACGCGCGCCCCAGGGTGCCGCTGCAGCGCGGCACCGGCAGCGGCCTCGCGTCGCGATCTCAGCGCGATCGCCATCGCTATCGCAGTCCGTAGCCCGCTCCCTGTCTTCCGCTTCCGGCTTACCGCTTCGCGTACTCCCGCAGGCCAGATTCCCGCATTCACTGCCGTCGTGTGCGCAAACGGCACGACATCGCGACAGCGCATCCGCTCCACAGTGTTCCGCCCCAAAGCCGCCCTGCACACACTTGCAGCACGCCACGCGGGCGACAATACCGGGATGACAATTCCCCCGCGTTCCCTTCTCGCCCGGGCGCTCGTCCTGGCCTTCGCCGTCCCGGCTGCCGCACATGCGGCGCCATCCGTTCAGAGCAATCCAACGCCCGCCGCCGCAGTCGTCGACACTGCCAGCAGCGCGCCCGCGACGGCGCCTTCAGCCGCCACGCCGACCACCGCCGCCGTTGCAGCCACCACCCTCGATCCAGTCATCGTCGAAGCCACCCGGCTGCGCACCGTCCCGGCTTTTGAAACGCCCGCATCCACCGCCACCATCGACCTCTCGGGTGAGCGCGCCAACGCCGACGCCGATGTCTCCGAAGTGCTTCGCGGCATTCCCGGGCTGCTGGCGCGCGATCGCCAGAACCTCGCACAGGACACGCAGCTCTCGATTCGCGGCTTCGGTGCGCGCGCGACCTTCGGCGTGCGTGGCCTGCGCCTGTATGCAGACGGCATTCCCGCGTCGATGCCCGACGGGCAGGGCCAGCTCTCGCACTTCAGCATCGCGGGCGCGGATCGCGTGGAAGTCCTGCGCGGTCCGTTCTCTGCGCTCCACGGCAATTCGTCGGGCGGCGTGGTTTCGATCCACAGCGCCGATGGCCAGGCCGGTGATCCCTGGCGGCTGCGGGCCACGGTCGGCAGCGACGGCACCTGGACGGGTGCTGCGCGGCTGCTCGGCGGCAACGACATCGTCGGCTACAACTTCGCGTTCTCGCGCCTGGACACCGACGGCTGGCGCGACCATTCCGCCGCGCGGCGGGACGTCGCCAACCTCAAGCTCGGGTTCGACCTGGGTGATCGCCGCAAGCTGAGCCTGGTGCTCAACCACGTCGATATTCCCGAGGCGCGTGATCCGCTCGGCCTCACTGCGGCGCAGATGCGCGAGGACCCGCGCCAGGCCGTCGCCAACGCCTACATCTACGACACCCGCAAGAGCGTGCGCCAGTCGCAGGCCGGCGCGGTCTATGAGCACGGGCTGGGCGATGCACACGCGCTGCGGCTGTCGGCATGGGGCGGCGACCGCGAGGTGATGCAGGTGCTGCCGATTCCGCCCGCGCCGCAGGCCAATCCGCTGCATTCGGGCGGCGTGATCGATCTCGACAACCGCTATGCGGGCTTCGATGCACGCTGGTCGTGGAGCGGCAGCCTGGCATCGCGTCCGCTGGAGCTGACCGCGGGCGCCAACGGCGAACGCCAGCGTCAGCGGCGCCGGGGCTTCGAGAACTTCGTCGGCGACGCGCTCGGCGTGCGCGGTGCGCTGCGCCGCGACGAACGCAACGAAGTCGAGACCGAGGACCTCTATGCGCAGGCCTGGTGGCAGGTTGCGCCGCGCTGGTCGCTGCTGCTCGGCGCGCGCCACAGCGAGGTCACGTTCACCTCGAACGACCGCTACGTCAGCGCGGGCAATCCCGACGACAGCGGCCGCGTGGAGTACTCGAAAACCTCGCCGGTGGCCGGCGTCACCTTCGCGCCGTCGGAGCACCTGCGGCTGTACGCCTCGGTCGGCCGCGGCTTCGAGACCCCGACCTTCAACGAACTCTCCTACCGCGCCGACGGCGGCGCCGGCCTCGCCTTCGGCCTGCGTCCGGCGGTCAGCGACAACCACGAGCTCGGCCTGAAGTGGCGCACGCCCACCGGCGGCCTGCTCGAGGCAGCCCTGTTCCGCGCCGACACCGACGACGAGATCGCGGTCGCGACCAACGTCGCCGGGCGCAGCAGCTACCGCAACGCCGGCAGCGCGCGCCGCCAGGGCGTGGAGCTGTCGTGGCTGCAGCCGCTGGGCGAGGCCTGGGACCTGCAGCTGGCGGCCACCCAGCTGGAGGCGGAGTTCCGAGGCGGTACGGCGGCCGACGGCGGCACCAACATCGCCGGCCGCATCCCCGGCGTGCCCGAACGCCACGCCTTCACCCGCCTGCAGTGGCACGGCGGCCCCTGGAGCGCGGCGTTCGAGGCCGAAGCCATGGGCGATGTGATGGTCAACGATGCCGGCACCGGCTCGGCACCCGGCTATGGCCTGCTGCACGTCGAGGCGTCGCGGCGCTGGGCCACCTCGGCCGGCCCCGTGCGCGTGTTCGCGCGCATCGACAACCTGCTCGACCGCGAGCACGTCGGCTCGGTGATCGTGAACGAGGGCAACGGGCGCTTCTACGAGCCCGGCGCCGGACGCGGCTGGCTGCTCGGCCTGGAGTGGCAGTTCGACCGCCGCTGACGCGCGGTGTAGTCGAGCAGGCCCCTGCATCGCCCCGCCCCTTGGGCGACAATGACGGCGTCTCCCACCCTCACAGGTCCGCGATGTCCAGCCACGTCTCCCTCACCCGCCACCTGATCGAGGAGCAGCGCGCCGGCCGCATCAACGCCGACCTGCGCCAGCTGATCGCAGTGGTCGCGCGCGCCTGCACCAGCATCTCGATCGCGGTCGGCAAGGGCGCGCTTGGCGGCGTGCTGGGCGATGCCGGCACCGGCAACGTGCAGGGCGAGGCGCAGAAGAAGCTCGACGTGCTCAGCAACGAGATCCTGCTCGAGGCCAATGCCTGGGGCGGGCACCTCGCGGCCTGCGCCTCGGAAGAGATGGAGCACTGCTTCCCGATCCCCGACGCCTACCCGCGCGGCAACTACCTGTTGCTGTTCGATCCCCTGGACGGCTCCAGCAACATCGACGTCAACGTGTCCGTGGGCACCATCTTCTCGGTGCTGCGCTGCCCCGAGGGCACGAACGCGGCCTGCGACGAGGACTTCCTGCAGCCGGGCAGCGCCCAGGTCGCCGCCGGCTACTGCGTCTACGGCCCACAGACCACGCTGGTGCTGACCTTCGGCCACGGCACCCACGCCTTCACCCTCGACCGCGAGCAGGGCATGTTCGTGCTGACGCGCGAGGCGATCCGCATTCCGGAAGAGACGAAGGAATTCGCGATCAACATGTCCAACCAGCGCCACTGGGAGGCGCCGATGCAGGACTACGTGCGCGACCTGCTGGCCGGCAAGGAAGGCCCGCGCGGCAAGGACTTCAACATGCGCTGGGTCGCCTCGATGGTGGCCGACGTGCACCGCATCCTGACCCGCGGCGGCATCTTCATCTATCCCTGGGACCGCAAGGATCCGTCCAAGCCCGGCAAGCTGCGCCTGATGTACGAGGCCAACCCGATGTCCTTCCTGGTCGAGCAGGCCGGCGGCGCCGCCACCAACGGCCGCGACCGCATCATGGACATCGCGCCCACGCAGCTGCACCAGCGCGTCCCCGTCTTCCTCGGCTCGAAGTCCGAAGTCGAAGCCGCCACCCGCTACCACCGCGACCACGACGCCCACTGACCGCCGACTGCCTGGTCGACTGGCTGTGGGAGCGGCTACAGCCGCGAAAAGCTTTCCCGCGTATCAACGCAGAGGAAGCAGAAGCCCAAGAGCTTTTTTGCCACGGATTTACGCGGATAAACGCGGATCGAGCCGAGGCCAGCCTGCAGTCCAGAGCCCACCCCGACAGTTTGGCCAGAAGCCCATTTGAGAAAAGAACCCCTACAGCGCACGCCCCAACACTCGCCTCAGCCAGATCCGCGTTTATCCGCGTCAATCCGTGGCAAAAGCCGCTCTTCAACCCCCACTGCCAGCAGAGCCTCCCACGATGACCCAAAGCGCCACCGCAGATTTCATCGAAGTCACGCCGGGCGCGCTTGACGCCGCGACCTGCGCCGCCATTGTCGAGCGCATGCGCGCGAGCGATGCGCTGCAGCCCGGCCGCGTGGGCAGCGGCGTGTTCCCCGAGCTGAAGAACAGCCGCGACATCGCCCTGGCCGGCCGCGCCGACTGGGCCGACGTCGAGCAGGCACTGAACGTGGCCGTGTACCGGGGCCTGCTCGCCTACATCCGCCGCTGGCCGCAGGTGCTGATCGCGCCGCTCATGCTGCAGCAGCCTGGTACCGATGGCGCGCTGCGCCGGCTGCACGCCGAGGACATCGCCGCCATGGACGACCGCGCGCTCGGCCAGCTGGCCATGGCCTGCCTGCGCCCCGGCAGCGTGAACCTGCAGTGGTACACCGCGGGCCAGGGCGGCTATCCCTACTGGCACTGCGAGCTCTACCCGCGCGACCCGCAGGCCGAGACACTGCACCGCCACCTGCTGTGGACGGTCTACCTCAACGACGGCTTCGAGGCCGGCGAAACCGAGTTCATGTTCCAGCAGCGCAAGATCAAGCCGCGCGTGGGCGACCTGCTGATCGCCCCGACCGCCTTCACCCACACCCACCGCGGCAACCGCCCCGAAGGCGGCGACAAGTTCATCGCCACCAGCTGGATCCTGTTCCACCGCGCCGAAACCCTGTTCCCCGCCACCTGACGCCTGCTTTTGTGGGAGCGGCTACAGCCGCGAAAGGCTTTAAAAGCCTTTGCCACGGATTACGCGGATAAACGCGGATCAAGCCAAGGCAAACGTGGCGAGCGGAGCCCAGCCCGACAGTTGGCAAAGAGCCCATCTGAAGAAAATCCTGCGGCGCGTTCCGCCGGCGCTGGCCACAGCCAGATCCGCTCTTGCCTGCGCAAATCCGTGGCCAAAAAAGCTCTTCGCTTTTTCGTCCCTTTGCTCTAAATCCGCTTGAATCTGCCCGTCATCGGCGTGGATCGGTGGCTGCGGCTTTTCCGATCGCGGCTATAGCCGCTCCCACATTGGCCCCTCCCGGAGCTCAGCCTTCGCGCGGGTGGTTCAGCATCAGCCAGTACATCCCGACCTGCTTCACCGCCCACATGAACTGGCTGAAATCCACCGGCTTGCGGATATAGCTGTTGGCGCCCAGCGAGTAGCAGGCCTCGACGTCGAAGGGTTCGGTGCTGGTGGTCATCACCACCACCGGCAGGCTGCGCGTGCTTGCGTCGGCGCGGATCGCCTGCAGCACTTCGCGGCCGTCCATGCGGGGCATGTTGAGATCGAGCAGCACCAGCGACGGTTGCTCGTGGCGTGGGCGATCGGCGTAGTCGCCGCGGCCGAACAGGTAGTCCAGCGCTTCGGCACCGTTGCCCACCACGTGCAGCGGGTTGGCGATCTTGGCCTGGGCGAAGGCGATGCGGGTGAGCTCGACGTCGTCGGGGTTGTCCTCGACCAGCAGGATCGGGCGGTTGCTCATGAGGGCGTTCCGTCCTCCGTCGCCGGCAGTTCGACGTGGAACACGCTGCCCTCGCCGGCCACCGTGTCCACGCCGATGCGCCCGCCCAGGCGCGCCGCGATGCGCTGGGCGATCGCCAGGCCCAGGCCGTGGCCACCGCCCTCGTCGGGACCGTGCACGCGCTGGAAGGGTTCGAAGGCGCGCTCGGCGTGGCGCGGGTCGAAGCCGCTGCCCTGGTCGCGCACGTGGATGCGGACGATGTCGCCATCGCGCTCGGCGTCGACCGCGATCCGCACGGCGTCGCGGCCGGCGGAAAACTTCCAGGCGTTGTGCAACAGGTGGTCGAACAGCTGCTTGAGCTGGCGCTCGTCGGCGCGCACGCGGATGTCCGGCTGCACCGTGGCCTCCACCTTGCGGCCGGGCTCGGCGTCGCACAGCTCCACCAGCGCCCAGTCGGCCAGCAAGCTGGCGTCGAGATCGGCGATCTCGAGGTGGTCGTGCGAGGCGCGTGACAGGGCCTGCAGGCCATCGATCAGCCCGGCCATGCGCGTGGCGGCGGCACGGATCCGCGCCAGGTAATCGCGACCCGTGGCATCGAGCGCTTCGCCGGCATGGGCGTCGAGCATGGTCGCGAAGCCCTCGATCGCGCGCAGCGGCGCACGCAGGTCGTGGGCGATGCCGTAGGACACGAGGGTCTGGTCCTGCAGCACGCGGGCGAGCTCGGCTTCGCATTCCTGGAGCCGGGCGCCCACATCGACGGCCGGCATCCCGGCGCGGCGTGCTGCACGGTGTAGTTCCGCCGCGACCCCTCCCGGGGGGGGCAGTCCGCGGCTCAGATCCTCTTTCATCGCGAGACCGTACACCACGACGGCGTAGCGGCGGCGTTAGGGCATCGGGGGATGGAACAGGCTGCCCTGCGGCGAAGCCGCGTCAGCGCGGGGCGGCACGAACCGGCTGCAGTCCAGGGCCGGCTGCGGCATGAATCCCAGCTGTCGATGCGCACGTGCGAAGCGCGCCGCGAGCAGCTGCGCGAATGGCCCCTCGCCCTTCATGCGCGAGCCGAAGGCACTGTCATAGTCGCGGCCGCCGCGCATCTGCGCGACCAGGCTCATCACGTGCGCGGCGCGCTCGGGGTAGTGCTGGTCCAGCCACTCGCGCCAGATCTCCTTGAGCTCATGCGGCAGGCGCAGCAGCACGTAGGAGGCCGCACTGGCGCCCGCCTCGCGCGCGGCCAGGAGAATGGCCTCGAGCTCGCCGTCGGTGATGGCCGGGATCACCGGCGCCACCATCACGCTCGCCGGCACGCCGGCGGCATGCAGGCCGGCGATCGCCTTCAGCCGCGCATGCGGCGCCGATGCCCGCGGTTCCATCCGTGCGGCGAGGCGGTTGTCGAGCGTGGTCACCGACAGCGAGACCTGTACGAGGTTCTGGCGGGCCATCGGCGCGAGCAGGTCGAGGTCGCGCAGCACCAGCGCGTTCTTGGTGATCAGGTGCACGGGGTGGCGCGTTTCGGCGAGCACTTCGAGCAGCTCGCGGGTGATGCGCTGGCGCCGCTCGAGCGGCTGGTAGGCGTCGGTATTCACGCCCAGGGCAATTGGCGAACACCGGTAGCGCGGCCGGGCAAGCTCGGCGCGCAGCAGCTCCGCGGCATTGGTCTTGGCGAACAGCCGGGTTTCGAAGTCCAGGCCCGGCGACAGGTCCAGGTAGGCATGGCTGGGGCGGGCGAAGCAGTACACACAGCCGTGCTCGCAGCCGCGGTAGGGATTGACCGACTGGCTGAAGCCGATGTCCGGCGACTGGTTGCGGCTGATGATGCTGCGCGCGCGTTCGGTGGTCACCACCGTATCGGGTCCGGGCTCGAGCGCTTCGCCGCTGGCGTCGTTGAAATCGTGGCCCGAGCCCCAGCCGTCGTCTTCGCGGCTGGCACTGCGCTGGTCGAAGCGTCCGGCCACCCGCGAGCCCGCCCCGCGCCCCTTCAAGGGACCCTGGGCCGCAAGCCTCGCTTTGCCGTCGTCGCGCATCGGGCTAGCCTACGGCCACGGTGTCGCAGCTTCTGCGACGGGGGAACGCTCTGGACGCATTGCACCACGCCTGGCAAGGCCTGCTGTCGATCCCCCGCTTGGGGACCTGGCTGCTTGCGGCCTGGGCCGCCTACCTGCTGCTGCTGGGCGGCTGGATCATCCTGCAGAAGCGCGAGCCGGTCGCTACGCTGAGCTGGCTGCTGGGCCTGGCGCTGCTGCCCTACCTGGGCTTCTTCATCTACCACGTGCTGGGGCCGCAGCGGATCAAGCGCCAGCGCCTGCGCCGGGCGCGCAGCCGCGAGACGCTGCCACCCGAGGACTTCTTCGCCGATGCCGCCCACGCCGATGCCGCCGAGCTCGCGCGCCTGGGCCAGGCGACCACCGGCCTGGCGCCCTCGAGCGCGCGCAATGTGCGTCTGCTGGTCGACGGCGCCGCCAAGTACCAGGCGCTGCTGGCCGACATCGCCAAGGCGTCGAAGCACGTGCACCTGGAGTACTACATCTACGAGCCCGACCGCACCGGCACCGCGCTGCGCGACGCCCTGGCCGAGCGTGCCCGCGCCGGCGTCCACGTGCGGCTGCTGGTGGACGCGATCGGCTCGGCGCGTTCGCGACGCTTCTTCCAGCCCCTGCTCGACGCCGGCGGCGACGTGGCGTGGTTCCATCCGATGCGCCTGGGGCACGTCTGGCGCCGGCCGTGGGCGAACCTGCGCACGCACCGCAAGATCGTGGTGATCGACGGCCGCGTTGCCTACACCGGCGGCATGAACGTCACCGACGCGCAGGACGAACGCCTGGGCGACGCCGCCTACCGCGATCTGCACCTGCGCCTGGAAGGCGAAGTCGTGCGCACCCTGCAGCTGGTGTTCTGCGAGGACTGGGCCTATGCCACCGGCGACCGCGATTTCCTCTCCAGCGTCGCCACCGACACGCCACGCGAGGCCGCGCCTGGCCCCGTGCGCACGCAGGTTCTGGTGTCGGGGCCGGACTCGCCCTGGGAGGCGATCCACCGCATGCACGTCTCCGCGATCCAGGCGGCCAAGACCCGCGTGTGGATGACCACGCCCTACTTCGTGCCCGGCGAGGCCGCGCTGATGGCCCTGAGCTCGGCGGCGCTCGCGGGCCTCGACGTGCGCCTGCTGGTGCCGCGCGAGAGCGACTCGAAGCTCGTCACCCTCGCCGCCCGCTCCTATTTCGGCCCGCTGCTGGTGGCCGGGGTGAAGATCCACGAATACGGCCCGCGGATGCTGCACAGCAAGTCGCTGCTGGTCGACGACGCACTGGTGCTGATCGGCAGCGCCAACTTCGACCACCGCAGCTTCCGGCTCAACTTCGAGGTCTCGGTGCTGTTCGACGATCCGGGCCTTGCTGCGGAGCTCGCGGCGCTCATCGAGGGCGAGTTCGCGCATGCACCGCGCGTGCAGCAGGGGCGCCACCGCGGGCTGCTGCGTGCGCGCCTGCCCGAGGCGCTGGCACGGCTGATGTCCCCGCTCCTGTAGCGATGCAGCCCGCGGAATTGCGACCGGCGGCACGCTGCCGCCGCCGGGCGGATGCGCAGGCGGGCGCTGCCCCGGGCTAGACTTCGATTCCCGGTTCCCGCGGAGGCGTGCGATGCCCTGGTTGTTCCTGCTGCTGGCCGTGGCCGCGTTCGCGGTGGCGCTGAATTCCTCTTCGATGGCACTGGCCGTCGTCTGCCTGTTGGTTGCGCTGGCCGCCACCGTGGCCTGGGTGCTTGGCCTGCTGGCGCAGCGCGTGGGCAACCAGGCGCGGGACGATTCCATGATGCTCGACCCCGTGGAGCTCAAGCGGCTGCGCGACCAGGCTGACGCCCGCCGCGCCGGCGGCGCCGCGAACGCAGGTGCCGAGACGCCGCAGTCCTGAACCGCGGTGGACGGCAGCGTATCCTGCCGGCCATGACCCGCCTCAGCGTCAACCTCAACAAGATCGCGGTGCTGCGCAATTCGCGCGGCGGCGCCGAGCCCGACGTGCTGCGCGCCGCGCGCACCTGCCTGGATGCCGGCGCCCACGGCCTCACCCTGCACCCGCGCCCCGACGCCCGCCACGCACGCGCGGACGACGTGATGGCGCTGGCGGCGCTCGCCGTCGAGCGCGGCATCGAGCTGAATCTCGAGGGCAATCCCTTCG
This sequence comes from Luteimonas sp. A534, assembly GCF_054072805.1. NCBI lineage: Bacteria > Pseudomonadati > Pseudomonadota > Gammaproteobacteria > Lysobacterales > Lysobacteraceae > Luteimonas > Luteimonas sp. A534. Next base: position 14,272 of record NZ_JBSVRR010000002.1, read on the forward strand.
CCCCGCCACGCCCGGGCTATCCGGGCTTCATCGCCCTGTGCCGCGAGGCACGTCCGGCGCAGGCCACCCTGGTGCCAGACGACGACGGCCAGATCACCTCCGACCACGGCTTCGACTTCGCCCGCGACGGCACCCGCCTTGCGCCCCTGGTGGCCGAACTCAAGGCGCTGGGCTGCCGCGTCAGCCTGTTCGCCGACGCCGGCAGCGCCGTCGAAGCTGCCGCCACCACCGGTGCCGACCGCATCGAGATCTACACCGGCCCCTTCGCCGACGCACACGCGACCGGCAACGCCGCCGCGGCGCTTGCCGCATGTGCCGACACCGCACGCCGCGCGCAGGCCGTAAGCCTCGGGGTGAATGCCGGCCACGACCTCAGCCAGGACAACCTCCGCGATTTCCTCGCCGCGGTCACCGGCATCGAAGAAGTCTCGATCGGCCACGCCCTCATCAGCGAAGCCCTCTACGAAGGCCTGGCCATCACCGTCTCCCGCTACCTCGCGCTGATGTAGTCCGGGCGCGTCGAACGGCGGGAAGAGCTTTCTTGGCCACGGATTTGCGCGGATAAGAGCGGATCAAGCGGATAGGGCAAAGGCGTAAACGAGAGCCAGCTTCCGCGGGGCCGGTGACGTTCCGTCATCCCGAAGATCCGGCAGGTTGCCGCGACAAGATCCGCGTCATCCGCGCAAATCCGTGGCCAAAAAGGCTCTTCGCTCTTATCTCCTTAGCCCTCACCCACCGATCCATTTCTACTCCGCCGTAGCTTCTCGCTTCCGGCCCCCCGGCTCCCTGCTCCTCGCCTTCTACCATCGTCGTCTGCTCTCTGCTCTCTGCTCTCTGCTTTCTGCTTTCTGCTTCTACCTTCAACTTTCTTCTCTTTGCTCTCCGCTTGATGCGCTCTTATCCGCGCAAATCCGGGGCCAAAGAAGCTTTCTGCTTTTCCCACACACAAAAAAACGCCGCCCTTTGGGGGCGGCGCAAGAAAGCAAGCGTGATGTCCGGTCCGGCGCGCTGCAGGCGACGCCGGGCGGATCGTGCGGTACTCAGTTCTTGACGAAACCGATCTTCATCATCTGCGCGTTCTTGGCTTCGGCGAGGACCTTGGTCAGCACGCCGTAGTCCGCGCTTTCGTTCACGTCGAGCTGCAGCGTCGGCTGGTTCGCGGGGTCACGCTGGACCTCGCTCTCCATCATGCTGCGCAGCGCCGTGACCGGCACCGGACTGTCGTTCCAGAAGACCTGGCCGCCGCCGTCGATCCGGAGCTTGATCGGCTCCGGCGGCTCGACCGGGTTGTCCGGACGATTGACGGACCGCTGCGGCAGGTCGATGTCGATCGGATACGACAGCTGCGGCGCGGTGACCATGAAGATGATGAGCAGCACCAGCATCACGTCGCAGAGCGGAATGATGTTGATGTCGGCCATCGGGCCTTCGCCGGCGTTGGAAGAAAAAGCCATGCTGCTAACTCCGGGTCAGTTGCTCTCACGGGTGGCGACGAAGCCCACCTTGCGCATGCCAGATTTCTGCGCGAGGTCGACGACTTCCTTCACCATCCCGTACTTCGTGGTCTTGTCGGCGCGGACGTTGACCGCCGGCTGCGGTGTCTTCTGTGCCTCGACCGCCAGCGAACTCTCCAGGAGCTGGAGCGTGACCGGCTGGTCGTTGAGGAACACCTCGCCATTGTCGGTCACCGCGACCGTGATCGGCATCGCTGCCGGCGCGGTCTCGGGACGCTCGTCCAGGTTGGCCTGCGGAAGCTCGACCTTGACCTTGTGGGCCATCAGCGGTGCCGTGACCATGAAGATGATCAACAGCACCAGCATCACGTCGACCAGCGGCACGATGTTGATCGTGGCGTTGACCTTGTCATGGCCGCTACCGCTTGATGTGTAAGCCATGTCGGTTCTCCGTAAGGCCTTGCGCGATCAGCGCTTCTGCTCGCCGACGCGCGAACCGGTGGCGAAGAAGTCGTGCAGGTCGTGGGCGAAGGTGTCGAGCTTGTAGTTCAGGCCGCGGTTGAGGCGGACGAAGAAGTTGTAGCCGAGCACCGCCGGGATCGCGACGCCAAGACCGATCGCGGTCATGATCAGCGCCTCGCCGACCGGACCAGCCACCGCGCCGATGTCGGCCTGGCCGCTGGCGCCGATGCGGATCAGGGCGCGGTAGATGCCCCACACGGTACCGAGCAGGCCGACGAACGGCGCGGTCGAACCGACGGTGGCGAGCACGGTCAGGCCGGCCTCGAGCTTCAGCGACTCGCGGGTCACGCCTTGGCGCAGCGCGCGGTCGACGAACTCGGAGCGGTTGAGCGACTCGACCAGGCGCGAACCTTCGTGGCGCTGGTGGTGCGCGGCCGCCTGGGCGGCATCAAGGGCGACCTTCGAGAAGGGCTCGCTCCTGGACTCTTCTTCCATCGCGCGGATCGCGTCCTGCGCATTCTGGGTTTCCCAGAACGTGGTGATCACGCGGTCGGCGCTTCCGCGCAGGCGCATGTGCTTGATGGCGTTGAAGATGATCCAGTAGATCGACATGGCCGACATGATCAGGAGGGTGATGAGCACCACCCAGCCGACGGCATCCATGTGTTGGACCATGTCCGCGAAGCCCATCTGCTGGAGCGCAGCGGCATTGCCGCCGCCGGCGGCGGGGACGTTAGTGGTTTCCTGCAGCATGACGCTTACCTTCTAGATGTTGTGGTGTTGGAAAGTGTGAAGCGGGCACAGCGGTGTTGCATGTGATGCGGTGGCGCGCCAGGGGCGCGCCGCCGGTCAAAGGACGAAGTCCACCGGGACGCGGACGCGGCCGGCCACGGGGACGCCGTCGCGAACCTCGGGATTGAAGCGCCACCGGCGCGCGGCGTCGATCGCGGCGCGGTCGAGGTCGCGGTTGCGGCTGGACTTCTCGACCGACACGTTGGTCACGTTGCCGCTGGCATCGACCTCGACGATCAGGATCACCTGGCCGGTGATGCCCGAGCGCAGGGCCGCCGGCGGGTACTTCGGCGGGTTCATGCTCTTGGACGACGGGTCCACGCTGGCGCCGATGTTGGGCGTCGGGGCCGGCGGGGCAGGCGGGGCCGGAGGCGGCGCCGGGGTGTCCATCGGCGACGGTTCGTCGAAGACCACCGGCGGCTCTTCCGGCGGCGGCGGCAGCTGCGTGGGCTGCGGCGGCACCAGCTCGCGGATCGGCTGCGGCTCCGGCGGCTTGGGCGGCGGCGGCGGCGGCGGCGGCGGGGGCGGCGGCGGCTCGATGATCACCACGCGCGTGACCTGCTCCTCCTCCGGCGCCGCGCCGGGCGGGTTGACCGGGGCCAGCAGGAGCAGGACGGCGGCGGCGTGGAACGCCACCACCATGGTGAAGCCGGCGATACGCGCCCAGTTCAGGCCCTCGTCCTGGTCATTGTTCCGGTCGGGGGTCGTGGCGTGCTGCGTCATGCGGGGAACTCGTCTCTGGCCGGGCCGCGAGCGCCCCGAGTGTTGTCTGGACCCGCACGCGTGTTCTGCGCGGGAATTCCCAAGCTTATACCAATCTTGGCGCTCGATTCCACCGCGCCGTCCACCTCAATGATGCGCACGATGTCAGCGCGCAAGCAGCTTGCGCGCCTCTTCGGGATTCGTCAGGCCCTTGTCCAGTGCCTTCTGGGCCGCGGCCTTCGATTCGGCGTCGCGGCCTTCGTTGCTGAGCGCCTTGGCGAGGTTGAGGTAGGTGTTGCCATCCTCGTCGAGCGGAGCCGCCTTCTGGTAGAACTCGATCGCCTTGTCGTGCTGGTCGCTGAAGTAGTAGGCCTGGGCCAGCAGCGCGTAGGTCTTGTAGTCGCCCGGCAGGATGCCCTTCTGCAGGCCATCGTTGAGCACCTCGATCGCCTTGGGCTCACCGCCGTCGGTGTTCAGGAGCAGCGCCGAGAGGTTGCGGTAGTCACGCTCCTCGGTCAGGTCGCCGGACTGGCGCAGGCGCTCGTAGACGGCGATCGCATTGGGGTAGTCGTCTGCCTGCAGGTAGACGGTGGCGAGGTTGAGCTGGGCGCTCTTGTCTCCCGGGGTCTGCGTGGCGATCTCCTCGGCCAGGGCGGCCGCTTCGCTGGCACGGTTTCCTTCGGAGTACACGGCCAGCAGGAGCTGGCGCGCCTCCGGGCTGGCGTCCGCCTTGCCGCGTACCAGCGGCTCGAGCACGGTCGCGGCCTCGTCGAAGCGGTCCATGCGATAGAGGATGTTGCCGCGCAGGACCTGGAGGTCCTGCTTGTCCGACTTGGTCTCGGCGAGCAGGCGGTCGAGCGTGGCGAGCGACTCGGCGTACTGGTCGTCGCGGAGCTGCAGCTGCGAGAGCATGAACATGCTGCTGAAGTGCTCGTTGTTGCCGAGGCCGTCGAGCTCGATGGACTGGCGCAGGTAGTCCTTGGCGCGCACCGGATCCTCGTCGATCAGGAGGTCGGCGATCAGGCGCAGGGTGATCGCGCGCTCGTAGGCGTTGGCGCGCTCGTCACCCAGCACATCGGCACCGGCGGCCTCGGCAGCGGCGACGTCGCCTGCCTGCTGGGCTTCGGAGACGGCGTTGATCTTCGGCGTCAGGCGCGAGCTCGCGCTCAGGCCCGGGTCCTTGCGCGTCGCGGCGGGGTATTCGGCCTCGGCCTTTTCCTGGGCGCCACCGCGGCTGCCTTCACGGGCCGCACGGCGTTCGGCGAGGCGTTCGGCTGCCGTCTGCGCATGGGCGTCGGCGATGCCGCCGATGGCAAGCGCGGCGATGACTGCGGAAACCAGGAGATGACGATGGCTGGAGAGTGCGGACATGTGGGCCTCGGGGTATGCAACGCACGCGTCGACTTGTGCCGGTGCGCGCTCGGGGGATGCAAAGCTAACAGAACCGGTGCGGGTGGCGCGACCGCACCATCGGACGATGGCGCAATGTTCAGCCGCAGGCAGGGCGACGCCCGGCGCTGCGCGCCGCTTCCCACGTCGGCACGAGACCCGTCGCGCGCGACTGCAGCTCACCGATGCGTGCGGCGGGGTCGGGGTGGGTCGACAGCCATTGCGGCGAACGGTTGCCGCTGCTGGCCGAGATCATGTTCTGCCACAGGTTGACCGCCTGGCGCGGGTCGAAGCCGGCTTCGGCCATCAGCCGCTGGCCGACGACATCGGCCTCGGACTCCTGCACGCGGGAACCAGGCAGGAGGAACGCCGCCTGCAGCGCGGCGCCACCCAGCTGGTTGGTGGTCTGGGTCGCGCCCTCGCCGTAGCGCGAGCCGACCAGCGCGCCGACCACGCCCAACCCTGCCTGCGCGCCCATCTGGCGGGTGATGCGCTCGTCGTGGTGGTTGGCGATGACATGACCGATCTCGTGCGCGATCACCGCCGCGAGCTGGTCCTGGTTGCGGGCCACGCTGAAGATGCCGGTATAGACGCCGACCTTGCCGCCGGGCAGCGCGAATGCGTTGGGGTTGTCGTCGACGAACACCGCCGATTCCCAGGCGATCTGGCGCTGGGCCGCCGGCAGCTGCGCCACCACGGCGCGCACCACGCAGTCGACGTAGCGCTTCTGGGCCGCGTTGCCCGTCTGCTGCATCGTCGCCTTCTGCTCGGTGAAGGCCTGGGCGCCAAGCTGGTTGAGCTGCTCCTGCGACACCGCGCCCACGTACTGGGTGCGGCCCGTGGGCGACGTCGTGGTGGCGCAGGCCGCGACCGCCAGGGTGGCGACGACGGCGGCGGCAAGCGGAAGCATCTTCATGGCGGCGTCCTGGTTGGGCTTCGTGTTTTGTAGACGCCGCCACCTGAAGGCGGCGTCAACCGGCCCGGTCAGACGTCGAGGTTGGACACCCTCAGGGCGTTGTCCTCGATGAAAGCGCGGCGCGGTTCGACCACGTCGCCCATCAGGGTACTGAAGATCTGGTCGGCGGCAACCGCATCTTCGATCGTCACCTGCAGCAGGCGGCGGGTTTCAGGATTGACCGTGGTGTCCCACAGCTGCTCGGGGTTCATTTCACCCAGGCCCTTGAAGCGCTGGATCTGGCGGCCCTTCTTGGCTTCCTCGAGCAGCCAGGCCTGGGCCTGGGCGAAGCTCGTCACCGGCTGCGCGCGGTTGCCACGCATGATCTGCGCACCCTTGCGCACCAGGCCGTGGAGCAGCGAGGCGGCGTCGCGGAGCGAGCGCAGCTCGCCCCCCTCGAAGGCCGAGAACGGCAGCACCTGCACCGCGTCCACGCCCATGTGCCGGCGATGTACCACCAGCGCGGGGCCGGCGAGCTCGTTGGCCGGCTGGAACTCCAGGGAGTAGCGCGGCTTGCCGAGGCCGGTTTCGTTGAGGCGCTGCTCGAGCAGTTCGAGCTCGTGGCGCTCGTCGACGTTGCCGGCCAGGGCCTCGGCGTCGAGCGGGGTGAAGTTCATCAGCGCGGCGAGCACCTCGGGGTCGTAGCGCCAGGCGTTGCGGGCGATGGTCTCGCGGGCCGCGGCGTAGGCCAGCAGCAGCTTCTCCAGCGCGCCGCCGGTGATGCCGGGTTCGCCCTCGGCCGGGACCAGGGTCGCGCCCTCCACGGCGTTGCCGGCGAGGTAGGCGTCGAGCGACGCGTCGTCCTTCAGGTAGATCTCGGTCTTGCCCTGCTTGATCTTGTACAGCGGCGGCAAGCCGATATAGATGTGGCCGCGCTCGATCAGCTCCGGCATCTGCCGGTAGAAGAAGGTCAGCAGCAGGGTGCGGATGTGGGCGCCGTCGACGTCGGCGTCGGTCATGATGATGATGCGGTGGTAGCGCAGCTTGTCCGGGTTGTACTCGTCCTTGCCGATGCCGGTGCCCAGCGCGGTGATCAGCGTGCCGACTTCGGCCGAGGCGAGCATGCGGTCGAAGCGCGCGCGCTCGACGTTGAGGATCTTGCCGCGCAGCGGCAGCACCGCCTGGTTCTTGCGGTTGCGACCCTGCTTGGCGGAGCCACCGGCCGAGTCACCCTCGACGATGAAGAGTTCCGACAGCGCCGGATCCTTCTCCTGGCAGTCGGCGAGCTTGCCCGGGAGGCCGGCGATGTCCAGCGCGCCCTTGCGGCGGGTCAGGTCGCGGGCCTTGCGCGCGGCTTCGCGGGCGCGGGCGGCGTCGACGATCTTGCCGGCGATCGCCTTGGCTTCGCTCGGGTGTTCCTGCAGGAAGGCCTCGAGCTTGGCGCCGAAGGTCTGCTCGACCACCGGGCGCACGTCGGAGCTGACCAGCTTTTCCTTGGTCTGCGAGGAGAAGCTCGGGTCGGGCACCTTCACCGACAGCACAGCGATCATGCCTTCGCGCATGTCGTCGCCCGACAGCTGCACCTTGGCCTGCTTGGCGATCCCGCTCTGCTCGATGTAGTTGGTGAGCGTGCGCGTAAGCGCGGCGCGGAAGCCGATCAGGTGGGTGCCGCCATCCTTCTGCGGGATGTTGTTGGTGAAGCAGAACATGGTCTCCTGGTAGGAGTCCGTCCACTGCAGCGCGACCTCGACGGTGATGCCGTTCTGCTCGCCGATCACCGAGATCACCTTCGGATGCAGCGGCGTCTTCAGCTGGGCCAGGTGCTCGACGAAGGATGCGATGCCGCCCTCGTACTGGAACACGTCGCGGCGCGATTCGCCGCGCTCGTCGCTGAGGGTGATCTTGACGCCCGAGTTCAGGAAGGACAGCTCGCGCAGGCGGCGCGCCAGCACTTCGTAGTGGAACTCGACGTCGCTGAAGATCTCCGTGGCCGGCTTGAAGCGCAGCGTGGTGCCACGGCGGCCGTTGGAGGGGCCCACTACCTTGAGCGGGTACAGCGGCTCGCCCAGGGAGTATTCCTGGACGTGGTGCTCGCCGTCGCGCCAGATATCGAGCCACAGGTGCTCGCTCAGCGCGTTGACCACCGACACGCCGACGCCGTGCAGGCCGCCGGAGACCTTGTAGCTGTTGTCGTCGAACTTGCCGCCGGCGTGCAGCACGGTAAGGATCACCTCGGCCGCCGAGATGTGCTCTTCCTTGTGGATGTCCACCGGGATTCCGCGACCGTTGTCCGACACAGAGACCGAGCCATCCTCGTGGATCGTGACATTGACGTCGTCGGCGTGACCGGCCAGGGCCTCGTCGATCGAGTTGTCGACAACCTCGAACACCATGTGGTGCAGACCGGTGCCGTCGTGCACGTCGCCGATATACATGCCTGGGCGCTTGCGGACGGCCTCGAGGCCACGCAGGACGGTGATCTTGCTGGAGTCGTAGCCGGTGTTCGCGGCCTCGGGGGTGTTGCCGGTGTCTTCGGTCATCTGTGTCTTTCTGGCATTGGGATCGCCCAGCAATGGCCGACGCGGCACGGCCGGCGCAGGACACATTACTTATAGGGGCTTGAGGCGGGCATTATACCAGTTTGCGTCCCTTGGCAAGGGCTTTGAACCAAGCCGCACGGCAGGCCAACCCCACGGGAGCACCCCAGTCGATGCGGGTGGTTCCACGTGAAACAAAGTCACTGGACTGGAACCACTTGCCCATGTTCCACGTGGAACATGGTGGCCGGTGCGCCCAGCTGCAGCGGGTCGGTCCCGGTAATGAAGGCCTGCGCTGGAATCGACGCCAGGAACGCCAGCACCCGCTCGCGATGGACCACGTCCAGCTCCGACGCCAAGTCATCAAGCGCGATGACCGGCCAGTCGTCGCGTTCGGCGGCGCAATCCGCGGCCTGCGCAAACAGACAGGACAGGGCCGCGAGCTTGGCCTGCCCGCGCGAAAGCGCTTCTCCCTCCCCTTTCCCCGCCAGCCGCAGCTTCCAGTCGGCGCGGTGCGGTCCGACAGTCGTGTGGCCCAGCGCCTGGTCGCGCTCGCGGGCGACCGCCAGTGCGTCGCCCAGGGACAGGCTCGACCGCCGCCAGCCAGGCTCGAAATCCACAGACATCCGCCCGAGCGTGGGCGCCAGGGCAGCGGCCACGGGCGCAAGGCGCTCCTGCAACCGCTCCAGGTACTGTGCGCGCCGCCGCGTCAGCTCTTCGCCCGATCCGGCCAGTTCTTGGTCCCAAGCCGAGATCTGCGCTCCGGAGGCCCCCGACTTCAGCAGGGCGTTGCGCTGCTTCAGCGCGCGGGAGTAGCGCCGCCACAGCGGAAGGAAACCCTGTTCCACGTGGAACAGGCCCCAGTCCACGAAACGACGCCGCGGCTCCCCGCCCCCCGACACCAGGGCGTGGCTGCCGGGCTCGAAGGTCACGACCATGAAGGCTGCGCAAAGCTCACCCAGGTGTCCGACCGGCTCACCATCCAGCCGGGCTTCCCAGCCGGCGCCGGAATGGCGGAGACCGGCACGGTGACTGCCCTCTTCCCCTGCAACGCGCCATTCGGCGAACACTTCCACCGCTTCCCGCCCGGTACGCACCAGACCGTCGCGCACCCGGCCGCGGAAGCTGCGTCCGTAGGCCAGCAGGTGGAGACCCTCGAGCACACTGGTCTTGCCGGCGCCGTTGGGCCCGGAGAACAGGTTCAGCCCGGGCCCTGGCTCCAGGGCAATATCCGTGAGGTTGCGCAGGTCGCGCACATCGAAGCGGGTCAGATGCACTGCAGCGCGCCCGGAAAAGCAGAACGCCCGGGCAATGCCGGGCGTTCGTGTTCCACGTGGAACCTTGCAGGGGTCACAGCCGCAGCGGCATCACGACGTGGCGCGAGCGTTCATTGGCGGCCTCGCGGACCAGCGCCGAGGAGTTCGCATCGCGCAGCGCCAGCACAACCGTTTCGTCGCGCAGCGCGCCAAGGGCATCCAGGAGGTAGTTGACGTTGAAACCCACGGCCAAGCCATCGACGGAAGTGTCCGCCTCGATCTCTTCCTGCGCCTCTTCCTGCTCCGGGTTGTGGGCGTTGATCTTCAGCTGGCCCGGCGAGACTTCGATGCGTACGCCGCGGTACTTCTCGTTGGAGAGGATCGCCGCGCGCTGCAAGGCCGCGCGCAGCACCTCGCGGTCGACCTTGACCTCGCGATCGGCGCCGATCGGGATCACGGCTTCGTAATCGGGGAAGCGCCCGTCGATGAGCTTGCTGGTGAAGGTGACATCGTCGCGTTTCACCCGGATGTGGTTCCGGCCCATTTCCAGCTCGAGCACGCGGTCGCCGCCCTCGAGCAGGCGCTGGAGCTCGCTCACGCCCTTGCGCGGCACGATGATCTGGCGCTTGGACTGGCTGCTGCCGCTGAGCTCGGCTTCGCACAATGCCAGTCGGTGGCCGTCGGTGGCCACGCAGCGCAGCCGGTGGTCGCCGAGGTCGAACAGCAGGCCGTTGAGGTAATACCGCACGTCCTGCTGCGCCATCGCGAATGCGGTGCGCTCGATCAGCTCCTTGAGCGCTGCTTCCGGCACCTCGACCCGTTCGGTCGCCTCGACCTCGTCAATCGACGGGAAGTCGTTGGCCGGCAGGCTCGCCAGGGTGAAGCGGCTGCGCCCGGCCTGCACGGTGATCTTGTCGCCGGACTGGCTGACGGTGACCTTGCTGCCATCGGGCAGGGCACGAACGATGTCGAACAGCTTCCGGGCCGGAATCGTGACTTCGCCGTCCTGGGCGTCGTCGACCGCGCAACGCGCGATCATCTCGACTTCCAGGTCGGTGCCCGTCAGCGACAGCTGGCCGTCCTGCACCAGTGCCAGCAGGTTTGCGAGCACCGGCAGCGTCTGCCGGCGTTCGACCACGTTGACGACCTGCGCCAACGGCTTGAGGAAGGCTTCTCGCTGCAGACTGAAACGCATGCCGGTGGTGTCCCCTTGCCCTAGCTCTTGAATAGGATAAATACTTAAATGCGGTGGTGGTGGAGTCCGCTAAAACGGTTGAGAACTCATCCAACTACCTGACTAATAACGGTTTAATTGCGCTACAACCCCGTGGACAACATCCTGCCGCCAATGCGGACAAGCTGTGGACAACTTTGGGCCCCTGCCGCAGCCCCGAACTTGTCCACAGCTTGCCCCCTGCCTGTACACCGGCTCCCTGGCCCGCCGTCCCGGGCTCATTCGCTGAGCTTGCGGATGAGCTTGTCCCAGTCCTCGCGAAGCTTTCCATCGGTCTGCGAGAGGGTGCGGATCTGACGACAGGCGTGCAGGACCGTGGTGTGGTCCCGACCCGCGAAGGCGTCACCGATCTCCGGCAGGCTGTGCTCGGTGAGTTCCTTGGCCAGCGCCATCGCCATCTGGCGCGGACGAGCCAGCGAACGCGTGCGCTTCTTGCCCAGCAGATCCTTCATCTGGAGTCCGTAGTAGTCTGCCACGGTCTTCTGGATATTGGCGATGCTGATCGCCGCCTGCTGGGCGCGCAGCAGGTCGCGCAGGGTTTCCTGGGCGAATTCCTGCGTGATCGCGCGACCGGTGAAGTTGGCCTGGGCTGATAGCGTGTTCAGCGCCCCCTCGAGGTCGCGCACGTTCGACGGCATCTTCTTGGCCAGCAGGAACGCCACGTCTTCTGGGATATGGACGCCACGCTCGCGGGCCTTGGCCAGCACGATCGCCGCACGGGTCTCGAAGTCGGGCGGGTCGATCGCCACTGGCAGGCCCCAGGCCAGGCGCGACTTCAAGCGCGGTTCCAGGCCTTCGACTTCGCGCGGGAAGCGGTCGCAGGTCATGATGATCTGCTGCCGGCCTTCGAACAGCGCGTTGAAGGTGTGGAAGAACTCTTCCTGGGTGCGGTCCTTGCCGGCGAAGAACTGGATGTCGTCGATCAGGAGCGCGTCGAGCTGTTGGAACTGGCGCTTGAACTGGTCGGCGGTGCGTTCCTGCAGCGAGCGGAAGAAGGCGCTGTAGAAGTCGTTGGAGCGCATGTACAGCACGCGTGCCGACGGATTGTTCCGGCGCATCTCGTTGCCGGCGGCAAACATCAGGTGGGTCTTGCCCAGTCCCGTGCCTCCGTACAGCAGCAGCGGGTTGTGGGCGCGCTCGCCCGGCTTCTGCGCGGCCTGCCACGCGGCGGCGCGGCCGAGCTGGTTGCTGCGGCCCTCGACGAAATTGTCGAAGGTGTAATGGTTGTCGAGGTTGCCGTGGAAGGCGGCGGCGCCGGCGGCCGCGCTCGCGGCGGTGGCCGCGGCCGTGGCCGATGCACGCACCGGTTCGGCGACGCGGGGCAGGGAGCCGATCTCCAGCGACACGTCGCCGTTGCCGCCGAAGAAGCCCAGCAGCTCCCGGATCCGCGGCATGTAGCGCTCGTGCACCGCGTCGCGCACGAACGCATTGGGCGCGTACAGCACGGTCGCATCATTGCGGCGCGCGGCCTGCAGGGGTCGCAGCCAGGTGTGGACGTCCTCGGCCGGGAATTCGGCTTCCAGGCGTTCGAGGCAGCGGGGCCAGGCATCCATGTGTACGTTCGACATACCGACAGCGGGACCGGCCGCGCGACGCGGCGGGCCACGTGCGGCGGGCGGTGGAAGAGGGGGCAGCCAGCCTACCATCGCGCCCCGGGGCCTGCGCGCCGGCGGTCGTCGCGTGGGCCGCGCCCGCCCCGGGTATTTGACCGGGCGACGGTCGCGGCATAGAATCTCCGGTTCTTTCCGCTGCGTCACGCTCGAGCATCCCATGGCCACCAAGCGCACCTACCAACCCAGCAACCTCAAGCGCAAGCGCGACCACGGTTTCCGTGCCCGCATGGCGACCGCCGACGGCCGCAAGATCCTTGCCCGCCGCCGCGCCAAGGGCCGCAAGCGCCTCACCGCCTGATGACCGCGGGCGGCCCCCCTGACGGCCGCCCCGCCGCGATCCCAAGCCCCATGGACCGCCGCTTGCCACGCCAAGCGCGCGTTCGCGTGCGCGCGGAGTTCGACCGCGTCTTCGGCGAAGGCCGCCGCACCGGCACGCCGCTGCTGGCCCTGCATTACCACCGCGACGGCCAGCCGCCGCGCCTGGGCCTGGCGGTTTCGCGCAAGGTCGACCGCCGCGCCGTCGGTCGCAACCGCATCAAGCGTGCGCTGCGCGAAGAGTTCCGCGTCCTGCGCGCCGGGCTGCCGGATGCCGCCTATGTGCTCGTTGCGCGCGCCGCGGCCGCCAAGGCCAGCCGCGTCGAGCTGCGCGCCGCCTTCCACGATGCCCTGCGCCGCGCCGGCGCGTTGCCCGCGCCCGACCTGAGCGGCACAATGCCCGCCGCTTCCCCCGTTCCCGTCCCGACGCCGCGTTCCGCCGGCGAATGAGCATGCCCGTCCGATGAACCAGACCCGTACCTTCCTGATCTTCGCCTGGCTGATGGTGGCGACCCTGCTGTGGATGGAGTGGGGCAAGGAACAGCGGGCACCGCAGTCCGAAGCCGTGGCCGCCGCCACGGCAGCAGACCCCGCGGCTGCGATCCCCGGCGCCCCGGGCGTCGTCGACGCACCTGCCACCGTGCCGGGTGCCGTGCCGCAGGCACCGTCGGTGGCCGCCGTGCCCGGCGTGTCCGCATCCGCCGCACCGGCCGCGACCGCCGGGCTGGTCCGTGTCCGCACCGACGTCCTCGACCTTGCGCTGCGCGGTGGTGCCGTCGCGCGCGCCGACCTGCTGCTGTTCCCGCAGACCCGCGACGAGGGCAGCCCGCCGGTGCGCCTGTTCGATGACGCGCCGGGAAGCTTCTACGCTGCGCAGAGCGGCTGGGTCAGCGCGACCAGCGCCGCGCCCAGCCACGAGGCCGGTTTCGTGCCGGAATCGCCGGGCACCGACTACGTGCTGGGCGCAGGTGCCGACACGCTCGAGGTTCCCTTCGTGTGGCACGGCCCCGACGGCGTCAGCATCCGCCGCAGCTATGTGTTCACGCGCGGCAGCTACGCCATCGAGGTGCTCGACACGGTCTACAACAAGAGCCAGACGCTCTGGCAGGGCCACGCCTACCGCCAGCTGACGCGGCTGCCGCCTGTGCTCAAGACCGGCTGGACCAACCCCGAGTCTTTCAGCCTGTACGGCGCCACCTGGTTCAGCCCGGGCGAGGGCTACCAGCGCGTGCGCTACGCGAAGTTCGACGACGAAGGCCCAGTCAACGCGCGCCAGACCGGCGGCTGGGTGGCCATGCTCCAGCACCATTTCTTCAGCGCCTGGATCCCCCGGCCGCATGACGAGGTCGTCGTTTCGCTGCAAACCACCACTGGTGCCGGCGGCGCGCCCCAGTACCTGATCCGCGAGATGGGTCCGGGCCTTGCGGTGGCGCCCGGCGACGAAGGCAGCATCAGCGCGCGCCTGTGGGTGGGCCCGAAGCTGGTCGACCAGATCAAGGCGCAGCAGGTCCCCGGGCTGGACCGCGCGGTGGACTACAGCCGCTTCGCGCTGTTCGCGTTCCTCGGCGAAGGCCTGTTCTGGATCCTCAACAAGCTCCACGGCCTGTTCCAGAACTGGGGCTGGTCGATCATCGGCCTGGTGGTGGTGGTGAAGGCCATCATGTATCCGCTGTCGAAGGCGCAGTACCAGTCGATGGCAAAGATGCGCCGCTTCCAGCCGCGCATCCAGCAGCTCAAGGAGCGCTACGGCGACGACAAGCAGAAGTTCCAGGTCGCCATGATGGAGCTGTACAAGAAAGAGAAGATCAATCCCGTCGGCGGCTGCCTGCCGGTGCTGCTGCAGATGCCGATCTGGCTGGCGCTGTACTGGGTGCTGCTGGAGTCGGTGGAGCTGCGCCATGCGCCGTGGATGGGCTGGATCCAGGACCTGACCGCGCGCGATCCGCTGTTCATCCTTCCGGTGCTCAACATCGCCGTGATGTGGGCGACCCAGAAGCTGACGCCGATGGTCGGCATGGATCCGATGCAGCAGAAGATGATGCAGCTGATGCCGCTGATCTTCGGTGTCTTCATGATCTTCTTCCCCTCGGGCCTGGTGCTGTACTGGGTCACCAACGGCACGCTGGGCCTGGCGCAGCAGTGGTGGCTGATCCGCAAGTACGCGGAGCCCGCGCCGGCGAAGGCCGCCGCCTCCGGCGACTGATCCGCGGGCGGGGGCAGCATGGCCACCGACACCATCGTCGCCGTCGCGACCCCGCCGGGCAGTGGCGGGGTCGGCATCGTCCGCTTGTCGGGACCCGCCGCGCCCACCATCGCCGTCGCGATCTGCGGCCGTAGGTTGCGGGCGCGGCACGCGCGCCACGCCCGTTTCCTTGACGCCGACGGCGAGCCGATCGACGACGGCATCGCGCTGCTGTTCGCGGCGCCGGCCAGCTATACCGGCGAAGACGTGGTCGAGCTGCAGGGCCACGGCAATCCGGTGCTGCTGCAGGCCCTGGTCGCGCGCTGTTGCGCGCTTGGCGCGCGCATGGCGCGGCCGGGCGAGTTCACCGAGCGCGCCTTCCTCAACGGTCGCCTCGACCTGGCCCAGGCCGAAGCCGTGGCCGATCTTGTCGCCGCCGGCGACCTGACCGCCGCCCGCGCCGCCCGGCGCTCGCTGGACGGCGAGTTCTCGCGCAGGGTCAACGCCCTGGCCGACGACCTGGTCGCGATGCGCGTCCACGCAGAAGCCGCGATCGACTTCGCCGACGAGCCGCTGGAGACGCTGGGCGGATCGGAACTGGCCGCGCGCCTCGCGCGTGCCCGCGCCGACCTTGCCACGCTGCTGGCCGCTGCTACCCGCGGCCGCCGCCTGCGCGACGGCCTGCATGCAGTGATCGTCGGCCCGCCCAATGCCGGCAAGAGTTCACTGCTCAACGCCTTGGCCGGCAGCGACCGCGCGATCGTCACCGATGTCGCCGGCACCACCCGCGACCTGCTGCGCGAAACCGTGCACGTCGACGGTGCGGAACTGGCCCTGGTCGATACCGCCGGCCTGCGCGCCGGCGGCGACGCGATCGAGCGCGAAGGCATGCGCCGCGCGCGCGACGAGCTGGCGCGCGCGGGCCTGGCGATCGTCGTGCTCGATGCGTGCGATCCGGATGCCGGGCGCGCGGCGGTCGCGTCGGGGCTCGACGGCGTGCCGCAGGTGCTGTGGCTGCACAACAAGTCGGACCTGCTGCCGCCGGATGCGCCGCCGCCACCGGCCGGCGAGCTGCGCGTATCCGCCTCCACGGGCCTGGGCATGGCGGCGCTGCACTCGCGCCTGCGCTCCCTGGTGGTGGGCGAGGGCGGTGCCGGTGACGGCGAGTTCACCGCGCGCGCGCGGCACGTGGATGCACTGGGTCGCGCAGCACGGCACCTGGATGCCGCGACGTCTGCGCTGGCCATCGAGGCACTCGAGCTGGCGGCGGAGTCATTGCGTGACGCGCATCACGCTTTAGGCGACATCAGCGGTCGGATCGGGGCCGACGCGCTGCTCGGGCACATCTTTTCGCGCTTCTGCATCGGCAAGTAGCGCAGCCGCGAACCGGCACCGGGGTGTTGACAAACCGCCCCGTGTGTCGCGTCCTACGCATTCGTGCGTATCCGCACACTCAGGGGGAGTACAAACAGATGTCCGTGAACAACCAAGCATCCGCGGGCGGGGTCCTGCCGCGGCTGGCACTTGTTGCGGCCCTTGTCGTGGCCATCTCGGCCTGCGGCAAGGACGAGGCCGCGGCACCCGCGGGCGATGCCGCCACCACTGCCGCCGGGCAGGCCGCCGAAGCCGCGCCCGATGCGGCCGACCAGGTGGCTGCCCAGGCGGACGCGCTGGCCGAACTCGGCCCCGACGAACTCCGCGAGCGCGGCCGCACCGCCTATGCCGAAAGCCGGCTCTACGCGCCGCCCGGCGACAACGCGCTGGAGTACTACCTGGCACTGCGCGAGAAGTCGCCCGGCGATGCCGCTGTTGCCAGCGCGCTGACCGACCTGATGCCGATGCTGGTGATCGCCACCGAGCAGGCCCGCGACCGCGAGGACTTCGACGAAGCCGGACGCCTGGCGGCCCTGGTCGCGCGCGCGGACGCCAACCATCCGGCCCTGTCGCGCCTGCAGGAAACGATCACCGGCGCGCGCGATGCGACGCAGCGTCGCGTGGCCCAGCAGGCACTGAGCGCCGAGCAGGAAGCCGAGCGCCAGCGCCTGCTTGCCGAGGAGCGCACGCGCGCCCAGGCCGAGCAGCAGCGCCTGGCGGCGGCCCAGCTGGTGGAGCAGCAACAGACCGCGGAGCGGGAAGCCGCAGAGCGCGCCGAAGCCGACCGCGTCGCCGCAGAGCGGCGTGCGGCCGAACAGCGCGCCTCGGAGCAGCGCCAGGCCCAGCAGGCCCCGACGTCCACGCCGCCGCCCGCGGCGCCCACGCTGCGGCCGCTGAGCACGCCGGCGCCCACCTATCCGACCGAGGCACTGCGCGCCGGACAGTCGGGCGAAGTCCAGGTCGAGTTCACTGTCGCGCCCGACGGCAGCATCAGCGATGCCCGCGTGGTCCGCGCCGATCCGCCGCGGGTATTCGACCGTGCGGCAGTGGCGGCGGTTCGCCGCTGGCGCTTCGAGCCCATCGCCGAGCCGGTCACCACCCGGCGCACCATCGCCTTCAACCCCGGCGGCGGCTGACACGACGCGACCGGCGACAAAAGAAAAAGCCCGGCCACACGGCCGGGCTTTTCCGTTCCGCCAGACGGCGGCCTCAGGCCGAGATCGCCAGCTTTTCGCGGTGGTACAGGCGCGCGGCCATCAACCACAGCACCAGCGCCAGTCCGAAGCCCGATGCGAAGTAGACCAGCCACTCCATCGGCGCAATCCATTCGCTGCGCACCAGCTTCAGCACCATCTGGTTCTGCGCCAGGAACGGCACCGCGAACTGCCAGAGCTGCTCCTTCACCGGACTGACCATCAACACCACCGTGGGGATGATCGGCAGCAGCATGAGCACGCTCATGTAGCTCTGCGCCTCTTTCACCGACTTCACGCTGGCCGAGATCAGGGTCAGCAGGGTGCAGCCGATCAGGACGATCGGCGCCAGCACCAGCAGCAGCATCGCCAGCATGCCCGGCGTCATCGCCACCATCTGCAGCGCGCGTGGCGCCATCGCCAGACTGACCGCCAGCGCGACCAGGATCAGCACTTGGCTGAGCAGGCCCAGCGCGGTGGCGGCAAGGATCTTGCCGCTCATCAACGCGCTGCGCGAACTCGGCGTGGCCAACAGCGGTTCCAGCGACTGCCGCTCGCGCTCGCCGGCGGTGACGTCGATCACCATGTAGGCGCCGCCGACGAAGGCGCTGAAGATCAGCAGGTAGGGCAGGAAGGCCAGCAGCATGCCGCGCCGCGACTCCGGCGTGGCCACGTCGCGCTGCGCCACCATCACCGCGATCGTGGCCTCGGGGCTGATGCCGCGGCTGATCATGCGCAGGGCACCGACCTGCTGGCCGTACTCGCCGAGTGCCGCGCGCACGCGTTCCACGGGAATCCGCGAGTCCTGGCGCGAGGAGTCATACAGAAGCTCGATCGCGGCCATGCGGCTTTCGCGCCACTGCTCGGGGAACTCCGCCGGAATCCGCAGGATCACGTCGTGCACCTGCTCGCGCAGCGCGCGCTCCGCGTCCTCGGGCGGGTCGATGGCATCGATGTCGCGTGTGCCGAGGTGGCGCACCAGGTTGGGCGCGTGCTCGGCGCCGATCACCGGCAGCTCCAGCGTCGACTCGAGCTGGGTGCGCGCGCGCTTCTCCGCCATCGAACCCATGCCCAGGATCAGCACCGGGAACAGCAGCGGGCCCATCAGCAGGCCGAGCAGCACCGTGCGCCGGTCGCGGAACAGGTCAAGCAGCTCCTTGCGGGCGACGGTCAGCACCGTGTTGTGGAAGAGACTCATGCGGACAGGCCCTCCTCGGTGCCGATCAGTTGGACGAACGCGTCCTCCAGGTTGTCTTCG
Organism: Luteimonas sp. A534; assembly: GCF_054072805.1. Classification (NCBI taxonomy): domain Bacteria; kingdom Pseudomonadati; phylum Pseudomonadota; class Gammaproteobacteria; order Lysobacterales; family Lysobacteraceae; genus Luteimonas; species Luteimonas sp. A534. The sequence goes on from NZ_JBSVRR010000002.1 coordinate 32,928, forward strand.
CCCGACTGCGCGCGCAGTTCATCGGGCGTGCCGTTCGCGCGAACTTCGCCCTGGGCGATGATCACGATGCGATCGCAGAGCGCGGCGACCTCCTGCATGATGTGGCTGCTGAAGATCACGCAGTGGCCCTGCGCCCGCAGCTCCTGCAGGAAGACGCGCAGGCCGCGCGTGGTCATCACGTCCAGGCCGTTGGTGGGTTCGTCGAGGATCACGTTGCGCGGCGAGTGCACCAGGGCGCGCGCGATCGCGGTCTTGGTGCGCTGGCCCTGCGAAAAGCCCTCGGTGCGGCGGTCGAGGAAATCCTCCATGCCCAGCGTGCCTGCCAGCTCCTCGATGCGCGCGTCGATGGTGGCGTCGTCCATGCCGTAGAGGCGGCCGAAGTAGACGATGTTCTCGCGTGCGGTCAGGCGCTTGTAGACGCCGCGCGCGTCGGGCAGCACGCCCAGCCGGCGGCGCACCTGCGTGGCATCGCGCTGTGCATCCAGGCCGTCGACGCGCACCGTGCCGCGCTCGGGCGACATCAGCGTGTAGAGCATGCGCAGGGTGGTGGTCTTGCCGGCGCCGTTGGGGCCGAGCAGGCCGGTGATCTCGCCGTCGCGGGCGGTGAAGCCGACGCCGCGCACAGCGTGCACCGGTCCGGACTTGGCCTTGAAGGTCTTGTGCAGGTCGTGGACTTCGATCATCTCAGGGCTCCCAACCGTAATAGCCGGCGAACGGCGGTGCCGGCGCGAGCCGGTCGAGGCAACTTGCATCGATGTCGGCGGCGTCGGCGCGCTCGACGAACTGCGCGAACAGCTTCGGCATGCAGCCGGCGCCGATCACGTTGTGGCCCTGGCCGGGCGCGACCAGATGGCGGCCACGGGGCAGGTGGGCGACGATCTCGTCGCCGTAGCGCGGCGGGGTGACGGGATCGAACTCGCCGCTGATCGCCAGCACCGGCACGTCGCCGGTGAGCGGATCGCGGAAGCCGTCCGCGCGCGGCGCCGTCGGCCAGGCTTCGCACTGCGCCTTGAGCAGCGCCACCATGTCGGTGCCGAGCACGCTGCCGACGTCGTCCGGGTCGATCGCCATGTCGGCCGCGTCTTCGGTACAGATCACCGACAGCTGCATGCCGTGGGCCATCTGGTCGCCGAGCGAGCCCATGATCATCCGTGACTGCGCCAGCATCGGTGCGTAGTGGCCCTGCGCGGCGTCGTGCAGCAGCAGCGGCAGGGTGGAAGCGGTGGTGGGCTGGTAGGAGAACATCCGCAACAGGATGGCGAGGCGGCCGAAGTCCGGCGTCTCCTCCAGCCATTCGCCGCTGACCGGGTCGCGGTAGCGGACCGCGGCCAGGTCGCCGGCTTCGAGCGCGGCGCGCACGGCGGGCAGCTGCTCCGCGGGATCACCGAGGTTGCCGGCGCAGGCGGGCTCGTCGCGGCAGCGCGCGAAGTGCGCCTGTAGCGCCTGCTCCAGGTTGCGTGCGTGGTCCTGCCCCAGCACCATGGCGTTGGGAGCCACGCCATCGAGCACGACGCTGCGCGTGGCCTGCGGGAACGCTTTCGCGAACTGCTGCGCCACGCGCGTGCCATAGGACACGCCAACCAGGTTGAGCTGCGGCGCCCCGATCGCCTTGCGCACCAGCTCGAGGTCCCGGACGTGGTCCATGGTGCCGTAGCGGCGCAGGTCGGTGCCGGTCCCCAGTGCATCCCGACAGCGCTCGGTGAATGCGCGCATGGCTTCGGGCGTCGGCGCGTCGCTGCCGAACGCGTTGTCGCCCTCCTCGTCCTTGCAGTGCAGCGGATGCGAACCGCCGGTGCCGCGGGCGTCGACCAGCAGCACGTTGCGGCTGCGACGCACATCCGCGAAGGCGGCCGCGACCATGGGGTAGGACTCCAGCGCCGACTGTCCCGGGCCACCGGCGATCATGACCACGGGATCGGGTTCGGCCTGGGTCTTCGCGGGCAACACGGCGATCGCCAGTTCGATCTGGCGGCCGTCGGGCGCATCGTGGTCTTCGGGCACGGCCAGGCGCGCGCATTGCGCCTCGACCGCCCGCGCGCCGACCGCGCTCAGGGAGCAGGACTCGAACGCGATGTCGCCCAGGCGCAGCTGGCCGTCGTCGTCGGCACCCTTGGCGCTTCCGGGCGGGCTGCAGCCCGCGAGCGTGGCAGCCAGCGCGGCAGCGAGCACGCTGGCGATGGATGTCCGGTGTGTCTTCATGCGTCGTTCCCCGGTTGGACAATGGATTCGATGGACGCGCCGGACAGGCGCGCGATGCGGAAGGCGAGCGGCAGGCTCGGGTCGTACTTCCCGGTCCCGATGGCGTTCACCGTCTGCCTGGAGACATCCAGACGATCGCCGAGCTGCGCCTGTGACCAATTCCGGGGTTCCATGTGTCCCGACAGCTTCGCACCCCACGGCCGCTACTTGCTGCTGACGTACTTCTCGCGGCGGATACGCGGGATGGGCAGGCCATGTTCCTTCAGCGCTTCGAAACAGGCGTCGACCATGTCCGGGTTGCCGCACAGATAGGCGATGTCGCCTTCGGCGGACGGCGCGAACTCGCCCAGGAACTGCTGTACGTAACCATGGCGCACGTCCGGGTGGTCCTGGGCCGTACCCGGAGCGGGGAGCCCGCGCGAGAAGCAGGGCACGAAGCGGAAGCCGGCATGGGCTTCCGCGAACGCACGGAACTCGTCGCCATAGAGCAGTTCTTCGGGCGTGCGCGCCCCGAACAGCAGCACGACCTCGATGCCGCGTCCGGCCATGGCCTTTTCAAGCAGGGGCAGCATCGCCCGGTACGGGGTCACCCCGGTGCCGGTGCCGACCAGCAGGTAGCGGCGGTTGTCGTCGCCGGCCTGCAGGCAGAAGCGGCCGAAGGGCCCGCTGGCCTGAACGGTGCCACCGATCTCGAGTGTTTCGAACAGCGACGTGGCGGCGCCGCCGGGCACGTAGCTCACCGCGATCTCGACCAGCTCGCCCGGGCCCGTGGCGTGGTCGTGGATGGTGGCCAGCGAATAGCTGCGCTTGGTGGCGGTGCCGTCGCCGTACTCGAAGTGCACCTGCAGGAACTGGCCCGGGATGTAGTCCAGCGGCAGGCCGTCGTCGCGGGAGAAGGCGAGGTGGGCGACGGTGGGCGCCAGCATGCGGCGCGAAACGAGCTTGAGGGGGAAGTGTGCGGGCACGTTGGAACGGACCATTGCCGGGCCACGGCCCAAGGGACTCCTATAATACCGCTCCGCCGCGACCCCCCGCGGCAAGGAGCACCGATGAACCAGGCCATGCCCGCCGCGCTCTCGGTCCGGGACCTGCGCAAGACCTACGACAACGGCGTCGAGGCCCTCAAGGGCGTCTCGCTCGAGGTCGTTCCCGGCGATTTCTACGCGCTGCTCGGTCCCAACGGCGCCGGCAAGTCGACCCTGATCGGGATCGTCTCCTCGCTGGTCAACAAGACCGCGGGCGAGGTGCGCGTGTTCGACGTCGACCTCCACGCCGAGCGCGACCGCGCGATGCGCCTGCTCGGCCTGGTGCCGCAGGAAATCAACTTCAACATGTTCGAGAAGCCGCTCGACATCCTCGTCAACTACGCCGGCTTCTACGGCATCCCCCGCGCCGAGGCGGTCGTGCGCGCCGAGGCTGAACTGCGCTCGGCGCAGCTGTGGGACAAGGCGCACATGATGAGCCGCACGCTGTCGGGCGGCATGAAGCGCCGGCTGATGATCGCCCGCGCCATGATGACCCGGCCGCGGCTGCTGATCCTCGACGAACCCACCGCCGGCGTCGACATCGAGATCCGCCGCGGCATGTGGCAGACGCTGCGCCAGATCAACGCCGCGGGCACCACGATCATCCTCACCACGCACTACCTGGAAGAGGCCGAGAACCTCTGTCGCAACCTGGCCATCATCGACCACGGGCGCATCGTCGAGTCCGGCCCGATGCGCTCGCTGCTGTCCAAGCTCGACGTGGAAGGCTTCCTGCTCGACGTCGAGGATGCCTTGCCGGAGGCGCTGCCGGAGATCCCCGGCGCCGAGGTGCGCGTCGTGGACGCGCACACGCTCGACGTCGACATGCCGCGCGCGATGGACCTCAACCGCGTCTTCGCATCGCTTGATGCCGCGGGCATCCGCGTGCGTTCGATGCGCAACAAGACCAATCGCCTGGAGGAACTCTTCGTGCGCATGACCGGCGATACCGGCGCGGCTGCCGACGCCGCGGCGACGGGGAAGGCGGCATGAGTGCCACCACCCCCACGCCCGCTGCTGCCGAGGAGGCATCCGTGCTCCGTTCGAACCTCGTGGCCCTGGGCACCGTCGCCCGCCGCGAAATCATGCGCATCCTGCGCATCTGGAGCCAGACCCTGGTGCCGCCGGCGATCACCATGACGCTGTACTTCCTGATCTTCGGTGGCCTCATCGGCAGCCGCATCGGGACCATGGACGGCATCACCTACATGGACTTCATCGTCCCGGGCCTGGTGATGATGAGCGTGATCCAGAACAGCTACGGCAACATCTCGTCCTCGTTCTTCGGCGCCAAGTTCGGCCGCCACGTCGAGGAGCTGCTGGTCAGCCCGATGCCGCCGTGGGTGATCCTGGGCGGCTACGTCGCAGGCGCCGTGCTGCGCGGGCTGATGGTGGGCGTGATCGTGCTCTGCATCGCGATGCTGTTCACCACCGTGCGCATCCCGCACCCGTGGGTGACGCTGTCGACGGTGCTGCTGGGCGCGACGATCTTCTCGCTGGCCGGCTTCGTCAACGCGATGTTCGCGAAGAAGTTCGACGACGTCGCCATCGTGCCGATCTTCATCCTCACCCCGCTGACCTACCTGGGCGGCGTGTTCTATTCGGTCACGCTGCTCCCGGGCTGGGCGGAAAAGCTCACCTACGCCAATCCGATCTTCTACATGGTCAACGCGTTCCGGTACGGCCTGCTCGGGCGCGGCGACGTGCCGCTGTGGGTGGCGTACGCGCTGATGCTGGGCTTCGTGGCGGCGCTGGGCGCGCTCAGCCTGTCGCTGCTGAAGCGGGGCGTGGGCCTGCGCAGCTGAGATCCGGCGACGCGATCTGGTAGGTTTGCCCGCTGCCGCGCGCGGCAAGACCACCATCAGGGAGATCGCCATGAAGGGAACCAGCCGCACCACCCGCACCACCCTGCTGTTCGCGATGCTCGCGCTCGCCGCGACCGCGTGCGACCGGTCCGCCGACGGCGCCACGGCCGCGGACTCCGCGCAGCAGGCGCAGGCACAGCCCGCAGACGCGGTCGCAGAGCAGGACGGTGACGCCGGGGCCGCCGGGTTCGACATCGAAACAGTCCCGGTGTCGACCCTTGCACTGGGCGCGTTCCCGTACATCGGCCTGCCGGCCGGCTACCGCGCGAACGGACCGGAGACCAGCGACTTCGACCGCTTCCCGTACTGGGTCGGTGACCGCTTCGAATGGGTCGAGGGTCCGACCTGGGCGACGTTCATCGGCACCGAACCCGGCAAGCAGATGTCGGAGCTGGAAGTGCGCCGCAACCTCGAGCACGTGGTGGTACAGGCCGGTGGCGTGAAGGTGTTCGAAGGCCGCGTGCCGGCGGAGGCGGTGAAATCCCTGGGCGAAGACGTCATGGTCCGGCACAACACCGGCCTCGGCGGCATTGGCAACCGGCCGAGCACCGTGTTCTTGGTGCGTCGGCCCGACCGCAACATCTGGATCCACCTCAACACCTACAGCGCCGGTGGCAGCCTGGCCATCAGCGAGAGCGCGGACTTCGCCGCCAGTGCCGGGCTGCTGCCCGCCGACGGCGCCGCTTCCGGGGGCGAGGCGGGCGGCTTCGATATCGCCGCGCTGCCGGCGTCGACCGTGGCCCTGGGCGCGTTTCCGTACTTCTCCATTCCCGACGGCTACCGCGAAACGCCGCGGCAGAGCCGCCGACTGGACCATGGCCAGGCGGCGTTCTGGGTCGGCGACCGCTTCGAGACGGTCGAAGGGCAGGTCTATGCGGCCGGCATGCGCGTGGAGCGCGATGCGGGCAAGGACTTCTCCGCGACCGAGGTCGCGCGCAACATCGAGCACGTGGTGACCGCGGCCGGCGGGGTGAAGGTCCATGGCGGCGAGGAGCCGGCAAGCGCGCGCCAGGACAAGGCGGTGCAGGCGGTGATGCGCGAGTACCCGGCCGAAGCCAAGTGCCTGGTGATGAACCCGGTCGAGGTGTACGTCCTGCGCCGCGACGACGGCAACGTCTGGGTGCGCGCCTGCACCAGCCGCCACTTCGCCGGCCTGATCGTGGTGCGCGAGCGCGCCCTGGTGCCGACCTCGGCGCTGCTGCCGGCCGACGACCTGCGGGCGAAGATCGAGGCCGATGGCCGGGTCGCGATCCAGGTGCACTTCGCGGTCGACAAGGCCGACATCCTGCCCGCCTCGCAGCCGCAGGTGGAGCAGGTGGTCGCGCTGCTTGAAGGCAGCGATGCGCTGCGCCTGCACGTCGACGGCCACACCGACAACACCGGCGATGCGGCGCGCAACCAGGCGCTGTCCGAGGCGCGTGCGGCGGCAGTGGTGGCAGCGCTGGTGGAGGCCGGCATTGCCGCCGACCGGCTCGAGGCGCGCGGCTTCGGCACCGCGAACCCGGTGGCTGACAACGGCACCGACGACGGCCGCGCCGCGAACCGGCGCGTGGAGCTGGTGCGCCGCTAGCGGGGGGCCGGCAGCCTGAAGAACGCGCGCGTGGTGGCCGTGGCGTTCGCCGCGGCCACCGCGACGTCCTCGCCGCGGTCGCGCGCGAGCTCCTCGACGATGTGCCCGAGGTGCATCGGCTCGTTGCGGCGGTCCTTCGGCATCGGCTTGAGCGAGCGCGGCAGCAGGTAGGGCGCGTCGGTTTCCACCATCAGGCGGTTGGCGGGGATGTTGGCGACGATCTCGCGCAGGTGCTGGCCGCGGCGCTCGTCGCACAGCCAGCCGGTGATGCCGATGTGCCAGTCGCGGTCGATGCAGTCGAACAGTTCCGCGCGGCTGCCGGTGAAGCAGTGCACCACCGCGGGGCCGATGCGGCCTTCGAAGTCCTTCATGATCGCGACGAAATCGGCGTGGGCGTCGCGCTGGTGCAGGAACAGCGGCTTGCCGGTGTCGACCGCGATCTCGAGCTGGCGCTCGAACGCCTTGCGCTGGGCGGGGCGCGGCGAGAAATCGCGGAAATAGTCGAGGCCGGTTTCGCCCACGGCCACGACTTCAGGATGCGCAAGCAGCGCCCGCATCTCGGCGTCGCATTCGGCGGTGTAGTCGGTGGCGTGGTGGGGATGGACGCCGGCGGTGGCGAAGAGTTCGCCAGGGTGGGCGCGGGCGAGTTCCAGCGCCATCGGGGAGTGTTCGCGGCTGGCGCCGGTGACGACCATCTGCACGACGCCGGCGCTGCGGGCGCGCGCCATGACCTGGTCGCGGTCGTGGTCGAAGCTGTCGTGGGTGAGGTTGGCGCCGATGTCGATCAGTTGCATGGAGGCATTGTAGGCGGAGGAGGATCGGGTGACTTGTTGACGGTGCTGCTGTGTGGGGTCGAAAGCAGGGGCCGTGGATTCCCGGCTCCGTGGCGGAGCACGCCGCTGTGCGGGGGGCGGGTGTGCGCAGTTGGCCGCTGCGCGACAACGTGGTGCGCATGGCGAAACGCGGCAGGCCCTATCCTTTGCGGGTGAAGGACGCTTCGTTTCCCATCGATGAACTGCTGCCGGCGATCCGGGCGAGCCTGGCGGAGCACCCGCGGCTGGTGCTCGAGGCGCCGCCGGGTGCGGGCAAGACCACGCGCGTGCCGTTGGCGTTGCTTGATGCGCCGTGGCTGGCGGGCCAGCGCATCGTGATGCTGGAGCCGCGCCGGGTCGCGGCGCGGGCGGCGGCGGGGTTCATGGCGTCGTCGCTGGGGGAGGAGGTCGGGCAGACCGTCGGCTACCGCATCCGCTTCGAGAACCGGATGTCGGCGGCAACGCGGATCGAGGTAGTCACCGAGGGCATCCTCACGCGCATGCTGCAGGACGATCCGATGCTCGAGGGCGTGGGCGCGTTGCTGTTCGACGAGTTCCATGAGCGCCATCTCGCCGCGGATCTCGGCCTGGCGCTGGCGTTGGACGTGCAGGCGGGGCTGCGCGAGGACCTGCGCATCGTGGTGATGTCGGCGACGCTGGATGGCGAGCGGCTGGCGTCGTTTCTCGATGCGCCACGCCTGTCCAGCGCGGGGCGCAGCCATCCGGTCGAGATCGCGCACTTCCCGGCACGGCGCGAGGAGGCGCTGGAGCACCAGCTGCGGCGCGCGGTGGAGCATGCGTTGCAGCGTCATCCCGGCGATGTACTCGCGTTCCTGCCCGGGCGCCGCGAGATCGCGCGCGCGGCCGCGGCATTGGCCGCGGGAGATGCGGTGCGGGCCTCCGGTGCCGACGTGCTCGAGCTGCACGGTGACCTGCCCGTCGACGCGCAGGCGCGCCTGCTGCGCCCGGCCGCGGACGGGCGTCGCCGCGTGGTGCTGGCCACGAACGTGGCCGAGTCGAGCGTGACCCTGCCGGGTGTGCGGGTCGTGGTCGACAGCGGGCTGGCGCGCGAGCCGCGGCACGATCCCAACAGCGGTTTCAGCCGCCTGGACGTGGTGAGCATCGCGCAGGCCTCGGCCGACCAGCGCACCGGGCGCGCCGGACGCGTCGCGTCGGGCTGGGCCTATCGGCTGTGGCCCGAGTCACAGCGTCTTGAAGCGCAGCGACGGCCCGAAATCGCCCAGGTCGAGCTGGCCGCCCTGGCGCTGGAACTTGCCGCCTGGGGCAACGATGCGCTGCGGTTCGTGGATGCGCCGCCGGCGGGCACGCTCGCCGCGGGGCGCGATCTGCTGCGGCAGCTCGGCGCGCTCGCGACGGGAACCGGCCCGATGACAATCACGGTGCGGGGCCGGCGCATGCTGGCGCTCGGCACGCATCCGCGGCTGGCGGCGATGCTGCTGGCGCCCGGTGATGCGTCGTCGCGTGCGCTTGCCTGCGACCTGGCCGCGCTGCTGGAAGCGCGCGATCCGCTGCGCACGCGCAGCGATGCGGTCGCCGTGCGCTGGGGGGCGCTCGCCGCGTTCCGCCAGCGCCGGGTTCCGGCCGATGCCAACCGGTCGGCGCTGGCCGCGATCGATGCCGCCGCGCGCCAGTGGCGACGCCGGCTGCGCGTGGATGCGGCGCCACCGGGCGATGTGCCCGCGCATGCGCTCGGCGACCTGCTCGCGCACGCGTTCCCCGACCGTATCGCCGCCCGCCACGCCGGCGACCTGCACCGTTACCAGCTCGCCAACGGCCGCATGGCGCGGCTGCTCGACGACAGCGAGCTCATCGGCGAGCCCTGGCTGGTGGCCAGCGAGCTGCGCCACGAAGCACGCGGTGACGCGCTGCTGCTGCGGGCGGCGCCGGTGGACGAGGCCGCGCTGCACCGGGACTTCGGCGAGCGTTTCAGCGAGCGTGACGAGACCCGGTGGGATGCCGACCGCCGCGCGCTGGTCGCCGAACGCGTGCGCCGCTTCGCCGGCATCGTGCTCGACAGCCGGCCCGCCGGACGTGCCGACCCCGCCGCGGCCGCACAGGCCCTGACCGATGCGGTGCGTGCGCTCGGCCTCGACGTCCTGCCGTGGAGCGACGGCCTGCGGCAGTGGCGGGCGCGGCTCGCCGGCCTGCGCGCGTGGATGCCGGAACTCGCCCTGCCCGACCTCGGCGACGAGGCGCTGCTGGCCAGCCTGGACCAGTGGCTGCAGCCCGCATTCGCCGGCAAGTCGCGGCTGGACGCACTGTCCACGGAAGACTTCGGCAACGCACTGCGCTCGCGCCTCGACTGGGCCCTGCAGCAGCGTGTCGATGCGCTGGCGCCGACGCGGATCACCGTGCCTTCCGGGCAGGCGCGCGCCATCGATTACGCGATCGGCGACGACGGCCAGCCGCGGCCGCCGGTGCTGGCGGTGAAGCTGCAGGAACTGTTCGGCCTGGCCGATACCCCGCGCGTAGCGGACGGACGGGTGCCCCTGCTGCTGCACCTGCTGTCGCCGGCAGGGCGGCCGCTGCAGGTGACCTCGGACCTCCGCAGTTTCTGGGACCGCACCTGGCCGGAAGTGCGGCGCGAGATGAAGGGCCGCTATCCGAAGCACCCTTGGCCCGAGGATCCCTGGAATGCCGTTCCCACCCATCGGGCGCGACCGCGCCGTGGCTGAACGGATGCAGGCGGCTCACGCCGGCACCACGCGCGTCCGCCGACACTGTCCATCTGTTTTTCCAACACCCTCGGCGCATCCGCGCCAGCCCACGCAATCGAGGATTCCCCCATGCGCAAGCGCACCATCATCCGCGACGTTCGCGACGCACTTCCCGACAGGGCCATGGATTTCGCCGGGCGCATCGGCGACGGCCTGCGACATGCCGTGCCCGACGGTGCCGGCAAGTGGCTGCACGATGCACCTCGCAGCGCGGGCCAGTGGCTGCAGGGCGTGCCCGATGGCGCCGGCAAGTGGCTCCAGGCCGGCGTTGCGCTGGGTGCGGCGCGCACCGGCGCACGCGCGGCCGGCAAGGTCGCGCGTCGCCATCCGGTGGCGCTGACCGCGGCCGCGGTCGGTATCGGCGCCGCGCTCTACGCCGTCGCCCGCCACCGCCGGAAGGCCGCCGAGCGCGCGGCGATCGAAGGCCGCTCGCAGCGGATCCGGGATGCCCTCGACAGCAGCCATGTCGATCCGCATGCCGGCGATCTCGGCGTCGGGCCGGGCCGCGACGCCGGCTGACCCGGGCGGTAGCCAGGCGCTCCGTCAGCGGACCTGATGGGGCGCGATTCGCCCGGCAGGGCTCAGGCGCCCGGAACTTCCGGCAGTTCGATCACGAAGCAGGCACCGCCGCCTTCGCGATCCTCGTACAGGAGCTGCCCGCCGGCATTGATCACGATCTGCCGCGCAAGGGACAGGCCCAGCCCGCTTGACGAGCCACCCCCCGTCGGGTCGCCGTCGGCCAGGCGCGCGAAGGGCGTGAACAGCTCGCGCTGGCGGCCCTTGGGCACACCGGGACCTCGGTCGCTGACCTGCAGCCGCCAGTAGCCGGGGGCGCCGCGGTCGGTGTCGATGTCGACGTCGCTGCACGGCGCGTATTTGATGGCATTGCTGATGAGATTGCCGGTGACCTGGCGGAGCACCAGTTCGTCCATGGCCACCACCGCCGGCGCGATCTCGCCCACGCGCAGGCTGCAGCCGCTGTCCTCGAACTGCAGCCCGTAGCGCCCGACGATCCACTCCACGATGGCGGCCAGGGCCACGTTCGCCCCGCCGGCGCCGGTCGCCTTGCGGGCAGTGGCCTGGGTTTCCAGGTAGCGGCGGATGTAGCCCAGGCCGTCCTCGGCGCTCTCGCGGATCACTTCGAGATAGCGCGGGATGCGTTCGGGCTTCAGCGTGCCCGAGACCAGGATGTCGCTGGCGAAGACGACGCTGCTGAGCGGGTTCTTGAGGTCATGCGCGACCAGGTTCACCAGCTCCTGGCGTTCGCGGGCCACCTGTTCCAGGCGGTCGCGCGCGAGCTTGAGGCCGATATGCGCATTCACCCGCGCCAGCAACTCCTCGGGGATGAAGGGCTTGACCACGTAGTCGACCGCGCCGACCTCGAAGGCGCGCAGCAGAAGCGCGCGGTCCTGCGCGGCGGTCAGGAAGACCACCGGCACCCGCGGCAGCAGCGCGCGCAGGCGGATCTCTTCCATCACCCCGAAGCCGTCCATGCCCGGCATCATCATGTCGAGCAGCATCAGGTCGGGGGCCTGGTCCTCGGCCACGGCGAGCGCGGCCTCGCCGTCTTCGGCGATGGCCACTTCGTAGCCCTGGCGCTCGAGCAGCGCGCTGACCACGCGCAGGTTGGCCGCCTGGTCGTCGACGACGAGTACGCGGCCGCGGTTGGTGTTTGCCTTCATGGGCATCGATCTGGAGCGGCGCGGGACGGGAGTGGCGCGGCAACGCGCAAGTTATCAGATAAGGGGCGTTGCTGAACCGGCGAAGCGGGGGCTCGCGGCGATTGCGCAGGCGAGACCTGAACCATTCAGGAAAACGGCGCCGCGTGCGGCAGCTCGCGCCATTGTCCGGGCGCGAGTGCGTCCAGCGCGACGCCACCGATGGCGATCCGCACCAGGCGCAGTGTCGGCAGCCCGACGGCCGCGGTCATGCGCCTGACCTGACGGTTCCGACCTTCGCGGATCACGAGCTCGAGCCAGGCGTCGGGCACCGTCTTGCGCGCGCGGACCGGTGGATCCCGCGGCCACAGCGCGGGCGGCGCATCGAGCTGGCGCGCCAGTGCCGGACGCGTCGGTCCATCGCGCAGTTCGACTCCCTCGCGCAGCCCGGCGAGCTGCGTCTGCGTCGGATCGCCTTCCACCTGCACCAGGTAGGTCTTGGCGAGCTTGTGGCGCGGGTCGGTGATGCGGTGGACCAGGGGGCCGTCGTCGGTGAGCAGCAGCAGGCCTTCGCTGTCGTGGTCGAGCCGGCCCGCTGGATAGACGCCCGCCGGCAGGCCGAAGCCCGCCAGCGTCGGCCGCGGCGGCGTGCTCCTGTCGGTGAATTGGCAGAGCACGCCGTGCGGTTTGTTGAACGCGACCAGCACTCAGGGCTTGATGAAGCGCAGCGTCATCCGGTCGCTTTCGCCGATGGCCTGGTACTGCTGGCGGTCCTCGGCGTCGTGGCGGTTGGTGGGCGGCAGGGTCCACACGCCGTTGGGATGGTCGCGGGTGTCGCGCGGGTTGGCGTTGATCTCGCTGCTCTCGTCCAGACGGAAGCCGGCGGCCGTGGCCAGCGCGATCACCTGGTCCTGGCCGACGTAGCCGGACTTGTCGTCGTCGGCGACATCGCCGGCGGCGCGGTGCTCGACCACGCCCAGCACGCCGCCGGGCTTGAGCACGTCGAAGAAGCCCTTGAACATGGCGTCGGCAATGCCGGCCGAACGCCAGTTGTGGACGTTGCGAAAGGTGAGCACGGCATCGGCCGAGGCGGCCGCGCCGAAGACGGGTGCCGCCGGATCGTAGGCGACGATGTGCGCGTCGCCGAATTGCGCCGGCTTCGCGGCGAACAGCGTCTCCAGAGCGGTCTTCGAGCGCGCGGCGTAGTCGCGGCGCTCCTCCGGATAGGCCATGGGGTCGGGGATCGCGGCGACATAGCCGGTACGCAGCCACGGCGCCAGGATTTCGGCATACCAGCCGCCGCCGGGCGTGATCTCGACCACGGTCTGGCCGGTCTCGATGCCGAAGAAGGTGAGCGTGTCACGCGGATGGCGGTGCGCGTCGCGGGCCACGTTTTCCGGCGAGCGCCAGGCTCCGCCCAGCGCCTGGTCGAGCAGCGGGTCGGGAGCGCGCATGGACATGGCGGCCGGCGGCGTCGGCGTGGACTGTGCCGACGCCGCCGCAGCTGCGGCAGCTGCCGCGGCATCGGACGCATCGGCGCTGGCGGCCGGCCCGGCGGCGGGCGAGGCCGCGCACGCGCACAGCAGCAGCGGCAGCAAGGCGGTGGGAAGCAGGCGTCGGGTCATGGCTGTGGTTCCTCTTTGGAGGCGCCAAGCCTAACGGCAAACCGGTCACGCCGCGCCGCCACCGCTCCCGCCGCCGTGCGCCACCGGCAGCGTGTCCGCACGGGCCACGTGGCCGACGTGCTCGGCCGCCTGCACGCGCAGCCAGTCGCGGAAGGCCAGGAACCCGCGGTGCGATTCGCTGCGTGCGGGATAGGCGAGGTAATGCGCGTAGCCGGCCTTGATGCGTTGTTTCGAAAGCACCACCAGTTCGCCCGCATCCAGCAGCAGGCGCGCGCGGGTCATGCGCCCAAGGGCCACGCCGACGCCGTCACGCGCGGCGCGATGGTGCGATTCGGAATCGTCGAACACGGCCACGAACTGGGCCGGAGGCGGCCGGCCGACGCTCTCGAACCAGCGATTCCATTCACCGTCTGGGTCGCCCAGCAGCGGCCACTGGGCCAGCGGCGGATCCCCCTGTTCGCGCATGCGCGCCACCAGCGCCGGGCTGGCCACGGGCACCAGCCATTCGTCGAACAGGTGCTCGGCGGTCAGCCCTGGCCAGGCGCCACGGCCGATGCGCAGGGCGACGTCGGGCGCGTCGGTGGCGGAAAAATCCGCCAGGCGCTCGGTCGACTGCAGGTTGAGCTCGAGCGCGGGGTGCGCGGCGAGGAACGCGCCCAACCGCGGCACCAGCCAGGCCGAAGCCATCGAGGGCGTGGCGCTGATGGTCAGGACCTCGTCGCGGCGGGCGGCGAAGGGTTGCAGCGCGGCACCGATGGCGTCGAGGTGTGGTGCGATCCGCTCCAGCAGGCGCTGCCCCTCCACGGTGGTGCGCACGCCACGTGGCTCGCGCACCAGCAGCGGATAGCCCAGGCGCTCCTCCAGCGTACGCATCTGGTGGCTCAGCGCACTCACCGTCAGATGCAGGGATTCGGCCGCCCTCGAAAGGTTGCCGTGGCGGGCCGCCGCGACGAATCCCTGGAGCGCGTGAAGCGGTGGACGAACGGCCATCGACTTGAATTCCTTTCAAGGAAAGCTTGCAGATCTCTCGCTTTTCAGGGACCGATGGTGCGCCTACCTTCGATTGCACTCAAGTAATGGAGCCCGGCAATGCGCATCTACCACGACCTCCTCATGCTCAACGGCTACATCTCCGACCCGCGGCTTGCACGTGAGCTGGCCGGCGTTCCCGAGGCAGGCGATGTCCAGGCCACTCCTGGCGCCGAATCGCCGTCCGCGGAGGCGCTCGAAGCGGCGGCGACCATCACCGGGGAATCCCCGCCCGCGCCGCCGGCATGCCGCGACGGCGGATCGGGGGCCGCGCACTTCGGCCGCGGCATCACGACCCTGTGCTCGACGGCGCTGTCGCTGTTCCGCTGAGCGCCGTGCGGGGCAGCCGCGCGGCTTCGGGATAGGGCGCGACGTCCAGGTGCCCTTCCCCGCGCAGTCGCGCCTGCACTTCGCGCCACCAGTCGGCGCGGAAAATGCCCGGATGCGCTTCGAGCAGCGCCTCGCGAAGCGCAGGCGCCAGGCCGAGGAAGCTGGGGAACAGCGCCGGGAAGACATCGTCCCGCCGGGCATAGAGCCAGTCCTCCAGCGGCCGCGTCTCGTCCTCCTCGCGCGGCTCGGGTACGTCGCGGAAGCGCACGTCCTCGAGCAGGCACAGCTCGTCGAAGTCGTAGAAGAGCGCGCGACCGTGGCGCGAGACGCCGAAGTTCTTCAGCAGCAGGTCGCCGGGGAAGATCCCGCTGCGCGCGAGGTCGGTGATGGCCTGGCCGTAATCGATCACCGCGCCCAGGGCCCCGGCCTCGGGTCGCTCGCGTGCGTACAGGTCCAGCGGCCGCAGCCTGCGTTCGACGTAGCAGTGCCGCACGAGCACCGCATCGCCTTCGGCCACCACGGTCTCGGCGCATTCCTCCAGCAGCTCGCACAGCATCGCCGGCTCGAACGCCGCGCGTGGAAAGCGCAGCCGGCGGAACTCCTGCGCCTCCACCAGCCGCCCGATGCGATCGCGGCGCGCCACCAGCCGGTACTTGCCCTCGATGTCGGCGCGCACGCTGTCCTTGGGCTCGGCGAAGCGATCGCGGATGACCTTGAACACCACCGGCAGCGCACGCGGGGTAAACACCGCCATGACCATCCCGCGCACGCCGTCGGCGCGGACCAGCTGCTCGTCGGCATGCGCCGCGAAGTGGCGCTGGATCTCCCGGAAGCGTTCGGTCTTGCCCTGCTTGCCGCGGCCGAGCACCGAGTACAGCTCCGACACCGGCTTGTGCGGCAGCAGCGCATGCATGAACGCAACCGCATCACCCACGCGCGCGAGGTCGGCGTGGAACCAGCTGTGCGCATGGCCGAACAGCATCGACACCCGGTCGCGCTCCAGCAGGACCGCGTCGGCGCGCACGCCCTCGGCTTCGTTCACCAGCGCCACCACGAGCGGCCGCGGACCGCCAGGTGCATCGACCCGGCCGACCAGGTAGGCGCGACGCTCGCGATAGAACACGGTCTCAAGCAAGGCGACATCGGGCCCGCGTGCGTCGCCATGTTCCGCGGCTGGCGCGCCCAGTCGCTCCGCCACCGCATCGGCGATGGCGTGCGCATCGGCGTCCAGGTCGAAGTGCGGGAAGCCCCGCGCCCGCAGCGCCAGCCGCCAACGCTCGAAGGCATCCGCAGCCGCCGGCAGCGGCCGCAGCTCGCCCGGACAGCCGGGGTCACCGGCCCCGCCATCGCCCGGCTCGTGGAACTCGAGCGCCGGCGCGACGCCCTCGGTCAGGAAGAAGCGCCGCGACATCGAATTGAACAGCGTCCGCGCCAGCGCGGCATCCGCACGCCCGTCCGTCAGTTCCTCATAGCGCTCCCGCACCGCGGCCCAGAACGCCCGCGACCGCATCCGCTCCCCCACCAGCGCCTCGAAGCGCCCGAGCGCCTCGCCGAGGAAGCCATCCTGAAGGTCGATGCGCGCCACCGCATCCGCCTGCGCCCCACGCCAGTCCCGTCGCACGAACCGCCGCCGCGCCCGCCGCGTCAGATCGCCAAAGCGCGCGTCGTAATCCTCGAACGCATCCAGCACCAGCGCAGCCGCGCGCTGAACCAGCGGGTCGGTCAGGAGTGTCGGCATGCCGCGGAGTGTGGCGCAGTTTTGCTCGTGGCGGCGGAGGGCACGTGGGGTACTCCGCCGGCTGACCACGTGGTGGTCTTTATGCCGGCTGCGTACCCCACGTGCCCTCCGCGACCACCGCTGAGGCGGGTTGATGGCGCTGCGCGCCACGGCCGCGTCGCGGTCGCCAGCCCGCGACCCAATCTCGCCATCCTCCAACCCGTCGCTCTCCAACCGCCAAGCCCCAAAAACAACAATGCCCACGACTCGCATCGCAGGCATTGCCGTTGAACAGCGGTAAGCGATCAGAGGTGCTTGATGATCTCGTCCGCGAACTCGCTGCACTTCACCTCGGTCGCCCCGTCCATCAGGCGCGCGAAATCATAGGTGACGCGCTTGCTGCCGATCGCCCCGTCCATCGCACGGATGATCGCATCGGCCGCCTCGGTCCAGCCCATGTAGCGCAGCATCATCTCGCCCGACAGGATCACCGAACCCGGATTGACCTTGTCCAGCCCCGCGTACTTCGGTGCCGTTCCGTGCGTGGCCTCGAACACCGCGTGGCCTGTGACGTAGTTGATGTTGGCGCCCGGCGCGATGCCGATGCCGCCGACCTGCGCGGCCAGCGCGTCGGACAGGTAGTCACCGTTGAGGTTGAGCGTGGCCGAGACGTCGTATTCGCGCGGGCGCAGCAGGATCTGCTGCAGGAACGCATCCGCGATCGCGTCCTTGATGATGAGGCCCGCGCCCGGCTTGCCCTCGGGAATGACGTGCCAGGGGCCACCGTCGAGTTCGACCGCGCCGAACTGCTCGCGCGCCACCTTGTAGCCGAAGTCGCGGAACGCGCCCTCGGTGAACTTCATGATGTTGCCCTTGTGCACCAGGGTCACCGACTTGCGGCCGTTGGCGATCGCGTACTCGATCGCCGACTTCACCAGGCGTTGGGTGCCCTGCCAGCTGACCGGCTTGATGCCGATGCCGACGTTGACCGAGGCATCGGTGGCCGGCTGGCCGACCGCGGACAGCTGCTCGTTCCAGGCATTGGCCTTGTCGGCGGTGCCGAAGCGGATCTTGTCGAAGCCCTTCGGGAATTCCTTCTGCAGGAAGTCGAGCACCTTCGTCGCGTCCGCCGAGCCCGGCTCGAATTCGATGCCGGCGTAGATGTCCTCGGTGTTCTCGCGGAAGATCACCATGTCGACGTCACCCGGCTTCTTCACCGGCGAGGGCACGCCCTCGAACCAGCGCACCGGGCGCAGGCAGACGTAGAGATCGAGCATCTGGCGCAGCGCGACGTTGAGCGAGCGGATGCCGCCGCCGACCGGCGTGGTCAGCGGGCCCTTGATGCTCACCAGGTACTCGCGGCAGGCCTCGACCGAAGATTCGGGCAGCCATTCGCCGGTCTGGTTGAAGGCCTTCTCGCCGGCCAGCACTTCCATCCACTCGAGCTTGCGCTTGCCGCCGTAGGCCTTCGCGACCGCGGCGTCGAGCACGCGCACGCTGGCGCGCCAGATGTCGGGACCGGTGCCGTCGCCCTCGATGAAGGGGATGATCGGGTGGTCGGGGACGCTGAGTCCCTTCGCGGTCTTGGTGATCGGGCTGCCGCCTGCGGGCACGGCCGGGGTGAAGTCTGCCATCTGTTCCTCCAGGGGGCCGCGGCCAGGGGCGCGCGGCAAAATCGGACGACCATTGTCGCGCTTCGCGGCGGCGCGGGCAAAGCCGGCGGCCGGCGAAGGGCGCCGGGCTCCGCGACGTGCGGGCATTGAAAAGGCGCGGCCCCGCAGGACCGCGCCTTCACGAGGCGACGGGGCTCAGCGGACCTCGAAGTCCCGCGTCTGCATCACCTGGCCGTTGTGGAGGATCTCGACGCGGTAGTTGCCGGTCGGCCAGCCGTCGGGCTTGCTGATCTCGAAGGCGGTCGTGCCGGTGCCGGTGAAGCTGAAGTCGCGGCTGGTCTCGTCCACGACCTGGTCGCCCTCGTAGGTCCAGCGCGCGGTCAGCTGGCCGGCCTGCGGGGTCGAGGGATCCGACGATGCCGTGGCCACCGATGCATAGATGGTGTCGGTGGTGGCGAACGTGGTCATCGGGGTGAGGCGGTTGCTGCCGTCGATCGCATTGCCGACGTCGACCGAGGTGACGCTCACCATCGGTGCGGGCGCCGGTGCCGGCGCGGGGGCCGGGGCCGGAGCGGCCACCGGGGGCGGCGGCGGAGCGGGTTCGTCCTTCTTGCAGCCGGCCAGTGCCAGCGTGCCCAGCAGGGCCGCGGCGAGCGCGGCGGGAATCGGGTTCCGGGTCATAGGGTCTCTCCGTGGTGTGGATGCGGACGGGTCAGTCTTCGGACGGTGCAGCCGGGACCTTCAGGACCTGGCCGGGCTTGATCCGGTCGGGATCGTCCAGCTGGTCGCGGTTGGCGTCGAAGATCCGCCGCCACTGGCTGGCCTTGCCGTACTGCGCCTTGGCGATGTGCGAGAGGGTGTCGCCCGCCTGCACGGTGTACTCGGTCTCGCCCACGATCTCTTCGGTCGAGTGGACCGATGACTGCACGTTGCTGAAATCGGGCTTGGCCACCTCGGCCTCGGTGCTGCGGACGCTGCTCTTGACGTTGCTGAAGTCGGGCTTGTCCCCGGACGCGGTGCTGCCGGTTTTCAGCGACAGGGCGTCCGGATCGTTGGGATTCTGGGGGTTGCTCATTCGGGCCTCCTGTGCCGCACGTGGCTGCGACAGCTAAGCACCGGTCCCGTTAAGAAAATATTGCGCCGGGGCTACTGGCGCGAATCGCGCGCGGCCGGGGGCGGGGGCAGTCCCGGCGTGGCCCGCCAGGGATTGATGTCGAGCCCGCCGCGCCGGGTGTAGCGCGCCTCGACCGAGAGTTCCGTCGGCCGGCAGCGGGAGGAGATGTCGACGAAGATCTGCTCCACGCACTGTTCGTGGAAGCCGGCGTGTTCGCGGAACGACACCAGGTAGCGCAGCAGCGCGGCGCGGTCGATGCGCGGACCGCGGTAGGCGATGCGCACGCTGGCCCAGTCGGGCTGGCCGGTGACCGGGCAGTTCGATTTCAGCAGCGCCGAATGCAGCACTTCCCCGGCGATGTCACCGGGATCGGCCGCGAGCAGGTCCGGGTTCGGCGCGTCGTACTCGTCGCAGTCGACGTCCAGCCCATCGATCGATGCCGGCGCGTCGGCGCCGTCCGCATCCACCGGCGGCAGCCCGAAGTCGACCGCCACCGGGGCGCCGGCGGCCGCGGACAGGTCGGCGGTGATCCTGGCCAGGACCTCGTCGCGACCGGTGAAGCGGGTGGAGTTGAGCGAGTTGAGATAGAGCTTGAGCGACTTCGATTCGATCAGGTGCGGCGAATCGGCCGGCACCAGGAAGGTGGCGGCGTCGCTCGCCGGCTTGCCGCGCGGATCCAGCCACGACAGCTCGTAGGCATGCCAGCGGTCGTGGCCGGCGAAGGGCAGGGGGCCGCCGGCGATCCCGAGCGCCGAGCGACCCTGGTCGCGGGCGATCGGGAACAGCAGGGACGGGTCATAGGCGCGCGGGTAGGCGACCTCGCGGCCGAGGGGGAGTTCGGTGGTCATGGGCGCATTATCGCGCCTGCGCTCAGCCGCCGCTGGCGGGCGCCTCTCCGCCCTGCAGGAAGTCCAGGCTCAGCTGCAGCATCGCGCGCAGCCCGAGGTCGAGTGCGGACTCGTCGAGGAAGAACTCCGGCGAATGGTTGCTCGGCGCCGTCGCCGGATCCTGCCCGGCCGGCGTCGCGCCGACGAAGAAGAACAGCCCCGGCACCTCGCGCGCGTAGTACGAGAAATCCTCCGCACCCATGTTCAGCGGCATGTCGACCAGGTTCCCCGGGCCGGCCACCTTTTCCAGGCTCGGACGCATGCGCGCGGTCAGTGCCGGATCGTTGGCGGTGACCGGGTTGCCGTCCTGGTCGGGGACGTTCGCCTCGACCGTCGCACCGTGCGCGGCGGCGACCTTTTCCGCCACGTTCTTCAGGTCGGCGAACACCGCGTCGCGCATGCCGTCGTCGAAGGTGCGGATCGTGCCCACCAGCTCGACCTGGTCGGGGATGATGTTGTAGCGGATGCCGCCCTTGATCGCGCCGAAGCTGACCACCACGGGCTGCTTCGAGATGTCCTGGCGACGGCTCACGATGGTCTGCGCGGTGCCGATGATGTCGGCCGCGGCGACGATCGGGTCCACGCCGCCCCAGGGCCGCGAGCCGTGCGTCTGCCGGCCCTTGACCACGATGTTGAAGCGGTCGGACGCGGCCATGGTCGGCCCGCTGCGCACGCCGAGCTGTCCGGCCTGCAGGGTCGAGAACACATGCAGGCCGAACACCGCGTCGGGCTTGAAGTCGGTGAAGATGCCCTGCGCGAGCATTTCCCTGGCGCCGCCCACCTCGCCGTCCGGCGGGCCTTCCTCGGCCGGCTGGAAGACGAAGAGCACTTCGCCAGGCAGCTCGTCGCGCATCGCCACCAGCGCCTCGGCCACGCCCAGCAGGATGCTGGTATGGGCGTCGTGGCCGCAGGCATGCATCACGCCCACGGTCTCGCCGCGGTAGGTCGATGTCGCCTTCGATGCGAAGGGCAGGCCGGTAGCCTCGGTCACCGGCAGCGCGTCCATGTCGGCGCGCAGCGCAAGGCGCGGGCCGGGCTGGCCGCCCTTGAGCACGGCGGTCACGCCGGTGGTGGCGATGCCGGTCCTGGGTTCGAGGCCAAGCGCGCGCAGGTGTTCGGCCACCAGCGCCGCGGTGCGTGTTTCGCGGTTGCCGAGCTCGGGGTTCTGGTGGATGTCGCGCCGCCAGTCCACGACTTTCTGCTGCAGTGACTGCGCGGCATCGGCGACCTCGCTGCGCTGGGCGTCCTGGGCCAGCAACGGTGGCGTGGCGCAGGCCAGTGCGAGCAGCAGGGCGGTGGTCGGGATGCGGACGCGCGTGCGGTGCGGCATGGCAGGACTCTCCCCGGATGGTCGGCCGATCTTACCGATCCAGGAGCCTGCGCAGCGTCCGCACGCGGGGCGGAAGGTACGGTCGGACCGCCTACCCGCGCACGTTTCGCGGTGCTGTCGGCCGCTATAAGGGTTGGGCCGGCGGATGGGGATCCGCCCACCAACGTGGAGAGACGGAATGCGCAAGCGGACGGGAACGGTCGTATGCACGCTGCTGGGCGTGTCGTTGATGCTGGCGACAGGTGCGGCCCTGGCGGCCGGTGCGGATGCGCCCTTGCTGCCCAAGCAGCTGGCGGGCCCGCCGGAAGAGTTCGCGGCGATGCGCGCCCCGGATCCGGCGGAGGCCGCGATCCTGTCGCGCAGCGCGCTGCTGCCGGTGGTGTTCGATGCCTCGGGCCGTGCCGATGTGCGCCTGCCGCTGCATGGGGGCCGGCTCAACGCGATGCTGCTGTCCGGCGGCGCCGATTGGGCGCCGCGCCTGGTCTCGCCCGCGGGCGTGGACCTGCCCGCGGCCACGCTCGCGCGCGGCGCCGGCACGTCCCGCCTCGGGGGTGAACACGATGGCCAGGTCGGTACCGTAGTCCGCCTGGACGGCCTGGTCCGCGGTGACTGGACCCTGCACCTGCAGGCGCGGCCGGGCAAGGCCGCGCGCGGCTACGTGCTGCTGCAGGGCGACGCCGGGCTCGAGCTGGCCTCGCACCAGGCGCATCGCCGCCAGCTGGTCGGCGAACCGATGGGCATCATTGCCATGCTGGCCGCCGACGACGGTGCGAACGCGCCGCGGCTGGGGCTGGATGCCGGCCGCGTGGCGTCGGCGCAGCTGCGCATCGTCGCGCCCGACGGTCGGGAAACGTCCCAGCCGATGCTCGACGACGGCCGCCACGGCGACGGTGCCGCGAACGATGGCCGCCTCGCCGGGTCCTTCGTACCCACCACCACCGGGACCTGGATCGCCCAGGTCGTGGTGCGCGGCCACGACCGCATGGGCACGCCCTTCGTGCGCACGGTCGAGCATGCGCTGCCGGTGATCGCGCCTGGCCCGCGCCTGGCCGGCGACGCCACCGCGGTCCGCGCCGCGCCCGGGCGGCTGTCGGTTGCCCTGCCCCTGGCCGACGCGGAGCCGGGCCGCCACTACCGCGTCCTGGCCGAGGTCTGGGGTCGCGACGGCAAGCGCGCGGCGGCACCCGTGGCCTGGATCGGCGGCATGGCCGAGGTCGTGGACGGACGCCTGCAGCTGGGGCTCGACGAGCGCTGGATCGCGCATGCCGGCGTGGGCGCGCCCTTCGAGCTGCGCGCGCTGCGAATCGAGGATCCCGACCACTTCATCCCCTTGGCCACGGCCGGGCGGTTGCCGCTGTCGGCGCCGCCGCTGGGCATCCCGCGTGCCAGCCGCATCGCCATCGACGAGGCGATGACCATGGGTCCGCGCCCGGCGTCGTTCGGTGTCGACGCGATGGCGACCGGCCGCAAGCTGGTGCTGGTGCACGGCTACTGTTCCGCCGGCGTCTGGCCGCAGGCGCAGTTCGCCAACTCCGCGACCTTCCTTGATGCCCATCAGAACCGCAGCCACGACCAGTTCGCGCAGCGCATCCGCACGTTCGGCGCGCAGTGGAATTCGTTCGGCACCGTGGCCCACAGCCAGGGCGGTGCGGCATCGCTGCACCTGTATGCCTATTACTGGAGCGGCCTGGACAACGCCAGCGGTGCGCGGCTGATGCAGTCGGTCGGCACGCCCTACCAGGGCACCAACCTGTCGGGAATCATCGCAACCATCGGCAACTGGTTCGGCGTGGCCTGCGGCTCCAACAGCAACATGACCTACAGCGGTGCCTCGGCGTGGCTTGCCGGCATCCCGAACTCGGCGCGCGCGAAGGTGAACTACTACACCACCGCCTTCCGCACCACGAACTGGTGGACCAACGACTACTGCAACATGGCCAGCGACCTGGTGCTTGGCGATCCCGAAGACGGCACCGTCGAGCGCGCCTATGCCCAGCTGCCGGGTGCTACGAACCGCGGCCACGTCAGCGGCCAGTGCCACACCACGGGAATGCGCGATCCGGCGCAGTACCGGGATGCGGGACGGAACGCGACCATGAGCAGCAACGCGGCGCGCTGAGGACGGCCGCCGCCCGGCTTACAGGTGATGCCTTGCGAGGTAGTCGCTGGACTGCATCTCGATCAGGCGCGACGCGGTGCGCTCGAAGGCACCCGTCAGGCGCTCGCCGCCGTACAGCGCGTGCGGCGGCGCAGCCGCGGTGCAGACCAGCTTGACGTTGCGGTCGTAGGCCTCGTCGATGAAGGTGACGAAGCGCCGCGCGGCGTCGTCGCGCAGCGCGTCCATCATCGGGATGCCACCGAGCAGCACGGTGTGGAACTCGCTGGCGATCTCGATGTAGTCCGAGGCCGCGCGCGGCCCTTCGCACAGCGCATCGAAGTCGAGCCAGGCCATGCCGGGGCAGCGTGCGCGGGTGGCGATGCGGCGGCCTTCGAGCTCGATGCTGCCGTCGCGGTGTGCGTCGTCGCCGCCAAGCGCATGCCAGCGTGATTCGAGCCAGCGGTCGGACTCCGCGTCCAGCGGCGTGCGGTACACGGGTGACCGGGTGAGCTCGCGCAACCGGTAGTCGGTGTCGCTGATGATCTCGAGCACCTGGCAGTGCTGTTCCAGCAGTGCGATCGCCGGCAGGAAGCGTGCGCGCTGCAGGCCGTCGGCGTACAGCCCGGCCGGCGCGATGTTGGACGTCGTGACGAGCACGATGCCTTCGGCGAACATCCGCTCCAGCACCCGCGCCAGCAGCATGGCGTCGCCGATGTCGCTGACGAAGAACTCGTCCAGCACCAGCACCCGCAGCGAGCGCCGCCACTCGGCCACGATGGTGGCCAGCGGATCACGCTCGCCCGAATGTTCGCGCAAGCGCGCGTGGACCACGCGCATGAAGCGGTGGAAATGGGTGCGGCGCTTGCCGTTGCCGTCGCCATGGCCGGCATCGAGCTTGGCCTCGGGCAGGGGCAGGCCGGCATAGAACAGGTCGACCATGAAGGTCTTGCCGCGGCCGACGCCGCCCCAGAGGTACAGGCCCTGCGGCGCCGGCGCGTCGCGGCCGAAGGTGCGCGATAGCCAGCCGCGGCGCGGCGTGTCCAACAGCTCACGATGCACGCGGTCGAGGGCGGCAAGCGGCGCGTGCTGCGCCGGATCGTCGTCCCAGTCGCCACGAGCGACGCCCTCGCGATAGGCCTGCGACGGGCGGGGCACCCCTGGCGCTTCAGCCATGGGCGATCGGCAGGTGGCGCCGGGTGCCGCTCTTGATCGCGCCGCGCAGGTCGATGAGCTTGCGGTGGAAGAAATGGCTGCAGTCGGGCATGCGCACCAGTTCGTGCTCCGCCTTGAGCCCGTCGAGCCAGTGGTAGACCGCCTGCGGGTCCACGATCTCGTCGGCGTCGCCCTGCACCACCAGCCAGGGCATCGTCGGCGTGGTGATGGACGCGAAGTCCCAGCGCCCGGCCGGCGGCGCGATCGAGATCAGCATCGACGGCTGCAGCTCGGCGGCCATCGCCAGGCTGACGTAGGCACCGAAGCTGAAGCCAGCCAGCCAGAGCTGATCGTCGGGACGCGCCGCGCGCACCCATTCGGCGACTGCGCGCAGGTCGTCGCGCTCACCGTCGCCGTGGTCGAATTGGCCGTCCGAGCCGCCGGTGCCGCGGAAGTTGAAGCGCACCGTGGCCACGCCCAGTTCGCGCAGCGCGCGCGAGGCCATGGTCACGACCTTGTTGTGCATGGTGCCGCCCTCGGTGGGCAGCGGATGGCAGACGATCGCCACCACCGGCTGGCGGGCGACGTCGTCTTCGGGCAGGTCGACGGCGACCTCGAGCGCGCCAGCAGGGCCGGGCAGGACGAGGCCGCCGGAGGCTTCCGGGAAAGGCGGGTGGCTGGTCATGCGCCCATGATAATCGCCGCGGCATTCAGCGGCGGTCGAGGCGGGAAGCGGGCCGTGCCCACGGTGCGCGTGCCGCCCGGCGCGCCGCCGCCGTGGCAGCGGCAATGGGGCGCGCTCAGCGACTGCGCAAGCGCAGCCCGACGATCGCCGGGTCATGGTCGGACGCGCGCCACGGCCCGCGCGGAACTTCGCCGCTGTTGACTGCTGGATCGACGACGTTCGCGGCTTCATCGGCATTGCTGTGCCAGATGGCCGCATCTTGCAGCCGCCCGCCCAGCGCGGGGCTGAGCAGCACGTGGTCCAGGCGACCGGCCTGGGCATCGTAGATATAGGTGTAGGGTCGGCCGCCGTCGGCGGCGGCCAGCGCGTCGTGCCAGCCGGCGTCGATGAAGCCCCGCACCGGCGCCTCCATCGCGTAGGCATTGAGGTCACCCAGTACCGCGACCAGGTCGCTGCCGCTGCCGGTGGGGTCGCCGGCCAGCCACGTGCGCAGGGCCTCGCCCGATGCGCGGCGGGTGGCGTTGAAGCAGGCTTGGCCGTCGCCCTGGTCGAGGTCGGCGCCGGCGGCGTCGCGGCAGCCCTTGGACTTGAGGTGGTTGGCCACCACCACGAACGCCGGTCCGGTACCGGCGCGGAAAGCCTGCGCCAGCGGCGCGCGGCTGAGCGGGCCGAAGGTGTCGTCCTCGAGCGTGGCCGCGCGGCCCAGCGGCGTGACGCGATCGGCGCGGTAGATGATGCCGACCCGGATCGGGTTGTCGCCGGGACCTTGCCCGGCGTCGACGAAGCGCCAGCGCAAGCCTTCGGGATCGAGCGCTGCGACCAGCTGGGCGAGGCTGGAGTCGGCGTCGTAGCCGTCGTTTTCCAGCTCCAGCACGGCGACCACGTCGGCGTCGAGCGAGGACAGGGTGGCGACCAGGCGCGAGAGTTGGGCCTGGTATTCGGCCATGCTGTGCGCGCCGCGTTCAGTCGGGAAGCCGCCGCCACGGCCATCGCCGTTGAACAGGTTCTGCAGGTTGAGGCTGGCCAGGCGGACTTCGCCGGCCACCGTGGGCGCCGCGGGCCGCGCCGCGGGCTGCAGCGTCTCGACGTCCTGCAGGTGCAGGCGCGGGCCGTGTTCGTCGACAACCAGGTCGCCCTCGGCGGCTTCCAGCACGCCGCCGGCGCGCCACGTCCGGGGATGTGCGGCGGCCTTCGCCGGCAGGACCAGGGTGAGGCTGCGCGCACGGTTGGCGGCGGCCACGGCCGAGGCCTCGGTGCCCGGCATCACGATTTCGGTTGGTGTCTGCAGGCGCCCGCCGAAGCTGGCCACCAGGCTGCCCTCGCGGCCGAGGCGGTGGTTGCCGGACACCACCAGCGGCGCGGTGATGCGCACCCGCTGGCCGTCGTGGAGGCTCCAGTCGGCCGGCGGCGCGGCGATCGCGACCGGTGCTTTGGCGTCGGCGGGCACACTGCGCAGGGCGGTGCCCGCGCAGCCGCCCATGGCAAGCGACAGCGATAGCACGGTCAGGACGGACGCTTTGCGGATCATGTCGGCCTCGTGGATTGCAGGGCGAAAACAAAGACGCCGCCCGGTGGGCGGCGTCGGCAACCGGCGGCCAGCCAGCTTACTGGAGGTTGTCGACCATCCAGTCGACCGTGGCGATCACCTGCTCATCGGTCAGCGCCGGGTTGCCGCCCTTGGCCGGCATCATGCCGGTCGCGCCGGTGAAGCCCTCGATGGCGTGGCGGTGCAGGGTGTCGGCGCCCTGGGCGATGCGCGCCGTCCAGTCCGCGCGCTCCATCTTCGGCGCACCGGCGACGCCGGCGGTATGGCAGCCGGCGCAGAGATTGTTGTAGACCACCGAGCCGTCCAGCGTACCGCCGTAGGCGACCTGGGCGGAGGCGGAGGCAGCCGCCGCGGCAGCGGCCACGGCCTGGGCGGCGGCTCCGGTATCGCCGGCGTACACGGCGCCGACCGGCGCGATGCGGTGGGCGGTGCGCGTGGCGACGCCCGGATCGACCTCGTCCGGCAGCGACTTGTGCACGAAGTAGGACAGGACGATCAACCCGAAGGTCACCACGGTCAGGAAACCGATGATCAGGGAGAACCGCTTGAGGAAGTCGAGGTCGTAATTGCGCACGGAACACCTTGGCGTGCGTGGCCGGCGGCCACAGCTGCGCTGGATTATAGAACACGCGCCGGAACTGCGACACGGCCATCGGGCGGCCGCTCCCGTCTTGGTGCAACAGCGTGTTTCAAGGCGGTTTTACGCCTGGATGCTAGGATGCCGCCTTCGCCGCGCCCCCGATGTCATGCGTCGTTCCACGACGGTTCCGGGGTCGCCCCATGGCGCAGCTGGTCCAATTCCGCGCTCTTTGCCTCCTTTGCGGACGTCCGTCGTCCGCGTGGACTTCCGCGTGCTGCGTCCCATCAAGCCCGAGTGGCTTCGACCAGGGAGCTTCCGCCTGCCAGTGGCCGACCAGACGTTCTACCAACTCCAGACACCGACCGTCCTCCTGCTGATGCTCGCCTTCTATGGCGGCACCTTCCTCATGTCCACGCGCATCGCCCGCAAGAGCGAGAACGTCGACGGTTACATGACCTCCAACGGCGCCGTCGGCTTCGGTATCTCCGCCGCCAGCATGACCGCCACCTGGATCTGGGCGGCCTCCTTCTACGCCGCCGCCACTTCCGGCTACAAGTACGGCATCTCCGGGCCCATCCACTACGGGCTGTGGGGTGCGCTGATGATCCTCTTCATCTATCCCTTCGGCCGCCGCTTCCGCGAGGTCGCACCCGAGGCGCATACGCTGGCCGAGATCATGCACGCCCGCCATGGCCGCTCCAGCCAGCTGATCCTTGCCGGCTCCAACATCGCAGGCAGCGTGATCAGCCTGATGGCCAACTTCACCGCCGCCGGTGCGCTGGTGGCGATGCTGTCGCCGCTGGACTTCGTGCACGGCGTGATGATCGCCGGCATCGGCACGCTGTCGTACACGCTGTGGTCGGGCTTCCGCGCATCGATCATGACCGACGTCGTGCAGGTGGCGGCGATGCTGGGCGCGGCTGCGCTGATCATCCCGCTGGTGTTCTTCAACGCCGGCGGAATGGAAGCGGTGTCGCAGGGCTGGGAACGGCTCAGCGCCGAACAGGCGTCGATGTTCTCCAAGACCGCCTTCCTCGAGCAGGGCGCGCCGTACTTCGTCGCCGTGCTGGCCTATGCGATCGGCAACCAGACCATCGCCCAGCGCCTGTTCGCGGTGCGCGAGGACCTGATCAAGCCGACCTTCATCTCGGCCACCATCAGCTACGGCGCGACGGTGATCGGCCTGGGCATGCTGGGCGTGGTGGCGCTGATGGTCGGCATCGAGCCGGCCGGCGGCGACCACAACAACCTGATTCCACAGATGGCCTCCAGCTACCTGGGTCCGGTGATGATCGGCGTGTTCTTCATCATGGTGATCGGCTCGCTGTCGTCCACCGCCGACTCGGATCTTGCCGCCCTGTCGTCGATCATGATGACCGACATCTATGGCAAGAACCTCGCGAAGGGACGCGTGAATCCGGCGACGATGCTGTGGGTCGGGCGGATCACGATGATCGTCGCCACCACCGCGGGGCTGATCTTCGCCAGCTTCAGGATCGACATCCTGGCGCTGCTGGTGTTCGTGGGCGCGCTGTGGGGTTCGATCGTGTTCCCGGTGATCGCCAGCTTCTACTGGAAGAAGGTCAACAACCGCGCCTTCACCACCGCGGTACTGGTATCGCTGGTGGCGTTCACCGTGGCGCGCTTCGAGCTGCTGCCAATCGTCGGCGTGTACGCGGTGGTGCTGGAGCTGTTCGGGACCATCGGCATCGGCGTGGTGCTGGGGCTGATGACGTTCGGCTTCTTCGGCAAGCGTGCCGGGTTGACCGTGGGCGCGCTGGCGATCATTGCGATGGCGCCCTTCACCCTCGGCTTCCTGCGCGACTACCCGGTGCTGCTGAGTTCGCTCAACGCCTATGGCGTCAGCACCGTGGTGTGCTCGCTGCTCAGCTTCCGCAGCGACGAGGATTTCGACTTCGACCTGATCGCCAGGCGCGTGCGCAACTTCGACGACTGCGCCCAGGCCGAGCCGGCCGAGGATGCCGGCCCGCTGCCGGTGCTTGCCCGGGAGGCGACGCCATGAAGGACCTGATGATGTTGGCCTACGTGCTGGTCTGGCCGGTGATCGTGCTGGTGATGATGTTCATCATGGGCCGCGGCGTATGGCGCGACGTGCGCCGCGCGAAACGCACGGGCGAGGAGCTGGTCTGACCCGGTGACGGCCGGCGCGCGCGGCATCGGGCCTGCGCGCGACTGGCCGCCACTGCGCGCGTCGGGCAGAATCCCGGCGCGCGCCGGACGGCAGCGCACCTGGCCGCAAGGACTCGCCTGCCGATGATTCCGCTCCGCATTGCCGTTGTCGGCTATGGCACCGCCGGCCAGGCCGCCGCCGTGCTGCTGACGCGCGACGGCCACGATGTCACCGTGTTCGAGCGCGTCGCCCGGCCCGGGCCGGTGGGCGCGGGCTTCCTGCTCCAGCCCAGCGGCCTGCAGGTGCTGTGGCGCATGGGGCTGCTCGGATCCGTGCTCCAGCATGGGGCGCGCGTCGATCGGCTGTTCGGCGACACGCCCTGCGGGCGCGCAGTGATGGACATGCGCTATGCCGGCCTGGAGTCGCGCCTGTACGGCGTCGGACTGCAGCGTGGCGCGCTGTTCTCGATCCTCGATTCCGAATGGACGGCACGCGAACACGCGCTTCGCGCCGGCTGCGACATCGTCGGCGTGGATGCGGACCGCGGCGTGCTGCGCGATGCCGACGGCCAGACCCACGGCGCATTCGACCTGGTCGTGGTGGCCGACGGAGCAGCGTCGCGCCTGCGCGGCGGCGTGGCCGAGCCGCGCGTCGACCGGCCCTATCCCTGGGGCGCGCTGTGGTGCCTGCTGCCCGCCGGCAATTGGCCCTGGGTGGACGAGCTGCGCCAGCGCTACGTGGCCGCGCGAAAGATGGTGGGCCTGCTGCCGGTGGGTGGCCGCCCGGGCGATCCGACGCGGCGGCTGAGCTTCTTCTGGAGCCTGCAGGCGGACGCCTTCTCCGACTGGGAGCAGGGCGGCCTGGCGACGTGGCTCGAAGAACTGCACACGCTGTGGCCTGATGCCGGCGAGGTGTTCTCGGCCATCGCCGACCCCGCGCAGCTCGCACGGGCGCGCTATCGCGACACCACCATGCGTCGTTGGCATCGCGGCCGCGTGGTGCTGGTGGGCGACTCCGCGCACGCGATGAGCCCGCAGCTGGGGCAGGGCGTGAACATGGCGCTGATGGGCGCGGAGGCCTTGGCGGGCGCGCTGCGGACCGCGCCGTCAACGGAGGCGGCGCTTGCCATCTACCAGCGTGAGCGCCGCGCCCACGTCTGGATCTACCAGCTGTGGAGCCGCTGGCTGACGCCGCTGTTCCAGTCCGATTACGACACGGTCGCCAAGGTGCGGGACGCCGCGTTCCTGCCGCTCGGCCGCATGCCCGGCGGGCGCGGGCAGATGCTGCGAGTGCTGACCGGCACGCGGCGCGGACTGTTCGGAACGACGGGGCTGGACGAAGCGTTCGTCGATGCGCTGGGGATGGAATGGCGCGCCTGGAGGGATTCGAACCCCCGACCAATGGCTTCGGAAGCCACTACTCTATCCGGCTGAGCTACAGGCGCGCAGACCGCCATTTTCCACTATCCGGCGGGATGATGCGAGCGGCAGCATGCGCCGGGGGCAGATGCGCGGCGGCGCTGGCATCGCGCACCCGGCGGTACCATGGCGCCATGTCCTACGAACGTTTCGAGACCCGGCCTCCCACCGCGCCCGCCTGGCGCCAGCGCCTGGGTCTCTACTGGAAACTGATGCGCGCCGACCGGCCGATCGGCTGGCTGCTGCTGCTGTGGCCGACCTGGTGGGCGCTCTGGATCGCGGCCGAAGGCGTGCCGCCGCCGTGGATCCTGTTCGTCTTCAGTGCCGGGGTGTGGCTGACGCGCGCCGCCGGCTGCGTGATCAACGACTACGCCGACCGCTGGCTGGATCCCCACGTCGAGCGCACCCGCGAACGCCCGCTCGCCACCGGTGCCGTGTCCGGCCGCGAGGCCCTGCTGCTGTTCGCGGTGCTGATGCTGGCGGCGTTCGCGCTGGTGCTCACGCTCGACCGGCTCACCATATTGATGAGCTTCGTGGGCGTGTTCCTGGCCGCGACCTATCCCTACCTCAAGCGCTACACGCACCTGCCGCAGGTTTACCTGGGCATGGCCTTCGGCTGGGGCATCCCGATGGCGTTCGCCGCGGTGCAGGGCGAGGTGCCGCCGGTCGCGTGGGTGCTGTATGCAGCCAACATCCTGTGGTCGACCGCCTACGACACCTGGTACGCGATGGTCGACCGCGACGATGACCTGAAGGTGGGCTCGAAATCCACCGCGGTGCTGTTTGGCGACATGGACCTGGTGGCGCAGGGCGTGCTGTACGCGCTGACGTTCCTGGGCCTGTCGCTGGTCGGGCGGCAGGCGGGGCTGGGCCCGTTCTACTGGGCGGGTCTCGGTGTCGCCGTGCTGCTGGTGGCCTGGGAGTTCTGGATGGCCCGCCATCGGGAACGTGGGCCCTGCTTCCGGGCCTTCCTGCACAACCATTGGGTCGGGCTGGTGGTGTTCGCCGGAATCGCCGCCGACCTCGCACTGCGCGTGCCGGCCTGACCGCGATGGCACCGGCACCGGCTGCAGCGGCAAGCGTGCGGGATCGATCGTGACGCGGCGGACGCAGCGACTCTGGCCTACTTGCCGCCGTCCCCTCCGGCCAGGTTCCTGATGGCGCAGACCGCCCCCCAGACACCACCCGATCCAGCGCAGCGCCCCTCGGCGCTGTCGGCGATGCGCTATCCGATCTTCCGCAGGGTCTGGTTCGCGAGCGCGTCCTCGAATTTCGGCGGCATGATCCAGTCGGTCGGCGCGTCCTGGCTGATGCTCTCGATCGCGCAGTCGGCCGACATGGTCGCGCTGGTGCAGGCATCGGTCGCGCTGCCGGTGATGCTGTTCTCGCTGGTGGCCGGCGCCATGGCCGACAACTTCGACCGCCGCAAGATGATGCTCGGCGCGCAGCTCTTCATGCTGCTGGTGTCGGTCGCGCTGGCGCTGTGCGCCTGGTCGGGACTGATCACGCCGTGGCTGCTGCTGCTCTTCACGTTCCTGATCGGCTGCGGTGCGGCGTTCAACGCACCGGCGTGGCAGGCGTCGGTGGGCGACATGGTGCCGCGCGCGGAGCTGCCGGGCGCTGTGGCCATCAACAGCATGGGCTTCAACATCGCGCGCAGCGTCGGTCCCGCGATCGGTGGCGCGATCGTCGCTGCTGCCGGCGCCGCGGCGGCGTTCGCGATCAATGCCGTCAGCTACATCGCCCTGATCGTGGTGCTGGCGCGCTGGCGCCCGGCGCCCAACCCCCGGCAGCTGCCGCGGGAAGCGCTGGGCGGTGCGATTGCCGCGGGCGTGCGCTACGTGGCGATGTCGCCCGCCATCCGCATCGTCCTCGGGCGCAGCGCCGTCTTCGGCCTTGGCGCGAGCGCGGTCATGGCGCTGATGCCCCTGGTCGCCAAGGACCTGATCGCGGGCGGGCCGCTGACCTATGGCCTGCTGCTCGGTGCCTTCGGCATGGGCGCGATCGCGGGTGCGATGGGCAGCGCACGCCTGCGCGAGATGCTGTCGACCGAAGGCCTGGTCCGCTGCGCCTGCATCGCGTTCGCCGTGGCCGCGGCGGGCACCGCCATGAGCACGCTGCTGCTGCTGACGATGGCCGCGCTGATGCTCGGCGGCGCCGCGTGGGTGCTGGCGCTGTCCACGTTCAACGTGACCGTGCAGCTGTCGACGCCGCGCTGGGTCGTGGCGCGCGCACTGTCGCTGTACCAGATGGCCGCGTTCGGCGGCATGGCGCTGGGCAGCTGGCTGTGGGGCTTCGTCGCCGACCATGGCGACGTGCGCACGGCGCTGCTTGCCGCGGCGCTGGTCATGGTCGCGTGCGCGCTGCTGGGCCTCTGGCTGCCGCTGGCGAAACTGACCGAACTCAACCTTGATCCGCTCAGGCGCTGGCAGGAGCCCGCCACCGCGGTCCCGGTGCAGCCGCGGACCGGGCCGGTGGTGATCACGATCGAGTACATGATCGACGAAGGGGATGTGCTGGAGTTCCTCGGCGCGATGGCGGAGCGGCGGCGCATCCGTCGCCGCGACGGCGCGCGCAACTGGCGGGTACTCCGTGATCTTGCCGACCCCAAGGTCTGGATCGAGCGCTACGAGACGTCGACGTGGCTGGAGTACATCCGCCACAACAGCCGCCTTACCCACGACGACGCGACCATTCCCGCGCACCTGCGTGCCCTGCACCGCGGTCCCGATGCGCCGCGGGTGCGGCGGATGATCGAACGCCAGACCAGCGACCTGCACACCGTGCCCGTGTCCGGCCCGCAGGCCCTCACCGAACCGGTGACCGAGCCCATTCGGACATCGTAGGGCGCCTAGGGCGCGCGGGCGCAGATCCAGGCGTCGACGCGGTCGGCACCGGCATCGAACAGTGCGTCAGCGGCGGCATGCAGGGTGGCGCCGGTGGTCATGACGTCGTCGACGAGGGCGATGTGGGGCGGCGGCGCGGCGTGGCCGGGGACATCGAAGGCATCGCGCAGGTTGCCCGCGCGGGCGTCCGCGTCCAGCCGCGACTGCGGACTGGTGTTGCGGGCGCGCAGCAGCAGGTCGGCGCGCACCGGCACGCCGAGCATTCGCCCCAGCGGGCGCGCGAGCTCCAGCGCCTGGTTGAAACCGCGCTGGCGCAGGCGGGCACGATGCAGGGGAATCGGCACCAGGGCATCGGGGCGGGCCTGCATGCAGAGGCTGGCGGCCATGGCCTGCGCGAGCAGGCGGCCACCGGCAAGGTCCCGGTGGAACTTGAAGCGTGGCAGCAGGCGGTCCAGCGGGAAGCCGTAAAGAAAGGCGGCGTGGACTTCGCCCAGCGGCGGCGGCGCGTGCCGGCAGGCGCTGCATAGCAACGGTGGATGCGAGACCAGCCCGCCCGCAGCATCCGCCGCGAGGGCAACGCTTGCGCCCGATCCCGGCATGCGCGCCGCCAGCGGCATCGCACAGCTCAGGCAGGCGGGCGGCATCCATGGCAGGCCGGCCTCGCAGCGGGCGCAGAGATCGAAGCGGCCCGACGCCGGTTCCCGGCAGACCAGGCAGCGCGGGGCCCAGATGCTGCGGCCCAGCCGGGCCAGCCAGCCGTCAACCGGAGCGGCCTGCGCAAGGTTGACAGGGGCAGGCATGCTTTCCAGACTGCCCGGTCAGCTCCGCAAGCACCTTCAGGATCACGCCATGCCCGCCGTCAGTGAATTCCGCGTCGGTGACGCCGCCACGCCGCGCCACGACTGGACCCGTACCGAGGTGGAGGCGCTGCTCGACCTTCCATTCCCCGAGCTGCTGTTCCGCGCCGCCAGCGTCCATCGCCAGGCCTTCGACCCGGCCGAGGTCCAGGTCAGCACCCTGCTGTCGGTGAAGACCGGCGGCTGCCCCGAGGACTGCGCCTATTGCCCCCAGGCCCAGCGCTACGACACCGGCGTCGACGCCCAGAAGCTGATGGAGACGGAGGCGGTGATGGAGAAGGCCCGCCAGGCCAAGGCCGCCGGCGCCTCGCGCTTCTGCATGGGCGCCGCCTGGCGCTCGCCGAAGGACCGCGACATCCCGAAAGTCGCCGCGATGATCGCCGGGGTGAAGTCGCTGGGCCTGGAGACCTGCGCCACGCTGGGCATGCTCTCGGGCGACCAGGCCCAGGCGCTCAAGGACGCCGGCCTCGACTACTACAACCACAACATCGACACCGATCCCGAGCACTACGGCAGCATCATCCGCACCCGCGAGCTGCAGGACCGCTTCGACACGCTCGAGCACGTGCGCGACGCCGGCCTCAAGACCTGCTGCGGCGGCATCGTCGGCATGGGCGAGACCCGTCGCCAGCGCGCCGGCTTCCTGCAGACGCTGGCGACGATGCCGGCGCATCCGGATTCGGTGCCGATCAACCGCCTGGTGCAGGTGGAAGGCACGCCGCTGCACGGCACCGCCGAGCTCGATCCCTTCGAGTTCGTGCGCACGATCGCGGCCGCGCGCATCCTGATGCCGAAGTCGATGGTGCGGTTGTCGGCCGGGCGCGAGCAGATGTCCGACGAACTGCAGGCCCTGTGTTTCAGCGCCGGCGCCAACTCGATCTTCCATGGCGAGAAGCTGCTCACCACCGGCAACCCCGACGTCGCCCACGACCAGGCGCTGTTCGATCGGCTGGGCCTGCGTGTGATGGCGGTCACGGTCGATGCCGAAGGGCACGATCACGGCGGCACCGTGCACGCCGACATCGTCGACCAGCCACGCAGCTGCGTCGCGTAGGATCCGGGTCATGGCGACCAAGCGCCCCGACCTCCGCCGCCGTGCACAGGCCCAACGCGCCGAGGCGATGGCGCACGACCTCGTGCGCAGCCGTCGCACGGTCGGCCGCCGCGACGGCGTGCGCATGGAGCTCGATGGCCGCTGGCTGATCAACTTCTGCGGCAACGACTATCTCGGTCTCTCGCAGCAGTTCCAGGTGGTCGATGCGATGCAGAATGCCGCCGCCCGCGACGGCGTGGGCGGCATCGGTTCGCACCTGGTCTGTGGCCACCACGTCGCCCACGAGGCGCTCGAGCGCGAGGTCGCGGACTGGCTGGAGGTGCCGCGCGCGCTGGTGTTCGGCAGCGGGTACATGGCCAACCTCGCCGTGCAGCAGGCGCTGCTCGGTGACGGCGACACCAGCGTCCAGGACCGCCTCAACCACGCCAGCCTGATCGACGGCGCGCGCCTGGCCGGCTGCCGCCTGCGCCGCTATCCGCATGCCGACGCCGAGGGCGCGCTACGCCAGCTGCGCACCGTGCCCGAAGGCGCCGCGATGCTCGTCACCGACGGCGTCTTCAGCATGGACGGCGACGTCGCGCCGCTGCGCCAGCTGGCGCTCGCCGCGCGCATGCAGTCGGCACTGCTCTACGTCGACGACGCCCACGGTATCGGTGTGCTCGGCCCCGGCGGTCGCGGCAGCGTGGCCGAGGCGCGCCTGGGCGTGGACGATGTGCCGCTGCAGCTGATCACCCTGGGCAAGGCGCTGGGCAGCTACGGTGCGGTGGTGGCCGGCGATGTCGATCTCATCGACCATCTCGCCGGCACGGCGCGTCCCTATCTCTACACCACCGCGCTGCCGGCGCCGCAGGCCGCGGCCGCGCTGGCGTCGGTGAAGCTTGCGCGGCGCGAGCACTGGCGGCGCGAGAAGCTGGGCGCGCTGGTGCAGCGCTTCCGCGAGGGCATGCAGGCGCGGGGCTTCGAGCTGCCCGAGTCCGAAACGCCGATCCAGCCCGTGCCCTGCGGCGACAACGCCCGCGCGCTGGACATGGCCGCACGCCTGGACGCCGATGGCTTCCGCGTGGCCGCGATCCGGCCGCCGACCGTGCCCGAAGGCCGCGCGCGCCTGCGCGTGACCCTGTGCGCGGCGCACGACGAAGACCAGGTGGATGCGCTGGTCGCCGCGCTCGCCCGCGCGCGCGACCACGTCGACGCCGCCCGCGCCGCCTGATCGTCGCCGACGCCGCAGCCGCCATGTCCAAGGACGTCATCGCACCCGGCCGCGCGCTGGCCGCCGTCGGCATCGCCCTGTGCGCGGCGCTGTTCTTCACCTTCACCTACGTGCTCAACCGCGTCGCCGCGGACCAGGCCACGCACTGGACCTGGATCGCCTCGCTGCGCTACCTGTTCACCCTGCCGCTGATGCTGGTGCTGATGCCCTTCCAGGGCGGCATGAAGCCGGTGCTGCGCGCGATCGCCGCGCACCCCTGGCCCTGGGTGCGCTGCTCGCTGATCGGCTTCGGGCTGTTCTACTGCATGCTCAGCTTCGCCGCCGCCAGTGGCCCGTCCTGGCTGGTGGCCGGGACGTTCCAGTTCACGGTGATCGCGGGAATGCTGTGCGCACCCTTCGTGTACCGCGATGCGCGCCGCCGGATCCCGCGTGCCGGCTTGGCGATCGCGGCGCTGATCTTCGCCGGCGTGCTGTTGATGCAGTTCGGTCACGCCGACGGTGCGCTTGCTGCCGCGGGATGGGTGGCGCTGGTGTGCCTGCTGGTCGCGGCGTTCGCCTTCCCGCTCGGCAACCGGCTGTTGCTGCTGCACCTGGAACAGACGCACGAGCCGCTCAATGCGACCCAGCGCGTGTTCGGCATGACCCTGGCGAGCCAGCCGCTTTGGGTCGTGCTGGCGATCTACGCTGGCGCCACGCAGGGCCTGCCGACCGCGTCTCAGCTGCTACTGGGTGCGGCCGTGGCGCTGTTCGCGGGCGTGATCGCGATGGTGCTGTTCTTCCAGGCCACCGGCATGGTGCGCAACCACCCGCTGGCGCTGGGCGCGGCCGAGGCGATGCAGGGGTCCGAGGTGGTGTTCGCGATGCTGCTGGGCGCGCTCCTGCTGGGCGAGGACTGGCCACGCGACATGGCGCTGGGCGGCGCCGCGCTGGTGGTGCTGGGCATCGTCGCCTTCGCCTGGGTGGTGGCGCGTCCTGCCGCGGGCAGCGACCGCGCGACGCGGGTGTTGCGGACCGACAAGGGCGCCTGAGCGCCGCCGTCCCGGGGAACATCGTTGTCCCGGTGGGCGCCGCTATCGGGCTTGTGCGTCGTCGCTGCAGATCGGCCCCAGCTTCGCCGCTTCCACCGCCGGCGCCGCGAAGTCGATCGAGGCCAGCAGGCCGTCGTCGGCGACGTTGTACCAGGTCACGCCATTGGGAAGCATCGCCACGGTGATGCCGCCGAAGCCGGACATGAAAGGCACCCACGTCGGCGCTGCGCAGCCGAGCTCCGGCTGCAGGTCGCGCGCCCAGAAGCCGTGCTGGTAGCGGTAGCGCTCAAGCGTCGCCACCTGCAGCCCGCGCCGCTGCGGATCGCGCTGCATCGCGGCGTCGAACATCGCGGGGTCCAGCAGCGGTCGGCCATCGATGCGGCCCTGCCCTTCGCCAAGGAAACGCGCCAGCTTGGCGATGTCATCACCGAGCAGGGTCAGACCGAAGCCGAACAGCGGCCGGCGCGCGGCATCGTGGCTGCGTCGCGTGACGCGCGCGGTGGGGCTCAGGCCGATGGGGCCGAGCACGCCGGCCCAGACCACGTCGTCGAAGATGTCGTCGCCTTCGCGGTCCGGCAGGCGCCGCAGCGCCTCCTGCAGCACGGTACCCAGCAGGTAGGTGTCGGAGGTGTGGTAGACCCAGCGCGTGCCCGACGCCTCCCGCCGGGGGTAGGCCTCGCAGGCGAAGGCGAGGCGCTGCGCGTGCGTGTCGGGCGCGAGGAAGCCGCGCAGCTTGGCATCGTCCTCGTCGGCCATGTAGGCGGGCGCGTCGTGCTGGCCGGTGGCCATGTCGAGCAGGTGGCGGAAGCGCACGCCGTCCCATGTCTCCGTCATGCAGCCGCTTGCGCGCGCGAAGTCGCTCACCGGCAGATCGGCGACGCCGGGATGCAGCCGCTCCATCCGCATCAGCGCGATGCCGGCGACCGCCGACTTCGCGATCGAGTACGAGGGGAGGTCCATCGCGTCGCAATACGGGTATGCGCCGTGGCGGGTATCGCAGCCCGAGCGGTAGTGGACACCTTCGAACACCACGCCGTGCACGCTGCGCCCGCGCGGCGCGCCGATGGCGAAGCGGTCGGGATCGATGCCGGGGTGGTCGACGGCGAGTGCCGACATCGGCCGCACCGGCAGGCGCGCGGCGACTTCGCGCGCGTGGGCGGCGACGAGTGCATCGCTACCTGCAACCGGCCCCGGCACGTAAGCGGCCTCCAGCAGGCCCCACATATCGAGTTGCAGGTAATGACAGGTCTCGGACGACACCTGCATCGCCGCCCGCGAGACCTGGCCGTCGGACTTGAACAGCAGCATCAGCACGCCGTTGTGGGTGCAGTTGGCGTTCCTCTGCACCAGGGCGAAGGGAATCGCCGCGCGCGTCCAGCCGGCGTCGCCGGGCTCGTCCCAGGCGCGCCCGGCTTCGAACACCAGCTCCCACCAGGGATGCGTCCCGGGGATGGGCCCGCGCCGTGCGGGGACCAGGACGTCGCCGTCCTGCACGAAGGCGATGTCGATGTCCTGCGGCAGCGTGCGGGCGGCCGCGACGTCGCCTGGTTCCAGGAAGCCGTCCAGCGCCACGAGGGGGCGTGTGGACGGCTGGCCGGACAGGCGCAGCCGGCCTTCGAAGCGCTGCGTCGGCGGCAGCGCGTCGGGCAGCGGCGCGTAGGCGGACAGGTCGACGCTGCGGCGGTAGGTGCCCGACAGCAGGGTGTCGCGGTCCAGCAGTGCGCGCGTACCGGTGCTGGCTGCATCGGTCGCCGCAGCGTTGCCCGTGACCAGCAACATCAGCGCGGCAAGCGTGCCGATCACCGCGCGCCGCACCGGCATCAGATCCCGCCGATGCACACGTACTTCAGCTCGGTGTAGTCATCGAGGCCGTACTTCGAGCCCTCGCGGCCGATGCCCGACTCCTTGACGCCGCCGAACGGCGCGACCTCGGTCGAGACCAGCCCGGTATTGATGCCGACAATGCCGCACTCCAGCGCCTCGGCCACGCGGTACGCGCGCGCCAGGTCGCGGGTGTAGAAGTAGCCGGCCAGGCCGACCTCGGTGTCGTTGGCGAGCGCGAGCACCTCGTCTTCGCTCGCGAACCGGAACAGCGGCGCCACCGGGCCGAAGGTTTCCTCGCGGGCGAGCAGCATCCCGGGCGTCGCATCCAGCAGCAGCGTGGGTTCGTAGAAGGTGCCGCCCAGCGCATGCGGCCTGCCGCCCATGGCGGCGCGCGCACCCTTGGCCAACGCGTCGGCCACGTGCTCTTCCACCTTCTCCAGCGCCTTGGCGTCGATCAGCGGGCCCTGCTCGGTGGCGCCGGCCAGGCCGTCGCCGACGCGCAGCTTCGCGATCGCTGCGCCCAGCTTTTCCGCGAAGGCGTCGTACACCGCCTCCTGCACGAACAGGCGGTTGGCGCAGACGCAGGTCTGCCCGGTGTTGCGGAACTTGCTGGCCATCGCGCCCTCGACCGCGGCGTCGAGGTCGGCGTCGTCGAAGACGATGAAGGGCGCGTTGCCGCCCAGTTCCATCGACACGCGCTTCATGCCCTCGGCGCACTGCGCCATGAGCTTCTTGCCCACGCCGGTGGAGCCGGTGAAGCTGAGCTTGCGCACCTTGGGATTGCCGGTCATCTCGCCGCCGATCGCGGCGGCGTCGCGGCCGGTGACGATGTTCAGCACGCCCGGCGGCAGGCCGGCACGCTCGGCCAGCACGCCCAGCGCGAGCGCCGAGTACGGCGTCTGCGTCGCGGGCTTGGCGACCACGGTGCAGCCGGCGGCCAGCGCCGGTGCGATCTTGCGGCCGAGCATGGCCGAAGGGAAATTCCACGGCGTGATCGCGGCGACCACGCCGACCGGCTGGCGCAGGGTCATGATGCGTTTGTCGGCGGCGTGGCCGGGGATGGTGTCGCCGTACATGCGCCGCGCCTCTTCGGCGAACCATTCCAGATAGGCCGCGGAGTACGCGATCTCGCCCTTCGACTCGGCCAGCGGTTTGCCCTGCTCCGCGGTCATCAGGCGCGCCAGGTCGTCCTGGTGCTCGAGCATCAGCCGGTGCATGCGCTTGAGCACGTCGGCGCGCTCCTTCGCCGTGGTGCGCGACCAGGCGGGGAAGGCGGCGTGCGCGGCATCGATGGCGCGCCCGGTCTCGCCGGCACCCATGTCGGGGATCGTGCCCAGCACCGTGCCGGTGGCGGGATTGGTGACGTCGCAGGTGCCGCCGTCGTCGGCGTCCAGCCACTGCCCATCGATCAGGCCGCGCGTGCGCAGCAGCCCCGGGTCGGACAGGGACAGCGATGCGGGGGATGTCGTTTCGCTCATGACGCAGGCTCCATGTGGTCCACCCGGCGTGCGGCGGCCATGGCCACCACGCCGGAGAGAAACAGCGTGACCACGGCCATGCTGATCAGAAGGTGAAAGTCGTCCGCGTGCAGCACCTTGCCCGCGACCAGCGGGCCCGAGGCCAGGCCCAGCTTGGACATGAAGCCGCCCAGGGTGGCCAGCCGTCCGGAAGGGTCCAGCCGCGACAGCATGCCGAAGAGGTAGGGCACCACGAACGACCAGGTGATCGCGGTGCCGATGTTGGCGAGGAAGAACACCGGCTGCATGCCGCTCCAGAAGAAGCCGGCGGTGCCGGCGAGCGTGAGCAGCATCGCAATGAGGATCGGACGCATGCGGCCGAAGCGCGTGCCCATGAAGATCACCAGGCCCGCACCGGCGGCGCCGATCCAGGTCGCCCAGCCCAGCGCCTGGCCGATGAAGTCGCGGCCGAGTTCGAAGTGTTCGCCCAGGCGGATGATGAAGGCCGACAGCGCCATGTTGCCGGCCTGGAACAGGAACAGCGCCAGCAGTGCCAGCACCGCCGTCGTGCGCAGCGCGCCGGGCATCCGCGTCTTCACGTTCGTGGTCCCGGACGCGCCGGCCTCGCCGTCGAAGCGCGGGATCACGGCCAGCGCCACCATCGAGCACGCAGTCAGCGCAGCCAGGGTCAGGAACAGGATCCCGGCGCCGTACTCGGGCACCAGCCCGGGCAGGAACATCACCCCCAGGCCGCCCAGGCCGAACTGCACCAGCAGCAGCATGCCGAAGGCGCGGTCGGGCGAGTGCGTGCGCGCCATCACCGAATAGCTGATGCCCACCGCCAGGCCGCCGACCAGGCCGTGCAGCGCGCGCATCGCAGTCAGCAGTCCCGGTTCGCGGATCGCCAGCGAGCCCAGGTCGAGCAGCAGCAGCACCGACAGCAGCGCGAACAGCGCCGGCCGCCAGCGCAGCCGCCGCACCAGCAGCACGGCAAGGAAGCTGCCGACGCTGGCGCCA
Organism: Luteimonas sp. A534; assembly: GCF_054072805.1. Taxonomy (NCBI): domain Bacteria; kingdom Pseudomonadati; phylum Pseudomonadota; class Gammaproteobacteria; order Lysobacterales; family Lysobacteraceae; genus Luteimonas; species Luteimonas sp. A534. The sequence goes on from NZ_JBSVRR010000002.1 coordinate 75,343, forward strand.
TAGATGTTGGCCGCGCCGACCGTGCCGGCCTGCGGGTTGGTGAAACCCAGGCCCATGACCAGGCCGTCGACGATCGCGGCCATGATGTTGACGTAGAAGAAGCCGGCGGTGGCGATCAGCGCCAGCAGCGCGTACAGCCACAGCCGGTCCGGTGCCTGCGCGACCGGGATCCCGTTGGCGGGCGGGTTGGTGGTGGCATTCATGCGGCGGGATCCCGGTGGTGGTCGAACCCGCGGTCACCGGGCACAGGGTCGCCGATCGGTACGCCGGCCTCTTCAAGGCGCCGCCGCAGCGGCGCCAGTTCGTGTTCGTAGTTGCGCCACAGCCCGACCGAACTGCGATAGACCGGCTGCCGCACCTGCGCCGCGCTGGCGGTAAGCGTCGGCTGCGGATTGCGGTCGAAGGCCAGGCAGGCCGGGTCCCAGTCCAGGCCGGCGTGGGCGACCAGGCGGCGGCTCACCGCCTCGGGCTCGTCCACGAGCGCCTCGTAGTCCACTTCCAGGAAGCGGTCGGCGGGCAGCACGCGCCGCCAGTGCGCCATCAGTTCGCTGTGTCCCAGCCAGTAGCGGCCGAGGTCGTCGAGGTCGTAGGAGAAGGGATAGGCCATGCGGAACAGGGTCTTGTACATGGCGTAGCAGGCGTCCATCGGATGCCGCCGCAGGTGGACGATGCGCGCCTGCGGCAGCGCCGCGGCCACCAGTCCGAGGTACAGGGCATTGCCCGGCGTCTTGTCGATCACGCGCGCGGGGTCGCCGGCCGGCCGGCGGCCGTTGGACGGGCTGCCGCCGGGTAGCGTGCCGCTGGGCAGGGTGTCGCAGTAGGCGCGGCCCAGGGCGGCGAAATCCATCCGCGCCGTGCGCTGCACCAGGTCGGCCTTGCCGCTGGCCGCGCCCGCCAAGCGCACCACTGCCTGTGCCAGAGCGGCGCTTTCGCCGCGGCTGGTCACTGCGCGATGCGAGGACAGGATGCGGTCGACCAGGGTGGTGCCGCTGCGCGGCAGGCCGACCACGAACAGCGGCCGGGCGTCGTCGCGCCCGGCGTGCTGCCGCGCGAAGAAGTCGGCATCGAAGGTGTCGGCGATCAGGCGCATGGTGTCGAGGTCGTCCTCGACCCGGTACTGCAGCCGGCGCCGGCGCGCATCGGCGCCACGCTTGAGCGCCGCGAACGAGGCGGCGTGTTCGCCCAGGTCCTCGCGCTCCTTGGCCAGCGCGTGGCACAGCGGCACCCGAGCAGGGTCGGAGTCGGGCAGCTGCCAGAGCCGCGCTTCGATCTCGGCCACGTGGTTGCGCGTTGGCAGCTGCCGGCGCAGCGTCGAGCGGTTGTACCAGGCATCGCCGTCGCCGGGCGCCTGCGCGACCACGCGGTCAAGCGCGGCCTCCGCCTCGTCCATCCGGCCCAGCGCGATCAGCGTCGTGGCGTGGTTGTACAGGCAGGACGGGTCGTCGGGATGCAGCGCGAGCGCACGCAGGTAGCAGCGCTCGGCCTCACGGAACAGGCCGAGCAGGGTGTAGCGCAGGCCCAGCTCCTGCAGCAGGTCGGGCTGCCGGTCGGCGTCGACCACCAGTGCGTGCATCGCGTCGATGCAGGCCGCGGCCTCGCCGCTGCGATGCAAGGCGTCGATCCGCCGCAGCGCATCGCCGGCGGCGTCCGTCATCGCCCCGACCGGCTGACCTGCATCCATGTCAGAAACGGTAGCCGATCGTCACGCCCACGGTGCGCGGCAGCGTCACCAGCGCCTTGGAGCCGTTGCCGAAGTAGCCCTCGGCGGGCGCCGTGCCCATGTATTCCTCGGTGTAGACGCCGCTGACGCCCTGTTCGTTGGCGAGGTTTTTCATCCACAGCGTCAGGTCCCAGCTGTCGACGCTCCAGGTGGCCGAGGCGTTGAACAGCGGGAAGCCGTCCAGCGTGCGCTGGAACTTCGGGTTGAGGCTGAGCGCGTTTTCCGACTCCGACTGGTAGTAGGCGTCGCCGCGGATGGTCAGCAGGCCACGGCCCACGGGGATGCCGTAGCTGCCGCCCGCGTTGAAGCGGTGCTCGGGCACGCCGGGCAGCGCGTCGCCCTTGAAACCGTAGATATAGGCGCCGTCGACGGCCACGGCGTCGGCCTCGAGTTCCGCCTTCGTGTAGGTGTAGCCCAGGTTGTAGTTGAAGCCCTCGCCGATGCCGCCGGCCAGTTCCAGCTCCACGCCGCGGGTGCTCGCCTTCTCGGCGTTCTGCACCGCGAAGAAGCCCCACCACGTGGTCGAGCTGTTGACCTGCGGGTCCTCCCAGTCGACGTAGAACACGTTGGCGTTGTAGCTGGCCCTGCCGATGCGGCCCTTGATGCCCAGCTCGTGGTTGCGCACGGTGTCGGACTTGTAGCTGGTCCACGCCGGGTCCTCGGCGAAGTTGCCGGTGGTCGGCGTGCCGTTGGTGCCGCCGCGGCGGTAGCCCTCGGAGACCGTGGCGTACAGCTGGCTGTGCGGCGCGAAGAACCAGGACACGTTGCCCTTGAACAGGGTGCGGGTATCGCTTTCCTCGCCGTGCGACTGCGAGCTGTCGACGAGCGAGGCCCAGTTGCTGGTGGTCTGCGCGACATCGGTCTCCGCCTCGTGGCGGAAATGGCGGAAGCCGCCGGTGAACGCCAGGCTGTCGCTGGCGTGCCAGGTCAGCTCGCCGTAGACCGCGGTTTCCTTGAAGGTCTCGTCCTGGCGGTAGTCGAAGTCGACGTCGCTGATCACCGCGTCCTCGATGCCCGGGAAGGCGGCGTCCCACCAGCGCTTGAAGCCGCGCAGGTAGCTGACCTGGGTCGCGTAGCGGTCCTGCTCCTGGTAGTACGCGCCGAGCACGTAGTCGAACGGCCCTTCGGTCTGCGAGATCAGGCGCAGCTCCTGGGTGAAGGCCTTCTCGCCGTGGCTGCGCACCGCCGTGGCCAGCGGCCGCGGGTAGTTGTAGTAGAAGCCCAGCCAGCCGTTCTGGGCGTAGAAGCCGGTGTTCTCGCTGGTGATGTCGCCCTCGTGGTTGTAGTACGAGGTGCTGGAGGTCAGCGTGGCGAAGCCGAGGTCGACGTTGGCCTCGAGGCTGGACAGGTTGACGTGGCGCGCCGCGGGTTCGCGCTGCACCGAGCCGACTTCGAGGTCGTCGTAAGGCACGCCCCAGCCGTCGTTGCCGAGGCTGGTGCCGCGGCGGCCGCCGAAGCGGTCGGCCTGGGCCATGTAGCTCAGCGTCAGGTCGAAGGTGTCGCTGGGCTTCCACAAGAGCGAGGCGCGGCCGTAGTTCTGGCGCACGGTGTCGGCGTCGCGGGCGTTCTCGTACTCGGCCGTGGGCGCGAAGATGCCGTCGGGCGCGGTCGGGATGCCTTCGGCGTCCAGGCGGTAGACGTTGCGGTAGTCGGTGACGCCGGCATAGTCGTTGCTGGTGACGTTGAGGCGCAGGGCGAGGGTCTCGGCCAGCGGCAGGTTCAGCGTGCCCGAGCCGGACCAGCCGATGCCGCCGGAGCCGTCGACGCTCGATGCGCTGAGGCTCGCGCGCGCGCTCCAGACGTCGAGTTCGGGCTGGCGCAGCAGGAAGCGCACCGCGCCGCCCAGCGCGCCGGAGCCGTACAGCGTGCCCTGCGGCCCGCGCAGCACTTCCACGCGGTCGATGTCGGAGAGCAGGAAGTTGGCGAACAGCGGCGTCTTGTCGATGTAGGTCGCCACCGGCGACATCGCCGAGACCGCGTAGTCGCCCAGCGCGGAGCTGTCGACGTTGAGGCCGCGGATGCGGATGCCGCTGACGACGCTGGAGTTGCGCGCGCCGCGGTCGACCACGGCCACGCCTGCGACGCCGCGCATGAGTTCGGCGGTGTCGAGGATGTTCTGCGCCTCGATCGCCTCGCCCGAGACCACGCTGATGTTGTAGGGCACGGCGATGATGTCCTGCTCGCGGCCCTGCGCGGTCACCACGATGGTGTCGAGCTCGGTGGGCTGGACGCGCGCCGCGTCGTCGGTTGCGGTGTCCTGGGCGAGCGCGGGCGCCTGCACGATGAGGCCGGCGACGATCGCCGCGGCGAGCAGCGAGCGGCAGGGTTGGCGGTGGCCAGGTTTGATGTGGCTGGCGTGCATGGCGTTGTTCATCTCGGCCTCCCCAGGCAAGAATCGAAAAAGCGTGATTGGATGTGTGGCTGGACTTACTCGGCTCCCGGCAGCTCCAGGGGGCCGAGTGCGTCCAGCGCGGACGAAGGCGCGCTGGGCGCGCCATAGGCGGGAAACACGACGCGTCCGTCGCGGAAGCTCTTCAGCGGCTGTCCCAGGCCGTTCCAGCCGCGGGCGCGGCAGCGGCGCAGGTAGGCGAAGTCGACCTCGAACGCGATCACTTCGCGCCCGCTGCCGGCTTCGTGGATGACTTCACCGCCCGGGCCGCAGACCACCGAACGGCCGACGCCGAGCTGGCCGGCGACGTTGATGTCGACGAAATAGCACTGGTTGGTGATCGCGCTGGCGCGGGCGATCGCGACTTCGGCGTCGCGGTCGATGGTGTTGGTCAGCGTCGGGTGCAGGATCACCTCCGCACCCAGCGCAACCAGCGAGCGCGTGGTTTCGGGGAACCACATGTCGTAGCAGATCGAGACGCCGAAGCGGCCGGCGCCGGGCACGTCGAAGACCACGAACTCGCTGCCCGGCGACACGTCGCGCTCGTAGGGCGCGAATGGATACATCTTGCGGTAGCGCGCGATGACCTCCCCCTTGGGGTCGATCACCGGCGTGGTGTTGTAGACCCGGTCGCCGTCGCGCTCGTACAGCGAGCCCGGTACCAGCCAGATCCCGTGGTCGCGCGCGATGCCGCGCAGGACCTCCTCGGCGTCGCCGGGCAGGCACTGCGCGTGGCCGGTGCTGGCGCCAAAGCAGCCCAGTTCGCCCAGCAGCACCATCCGCACCCACGGGAAGCGCCTGGCGACCTGCGCGACTTCGCTCGCGATCCGTTCCAGGTTGTCGCCCGGCGCGAGGTCGAGCTGGAGCCCGGCAATCCCGAAGCCGGCGGGGGTGTCGCTGTTCTGCAAGGCGCGATCCTGTTCGATGTGCACGTGGCCGACGGTAGGCCCGGCATTGCGCCCGCGCTTAGATCCAGACGGGGTCAAGCGATGGTGCCAGCGGGCTCACTTGCGCGCCCGCGTGCGCGCCTTGCGGGTGAGCAGCGCGGTATCGACCAGCAGGCCGTCCTCGCCGTGGAAGCGCACCTGGTCGCCATCCAGCACCACGGTGAATCCGGAGGCCTCGCCATAGGCCCAGCTGCGCCACTGGCGGTACCAGCGGCCGTCCTCGACCCACCAGTGGCCGGTGTCGCGGTCCTCGTCGGTGTAGCCGGCGGTGCCCGCCAGGGCGCCATCGGCCTGGATTTCCAGCGTGCAGGGTTCGCCGTAGACCGTGCTGTAGAGCAGCGTGCCACCGGCCATGACCCGCCGCAGCGACTTGCCGTCGAGTGGCGCGATGCTCTCGTCCTGCAGGCGCCGCGAGGCCGGCGCCAGGTCGCCGCGCACCAGGCGCGCCAGGTTGCGCACGCCCTCGCGGATGCGGTTGGCGGCGATGCCGGTCACGCCCATGCACAGCGCCTCGCGGCCATCGGCATAGCGCAAGGGTTCGACCAGCACGCCGATGAGGGCTGCCTGCCGCGCCAGTTCGTGCGCGTCCATGTCCACGCCCAGGCTGACGCGGTAGGCGCTGGCGCCGGGATCGGTGTCGATGCTGACCAGTTCGTGCAGGTAGTGGTTGAGCGCGTCGCGCAGCGCGGTGCGGCGCTCGGCCAGGATGCGGCCGGCGCGCACCAGCGACGCCGAGTAGTGTCCGAGGCCGATGAAGTAGGCCCAGGCCCGCTGCAGCACGCGCGGCGGCACGGCGCCCTGGTTGCGGCGCAGCCGGCGCGCGCGTTCGATGAAGACCGCCGGTGCCACCAGCACGCCGGGCGGCTCGCCGCAGGAGGCCGAGGGCGCCAGGCTGCCGACGTAGACCACGCGTCCCTCGTGGTCGAGCGCGCGCAATGCGGGTGCGATGCGCCCGCCATCCTGGACGCCGGCCGGCACGTCCTGCTCGATCACCAGGCCGTCGGCCGCGGCCACGCGCGCGAGCAGCCGCTGCGGCCAGTCCGAGCCGGCGGCGATGCCGTGGCGCGCGCTGGTGACCACCACCGCGCCCTGCGGCAGCGGCCCGCGCAGGGCAGGGTCGAGGATCGAGACCTCGACGTTGCGCCGGCGCAGGCGGCGTTCCAGCTCGGGGTCGAAGGGCCGCTCGAGCACCACCGGCGTGCCGCGCCGGACCAGGATCTCGCCGGCGATCTGCAGCGCCTGGCGGCCCGAGACCGTCACCAGCACCTCGTCGGCGCCGGCTTCGATGCCGCGCATCGGCAGCACCTTGCCGCGCATCTCCTCGATCAGCATGGAGTCGTCGCGGCTGCCGGCTTCCAGCGGCCACTGCACGACTTCGTGGCGCGAGCCGGCCAGCCGGATCGCCTCGCTCCATTCCGCCACCGGTGCCAGCTCAGGATCCACGCGGCCGTCGATGAAGGGAAAGGGATAGCGGTGCCAGTGCTGCGGGCAGCGGAAGCCGGCTTCGTCGGCGGCCGGGCGCAGGCGCAGCGACAGCGGCGACACCGGCGCGACGCCGCGCGCGGTGCGGCCGACCGCGGCCCCGGTCGTGCCGGCGGACACGAACAGCCCGCTGCGCGGCCGGGCGGCCAGGTGGCCTTCGGCGACCAGCGCGTCGTAGGCCAGGCTGACGGTGTTGCGCGAGACGCCGATGCGCTCGGCCAGCAGGCGCGACGACGGCAGCCTGCGCCCGGGCCGCAGCGCGCCGCGGTGGATGGCATCGATCACCTGCTGCCGCAGCTGCTGCTGCAAGCTCAGGGGGCTGCCCGGATCCAGGGTGATCGACAGCAGCTCGGCGGTGCAGGACTCGCTGGTCATCGCATCCCTAGTCGGCCTTCAGTGCCTCTTCCAGCAACGCCATGCCTTCGTCGAACACGGCGTCGGTGATCGTGAGCGGGTAGAGCAGGCGGATCGCCTCGCCCAGGCCGCCGCAGCCCAGCAGCACCAGGCCCAGGGCGTGGGCGCGCTGCAGCACCGCGCGCGTGGCCGCCGGGTCGGGCGCGGACTCGCCGCGCCGGGCGAGCAGGTCGAAGGCCAGCATCGAGCCCTGGCCGCGGACGTTGCCGATCGGGCGCAGGTCCGTGCGCTGCGCGAAGGACGCCAATCGCGTTTCCACGCGCGCGCCCAGGGCGCATGCGCGCTCCAGCAGCGCCTCTTCCTCGATGACGTCCAGCACCGCGAGCGCGGCCGCGCAGGCGATCGGCGAGCCGGCATAGGTGCCGCCCAGCCCGCCGGGCTCGGCCGCGTCCATCAGCGCCGCGCGGCCGATCACGCCCGACAGCGGGAAGCCTCCGGCGAGCGACTTGGCCACGACCATCAGGTCGGGGCGGACGCCGCTGTGTTCGATGCCGAACATGCGCCCGGTGCGGCCGAAGCCGGTCTGGACCTCGTCGGCGACCAGGACGATGCCGTGTTCGTCGGCGATCCGGCGCAGCGCTTGCATCAGCTCGGTCGGCGCCGGCAGGAAGCCGCCCTCGCCCTGCACCGGCTCGATGACGATGGCCGCCACGTCTTCGGGCGACACGTCGGTGCGGAACAGGTTCTCCAGGGCCTCCAGGCTCTCCTCCACCGTGCCGGCGCGATGCGCGGCCGGGAACGGGACGTGGTGGACGTCACCCGGCAGGGGGCCGAAGCCGCGCTTGTAGGGCACGGTCTTGCCGGTCATCGCCATCGCCATGAAGCTGCGGCCGTGGAAGCCGCCGGAGAAGGCGATCACCGCGCGGCGGCCGGTCGCGACGCGGGCGATCTTGACCGCGTTCTCCACCGCTTCGGCGCCGGTGGAGAACAGGATGGTCTTGGCCGGGCCCTCGATCGGTGCCAGCGCGTTCAGGCGCTCGGCCAGCGTCACATAGGATTCGTAGGCCATCACCTGGAAGGCGGTGTGGGTGTAGCGGTCGAGCTGGTCGCGCACCGCGGCCATCACCTTCGGATGGCGATGCCCGACGTTGAGCACGGCGATGCCGCCGGCGAAATCGACCAGGCGGCGGCCATCGGTGTCCCAGATTTCGGCGTTTTCGGCGCGGTCGGCGAAGTTGGGCATGGCGGTGGCCACGCCGCGTGGAATGGCGGCTGCGCGGCGCTGCAGCAGCGTCTGGCGATCGGTCACGGTCTGGACTCCTTGGCTTTGGGGCCAGATTGCGAGGGACGCCGGGGCGATCATAGGGCCAGTATGATCCGGTTGATGGGTCCAGTGCCGCAGCTGGTCGATCACCGGGTCGATTCCGCCGTCGTCAACCGCTGCCGGCTACGCGCGGTTGACAGTGCGCGGCGCGGTTTCCAGACTTCCCTGTTCCCCGCATCGCTCCCGGATATCCGCCATGCCATCTGCCACCCCGGCCTCCCGGCCGCGCCACGAGACAGCGGCCGCCGGGTGAGCACCGACCTGCACATCGAGATCCACGGCGCCGGCGCGCCGCTGGTGCTGCTGCACGGCTGGGCGATGCACGGCGGCGTGTTCGCGCCGCTGGTGGAGCGGCTGGCCGACCGTTTCGAACTGCACCTGGTCGATCTGCCGGGCCACGGCCGCAGCCGCGACAGCGCGGTGGCGCTGGAGCCCGACGCCGTGGTCGAAGCGGTTGCCGCGCAGGTACCGGTGGCGCCCTGGCTGGGGTGGTCGCTGGGCGGCATGTTCGCGCTGCGCGCCGCGGCCACGCGGCCTGCGCAGGTGCCGGCGCTGGTGATGATGTGCTCGGCGCCGCGGTTCGTCCGCGAGTCCTCCATTGCAGGAGCCGCTCTGGCTGCGGCCCCGGTCCCCATCGCGGCTGTAGCCGCTCCCATGGCCGCCGACTCCACAGCCGCCGCGGTCACGGCGGCGACGATGGGTGACGACGCGCGCTACGGCATGTCGCCCGAGATCTTCGCCGGCTTCGCCCGCGGCCTGCGCGAGGACTATCACGGCACCCTGGAGCGCTTCATCGCGCTCGAGGCCTTCGGCTCCGACGATGCCCGCGGCGAGCTCCGGGCGCTGCGCAACGAGGTGTTCGCGCGCGGCGAGCCGCCGGCGGAGGCGCTGGCACAGGGCCTGGACATGCTGCAGTCGGTCGACCAGCGCTCGCTGCTGCCGGCGCTCGAAGTCCCCAGCCTCTGGATCGCCGGCCGCCGCGACCGCGTGGTCGATCCGCGCGCGATGCGTGCCGCCGCCGCGCGCGCGCGCGATGCCGGTTTCGTCCAGATCGAGCACGGTGGCCACGCGCCGTTCCTCACCTACGCCGACGAGGTGGCCGACGCGGTCGCCGGCTTCCTCCTGAAGACGCATGCCGGCACGCAGGCCGACAACGAGGCCGGCACGCAGGCGGGAACGGCATGAACGACATCTTCGACCGCCGCCAGGTTCGCCGCGCCTTCTCGCGCGCCGCCGGCAGCTACTCCGCCGCTGCCGACCTGCAGCGCGAGGTCGAGTCGCGCCTGTTCGAATCCTTGGAATACCTCGGTGAACAGGTGCCCGCCGACATCGTCGACCTCGGCAGCGGCCCCGGAACCGCAGCGGTCGAGCTGCGTCGACGCTGGCCGAAGGCGCGCGTGGTCGCGATCGACCTCGCCCTGCCGATGCTGCGCCAGGTCGCGCCAAAGCGCGGCTGGAACCCGCTGCAGCGCCCGATCGACCGCGTCTGCGCCGACGCGCGCGCGCTGCCGCTGTCTGACGACAGCGTCGATCTCATTTTCAGCAACCTGTGCCTGCAGTGGGTCGACGATCTCGACGCGTTGTTCGCCGGCTTCCGCCGCGTGCTGCGGCCCGGCGGCCTGCTGCTGTGTTCGACCTTCGGTCCCGACACGCTGCATGAGCTGCGCGCCGCCTTTTCCGCCGCGGACGACCGGGCGCATGTCTCGCCCTTCGGCGGCATCGCCGAGTTCGGTGATGCGCTGATGCGTGCCGGCTTCCGCGATCCGGTGCTCGACCGCGAGGTTGACGTCCATGGCCACGCCGACATGGCCGGGCTGATGCGCGGCCTGCGCCAGCTCGGTGCCACCAACGCGTTGTCCGCGCGCCGTCGCGCGCTCACCGGGCGCGGCCGCTTCGCCGCCGCGCAGGCCGCGTACGAGCCGTGGCGCGGCGACGACGGCCTGCTGCCCGCGACCTGGGAAACCATCACCGCCATGGCCTGGGCCCCGGCGCACGGCCAGCCGATCCGCGAGGGCGGCGAAGACGTGGCGCGCTTCCCGGCCGCGGGCATTCCGGTACGGCGGCGCAGGAGCTGAAGCGCGCCGGCGCGGGTGCCGGGGCGGGAGGCCCGCGACGGGATGCCGCGTGAGGGCGCGCCATCGACCTTCGGCCGCCGCGCAACAGGGGCGCGGTTCATCATGCCGCGCCCATCGCTGCCTACACTCGCCGCATGTCGAAGCCCAACATGCCTGCACTGTCCAGCGCCTTCGCGCTCCTGTTTGCCTGCGTCCTGGCCCAGCCCGCATCGGCGCAGCGCCATGCGATCGACCTGTCGCAGCTCGATCCTGCCGCGGTGCTCTCGCTGGGCGATGAAGTCCTGCTGCGCGCTCCGGACCAGGCCATCGACCGCCTGTTCAAAGCCGTGCACGCCAGCTCACGCTCGGACACGGAGTCCGCGGCCCTGTGCACGCTGTTCGAACCCGATGCCGCGCGCGATGTCTCCGCCTTCCAGCGCACGGTCGATCGGCTTGGCGATGCCAGCCGCGAACGCTTCGCCCTGGCCTTCACCGACATCGCCGTCGCCGGCCTGCAGGGCCAGCCGCAGCACTACGATCCGGTGCACGCGCGCCAGGTGTTGAAGTCGGCGGCGGTGAGCGCCACCTTCCTGCATGAGGGCTTCATGCTTGGCCTGGCATCCGAAGGCAGCGATGACGCCAGCCGCGAGGCGCGTTGCCGCTCCTTTCGCTGGCTGGTCGGCGTGCTCGACGCCCTGCCGCAATCCGATCGGGCCGCGGCCACGCGCTGGTTGTTGCGCGAAGGCCTGACCCTGGTCGGTAGCGGCGGCTGAGCGCGCACTATTCGGGCGTGACCACCAGGTCGCGGTGGAAGAAGTAGACCTCGCGCGCCAGGAAGCGCCACTGTGTGCGGAAGCTGCGGAAGCGCGAACTCGGCGTCGGTGAGCCGATGGCGTCGATGCCCAGATGGCGGCACAGGCGCAGCGCCCGCGCCATGTGCAGCGGATCGCTGACCACGATCACCCGCTGCAGGTTGTGGTCGGACAGCAGGTCGCGGGCACGCAGCAGGTTCTGGTGGGTGGTGCGCGACAGGGTCTCGATCAGGATCGCCTCGGTGGGGACGCCTTCGCGCAGCGCGAAGCTGCGTGCCACCTGCGACTCCGCGAAGCGCGCGCCGTCGCCGTAGCCGCCGGTGAACACCAGGGTCGGGGCGTGGCCGGCCTCGTAAAGGTCGATGCCGTGGCGGATGCGCTCGGTGAACACCGGCGAGGGGCGGGTGTCGTAGGCGGCCGCGCCCAGCACCACGATCGCGTCGGCGGGGCCGGCCTCGTCACGGTTGCCGACGTGCACGATCCACGCCGCTACGCCGGCCAGCCATGCCGTGACCAGCAGCACCAGCCACAGCAGCCAGCGCAGTCGCCGGCGCGGACGGGCACCGGAGTGGCGCCGCCGGCGCCTCATGCGGCCCACGGCAGCGCGTCGAGGTCGACGTTGCCACCCGACAGCACCAGGCCCACGCGCTGTCCGGCAAAACGATCGCGGTTGCCGAGCACGGCGGCCAGGGCGATCGCCGAAGACGGTTCGACCACCTGCTTCATCCGCTGCCAGAGCAGGCGCATCGCGGCCACGGTGTCGGCATCGTCGACCACCAGCACCTCGGCGCCGTGGGCGCGCAGGATGTCGAAGCCGGGCTGGCCCAGCGTGCCGCGCAGGCCGTCGCAGAGCGTGTCGGGGGTGAACTCCGTGACCCGTTCGCCGCGCGCCAGCGAATCCCGGGTCTCGGCTGCACCCGTGGGCTCGGCCAGGTACAGGCGGCATTCCGGCGCGCAGGCGGCCAGCGCCAGTGCCGTGCCCGCGGCCAGGCCGCCGCCGCCCACCGGCACCACCAGCGCATCGAGGGGACCCGCCGCAGCCAGCAGTTCGAGCGCCGCGGTGCCCTGGCCCGCGATCACCGCGGCATCGGCATATGGGTGTACGAGGGTTGCCCCGGTGGCCGCGAGTACCTGTGAGCAGACGGTCTCGCGCGCCTTGATTCCGGGCGCGCAACAGTGCATGACGGCGCCATAGCCGGCGATCGCAGCGAGCTTGGCACGCACGGCATCGGCCGGGACCACCACATGGCAGGGAATCCCGCGCGTGGTCGCTGCCAGCGCCAGCGCCGCGCCGTGGTTGCCGGAGGAGTGCGTGACCACGCCGCGCGCGGCGTCGGCCCCAGGCAGTCGCCAGACCGCGTTGCAGGCGCCGCGGAACTTGAATGCGCCGGCGCGCTGCAGGTGCTCGGCCTTGAACGCCAGGCTGCAGCCCGCGATGGCATCCAGCCCGGACGAGCGCAGCACCGGCGTGGTGCGCGCATGCGGGGCGATGCGGGCCGCGGCTCCGAGGATGTCGTCGAAATTGGCCACGGCGCAGGACATGGCCCCAGACTAACGGACTTGTGGGCAGGGTTCAGCAGCGATACGGGTGCATCGAAAGGGTTAAGCCCCAATTCAATGGCCGTGAAGGACCCTGTGACTGCAACCCAAACAGGGGGACGCGCTATGCGCAAGATCTTGATCATCCTCGCCGCTTCCCTTTTCCTGGGAGGCTGCGCGACGGGCTACGGTTACAGCAGCCATGATCGCCAGGGCTACGGCGACTACTACTACGGCAGCGGGTCCTCCTACGGGGCCTATGGCGACTACTATTCGCCCTACGGCTATGCCGACCATGGCTATGGCGGTTACGGATACGGCGGGCTCGGTTTTTACCGGGGGCTGGGGTACTACGGCGGCCTGTCCGGGTACTACGGCTATCCGTGGTATGGCGGATGGTATGGCCGGCCGGGCTACGTCTATCGCCCGCCCTATCACCGTCCGCACCGTCCGCACCGCCCGCCGAACGATGGCCGGCCGACGGATCCGGATCGCGTCCAGCGGACCCGCTGGGATCGCGACCAGATGGAGGAGCGGCTCAGGACCCGCGGCACCGCCCCAGACAACCGCACGCGTGTGCTGTCGCCAAGGCCCGAGGCCGGCGGCAACAGCGGCCCCAGGCCGCGGATGCGCCAGCCGGCGCCGACGCGGGCGCCCGCGCCTGACCCGCGCAGCCGCAGCACGCCGGCCCGACCCGCGCCACGGTCGGCCCCGCCTGACAACAGGATGCGCAGCAGTCCGCCGCGCGCAGGTGGTGGAAGCGCCGGCGTGTCGGCGCCCGGCGGAAACGCGCCGCGAGCGATCGGCCCCAGGCCTGCAGTGCGCCCGCAGGCGCCCTCACGGGTCGCCCCGTCGCGGCCGGCGCCGTCGCGTGCGATGCCGGTGTCGCAGTCGCGCACGGCGGGACCGGGGCAGCGTCACGCGCCTGCTCCGCGGGCTGCCCCGCCCCCGCGTACTGCTCCAGCGCCACGGGCTGCGACGGCCCCACGTGCCGCTCCGGCGCCCAGGGCCAGCCGGCCCGCGCCTGCCTCCCGGGCGCGGACCCGGGAGGAGTAGTTCGGGGAACGCCGTCTCGTTATGGACGCGCTGGTGCTTGCGTCCGGGGCGCTGTCGTCGCAAGCTTGGGTCGACTGACCGGTTGCGTCGCTTTACGACGTAAACCGGAGTGACCAATGTCGACACCCGGCGGGGGAGCCCGGATCCCCCCTGTTCCGCTCCCGCCGGGGGTCGGCGCCATATCCCGCAGCGCAGGGCCCATGCAGCCCGCGAAAAAAAAACGGGGCCGAACGTCCCCCGACGTTCGGCCCCTTCGCTTCCCCGGGATGCGCTTGGCCAGCCCTGTTCCAATCTCCGGCCACGCCCCCCTAGGCGATTGCCATCCCGGGTGCGCATGTATCGGATGCAGGTTGCGTGCCAACTTCCCTCCGCTCACCGCAGACACGCGTCCAGGCGCGATAATCGCGACATGCATCACGACTTCCATCGCCACGACGTCATCGTGATCGGCGGCGGCCACGCCGGCACCGAGGCGGCGCTCGCGTCTGCGCGCGCCGGTGCGCGCACGCTGCTGCTCACGCACAACATCGAAACCATCGGGGCGATGAGCTGCAATCCCGCGATCGGCGGCATCGGCAAAGGCCACCTCGTGCGCGAGATCGATGCGCTGGGCGGTGTCATGGCGCGCGCCGCGGATGCGGCCGGCATCCAGTGGCGCAGGCTCAACGCGTCGAAGGGTCCTGCCGTGCGAGCGACGCGTTGCCAAGCCGACCGCGCGCTGTACCGCGCGTTCGTCCGCAGTGCCGTCGAGGCACAGCCGAACCTCACCGTCTTCCAGGCCGCGGTCGACGACCTGGTGATCGAGGGCGGTGTCGTGCGGGGCGCGGTCACCAATACCGGATTGCGCTTCGACGCCCCGACGGTGGTGCTGACCGCGGGCACGTTCCTGGCTGGCCGCATCCACGTCGGTGAAACGCAGTCGGCGGGCGGCCGCATGGGCGACCCGCCGTCGGTGCGCCTGGCCGAGCGCCTGCGTGACGGACCGTTCGTGGTCGATCGCCTGAAGACCGGCACGCCGCCGCGCATCGATGGCCGCAGCCTCGACTACTCGGTGATGGTCGAGCAGCCCGGCGACGACCCGCGCCCGGTGTTCTCGTTCATGGGCTCGCACGCCGATCATCCACGGCAGGTGTCGTGCTGGATCACCCAGACCACGCAGCGCACGCACGACATCATCCGCGGCGCGCTGCACCGCTCGCCGCTGTACTCCGGGCAGATCGAAGGCACCGGCCCGCGCTACTGCCCGTCCATCGAAGACAAGGTGGTGCGTTTCGCCGAGAAGGCCAGCCACCAGGTGTTCGTGGAGCCCGAAGGCCTCGGCGTGGCCGAAATCTACCCCAACGGCATCTCCACCTCGTTGCCCTTCGACGTGCAGCTGGAACTGGTGCGGTCGGTGCAGGGCTTCGAGCGCGCGCACATCACCCGCCCGGGCTATGCCATCGAATACGACTTCTTCGACCCGCGCGGCCTGAAGGCCACGCTGGAAACCAAGGCCGTGGCGGGGCTGTTCTTCGCCGGCCAGATCAACGGCACCACCGGCTATGAAGAGGCCGCGGCGCAGGGCCTGCTCGCGGGCGCCAACGCGGCGCGCCTGGTGCGCGGGCACGAAGGCTGGGCGCCGCGCCGCGACCAGGCCTATATCGGCGTGCTGGTCGACGATCTCGTCACCCAGGGCACCGTCGAGCCCTACCGCATGTTCACTTCGCGCGCCGAGTACCGCCTGCAGCTGCGCGAGGACAACGCCGACCTGCGGCTGACGCCGGTGGGTCGTGATCTCGGCATCGTCGATGACGCGCGCTGGCACGCCTTCGCGCGCAAGCGTGACGCCGTGGCCGCGGAAGCCGGACGTCTCGGCGCGCTGTGGGCGTCACCGAACAACGCTATCGGCCGCGACGCGTCGGCGGCGCTGGGTATCGACATCAATCGCGAATGCAGCGGCCTGGACCTGCTGCGCCGCCCGGAGCTGGATTACGCGAAGCTTGCGGCCGTGGCGTCGTTCGGCCCGGCGGTGGACGATCCCGCGGTGGCCGAGCAGGTCGAGATCGAAGCGAAGTATTCCGGCTACCTGGAGCGCCAGCGCGAAGAGATCGCGCGCCAGCGGAGCAGCGAGGATGCGGCTATCGGCGAGGGTTTCGACTACGCAGTCGTGCGCGGCCTCTCGGCCGAACTGCGGCAGAAGCTCGAGCAGGTGCGGCCGGAGACCATCGGCCAGGCGCAGCGCATCCCGGGGATGACCCCGGCGGCGATTTCGCTGCTGCTGGTGCACCTGGAGCGGGTGCGGCGCGCAAGCGCAGCCTGACCGCGGTCCGCTCAGAACTTCCACGTCGCGCGGACGTACAGGTCGTCATCCCGGCGTGGGCCGGCGGCGCTGGCGGGCAGGTCGATTTCCTCACGGCGGCGGATGCGTGCGTCGATCTGCCAGGCCTGCGTGGCCTGCCACACCCATCGCGCCTCGAGCAGCTCGTCATTGGGCCGGAAGTCGCTCGACAGCAGCCAGCCGTCGGCAACACGGCCATAGACGATCCCGATGTCGTGGTCGGGCAGCACGTCGATGAAGCTGAAGGAGGCCTGCCAGGACAGCGCGTCGGCGTCGCCGGTGCCGGTGTTCATCGCCTCGCGGCGCGGGGTGTCGGGCGCCCAGCCGATCTCGCCGCCAAGCCGTAACTTGGTACCGCCCTGGCCCAGCGGCCATTCGGCGGCGGCCTTGGCGGTGACCGCGAGATGGTCCTCCAGCGCCGGATCGGCGAGGCCGTTCGAGCGCAGCGCCGACGGCAGCCAGGTCATCGTGACCATGCGCTGCACTACGGGGCCGATGGCGGTCTTCGATTCCGCCGCGACGAACAGGCCGGCGCGCGAGCCGCCCTCGGCGAAGTCCAGCGGGCGGCGCAGCGTGCCGGTGGGACCGCGACGATCGTTGTGGCGCGCGATCACATGCGTGGTCCAGTCGGTGCCACGCCACTGCCACCAGATGCCGTCGGTCCAGGTGATGTCGAAGTTGGTGCTGTCGTTCTGGTCGAGCGACTTCTTCATGATGTCGTCGATACCGAACGCGGCCTGGAAGCGGCCCAGGCGCAGGCTCCAGGGCGACTCCGCCGGGCGGTACTCCAGGTAGGCCTCGTCGATGGTCGCCTGGCCGTCCTCGAGTCCGGCGGGCCCGGGCGCGTAGGTTCGCAGCCAGAATTCGTCGTTGCCCTGTTCCGTGTCCAGGCGCGCGGCCACGCGACCGCTGGCGTGCCAGCCGCCGCCGAGTTCGCCGCGCACGCGGAAGCGCACGCGGGCGCGGACGCTGTCGGCGTCGGTGGTGGCGCCGTCGCGGGCGCGGGTTTCGGAGGCGACGTAGCCGAAGCGGATGTCGCCGCTGGTCTGCCAGGCGTCGTTGGCCTGCGCGCCGGCGGCGGCGAGTGCCAGGGTGAGTGCAAGCGCGATGCGTCCGGCGGGAAGTGTCGCGGATCGCCGGGCGAGCCGGCCCTCGATTGCGTGCATGTCGTCGACCTCCTGGCAATGCGGGCGCCGGGCAGGTGGACCGGTCGGCACCGGATCGTGGACGGAGTATCCGCAGGCGCTCGCCGCGGTGCCTTGACCCGCATCAACCCCGACGAAGGTCCCGCGCTAGTGCCCCGCGGCGTCCTCCGGCGGCGGTGCTGGGGACGCGTCGAAGCGCCGGCGCAGGGTGTCGGCCAGGCTGGCGCGGGTGAGTTCGCCCATGTGCGTGTCCACCAGCCGCCCTTGGGCATCGAAGAACAGGGTGGTGGGCAGGCCGCGGGTGCCGGTCTCGAGCATCGTGCGCGAGTGCGGGTCGAGCAGCATGTGTTCGAACGCCAGCCCCTGCCCGTCGAGGAATTCGCCGATGGTGCCGCGGTCCTCGCCCTGGTTCACCAGCACGAAGGCCACACTTGGATACTTCGCTTGCGCCTCCGCCAGCACCGGCATCTCGCGCCGGCAGGGCGGGCACCAGGTGGCCCACATGTTGAGCACCACCGGTTGCCCGGAGTGGACGCCCAGCGTCGTGGGCGTGCCGTCCAGCATGGCCAGTTCGAAGACCGGCAGGGACGGCGCCGAGTTCCGAAGCAGCGCCAGCGTGCCGCTGAAGGCCAGCCAGGCCAACATGCCCGCGGCGATGCCGGCCAGAAGCGGCGGCCGCAGGGGCTTCGCGCCGGCGCTGCGCCACCATGCGAAGGCGATCGCGGCCGGCAGCCCGGTCCACCACAGGAAGCCGCCGTCGCCGATGGCGATGATCGATTTCGGCGCTGCGGCGTAGTCCGGCCACCAGCGCAGCACGTAGCCGATGCGCGCCGCCAGCAGGCCGATGAACAGCGCATCGATGAACCAGGCGCCCGCCACCTTGTGTGGCAGGTCGGGGCCATGTGGCGAATCCGGCAGGCGCCTGGCCCACGCGCGAACGGCCAGCCATGCCAGCAGTGCCGCCAGCGCGACGATGACCGTGCGCATCGGGAAGGGACCCAGCGAGCTCATCCGGGTCGGGCTTCAGGCCTGGTCCGGGTGCCGTTCAAGCCACTTGGCCAGCCGCTCGCGATAAAGCTGCAGTTCGTCGCTGTAGCTGTCGTTCACGCAGGGATCGCAGCCGCTGTCGCAGCAGTCGCTGGGCAGGGGCGGCTCGGGCGGGGCCGGACGCGGGTCGTTGTCGTGGATGGAATGCGGCTGGTTCATGGATCCGGGTATTGTCCCACGCGGCATCCGGGCGAACGCCCTGCCGGGCTGAACAGCGCGTGCCGGCGATGGGGCTGGCAGACGCCTGGCAGCATCGGACCTGTGAAAGGGAATGTCGAAGGGGAGGGACATGATGGCCACCGCGCCTGGATCCCGCTGGAACCTGCGCGCCGATACCGAGCAGGGCGTTCTGCGCATCTCGGTCACCCTGATCGTGCTCTGGGCCGCGGTGGGCATCGGCTTCGGCCCTGCTGGTGGCGAACCTGATCGCCAGCTCCGCCGCCGGGGACCTGCGCAGCAGGCGGCTGGCCGAGCGCTTCACCATGGGCTTCTGGCACCTGGAGCCGATCGTGCTCGGGGCCGAAGGCCTGTTGCTGACCGGCGCGGCGATCTACGCGCTGATCAACGCCATCGATTCCTTCATGACCGGAGGGCGCGATCTGCATTTCGGCCAGGCGCTCGTGTATGCGGCGATCACGCTGGTCGTGTGCATCGCGATGTGGCGCTTCGAGCTGCGGGCCAACCGGCGCATGGGCATCGTGCAGCGCCATGGTTTCCTCGACCACCGTTCGAATTCACCGCCGACCCGGAGTGGGCCGACTAGCTGCGCTTGGCGCGGGCGAAGGCCTCGGCAAGGGCGTTGTTGGCGGGCGCGGCCGATGGCTTCGGCGCACCACCGCCTGGGCGGCCACCCTGCGGAGCGTTGCCGCCACCGGGACGGTCGCGCCGCGGGCCGCGCGCGTCACGGGGGCCGGCATCGCGGCGCGCCTGCTCGCGTTCCTCGCGCGGCGCGGGCGTGTCGTCCAGGCGGCAGGTCAGCGCGATGCGCTTGCGCGCGACATCGACCTCCATCACCTTCACCTTGACGATGTCGCCGGCCTTCACCACCTCGCGCGGATCCTTGACGTAGCGATCCGACAGCGCGGAGATGTGGACCAGGCCGTCCTGGTGCACGCCGATGTCGACGAAGGCGCCGAAGGCGGCGACGTTGCTGACCACCCCCTCCAGGACCATGCCTTCGCGCAGGTCCTTGATGTCCTCGACGCCGTCGGCGAACTTCGCGGCCTTGAACTCGGGGCGCGGGTCGCGACCGGGCTTCTCGAGCTCGGCCAGGATGTCGCGCACGGTGGGCTCGCCGAAGCGTTCGTCGACGTAGTCGCGGGCCTTGAGCGTGCGCACGAAGCCGCCGTCGCCGACCAGCGCCTGGATCGGCCTGCCGGTGGCGGCGACGATGCGTTCAACCACCGGATAGGCCTCGGGATGCACGGCGGACGCGTCCAGCGGCTGGTCGCCATCGGCGATGCGCAGGAAGCCGGCGCACTGTTCGAAGGTCTTCTCGCCCAGGCGCGGCACCTTGAGCAGATCCTTGCGGCGCTTGAACGGGCCGTTGGCGTCGCGGTGCATCACGATGTTCTCGGCCACCGTCGACGACAGCCCGGACACGCGCGCCAGCAGTGCACTCGATGCGGTATTCACGTGCACGCCGACGGCGTTCACGCAGTCCTCGACGCGCGCATCGAGCGCGCGCGCGAGACGGTACTGGTCGACGTCGTGCTGGTACTGGCCGACGCCGATCGCCTTGGGCTCGATCTTCACAAGCTCCGCCAGCGGATCCTGCAGCCGGCGCGCGATCGACACCGCGCCGCGCAGCGACACGTCGAGTCCGGGGAACTCCTTCGCCGCAAGCTCGGAGGCCGAGTACACCGACGCGCCGGCCTCGCTGACCACGATCTTCTGCATCGGAAGTTCCGGCACGAGCTTGAGCAGGTCGCCGGCCAGGCGATCGGTCTCGCGTGACGCGGTGCCGTTGCCGATCGCGATCAGCTGCACGCCATGCGCGGTGCACAGCTTCTTCAGCGCGGCCAGCGACTGGTCCCACTGCCGGCGCGGCTCGTGCGGGAAGATCGTGTCGGTGGCGACCAGCTTGCCGGTGGCGTCGACCACGGCGACCTTCACGCCGGTGCGCAGGCCGGGATCGAGGCCGAGCACGGCCTTGGGACCCGCGGGCGCGGCCAGCATCAGGTCCACGAGGTTGTCGCCGAACACGGTGATCGCCTCGGCCTCGGCCTTCTCGCGCGCCTGCGCGAAGAGATCCAGCATCAGGTGCAGCTGCAGCTTGGCGCGCCAGGCCAGGCGGCAGGCGTTGAGCAGCCAGGCGTCGGCGGGGCGGCCGGCGGCGCGGATGCCGACGTGCAGCGCAATGCGGCCCTCGGCGTAGGCGTTGCCGGCCTCGGCGTCGCTGCCCGGATCGAGCTCGAGCTGCAGGAACTCTTCGCGGCGGCCACGGAACAGCGCCAGCAGGCGGTGCGAAGGGATCTTCGCCAGCGGTTCGGCGTGGTCGAAGTAATCGCGGAACTTCTCGCCGGCCGCTTCCTTGCCTTCGGCGACCTTCGAGCGGATCACGCCCTGCGCGGACAGCCAGTCGCGCAGCTCGCCGACCAACGCAGCGTCCTCGCCCCAGCGCTCGAGCAGGATCGCGCGTGCGCCTTCCAGCGCGGCCTTGGCGTCGGCCACGCCTTTGTCGGCATCGACGAACTGCGCGGCGAATTCTTCGGGCACGTGCGAAGGATCGGCCAGCAGGGCGTCGGCCAGCGGCTCCAGCCCGGCCTCACGAGCGATCTGCGCGCGGGTGCGGCGCTTGGTCTTGTAGGGCAGATAGAGGTCTTCCAGCCGCGCCTTGCTGTCGGCGGCTTCGATGTCGCCGCGCAGTTCATCGGTCAGCTTGCCCTGCTCTTCGATGCTGGCGAGGATCGCGGCGCGCCGGTCCTCGAGTTCGCGCAGGTAGGCCAGGCGCACTTCGAGGTTGCGCAGCTGGGTGTCGTCCAGGCCCTCGGTGACTTCCTTGCGGTAGCGCGCGATGAAGGGCACGGTCGCGCCTTCGTCGAGCAGGCCGACGGCGGACTCCACCTGGCTGCGTCGTGCGCCGATCTCGTCGGCGATGGTCTGGGCGATCTTGCGCGCGAGCGCGGGCGTGGCGTCAGGCATCAGTGGTCTTGCATCGTGCGGCGCAAGCCGCGGGACCGTCGATTGTCGCCCCGCGCCGCGATGCGCGGTACCCGTTGACAGCGCGGCGCGCGCGGGTCAGGCGCGACGCACGACCGAGTTCTTGTTTCGCGCGCGTCGCCAGGGCAGCGGCAGGCCCAGCAACATCAACGCCGCCCAGGCGATGCGGCTGGAGAGGCTCTCGCGATCCGGCGGCTGGAGCTCACCGGCGTCCTGTGCGGTGCTCCCAGCGCCATCGCATCCCTCTTCGTACAGCGCATCGTCATCGAGCGCGTATTCACCCGCCTCGAGCGCCGCCAGCACGCGGCGCGCATGCACCGCCTGTGCGTCGGGCACGCGCAGGCGCATGCCGCCGATCGCGAGCCGCCACTCCCAGTTGGCGATCGCGGTACCGGTGTCGTCCAGGCGCGCGGGGATGCCTTCGGCCTGCAGCAGGCCGGCCGCGAGCTGGGCTTCGATCGGATCGGTATAGGCGGCGACGGTGGTGAACATGGGCAGGGCCTACGGTACGCTGCGCCCATGCGCACCGCCATCCTCGCCCTTGCCGTGCTGGGCCTTGCCACCGGCTGCGGTGGCGAGGCGCCGGCGCCCGTCCCCGCCGGGACCGCCAGCACCGACCCCGCGGCGGAGCGCGTGGTCGAGGACTGGCCGCTGCCGGCCATGCTTCCCGGCTCCGCGCTGCCCGATCTCGTCGGCGCCGATGGCCGCAAGCTGCTGCTGGCCTGGACCAACTCGCAGGCCGGGCGCCGCCACGTGCTGCAGTTCTCCAGCTACGACGTGGCCGGCATGCGCTGGGAGACGGCGCCGATCACGATCGCGGTCGGCAACAGCATGTTCGTGAACTGGGCCGACACGCCGCACATCCTGGCCACGCCGGACGGCGCGCTGTGGGCGCACTGGCTGCAGAAGAACGGCGACGCGCCCTATGCCTACGACGTGAAGCTGGCGATGTCGCGCGACGGTGGCCGGCGCTGGAGCGCGCCGGTCAGTCCGCATGACGACGGCACGCAGACCGAGCACGGCTTCGTGTCGATGTGGCCGGCCCTGGAGGGCGGCCTCGGCCTTGCCTGGCTCGATGGCCGCAACACCGGCGGTGCGCAGCACGATGCGGGACATGCCGGACACGACACGGCAGGCACCATGACCCTGCGCGCGGCGCGCTTCGATGGGGCCCTGCGCCGCGGCGCCGACGTCGAGATCGACGCCAGTGTCTGCGACTGCTGCCAGACCAGCGCCGCGGTCACCGCACGCGGTCCACTGCTGGTCTACCGCGGGCGTACGGCAGGCGAAGTGCGCGACATCCTCGCCACCCGCCTGGATGGCGAGGCCTGGACCACGCCGCGGCCGGTGCATGCCGATGGCTGGCTGATGACCGCCTGCCCGGTCAACGGACCCGCGGTCGCCGCCGAAGGCGAGGCCGCCGTGGTCGCCTGGTACACCGCCGCCGGCGGCGAACCCGAAGTGCGTGCCGCATACAGCGCGGACGCCGGCGACAGCTTTGCGGCCCCGGTGTCGATCGACGCCGGTGACGCCGTGCAGGGCCGCGTGACCGTGGCGCTGGCCGACGGCCAGGCCTGGCTGCTGTGGCTGCGCGAGGAACAGGATGGACAGACGCTCTGGCTGTCGCGGCGTTCGCCCGACCTCGCCACCGAGCACCAGCGCCTGCAGGTGGCCACGCTCGCCGGCCGCGGCCGTGGCACCGGCTTCCCGCAGCTGGCGGTGGCCGGCGGCATCGCGCACGTGGTGTGGACGGACGTGGTCGACGGCGTGCCGGGCCTGCGCGGCGCGCGCGTCATCGCGCGCTAGCGGCTCCCACTCATAACCGCTCCTGCACTGCGGCTCCCACATAGCCGCTAGCGTTCGTGGCGGTAGTTCACCGAGCCGCGGCTCTCCAGCGTGCTTGATTCGATCTCGACGTCGAAGCCCCTGCGCAGCAGGTACTTCAAGGTCAGCACCTGGCCGGTGCCCAGCAGCGACACGCCGAAGCCGACGTAGAGCCGTGGCGACAGCTGCTTGCCGATGCCGAACACGCTGCCGCCGAGCGCGCGCGAATCCATCACGCCGGCGTCGTCGAGGCCGATCTGCTTGCCCAGCTGCCCGGCCAGCAGGCTGCCGCCGGCGTTGAGCGCGGCCGAGGCGGCATCGAGGTCGCTGGCCTGGCGTCCGCTCAGGCTCGACAGCGGTCGGCCCAGGGCGAGGTAGGCCAGGGCCTCGGACTCGTCGCTGGCCGGATTGGTCCACACCTGCGCGCGCGGCGCCGATGCCCGCCCGCTGACGTCGATGCCGGCGGTGATGTCGCCGATCCTGCGCTCGGCGCGGATGTCGAGCACCGGATCGGACACCGGCGTGTTCGACCACACCAGGCGGCCGCGCGTGATTTCGAGCTCCTGGCCGTAGGCCTCGTAGCGGCCCCCGACCTCGAGCATCCCCTGTCCGGTCATCTCGCGGCCGGCGCGCGAGCGGACCCGCAGCTCGCCGGTCAGCTCGCCTTCCAGGCCGAAGCCGTTGAGGTGGACGTCGTCGCCCATGGCCAGGGTGAGGTCGAGCTCCATCAGCATGGGCGGGCCCGCGTCCGGATCGACGGGGTCGAGCACCACCACGTCCGGCGACGCCGAAACGCCGTCGCTGAGACGCTCCAGGTCCATCCGCGCGCTGGGCACGTGCACGCGCCCGCTCACTTCCAGCGGACGCCCGGCGGCGTAGCGCACCTCGATGTCGGGGCTGGCCACCGCGCGCAGGTCGCGGGTGTCGGACACCAATACGTCGGTGCCGCTGATGCGCAGCTGCAGCGGTGCGCCCGCGCTGGCCCAGCCCAGGCTGCCATCGATGGCGAGCCGACCCGCGCCACCGGTGCCGAGGCTGCCGCTGATGCGCGCATTGCCATCGGGCAGCGCATCCAGGCGTGCCTGGCCGTCGATGATGGCGATCGCAAGCGACGGGATTTCGGCGCCGAAGTCGCTGAGCGTGGCGTTGCCGCCCAGCAGCGGTTCGGCGCGCGTGCCGGCGAGGCTGACGTCGGCATCCAGGCGGCCGGTGGGCGAGACGATGTCGGGGGAGAACAGCTCCAGCCAGGTCAGCTCGCTGGTGGCGGCGGTGACCTGGCCATCCAGCGGCGCATAGGCGTCCCAGCCGGTGCGCAGCCTTGCGTCGATGCGGCCGTTGCCGTTGAAGCCCAGGCCCAGCGTGGCGTCGATGCGGTTGGCGTCGAACGTGGCTTCGAGCGCAAGGTCGCTGTACGACAGCACGTTGCGGCGCGAGCGCGCGCCGGTGCGCAGTGCACCGCTGGCCGAGGCGACATTGAAGTGGCCCTGCCAAGCGTTGCCGGCGGGACGCAGCTGGCCGTCGACGTCGATGCTGCCGTCGAGGAACCACGGCCGTCCGCTGTCCTGCTCCGGCAGGTAGGGCACGACCAGGGCCAGCGGCAAGCCTTGGCCGTCGACCGACAGGCCCTGGCGCGGCCAGTCGGCGTTCGCGCACAGGTGGCCACCGACGTCGGCGGCAAGACAGGCCGCTGACAGCGTCCAACGCCCGCCGGACGCCTGGGCAAAGGCGGCGGGTGACTGCAGCCGCCAGCTGGCGCCCACCGACGGCGCGGCCTCGAGGGTGTCGAGCGCGCCGCGCCAGAGGCCGTTGCTGCCGCGCTGTGCGCTGCCCGACAGGGCCGCCCGGCCGAGCTCGCCCTGGGCGCTGGCGTCCAGGCGCAGGTTCTCGACGGCGCCGCGCGCGCGCAGCGTCAGGGTGTCCAGCGCGAGGCCGGCCTGGATGCCGCTGGCGTCGATGTCGAGTTCGCCGCCGCCGCCGCGCCAGGGCAGCTGCCCGCGCAGGTGCAGGGCATCGGCGGTGTAGTCGCCATAGCGCAGTCCGCGGCCGTCGAGGTCGGCGCGCAGGTCGGGGCTGTCGCGGCCGCCGTCGATCCGGAGCGTGCCGTCCAGCTGGCCCGCGGCGCCTGGCAGCAGGTCTTCAAGCCGCAGCGGCGACAGCGCGGCCTGGATATCGATGCGTTCGTCGACGCGGCCGCGTGCGTCGATCCGGCTGTCGCCGATGCCGAGCGCGGCCTCGCCCTCGTAGCCGGCGGATGCGGTGCTGCCGGTCGCCGCGCCATGCATGGCGAAGCTCGCGTTGCCGGTGATGCGGCGCCCGCGGAGCTGGCCGCCGAGGTCGCTGGCGTCGACGGTGACTTCAAGCCCGCCGTCGTCGCGCGTGCTGCCCGTGCTCACGATCCGTCCGTCGATCGCGCCCTTGAAGTCGGGCCCGAAGTAACCCGGGTCGAAACCGGCCAGCCCGGCATCCAGCGCCCAGCCCAGCGTGGGCGCCCAGGCGACGTGGCCGCTGCCGTCCAGCCAGCCGGTCGGCGTGCGCGCGGCCAGGGTGCGCAGCTCCAGCCGCTCCTGGTCGCCGCGGCCGCGGAGTTCCACCTCGGCGTTCTCGCCGTTGCGCGCCAGCGTGGCCGCGCCGACCACCGCCCAGTTGTCGGCCGTGCCGGCGATGCCGACGTCGGCGTCGGCACGGACGGTGTCGGCGGGATCGGGCGCGGCGCCATCCGCCGGAGCCGGCGCCCAGGTCAGGCCGCGGGCGACCACGGCGTAGCGGACGTCGGCGGCCTGCAGGTCCTTGAAGTCGCCGTGGCCGGTCACGGTGATGCGGCCGTCGAAGACGTCGACGACCAGCGGGTCGAATGCGAGCACCTGTTCGTCGAGGCTGACCACCGAAGGCTGCACGGTCGCGCGCAGCTCGCCGTAGGCGAGGTCGCCGCGCAGCTCGGCGTGGCCGCCGGTGCCGCTGGCGTCGAGGTCGAAGGCCAGCGGCGTGCCGGGCTCGCCCGTGCCGGCGAGCAGCGCGGGATCCAGCGCTTCACTCGTCGCCGTGAATGTCCATCGCGGCGCGTCGGCGCCGCGCAGCCCGAGGCGCGCGCGCAGCGGCGCCGGCGCGTGCCCGGACAGCGCCACGTCCAGCGCCGCCACGTCGCCGCGCGCGACCAGGCCCAGGCGTGGCCGCGTCGTGCCCGCGGGCGCCGGCAGCAGCGCCGACGCGGTGAGGTCCATGCGGTAGTCCTCGGCCGGCGCGTATTCGCCATGGGCCTTGAACAGGCCGCGGTCGCTGTCGACCACGACGTCGTGCAGCCGCAGCAGGCCGCTGCGCGCATCGAAGCCGCCGCGCACGCTGGCGATGTCGATCATCGTCTCGCCGCCGCGCAGCACGCGGAAGCCGTCGATCTCGACCACGTCCGCCTGCAGGCCCAGCGGTGGTTCGATCTGCGGCAGCACTTCGGGCCATCGCGGCAGCGAGAAGGGCTCGCCGTCGTCGGACGGCGGCAGTTCCAGCACCGCGCCTTCCACCTGCGCCGCGTCCAGGCGCAGCAGGCGGCCCAGCAGCGGCCGGATCGCCGGGTCGAGGGTGATGCGCCTCGCGCTGAAGCGCAGGGCATTGGGCATCGCACACTGGCCGTAAGGCACCGGCTCGTCGTCGACTTCGGGGCAGACCAGCTGCTGGAACGCGACGTCGTGCAGCGTCAGCGGACCCGACGCGGGCCCATCGGCGTCGCGCCATTCCAGCGTCGTGCCCGCGGGCAGCCGCGTGACCACCTGTGACAGCAGGAAGTCGCGGCCGCCCAACGTGGACAACAGCCACCAGGCCACCACCAGCACGAGCACCACCAGCGCCGCGATGCCGATCGCGCTGCGCAGCGCGAGCTTGCGCACGCGCGTCCTGCGCCGTGCGCGCAGTTCGGCAATCCGCGCTTCGCGCTCTTCCGGGCTGATGTCGGATGCGTGCGCCATGGTCAGAGACTGGTGCCGATGTTGAGGTGCAGGGTGAAGGGCGAATCCGGATCGTCCAGGCCGCGGGCGATGTCCAGGCGCAGCGGACCGACCGGCGTCTGCCAGCGCAGGCCGACGCCGATGCCGGTGCGCAGGTCGGGCGAGCTGTCGAAGGCGCTGCCGGTGTCGACGAAGGCGCCGATACCCCAGGGCCCGCCGCGGAAATAGTGCTCGTATTCAGCGCTGGCGGTGAACACGTGGCGCGCGCCGAGCGCGAAGCTCTCCAGGTCGTCATCGAGCACGCGTGGGCCCACTTCGCGCCACTCGTAGCCGCGGATGCTGCCGTCGCCGCCGGCGTAGAAGCGCAGGCTGGGCGGCATGTCGACCAGGGCACTGGTCTCGGTGCGGCCGTACTCGCCGCGCAGGATGATGCGGTCGCTCACGCCGATGCCCAGGTACCAGTGCGCGCGGGCGTGGAACTGGAGGAAGTTCGCCTCCGAGCCGGCGCCCTCGACGCCGCCGCGCAGCAGCAGGCTGCCGCTGTAGCCGCCACGCGGAAAGAGCGTGTCGTCGAGGTCGATGTAGGTCGCACGCAGCGAGGGGTAGGTGAAGGTGGAATAGCGGTAGACCGGCGCGGTCGACGGATCGCCGTCGTCCTCGTACTCGTAGGCCCAGCGTTCGCGCAGCGCATGCATCGAGGCCACGAGGTTGAGGTGGCGGTTGTACTGCCCGCTGCGGCTGGCCGCGAACTCCACCCGGCGGGTGTCGATGTAGTCGGTCTGCTCGTCGGCGGCCTGCAGGCTGGCCGTGTACCAGCCGTCGAGCCAGCGAAAGGCGGGGATCCTGTACTGCAGGGTCAGTGTCTTGCGGTTGCGGGCGTAGTCGAGCTGCGACAGCGCCTTGTGGCCGCGCCGGTTGACGTAGCGGCGCTCCAGGCCCAGCCGGATGCCTGGACCGCTGTCGGTGCCGTAGCTGAGGCCGGCGGTATAGACGTCGCGCTTGGCCGGTGTGAGGGTCACCTCGACAGGCACGCGCCCGTCCACGGCCTCTTCCGGGTGCGGCGTGATGTCGACGCGGCTGAAGTAGTCGAGGCTGTTGAGCGAGGTGCGCAGGCGGTCGAGGCGGCCCTGGTGGTAGTACTGGCCTTCTTCCCAGTACACCAGGCGCTCGAGCAGGCTGTTGTCGACCACTTCTTTGGGCGCCTGCACGAAGCGCGTGGCGCCCATGTCGTAGCGCTCGCCGCTGGTCCACACCAGCTCGATGTCGGCGGCCTGTTCGGCGCGGGTCACCGCGACCCGGCGCGCGCTGAAGTCGGCGTCGAAGTAGCCACGCTCGGCCAGGCGGCGGCTGATGCGCGTTTTGCTGCCCTCGTAGGCGGCGTGGTCGAGGATCGAGCCCTGGCGCGGGATGAAGTCGTCCACTTCGTCGCTGAGGTAGGGATCGTCATGGCCGTCGCCGATGATGGCGATGTCGGCGCGACGCACGCGCACCGGTTCGCCGGGTTCCACCGTGATCACCACCGACACCGGCAGCTGTGCCGCGCCGCGTTCGCGCGCGCTGCCGGCTTCGCGCACCACTTCGGCGGTGGCGGCTGCGCTGTCGCCGCGCGCGGCATCGTCTTCGGCGGCCGTATCGAGCACCACGCGGCGGTCGTCGCCGCGCACGCGCTCGACCACGATCCGCGGCGAGTAATAGCCGAAGGGCTCGAGCGCCTCGCGGGTCTCGTCACCGGCGGCGCGCAGCATGTAGGCCAGGCGGCGCCACGAGACCTCGTCGTCCATGGCCCCGACCAGCGACAGCGAGGTGCGCACGTTCTGCTCCATCGCCTGGTCCAGGCCGCGGATCTCGACCGAGGCGACGCTGGCGGCGTGGGCGTTTCCGGAGAAGGCGCTGCCGGCAATGGCGAACACGACGGCGGCGACGGTGGCGCGGTGGGGTGAGGGCATCAGGGGAGGATACCGATGGG
This sequence comes from Luteimonas sp. A534, assembly GCF_054072805.1. Classification (NCBI taxonomy): domain Bacteria; kingdom Pseudomonadati; phylum Pseudomonadota; class Gammaproteobacteria; order Lysobacterales; family Lysobacteraceae; genus Luteimonas; species Luteimonas sp. A534. The sequence continues at coordinate 104,413 of NZ_JBSVRR010000002.1, forward strand.
GTGTCGACGGTCCATTAACGCAGGATCCTTCCGGTGCACCCCGCTCACGTCGCCCGGGCCTCGCCGACCTTGTGGGAGCCGCTATAGCGGCTCCCACGGGGAAGGTTCTGCGATGCGAGGGGGGCGGAGGTTTCAGGCCGACAGCTGCCCGAGCTCCGCGACGGCACCCAGGCGACGCGCCAGCCGCTGCAGCAATGCCAAGCGGTTGTCGCGCAGCGCCGGATCCTCGGCATTCACCATCACCGCGTCGAAGAAGGCGTCGACCTCGGGCCGAAGGCGCGCCAGGCGTGCCAGTGCGGATACATAGTCGCCACCCTCGAGCGCGGGGCCGGCTTCGGCCCAGGCCGCTTCCATCGCTGCCGACAGCGCCTGTTCGGCGGGTTCGTCGAGCAGGGAGGCGTCGACGGTGTCCGCCACCGCGCCTTCGGCCTTGCGCAGGATGTTGCGGATGCGCTTGTCGGCGGCGGCCAGGGCCTCGGCTTCGGGCAGTTTCGCGAAGCTGGCGATGGCCGCGATGCGCTGGTCGAAATCGGCCAGCGACGCCGGACGCAGCGCGGCGACGGCGCTGAAGTGCTGCGTCGGCACGCCGCGGTCAGCGTAGTAGCCGCGCAGGCGGTCGAGGATGAAGTCGTAAAGGTCGGCGGCGAGCGTGGCGGCGTCCGGGGGGCGCGCGGCGTCCGGGAGGGCGGCGATGGCGGCGGCCAGCGTCGCCGGCAGGTCGAGCTCGAGCCCGCCTTCGATGACCGTGCGCGCCAGGCCCAGCGCGGCGCGACGCAGCGCGAAGGGATCCTTGTTGCCGGTGGGCTTGAGTCCGGCGGCGAATCCGCCCGCCAGGGTGTCGATGCGCTCCGCGATCGCCAGCACCCGGCCCAGCGGTGAGGGCGCGATGGCATCGCCGGCACCGCGCGGTTGCCAGGCTTCGTCCAGCGCCGCCGCCAAGGCCAGGCGGTCGTCGTGCGCGAGATCGGCCAGGGCGGGATCCTGCGCGGCGTAGTAGCGGCCGGCGATGCCTTGCAGTTCGGGGAATTCGTTGACCATGCGCGATTGCAGGTCGGCCTTGGACAGCAGCGCCGCCTGGCGCGCCAGCGCCGCATCGACGCCGGCGGCGGGCGCCAGCGTGGCGGCCAGCCCGGCCACGCGCGCGGTCTTGTCGGCCACGCTGCCCAGCTTCGCCTGGAAGGTCACGCCGGCCAGGCCTTCGTTCATCGCCGACAGGCCCTGCTTCATGTCTTCCACGAAGAAGAACTTGGCGTCGGCGAAGCGCGGGCGGATCACGCGCTCGTAGCCCTTGCGCACCTCGGCCTCGTCGCGCGACGCGATATTGGCCACGCCGATGAAGTGCTCGGTCAGGCGGCCTTCGGCGTCGAGCACCGGGAAGAACTTCTGGTTGGCCTCCATCGTCGCCACCAGCGCTTCCTGCGGCACGGCGAGGAACTCGGCCTCGAACGAACAGGCGACGGCCGAGGGCCATTCCACCAGGCACTCGACCTCCGCGAGGTTGCCGGGGTCCATGCGCGCGACACCGCCCACGGCCGTGGCGGCGGCCTGCACGCCGGAGACGATGGCGTCGCGGCGCTCCTCGGGATCCACCAGCACCTTCGCCGCGCGCAGCGCGTCGACGTAGTCGCGGGGATTGCCGATCCACACCGGCTTGTCGTGCATGAAGCGGTGGCCGCGGCTCATGCGGTCGGACGCGATGCCGAACGCGGTGGCCGGCACGACCGCATCGCCCAGCAGTACGACCAGCCAGTGCACCGGTCGCGCGAAGGCGTGCGCGTGCGCGCCCCAGCGCATCGCCTTGGGAATCGGGATCGCCGCGATGGCGTCCTCCAGCACCGCGGGCAGCAGGTCGCGGGTGGCGGCGCCGGGCGTCACCGAGCGGTGCACGAAGCGCTCGCCCTTCTGGTCGGTGGTGCGCTCCAGCGCGCTCCAATCCACGCCCGCCTTCTGGGCGAAGCCCTGCAGCGCGCGCGTCGGCTGGCCGTCGGCGTCCAGGGCGATGTTGACGTAGGGGCCCAGGACCTCGGACGCGCGGTCGGGCTGGACGGTGGCCACGCCATCCAGCAGCACGGCGAGCCGGCGCGGGCCATAGAGCGGCCGTGCGCCCTCGGCGAAGCCGATGCCGCGGCTGGTGAGTGCGTCGCGAACGCCATCGAGGAACGCGCGTGCCAGGCCGGGCAGGGCGGCGACGGGAAGCTCGTCGGTGCCGAGTTCGATCAGGAGCGGTGCGGTATCGGTCACGGCAGGTCCTTGTTGACCGCGATGAGGTGGCCCAGGTCGTTGCCCGGACTGGCGGGCTTGCGGTCGCCGTTGAGCATCAGCAGGACGATGCCGGCCAGCGGCATCAGCAGCATGCCGAACAGCAGCCACAGCCAGGGATTGCGCCCCGTCTGCTGCGCCCAGTACGCGGCGAAGAACCCGAATGCCACCGGTGCGGACCAGCCGAATGCGAATACTGCGGAGAAGATTTCGATCATGCGCTGTGACTCCCTGTCAGGCGGCCTTGTGCGGGACGGATTTGAGTCCGGGGAAGCCGAGCTTCTCCCGCTGTGCGCGGTAGGCCTCGGCCACCGCCTGCGACAGCTTGCGCACGCGCAGGATGTAGCGCTGGCGCTCGGTGACGCTGATGGCGCGCCGCGCGTCGAGCATGTTGAAGCTGTGGCTGGCCTTCATCACCTGCTCGTAGGCCGGCAGCGGCAGGTCGAGTTCGACGAGCTTCATCGCCTCGGCCTCGCAGGCATCGAAGCGGTGGAACAGCTCCGCCACGTCGGCATGCTCGAAGTTGTACGTGCTCTGCTCGACCTCGTTCTGGTGGTAGACGTCGCGGTAGGTCACCGGCGTGCCGTCGGGGCCGTGGGTCCACACCAGGTCGAAGACGTCGTCGACGTTTTGCAGGTACATGCACAGCCGCTCGAGACCGTAGGTGATCTCGCCCAGCACCGGGCGGCACTCGATGCCGCCGGCCTGCTGGAACCAGGTGAACTGGGTCACCTCCATGCCGTTGAGCCAGACCTCCCAGCCCAGGCCCCAGGCACCGAGCGTCGGCGACTCCCAGTTGTCCTCGACCAGGCGCAGGTCGTGCACCAGCGGGTCGACGCCCATGCTCTTCAGCGACTCGAAGTACAGCTCGACGATGTTGTCGGGCGAGGGCTTCATCACCACCTGGTACTGGTAGTAGCGCTGCAGGCGGTTGGGGTTCTCGCCGTAGCGGCCATCGGTCGGGCGGCGACAGGGCTGCACATAGGCCGCATTCCACGGCTCCGGCCCGATCGAGCGCAGGAAGGTCGCGGGATGGAAGGTGCCTGCGCCGACCTCGAGGTCGAGCGGCTGGATCAGCACGCAGCCCTGCGCGGCCCAGAAGTCGTTGAGCCGTTGGATGAGCTGCTGGAAGGTCGGTGCGGTCATGCGTGTTCCGGCCCGCCAGGGAGCAGCGGCGCGTTGAAAGGGGACGCGCTAGTATACCGGCCCCCTCCGCGCAACCCGCGCGTGGGCGGTGACTTTCCGGTGTCCTGCATGAGTCGAAACGCGCGCCCTTTCCTGGTCGTGGAGACCGGCCGTCCCATTCCTTCGATGCGTCGCCACGGGCGCTTCCCGCACTGGATCCGCACCGCCGCGGGACTGTCGCGCGGCGAGGTCGAGGTGGTCGACGTGCAGTCGGGCGAGGCACTGCCGTCGCACCGCGGCTATGCGGGCGTGCTCGTCACGGGCTCGGGCGCGATGGTCAGCGACCGCGAGCCCTGGAGCGAGCGCAGCGCCGACTGGCTGCGCGACACCGTCCACGGGGGCGCCGCGGTGTTCGGCATCTGCTATGGCCACCAGCTGCTGGCGCACGCGCTGGGCGGCGAGGTCGGCGACAATCCGCGCGGGCTCGAGATGGGCACCGTCGCCCTCGACCTCTCCGCGCACGCCGCGGAGGATCCGCTGTTCTCGGGGCTGCCCGAGCGCTTCCAGGCCCAGGCCACCCATGTGCAAAGCGTGCTGCGTTCGCCCGATGGTGCCGTCGCGCTGGCCAGCTCGGCCATGGACGACTGCCACGCCTTCCGCTGGGGCGACGCGGCCTGGGGCGTGCAGTTCCATCCGGAGTTCAGCGCCGACCACATGCGCGGCTACATCGTGGGGCGTGCGGAGCGCCTGGCGATCCACGGCCAGGATCCCGTGGCCATCCACGCCGCGGTGCGCGCCGCGCCGGACGCGCGCCGGGTGCTGCGCCGCTTCGTGCGCCGCGCGCGCCGCCACGCCTGAAACGGTGCGGCGGGGCGCATCAGTTACGATGGCGCCGCGTGGCCTGGCCACCGACTGACACCACTACCCGGACATGACTGGATGACGACTCGCACGATGGGCCCGGCTTCGGGCTGGCGCTGGTTCAAGAACGCGGTGAACCTCGGTGCAGGCAATCCGAAGGCGATCTTCGGCGGCGCGGCGCTGCTCGCGGTGGTCGTGTTCGTGGTCGCGGTGGTGATGAGCCTCGCGCTTGGCCTGGTCGCGCCCGAGGGTGGGTCCGCCCAGGTGGTGCTGAGCATGCTGGTGTCGCTGCCGCTGCTGGTGCTGATGGGCGCCCTGCTGGTGGGCTACCTGCGCGTGATCGACGCAGTGGAGCACGGTCGCCCCACGACGGCGACGCAGATCTTCCACGGTTTCGCCGACAAGGACGCGTGGCTGCGCGCGATCGTGATCCTGCTGGCGCTGGCGCTGCTGCAGTACGCGCTGATCGGTGGCGCGGTGGCGCTGGTCGCACCCGAGGCCGGGCGCTGGTACCTCGACAACATGGCCACGGCCCCGGACCCGACCGCGCAGGCGGCGGTGCCGCCCGGTTTCGGCCGCGCGTTCGCGGTGACGATGGTGGTGGGCGTGCTGGTCTATGCCGCGCAGGCGATCGGACTGGGCCAAGTCGCGCTTCGCGGCAAGGCCGCGGGCGCGGCGCTGGCCGACGGCGTCGCCGGTGCGCTGCGCAATGCACTGCCACTGGCGCTGCTGCTCCTGATCGCCATGGCCGCCATGGTGGTCGTGGTGCTGGTGCTGGGCGTGATGGTGCTGCTGTTCTCCGCGCTTGGCGACGGCATCGGACTGGTGCTGGGCATCGTGATCGGCGTACCGGTCTACCTGCTGCTGGTCGTGGCAATGATCGTGGTGAGCTGTGGCGTGATGTACTCGATCTGGCGCGATGTGTGCGGGGACGACGGCGATCGCGGTGCGGATGATCGACACGTCATCGCCTGAGGCGTGATCCTCAGCCCCAGAGCGCGCGGTCCAGTGCGCTCTGCAGCGCGAACGCCATCGCCGCCGAGCCCCAGGCGGTGGCGAGCAGCAGCAACACGCCCAACAGCACCAGCCAGGCCGCGGCCCATCGCGGCATCCGCTCCGTCACACCCGGCCCCAGCACCACGCGGGTGCGGCTGAGCCGGTCGTGCAGGGCGGCATGGCCGGGCGGGACGGCAGCCAGCATGTGGCCGACATTGAGGCTCAGCCAGGACAGCGCACCGGACACGAAGCGCAGCAGCACCGCGCCGGTACCGGGGTCGCCGCCGTTCGCCGTGGCCACGCGGAGGCCGAGCGCGCGCTTGCCGGGCGTGGCCCGCAGCGGTGAACGCTCGAAGCCGACGCACCAGGCGAGGAACAGCGCGATGAATGCACCCAGCGGCGGACCGGCCAGGGCCAGGATCGCCGACTGCAGCTCCGCGGCCGCGGCCAGCAGGGCGGGGTCGCGCATTGATCCCTGGACCATGCCGAACAGCGCACCGAAGTGGGGCGCGGACGCGACATCGGTGGCGATGATGGCCGTCGCCATGCGCTGCGCCACGGCGTCGACCAACGCGCTCCACGCGTCGAGCAGGGTTGTCGTGGCGACCCGCAGGCGGCCCGCGGACAGCGCCAGCACCGGCAGTGCGACCAGCGCCGCGTCGATGGACCAGGCCGCGCTGCGTCGCCAGAAGCCGGCGGGGCGCATCAGTCGGTGCCGCGGTCGCCGGCGGCGGCCTCGCGCGGACCCAGCATGCGCGAGGCGAGGATGCCGGCTTCGTACAGCAGGACCATCGGGATCGCCAGCATCAGCTGCGAGATCACGTCCGGGGGCGTGATGATCGCCGCCAGGATGAAGATGCCGACGATCGCGTAGCCGCGCGCCTCGCGCAACTGCGCCGGCGTCACCCAGCCCAGCAGCACCAGGATCACCAGCGCGACCGGCAGCTCGAAGCTGATGCCGAAGGCGAGGAAGATCACCAGCACGAAGTCGAGGTAGGCGTTGATGTCGGTCATCATCGCCACGCCTTCGGGCGTGACCATGGTGAGGAAACTGAAGACCGAAGGCAGCACCACGAAAAAGGCGAAGGCGCAGCCGGTGTAGAACAGCACTAGTGAACTCGCCAGCAGCGGCACCGCGAGGCGCTTTTCGCGCCGGTACAGGCCCGGCGCCACGAAGGCCCAGGCCTGGTACAGCAGCCAGGGCATGCTCACCACCATCGCGGCGAAGAAGGCGAGCTTCAGCGGGGCGAAGAACGGCGAGGCGACTTCGACCGCGATCAGGTGCGCGCCCTCGGGCAGCTTGTCGACCAGCGGCTGCGACAGCAGGGAATACATCTTGTTGGCGAAGGGCAGCATCGCCGCCAGCACCACGGCGAAGCCCACCAGCCCGCGCAGGATGCGGCTGCGCAGCTCCAGCAGATGGTCGAAGATGTGGCCCTCGCCCTCAGCGCCGGCCATCGTCGTCTCCGGGCAAAGGTGGCTTGTCGCCGGTGGCGTCGTCGTCCGGGGCGGCGCCGGTGGCCAGTTCGTCACGCAGTGCCTTCAATTCAGCGCGGGCGGCCTCGCCCTTCTCGCGCACCTCGCTGTCGAGGTCGGTGACCGCGGTGCGCACCTCGCGTTCGAAATCCGTGGTCGCGGTGCGCGCGGCGTCGAGGTTGCGCTTGAGTTCGTCGGCGGCGAGCTCGCGCTCGAGTTCGGACTTCACCGAATACCACTGCGCGCGTGCGCGGCGCACCCACAGCCCCGCGAAGCGCGCGGCCTTCGGCAGGCGCTCGGGACCGAGCACCACCAGCGCCACGAGCGCGATCATCAGCAGCTCGCCGAAGCCGAGATCAAACATGGCTGGACGCCCGCCGCGCCGCGATCAGCGCTGCACGGAGTCGTCGTCGCGCTCGGCCTTGCGCTCGCCTTCGCGGGTCTGGTCGCCGAGCTGGCCGGCCGGCTTGTCCTCGTCGGCCATGCCCTTCTTGAAGCCCTTCACCGCCTCGCCGAGGTCGCGGCCCGCGCCGCGGAGGCGCTTGGTGCCGAAGATCAGCAGCACGACCACCAGGACGATGATCCAATGCCAGATGCTGAAACTGCCCATGCCGCGAGTCCTGCAAGTGTTCGGGGGCTCAGGATACCAAGTCGCCCCAGGCCATAGCCGCGGGCGTGGAGGCCTGGCCTCAGTCGATCGGGTCCGGGAGCGGCGCCGGGAGGTCGTCGGCGGGAAGCGGCTCGGACGTCACCGGTGATTCGTCGACCGGCTGGAAGCCGCCTGGCGCCTGCGTGGCCGGGGCGGTGCCGATCGGCGCGGTCTCGACCAGGGGCGACCGCGTCGCGTCCGGGGCGCCCGTACCGGTACCCGTCGCGGCGGCGACGGCCGGTGCCGACGCGCCGGTGCCGCGGTTCGCGCGCGCCAGCGCGGTGGCCTCTTCGATGGTGTCGCGGAAGTCCACCACGGCGGTCGACGGCTGCCCCTGCGCGCGGCCTTCGAAGATCATCCGCGGCGTGGTGTCGCGGCCATAGACGGCCTCGTTGGCGTCGTCGTCGATCGACAGCACCGCGCCGTCGAGCGCGACGCCGGCGAACAGCCCGCGCGCCCGCGACCACGACCAGATCTCGGCCTTCAGTTCGCCATCGGTGGCGGTGGAGGCGTTGCGGCCCAGCGGCCCGGCGGCCACGGAGGCGTCGGCGCCGAGCGTGAACTTGCCGTTGACGATCGACTCCAGGCCGCGCTCGCTGCGGAACACCAGCACCACGTCGGCCGACTGCACGCCGGCCTGGAAGCCGATGCTGCCGCCGGTGAGCTTGATGAAGACCGGGTTGGACCAGGTGCCATCCGGATTCTTCACCGACATCAGGCCGTGGCCGCGGCGGCCGCCGATGATCAGGCCGGCCTTGATGGTGTCGGGTACGACCACGATCGCGCGGCCCTCGTCGAAGAGCTTCTCGGGAATCGCCGACTCGGGGATCTCCTGGATCTCGGCGAGCACGCGCACCGCGTTGATCGCGCGCGCGTCTTCCTGGGGGCCGGCCAGGGCGGGGGCGGCGACCAGCGCCAGGCACAGCGCGGAGGCGAGGACGGGCAGGCGGAGCGGATGGCGCTTGGCGGACATGGGGTACTCCGGGACGGAATGCTTGGGAAGGATGCGACGCGGGGCGGGTGCTGTCGACCGCGCGTGGGGGCTCAGGCTATGCGCGATGCGATGAATCGACGGTGAGCCTCGCGTGCCCGTGCACGTACCGACCGTACACTGGACGGCCGCCGTCTGCCCGCCAACACGCCAGCAACGACATGACCGACTCCACGCAACGCGCCCGCGACGTCCTCCTCCTGGCCAACCTCGGCACGCCTTCGGCCCCGACCGCAGCGGCGGTGTCGCGCTACCTGGCCGAGTTCCTGTCCGATCCCCGCGTGGTCCAGCTGCCGCGCATCTTCTGGCTGCCGCTGCTGCGCCTGGTGGTGCTGCCGCTGCGTTCGCGCAGGGTTTCGCACAACTACGCCGAGGTCTGGATGGACGGCGGTTCGCCGCTGGAAGTGCATACCCGCAGGCTGGCGGCCGCGGTGCAGGAACGGATGCCCGGCGTGCACGTGGAACACGTGATGCGCTACGGCGAGCCCGCGCTCACGCGCCGCCTGTGCGAACTGCGCAGCGAAGGCGCGCGCGTGCTGGTGCTGCCGCTGTATCCGCAGTACTCCACCACCACCACCGCATCGGTCAGCGACGTGATCGGGCGCGAACTGCCCGAGGCACGGATGGTAGAGGATTACCACGTCGACCCGGACTGGGTGCAGGCGGTCGCCGGCTCGATCCGCGCACACTGGGAGCGCCATGGCCGCGGCGACCGGCTGCTGTTCTCCTTCCACGGCATCCCGCAGCGCCTGGTCGACCAGGGCGATCCCTATGAGCGCCAGTGTCTCGCCGGCGCGCGGGCGATCGCCGCAGCGCTCGACCTGCCTGACGGCGCCTGGCAGGCGACCTTCCAGTCGCGCTTCGGCGGCGGCAAGTGGCTGTTGCCGGCCACCGACGCCACCGTCCGCGCGCTGCCCGCCGAAGGCGTCAAGCGCATCGACGTCGCCTGCCCCGGCTTCGCCGCCGACTGCCTGGAAACGCTGGAGGAGATCGCGATGCAGAACGCGGAGTTCTTCCGCGAGGCGGGTGGCGAGGCACTGTCGTACATCCCCTGCCTCAACGACGATCCGGCGCATGCGCGCGCGATCGCCGGGATCGCGGCGCGGGAATTCGCGGCCTGGCGCTGAAGCGCGAGGTTGCGATGCAAGGCACGCCCATGCACGGCACACCCATACACAGCTCGCCGATGCACGACTTCGAACTCCTCCTGCCGATGGGCACCGTGCGCGGCCTGCGCACGGGCGATGCCGGCGCTCCGCGCGTGCTGGCGCTGCATGGCTGGCTCGACAACGCCGCGAGCTTCGTCCCGCTGGCGCCATATCTCCCGGGCCTGGACCTGGTCGCGCCCGACCTGCCCGGGCATGGTGCCAGCGACCACCTGCCGCGCGGCATGGACTATTCCTTCGCGGGCGCGGTGCACACCGTGCTCGACATCGCCGACGCCCTGGGCTGGGAGCGCTTCACGCTGCTCGGCCACTCCATGGGTGCGGGCATCGCCAGCCTGGTGGCTGCGGCCTGCCCGGAGCGCGTCGAACGCCTGGTCGCGATCGAGGCCCTGGGCGCGCTGGCCGAGGAGCCCGGACGTACCGTCGACCGGCTGCGCGACGCGGTTGCCGCAGCGCGGGTCCTGCCAGGCAAGCGTCTTCGCGTGTTCGACGACATCGCGCCCGCCGTGCGCGCACGGATGAAGGCCAACGGCCTTGGTGAGCCGGCCGCGCGGCTGCTGGTGGAGCGGGGAACGGTGGCGGTGGAGGGTGGCTGGAGCTGGAGCAGCGACCCGCGCCTGACCCTGCCGACGCTGGTGCGGATGACCGAAGCCCAGGTCGAGAACCTGGTGGCCGGCATCACCTGCCCGACGAAGGTGCTGTTCGCCGATCCCGCGCAGCCCTACCTGCCCGATCCGCTACGGCGCGCGCGCGCGGCACTGCTGCCTGCGGGCGAACTGGTCGTGTTGGCGGGCGGCCACCACCTGCACATGGAGCAACCCCGCGAAGTCGCCGCTGCGATCGGCGGATTCCTGGCCGGCTGAAGCGTGCGCGCGCCGGTTACTGCTGCGTGGACCGCTCGCGCAGCTGGATGCCGACCATGAGCTGCGCGTCGCCGTGGCGGGTAAAGGTGTAGGTCGCTTCGCGCTCGCCCTGGCTGAAGCCGAGCATGGCGCTGTCGGCCTGCTGCATCGCCAGGGTCTGGGTCCAGCCGCCGCGGGCCATGGCAGCGCGTGCGTCGTCGAACATGGACGCCACCGTGCCGTCGGACTCGAGGCTCAGCAGGCGCGCGCCGCCGATGTCCATCACGCTGCTCACGCCATAGCTGGCCGGCAGGAACAGGTCGCCGGGGAAATCCGCCGGCAGCGCGATGCCGGCGCCGGTGGCGATGCTCATCTCGCCTTCCGAGGTGTGGATGCGCATGCGGTTGCCATCGCGGTCCACCTCCACCTGTTGGCCGCTGGCGCGTTCGATGGCGGCCTCGGCTGCGGCGTCGGCGGCGCGCTGGCAGCCGCTGCCGGTCACCACGAGCCCGACCATGAGCAGGGGTAAGAGAAAATGGCGCATGGATCTCCTGGGACTTCGCCGACAGATGCCTTACCCGTAGAACGCTCTCAGGCCGCCGGACCGGACAGGAGCCTCAGCATCGCCTTCAAGCGCCGACCGTGGTCGCGGAAGTAATCGCGTTCGACGCGCCAGTCCGGACAGCGCGCATCCACTTCGGCCCAGAACGCGGGCGAGTGGTCGGCATGCACCAGGTGGCAGAGCTCGTGCACCAGCACGTACTCGAAGGCCGAAGGCCGGCCCAGCACCAGTGCCAGGTCGAGCGCCACGGTGCTGTCGGGCGCCAGTGAACCCCACTGCGATGACATCGCCTTCAAGCGCACGCGCACCGGTGCGCGCGGCAGGCCGGGCAGGTAGCGTGGCAGCCAGGTGCCGATGTCGGCGCGGGCCTCGCCTTCGTAGAAATCGCGAAGCGCGCGACGCAGGGCGGCGTCGCCGCCGCGGCCGGTATGCCGGAACACCAGGCCGTCGCCGTCACGGACGACGCAGGCGTAGCGCCCGGCTTCCCAGCGCAGCGGCACCATCACCCCGCGCAGCGGCAGCGCGGTCGTGGTGTCGCGCGCGAGTGGTGCGACCAGGTCGTCGATGGCGTGCGCGCGCAGCTGCGCAAGCACCCAGTCACGGTGCTGTTCGAGGAAGCGTTCACCGGAGATCGCGCTCGCGCGCGGCGGCAGGGTCAGGCGCGCGCCGCGTTCGTCGACCGACAGCCGCAGGCGACGCGCGCGTGGATCGCGCACGCGCATCACTTCGACATGGCTGCCGTCGTCCATCGCAAGCGCGACGGTGTCGCGCTGGATGTTGCGGGTGCCCGATGCATCGGACTTCGTGAGCAGCAGGCGGAGCAGGGACGACATGTGCTGATTCTACCGGCGTGCACCCGCGTCGCGCGCATCCGTGGGCGCGGTTGCGATGCGACTGCGTTCAGGCATCGACGCGCGAGAGCTTCAGCGCAGGCTCCAGGATCTCGAACAGCCGCCGGACTTCGGCCGACATCAGCGCGAAGCGCGCGTCGAGTTCGGCGTGCAGGTCGTCGCGGTCGTTGCCCTCGAGCTGGTCCACCGCGCCGTCGAGGAACTTCAGCTTGCGCACCACCAGGTCCTCGCCGAGCACGAACGAAACGTGGTCGTCGAGCACCAGCGCAAGACGGGTGACCTGCTTGCCGGCTTCGAGGTGGTGGGTGATCTCCTCGCTGCCCAGGTCCTGGCGCTGGCACTTCACGATCGCGCCGGTGTCGTTGCCGTCCTTGAGTTCGCACTCCTCGCCAAGCGACAGGCCTTCGGGCAGCTGCTCGCCCGCGATCCAGCCCGTCAGCACGCTGCGCGGCGCGACTTCGGCATTTGCCGGCAGCGCCGGGAAGCTGCCCAGCGCCTGGCGCAGCGCCGAGACCACGGCCTCGGCGTTCTTGCGCGAGGAGGTGTCGACGATGCACAGGCCGTGCTTGAGGTCGAGCAGGGCGTCGGTGCGCGAAGGGCGGACGAAGGCGCGCGGCAGCAGCTCGTGCACCAGCTCGTCCTTCATGCGCTTGCGCGCGCGGCCGCCCGGGCGGCGGCCCTCGCGCTCCTCGGCTTCGTCGAGCTTGCGCGCGAGCATGTCGTTGACGACCGCGGAGGGCAGCAGGCGGTCCTCGCCGCCCACGGCCACCCAGGCGGCGTCGCCGATGCGGTGGGCATGGGCTTCGGAGTCGCGGCCAAGGGCCGGCACGAAGCCGCGGGAAGAAAGCTCGAGCGGGCCGACGGGCTTGAGCGGATGCGTTGCAAGCGCCTCCTCCAGGCCTTCGAGGTCGAGCGAGGTCGGGAAACGGAACAGGGTCAGGTTGCGAAAGAACATGGGTATCGGGGGCCGTGGTGGTGGGTTCGGGGAAGGATGCGTGTGCGCTGTCTCAGGGGACGCGCTGGCGTCCCGCGCGGGCGGGATGGGAGCTGCCGGGCTGCGGCATCAGGCGCCGTGGCCGGCGTGCGGCGTGTCGTCGGGTTCGCCGGCCAGCCAGTCGCGTGCGTCGACCATGGCCGCCGCGTCGCGGTGGCCCAGGCCGAGGAAATCGAACAGCTTCGGATCTGCCAGCTGCGAGGGCCGGATGTTGCCGAGCGCGCGCGCGATCTGCTCGACGCGTCCGGGCGATTCACGCTCCCACTGCGCCATCATCCGCTGCACCTGTTTGCGCTGCAGGTTCTCCTGCGAGCCGCAGAGGTTGCAGGGGATGATCGGGAACGCCTTCGCCTCGGCGTAGGCGGCGATATCGTCTTCGCGGACGTAGGCCAGCGGGCGGATCACCACGTGGCGGCCGTCGTCGCTGAGCAGTTTCGGCGGCATGCCGCCGAGCCTGGCGTGGAAGAACATGCTGAGGAAGAAAGTGGCCACCATGTCGTCGAGGTGGTGGCCCAGGGCGATGCGGGTGAACCCATGTTCGGTGGCGTGCGCGTACAGCGCACCGCGGCGCAGCCGTGAGCACAGCGAACACATGGTCTTGCCTTCGGGCACCACGCGCGAGACCACCGAATAGGTGTCCTGTTCGATGATGTGGAAGTCCACGCCCAGCGAGCGCAGGTAATCGGGGAGCACGTGCTTCGGGAACCCGGGCTGCTTCTGGTCGAGGTTGACCGCGGTGATCGAGAACGACACTGGTGCCTTCTTCTGCAGCTGCAGCAGGACGTCGAGCAGGGTGTAGCTGTCCTTGCCGCCGGACAGGCACACCATGACCTTGTCACCGTCGGCGAGCATGCCGAAGTCGGCGATCGCGCGACCGACCTGGTGGCGCAGGCGCTTGCCCAGGCGCTGGGTCCCGTGGGCTGCGCGGCGTGCGCGTGGTGCGGGTTCGGCGAGGGGGAGAGCGATGCTCATGGAGCACGCATTCTAACGGTACCGGTCACGGCCGCCGCTTCGGCGCGGGTCGCGGCGGACGATGGTCGAGCAACGCAGGCAGCGTGTACTCTCGGACGCCATGCATTCTTCCGACGCCGCTGAACAGGCCCGACTCGCCCAGCGCCTCGTGGCGCTGAAGGCCGAGCATCGCGACCTCGATGCCGCCATTGCCCGGCTGCAGCTCGACCCGGGCGCAGACGAGTTGATGGTGAAGCGGCTGAAGAAGCGCAAGCTGCAGCTGCGCGATTGCATCGAGCTGCTGGAATCGGCGTTGATTCCCGACGAGCCGGCCTGAGGCTGGCGGCAGCCGCTGATCGGCGGTGCCACGCCGGACCGCAACATGCGTGGCGCGTTTGTCGGTTCTGTCCCCGTTTCCTCGTATATGGGGTGACAAGCCGTTTCGGCCGCATGCCTTCCCGGGCGGCGGCCTGGCGGACATCCCCTGCCAGCCTCGTGGCGCATCTGGTCCTCTCTCCCGGCCTGGTCGCCGCGCGGCTGGCTTTCCGCCCGGGCACGCTTCCGCCCGGACCTACGAGGACAACCCGATGATGAAGACGATCCCCGCCGCCGCACTGCTGCTTGGCGGCCTGTTGGCCGGCGCCGCGGCCGCCGCCGGCCTTGACCACGCGCCTGGCGACGATGTGGCCGTGACCACCCGCGGCAACGCAATCGCCATCGATGTGCTGGCCAACGATCCGGGCACCACGCCCCGGACCGACCTCCGCGTGTACCGGCAGCCGTCCCACGGCAGCGTGCAGGTGGGCGAGGGACGCCTCCTGTACACGCCCGCCGCGGGATTCACCGGGCGCGACAGCCTCGCGTATTCGGTCAAGACCGGACGCAGCTTCGGCGTCGCCACTGTGACCGTGGACGTCGGCGACGCCCTCAGGCTGCAGGGCAGGGTGACCGAGCGCGGCCCGGGCGCCGCGGTATCGGCCCGCGTCGGCGAGCGGCGCTTCCACGCCAAGGCCGATGCCACCGGTGCCTACACGATCGACGTGATCGGCCTTGAGGGCGAGATGGTGAGGCTGGAAAGCAGCCGTGGCGAGGTGGCCCTGGCGAGCATCGTCGGTGGCTTCGAGCGCCTGCTGGCCGAGGCGGGCAAGGACGGCGTGCTCACGCGCGAGGAAAACAACCAGGTGCAGGTGACCCGGCTCAGCGCAGCGCTTGCCTACCTGCTGCAGCTGGCCAACGGCGGGGCCCCGGTGGAGTCCGAAGGACAGCTCGCGGCGGCGCAGGGCGCGATGGACCTCGACGTGCTCCTGGAGATGTCGGCCGCGATCAAGCTGGTGGCCGATGGAACGCACGCACTCCCGAAGGGCGTTGCGGACACGATGGCGCTGATCAGCGACACCGATGCCTACCAGCAGTTCGTGCAGGCGGTGCGATCCAGTGACCCCGAGGCGATCGACAACGCCATTGCGTACACGCTGTCCGATGCCGATGTCGTGGTGCCGACGGACGCGGCCGGAATGGTCGGCGCGAAGTGGCTGGCACCTCCCGGCGCCACCGGCACCATCCGCGTGGGCCTGATCACCGGGCAGCACCTGGCGCTGGAAGAGGGCGGCGTCGGCACCTACGTCGATACCGTGCCGGCGCTCGATACGGGCGCGAGCTGGGTCGTTGTCGGCGGAGCGGCGGCCGTCGTCCTGGATACGCCGCGCGAGACCGAACACCTCCACTACCGGGACGGCGCGGATGTCAGAAGGGTTTCCAGTCTTGGGCGCCTGGACTTCACCCGCCTGGTCGACGGCGGCGCCAGTGGCCGCGACCTCGTGGGCATCACGTACCACTACGTGCAGTCGTATCCGGACAACCCGGAGTATCCCGACGTCGTCACCGCCGGGACCAGCAGCATGCTGTCCTATCGCGAGGGGGTGGCAGAGATCCCGTTCCGCGCGGACGAGTTCCCGGCGGACCGCACGTTGCAGCTGCATCGGCCCGAAATCTACGGCGTTGACGGCAGCGAGCAGACCAACGGCTCCAACTACGCCCTGCATCGGTTCAACAGCGGTGGCGGCGGCATCGTGCTCGACGATGCCCAGGCGTTCACCTGGTCGCTGGCCGGCAACGGACGCCTGCAGCTGGTCTACGAAGACGGCGAAGTCGCCGAGCTCGTACGCCTGGTGCGCGATGGCGCCAAGGGCGACGGTGTGATCGCCGCCTACCAGCTGCCCGACGGCCGCTCCAAGACGATCTACGCCCTGTCATCGGTGCGGGACGGCAGCCTGGAGTTCACCACGGCGAACCTGGCCCGGCCCTGGCGATCGGGCTTCGACATCTCGCAGACCGCCTACGATTTCGAGAACTTCTTCGGCTTCTACATCGTTCTCGATGGGCCGGACCAGACGGGAAGGCAGGTGAGTATCTATCCGGACGTTGGTATCAGCAGCACGCCGCTGAGCTGGGACCTGGTCGACGGCGTGATGGTGGCGCGCCGGTACCGGAACCACCATGGCTGGCAGGCCGAGTGCACCCTGGGCGTGGATGGCTGCTACCTGTTCATGGAGCGGCGCTGGGTGCCGGTGTCCCGTGCCGGCGGCCGGATCTACCTGCACGAGGAACTCTGGACGGCCGTGGATACGACCGGCCTGCTTCCCCTGGTCCTGCTCAGCCAGCGCGGCAACTTCTACGAGATCGATGCCCCGCCGCCGCATTGACGACTCAGGGCAGCCAGATCTTCCGTCGCGTCACCGGGCTGGCACTGGCATCCATCACCAGCCCGTTGGCGTCGAACTCGACCTGGATCTCGTCGAAGCTGCTGAGCCAGAAGCGCCAGACCTCGGCCTCGAGGTTGGGGTTCTCACTGCTCACGGGCCAGCCCAGCGACATCGCCACCTGCTCGCGGGTCATCCCCGGCGTGATGCGCGCGCTGGCGATGGCCTCGCGGATCTTGTCCGGGAAGCCCGCGGCCGCGATGCGCGGGTCTTCGGCCACGACGTATCGGGCGGCGAATTCGGCTTCCGACAGGTCGCGGCTGTAATGGTTCTCGATCACATGGCGCTTGCCGTCGACCAGCAGCCTGAGCTTGCGGCGGTCCTGGCGGGTCACGGTCAGCGGACTGCCGAAGGGCACGATGCGCGCGCCTTCGTCGTCGTAGTTGATGTCGTAGATCTCGCCGTCGAAGGCGCGCATGTTGCAGCAGAGGAAGCCTTCGGTCTGTCCTGCCTGGCGGGCGATGGCGGGCGTGGCTGCGGTGGCGATGGCAACGGCGACAAGCGCCGGCATGGCGTTGCGGAAGCGCATGGAATTCCCCTGTGTGTCGCGGCCGGGCCGCCGCGCGTGCGGTTCGCAGGGGCGAGCCTGGATCGGCGCCTCTGCGTACGCCACTCCCCATGGCGTGGGCGCATTGTGCGGGCAGCCGCGTCGCGAGTGAAGCCGGTGATGGACCGGCCGACGAACGTCAGGGCCCGGGCGTGGCCGGCGCCGTGGCCGGCGCCGCTTCCGGGCTGATCTTCTCGATCGTGTGGCGCAGCTCGCGGCCCAGGATCACCTTGGCGTCGCGCGCCCAGGTGTCCAGGCGCTGGTCGAAGGCCAGCTTGCTGTTGTGGTCCAGCTTCACCAGGCCGAGTTCGCGCAGCTTCTGGATGAAGCCGCGGAACAGCGCCTTGTCGAAGAACTCCGGTGCCGCGGGCGCGTACAGCAGGCTCAGCCGCTGCGCCGCCAGCTGGCACAGGCCTTCGAGCTCGCCTGCGCCGAGCGTGCCCGAACCGTTCTTGGCCAGCACCGAGATCGCGATGTAGTAGCGCTCGAAGGCCTGCTGCAGCGGATGGCCGATGGCACGCAGCCGGAACACCTCGTCCGACTGTCCTGCCTGGCGGGCAAGGATCCCGCCGTCGTCCTCGCTGACGCGCTCGAGCAGCCCCTCGCGTACGAACAGCTCGATCGTCGCGTCGATGCGTTCGGCGAAGCCGTCCTCGTCCCAGGGCAGGAACAGTTCGCCCTGCAGGAAGGGGTACATGCTGCGGCCGATGCGCAGCAGGGTCTCGCGCGCCATGCGCCGGTTGTGCAGGAAGCAGCACGCGATCCACGCCGAGGCCGTGAACAGGTGCACCACGTTGTTGCGGAAGTACGACAGCAGCACCGCGGTGTCGCCGTGAACGCGCAGCACGTCGCCCAGCGGATGCACCACGCGGTGCAGCACGCCGATCTCCTCGCCGTGGGCGATGATCTGCTGCGGCGAATGCGGGGTGACGGTGACCAGCGGGCTGTAGGGCACTTCGGCCAGCAGCTTCTTGGAGAGCAGGATCTGCGCCGTCAGGTCGCCCTCGCCCATGGCGTGCTTGGGCGTGGACAGCAGCGCCAGCGCCAGCAGGTTGATCGGGTTGACGTCGGCGGCGCTGTTGACGCGCTCCTGGATGCGCTGCGCGGTGGCATCGACCGTGGTCGCCAGCCAGTCGGGCTTGTCCTCGTCGGGAAGCGGCGTGCCGTCCCAGCTCGCGGCGTGCTCGGCCAGCATGTCGGCCAGCGCGATCGGCTCGCCGAAGTTCACCACGACCTGGCCGTAGTTCTGCCGCAGCACCTTCGGGATGCTCCACAGCAGCGCCCAGATCGATTCCTTTTCCTTGGGCTTGCCGGACAGCTCGTCGAAGTAGCTGTTGCCCTCCATCAGCTTCTCGTAGCCGATGTAGACCGGCTGGAACAGCACCGGGCGCGTGGGCTGGCGGAGGAACGCGCGCACGGTCATCGCCACCATGCCGCCCTTGGGCTGCAGCAGGCGGCCGGTGCGCGAGCGCCCGCCCTCGATGAAGTACTCGATCGAATAGCCGCCGGCGACCAGCTTGGCCACGTACTCGGTGAACACCGCAGAGTACAGCGCGTTGCCGCGGAAGCTGCGGCGGATGAAGAACGCGCCACCCTTGCGCAGGATGGTGCCGATCACCGGCAGGTTGAGGTTGATGCCGGCGGCGATGTGCGGCGGCACGATGCCGCGCGTGTACAGCAGATAGGACAGCAGCAGGTAGTCCATGTGGCTGCGGTGGCAGGGCACGTAGACGACCTCGTGGCCCGGTGCCGCGGCCTTGAGCTGGTCGAGGTGGTGCACCAGCACGCCGCGGAAGATGCGGTTCCAGACCGTGGTCAGCAGGAAGCTGGCCGAACGCACGACCGGATGCGAATAGTCGGCGGCGATCTCGTAGGCGTAGCCGTGCGCCTTCTTCCAGGCTTCGGCCTGGCCGCGGGCGGCATCGCCGCCTTCGCGCCGGGCCTGGTCGGCGATGGCGTCGCGCACCGGCGACGATGACAGGACCTTGTCGACCAGCAGGCGGCGGGTGGACAGGTCGGGGCCGATGATCGCGGCGCGGATGCGGTTGAAGTGCGTGCGCAGCAGCCGCGAGAGCTTGCGCACCTCGCGCTCGCGCTCCAGGCCCTCGGCGATGATGTCGCGCACCGCGACCGGCGGCGCGAAGCGCACCAAGGTGTCGCGGCCGTTGAGCAGGATCGCCAGCAGCCGGCGGAAGCGGCCGACCAGCGCCCAGTTCTCCGAGAACAGCACCGAGAACCAGCCGCTGTTCTTGTCCGGCGCCCGGCCAACGAAGATCGACACCGGCACCAGCTGCACGTCGAGCGCGGGGTCGTCGTGGTGCGCTTCAAGCAGGCGCGCGAGCGAGTCGGAGTGGCTCTTCTTCTTTTCCGGCTTGCGCTGGGTGGCGATCCGGGTGGCCAGGTCGAGCGCACTGCCGGCGTTGCGCCGCGACAGCGCGACGTAGGCGCGCTTGCGCCCGAGCAGGTCGCCCGGAAGCGGTACCAGCGGCGACGGCAGTCCGGCCTCGCGGCAGGCGCGATCAAGGATCAGCGCGTTGGACAGGCCGTAATCCTCGAGCACGTAGCAGACCTGGCGGTCGTCGATTGCCTCGCCCGGGGCCTGGGGCTCGGTGCTCAGCCCGATCCATGGCGACAGCGCGCGCCCCATCAGGCGCGCCCACCACGGCCGCGTGCGGCGGGAGGGGCGGCCGGGGCGCGGGCCACGCCCGGGCACGGTGGCTTCAACGGCCGGCCCGGGACCGGTGTCGGCGTCGGGGCGGTCGTCGGGCGTGGAGTTGGAATCGAAGAGGGAAGGCTGGTTCGGCATCGTCGACATTATGCCCGTGGGCGGTTCCGGCCCCCGCGCAGCGGCCGGGACGCGTCCCGGTTCAGGGAGCAGCCACCGGGGCCGGCGGTGCGGCGGGCGCGGGCTGCGTCTCGGCCGGGAGGTCCGTGGCACCGGCGGCCGCGCGGGCATGGCGCAGGTAATCAGCCAGGTACCAGCGGCCGTCGATGCGCTCCATGTCGACCACGGTGTCGATGGCGCTGCCCGCCAGGACGTAGCGCAGGCGGACGGTGGCGCGGTCGCCCTGCTGCACCTGCAGGCCGGCCTCGACGCTGTCGAAGGCGGCATCGAGGTCCAGGCCGTAGCCGGCCAGCACCGACCGGGCCTCGAGGGTGAAGGCGCCGATGCGCCCCAGCGACGCATCCATGCCGGCCGCGGCGATGCCTTCGGCCGACACCGCGCCCACGGCGCGCGCCGCGATGGCCAGGCGCGTGATCGCGGCCGCCGCGTGCTCGCGATCGGCCAGTGGCGCCCCTGCGGCCCACTGCGCCACGGCCGACACCAGCTGCGCGTAATGGTCGCGCTCGGAGTCGCTGAAGTCGCCCTGATGCTCAACATACTGGACGCCGAACATGCCCATGGTCGCGGCGGCGGCGCGGATTTCGCGCGCGGAACCGGCGAACTGGCGTTCGAAGCCGGCCAGCAGGGCGGTCTCGGCATCGTCCGCCGCCAGTGCTTCGAGCACCTGCGGCAACTGCTCCGAAAACGGCAGCTCGTCGAGCGGCCAGCGTGTGTGGCCGGCGCGCCAGGCCAGCTGCAGCCGCGTGTGCAGCGCTGGCGGCACGGCATCGCGCGCGAACGCGTCGAGATCGCCGCTGCGCATGTGGCCGCCCAGCACCTGCACGGCCAGCGCGGGCCGGCTCAGGTCGCTGGCTGCGGGTGTCTGTGCATCCGGCGTCACGGGCCGGCACGCCGCGAGCATGGCGGTCACTGCGGCGGCGGCCAGCAGCGACCGGAGGAACGGTGGCATGGGCATCGCATCCCTCCCCGGGCAGCAGGGCGCATCTTGGCCGCCGGCCGGCAGCCGCGGCAAGCCTACCCGGTCACAGGTCGCGGACCACCCAGCCGTGGGCGGCGGCAGCGGGCGCATCGATGGCGGCTTCGGCCACGCGTTCCGGCGGTTCGCCGGCGGCCCAGGCCGCGGCAATGGCGGCCAGCCTGTCGCGGGTGGCGCGGGTGTAGGCGCCTTCCAGCTCGTTCTGGGCGTCGGCGGCCAGCTTCTGCGGGTACAGCAGGCGCGCCTCCTCGCTGCGGTTGAGCATGGCGATCATGCGCGCCAGGCTGGTGCGGAAGGCCTCGGCCGACAGCGCCGTGCGCTGGGTCCGCTGCAGGTGCCACACCACCAGGTATTCCACCGGGCCGAGCATGCGCCGCGGGGTGGCGCCGAAGAAGTGCCCGGACAGCGCGCTGGCGGCCATCGGCGCGCCGGGGTCGGGCAGGCCGGTGGCGCCCCAGGAGCTGAGGGCCCCGCCCGGCAGGTCCATCCGGCGCAGGGCCACGCCGAAGGTCTCGGCGAGCAGCCGCTGCGCGCGCTCGTCGTCGCTTTCGGCCACCACGCCGACGATGCGCAGGAACAGTGGATAGCGCTCCTCGCCCAGCCGGCGCACCAGGCGCTTGAGCACCGCCAGGCGGTATTCGGGATCGGCATGCGCCGCCAGCGCCGACACCAGGCGGTCGGCGGCGGTGCGCAGGGCGGCGGGGGTGGGCAGGGAATCGGTCATGGCCGCGGCATTATCGCGGCTGGTGGTGCCGGCGGGTCAGGCGAACGCGTCGAGCACCGAATCCACGGCGCCCTCGGCGGCCTGGGCCAGCGGCAGGGCACCCAGCCGGGCCTCGAGGGCGAGGTCGCCGGCGAGCATGCGCGGACCGGCGCTGTCCCAGGCCGGCGCGGCGAGGACCCGTTCGCCGGCATCCGCCAGCGCGACCGGTGCGGCCTCGACCTCGGCGACGGAGCTCCCGGGCTGGACCTCGTGCGCATCCCCGCCCTGCTGGCGACGGAGGTCGTCCAGCGGCCCGTCGATCCGATGCAGGCCGGATGCGAGGTTGAGGTGGGAGTCGGGACCGATGGTGCTCATGGCGATGCCGTGGGACCTGGAGGGGGATTCGGGGCGATGGGCAGACTGTATCGCCGCGGGCTGCGCCTGCCACCTCGGGCCGACCCTAGCCGCCGCGACCCGTTCAGCTGCCGGTAGTCCGGCGTGCCGCGCAACTGCGCGCCGGAGCCGCGCCTGCAAGGTCGTGCATGGTAGCGTTCCGCCGCGAACCAGGCAGAGACGCGATGGCCCAGGACCAGGGCGCCGACAAGACCGAGCAGCCGACCCCCAAGAAGCTCCGCGACGCGCGCAAGGACGCCAACGTCAGCAAGAGCAAGGAGCTGACCAGCACGGTGCTCGTGCTGGGCTGGCTGGTGGGCGGCTGGATGATGCTCGGCTTCATGTGGGACCGGATGCGTGCGCTGTTCCAGGCGAGCCTGGATGCCATCGGCACGCCCTTCCTCGAGGCCGCGCCGGCGCTCGGGCTGCAGGCCTTCTGGACCCTGGTCGCGCTGAGCGTGCCGCTGCTGCTGGTGGCGCTCTTCCTCGCGGTGGTGGTCGAGTTCCTGCAGACCGGGCCGGTAGCGAGCATGAAGAAGCTCACCCCGGACGTGTCGAAGATGAACCCGGTCGAGGGCGTCAAGAAGATGTTCTCGATGGACAACCTGGTGGAGCTGGTGAAGGCCATCTTCAAGAGCGCGGCGCTGATCTTCATCGGCGCCGTGGTGCTCTACGGCATGCGCCACAGCCTGCTGCAGATGCCTCATGCACCGCCCGGGGCGATGGGCACCGCGATCTGGCACGCCCTGGTGCGGATCGGCATCTGGACCATCGGCGTGTTCTTCTTCGTGTCGGTGCTCGACGCCTGGTACCAGAAGTTCTCCTACCTCAAGCAGCTGCGCATGAGCCGCCGCGACATCAAGCAGGAGGTCAAGGAGAACGAGGGCGATCCGTACGTGAAGCAGCGCCGCAAGCAGTTGCACCAGGAGTGGTCGCAGCAGAACATGCTCAATGCCGTACGGGGATCGAACGTCGTCGTGACCAACCCAACGCACATTGCCGTCGCCCTGCAGTTCGAGGCCGGGGTCACCGACCTGCCGCTGGTCGTCGCCAAGGGCGAGGGCCACCAGGCCGAGGAGATCAAGCGCGTCGCCGAAGAGGCCGGCGTGCCGATCCTGCAGAACATCCCGCTCGCGCGCGGCCTCAACGAGAAGGTCGAGGTCGACGACTACATCGACAGCGAGTTCTTCGACGCGGTGGCCGAGGTGCTGTTCTGGGCCGAGGGCATCCGCCGCGGCGAGTGATCAGCCCAGCGCGTGCTTGAGCACGCCGAGCAGGTAGCGGTTGCTGCCCAGGCGCTCGAGCAGGATTTCCACGTAGACGCCGATCAGCAGCAGGATCAGCGCCGTCGCAAGCCAGGCCTTGATCGGCATCGTGAGCGCGAACACGTTGAGCTGCGGCGCGTAGCGGTTCACCAGCCCGAACGACAGGTCGATGACCAGCATCACCACCATCACCGGCGCCGCCAGCACCAGCACCGTGGTCATCATGTAGTCGAACTGGCCGACGAACAGGTTCATCCCCGCCGCCGGCAGGTTGGGGAAGTACGAGGCCACCGGCCACAGCACGTAGCTGCCCATCAGCAGGTCGAGGAATACCAGGAAGGCGCCGCTGGCCATGAACAGCCAGGTCGCCAGCTGCGACAGGAACTCGCCGTGCAGGGTGACCTGGTGGCCCTGGATGGGATCGAAGACCTGCGCCATCGACATGCCGACCTGGGTGTCGATCACGCTGCCTACCGCGGCCACGGCCCAGAACACGATGCCAAAGCAGAAGCCGATCGCCACCCCGATGAAGATTTCCTTCAACACGATCAGCGGCCATTCGATCGTGCCCAGGTTCTCCATCGGCAGGCCGGCCAGCGCCACCGGCAGCACGATGATCCCCAGGCTCACCATGAAGCTGTTGCGCACCATCGCCGGCACCGTCTGCTGGGTCATCAGCGGCAGCATCAGGAAGGCGCCGATCACCCGCGGCAGCACCAGCGCGAGCGCCAGCAGCGGGTTGCCGAGGAAGTCGAACACCCGTCAGTTCCGCACCGTCAGGCCCGGGAAGTCGCGGAAGATGCGGTCGGTGTAGTTGTACAGCGAGCCGCCGATCAGCGCCGCGGTCACGAACAGCATCAGCACGATCGCCAGGAACTTACAGGCGTAGGCGAACGTCTGCTCCTGCAGCTGGGTGGCGGCCTGCAGGAACGCGATGACCAGCCCGACCAGCGCCGCGGCGCCGATCGGCGGGCCGGACAGCAGCATGACAAGGAACAGCGCTTCCTTGGTGAGCTCCAGGACCTCGTTCATGTCATCCGCCCCCGTAGGTCAGCACCAGGCCGTGGACCAGCTTCGCCCAGCCGTCGACCAGCACGAACAGCAGCAGCTTGAACGGCAGCGAGATCGTGGTCGGCGACAGCATCATCATGCCCAGCGCCAGCAGGATGTTGGCCACCACCAGGTCGATGATCAGGAAGGGCAGGAAGATCAGGAAGCCGATCTGGAACGCGGTCGTGAGTTCGCTCACGGTGAACGCCGGGATCACCACGATGAAGTCGTCGACATCGAGGTCGTCGCGACGGTCCGCCGGCAGCAGGCGCTGCGCGCTGCGCAGGAAGAAGGCGCGTTCGGCGTCGTTGGAATGGCGGATCAGGAAACTGCGCAGCGGCTCCTTGCCGGCCTCGAAGATGCCGAGCATCCGCGCGGCGTCCATGGGCGCGCCTTCGACGGGGGTTGGCGGGCGCGGCGCGCCGGTGGCGGTGATCACCACGGGTCCCTGCTCGCCGGCATCCGCGCCGCCTTCGGGGCCGTCGGCAGGCGTGACGCCGCTGCCGTTGTCCACGTTCGCGAACAGCGGCGAACGCTCGGCGCCCGCGGGATCGGGTGCCATGTTGCCGTCCCCGCCAGCGCGGGCTTCGGCCTCCGCGCGCAGGGCGTCGGCGGCGGCGGGGCTGGCCGGCGGCGGGTCGGCGCGCGTGCCGGCCGCGGTGGTCGCTGCCGGCATCGCGCCCGGTGTCGCCGGGGCCGGGGACTGCGTGACGCGCGCCGCCATGCGTTCGGCGCGGGCGACGGCGCGGGCTTCGATCTGCTCCTGGATCTGCGGCGGCGGCGGCTGCCCGGCCAGGTAGGCGCTGACCGCGGCTTGGGTATCGAGGATCACCGGCGACATCACGTAGGCCGACAGCACGATCGCCAGGCCGTTGATCACGACGTTCGGCGGAACCTGCTGCAGGCCCAGGGCGTTGCGCAGCAGGCTCAGCACCACCACGATCTTGGTGAACGAGGTCACCATCACCGCCACGAACGGTGCCAGCGCGATGAAGACGACGGTGACGAGGACGACCGCCGGCGAGAAGGTGGTGAAGTCCATTCCCGTCAGCTCCAGGACAGCAGGCGCACGCCCAGGGTGTCGCCGACGGCGACCAGCTCGCCGCGACCGGCCACGCGGCCGTTGGCGCGGATGGTGACGTTGCTGCCCTCCAGCGCCGCGGCCAGCGGGAAGACGTAGCCGGGCTGCAGGTCGGCGAGTTCGCCGATGCTCATCTCGGTGCGGCCGAGTTCGAAGCCCAGCTGCACCGGCAGGCTGCGCGCGGGGTCGGCGACGGGGGCGGCCTCGGGCGGCACGCCGCCGTCCTGCTCTGCTTCGCTCATCGAAAGTTCCTCGTGGAAAGTGGGGGAAGGAATCGGCTGGCCCTGCACGGCCCAGCCGC
Source organism: Luteimonas sp. A534 (assembly GCF_054072805.1). NCBI lineage: Bacteria > Pseudomonadati > Pseudomonadota > Gammaproteobacteria > Lysobacterales > Lysobacteraceae > Luteimonas > Luteimonas sp. A534. Next base: position 130,056 of record NZ_JBSVRR010000002.1, read on the forward strand.
CAGGCGCGGGCGCCAGCGGCCAGTCGCGGCCGGCGGCGCGGGCGATGCAGGTCGGCGGCTGCCCGCGATGGCCGGCGACGATCACGTCACCGGGTCGCAGCGCGCGCCATTCGCGCATCGCCAGGGTGGTCGGGAACTGCAGCGAAACCGCGGCCTGCAGCGTGCGCCAGCGCCCGGCATCGGGCACCGGGTCGTCTTCATGCGGCGGCTCGCCGCGCGCGGCGATCGCCTGCAGCCACGCGATGGGCAGGCACAGGTGGGCAGTCACGGCCAGCGGGGGCGCACCGGCGTCGCCGCCGTCGTTCGCCGGCGCGTCCTCGATGCGGACCGCGAGCCACAGCGATGGCGCGGGCACATCGCCGCCGGCGTCGTCGAGCACGGGCAACAGCGAGCTGCCCAGCCATTCGCTGAGCCGGCGCAGCGTGGTTTCGTGGGCGAGGCTCCAAGCGAGCACGCGCGCGCGCCCGGCATGGTCGCTCCAGCGCAGGCGGGGATCATCGACGCCCGCCGACGCAGGGCCTTCGACGTGCAGCCGCAGCCGCGTGCCTTCGGCATCGACCGCGAACGACGCGGTGGCCCTGTTCGCGGGTTCGGCCTGGATCGCCGCGCCGTCGCCGAGCAGCCACCAGCGCGGCGCCGCGAAGAACGCGCGCAGAGCCTCGCAATTAGGCGCATCGACCTCGGGCAGGAGGCCGCGCAACGGCCGTGCCCCGGGTGCAGCCGGCAACGCGGTCGCGGGCGTCCGCGTGCGTCGCGACGTCGCCTTGCGCGCGCCGCGCTCAGGCGTGGCCAAGCGCCACCTTCATCAGCTCCGGCAGGGAGCGCACGCCCAGCTTGCCCATCATGTTCGCCCTGTGCAGTTCAACGGTCTTGATGCTGATGCCGAGGATGTCGGCGATGATCTTGTTCGGCTTGCTGGCCACCACCAGGTCCAGGACCTGGCGTTCACGTGGACTCAGCTTCGCCAGGAGCTCATTGGCCATGCCGCCGCCGGCGCCGCGGTTGCGCGCGTTGGCCAGGGCGGTGCGCAGGGCGTCGATCAGCGCATCCTCGGAGAAGGGTTTCTCCAGGAAGTTCGCCGCGCCCTTGCGCATCGCCTCCACCGCCAGCGGCACGTCGCCGTGCGCGGTCACGAACACCACCGGCAGCTGGATGCCGCGTCGGCCAAGCTCGTCCTGAAGCTGCAGCCCGCTCATTTCCGGCATGCGGATGTCGGACACCAGGCACTCGCTTGCGTCGCCGTGGCGATTGCCCCCGAACGCGGCGAGGAATGCCGGCCCCGAGGCGAAGGCCTCGACCTCGTAGCCGGACGTTTCCAGCAGCCATGCGGTGGAGTCGCGGAAACCATCGTTGTCGTCCACCAGGTAGACGCGTGTCACCGTCATTGCCTATCCCCTTCCTTCCGCCGGCGGCAGCGTGAATCCGAATACGCTGCCCCCGCCCTCGCGCGGCTCGAAGAACAGCCGCCCCTCGTGGTATTCGATGATCGAGCGGCAGATCGCCAGGCCGATGCCCAGTCCGTCGCTCTTGGTGGTGAAGAAGGGCGAGAACAGCTGCGCGCCCTGTTCCTCGCTGAGCCCCTCGCCGCGATCGCAGACGCGGACTTCGACTTCGCCGTCCAGGTTGACCCGGCCCTCGATGCGCAGGCCGCGGTGGTGGGCAGGGACTTCGCGCATGGCTTCGATCGCGTTCTTCACCAGGTTCAGCAGCACCTGTTCCACCATGACCCGGTCGGCATACACCGCCGGCAGTCCCGGGGCGAGCGCGAGTTCGATGCGCAGCTGCAGGCGCTCCGCCTCCAGGCGCAGCAGTTCGACCACGGTGTTGGTGATCTCGACCAGATCGCGCGCATCGCGCCGCGGCTCGCGGGCGCGGACGAATTCGCGCAGCCGCGAGATCACCGCGGCGGCATGTTCGGCCTGCGTGCGCGCGGCGAGCAGCGCGCGCTCCACCTGCACCGGCCCGCCGGCCTGGTCGACCAGGCGCAGGCTGCCGTTGAGATAGTTCACGATCGCCGCCAGCGGCTGGTTGAGCTCGTGCGCCAGGGTCGCCGCCATCTCGCCCACCGTCATCAGCCGCGAGGTGAACAGCAGCTTCTCCTGGCGGCTCTTGTGTGAATCCAGCGCCTCGATGCGGGCGCTGATGTCGACCGCGGTGAGCAGGTCGATCGCGGTGCCTTCAACCTGCGCCGTGCCCCAGTGCAGCGCGTACCAGCGGTTGCTGTGCGGCGCGTTGACCTCGCGCGGCGCGCCACCGGCCTCGTCGCCATCGTGGTCGCCGTCGGCCAGGGCGGCGAGCAGGCGGGCGCGATGGTCGTGGCCCTCCAGGCCGGCGAAGGCCTGCCGGTAGGCGTTGTTGGCAGCTACCAGGCCGCCGCCGTTGCTTGCGAAGGCAGCGCAGGGGAAGGGGATCGCCTCCAGCATCGCGGTCACGGCGCTGTCGCCGGCAGCGACCTGCATGCGGCCGCCCGCGCGCCCGGCCGGCGTCATGCAGTGGCCCCGGTGCCGCGCGCGCCGCAGCGGCTGCGGTAGGCTGCGCCCGCACCTTCCGTGCGCCACAGCAGGCCCATGCATCCGCCCATGTCCAAACGATCCCTGACTGCCATCTTCGCCATCCTGTCCCTCGCAAGTGGCACTGCCATGTCGGCCGAAGCCATTCCCGATGCTCCGGCGGCGTCGTCCTTTGCCGGGGAGCTGTTGGCCATCGTGCTTCCGCTGGCCTTCATCATTGCCGGCCTGCTGGTCGTCCTGCGCCTGCTCCGCCGGCGTTACGGCCTGACCGGCCCCGATGCGCCGCTGTCGATCCTGCAGATCCTTCCGCTTGGCCCGCGTGAACGCCTGGTGCTGGTGAAGTCCCGTTCGGGCCGCGTCTTCACCGTGGGTGTCGCTGCCCAGAACGTGAATTTCATCACTGACCTGGACGAGGCCGATATCGCAAGCCCGGGCAGACCCGAGGATGCGAAGCCCTAGATCGGGACAGCGGTCACGGTTTCTTGTTACCGCAAAATTTCCCTTTCATTACAGGCGTTTGCCTTCACCTCCATGAACAGCCGGAACGTCTCTCACGCGCGGCCCGGATTAAATTTTCCGCGATTGCTCTTGTAGCGAGACTATCGTAATTTGCCACAAAGTGACGCATGGGGTCAGTGCTCGGATGCGGCAGGACGATGATGTGGCAAGGGACATGCAAGGCAGTGGGCAGACCCACTTCCTGGCGCCGTCCGTGGACACGATGACGCCGTGCGCGCGCTGATCGCCAACCTCTTCGCGGCGCCGGCCAACACCAAGCGCGCGCGGCTCGGCTACAGCGACATCGTGCTCGCGGTTTCCGCGGTGCTGATCATCAGCGTGATGATCCTGCCGCTGCCACTGGTGGTGATCGACGCCCTGGTGGCGATCAACATCTCCATCGGCTTCGGCCTGCTGCTGCTGGCGATCTACATCCCCACGCCGGTGGCGTTTTCCAGCTTCCCCAGCGTGCTGCTTCTGACCACCCTGTTCCGGCTGGCGCTCTCGATCGCGATCACGCGTTCGATCCTGCTCGACGCCGAGGGCGGCCACATCGTCGAGACCTTCGGCGACATGGTCGCCGGCGGCAACCTGGTGGTCGGCCTGGTGGTGTTCCTGATCATCACCGTGGTGCAGTTCATCGTCATCGCCAAGGGCGCCGAGCGCGTGGCCGAGGTCTCGGCGCGCTTCACCCTCGACGCCATGCCCGGCAAGCAGCTGTCGATCGACTCCGACCTGCGCTCGGGGCTCATCGACAAGGACGAGGCCCGCGCCAAGCGCCGCCTGCTGGAGAGCGAGAGCCAGCTGCATGGCGCGCTCGACGGCGCGATGAAGTTCGTCAAGGGCGACGCCATCGCCGGCATCGTCATCATCATCATCAACCTGCTCGGCGGCCTGGCCATCGGTGTCCTGCAGCGCGACATGGCGCTGGCCGACGCCACCCGCACCTACAGCATCCTGACCATCGGCGACGGCCTGGTCTCGCAGATCCCGGCCATCCTCGCGACCATTGCCGCGGGCCTGGTGGTCACGCGTACCACGAGCGACGTCGACGACAAGCACCTGGGCGCCGCCATCGGCCGCCAGGTGAGCGGCCAGCCGAGGGTGCTGCTGATCACCGGCATCCTTGCGCTGCTGATGACCCTGGTGCCGGGCTTCCCGAAAATCGTGTTCCTGGTGCTTGGCCTGGTCCTGATCGGCATCAGCGCATGGCGCTACCGGCACGGGTTCCAGGTGCTGCGACGCGCCTTCGGCGTACCGGAGGGCGAGGTCGCGGAATCCGAGCGCCCGGCACAGGTCGACGACCTCGCGCCGCCCGCGCCCCTGCAGCTCGACCTGTCGCCGGACCTGGCGCCGATGCAGGAGCTGCTGCGTTCGCGCGTGGCCGCGGTGGCGCAGGACATGCGCGACGAATTCGGCGTGCCCGTGCCTGCGCCAGCCACGCGCACCGTGGGAGGCCTGGGCCAGGGCGGCTATCGCCTGAGTGCGTTCGGTGCTCGGCTCGCCTCGGGGCAGCTGCGCACCGATGCGGCCTTCCGCCAGGGCGTGGCCGCCGCCGATGGCGGCAATCGACAGGGTGGATTCTTCCCGGCGCTCGCAGGCGAGTGGGTCGCCCCGGGCAGCGAGGGTGCGCTGGCCGCCGACGACCTGCTCGCCGCCCATGCGCGTGGCGCGCTGCAGCGCAGGCTCGGCGGCTTCATCGGCATTCAGGAAACCGCCAACCTGTTCGCGCGCATGCAGCGCGACTACCCCGACCTGGTGAAGGAAATGCTGCGCGTGGTCGCGCCGCAGCGCGTGGCCGACGTCCTGCGCCGCCTCGCCGAGGAAGGCGTGCCGATCCGCAACCTGCGCGATGTGTTCGAGGCCATCACCGATGTCGGCGGCCGTGAGAAGGACGTGGTGCTGCTCACCGAGTACGTGCGCGTCGCGCTCAAGCGCGAGATCGCCGAACGCCACGCCGATACCGAGCGCACGCTGCACGTGCTGCTGATCCACCCGGAACTCGAAGACAAGCTGCGCCAGTCGGTGCGCGTGGCTGGTGGCGCCAGCCAGCTCGCGATCTCGCCGGAGCTGGCGTCGCGCCTGGGCGCCGAAGTGCGCGCGCACCTGGCGCGACAGGCCGCAGGCGTGCGTCCGGTGCTGCTGTGTTCGCTGGATGTGCGCAGGCATCTGCGCAAGCTGATGGAAGTGGATTTCTTCGAGCTCCCGGTGCTGTCGTACCAGGAACTCGCGCCTGACCTGCGCATCGTGCAGGCCGGGCAGGTGAACGCCTGACCCTGGGGCTTCACCGCAAGGTAACGGGACAGCTGCAGGATTCGGTCAAACGGAGAGTGGCATGGGAAGGGAGAACGACATGGAGGCACTGGACGATCGCGGCATCGTGCTGCGCGTCGTGTCGGGTCTCCACGCCGGTGCCGAACGCGAGCTTGCCGGTGGCGAAATGATCCTCATCGGCAGCGGCGACGACTGCGACATGGTGCTGGCGGACGCGGGCGTGGCCGCGCGCCACGCGCTGCTGAGCTTCGTCAATGGCCGCTTCTCGCTGCGCGCGCTGGACGCACCGCTGCACGTCGCTACCGCCATGGTCCATCCCGGTGATCCGATCGAGCTGGACCGCGTGCAGCGCGTGGGCATCGGCGAGGCCGCGATCGCCTTCGGCGCCGCTGATGACGCCGGTTGGGACCGCCTCGTGCCCGGCGGGCTCGGGCCGCGCCCGGCGCCGGACCGGCCCGCCCGCCCCTACCTGCGCCGCCTGCCCGCCGTGGCCGCGGTGGCCGTGCTGTCGCTGGTGTCGCTCGCGATCTTCGCCATGGTCGTGCCGCAGCAGCAGGACGTCCCGGATCCGCGCGCCCAGCTGCAGCGCCTGGTCCCCCAATACGGCATCGACGACGGGCTGGCCGCGATCGACCAGCAGGGCCGCCTGGTGCTGACCGGAACGGTTCCGGATGCCGCCACGCGCGAACGAATCGCGCGGCGGATCGCGGAGGAGAAGATCGACGCGCGGCTGGAACTGCGGACCGGCGACGACATCGCCGGCGACGTTGCCGAGATCCTGCGCGGCCAGGGCATCAGCGCGCGCACGCGCTATCTCGGTAACGGCGACGTCGAGGTCAGGGGCGCCTTCGAGGACGGCGCCGCCCTCGAGGCCGCGTCGTATTCGCGCGCGATGCGGGAAGTAAAAGGCGTGGTCCGGGTCATCCCGGTGAACGTGTCCGAGGTCGCCGCAGCCAAGCGCAACCTGCCCGCCGTTCCCGCCAAGCCGGTGCGCATCCGCGTGGCCGCGATCGTGCGTGGCGACGATCCGCACGTGGTGTCCGGCAAGGGCGACCGTTACCAGGTTGGCGCTGAACTGCCGGGCATCGGCACCCTGGTGTCGATCACCGAGGGCACCGCGCACGCGCTGCGGCCCGACGGCAGCCTCGAGCGGCTGAAGATCGAGGCCGCGCCCAAGCCCGGCGAGGACGCGCCGGAACCTCAGGATTTTTCCAACGTGCGCAGCGACGTCATGCCGCTGCGGATGTAAATCGCAGAAAAGACCGAAGAAGAGGAGAGAGCACCATGACCAACATCGCAGCAGGTACGCCCGGCCTGGGCCAGTTCATCGCCGGCGCAGCCGCCACCAGTGGCGCCGGTGGCATCCGCGGCGGATCGTCCGCCGGTGACCGTGGCAGCTGGTACGAAGCCATGTCGCGCGCCTGGGGCCAGACCCTGGACTCGCAGGCCGCCGTCATCACCGACATGTCCGCCAACATCAGCAGCGGCAGCGACCAGCCTTCCGACATGGTCCAGCTGACCGCCGCCAGCCTGAAGATGCAGTTCATGTCCAACAACGCCGCGACCTCGCAGAACAGCGTGGGCCAGGCGCTGGAGACCCTGGGCAAGCGCAACTAAGCGCGCAAGCGCGGGAGGATCACATGATCGAAGCCATCCAGGTAGCAGCCATGGACCCGGCGATGGCCGGCCAGGCCGGCATGCAGGGTGCGGGCGGCGGCGGGCAGGCACAGGCCACGCCGTACGACATCCGCGATTTCGCCGCCTCGCTCGAGCGCAGCGGCGGCGTCGCCCCGCAGCAGCAGGCGGCGCCGGTCGACCTGACGCCGGCGCAGCCGTCCGAAGGCACGCGGGCGTTGATCTCGGCCATCAACAACCTCAACACGGGCGCGGACAACATCAACGCCCTGTCGCAGAGCATGAGCGGCAACGTCGCCGAGCTCACGCCGGGGCAGATGATGGAAATGACCATGAAGTGCCATCAGTTCCTGTTCCAGGCCGAGCTGACCTCGAACGTTGCCAACCGCACTTCGGACGGCATCCAGCAGCTGTTCCGGCAGCAGTCCTGACGGAAGGGGGCAAGTCCATGGATTCCAAGCAACGGCCGCGGGCACTGCGCGCGGCCCTGTTCGCCCTGGCGGCGGCGACGCTGCTCGCCGCCTGCGGTGGCAAGCCGCTGTACAGCCAGCTCGACGAAAACCAGGCGAACCAGATCATGGGCGTGCTCATCGCAGCCGGCATCGACGCCGACAAGAACCCGTCGCCGTCGAAGGTCGGCTGGGAGGTTCGGGTGGCGGCGTCGGATTTCCCGTACGCGATGCAGTTGCTTGGTGCGCACGGCCTGCCGCGCGCCCAGTTCGCCAATACCTGCGACGTGTTCAAGAAGGAAGGCTTCGCGTCCTCGTCCACCGAGGAGCGTGGCCGCGAGCAGTGCAGCCTGCAGCAGGAGCTGGCCGACACGCTCAGCCGCTTCCCGGGCGTGGTCGACGCCCGCGTGCACGTGACCCTGGCCGAGCGCGATCCTCTGGGCGGGTCCAGCCAGGATTCTTCCGCGTCGGTCGCGATCTTCGAATACGCCGGTGCCAGCGCCCGCGACCGCGAGGCCGACATCAAGCTCCTGATCAAGGACGCAGTGCCGGGCCTGATCGACATCAACAAGGTCACGGTGAAGTTCGCCGAGGCGCCGCCGCTGCCGGCGCGCCGTCCGCAGGGGCCGGCGCTGTCGGCGATCAGTCCGGTCACGCTGGCGATGGCGGCCGGCGTCGTGGTGCTGCTCGGCCTGCTGGTCGCTTTCTGGGGCCGGCTGCGGGCCGCGGTACAACCGAAGAAAACGTCCGACCAGGTCTGGAACGGCTGAGGCATGTCGCTGCGGGCGCTGCTGGCGGAGGTCGACCCCGGATGGCTTGAAGACGCCGGTGCCCCGCTGGACGCGGCATTGGTCGCGCGCGCGCGCGACAGTGCGCTTGGCCGCCGCCTGCTTGCCAGCCGGCTGGCCGAAGGCCCGGCGGCATCACTGCTGGCACCCGACCCGGCGCGCGCTCCGGGTGACATCCGCAAGCGCTGGCCGCGACCGCGGCTCGACGCCCTGTGCCGCGACCTCGGCCTGCTGGCCCATGCGCCACCGATCCGCGCGGAGGTGCGCCGCGAACCGGTCCGACGCCTGAAGACGGCGCTTGGCCACAGCTACATGCTCGCGCTCGACCGGACCGTGTGGGAAGGGACGCTGCCGCCTGCCAGGCTGCAGGCGCTTGGCGCCGACTTCAGCGCGGCCTTGGCCGCGACCATGGCCGACGACGATCCGGCGCCGCTGTTCGCGCTCTTCGACCTGCAGGGCCGCGCGGAGCTGGGTGCCTGGGCCCGGCGTCGCGATCCCGCGCTGGCCGACTGGTGCGACCTGCTGCATCCACCGGCCGACGAGCGCCCCGTGCACCTGCCTGAAAAGCCGGTGCTCCGGGTCTATACGCACCACGAGGCGCGCGCCGCATGAGCGCGCACACGCACCCATGAACGCAGAATCCACCCTCCCCGTCGCCACCCGCGAAGCGCCTGCCGGCCGCAGCCCACCCGCAGCGGGCGTAGCGGTGTTCGAGCAGCGTCAGTTCAGCCGCTCGCTTGGCGCCAGCGTCGTGCCGGCTGCGGCCTGGGCGCAGCTGGGTGAGCTCGATGCGCTGCTCGAGCGCGTCAACGGGCTGTACGAAGAGGCCATCGCCGACATCGCACGCGCGCGCGAACAGGGCCATGCCGAAGGCTTCGCCGAGGGCATCGCGGCCGCCAAGCTGCAGATGACCGAGCAGCTCGCGTCGCTCAACGAACGTCGTGCCCGCGTGCTGGGCGAGGCGAGCGGCCGCATCACCGAACTTGCCTGCGCGATCGTCGATCGCATCGCGCCGGGCTTCGATGCGCGCAGCGTGGTGCCGCCGCTGGTGATGCAGGCGGTCGAGGCCGCGCAGGCCGAGCAGTTCCTGCTGATCCGCGTGCATCCCAGCGTGCGTGACAGCGTGTCCGCGGGCCTCGGCGCGGTGCGCCAGGCACATCCCGCGGTCGGCGTGATCGAGCTCGTCGACGATCCAAGCCTCGAGCCCACCAGCTGCGTAGTGGTGTCGGAAGCCGGCGAAGTCCGCGCCGGCGTCGCGCAGCAGATCGAGGCCATCCGGACCGCATTGGCCGGCAGCGCCGCGCAGGCGGGCAGCGCGGCCGAGGCGGAGCGCCGGGCATGAGCGCAACGGCGCCCGCACCCTTCACGGGTCTCGTCGGCGATCCCGATCCGCTGCTGCATGCGCTGGCGCGGGTCCAATCGATCGAACGCGTCGGCCGCGTCGCCGAAGCCTACGGAACGCTGATCCGCGCGACCGGGCTCAAGGCCGCGATCGGCGAACTGTGCGAACTGCGCAACCCGCGCGGCGAGGGCGATGCATCCTTCCGCCTTGCCGCCGAAGTGGTTGGCGTGTCCAAGCAGCACACGCTGCTGACCCCGCTGGGCGCGCTGGACGGCGTCTCCGCCACCACCGAGGTCTACGCCAGTGGCCGCCAGGCGGCGGTGCGCGTCGGCCCGGGCCTGCTCGGTCGCATCCTCGATGCCCACGGCGAACCCATCGACGACCTTGGCCCGGTCGGCCACACGGTCGACGCGCCGATCTATGCCGCCTCGCCCAATCCCCTGGCGCGCAAGCTGATCGAGCGGCCGTTCTCCACCGGCGTGCGCGCGATCGACACCACCATGACCGCGGGAGAAGGCCAGCGCATCGGCATCTTCGCCGTGGCCGGTGGCGGCAAAAGCACCCTGCTGGGCATGCTCGCGCGCGGTGGCGATGCCGACGTCAACGTCATCGTCCTGGTCGGAGAGCGTGGCCGCGAGGTCAACGAATTCATCCACGACAACCTCGGGCCCGCGGGCCTGGCGAAGTCGGTGGTCGTGGTCGCCACTTCCGATCGGCCGGCGCTCGAGCGCAGCCGCGCGGCCTGGGTCGGTACCGCGATCGCCGAGCACTTCCGCGACCAGGGCCGGAGCGTGCTGCTGCTGGTCGACTCGGTCACCCGTTTCGCGCGTGCGCTGCGCGACGTCGGCCTGGCCGTGGGCGAGCCGCCGGCCAGGCGCGGCTTCCCGCCCTCGGTGTTCAGCGCGCTGCCGCGGCTGTTCGAACGCGCGGGCAACAACGACAAGGGTTCGATCACCGCCTTCTATACCGTGCTTGCGGAAGACGAAGACGGCGGCGACCCGATCGTGGAAGAGGTGCGCTCGATCCTCGACGGCCACATCGTGTTGTCGCGAAAACTCGCGGCCGCGTACCACTACCCGGCGATCGACGTCCTGGTCAGCCTGAGCCGCACGATGCCGCGCGTGGTCGACCATGCGCACGTGCGCGCGGCCGGACAGCTGCGCAAGCTGCTTGCGAAATACCAGGACATCGAGCTGCTGCTGCAGCTGGGCGAGTACAAGCGGGGCACCGATCCCGATGCCGATGCCGCAATCGAAAAGATCGGACCGATCCGCAAGCTGCTGCAGCAATCGGCGCACGAGCTGGTGCCGTTCGCGCAGTCGGCCGACGCGCTCAAGGGCCTGTTTCCGTGAAGCGCTATCCGCTGCAGACGCTCATCAGGCTGCGCGAGCACCGCACCGAAGCCGCGCGCCAGCGGGTGCTCGAGCGCCAGCGCGAAGCACAGGCCTGCAGTGATGCGTGCCTGAAGATCGAGGGCGAGATCATCGCGCTGGATTTCGAGCAGAAGCAGCAGCGCGTGCGCCTGCTCGACGCGCCGCCGCCGGGCGTGCCGTGGCCGAATGCCCTGGCGCAGCGCGAGGCCCACATCGGCCTGTTGGGCGAGCAGGCGGACGCCGCGCGCCAGCGCCTGTTCCAGGCCCAGGAAACGCTGCGCGCCGCCGAGGCCGCGGTGGCCGAGGCGCGCACGGAGTTCTTCCGCGCGAAGGCGCGGCTGGATGCGCTGGAGAAGCGCCGCGACGTCTGGCGCGGCGAACAGAATGCCCATGAGCTGCGCCAGGAAGAGGGCGCCGCCGAAGACTTGCTGCAGGCACGCCACCTGGCCGGCGCCTGAGCCAAGGAGTTCCTCCATGTCGATCGATCGCACCAGCCAGAGTTCCGCCGCCGATGCCGCCCGCGCCCGCGAGGGTACGGCGGAGGCGCGCGAGCGTCCGCCGGCCAACCGCGAACAGACCGACCGCTTTCGCGACGCGCTCGACCATGCGCGCCAGGGCGTGCAGCAGCAGCCACAGCGCCTGGGCGAAGGCCAGGCCGAGATCGACCATGGCGACTCCGCGGAGCTGCGCCAGACCGTGACCGAGGACGCCGTGCACCGCACCGGTGAACGGGAGCGCGGCGACAGTGGTGGCCAGGCCAATGACGGCGCCGACGGCGGCGAAGCCAAGCTGCTCGACCCCGCCCTGCTGTGGCAGGCGCAGCACGCCCTGCGCGGCGATGCCCCTGCCGCCATGCCTGCCCCGGTGGGCGCAAGCAACGCGGTCCTGGAAATGATCGAGCGCCACGTGCGCCAGCTCGCCGTGGCCGGCGGTGCGGCCGATCCCCAGGGCGATGGCCAGGTGCTGCTGCGCATGGCCGACGCCACCCTGCCGGGTACCGACCTGCTGCTCAGCCGCGAGGGCGACGGCTGGGTGCTGCGTGCCGACGTACGCTCGCGCGGAAGCTACGACGCCATCCGCGATGCGGCGCCGGAGCTGATGAAGCGCTTCGCCGAGCGCAACCTTGGCAGCTTGCGCGTGGATCCGCACTTCCACGGTTGAGCGTTTTGCCGCGCGGAGTGTGCGCCCTGCACGCCCGCCTTAGGGTCTGACCTAGCTGGCAAGCCATCGTCTTGCTTCCTGTAATGGGCGCATGCGCGGCATGTGTCGCATCAAAGCAGGAGCCAAGCCATGGTCGATCCGGTCAGCGGCAACGGCGGCGGGCACAACGCCGTCGGCGACCACCTCAGCCCGTCGGGCTTCGACTACAACCGCATCCAGGGCGTGCAGGGCAATGCCAACGTCACGCCCGCCTTCATCACCCAGGTCGAGGCGATGGCGCAGCGCCTGGGCACGCAGCCCGAGTACCTGCTGGCGGTGATGAGCTTCGAGACCGGTGCCAGCTTCAGTCCCGGCGTGCGCAACGGCGCGGGCAGCGGTGCCACCGGCCTGATCCAGTTCATGCCCAATACCGCGCGCGAACTCGGCACCTCGACCGATGCGCTGGCGCGGATGAGTGCTCTGGACCAGCTGCAGTACGTCGAGCGCTACTTCAACAACCGCTCCGATCCGGGCGACCTCAACACGCTCGAGGGCGTCTACACCACGGTGCTCTACGGAAGTCCGCGTCCCGATCCCGATGCGACCCTCTTCAGCCAGGGCAGCGCCGCGTATCGCATGAACGCACCGCTGGACGTCAACCGCGATGGCCGGATCACCGCCGGCGAGGCGACGTCCTTCGTGCGCCAGCGTATCGATGGCGACGCGCCGCCGCCTTCATCGTCCCCGGCGCCGGGGCCTTCGCCCTCGCCGTCCCCCACGCCCGCTCCGATGCCATCAGACGCCGTCACCGTGCGCAGTGGCGACACGCTGTCGGGCATCGCCGCGCGTAACGGCGTCTCGCTGGGCGAACTGCTCTCCGCCAATCCCCAGATCCGCAACCCGAACCTGATCTATCCCGGCCAGACCGTGCACCTGCCCGGCGGCGGCGGCGGCGAAGTCACCGTGCGCAGCGGCGACACGCTGTCGGGCATCGCGGCGGGCAATGGCGTGTCGCTCGGCGCACTGCTGTCGGCCAACCCGCAGATCAGCAACCCGGACCTCATCCATCCGGGGCAGACCATCAGGCTGCCGGGCGGCGCGGGTGCCACCCATGAGGTCACCGTGCGCAGTGGGGACACGCTGTCCGGCATCGCCGCGCGCAACGGCGTGTCGCTCAATGCACTGGTCGCGGCCAATCCGCAGATCGCGAACCCGAACCTGATCCACCCGGGACAGACGGTCCACGTGCCCGGTGGCGGCGGCGGACAAGCACCCGCGCCAGGGCCGGGTGCGCCGTCGCCCGCGCCCGGCCCCACGCCGCCGTCGGGCGACGCGCCGACCTATGCGCCGTACACCGTGTACAGCACCGGCCACCAGCCGGCGATTTCGGTATCCCACCCCGACCAGATGCAGCCGCACCACGATTACCAGACGCAGGTGCGCGACGGGCAGACGCTCGAGGTGCGCGACATCGTCCTGCATCGCAACGGCCAGTCGCAGACCAGCCAGGCGATCCCGGCGCCGATCGCGGGCACCGTGGTGTCGGCCGGCGCGATGGGCAACGCCGGCAACGCGGTCATCCTGCGCGGCGACCAGGGCCAGCTGGTCTACATCTTCCACATGTCGAGCATCGACGTGCGCGCCGGCGAGCGCGTGGCCTACGGACAGGACCTCGGCGACCAGGGCTCGACCGGCAACTCCACCGGCCCGCACGTGCACATCGAAGCCTCGACCGCGACGATCGACCGCTGGGTCCACGACCTGCTTGACGGCCGCTTCGACGGGCGTCGCCAGTAGTGCGGCACCCGCCGGGTTGGCTGGCGGCGCTGCTGGCCGCCGGCCTTGCGCTGGCGGGCTGCGAGCGTGCGCAGCCCGATGACGCGGAGGCCGTGCGCGCGGTGCCGGCAACGTCATCGGCAACGATGCCGCCGGGACCGCCGGGCGACGATGCAAGTGATCCCCCCGGCCCGCCCGCCGCCAGCATCCGCTTCGTCGCCGGTGCCCCCGCATCCGGCGAGACGCTGGCGGACGACATCGTCCGCGGCCTCTCCACCGACGTGCGCGTGCTCGCCTGCGACCAGGGTGTGGTCGATGGCCGCTCGGCGTTCGCCCCCGACTGGGTGCTCGCGCACCGGGTTGACCTCGATGACGACGGTCGCGCCGACTGGCTGGTCGAAGGCCGCCACCCCTGTCTCAGCGATGCCGATGGCGCCGACTGGTGGCTGTATGCAGAGAACGCCGCCGGTCGCAGCCTCCTGCTTGCCGCCGGCCGTGCCCGCGCCGTGGAAGCGCTGCCTTCGCGAAGCCACGGCTTCCGCGACCTGCGCCTGCAGCGCGAGGGTGATCGCGACCTGGAAGTGCGCCACGACGGCGCTGTCTACGTGGCTTCGCCCGTCATTCGCGATTGATCGCTGCGGCGGCGCACGCCGCGCCAGTCCGCACGCTGCAGCCGCATTCTCAGCGCAGGCTTCCCGAACTGCTCGACCTTTCCGTCGGGCGTGAAGCCCAGGCGCGCCAACAGCGGCGGTACCGAGCGGTTGGCCGGGTTGCACAGCCCCACCAGCGCTGGCAGCCCAAGCGTGTCGAAGGCGTGCGCACACAGCGCCGCCCCGCCCTCCAGCGCATAGCCGCGGCCCCAGGCGCGCGGCAGCAGCCGGGTGCCGATCTCGACCTCGTCCGGTGCGTACTCCGACACCAGCGAGAAGAACCCGACGAAGCCCGTGGCATCGTCCGCGCGCCACAGCCCAAGGCCCGGGCGCTCGCGCTGGATGCGGCGCGCGGTCTCGACCAGGGCGGCCGCCGATGCGATGTCGTCCACGGGGGCGTCCAGCAGCGCGCGCGCCACCCGCGGGTCGCGCCCCAGCCGCTGCAGGTCGAAGACGTCGCCCGGGCGCAGTCCGCGCAGCACCAGGCGGCGCGTGCGCAGGAACTCGTCGTCGGGAGCGATGGCCATGGCGCGAGTATGCCGTCGCGAACCGCCGCGGCCGCGCCCCGGGCCGGCCCTAGGTCGGGTACGCACCAGCTTGGCGCCGCCGCGCCGCTGCGGAAACTTGAACCTGCACCCGGAGTCCACCCGGGCTTCCAACACCCATCAAGAGAGGACAAGGACATGGGCAGTCAAATCGGTTCAGTCGTCGGCAGCCTCGTCGGCACATATTTCGGTGGTCCCATCGGCCAGGCAATCGGCCAGCAGATCGGTTCCTGGCTCGGCGGAGCGCTCGGCAGCGAGATGACCGATGCCGTGGGCTTCAACTTCGACTCGCTGTTCGGCAACGCCTACGGCGCCGGCTTCGACCTCGGCTTCGGGAACGGCTGACGCATGTCCATGGATGGCGCCCCCCCGAAGACGCGCGAAGCGCTGGCCGAACGCCTCGCCGACCTGCGCCAGCAGGGCGTGCTCGATACCGGCGAGGAAGCCCGCCTGCTCGGGCATTACGACGACATGCTCCGCGACATGAACGATGAAAAGGCGAAGCTCGAGCCCGAGTACAACCGGCGCATCCGCGAGGACGGCCTGGACAAGGCGAACGCATGGCTGCGCGACATTGCCGCCGACCTCGGCCGTCGCCATGGCGAGGCCACCCGCGTGATCACCGAGCAGCTGCGCGTGGTCACGGGCTGATCCTGCGCTCGGTGTCCCGGCGGCAAGGGTTTGCCCCAGCTTGCCGGCCACCTTCACGCTGGACAGACTCGAAACCAAGCCATCCTCATCCCCACTCCAGACCGGAGCCCGCGATGTCCCGAACCAAGACCCCCGCAGACATGCAAGCCTGGGCCGGCGCCAACGCCGACGCTGGCGCTGCGTTCGCGGGACGTCAGGGTGACGGGGCGAGCACGGGTTTCGATCCGGCGGCGTTGATGGGCCAGTTGATGGGCGAGTTCGACGCCGTGCTGGCGGCGAACCCGTCCATCGACCGCGAGATGCGCGAGCAGCTGCAGGGTGATTTTTCGCGTGCCCTGGAAGACGCGGCCGCCACGGCGGCCAGCGCCACCGCATCGATCCCGGATCGTGCGTCCTGGTCCGATACCGTCCAGGCGCTGCAGGACAACGGCGCGATCGGCGGCGAAGAAGCCAACGAGCTCATCCGTACCTTCGATGCCTCGCTGCAGCCGCTGGAGCGTCGCGAGTCGCGGGTTGCGCTCGAGTTTGCACGCTTGCTCGCCACGGAAGGCGAGGAAAAGGCGCTGGCCTGGTTCCGTACCCAGGCCATGAAGGCGTCCGCCGGCACTGCGGATACCAGCGCTGCGGGCGGTGCGCAGCGCGAGAACACCGGTGCGGCCCTGCGCAGCGAAGTGGTCAACGCCCGCTCGCATCGCCTGAGGGGTCCGCCGCGGCGATGACGCGCCGCTGGCCGCATCCGCGGCCGGCCGGCAAGCGCAGCCGTGGCACCACACCCTTCAAGACTTTCGGAGCACCACCATGAGCGATATCCAGAGCTACAACTTCTCCTTCATCCAGAACGTCCAGATGCAGCGCCAGGGCGAAGCCCGCGGAGCGGCCGAGGGCGGCAGCTACCTGATGGCGCTGGCCATCATGCTCGGCAACATCGCCGACAAGATGCTTGACCGGGTGATGGACCTGGCCGACCAGCTGGACAATCTCCAGGACGAAAAGGCCAAGGCCAAGAACGACGACAAGGATCCGGGCGGCATGGGCGAGAACAAGCTGACCGCCCAGCTGCAGGCGCAGACCCAGATCATGAACATGTTCATGCAGGCCATGAACACCGTGATCAAGAGCGTGGGCGAAGCCAACAGGGACGTGTCGCGCAAGCAGTAATCCTCTCCAAGGGATTGCAACACGACGGTCCCGGAGCAATCCGGGGCCGTTTTCGTTTCCAGGGCGAGGAAAGGCATGCGCATCACGGTGGCGTCGATGGTCCTGCTCGCAGCGATCGCGGTGGGCGCGGCGCTGCCCGGTTGCGATGCGAAGACGGCAGGCCGTGCCTCTGGGCCGACGGCCGCAAGCGCGGAGGCGCAAAGCGAACGCGGCGATGGCAAGGAAGGCGCGCGTGGATCTCCCGGCATCCGCGCGCTCGCCGGGGGCGCGTATATCGGGGTGGTGAAGGTGCGGGTGCTTCCGCCCGAGGGCTCGGACGCGCGCGCCACGTCGCGCAATGGCACCGGCAGCGCCGAGCTCCAGGACTCCGGACGGCTGGTGGTGGTGGGCGATATCGACCAGGAGGCCGACGCCGGTTTTGCGGCCGACGGCGGGTTCGCCGGCGGCGGCTGGAGCGGCGGCAGTGACGGTGTGACGCTGCGGATCGAACCCGACGGCGCGATTTCCGGGGGCGGCGAGGCAGGCGGCAATGCGATGACCATCGAGGGCAGCATCGACCGGCGCCGGCTCGACCTCTTCTTCGAGATCGAACTGCTGGCGGACAGCGGCGGCGGGTTCCCGGCGGGGACCCGCTTCCAGTTCCGCTACGACCTGTGGCGCCCCTTCGAGCGCGCGCCCGGACAGGGTGGAAGGACGCCCAAGGGCGGGTGCCGCGAAGTGGTCTACCGGAACAAGCTCGTACCCAACCTCAGCGGCGGAGCGATGGGCATGGTGCGGGTGCCGGAGTGCCGGCGCTGAGGCAGCTCAGGCATCGTCATCCCCGTCGCGCGATCCATCGCCACTCCCATGCGCCATGCCGCGCGCGAACCACCAGGCGCCCAGTGCCGCGACCAGGCCCGCCAGGGCGAAACCGCCGGTCCACGCACGATTGTCGACAGGCGTACTGGCGCCTCCGCCCAGGCTGCCCGGCGGCAGCAGTCCGATGACCGCGAAGGCGACGCAGCCGTAGGCGATGATCGCCAGCAGCCAGAACAGCCACTGCATCATCGCCGCGCGCAGCTCGCGCTCGATGGCCGCCGGGTCGCGTCCGGATGCGCCGGTGCTGCCCTGGGCGCCGAGCGCCATGAGCAGGGTCGACAGGCCGCCGGGCAGCGCCCGTGCCGCGCTTCGCAGGCCGCGACGATACGGGCCTTCGCCGGTATAGGTGCCACCGGCATCGGTGCGCGCAACCACCTGTCCGCGATCAGCCGCGATCAGCGGGTTCACGCTGCGCGCTTCCATGGCCTGGGTGGCCATCGTGGCGGCTGGTACGGAGGCCATGGTGGTGCCGGCAGCGGCCGTGGCGACGGCGGCGGCCTGGGTTGCAGCGGTGTTCGCCGCGGTGGTCGCAGTCGTCATGCTGGCAAGCGGCATGGGTGCGGCGGCGGTTCGCTGGAGCATCGCCATGCGTTCGGCTGCGGCCGCATCGCTGCGTGGCACCTGCGCCAGTTCGGCGCGCGCTGGCGGAGCCTGCATGGCATCGGCGCGTGGGGGCTGCGCTGCGTGTGCAACCTGCGTTGCCACGTCTGACCGCACGGGCAGGGCGGTTTGTGCCTGTTGCGGCGCCAGCGCCTGCTGCGCGGTGGCCGTGGCGAAGCCAGCGAAATGGGCGGTCTGGGCCTGCGCGGCGTGCATGGGCACCGGGGTCGAGTGCGCCTGGGCGGCAGCCATGGTTGGCGCCGGCAACTGCACGGGCTGCGAATTGCCCGGGCCCTGCGGACCCGCCGGCGGAGCGCCCGGAAGCTGCTGGGGCAGGCCGATCACGTCGCGGACCACGCCCTGCACCTGGCTGACAAGCCCGGGCTGCGCGCGATCAACACCAGGTGGTGCGGCATGCGGCTGGTTCGGGCGGTCCAGGCCGGGCGGTCCACCATGGGGGTGGTTCGGTCGATCGAACCCGGGTGGATTGCCGTAGGGAAGATTCGGTCGATCCAGTCCCGGCGCGCCGCCGTGGGGGAGGTTCGGTCGATCGATGCCGTGCGGGTGTTGGGGCCGATCACCGCCAAAGCCGGGCAGCTGGCGCCCGAGATCCGCTGGCCCCCCGCCCAGGCCGAGTGGAAACCCGCCGCGGCCCCCGTCATGGGCCTGCCCGTGGTTGGATACCCAGCTCTTGTTGTGCGCGCCCGGAAGGGGCGGTCCCTTCGAAAGCGCGTTCATGAGCGAGCTGATGGGGTCGATCGACATCGGACGCCTCGCGCAGGCAGGAGTGCTCCGCCAGCGATGGCGGGTGGATCCCCTCCACACGCACGTTAGTCCCAGCGGTGCCTGACCGCAGCCTCGGGTAAACCCCAGGGGCGGCGCCATAAAAAACGGGAGGCCCTGGGGCCTCCCGTAAAAACCGGCCGGAGCCGGAGGACTATGTTGTGGCGCGGACAGCCTAGCGCCGCCCGGCTCCTTATGCAATACCTTAGGAGTAGATACTTAAGTCATTGATATCAATCGCGATCAATGCGCAGCGCGTCACGCTTTTGCCGGCGCCGCTCGCTTGCCGGAAGGCTCCAGTCATTATTGAACTGGGCGGGTTCCCACGCGCCGTAGGTCGGATTGGGCAGCATCCACCAGCGCTCCCCGAACCAGCCGTGGTATTCCGCGTGCAGCAGTGCGTGCTGCGCGTTGGTGTTGGCCGTGGCCTGCACGAAGTCGCCCAGCTGGTCGCCGAACTGCATCAGCACGCGGTGCTCCCGTCCGACCAGCTGGCGACGGCAGGTCTTGCCCGATCCCTTCTGCTCGCAGTCCGGCACCTGCATGCCCAGGCCCAGGAACACGTTTTCGTGCTGCACGGGAAGGCCTTCGCTGCGCAGGTTGGCCAGCGTCGCCTCGGTCAGTGCCGCGCTGCGGTTGGACACGTAGAAGACGGTCACGCCCTTGTCGGCGGCGGCGTGGGTGAACGCCACCACGCCCGGCAGCGCGGTCGCCCTGCGCTCTTCCACCCACATATCCCATGTGGCGTCGGCGAACTCCTTGCCGTCCACCACCAGGCGCGCCTGGTAGGGCGAGTTGTCGAGCACGGTCTCGTCGATGTCGAGGATGACCGCCGGCGGCAGCGATGCCGCGTCGCCGGCCGCGGCGCGTTCGGCCGGGACCAGCGCATCCCAGGACGGATCGGCCAATGCGGCGTCCAGGCGTTCGGTGGCGGCGCGGAACACGGTTTCCGACAGGGCCCGGTATTCCATCGAGCGCTGCAGCCACAGGACTGCGTTGAGGTTGTCGTTCGCCGGCACGGTATCCGCGGCCGATGGCGGCGGCGCGGTCACGGGCACGTCCGCCTGGGCGGGGACGGTGTGGCACCCGGCCAGTGCAAGGGCGGTGGCGAGCAGGGCAACGGTGTACAGGGGCGTGCGCATGGCGGGACCTGGTCGAAGACAGGCGCCGAGTCTAGCCGAGGCAGGCGAATCCCCACGACGAATGTCCGCCATGCAGGGCGTGGGCGGAAAGGCCGCCACGCGGGGAAAAGCGCCGGCGTTCAGCCGTCCAGCAGCGCCCTGATCGCGGCGAAACCGACGTCGGCGCGCTCCTTTTTCCTCGCGGCATCCGCCACCGGGTCGGCGCCGTCGCGCTGCAGCTCGGCCGCCGGCAGTTCGACGAGGAAACGGCTCGGCGCCAGCCGCAGTCGCTCGCCCCAGCGCTGCGCCTCGCGCGCGTAGGACAGCCACAGCTGTTCCTTGGCGCGGGTGATGCCGACGTAGAGCAGGCGCCGCTCCTCGTCGATGCGGCCCTCTTCGACGCTGGCCTCGTGCGGCAGGGTGTCGTCGTCGACGCCGACGATGAAGACGTAGCGGAACTCCAGGCCCTTGGCCGCGTGCAGGCTCATCAGCCGGATCTGGTTGCCGGCGTCGCCCTTGTCGGCGTGGCTGAGCAGCGCCAGGGACGCCGCCAGTTCGCCGGGACCGGCGCCACCGCGGGCGCTGTCGAACCAGTCGGCGAGCTCGTCCAGGTTGCCGCGGCGGATGCGGAACATCTCATCGGTCTTGCACTGCGCGCGCAGCGCGGCCAGCAGGCCCGAGCGCTCGTTGAGCACGCGCACAAGCTCCGCCGGCGACAGCCGCACGGCGTCGGTGCGCAGCCCGCGGACCACCTCGGCAAAGGCGGACAGCGCCGAGGCCGCGCGTGGATGCAGCTGCTTGAGCAGCCCGATGGACTCGATGGCGCGCGACATCGGCATGCCGGCGTGGCGGGACATTTCCGCAAGCTTCGCCAGCGTGGTCGCGCCGACGCCGCGGCCGGGTGACTGCACCGCGCGCAGGAAGGCGGAATCGTCGTCGGGATTGGCCAGCATGCGCAGCCAGGCCAGGGCGTCCTTGACCTCGCCGCGATCCAGGAAGGCCGTGCCGCCGGACAGGTGGTAGGGCAGGCGCAGCATCTGCAGCGCCTTTTCCAGCGCCTTGGACTGGTGGTTGCCGCGGAACAGGATGCAGAACTCGCTCCACTCGGCCTTGCGCGCGCTGCTGAGGAACTGGATCTCGGCGGCCACGCGTTCGGCCTCGTGGGCGGCGTCGCGGCACTCCCAGATGCGGATGCGCTCGCCGTCGGCCTGTGCGCTCCAGAGCGTCTTCAGGTGCTCATGCGGGTTGTTGGCGATCAGCGCGTTGGCCGCGCGCAGCACGCGATTGGAGCAGCGGTAGTTCTGCTCGAGCTTGACCACCCGCAGCGCCGGATAGTCGCGCGCCATCTGCGACAGGTTCTCGGGATTGGCGCCGCGCCAGGCGTAGATCGACTGGTCGTCGTCGCCCACGCAGGTGAAGTTGCCCTTGTCGCCGGCCAGCGCCTTCAGCAGGCGGTACTGGGCGTCGTTGGTGTCCTGGCATTCGTCGACCAGCAGGTAGCCGATGCGCTCGCGCCAGCCCAGCGCGCAGGTCTCGTCGGACTCCAGCAGCTGCACGGGCAGGCGGATCAGGTCATCGAAATCGACCGCGTTGAAGGCCGCGAGCCGCGCCTGGTAGAGCTCGTACACCATCGCCGCCTCGTGTTCGGGCGTCGAACGTGCCAGCGCGCGCGCCTGCTCCGGCGACAGGCCGCCGTTCTTGGCCCGCGACACCAGGCCCTGCACGGCCTGGATCGCATCCGGCTTGGCGCCGGGCATCAGGTCCTTGAACTGGGCCATCGAATCATCGGAGTCGAAGATCGAGAAGCCGCGGCGCAGGCCGGCGCGCTCGTGCTCGATCTGCAGCATGCGCAGGCCCAGGGCGTGGAACGTCGACACCGTCAGGCCGTCCGCGGCGTCCCCGCGGATGCGCTTGGCCACGCGCTCGCGCATTTCGCGCGCGGACTTGTTGGTGAAGGTGATCGCCGCGATCCGCTTCGCCGGATACCGTCCCGACCCGACCAGGTGCGCCATCTTCTCCACGATCACGCGGGTCTTGCCGCTGCCGGCGCCGGCCAGTACCAGGAGCGGACCTTCGCAGTGGGCAACGGCCTCGGATTGTTGGGGATTCAGGCCGTGCATGGGAACTCCGGAACGGCCGGCGATTGTACTCAAAGCGGCCACCCGGCCCGGGCGCCGCGGGCAGCGCACGCGCAGGCGCTCCCGTTAGAATTCCCCGAATGGCCAAGCTCTATTTCTACTATTCGGCGATGAACGCGGGGAAGACCACCACCCTGCTGCAATCCGCGCACAACTACCGCGAACGCGGGATGCGGGTGCTGATCCTTGCGCCCGCGCTCGACGACCGCGCGGGCAGCGGCCGCGTGGCGTCCCGGATCGGCCTGCAGGCCGAGGCCCTGGCCTTCGGCCGCGACTCCGACCTGCAAGCGGTCGTGCAGGCCGACATCGCCGCCGGAGGGCGCCTGCACTGCGTGCTCGTGGACGAGGCGCAGTTCCTCAGCCGGTCACAGGCCTGGCAGCTGTCCGAGGTGGTGGATGCGCTTGGCGTGCCGGTGCTCTGCTATGGCCTGCGCACCGATTTCCAGGGCGAGCTGTTCGAAGGCAGTCGCCATCTGCTGGCCTGGGCCGACGAGATCCAGGAGATCAAGACCATCTGCCACAGCGGCAGCAAGGCCACGATGACCGTGCGCGTGGACGACCAGGGACGCGCAGTGCAGGACGGGCCGCAGGTGGAGATCGGCGGCAACGAGCGCTATGTCTCGGTCAGTCGCGCGGAGTTCAAGCGCATCCGGCGCGGCGAGGGCCGCATCGAGCCGCTGCAGCCGGCGTTGAAACTCGACTGAGGCTCAGTCCGCGGCGACCGCCGCGAAGGCCAGCGGTGCGTCGCAGTGCCGCCGCCAGTGGCGCACTTCGCGCACCACCACGCCGCCCTCGGGGCGTGCCATCTGGACCAGCTGCTCCAGCGCGGTGAACACGGCCAGGGATTCCTCGCGCCGCGGGCCGTGGCAGCGCAGCGCGGCGGCGACCGCCTGAGCGCGCCAGGCGATCTTGCGCAGCTCGGTGTCGGTCTTGGGCAGGCCGGCGAGGTGGTCGAGCCGGGCCAGCGCGCCGTGCGTACCGCGCGTGGCCTCGAACTGCGCCAGCGCCAGCTCGGCGCGCCGGGCGGCGGGGTGCGCCGCGCCGTAGCCCGCGCTGGTCAGGGCCACCGCACGGCGCAGCGCCGCCAGCGCCGTGGCGTCATGGCCGCGCGCGGCATCCACTTCGCCGGCCAGGCGCAGGGTGGCGCCGACCAGGCCGTGGTCGCTGCCGAAGCGCTCGCTGCGCAGCTGCAGTGACTCCTCCAGCAGCCGCGCCGCACGCACCTGGTCGCCGGCCTCGTGCAGTACCAGGGCTTCGTTGAAGAGGCCCGCGGCGAGCATCGTCTCGTTGCCGAGCTTCCGCCAGAGCGCGTTGGACCGCTCGAGTCCGGCGATGGCGTCGCCAAGGTCGCCGCGCTCCCAGGCCACGATGGCCATGCTGTTGTCGTTGCGGGCGACGTCGGCGTGCTGGCTGCCCAGGCGCGACACCAGCCACGCATGCGCGTCACGGAAGATCACCTCGGCCTCGCCCAGGCGTCCGTTGTCGACCAGGAGCGCGGCCAGCTGCCGGCGCCCATCCACCGTGTCGCGATGCTGCGGGCCGCGTATCTCGAGCGCGAGTTCAAGCGCTTCGCGGCAATCGGCTTCGGCCGAATGCAGGTCGCCCAGCTCGCGGTGCAGCGAGCAGGTCGCGCGCAGGATCGCGATCGCCTCCGGGTGGCGCAGTCCCACGCGCGTGCGCAGCAGCTCCAGGGCCGCGCGCTGCTCACGCAGCGCCAGCGCGCTCTCGCCCGCCGCCGCGCGCAGGGTGGCAAGGTCTGAAAGGCTTTCGACCACGCCGGTATCTGGCAGCGCCGCCGTGCGGCGGATCGCCAGCGCGCGCTGGAAGCCCATGCGTGCGGCATCCAGTTCGCCTTCGTCGCGCAGGCAACGCCCGAGCTGGGTGTGGAAGTCCGCCGCCAGCTGCGGCAGCCGCTCCTGTTCCCGCAGCGCCACGGCCTGCAGTGGCTGCATTGCGGCGCGGCAGGCGCCGGGCTGGCCGAGCAGCCGGCGGATGCGGCCCATGTCGGTCGCGGCCTGCAGGTTCAGGGCCGCTGGCGGCCGCGCGATGTCGGCGATGACCGCGGCCTGGCGCTGCTGCAGCGCCAGCGCCTGGGTGTAGTCACCGAGGCCGGCGCGCAACCGCGCAACCACGCCCAGGAGTTCCGCCAGCGCCACCGGCTGCTGCGCAAGCTCGAGCTCGCCGCGCTGAACGCCGTCTTCCAGCAGCCGGCGCACGTCGATGTGCGCGCCACCGGGCGCGCTGCCCGCGTTCTCGAACAGGCCCACCATGAAGCTCTGCAGGGCGCGTGCACGCGCGGCCTGCTGCACCGCCTGCTGTGCCTGCCAGCCCACGATCGCCAGCGCCGCCACCAGCACCACGGCGATCGCCGCCGCGGTGCCCAGCGCCCAGCGGTGGCGGCCGAGGTACTTGCGCGCCCGGTACGCGATGCTCTGCGCGCGCGCGCGCACCGGCTTGCCATCGAGGTGCCGGCGGACGTCCTGGGCCATCGCTTCGACCGAGGGATAGCGCTGCTCGGGCCGCTTCGACAGCGCCTTGAGCACGATGTTGTCGAGGTCGCCGGCGATGCGGCGCGCATCGCGCCTGACCTGGGCCGTGGTGGGTGCCGGCACCGTCGGCGTGGACTCAGTGGCGGCTTCGGCGGCCGCGCGCTGCAGCGCCACCGACGGCCGCGCCGGGTCGGCGCTGAGGATCGCCTCTTCCCACTCGGCATCGCTCTTGCGCTTGAGCCGGTACGGCTTGCAGCCCGACAGCATCTCGTAGAGCACCACGCCCAGCGAATAGACATCGGTCATGGTGGTGACCGGCTCGCCGCGGATCTGTTCGGGGGCCGCGTAGTGCAGGGTGAACGCGCGCACGCCGGTGCGCGTGCCCTCGGCGCCGACGTCGGGCGTGTCGAGCAGCTTGGCGATGCCGAAGTCGAGCAGGCGCACCTCGTCCAGCGGCGTCACCAGGATGTTCGAGGGCTTCAGGTCGCGGTGCACGATCAGGTTGGCGTGGGCGT
Organism: Luteimonas sp. A534; assembly: GCF_054072805.1. Taxonomy (NCBI): domain Bacteria; kingdom Pseudomonadati; phylum Pseudomonadota; class Gammaproteobacteria; order Lysobacterales; family Lysobacteraceae; genus Luteimonas; species Luteimonas sp. A534. Next base: position 155,349 of record NZ_JBSVRR010000002.1, read on the forward strand.
GGCTGACCGCTTCGCAGACCTGCAGGAACAGGCGCAGGCGCGCCTCGACCGTGGGCTCGCGCATCCGGCACCAGTCGGTGATCGGCTCGCCATCCACATACTCCAGCGCCAGGTAGGGCTGCTGGTCGGCGCTGATGCCGGCGTCGAGCAGGCGTGCGATATGGGCGTGTTCCAGGCGCGCCAGGATCTGCCGCTCGCGGGTGAAGCGCAGGCGCAGGTTGGGATCGGCCAGGCCCGGGCGCAGCAGCTTCAGTGCGACGCGGCGCTGGTAGAGCCCATCGGCGCGGCTGGCCAGCCAGACCTGGCCCATGCCGCCTTCGCCGAGCATGCGCTCCAGGCGGTAGGGACCGATGACCGCGTCCGCGCGCGCCAGCGGCAGCTGCGAGACCACGGGTTCGGAGAGGAAATCTTCCTGGCCCTCTTCCAGCTCCAGCAGGCCTTCGAGGTCGGCCGCCAGCGCCGGGTCGTCTTCGCGCAGCGAGGCCAGGCTCTGCGCGCGCGCCATCGGCTCGAGCTCGAGCAGGGCATCGAGCAGCGGGGACAGGCGTTGCCAGCGGTCGGCATCCATCAGCCGCGCGCGCCCGCCGGGCGCCTCCTCAGTCCGCCTTCAGCGAGGCGAGGAGGTACAGCCGGGCCTTCTGCCAGTCGCGGCGGATGCTGCGCTCGGAACGCTTGAGCAGCTCGGCGATCTCGACCTCGGACAGGCCGCCGAAGTAGCGCAGTTCGACCACGTGGGCCAGGCGCTGGTCGACCGCGGCGAGGCGGTCGAGCGCGACGTCGAGCGCGAGCATGTCCTCGTCCAGGCGCAGGCCGCCCTCGATGTCCTCGGGCAGGTCGGTGACCCGGTGGAGGTCGCCGCCGCGCTTCTGCGCCATGCGCTGGCGCGCGTAGTCGACCACCACGCTGCGCATCGCGGATGCGGCATAGGCGAAGAAGTGCGCGCGGTCGTCGAAGCGGGCCTCGCGGCGGCCGATCAGCTTCAGGTAGGCCTCGTGCACCAGCGCGGTGGCGTCGAGTGTCTGCCCATACTGACCCGCCAGTTGCCGCCGGGCCATGCCGTGCAGCTCCTGGTACAAGGTGGCGAGCACGCGATCGAGCGCGCCGCGGTCGCCGTCGCGGGCGGCGTCGAGCAACAGCGTGATCTCTGCGGTGTCGGACATGGGGCTCCCCTCGGACGTCCGATCATAGCGCCTGCGCTCAGCGCTGGCAGGTGCCGCACCAGACGGTGGCCCGCTGGGCGACGAGGGCCTGGCGCAGGGGCCGGCCGCAGCGCGGGCAGGGCTCGCCGCCGCGGCCGTAGGCCGAAAGCTCCTGTTCGAAGTAGCCCGGTGCACCGTCGGGCGAAATGAAGTCCCGCAGGGTGGTGCCGCCGCGGGCGATGGCGTGGGCCAGGACGGTGCGGATCTCGCCTGCGATCCGCCCGTAGCGCTCCCGCGAGACGCGACCCGCGGCGCGCAGTGGCGACACGCCGGCCGCGAACAACGCTTCGGCAACGTAGATGTTGCCCACGCCCACCACGATCCGCTGGTCCATCAGGAAGGACTTCACCGGTGCCCGGCGGCCCCGGCTGCGGCTGAAGAGGTAGTCGCCGTCGAAGTCGTCTCCCAGCGGCTCCGGCCCCAGGCCGGCCAGCAGCGGATGGATTTCGCCCGGCGGCTGCCAGAGCAGGCATCCGAAGCGCCGCGGGTCGGTCATGCGCAGCACGCGCGCCGCGCCGCCGCGGCCGGTGAGGGCGATGTCGACGTGGTCGTGCGGCCCGGGCGTGGTGTCGGCGGGCAGCACGCGCAGGCTGCCGGACATCCCCAGGTGCAGCAGCGCGCTGCCGGCGGCGGTGTCGAGCAGCAGGTACTTGGCGCGCCGGCGCACGGCGTCGATGCGCTGGCCTGGCAGCTGCGCGCCGACCTCGGCCGGGATCGGCCAGCGCAGGTCGGGGCGGCGCAGCAGCACCCCTTGGACGCGCGCGCCTTCCACGTGCGGCGCCAGGCCGCGGCGGGTGGTCTCGACTTCGGGCAGCTCGGGCATGGGTGCAAGGTGGGGATGGGCGCGCGATGGCGCAAGCCGCGGACGCCGGCAGTCAGGCGGGTGGCGTCCGCGGTCGGCGCGCGGTCGCCACGCTGCTGCCCGCGCCTTGCGCCTACGCGGCCGTGGACGGCGCCGGTGCGGCGGGCAGGTGTCCGCGCCCGTGCGGTGCGTCCAGGTCCTGCACCGGGCCGAGCGGCACGATGCCGTTCGGGTTGATCGTGGGATGGCTGCGGTAGTAGTGCTGCTTGATGTGGTCGAAGTCGACGGTGCCGGCCACCCCGGGCCACTGGTAGAGCTGGCGCAGGTAGCCGGACAGATGGGGATAGTCGGCGATGCGCCGCAGGTTGCACTTGAAGTGGCCGTGGTACACGGGGTCGAAGCGCAGCAGGGTGGTGAACAGCCGCCAGTCGGCCTCGGTGACGCGTTCGCCCAGCAGGTAGCGCTGCCCCGCGAGGCGTCGGTCCATGTCGTCCAGCGCGTCGAACAGTCGGCCCACCTCCTGCTCGTAGACGTCCTGTCCGGTGGCGAAGCCGGCCTTGTACACCCCGTTGTTGATGGCGTCGTAGACGCGGGCGTTGAGCGCGTCGATGTCCGGCAGCAGCGCCGGGGGCGCGTAGTCGCCGGGCTGCGCGCCGACATCGTCGAAGGCCGAATTCAGGATGCGGATGATCTCCGCCGACTCGTTGTTGACGATGGTGTGCCTGGCCTGGTCCCACAGCACCGGCACCGTCACGCGTCCGCTGTAGTCGGACCGGGCGCGCAGGTAGACCTCGTAGAGATAGCGCGCGCCCTCCGGGTCCGGCACGACGCCGTCACCGGGCGCGAAGCTCCAGCCGTGCTCGCCCATGTATGGGTTCACCACCGAGACCGGGATCATTTCCTCCAGGCCCTTCAGCGCGCGGAAGATGAGCGTGCGGTGCGCCCAGGGACAGGCCAGGCAGACGTAGAGGCGGTAGCGCCCGGGCTCGGCGACAAAGCCGCCCTCGCCGCTGGGGCCCGGACGGCCGTCGGGCGTGATCCAGCTGCGGAACTGGGCGTCCGTGCGGACGAAGCGCCCGCCGGTGCTGGAGGTGTCGTACCACTGGTCGACCCAGCGGCCGTCGATCAGCAGGCCCATGGCCGTGCTCCCGTGTGGCGTGGCGTCCAAGCATGCACGCGGTGGCGTCACGGTGGGGCAACGCCCGCCCGGACCTGTCGCCCGCCTGTCGCATGCGCCGGCGCAGGGGTGGCAATCGGCCCGAACGCGTCCCATCATGGATGGCGTACTTGCCCTGACCCCCCAACGCCATGCCCGTCTCCCTGCTCGAATTCCTCGCCGGCGGCCTTGTCCAATCCGGTCTCTGGGGATTGTTCGCCTATTTCCTGGTTGTCACCCAGCTGACGATCTTCACGGTCACGCTGTACCTGCACCGCAGCCAGACCCATCGCGGCGTGGATTTCCACCCTGTGCTCGCGCACTTCTTCCGCTTCTGGGGCTGGTTGACCACGTCGATGATCACCCGTGAATGGGTGGCCATCCATCGCAAGCACCACGCGCGCTGCGAGACCGAGGAAGATCCGCACAGCCCAATGCACAAGGGCATCAAGGCGGTCTTCTGGCGCGGCGCCGAGCTCTACCGCGAGGCGCGTGCGAACCGCGCGGACATGGAGCAGTACGGCCGCGGCACGCCCGACGACTGGATCGAGCGCAAGCTCTACACCCCCTACGCCACCATGGGACCGGTGCTGATGCTGGCCATCAACATCCTCCTGTTCGGCGCGGCGGGCGTGGCGATCTGGGCGATCCAGATGGCGTGGATCCCGTTCTGGGCCGCGGGCGTGGTCAACGGCCTCGGCCACTGGTGGGGCTACCGCAACTTCGAGACCACCGACACCGCCACCAACCTGAGCCCCTGGGCGGTATGGATCGGCGGCGAAGAGCTGCACAACAACCACCACGCCTTCCCGAGCTCGGCCAAGTTCGCCCTGCGCCGCTGGGAGTTCGACATCGGCTGGGCCGTGATCAAGGGCCTGCAGGCGCTGCGCCTGGCGAAGGTGCTGCGTGTCGCGCCCTCGCTCGACGTGCGCCCGAACATCCACGTGCCCGACACCGACACCCTCAAGGCCCTGCTGGCGCTGCGCTTCCAGGCCATGACCGACTACCAGAAGCGCGTGCTCAAGCCGGCCCTGCGCGAAGAGGCCGCCGCCGCGGGCGCCAAGTTGCGCGCGCTGCTGCCCCGGCAGCTCCGCCGTGGCCTGGTCGACGACGGCCGCTGGCTCAAGCCCGATGCACGCGCGCAGCTGCAGGACTGGGTCCAGCAGCGCCCGCGCATCCGCACCGTGGTTGAACACCGCGCCCGCCTGGCGGCGCTGCTCGAGGCGCGCAGCCACGACGCCTCCGAATCGCTGGCCAACCTGCAGGCCTGGTGCCGCGAGGCCGAGGCCAGCGGCATCCGCGCGCTGCAGGACTACGCCGCGCGGCTGAAGGGCTACTCGCTGCAGCCGGCGCGCGGCTGAGGCGGCGGGCGCAGGCACGGTGTCCGTGGCGCCACGCATCCATCGACGGCCCGGCTGGAGACAGCCGGGCCGTTTCGTTTCCGCGATTGCCCTGGCCGCGGGGATCTACGCGGCCGGCACGCCGGTGCCGGCAGCGGCCCAGGTCACCGCGACGCGCGAGTATCTCGAGCGCATGGACAGCGATGCTGACGGCCGGGTGTCGCTGGCTGAATACATCGACTGGATGGGCTACGCCTTCCACGGCATGGACCGCAACGGCGACGGCGTGCTCACCCCGGACGAACTCCCGGGTGGCCGCGGCCGCGCGGTGAGCCTGGAGCAGCATCGGGAGCGCCTGTCCGCGCGATTCGTGCGCCAGGACGCCAACGGCGACGGCTTCCTCGACGCCGCGGAGCTGGCCGCTCCGCCCCGATAGCGCGCACCCGCCGGCGTTTGCGCCGCTCCGTCGCCGACCTACTACCAAAGTCGTCTGTCCGGTTCCCCGGGCCTGCTCCTACATTCGGGCAGCGTCCGCACAACCGGGAGGGACACGCAATGACGAACGATCTGGTGGAACGGGTGCTCGCGCATCCCAAGTACCAGGAACTGCACAGGCGGCGTGGTCGTGCCAGCCTCGGCTTTTTCCTGTTGATGCTGGTGGTGTATTCCGGCTTCATCCTCACTCTGGCCTTCTGGCCGGACGTGTTCGCGCAGCCGATCGGCGCGGGCTACACCATGAGCGTGGGCGTGCTGGCCGCGGTCATCGTGGCGGTCAGCGCGGTGCTGATGATCGCCGCCTTCGTGCACCTGTCGAACAAGCATTACGACCCGCTGATCGACGCCATCGTGAGGGACGTCGCATGAGGGCCCGCATCGCTGCCGCAGTGGCCCTGTCTGCGGCCCTGCTCCCCCTGCCGGCGTTTGCGCAGGCTCCAGGACAGGCCAACACCCCGGCCATCGTCATGTTCCTGGTCTTCATCGCCGCGACGATGTACATCACGTACTGGGCGGCCAAGCGCACCAAGACCACGTCGGACTTCTACACCGCCGGCGGCGGCATCACCGGCTTCCAGAACGGCCTGGCGATCGCCGGTGATTATCTTTCCGCCGCCTCTTTCCTCGGCATCGCCGGCATGGTCTACGTCAGCGGCTTCGACGGCATGATCTATGCCATCGGCTTCCTGTTCGGTTGGCCGGTGGTGATGTTCCTGATCGCCGAGCGGCTGCGGAACCTCGGCCGCTACAACTTTGCCGACGTGACTTCGTACCGGTTGTCGGAGACCCCGCTGCGCGTGCTCGCTGCCAGCGCCTCGCTGCTGGTGATCGCGCTGTACCTGATCGCGCAGATGGTGGGCGCGGGCAAGCTGATCGTGCTGCTGTTCGGCATCCGCTACGAGTTGGCGGTGGTGATCGTTGGCGCGCTGATGATCATGTACGTGGGCTTCGGCGGCATGACCGCGACCACGTGGGTGCAGATCATCAAGGCGGTGCTGATGCTGATCGGCGCCACGCTGATGGCCTTCCTGGTGCTGATGGCGTTCCAGTTCAATCCCGACGTCCTGCTGGCCGAGGCCGTGAGGGTGCATCCGACCGGGAGCGCGATCATGGCCCCGGGTTCGCAGGTCAGCGGAAATCCGCTCAACGCGCTGTCGCTCGGGCTTGCCCTGGCATTCGGTACCGCGGGCCTGCCGCACATCCTGATGCGCTTCTTCACCGTCCCCAACGCCAAGGAAGCGCGCAAGTCGGTGATCTGGGCCAGCTCGTTCATCGGCTACTTCTACCTGCTGACCTTTATCATCGGCTTCGGTGGCATCGCCCTGCTGGTCAGGAACCCGCAGTTCTTCGAAGTCGCGTCGGACGGTTCCTTCGACATGATCAAGGGCCTGATCGGCGGCACCAACATGGTGGCGGTGCACCTCGCCAACGCGGTCGGCGGAAGCCTGCTGCTGGGCTTCCTGGCCGCGGTCACCTTCGCCACGATCGTGGCGGTGGTGGCGGGCCTGACCCTGGCCGGTGCGGCTGCGATCTCCCACGACCTGTACGCCAACGTGTTCGCGCGTGGCCGGGCCACGGAGAAGCAGCAGCTGAAGATCTCGCGCATCTCCACCGTCACCCTGGGCGTGATCGCGATCCTGCTGGGCATCGTGTTCGAGAACCAGAACGTGGCGTTCATGGTGGGCCTGGCCTTCGCGGTCGCGGCCAGCGCCAACTTCCCGGTGCTGGTGCTGTCGATCGCATGGCGCGGCTGCACCACGCGCGGTGCGACCATCGGCGGCTTCGTGGGCCTGACCGTGGCCACGGTGTGGGTGCTGCTCAGCAGCACGGTCTGGGTGGACGTGTTCGGTAACGCCGCGCCGATCGTGCCCTTCCCGAACCCGGGCATCCTGTCGATCCCGCTGGCGTTCATCTCGATCTGGCTGTTCTCGACGCTGGACCGCAGTGCACGCGCCACCAGTGAACGCGCCGCATTCGACGCGCTGCGCGTGCGCAGCGAGACCGGCATCGGGGCGACGTCGGCCAGCGACCACTGATGATCCACGCCGCATAGCGACAGAGTAGAAAGGAGGGGCGTGCACCGAGTGCACGCCCCTCTTTTTTTGCTTGCGACGCATTGCAGCGCCATGCCCTCATCTTTGCCACAGGTCGCAGGTCGCGGGTCGCGGCAACGTCAAGGCCTACGCCTACGCAACACCAACACCAACACCAACAGCCACACCAGAACAAGAACCAGAACCAGAACCAATAGCGTCGACATCAGCGATGTCGCTGGTGACAGCTGCAGCGGCGTGCGCTGCGAGGGGCAGATCGATGGGTACTCCGTGGGCGTCGCGGCTGCGCCGCTCCCGAATGCCCACTGCGCACCCATCGACCTGCCATCAGAACATGGCGGCGGCTGATGGGAAGAGCAGACGGCCGCACGGGAGGTTGATGGCACCAGGAGGGCGCAGCGCTTCTATCTGTGGGAGCGGCTATAGCTGCGACATGCCGCGAATTGCCTGCACATCACCGTCACCCGTAGCGCGCCGCCATCCCGCAGGACCCACGAGGAAAAAAGGTTCTTCTCCCAACTGAGGGAATGGCGCGATAGCGCGGGTGCCGGGTGCCAAGGCCCTTGAGCGCTCATGTCCCCCGGCGCTGGCCTGCGGCCATCGCCTCCTCCTTGACTTCGCTCTCAAGGGCCTTGGCACCCGGTGCGCAGCAGTACGCGGTGACCCGGAAGCAAAGCCCGGGATCTCGCACATCTGCAGCGGAACCCGAGCCCCGTCGTGGCCGGGAGGCCTTCGCGGGGAAGTAAAGGAGGAGGCATCCGCCGCCGGGCGGATGCCGGGGGACATGAGCCGCGAAGGCCTCCCGGCCGCGGCGGGGCCCTCCAGGTCACGGTGAGGCGTAGCGAAAGAAGCAGGCACTCCTCGTCGAAGCGGTTTCCCCGGACTTGGGAGATGAACCATTAAAAAGCCCGCCTGCACTCGCATGCAGGCGGGCTCGCATGTTCCGATCGGAACCGGCCGCGAATGGGCTCAGTAGCTGCCCACGAAGTTGATGTACCAGCCGCGGTGGTCGTAATCGAAGTCGGTCAGGTCGTCGCTGAAGTCGGTGAAGTTGTAGCCGGCACCGATGCGGAAGTTCTGGCCGATGTCGCGGTCCACGCCCAGCATCCAGCCCTGGCGGGTGCCGCCGTCGTCCACGTCGAGCCAGCGGTACTCGGCCAGGCCGTGCCACTTGTGGGTCAGCTCGTAGCGCAGCTGGCCGGCCGCGAAGGTGGTCGCCGAATCGAACCAGTCACCCGTGCCGCGCCCGTAGCGCACCTCGCCTTCGCGACGCGCCAGCTTGGCCGCCGCTTCCCAGCGGTGCCCGAGGCGGTACACGCCCTCCAGCGACAGGACCTGCGTCCTCTGGTCGTGGTCGGCGCCGCCCAACTGGCCCAGCGTGGCCAGGTCGTACAGGTAGGAATAGCGACCGAACAGGCCCCAGCGGCTCTCGTTCCACGGCCGGTAGGCGAAGCCGAAGTTGCCTTCGATGAACTTCGCGCCGGCGGCCGGGTTGATGGCGTCGTCGGTATCGGCGTAGTTGAAGCGCGCCGCGATCCGCCAGCTCTCGTTGATCCGGTGCGCCAGGCGGTTGGTGCTCACCCACTGCGTGCGCTGCTCCACGCCGGTGTCCTCGCGCCATTCCAGCTTGCTCTGCCAGTCGGTGCGCTGCGAGGTGTGGCCGCCGAAGACGCTGACCGCGCGTCGGTCGATGTTGCCGCCCTCGCTGTTGGTCAGTTCGCCGTCGGTGAGGGTGAAGCCGAGGTTCCAGCCCTTGACCGGATAGAAATCCATGCCGAAGGTGTGGGCCAGGCCGGACTCGCCGCGCGACTTGAGGAACTGGCTCTCGTTGAACATGTTGGTCTGGTTGGAGATCCTCCAGCGCTGCCCCAGCGTCCAGCCGTTGCGCGCGGCGGGATTGAACAGCGGGTCGTAGTCGCTGCGGTCGGTGGAATAGGTATAGCTGCCGTAGAAGCTCTGCAGCGGCGACACCCGGTACTCCGCCTCGACGCTGGCGCCTTCGCCACGGTCGCCGGTGGTGGCCTCGGCGCCGACCGTGGACAGGTTGGCGAAGTTGTAGCGGCCACCCAGGGTCAGCGCATCGTTGTCCTCGTACTGGCCGCCGTCGTCGTCCAGGGTCACCTGAGCGATGCCGTACAGGTCCAGCGCGGTGCCGAAGCGATGGGTGTACTTCACCGCACCCAGCATGCCCGCCGCCGTTGCCTGCGCCTGCCGGCGCTCCTCGATGCGGCGCACCTCGGCCGTCAGGGCGTTGTACTCGCCCGGGCGCCATTCCAGGCTGGCCTGTGCCTGGCGCAGCACGTCGCCACCGCGTTCGGCATTGCTGTAGCGGGCGAACACGCTCAGGTCCGGGGAGAACTGGCCCAGCACTTCGGCGCCGTGTTCCTCGATGTCCATACCGGTGTCGAAGCGCGAGATCGAGTAGCCGGCGTCCACCTGCCGCCACCAGGCGCCTGCGCTCCAGTCGAGCCGGGTCCAGCCCAGCTCCATGAAGTTGGCACGCGCCTCAACCGCGGTCGCATCGCCTTCGCGCGGGCCGGTCGGGTTGGTCTGCACGAAGCTCATGCCGCCGTTGTCGGAGAAGAACACCGGCGCACTGCTGGCCTCGGTCCGGCTGTGCTCGAGCTTCAGGTAGGTGCCACGGCCGGCCTGCAGGGTGAGGTCGGCGGCCATCAGGCTGTAGTCCTCGCCGGCGCGGTTCTCGTCGACCCAGGTCAGGCCGACGCCGACGTGGTCGCCGAACCAGTGCTTGCCGCGGATGCCGGCGGTGATGTCGTCCGGGTCGAAGCTTTGCGGGACCCATTCGTAGTCCACCAGCAGCCGCTGCTCGTAGCCGTCCAGCGGCGCGTCGCGGGTGATGGTGGGCATGTTCTGGCGGCTGATCTGCGCCAGCGGACGGGTCAGCAGGAGCCGGCCCTGCAGTTCGTCGATCTCGTAGTCGGCACCGCGCAGCAGCTCGATGCGCTGCTCGACGCGACCGGTGGTGCGGTCACGCACTTCCAGCACCACCCGGTCCGAGCCGGGCAGCACGTCGGTATGACGCAGGTAGTACAGGCTGCCACCGGTACCGGTGAACTCGCTGTGTCCCGGAGCGGTCTGCGCCTCGGAGCCGAACGCGCGCAGCTGCGTCTTCGCATCGCCCCAGGCGTTGTTGTCCATGGAGCGCCACTTCAGCCCGGCGCCGTACAGGGCGCGCGAGTACTGCGCGTACTCGGTGCCGGTGATACCGGTGTGGAAGTTGCCCCACAGGGCCTCGTTCTTGTCCCAGTCCACGCGCACGTAGAACCGGCCCATGGTGTCGACGTCACGGTACGTCGTGGAGTCGTCGCCATAGGTCGGGTAGTACAGGTCCGGATCCAGGCGGCGGAAGATGTCCTGCGGGTCGGCGGTGGTGAAGCCGTCGAAGATGTCGCCGAGCGGGCGGTTCTGGGTGTCGGCCTGCGCCGTCACCAGGTACCTGCCGGCCGTCTTGCCCTTGAGGTAGAACGCCAGGCGGCCGTCGCTGAGGATGTCGTCGTCGCGGCCGGCCAGGGCCAGGTCGCGCCCGGGCCCGCTGGCCCGGTTCTCGTACACGGTGATGTCGGCGAGCGCGACGCCGAAGAAGTAGCGGCCGCTGACCTCGACATCGAGCGGATAGCTCGACGCCGCGGCACCGGCACCGGCACCGGCGCCGCCTTCGGACACCGCGATGTCGAACCGGTGCTGGCCAATCGGCATCAGGTACTCGGCGACGAACTTGCGCTCCATGTCCACCGGATAGCTTTCGCCGTTGATCGACAGCGTCTGGCCTTCGGGCACGTTGCGGCCCTGGATGCGCACGCGCGAACCATAGACCGGGATGTTCTGCTGGCGCAGGCCGTTGCCGGCGAACACATCCTCGACCAGCATCTGGTCCTGCGCCTGCTCCGCGCCCAGGCTGGTGCCGAGGCTGCGCTCGGCGCTGCTGCGCACCTGCTGCAGGCCGCGCTCGGCCTCGGCCGGGGTCACCAGCTGCAGCCGGCGCGGATGGGTCTCGTCGAAGCGGCCCTGCGCGTCATAGGCGCGAAGCACGTAGACCAGTTCGTCGCCCGCGCGGAACTGGATGGCCGACGGCAGCTCGCCGTCCCACTCGTCCTGCGCGACCGCCGTCACCGGCAGCGCGAATCGCGCCACCGGCGCGACCAGGTCGGCGTCGTTGCCGCGGAACACCATGACCTCGTAGCGCTCGATGAAGGCGGTGTAATTGCCACGGGCGAAGAAGCGCACCGGCTTCTGGATGCGACCGTCGGCGAAGGCCACCATCGTCGGAGCAGAGACCGACAGCTCCGGCTGGCCGAGGTTCGGGTCTTCCGTGGCCCAGATCACGCCGCCGCCGGGCAGGCGGATCGAGAAGTTGCCGGCGATGTCGGCGCGCCCCGGCCCTTCCAGGGCCAAGGACACGCGGCGGTCGGGCTGCAGCGCAGCCGAGCCCGAGTTCCCGTCGGTCCCATGGGTCACCGGTTCGTCGTAGCTGCGCGTGCGCAGGCGGAACAGCAGGCCCTCGTCGCCGGCGCAGCCGGCGGCATCGCAGTCGAACACCGTCGGCGCCGCGTCCACGGCTTCCGCCGGGGCGGTGACCGGCGCCGCGTCCTGCGCCATGGCCACTGGCGACAGGCCCGCCAGGAGACCCAGCAGGGCACGGTCAAGCAGTTTCATCTTCATTTTCCGGCTCGTGTTCATCGTGCATCCGTCCCGGTCGGGGCAGCCGGATCACCGCTGGATTCCACTCTCACCCGCTCGCGGACCTCGGGCCGCAGGCGCATGCGCAAGGCCTCGTAGACCGAGGTCGCCCGGCGCAGGCCAAGCGCCGCGTTGTAGGCATGCGGGCCGCGGACGTCGGTGTGGCCGACGACCACCACCACGCCGCCACCCATCGCCTCCAGCCGCGCGGCCACCGCGTCGAGCAGGCCGCTGAACTCCGGCCGGATCGCCGACTTGTCGGTGTCGAACAACACGGTCCCGAGCATCGCCCCGCTGGCGGTCGCACCCGCGACCAGGGGCGCATGCGGATCGTCCACGCGGGTGCGCAGCACGACCTCCAGCCCCTGCTGCGCGTCGGCCGACACCAGCGGCTGCAGCGCATCGCGCACCGCACCGGCGCGGGCGAAGGCCAGGACCTCGCTGTCGCCATCGGCGCTGATCACCACCTCGCCACCGCCATGGGCCTCGATCCGCTCGGCCACCTGCGCGATCATCGGCAGGTAGGCTTCGCGCACCTCGGCGCTGCCGGGGGCGAAGAGCACCTCGCCCAGCTCCAGCGAGACCTGCTCGCGACCGTCCGGCAGGACCCGCACCGGCAGCTTCACGCCGAAGTCGAAGCGCACCGGAATGCCCGGCGTGACGCGGCGCACCAGCGGATTGGCCGTGGTGAATCCGGTCCCCGCCGGCAGCGTCGCCGGGTCGACCTTCAGGATGAAGTTGCGGCCACGGCCCCAGTCACCGCCATGCACGTCGGCCAGGTGGTAACGACCGTACTGATCGGTTTCGATCAGCAGGCCTTCCACCGAGGCGATGCGCACGCCCGGGATACCGCGCTCGCCGATCCCCTGGTTGGAGATGACATAGGCCACTTCGTAGCCGCCTTCGACCGAGGACACGCGGCGCTCGACCGTCGGCGCCGCGGCGTTCAGGCCGCGGGCGGCTTCACCGCTGTGCTCGACGCTGGTCTGGCCGTCCGCGGCCATGCGCACGGTCACACCCTGGTCGCTGGTCAGCACGAAGCCATCGTTGAACTCCAGCGCGCTCAGGCGCTGGCGGATCACCGTCGTCGGCGCCGGATCTGCTTCCGACGCACGGGCCGCGATGGCCCCCACCTGGATGCCGTGCAGCAGCGGCGAGCTGGCGTCGGCCAGCGGTCGCGGGCCGTTGCCGCTGTCGATCGTGGTCGAGTTGGCCACGTAGGCACCCGGCGCGAAACCACCGCTGACCGCCACGCCGCCCAGGTCGGCGCGATCCTGCCAGCCGTCACCGTCGCGGTCGTCGAAGACCGTGCCGAAGACCAGGCTGTCGTCGAGCAGCGGATCGCCGTCAAGCACCACTTCCGCGGTCGCCACGTTGGAGATCGGGTTGCCGTTTTCGTCCACGGCCACCGCCTCGTTGGCGTGGACGCCAAGGCGCACGCCCGCACCCACCCGCAGCAGGTAGACGATGGTGGCGTCCCCACCCGCGGCGATGTCCAGGCCACCGATCCGCAGCGGATGATGGCCGGGCGCCAGGGTGAAGGCGCCATCGGCATCACGCACCGACATCGAACCTTCCACGTAGCTGAAGCCCGCCGGCGGCGTATCGACCAGCACACCGTCGACCAGGTCCACCAGGCCGATGTTCTCCACGGTCACCGTGTAGCGCACCAGGTCACCGATGTTGACCGTGCGGGCCGCGACACTCTTCACCACGCGCAGCTGCGTCGGATTGCCCACCACATCGATGGTCGCGATCGCGGTATCGCAGTTGGTCGGATTGGCCGCGTCGCAGATCGTGTACGGGTAGGTATAGGTCCCCGTAGGCGTATCCACGGCGATGGTGATGGAGCCGTCCGGATTCATGGACAGGCCCGGATGCGAGGGCTCACCTGGAGTCAGCACGACCTCCGGCACCGTCGCCGGGTCGGGACCCACGGTGTCGTTGCCAAGTACCGGGCGGGTGGTCTCGCCCGCGTCCACGGTGCCCATCGGATCGTCGATCGCCACGATGCGCGGCATCGGCGTCGGCGTTTCCTCGTCGATGTTGTTGTCCGGATTCGGGTCGGTCTCGTTGCCGTCCACGCTGGCCGTGTTGCGGTAGTCGCCCGTGGCGTTCACGGTCACGGTGACCGACAGGGTCGCGATGCCGCCATTGGCCAGGTCGCCGATGGTCCACAGCCCCGTGCCCGCGTCGTAGGCACCGTCACCGGCACTGGACACGAAGCTGTAGCCGCTGGGCAGCGCGTCGGTGGCGACCACGCCGGTGGCATCGGCCGGACCGGCATTGCGCACCGTGAGGGTGAAGACCACGTTGGTCCCGATGATGGGGGTCGCGTTGTCCACGACCTTCTCGATCGACAGGTCGGTTCCGCTCTCGATCTCCACCACGGCCTCGCCAGGCGGCGAGACGATCGGCGTACCGGGCTCGCCCGGACGACCAGGCGGCGTACCCGCTGCGGTCGCCGTGTTGTGCACGGAGCCGGCGTTCACGTCCGCCTGGGTCACGACGTAGGTCGCGGCCGCGGTCACGCTCTCGCCCACCAGCAGCACGCCCTCGGCGCCAGGCCAGGCATACGCCAGAGCGCTCAGGCCAGGCAGCTCGTCGGTCACCGACACGCTCGTCAGCGTCACGTCGCCGGTGTTGGCTACCAGGAACTGGTAGCTGATCACGTCGCCTTCGGTATACGGGCCGGCAGACGTCACCGACTTCAGCAGCGTCAGGCTCGGGTCCTGGGCGATTGGCGTATCGACCGGGCTCGGCGGTGTCGTCACCGGCGGCGGGGTCGGATTCGTCGGCGTCGACGGCGGCGTGCCATCGGCAGTCGCGATGTTGTGCACGTTGCCGGCGTTGACGTCGGCGGCGGTCACGACATAGGTCGCGCTCGCAGTCACGCTCTCACCCACCAGCAACACGCCATCGGCACCAGGCCAGGCATAGCTGATGGCGCTCAGGCCCACGAGTTCGTCGGTCACCGACACGTTGGTCAGCGTCACGTCACCGGTGTTCGTCACCAGGAACTGGTAGCTGATCGTGTCGCCTTCGGTGTACGGACCCGTCGAGGTGACGGATTTCACCAGTGTCAGGCTCGGATCCTGGGCAATCGGCGTATCGACCGGGCTCGGCGGCGTTGTCACCGGCGGAGGGGTCGGGTTCGACGGCGTCGACGGCGGCGTGCCTTCAGCAGTCGCGCTGTTGTGCACGTTGCCGGCGTTCACGTCGGCTGCGGTGACCGTATAGGTCGCGGTCGCGGTGACGCTCTCGCCCACCAGCAACACACCATCGGCACCAGGCCAGGCGTAGCTGATGGCGCTTAGGCCCGGCAGTGGATCCGTGATCGACACATTGGTCAGCGTCACGTCGCCTGTGTTTTCAACCAGGAACTGGTAGCTGATGACGTCGCCTTCGGTGTACGGACCGGCAGACGTCACCGACTTCACCAGCGACAGGCTCGGGTCCTGCGCAATTGGCGTATCGACCGGGCTGGGCGGTGTCGTCACCGGCGGCGGGGTCGGGTTCGTCGGCGTCGACGGCGGCGTGCCTTCAGCAGTCGCGCTGTTGTGCACCGTGCCGGCGTTCACGTCGGCGGCGGTGACCGTGTAGGTGGCCGCCGCGGTGACGCTCTGACCAACCAGCAACACACCATCGGCACCAGGCCAGGCGTAGCTGATGGCGCTTAGGCCCGGCAGTGGATCCGTGATCGACACATTGGTCAGCGTCACGTCACCGGTGTTCTCCACCAGGAACTGGTAGCTGATCACGTCGCCTTCGGTGTACGGACCGGCAGACGTCACCGACTTCACCAAGGACAAGCTCGGGTCCTGCGCGATCGGCGTATCGACCGGGCTCGGCGGTGTCGTCACCGGCGGCGGGGTCGGGTTCGTCGGCGTCGACGGCGGCGTGCCATCAGCAGTTGCACTGTTGTGTACGGTGCCGGCGTTGACGTCAGCCGCGGTGACCGTGTAGGTCGCGGTCGCGGTCACGCTCTCGCCCACCAGCAACACACCATCGGCACCTGGCCAGGCATACGCCAGGGCACTCAGGCCAGGCAGCGGGTCGGTGACCGACACGTTGCTCAGCGTCACGTCACCGGTGTTCTCAACCACGAACTGATAGCTGATGACGTCGCCTTCCGTGTACGGACCGGCGGACGTCACCGACTTCACCAGCGACAGGCTCGGATCCTGTGCGATCGGCGTATCGACCGGGCTCGGCGGTGTCGTCACCGGCGGCGGGGTCGGGTTCGTCGGCGTGGACGGCGGCGTGCCATCAGCAGTCGCGCTGTTGTGCACGGTGCCGGCGTTGACGTCGGCGGCGGTGACCGCGTAGGTCGCCGTCGCAGTCACGCTTTGACCCACCAGCAACACACCATCGGCACCAGGCCAGGCGTAAGCAATCGCGCTCAGGCCAGGCAGCGGGTCGGTGACCGACACGTTGGTCAGCGTCACGTCGCCGGTGTTCTCCACCACGAACTGGTAGCTGATGACGTCGCCTTCGGTGTACGGACCCGTCGAGGTCACGGACTTCACCAGCGACAGGCTCGGGTCCTGCGCGATCGGCGTATCGACCGGGCTCGGCGGTGTCGTCACCGGCGGCGGGGTCGGATTCGTCGGGGTCGACGGGGGGGTGCCATCAGCCGTCGCGCTGTTGTGCACGTTGCCGGCGTTCACGTCGGCGGCGGTCACGACGTAGGTCGCTGTCGCGGTGACGCTATCGCCCACCAGCAGGACGCCTTCGGCGCCCGGCCAGGCATAGCTGATCGCGCTCAGGCCCACCAACGCGTCGGTCACGGACACGTTGGTCAGCGTCACGTCACCGGTGTTCACCACCAGGAACTGGTAGCTGATCGTGTCGCCTTCGGTGTACGGGCCCGTCGAGGTGACGGACTTCGTCAACTCCAGGCTCGGATCCTGCGTGATCGGGGTGTCCTCTTCATCCGGAGGACTGTCGATCGGCGGCGGGTTCGGGTTCGACGGCATCGACGGCGGCGTGCCGCCCGCGATCGCGCTGTTGTGCACGTTGCCGGCATTTACATCCGCAGCCGTGACCGTGTAAGTCGCCGTCGCAGTCACGCTCTGACCAGCGTCCAGCACACCATCGGCACCCGGCCAGGCATAGCTGATCGCGCTCAGGCCCGGCAGCGGATCGGTGACCGACACGCCGGTCAGCGTCACGTCACCCGTATTCGTCACCACGAACTGGTAGGTGATCGTGTCGCCTTCGGTGTACGGACCCGTTGAAGTCACCGACTTGGAGAATTCGAGGCCCGGCTCCTGGGCAATCGGGGTGTCCTCTTCGTCCGGAGGGCTGTCGACGGGCGGCGGGTTCGGATTCGACGGCGTCGCCGGCGGCGTGCCGCCCGCGATCGCGCTGTTGTGCACGTTGCCGGCGTTCACATCGGCCGCGGTCACGACGTAGGTCGCCGTCGCCGTCACGCTCTGACCAGCGTCCAACACACCGGCGGCACCCGGCCACGCGTACGTGATCGCGCTCAGACCCGGCAGCGGGTCGGTGACCGACACGTTGGTCAGCGTCACGTCGCCGGTGTTCGTCACGACGAACTGGTAACCGATCGTGTCGCCTTCCATGTACGGACCCGTCGAGGTGACGGACTTCGTCAGCTCCAGGCTCGGATCCTGGGTGATCGGGGTGTCTTCCTCGTCCGGCGGGCTGTCGACCGGCGGCGGGCTCGGGTTCGACGGCGTCGCCGGCGGCGTGCCGCCCGCGATCGCGCTGTTATGCACGTTGCCTGCGTTCACGTCCGCGGCAGTCACGACATAAGTCGCGGTCGCGGTCACGCTCTGACCAACGTCCAACACACCGGCGGCACCTGGCCACGCATAAGTGATCGCACTCAGACCCGGCAACGGGTCGGTGACCGACACGTTGGCCAGCGTCACGTCACCGGTGTTCGTCACGACGAACTGATAGGTGATCGTGTCGCCTTCGGTGTACGGGCCCGTCGAAGTCACCGACTTCGCGACTTCCAGGCTCGGATCCTGCGTGATCGGGGTGTCTTCCTCGTCCGGCGGGCTGTCGACCGGCGGCGGGTTCGGGTTCGACGGCGTCGACGGCGGCGTACCGCCTGCGATCGCGCTGTTGTGCACGTTGCCGGCATTCACGTCGGCCGCGGTCACGACATAGGTCGCGGTCGCGGTCACGCTCTGACCAGCGTCCAACACACCGGCGGCACCTGGCCACGCGTAAGTGATCGCGCTCAGACCCGGCAACGGGTCGGTGACCGACACATTGGCCAGCGTCACGTCACCGGAGTTCGTCACGACGAACTGATAGGTGATCGTGTCGCCTTCGGTGTACGGACCCGTCGAAGTCACCGACTTCGCGACTTCCAGGCTCGGATCCTGCGTGATCGGGGTGTCTTCCTCATCCGGCGGGCTGTCGACCGGCGGCGGGTTCGGGTTCGACGGCGTCGACGGCGGCGTACCACCCGCGATCGCGCTGTTATGCACGTTGCCGGCGTTCACGTCGGCCGCGGTGACCGTGTAGGTCGCGGTCGCGGTGACGGTCTCGCCCACCAACAGGACGCCTTCGACGCCAGGCCAGGCATAGCTGATCGCACTCAGGCCCGGCAGCGGGTCGGTGACCGAGACGTTGCTCAGCGTCACGTCGCCGGTGTTCGTCACGACGAACTGATAGCTGATCGTGTCGCCTTCGCTGTACGGACCGGCAGACGTCACCGACTTCACCAGCGACAGGCTCGGATCCTGCGCGATCGGCGTATCGACCGGGCTCGGCGGCGTCGTCACCGGCGGCGGGGTCGGGTTCGACGGCGTCGACGGCGGCGTGCCATCGGCAGTCGCGCTGTTGTGCACGTTGCCGGCGTTGACGTCGGCCGCGGTCACGACATAGGTCGCGGTCGCGGTCACGCTCTGGCCAGCGTCCAGCACACCATCGGCGCCCGGCCACGCGTAAGTGATCGCGCCCAGGCCCGGCAGCGGGTCGGTGACCGATACATCGGTCAGCGTCACGTCACCGGTGTTCGTCACGACGAACTGGTAGCTGATCGTGTCGCCTTCGGTGTATGGACCGGCGGATGCCGCCGACTTCACCAGCGACAGGCCCGGCTCCTGCGTAATCGGGGTGTCCTCTTCGTCCGGCGGGCTGTCGACCGGCGGCGGGTTGGGGTTACTCGGCGTCGACGGCGGCGTGCCGCCCGCGATCGCGCTGTTATGCACGTTGCCTGCGTTCACGTCCGCGGCAGTCACGACATAGGTCGCGGTCGCGGTCACGCTCTGACCAACGTCCAACACACCAGCGGCACCTGGCCACGCGTAAGTGATCGCACTCAGACCCGGCAACGGGTCGGTGACCGACACATTGGCCAGCGTCACGTCACCGGTGTTCACCACGGTGAACTGGTAGGTGATCGTGTCGCCTTCGGTGTACGGACCCGTCGAAGTCACCGACTTCGTGACTTCCAGGCTCGGATCCTGCGTGATCGGGGTGTCTTCCTCGTCCGGCGGGCTGTCGACCGGCGGCGGGTTCGGGTTCGACGGCGTCGACGGCGGCGTACCGCCTGCGATCGCGCTGTTGTGCACGTTGCCGGCATTCACGTCGGCCGCGGTCACGACATAGGTCGCGGTCGCAGTCACGCTCTGACCAGCGTCCAACACACCATCGGCACCTGGCCACGCGTAAGCGATCGCGCTCAGACCCGGCAGCGGGTCGGTGATCGACACGCCGGTCAGCGTCACGTTGCCGGTGTTCGTCACCACGAACTGATAGGTGATGACGTCGCCTTCCGTATATGGACCCGCCGAGGTCACCGACTTCGCCACTTCCAGGCCGGCATCCTGCGCCAGCGGCGTGGTTTCGGTGTCGTCGTCCGTCACCGGATCCGGCGCCGGGCCGCCCGGAGGCGTCGGCGGCTGGCCGCTCGCGGTCGCGGTGTTCTCCACCTGGCCGGCGTCCACGTCGCCCGGCTGCACGGTGTACACGTTGTCCGTGCAGGTCAGGGTCTGCGTCGCACCCGGCGCCAGGGTCGCGATCACCGGGCAGTCCAGCGCGGGCAGCAGCGGGTCGCTCACCGACACGTTGGTCAGCGCCACGTTGCCCGTGTTCTCCACCGAGAACACATAGGTGATCGTGCTCTCGTCGGCCGAGAGCGTGCCGGTCTTCGTCAGCTCGAGCGAAGGCCGGTGCACGGGATGTTCGGTCGTACAGTCAACGCAGACCGGATCGGGGCCACCACCACCTTCGGCCGTCACGCTGTTGCCGACGGTGTTGCCGGCATCCGCATCGACAGTCGCGACATAGGTGACGCTGTGCGAACCGACCGCCGCACCCGCAGGCAGGGTGAACACATGGATCGGCGCGTTGGTGCCGTTGTGGCTGAAGCCGCCCGGGCTGCTCACGCTGTCGAAGGTCAGGCCGGCGCCCAGCGCGTCGCTCAGCACCACGGCGCTGGTGGTCGGCGCGTTGGCAACCGTGACGGTCAAGGTGTAGGACACCTGGGCACCCTGCAGGACCGGGACGCCGCTGGCCGGGTCCGCGCTCTTTGCGACCGTCACCGACGGCGCGATTGGCAGGATCTCGCTGCAGCTGTTGCCCGCGGCCGCGCAGTCCACGCCGTCGACGGCTACCTGGTTCACGATCTCGGTGACGCCGGCCGCCAGCGGGTCATCCACCCTGACGACGAAGTCCAGCATCATCGAACTGCCGGGATTGATGGTCAGCTCTGCGGTATTGCTGCAGCTGTTGAGGTAGCAGGTGAAGTCATTGCCTGCCGCGACAACCTCGGTGTTGGCCGGGATGCCTTCGACCACCGCGCCCACTGGCACGATCGCCGTCTCGGTGTTGCTGATGTTGGAGACTTCGATCTGGTACGTGACGACGTCGCCAGGGGAGACCGCGACACCGGAGGCCGCGGGCTGGCCATTGACCTGCGAAACGGTCTTGCCGACCGTCAGATCGAACTGGGCCGGGCGGTTGGTGATCTCGCAGTCGATGTTTTCGCCGGGCTGACCCGAGTCGATGACGATCTGCGGCGGATTGGCGGGGTTGTAGGCCTGGTCGATCAGGATGGGACCACCCACGACCTGACACGTCACCCAGCGACTGTACTGGCCGAGCACCGAGCTCGAGCCGGGTGCCATCACCTCTTCGAGTATCAGCCGGTTGCCCGGCATCGCCATGGCACTGATCCAGGGCGACGTGGTCGCGGCGCCGGTCGTGGTGCCGGTGGCGACCTCGGTACCGACCGCGTTGCTGATCCGGTAGGCGAACTGGTCCTGCGGCGCAATCCGGCCTTCCGGCAGCATCTTGCGCAGGCGCACGCTGCCCCAGCGCACGCCAATCGCGAAGCCCTGTCCTGCATTCGAGTGGATCTGCGCCATCACCGTGAACGGTGCAGGCGAGTTCGGATCGCGATTCGCGGCCAGCACGACCGTGTTGGCATTGCCGTTACTTGTGCCGGTGAATCGCTCGCAGTCGACATACGACGTCAAGCAGGCGGAGCTGGCCGGTGGCGTCGTGCGCGTCACATTGTTGTTCGCGCTGTCGCCGAGCCATTCCATCAACACCCATGGCTGGCCGCCAGACACAACGCCGAAATCCATGTGTTCGTTGGTGTTCAGACGCTCGGCGTCGGCCATGATGATCTGGAACGGCAGGTCCCTGATCTCACGCCCGTCGGGCGCAAACAGGCGCACGTCCTCCAGGGTGAGCACGACGCCATTGCCGCGCCCGTTCTCCGGCGTGTTCAAAGCCGCCGCGTTCGGCGTCAGGATCGTGTAATAGCCGGACGTGCCGCTGAAGTGCGAGCCGGTCCAGGCCGGTGCCTGCAGGACCCGCAGCCCGGGGTTGGCGTGCGTACCACCCGTTATCCGTGCGGTATACGTGATTCGCGAGCCATCCGGCAGGGCAACGTCGTAATCCCTGTTGGTTCCCGGCGTGCCTCCCGCGAGGTCCTGATTGACACTGCCGAACTGGAACCAGCAGATCTCCGCGACGTGCTCACCCAGCGAATTGGGGTTGGCCAGCCGGCAATCGGACTGGGTGGCCTGCGCGTGGGCGGCCCCAGGCAGCAGCAAGGCCAGCAGCATGCCCACGAACACCATGGCCCACACGTGCGCCAGCGCGACACTCTTTGAACGATCCAGATTCACCCGTACACCCCTGCATTCATTTGCCGGCACGTTGGCCGCACTCATCCCTGGGGGCGGTGCCGGGCTGGTCGACATCGACCGGCAAGCCCGCGCAGACCACCCCGCCCGCTCCAGTTCCAAGAGCCCCAGGTACGTAAAATCCCCATTTGGCATGCATGAAGCGTGCCAAGCGTCACATATTTTGCGGCAGCCACTCACAATCACGAACCGCTGGAGGACCTTGGCATCAAGGTGCGCAAGCCAGCCGAGTCGCATTCATATTAACATTTCCGGTCCGGGATTGACGCAGTGCGTCATTCGTCGACCTCGAGTAGATTGACCATCACTCCGGACCAGCACGCCCTGCTGCTTCGCGGGGGGCCGGCAACGGCCTCTCGGCGCACACCTGCGAACAGCCCATCCCGGTGATGCGGCTGTTCGTGGCAATGGTGGGCGGGCGCAGGCTGTGGGCGATGTACGCCATGGCGGTGGTGGCGCTGATCCTCGGCTTCGCCGAGCGCGCAAAGATGGCGGAAAACGTCGAGGCCTTGCCCGCGGCCGGGACTGGTGGGCCGTGATGGATTCGAACCATCGACCAGCGGATTAAAAGTCCGATGCTCTACCGACTGAGCTAACGGCCCCACGAGACCGCGAATTATGTCACGGCGGACCCACGGCCGCAGCGCGTGACCCGGATCAAGGCTGCATGCAGCGACACCGGCCGATACTGGGCGCATGGCCCCTTCCGACTCCCAGCCCCCGGTGACCGCCGACCTGGCACACCTGCCCGATGAAGCCGGCATCAGCCTGCTGGTCCACGCCTTCTACGCCCGCGCCCGCACCGACTGGCTGCTGGGCCCGGTCTTCGAAGCGGCCGTCGAGGACTGGAACGATCACCTCGACACGCTGGTGCGCTTCTGGTGCTCGGTGCTGCTGCGCGCCGGGAGCTATCGCGGCAATCCGATGGCGGCGCACCGGCCGCTGGGCGTGGACGACCAGCACTTCGCGCGCTGGCTCGCGCTCTGGGACGCGACCGCGCGCGAGGTGCTGCCCCGGGCCCAGGCCCGCCACGTGTTCGAGACCGCAACGCGCATCGGCCGTTCGCTCCGCATCGGCCTGGAGATCGATCCGCTGCGCCGCCTGCGCCGAGCCACGGACGAGCCGGCCTGCCTCCACCGCCGCGACGGCACCACCAGCCGCTCCGCTCCGGCACCCGTGCCCGGGGAGGGTGGCGGCCGCGATCCTCAGTCGACGTAGCGCGTGGGATCGGCCACGCCGGCGGCCGAGAATCCTTCGGCGCGCAGCGCGCAGGCATCGCAATGCCGGCAGGCACGGCCTTCGGCATCGGCGCTGTAACACGACACCGTCTGCGCGAAGTCCACGCCCAGGCGCAGGCCCTCGCGGACAATGTCCGCCTTCGACATGTGCTGCAGCGGCGCGTGCACGCGGATGCCCGCACCGTCCACGCCGGCTTTGGTCGCGAGGTTGGCCAGTCGCTCGAAAGCGTCGATGAACTCCGGACGACAGTCCGGATAGCCGGAATAGTCCACCGCGTTGACGCCGCAGAAGATGTCCGCCGCGCCCAGCACCTCGGCCCAACCCAGCGCGATCGACAGCATGATGGTGTTGCGCGCCGGCACGTAGGTCACCGGCACGCCGGCACTGCCGGGCTCGGGCACGTCGATGTCCGCGGTCAGGGCCGATCCGCCGATTGCACGCAGGTCCACGCCCACCACCTTGTGCGCGGCCGCGCCCCCCTCCGCCGCGAGCACCGCCGCCGCGTCGAGTTCGGACGTGTGCCGCTGGCCGTAGGCCACGCTCAGCGCATGCACGGAGAACCCCTGCTCGCGCGCGATGGCCAGGACGACGGCGGAATCCATGCCGCCGGAGACGAGGACGACTGCGTTCTTCAAAGCGTTTGGCTCCTGCGTGTATTGCGTCAACGGGCACTCAGCGACCCGGTTCATCGTTCCAGAGAATCTTGTGCAGCTGCATCTGGAAGCGCACCGGCAGCCGGTCGGCCACGATCCAGTCGGCCAGCTCGCGCGCATCGATCTCGGACTTGCTGGGCGAAAACAGCACGTCGCAGCGCTCCGCGATCGTATGTTCGGTTACCACGCCGCGCGCCCACTCGTAGTCCACCCGGCTGCAGATCACGAACTTCACCTGGTCGTGTGGCGTCAGCAGCGCGATGTTGCTCCAGAGGTTCCGCGCGTCCTCCCCGGAACCCGGTGTCTTGATGTCCAGTACGCGCGAGACGCGGGGGTCGACCTCGCCGATGTCCAGCGCGCCCGACGTCTCCAGCGATACCGCGTAGCCGGCGTCGCACAGCCGGCGCAGCAGGCCGATGCAGCGCTTCTGCGCCAGCGGCTCGCCGCCGGTCACGCAGACATGGCGTACGCCGTGGCCGGCCACCTGCTCGAGGACGGCATCGACGTCATGCCACTCACCGCCGTGGAAGGCATAGGCCGTGTCGCAATAGCGGCAGCGCAGCGGGCATCCGGTCAGGCGGACGAAGACCGTCGGCCAGCCGGCGTCGCGCGCCTCACCCTGGAGCGACAGGAAAATCTCGGTGATGCGAAGCCGGTCCGGGGCCGCGGCAGGCGCCGCGCCGGACCCGACGGTGGGGGTATCCATGGCGTTTATTGTAACGCGCGTCCCGTGCCGGCCCGCTGCGCGGGCGCCGGTTCAGCGCAGGCTGTTGAGCTGGATCGAGCGCAGGCGGTCGTCGGCGGTACGGGCGGCGTCGGTGCCCGGGTACTGCTCGGTGACGCGGGCCAGCGTGGCCTCGGCGGCGACCAGGTCGCGCTGCCCGTACTGCGACAGGCCGACCTTCAGCAGCGCGCCCGGCGCCTTGTCGTGGGTGGGCCAGCGCTGGAGGATGGCCTGGAACTGCGCCTGCGCGGCGGCGTAATCCTGGGTAACGTAGTAGCTCTCGCCCAGCCAGTACGTGGCGTTGGGCGCGTAGGAACCCGTGGGGTACAGGCGCAGGAACTCGCTGAAGAGGCCGGCCGCTTCCGCGTACTGGCCGGCGCGAAGCGCGGCAAAGGCGGCTTCGTAGGCGCCGCGCTCGTCGGCGGTGTTGGCCAGCAGGCCCGCATCGCCGAAGACGATCGGGGCGCTTTCGGCAGGCGCGGGACGCGTCGGTGCCGGGGCTGCACCTGCGGGCGCAGCCGCGGGGGCCGCGCCGGCCGCCTGGGCGCCGGGATCCACCGCGCCGCCGCTTTCCAGCCTGTTCAGGCGGTCATCGGCGTCGAGGTACTGGTTGCGGATGGTGGTTTCCAGCGTGCTGTTCTGCTGCTGGAGCTCCTCGACCTGGCCACGCAGGGCGCGAAGCTCTTCGCGCAGCGCGGTGATCTGGTTGAGGAGGTCGATGTTGCCCTGGTTGTTCGAGGCCTGCGCCTCGAGCGCGGCCACGCGCTCTCCCAGGCTGGCGCGCTGGGCAGCGGCCGGCGGGGCCACCAGGGCGGCCGACATGGCGGTAGCGAAGACGAGACTGGTCAGGAAATGGCTGCGGGTCATGGCGTGGGCATCGGTTTTCGGACACTGGAAAGACAATCGGCAGCTGGCGGGGTTCCCCGCCAGCTGCCGACGTGCTGCTTACATCGCCGGATCAGCGGGCGGTGTAGGTGATCTCGACGCGACGGTTCTGCGCCCAGCAATCCTCGCTCGAGGCGGTGCAGGTCGGGCGCTCTTCGCCGTAGCTGGTCACCGTCTGCTGGCCGGCCGAACCACCGTTGGCCTGCAGCGCGGACGACACGCCGTTGCCGCGACGCTCGCCGAGGCCCAGGTTGTAGTCGCGGCTGCCGCGCTCGTCGGCGTGGCCTTCGAGGGTGATGCGGGCCGAGGGGCGGTCACGCAGGTACTTGGCGTGGCAGGCCATCGCGGCCTGGAACTCCGGACGCACCGACTCCTGGTCGAAGTCGAAGTAGATCGTGCGCTGGCGCAGGCACGCGTCGCTGTCCAGGTCCTCGGGGCCGTAGGCGCCCGGGGTCGTGGCTGGCTGCGTGGTGGTGGGGGTGGTCGGGGTGGTGTCGACCGGTGCCTCTTCCTTGACCTTCTTGGAGCAGGCAAGGGCGGCGGTGCAGAGCAGAGCCGTGAGCAGTACGCGAACAGGGGTATTCATCTCGTCGATCCTTATGCAGGGTTTGGCACAGTGAATTCACATTGCTGTATCGGCCGTGCACGCGGCGTCATCGTTCGCGATAGGGCCCCCAGGCCGGCTCGCGGACGTTGCCGTCGGCAAGGACCAGCCGCTGGCGGACGCGCCCGTCGGCGGAAACGGCATACAGGACTCCCCTGGTGCCCTCCCTGCCCGCGTACAGGACCATGCTGGCGTTCGGGGCGAAGCTCGGCGACTCGTCGAGCGACCCCGGCGACAACGTGGACCAGCGCGGTGTCCCGAGGCTGCGGTCCAGCAATGCAATACGGTATACGTTTCCTGAACCTTGTGCCACGGCGATCTTCGTGTCGTCGAACGACACCGTCGGACTGGCGTTGTACGTCCCCTGGAACGTCACCCGCGTGGCGCTGCCGCCGGTGGCCGGCACCTGGTAGACCTGGGGCCGCCCGCCGCGATCGGAGGTGAAGTAGATGCTGCGGCCATCGGCGCTCCACACCGGCTCGGTATCGATGCCGATCTGGCTGGTCAGCTGGGTCAGGGCCTTGCTGCCGAGGTCCATCACGTAGATCTCGGGGCTGCCGCTGCGCGACAGGGTCAGCGCCAGCTTGCTGCCATCAGGCGAGTACGCCGGCGAACTGTTGATGCCGCGGAAGCTGGCCACGCGCTCGCGGGCGCCGGTGCCGAGGTCCTGGATGTAGATCGCGGAATTGCTGTTGTGCTCGAAGGAGACGTAGGCCAGCTTGCGGCCGTCCGGGCTCCAGTCGGGCGACATCAGCGGCTCGGTCGAACGCACCACCACTTGCGGGTTGTGGCCGTCGGCGTCGGCGACCATCAGCGCGTAGTTGATGTTCTCGCCGGTGCCGGTCGAGGTGACATAGGCGATGCGGGTCCAGAACGCGCCGCGCACGCCCAGGATCTTTTCGTAGATCGCGTCGGCGATCTGGTGGCCGACGTCGCGCATGGCGTTGGCGCGACCGGTCATGGCGACGCCGAGCATGCGCTCCTGCTTGGCAACGTCGAACAGCTCGTACTCCACGCGGTAGGCACCGCCCCCGGCGTCGACCACGCGGCCGACCACGAGGAATTCCTGCTTGAGCATCCGCCAGGTGGCGTAGTTGACCTCGCCGCCGCGGGTGGGCCGCTCGACCATGTCCTGCTCGGGCAGGCCACGGAACTGGCCGGAACGCGCGAGGTCCTCGCGCACCACGCGGGCCACGTCGGTCTCCGGGGCCACGCCGCTGCCCTGGTAGGGCATGGGCACCACCGCGATCGGCAGTGCCTGGGCATTGCCACCGACGATGTCGATCTCGAGGCCGCCCTGCTGCGCGCTGGCGGCAAACGGAAGAAGCAGTGCAAGGCAGGCGATGAGCCACGCGCGCGTGGTCGCCAACCGGCGTTGGATTCGGGTCATACCGGGCTCCGGGGGTGGACTCTGCAAGGGTGACAGGATGGCCGTGAAGGTGCTCACAAGGATGAATGGTTTCCCAAACCGCGACCGGTCGCCCGACGCGGCCCCCGGAGGGCGGGCGTCAACGGTCCTCGGCCCTGAAATTCAGGTTCAAGGTGCGGTTGAACACGCTTTCGAAGCCGGCATAGGGCAGCGGCTCGGCCTTGCGCACCGCCGCTTCCACCGACCGGCGGCCAAGATCGTCGTACGGGCATGAGGCCGAGAACTCGACCTTCACCACCGTGCCCCCGCGCACCTGGGTGATCGTCATCCGGCACTGCTGCCCCAGCGGCACGTTGTCGGGACGGGTCCAGTTGCGCAGGATCGCTTCCTGGATCGCGGACGCGTAGCGGGTGGACAGGCCGTCATCCGTGCCGGCGTTGCCCGGCGGCGGAGGCGCGCCGGTGGCCTGGTCGGAAGCCTCCTCTGCCCTGCTCTGCGCGATCCTTTCGAGGCGGCGCTCGGCTTCCTCCGCCTCGCGCCGCGCCTGCTCCTGCGCCCGGCGCAGGTCGGCGAGTTTCTGTTCGGTCTGGCGACGCTTCTGCTCGGCCTCCTCCTGCCGCTTGCGCTCGGTGAGGTCGATCTGCTCCTGGCGGCGGCGCTCTTCCTGCTCCCGCTCGGCGGTTTCGCGCGCGATGGCGTCGCGACGCGCTTCGTCCTGCTCGACCACGTCGGGCTCGGACACCTGCACCTGGGGCGTCGGCTGCGGCTCGATCGGCGCGTCTTCCGGCAATGGCACCGGGATCGGCTGCGGCTCGGGCGCCGCCTCTTCCACCACTTCGGGCTGGGGGTCGGGTTCGGGAGCAGGTTCAGGCGTGGGCGGCAACGGCTCGGGACGCTCGCTCAGGCTGCGCCGCATCGACGCCGACAGGCTGCTGGCGTCCACGAGCTCGGCGCTGATCGGCGAACCGGCGGCCGAGGGCGGAGTCGCGCTCCGCGTCCACCACATGCCCACGAACATCAGCGCGATCAGCGCGATGTGGAGCAGCAGGGCCAGCACCACGGCTTGCGCGGTATCGGCGCGGCTGTCGCGCATCTAGCGGCCCGCCTCGACCGGCCTGCTGATCAGGCTGACGCGCGTGATGCCGGCTTCGTTGACCGCATCCAGCGCGCGCATGATCTGCTGGTAGCTGGCGGCGCCATCGCCGTTGATGAGCACGGCCGCGCCCGGGTTCTGGTTGTTGATCGCGCGCAGGCGGACCAGCAGGTCGTTCCGCGTCACCGACTGGTTGTCCCCCTCCATCATCAGCGCCAGGGCGCCATCGGCATACACGCTGATCACCAGCGGATCCTCGGGGGCCTCCAGCGAACGCGCGTTGGAGTCCGGGAGGTTGATGTCGGTACCGAGGTTCATCAGCGGCGCGGTCACCATGAAGATGATCAGCAGCACGAGCATCACGTCGATGTAGGGCACGACGTTGATCTCGTTCTTCAGCTGGCGGCGCTTGCCGCGACGGGTACGCACGGCCATGGATCAGTCCTCGCCGGCCGAGGACTGGCGCTCCAGGATCGAGGAGAACTCCTCGGAGAAGGCGTCATAGCGGCCGGCCACGCGCTCGACCTTGGTCGCGAAGCGGTTGTAGGCCCACACCGCCGGGATCGCCGCGAACAGGCCCATGGCGGTCGCGATCAGCGCTTCGGAAATACCGGGAGCGACGCTGGCGATGGTGGCCTGCTTGACGTTCGCCAGGCCCTGGAAGGCGATCATGATTCCCCACACGGTGCCCAGCAGGCCCACGTAGGGCGCGATCGAGCCGACGTTGGCGAGGAATTCGAGGTTGTGCTCCAGACCGTCAAGTTCGCGCGAGCTGGCGACGCGCATGCCGCGCTGTGCGCCCTCGAGCTGGGCCCGGCCATCGCCGCCGCGACGCTGGCGGCCGCGGCTGTATTCGCGGAAGCCGGCCTCGAAGATCGACTCCAGGCCTTCGACGTCGCGGTTGCGCTCGCTCGCGGCGACGTAGAGCTTGCCGAGGTCGGCGCCGGACCAGAAACGCTCCTCGAAGCGGTCGGCTTCCTTCTCGGCACGGTCGAGCATGCGCTTCTTGCGGAAGATGATCACCCACGAGGCGATCGAGGCGAACAACAGCAACAGCATCACCAACTGCACCGGCAGCGATGCGTGCAGGACCAGGTGCAGGAGGTCGAGTTCGCCGCCGGTCACCGGCGCCGCGGCGGCCTGGTTCGCGGCATCGGCGGCCAGGGCGACGGCGTCCGCCGGCGCGTCCTCGGGCAAGGGTTCCACGCTGCTCACCTGCATCAGGATGGCCGTTGCACTCATCGATGTTGCTCCACGTTCGATTCCAGGGATTTGAGTTGTCCGTACAGCACGTCGGGCAGCGCGCGCGGCCGGAAGCTGCGGGTATCCAGCGCCGCCACCCGGACCCGCGCCGAGGCCAGCACGTCGCCGCCATGCAGGACCTCCTGCACGAACTCCAGGCTGACCCGACGCACGCGCGCCAGCGCCACGGTGACCTCGAGCGCGTCGTCCAGGCGTGCAGGCCGGCGGAAGTCGAGCTGCATGTCGCGAACCGCGAACACCAGGTCGAGCCCGTCGATCAGGGCCTGCTGCCCGTAGCCGAGGCTGCGCATCCATTCGCTGCGCGCGCGTTCGAGAAAAGCCACGTACCGGGCGTGGTAGACCACGCCACCGGCGTCGGTATCTTCCCAGTAGACGCGGGTCGGAAGGCTGAACAAAGGCATTACGAGGTGCTCAAGGCGGCTGGATGCAGGGTGGTTGTGTTCAGAACAGGGCGTCCGCGGCGGATCCGCGCGGCTGCAGCCCCAAGTGGCGCCAGGCCTTGTTGGTGGCCATGCGCCCGCGCGCGGTGCGCACCAGGAAACCCTGCTGGATCAGGTAGGGCTCGATCACGTCCTCGAGCGTGCCGCGCTCCTCGCTCAGCGCCGCGGCCAGCGACTCCACGCCCACCGGGCCGCCGTCGAAGTTCTCGATGATCAGGTTGAGCAGGCGCCGGTCGAGGTCGTCGAAGCCTTCCGGATCGACCTTCAGCATCTGCATCGCCGCGGCGGCCACGTCGCTGTCGATGCGGCCCTCCGCGCGCACCTGGGCGTAGTCGCGTACCCGGCGCAGCAGGCGGTTTGCGATGCGCGGGGTGCCGCGGGCGCGGCGCGCGATCTCGTCGGCGCCCTCGGGTACGCAGTCGATGCCGAGGATCTGCGCCGAGCGCCGCACGATCCGGGTCAATTCTTCGGCGCTGTAGAACTCCAGCCGCTGGACGATGCCGAAGCGGTCGCGTAGCGGCGCGGTCAGCAGGCCCGCGCGGGTGGTGGCTCCGATCAGCGTGAACGGCGGCAGGTCGAGCTTGATCGAGCGTGCGGCCGGGCCCTCGCCGATCATGATGTCGATCTGGAAGTCCTCCATCGCCGGGTACAGCACCTCTTCCACGACCGGCGAAAGACGGTGGATCTCGTCGATGAAGAGCACGTCGTGCGGCTGCAGGTTGGTGAGCAGCGCCGCCAGGTCGCCGGCCTTCTCGATCACCGGGCCCGAGGTCGTGCGCAGGTTGACGCCGAGCTCGTTGGCGATGACGTGGGAGAGCGTGGTCTTGCCCAGGCCCGGGGGGCCGAAGATGAGCACGTGGTCCATCGCCTCGCCGCGGCGCTTGGCCGCCTCGATGTAGATCGACAGCTGCTCGCGCACCGGCTGCTGGCCCAGGTAATCGTCCAGCCGCTGGGGCCGGATCGAGGCCTCGATGGCGGCGTCTTCGCGGGTGGCGCCGGGGCCGATGATGCGGTCTTCAGTCATGCGCCCATGTTCGCATGCCGCCACCTGTGGGAGCGGCTAGAGCCGCGATCGCCTTCGCCGCCGCTCCCATCGCGGCTATAGCCGCTCCCACGGGTTGTCACTTCGCGGCTATAGCCGCTCCCACAGGTGGTCGCGGTCAGTGGGGGGATGGCAGGGACTGGGCGGCCTGCACGCCCTGCGGCACGCCTGTCATGTCGGGCAGCTTGTGCGCGATGCCCTTGTGGCAGTCGATGCAGGTCGCTTCGCCCGTGGCCAGGTAGTTGCGATGGATGAAGGCCGCGCGGCTGGCCTGGCGGGTCAGGTCCATCGAGTCGTAGTCGTGGCAGTTGCGGCACTCCAGCGAGTCGTTGGCCTTCAGTCGCGCCCATTCGTGCTGGGCCAGCTCCAGGCGCTTGTCGAGGAACTTCTCGCGGGTGTCGATGGTGCGGAAGATCTTGCCCCAGACCTCCTTCGAGGCCTGCATCTTGCGGCCCATCTTGTCGGTCCAGTCGTGCGGCACGTGGCAGTCCGGGCAGGTCGCGCGCACGCCGGAGCGGTTGGTGTAGTGGATGGTGCTCTTCAGCTCCTCGAAGACGTTGTTGTCCATCTCGTGGCAGCTGACGCAGAAGACCTCGGTATTGGTCGCTTCCAGCGCGGTATTGAAACCACCCCAGAACACGATCCCGGCAATGAAGCCGCCGAGCGTCAGGAAGCCCAGGCTCAGGTGCTTTGCCGGTCGGCTGAACTGTCCCCAGAAGCCCGCCACCATGTCGCGCGCGCACCGGACCAGCCTCATTGCGCGCGCTCCGAGCGCAGCACTTCATCGATGTCCATGAAGCCGTTGGCGACCAGCGGCTGCGCGTCGGTCTGCACCACGTGGCACTGCACGCAGAAGTAGCGCCGCGGCGAGACCTCGGCCAGGAACTGGTCGTCGCGGTCCATGTAGTGGGTGACGCTGACCGGCGGCGCCTGGAACTGCGCTGCCGTGCCGCGGGCATGGCAGAGCATGCAGCGGTTGGAGTTGAGGTCGACCTGGTAGCCATCGATCGAATGCGGGATGGTCGGCGGCTGCATCGGGTAGGCGCGCCCGCGGGTGCGGTCGAAGTTCTCCACCCGTGCCATCGGCAGCGGCGTGATCTCGACGTCGACCGGCACGTGGCGGCGCATCCCGTCGAGCTCCTGCGCGGGATTGCCGCGGGCGCTGATCGGCGGTGCCGGCGGCTTGATCTCGGGCCCGGCATCGCGGTCGCCGCAAGCGGCAAGCGGCAGCGCCAACACCAGGCCGGCAATGAGGCACAGGACAGGCTTCAGCAGATGGCGCATGTCAGGCTCCCACCGCGACGACCTTGGCCGCGCATTTCTTGAAGTCGGTCTGCTTGGAGATCGGGTCGGTCGCGTCCAGCGTGACCTTGTTGATCAACTGGGCGGCATCGAACCAGGGCACGAAGATCAGGCCGCGAGGCATGCGGTTGCGGCCGCGGGTCTCGACCCGGGTGCGCATCGCACCGCGGCGCGAGGCCACTTCCACCTCATCGCCGCGCTTGAGCCCGCGAGCGCGCGCGTCGTCGGGATGCATGAACACGACGGCCGAGGGTACCGCCTTGTACAGCTCCGGAACGCGCATGGTCATCGAACCCGAATGCCAGTGCTCGAGCACGCGGCCGGTGACCAGCCACATGTCGTATTCGTCGTCGGGCGACTCCGCCGGCGGTTCGTAGGGCAGCGCCCAGATCACCGCCTTGCCGTCGGGGTTGCCGTAGAACTCGAAGCCGGTGCCGGGCTTCACGTAGGGATCGGCGCCCTCGCGGTAACGCCAGCGGGTTTCCTTGCCGTCCACGACGGGCCAGCGCAGGCCGCGTTCCTGGTGGTAGCGATCGAAGGGCGCCAGGTCATGGGCGTGGCCGCGGCCGAACTCGGCGTACTCCTCGAACAGGCCCTTCTGCACATAGAAGCCGAAGGCCTCGGCCTCGTCGTTGGCATAGCCTTCCTCGATCTCGTCCACGCCGAACGCGTCGACCTTGCCGTTGCGGTACAGCACGTCGTACAGCGACTTGCCGCGGAACTCCGGGTTGGCGGCCAGGATGTCCTCCGGCCAGCACTCGTCGGTGGTGAAGCGCTTGGAGAACTCCATCAGCTGCCACAGGTCGGACCGCGCCTCGCCGGGCGCATCCACCAGCTGGTGCCAGAAATGCGTGCGGCGTTCGGCGTTGCCGTAGGCACCCTCCTTCTCCACCCACATCGCCGTGGGCAGGACCAGGTCCGCCGCCTGGCAGGTGACCGTCGGATAGGCGTCGGACACGACGATGAAGTTGTCGGGATTGCGGTAGCCCGGCCAGCCTTCTTCCAGGATGTTGGCGCCGGCCTGCATGTTGTTGTTGACCTGCACCCAGTAGGCGTTGAGCAGGCCGTCCTTCAGCGCGCGGTTCTGTTCGACCGCGTGGTAGCCGATCTTTTCCTTGATGATCCCGCGCGGGATCTTCCAGATGTCCTCGGCCATCGCGCGGTGTTCGGGATTGGTCACCACCATGTCCGCCGGCAGCCGGTGGCTGAAGGTGCCGACCTCGCGCGCGGTGCCGCAGGCCGAGGGCTGTCCGGTCAGCGAAAACGGGCTGTTGCCGGGCGTCGCGATCTTCCCCGTCAGCAGGTGGATGTTGTAGACCATGTTGTTGGCCCACGTGCCGCGCGTGTGCTGGTTGAAGCCCATGGTCCAGAACGACATCACCTTGACCTTCGGGTCGGCGTACAGCTCGGCCAGCTTCTCCAGCCAGCCGCGCTCGACGCCGCTCATCTCCACGGCCTTGTCCAGCGTGTACGGCGCGACGAATCGCGCGAATTCGTCGAAGTCGATCACCGTGCCGCCATTGGCGTCGTCGGCGTTCTTCGCCGCCATCTGCAGCGGATGCTCCGGGCGCAGGCCGTAGCCGATGTCGTCGTTGCCGCGCTTGAAGGTGGTGTGCTTGTCGACGAAATCCTTGTTGACCTTGCCCGACTGGATGATGTGGTTGGCGATGTAGTTCAGGAGCACCAGGTCGGTCTGGGGCTTGAACACCATCGGGATGTCGGCGAGGTCGAAGCTGCGGTGCTCGTAGGTCGACAGCACCGCCACCTTGACGTGCGGGTTCGACAGCCGGCGGTCGGTCACCCGGGTCCACAGGATCGGGTGCATCTCGGCCATGTTCGAGCCCCAGAGCACGAAGGCGTCGGCGGCCTCGATGTCGTCGTAGCAGCCCATCGGCTCGTCCATGCCGAAGGTGCGCATGAAGCCCGTGACCGCGGACGCCATGCAGTGCCGCGCGTTGGGATCGATGTGGTTGCTGCGGAAACCGGCCTTCATCAGCTTGTTGGCCGCATACCCTTCCCACACCGTCCACTGGCCGGAGCCGAACATGCCGATGCCCTCGCCGCCCTTGGCCTTGAGCACGGCGCGGAACTTCTCCTCCATCACGTCGAAGGCCTCGTCCCAGCTGACCGGGGTGAAGTCGCCTTCCTTGTCGTAGACGCCGTTGGTCTTGCGCAGCAGCGGCGTGGTCAGGCGGTCGGCGCCGTACATCACCTTCGACAGGAAGTAGCCCTTGACGCAGTTGAGGCCGCGGTTGACCTCGGCCTTGACGTCGCCGTGGGTTGCGACCACGCGGCCGTTGCGCACGGCGACGTTGATGCCGCAGCCGGTGCCGCAGTACCGACAGGGCGCCTTGCTCCATTTGAGACCCTTGTCGCCCTCGGCCAGCGTCTCGACGGCGGCTCCGCCGGGCACCGGCAGTCCGGCGGCGACGGCGGCGCTGGCGATGGCGCTGGTGCGGATGAACTCGCGGCGTGTGGTGCTCATCCGGCGGACTCCTGTGGATCGGATGCAAGGGCATCGCCGGGCGGCGACGACCGCTCGACGTGGTGGTAGACAAGGTTCACGGTGACCACGCCGGGCAGGGCCTGCAGCAGGTCGATGTTGGCCATCAGGCCGGCGGTGCCGTCGCTTTCCTGCACCAGCACGCTGCGCGTGTCGTCCTGCAGGGCGAGTTCAAGGCCGTCGGCGCTGGCGACGGCCTCGGCGAGCGCGGGAAGCGCTTCGGGATGGTGGCGTACGACCAGGCTGGCCAGGTGCCATTCGGGGGCTGCATCAGGTTTCAACGGACATCTCCACGGCAAGCGGCGCCAGGCTGATTGCGGTCGTGGGACAGCCCTGCACGCAGGCGCCGCAGCCGGTGCAACGGTCCGTATCCACCTGCGGTACCGGGACCGCGCGCGTGTGCGGGAAGCTGATCGCCGACTCGCCGCAGGCGTCGCGGCAGCTGGAACAGACGATGCCGCGCGCGGCGAGGCAGGCGTCGCCGACGCGGGCCCGAAGCAGCCAGGGCACATCGGTCACCGAGCCGAACGCCGATTCGCGGCAGGCAGATGCGCAGTCGCCGCAAAAGGTGCATTCGCCACGGGCCGGGTCGAACTCGGGCAGCCCGCCCTCGCCGGCCACCAGCACCGACTCCGCGCACGCGGCCACGCAGGCATTGCAGCCGGTACAGGCGTCGACGAACAGGGACTCGGCAAGCGCCCACGGCGGACGCAGCAACGGGCGCGCGCGCAGGCGGCCGTGCAGCAGGGCCCTGCGGCCGCGGTCGGGGCAGCGGTTCTCGATGGGGGCCAAGACGTTCCCCGGCCTCATGCGGTTGGCGGGCCGTTGAACATCTGCCAGATCCACACGCCAAACCCGTAGCCGCCGACGATCATCACCGACAGCAACGGGAACAGCACCACGGTGATGAACAGGAACAGGTACAGCTCCCGTCGCTTGCTCGACTCGCCTCGTTCCAAGGCCATGTCAACTCCCCTTCTGCAGGGCTGGCTTGCTTGTGCGTAGCGTAACGTGAGGGCGAGTCGAGGCCAAGCGCGAACGCGCCCGTCGATCGCTGCAGAAGTCAGTCCGCCTGTGCCGCGCAGGCGCGCGCCGCCATCGCGAACGAGGCCAGCCGCGCCTCGTGGTCGAAGATGTTGGCGGTGAGGATCAGCTCGTCGGGACGGTGGCGCGCGATGAAGTCCGCGATGCCGGCGCGCAGCGTCGCTTCGTCGCCGACCACCGAGCAGGCCAGGGCCGCGTCCACCGGCGCACGCTCCGCCGGAGTGCAATGGGCATCGATGTCGTCCACCGGCGGCGGCACCAGGCCGATGTCGCCGCGGCGCAGGCGCAGGAAGCTCTGTTGCATGGTCGTGAACAGGCGCCGCGCCTCGGCGTCGGTGCCCGCACCCACCACGTTGAGGGCAAGCATCGCGTAGGGCGCGGCAAGGCGTTCCGACGGCCGGAACTCGTGCCGGTACAGCGCCAGCGCCTGCTCCATCATCGCCGGCGCGAAATGCGAGGCGAAGGCGAAGGGCAGGCCCATCGCCGCCGCCAGGCGCGCGCTGAACTGGCTCGATCCCAGCAGCCACACCGGCACGTCCAGGCCCGGGCCCGGCACCGCCTGCACCTTCTGCCCGGGACGCACGGGGGCGAAATAGCCGAGCAGCTCGCCGACGTCGTGCGGGAACGCATCGGCACCGTCGTAATAGCGGCGCAGCGCGCGCACCGTGGCCTGGTCGGTGCCCGGCGCGCGGCCCAGGCCGAGGTCGATGCGGCCGGGATACAGCGATGCCAGCGTTCCGAACTGCTCGGCCACCTGCAGCGGCGCGTGGTTGGGCAGCATCACCCCGCCGGCGCCGACCCGGATCGTCGAGGTGCCGCCGGCGATGTGGCCGATCAGCACCGCGGTCGCCGCGCTGGCGATCCCGGGCATGTTGTGGTGCTCGGCCAGCCAGAAGCGCCGATAGCCCAGCTGCTCGGCATGGCGCGCCAGGTCGAGGCTGTTGGCGAAGGCCTGCGCCGGCGTATCGCCTTCGCAGACGGGGGCGAGATCGAGCAGGGAGTACGGAATCATGGGCGCTCTCGTGACGGTCGTTGCCAATGACATGGGGCCACGGCCACGGCTTGCCACCCCTTCGCAAGAGCCCGATGGCGAGATCTACAGCGCCGTGCTGCGCGCCTGCTAGATCTCCACCTGCGCCCCGAGTTCAACCAGGCGATTGCCCGGGATGCGGAAATAGGCGTTTGCGGGCGCCGCGTTGCGGTGCATGACCGCGAACAGCTTGTCGCGCCACACCGGCATGCCCACGTGGCGGCTCGCGACCACGGTCTCGCGGCTGACGAAATACGTGGTGTCCATCGGGTCGATGTCGAGTCCCTCGACGTCGCAGCCGCGCATCAGCGCGAGCGGCACGTCCGGGATTTCCATGAAGCCGAAGCGCACCGTCACCCGGTAGAAGCCGTCGCCGATGCCGTGCAGCTCCAGCCGCCGTTCGCGCGGGGCATAGGGCACCGACAGCGTTTCCGCGGTCAGGAACAGGTTGCGCTCGTGCAGCACCTTGTTGTGCTTGAGGTTGTGCATGAGCGCGTGTGGCACCACGCCCGGGTCGCTCGTCATGAAGATCGCGGTGCCCGGCACCCGTGCCGGCGGCGCCAGCAGCAGGCCCGAGATGAAGGTGTCCAGGCGCAGGCCGCCCGCCTGGACGCCTTCGCGCAGCAGCTCCTTTCCGCGCCGCCACGTCCGCAGCATCGTGAACAGCACGATGCCCAGCACCAGCGGGAACCATGCACCCTGCAGCACCTTCGCGCCGTTGGCGACCACGAACGCCAGGTCGATCAGCACGAAGCCAACGCAGCATGGCAGCACCCAGCGCCGCGCCTTCGGCCACAGCGCGCGGGCCACGATCGCGAGCAGCAGGGTGTCGATCAGCATCGTCATCGACACCGAGATGCCGTAGGCCGCCGCCAGCGAGGACGAGCTGCGGAAGCTCAGCACCAGCGCGATCACGATCACCGCCATCGACCAGTTGATGGCCGGAATGTAGATCTGGCCGATGGTCTCGCTGGAGGTGTGCTTGATGCGCATGCGCGGGATGTAGCCCAGCTGCATGGCCTGGCGCGCGACCGAGAAGCCGCCGGTGATCACCGCTTGCGATGCGATGACCGTGGCCGCGGTGGCCAGCACTACCATCGGCCAGCGTCCCCATTCGGGCACGCCGATGAAGAAGGGGTTGCGGATCGCGGCCGGGTCCTCGAGCACCAGCGCGCCCTGCCCCAGGTAGTTCAGCATCAGCGCCGGCAGCACGAACCAGTACCAGCCCAGCCGGATCGGCCGCGCGCCGAAGTGGCCCATGTCGGTGTAGATGGCTTCACCGCCGGTCACGGCCAGCACCACGGCGCCCAGGATGAACA
Source organism: Luteimonas sp. A534 (assembly GCF_054072805.1). Taxonomy (NCBI): domain Bacteria; kingdom Pseudomonadati; phylum Pseudomonadota; class Gammaproteobacteria; order Lysobacterales; family Lysobacteraceae; genus Luteimonas; species Luteimonas sp. A534. Next base: position 193,748 of record NZ_JBSVRR010000002.1, read on the forward strand.
CCCCGCCCCAACTGTGCTCGACGAAGAAGCGCGCCGCCCAGAGCGGGTTGATCGCCTTCAGCACCTCGGGCTCGTGCAGGATGTTGAGCACGCCGAGCGCGGCGAGCGATACGAACCAGAGGATGGTGATCGGCCCGAACACGCGCCCGACCTTCTCGGTGCCGAAGCGCTGGGTCGCGAACAACACACCCAGCACCACCACGGTGATCGGAACGATCCAGTCGTCGAGCCCCGGCGCGACCACCTCCAGGCCCTCGACCGCGGACAGCACGGAGATCGCCGGCGTGATCACGCCGTCGCCGAAGAACAGCGAGGCACCGAAGACCCCGAGGATGCCGACCAGGTACACCGACTTCGAGCCCGGCTTCAGGCTGCGCTGGGCCAGGGCCATCAGCGCCATGATGCCGCCCTCGCCTTCGTTGTCGGCGCGCATGATGATGGTGACGTACTTGAAGGTCACCACCACCGTCAGCGCCCAGAAAATGAGCGACAGGATGCCGAGCACGGTGTCGTGGTTGGCGGTCAGGCCGTAGTGCGGGTTGAAGGCCTCGCGCAGCGTGTACAGCGGGCTGGTGCCGATGTCGCCGAAGACCACGCCGATCGCGCCGACCACCAGGCCGGCCAGGCCGATCCTGCCGTGGCCCGTGCCGGACTGTCCGCCACCGCCGCTGGGGTCGTGACCATGGCCATAGCTTCGGCCACGCCCGCCCTGCGATGCGTCTGCGTGCTTGGATCGACCTGCGGACATCGGTTTTCCGTACTGCGCCGTCTCAGCGAAGCGCGGACTGTAGCGCCTTTCGGATGATGGTTTCGGCGGCATCGCCCTCGGCGTGCGCCGTGCGCGCCATGCGCTGGGCCTCCGCCGGCTTGTAGCCGAGCTGCTGCAAGGCGACGGTCGCCTCCGACAGCGGATCGGCGGGCACGCCGGCGCTCGGCAGCGCCGTCGCGCCACCCATGATCGCTTCGGCGCGGTCACGCAGTTCGACCACGATGCGCTCGGCGGTCTTCTTGCCGATGCCGGGGATCCGTGTGAGCGCGGTGACGTCGCCGGCCTGCACCAGGCTGGCGAACTCCTGCACGCTGGCGCCCGACAGGATCGCCAGCGCGATCTTGGCGCCGATCCCGGTCACCCGCTGCACGTCGCGGAACAGGCGGCGCTCGGCCTCGCTCGCGAAGCCGTAGAGGGAGACCGAATCCTCCTTCTGCGCGTAGTGCGTGAACAGCGTGATTTCCCTGCCCAGCACCGGCAGCTCGTAGAAGGTGCTCATCGGCGCCTCCAGCTCGTAGCCGACGCCGTTGACGTCAAGCACGAGCCACGGCGGCGACTTGTGCGCGAGCAGGCCCCTCAGGCGACCGATCATCTGCGGCTCCAGGCCATTCTTGAATTGACACCCAGGCGCAGCGCGCTGGCGCGGACGTGGGCGTGGGTGATGGCGATCGCCAGGGCGTCGGCGGCGTCGGCCTGCAGCCGGCCCTTGAGTCCGAGCATGGCGCCGACCATGTGCTGCACCTGGGCCTTGTCCGCGCCGCCGCTGCCGACCAGCGCCAGCTTCACCTGGCGCGCGGCGTATTCGTGCACCGGCAGGTCGTGCATGACCACGGCGCAGATCGCCGCGCCGCGGGCCTGGCCGAGCTTGAGCGCGGAGTCGGCGTTCTTGGACATGAACACCTGTTCGATCGCGACCTCGTCCGGGCGGTGTTCGTCGAGCACCGCGCGCAGGCCGTCAAGCAGCCGGCGCAGGCGCTGCGGCAGGTCGCCGGGCATGGCCGCGGCTCCCGCAAGCAGGTCCAGCGGCGCGTGGTACACGTGCGTGGTGCGGCCCGTGGCGTCGACGTCGATGATGCCGACGCCGGTGCGCTGCGAGCCCGGGTCGATGCCGAGGATCCTGGTCACGTCGCCCAGCTTACGCGTAAGCGTCGTCGCCGAGCTCGGCGTTGGAGTAAACAGCCTGCACGTCGTCGATGTCTTCCAGCCAGGCCAGCAATTTCACCACCTGCTGCGCGGTCTCGCCGTCCACCGCCACGTCGTTGTCGGCGCGCATGGTGACCTCGGCGTGCTCGGCCGGTGCGCCGGCGGCGGCCATGGCGTCGCGCACGGCAGCGAAGTCCTCCGGTGTGGTCAGCACGTCGATCGCACCGTCATCGGGATAGACCACCACATCGTCGGCGCCGGCTTCGATCGCGGCGTTGGTCACTGCATCCTCGTCGGCACCGGCGCCGAAGCGCAGGATGCCCTGCTTGCGGAACATGAAGGCCACAGAGCCGTCGGTGCCGAGGTTGCCGCCGAACTTGCCGAAGGCGTGGCGCACGTCGGCCACGGTGCGGACCTTGTTGTCGGTCAGGCAGTCGACGATCACGGCGACGCCGCCGGGGGCATAGCCTTCGTAGCGGATCTCTTCGTAATCGATGCCTTCGAGTTCGCCGGTCGCTTTCTTGATGGCGCGTTCGATGACGTCCTTGGTCATGTTCGCGGAAAGTGCCTTGTCGATGCCGCTGCGCAGGCGGGGGTTGCCCCCGGGATCTCCACCGCCGGCGCGCGCGGCGACCGAGATCTCGCGGATCAGCTTGGTGAAGATCTTCCCGCGACGCGAATCTTCGGCGTTCTTGCGGGACTCGATGGAGGGACCCCTGCCCATGCCTGGCTACCTGAGTTGATTGCGACTGCCCGATTTTACCCGTTCGACAGGGCTGGACGCTGATGACGCCGTAGGCGCGCGGGGCGGCGGGCTGGTGGGTACTTCGTGGGCTGACCACGTGGTGGTCTTTATGCCCACTGCGTACCCACCAGCCCGCCTTGCTGCGCTTTCACGCAGGCCGCCGGGAAAAGCCAAAGCGAAACACGCTCCGTCAGCGTGGGAAGCGGCCGTGCTGGAGGAAGCCGATCGCCTGCCGGGCGGCGTCGGCGGAGACGAGCAGTCCGCTGTGCGATGCGTCGATCACGAGGTGGTCGGACAGCCAGGGGACGTGTGTTTCGTCGACCGATACGGTGCCGTCGTGCGGACCGGCGAAGCGAGCCACCAGGGCCCCGAGGCCGCGCGGGCGGTTGCCGGCGATCATGGCGACGTCGACGTGGCCTGGGGGCGTGGTGCAGCCCGCGCGCAGCAGGGCGGCGCTGCGGCCGAGGTAGAGGGCGAGCAGGGCGTGGCGCGACAGGGTATTTGCCACGGCGCTGCCGCACAGGGGCGTGCCGAGGCAGACCACGCGCGTGACCGGCAGCGTCGGCTCGGCGCGCAGGGCCTCCAGGGCCAGGAGGCCGCCGAGGCTGTGGCCGATGACGTGGGTCGGGGGACCGTCGCGTAGCCGGTCGCGCACCTGGCGCACCGCTGCGTCCGTGCTGCCGACGATGCTGCGGTAGCCGACGATGTCGGTGTCGTATCCGGCGGCCCGCAGCCGTGATGCGAAGCGGCGCATCGCGAGCGGCGGCATCCAGAGGCCGTGGACGAGGAGGGCCCGGTGGGCTGTCGGCAGCGCTGTTTTGCGCTCGGCCGGTGGTGGCTCAACGGGTGGCATCGGGGGTGGCGTCGGAGTCGGGATCGCGGCTGTAGCCGCTCCCACAGGCGGGAGGAACTGCGGCAGATGGCGTCGCAGCCGGGCGGCGGAGAATGAACTCGAGATCGCGGGCGCGGCCGACGGGGAAGATGTATTCGCCGACCGCTTCGAAGCCGCGGCGCGCGTAGAAGCGCTGGGCGCCGAAGTTCCCCGACCAGACGCCGATCCAGAGGGTGCGCGGGCCGTCGCGTTGCAGCCACGCGATGGCGGTGTCGAACATGCGGCCGCCCCAGCCGCCGGACTGGTGCGAGGCCAGCAGGTACAGGCGCTTGAGTTCGCCATCGCCCGCGACGACATCGGGATGCGGCAGGCCGCAGGGCCCGGCGGCGGCGTGGCCGACGGCTTCGCCGGCGGCCTCCAGCAGCCAGACGGCGTAGTCCGGGTGCGAGAGGATCACGCGCTGCCGGTCTTCGGCGTAGGCCTCGTCGAGGAAGGCCTGCAGGTCCTCGGGCGGGTAGAGATGGCCGAAGGTTTCCGTGAAGGTCTTCGCGGCCAGGCGCGACAGGACGCCGGCATCGGCGGGCGTCGCACGGCGGATGGTCGGAGTCATCGCGTCATGTCCTGCGGGGTACCTGCCTGTGGGAGCAGCTACAGCTGCGATCGGTGATGCGGGAGAAGCGGGCGGGCCATTGTAGGAGCGGCTACAGCCGCGATGTCGGGATGCGCCGCCAGCGCGATCGCGGCTGTAGCCGCTCCCACAGGTGGTGGTGACTGGCAGATGGTGGTGGACTAGACAGCCTTCGGGCGCACCGCGATATGCAGCTCCGCCAGCTGCGCGTCGTCGATCGGCGAGGGCGCGCCGGTCATCGGGCACTGGGCGGTGGTGGTCTTGGGGAAGGCGATGACGTCGCGGATGGATTCGGTGCCTGCCATCAGCGCCGCGATGCGGTCGATGCCAAACGCGATGCCGCCGTGCGGCGGGGCGCCGTAGCGAAGCGCGTCCAGCAGGAAGCCGAACTTGGCCTCCTGCTCTTCCGCCCCGATCCCGAGCAGCTCGAACACCGCCGACTGCATCGCCGGGCGGTGGATGCGGATGGAACCGCCGCCGATCTCGTTGCCGTTGAGCACCATGTCGTAGCCGCGGCTGGTGGCGGTGCGGGCATTGGCGCGCAGGTCGTCGACGTCGTCCACCGCGGGCGCGGTGAAGGGATGGTGCAGGGCCACGTAGCGCTGGGCTTCGTCGTCCCATTCGAACATCGGGAAGTCGGTGACCCAGAGCGGCTTCCAGCCGGCGTCAACCAGGTTGAAATCCTTGCCGGCCTTCAGGCGCACCGCGCCCATGAAGTCGCTGACCGTGTTGTAGGCGCCGGCACCGAAGAACACGATGTCGCCCTTGCCGGCGCCCACGTGCGCCAGCAGCGCGGCGAACGCCGCTTCGTCGAAGAACTTCGCCACCGGCGAGTTCACCGCGCCGTCCTCGCCGAGCTTGGCGTAGGCCAGGCCCTTGGCGCCGTACTTGGCGGCGTGCGCGGCGTATTCGTCGATCTGCTTGCGCGACAGCGCCGCGCCGCCGGGGATCCGCAGCGCGCACACGCGCATGCCGTCGACGCCGGCGACGTCGGTGAACACCTTGAACTCCGAGTCGCGCACCAGGGCGTCGACGTCCACCAGTTCCAGCGCGATGCGCAGGTCGGGCTTGTCGGAACCGTAGCGGCGCATGGCCGCGGCCCAGGTCATGCGCGGGAAGGCGCCGAGCTCGACGTCCATCACCTCGCCGAACACGTCGCGCATCATCTGCTCGACCGTGTCCTGCACGATCTTCTCGTCCACCCAGGCGAACTCGATGTCGAGCTGGGTGAACTCGAGCTGGCGATCGGCGCGCAGGGCCTCGTCGCGGAAGCAGCGCGCGACCTGGTAGTAGCGGTCGAAGCCGGCCACCATCAGGATCTGCTTGAACAGCTGCGGCGACTGCGGCAGCGCGTAGAACTCGCCGGCGTGCATGCGCGCGGGCACCAGGAAGTCGCGCGCGCCCTCGGGTGTGGCCTTGGTGAGGATCGGCGTCTCGATGTCCTGGAAGTCGCGCGCGTCCAGCCAGCGGCGCAGCGCGGCGACCAGCTTCGTGCGCGTGCGCATGCGGCGCTGCATCTCCGGGCTGCGCAGGTCCAGGTAGCGGTGCTTCAGGCGGATGTCCTCGCCCGGATTCTCGTGGTGGTGGAACGGCAGTGGCTCGGCCTTGTTCAGCACTTCAATCGCGGTCGCGACCACTTCCACCTGGCCGGTCGCGATCTTCGCGTTCACCGATTCACGGCGGCGCACGGTGCCGGTCACGCGCAGGCAGTCCTCGTAACCCACCTTCGCGGCGGTGGCGACCACGCCGGCATTGCCCTCCACGTCCGACGGCTCGGCCACCACCTGGACGATGCCGTGGTGGTCGCGCAGGTCGATGAAGCACAGGCCGCCGAGGTCGCGGGCGACGTCGGCCCAGCCGCAGAGGGTGACGGTCTGGCCGAGCAGGGACTCGTCGATCAGGCCGCAGAAGTGGGTGCGCATGGAAACTCCAGGAGAAGCCGCGCAGGGGCGCGGAAACCCCGCATTTTAGCGGGTCCGTCGCAGGGTTTAGAATGAGGGCATCGATACGCCGCACGCCCCACCCCCTTCCCCGCACCCCCGCAGCATGATCGCCACCGTCCGTCCGCTGGCCGCCCTGCTCGCGGGCGTGGCCCTGTTGCTGATGGGCAGCGGCCTGCTCGGCACGCTGCTGGCGGTGCGCGGGCGGATCGAGGGCTACGACGACCAGACGCTCGGCCTGGTGATGTCGGCCTATTTCGCGGGTTTCTTCTTCGGCACCTATGCCGCGCCCGGGCTGATCCAGCGCATCGGCCACATCCGCGCCTTCGCCTTTTACGCCGCCCTGTGCGCGGCCACCGTGCTCCTGCACCCGATCCTGGTCTCGCCCTGGGCCTGGGCGCTGCTGCGGCTGGGGACCGGCATCGCGCTGGTCGGCCTGTACACGGTGATCGAGAGCTGGCTCAACGTGCAGGCGCCGCCGGAGCAGCGCAGCCAGGTGTTCGCGGTCTACATGGCGGTGAGCCTGCTTGCGCTGGCGGCGGGCCAGTGGCTGATCGGGCTGTGGCCGGCGGCGGGCTTCGTGCTGTTCAACCTGGTCGCCATCCTGGTCTGCCTGGCGGCGCTGCCGGTGACCGCCAGCCGCATGGTGCAGCCCGAACTGCCTCCCATGCCCCGGCTGGAGCTGAAACAGCTGTTCCGCGTGGCCCCGGCCGCCGCCCTGGGCGCGCTGCTGGCGGGCATGGCAGTGGGCAGTTTCTGGGGACTGGGGGCGGTGTTCGCGAGCCGGCTCGGACTGGGCCTGGACGGCGTGGCGCTGCTGGTCAGCGCGACCATCCTGGGCGGCGCGGCGCTGCAGTGGCCCATCGGCCGGCTATCGGATGGCACCGACCGCCGCACGGCGCTGGTCGTGGTCTGCGTGCTGGCCACGGCCGTCGGCTTGGCCATGATGCTGCCCGTCGGCCAGTCCGGGCTGCCGCTCTATGCGCTGTGGTTCTGCTTCGGCGGCCTGGCGTTCGCGATCTATCCGATCTGCATGGCCCACCTGCTCGACCACCTGCCACCGGAGAAGACGCTGGCGGCGGGTAGCAGCCTGCTGCTGCTCAACGGCGTCGGATCGGCGTTCGGCCCGGCGCTGGCCGGCGTGGCCATGACGCGTTACGGCCCCGAGGCGCTGCCGGCCTTCTTCGCCGCGACGTTGTTCCTCGCCGCACTGGTGGCCGGCGGTCGCCGCCTGCTGCGCCCGCGTGACAACGACACGCCATCGGTCTTCCACCTGATGCTGCGCACCACGCCAACGGCGATCGAACTGCTGCCCGAGGTGGAGCCGTCGGAACCGGAAGAAGTGCAAGCCGTCTGATCGAAGCAACGCCCGGAACAGGGCCATGCGACGCCTCTCCCGCCTGCGCAGGAAAGTGTCCTCATGGCAGCCGGGGGCAGGCTTGCCGCAGGTCCTCCTCCGCCGCAGCGCTCCGACTCAGCCGGCGTCGGGCTTGGCCACCGCCGGCTTGGCATCCGATTTCCCGGCAGCAGGGGCCGCGGGCGTAGCCGGCGCAGCGGGACTGTCCGTCTTTGCCGGCGCACCGCCAGCGGCGCTGCCGCCGTCCGGCTTCCCGGCGCCTTCACCACCTTCGGCGAGGTTGCGCTTCTTGTCGCCGTCCTTCTTGAAGTCGGTCTCGTACCAGCCGCTGCCGGCCAGGCGGAATGCCGGCGCGGTCAGCTGGCGACCGATTCCTCCGCTCGCGCCGCAGGCCGGACAGGTGTCCGGATCCGGATCCGAGAGCTTCTGCAGACGGTCGAAATCATGCCCGCACGGGGCACAGCGGAACGCGTAGATCGGCATGGCGACGGTATCGATTCGTTGACGTTGAGATCGCGCAGTCTGGGGTCGCGGACGCGGAATTCAAGATGCGGGCTGCGCCGACTCCCCCTGCGGCGCCGCTGCCTGCGCCGCCGTCGCGCAGAGCGCCCGATTGCGCCCTTCGCGTTTTGCGGTGTACAGCGCAGCGTCCGCGCGCTCCACCAGATCGATATCCTGCAAGTGCAGCGCCGGGTCGAACGTTGCAATGCCGATGCTGACGGACACGATGGCGGCGGTGGGCGACTTGCCGTGCGGCACCTTCAGGCGGCGCACGTCTGCGACGATGCTGTTGGCGATGCCAAGCGCCGCCGCCGCCGTACTCTCGGGCAGCACCAGCGCGAGTTCGTCGCCGCCATACCGCGCCGCCATGTCACGCGGTCGCCGCGCCCAGCCGTCCAGCACCCCCGAGACACGACGCATCACCTGGTCCCCGGCCTGGTGGCCGTAGGAGTCGTTGAAGGTCTTGAAGTGGTCGACGTCGACCAGCAGCAGCGACAGGGGCCGGCCCGCACGCCGCGCCGCGCGCAGTTCGCGTTCCAGGGTGGCATCGAACATGTGCCGGTTGGCCAGCCGGGTCAGGCCGTCGGAACTGGCAAGGCGCTGCGAACGGAGGAACTGGTGGACCACGAGCGCCAGGTAGCCGGCAAGCAACACCGCGACCGTCGGCGCAGGCGCGAACCATACTTGCCCGAACTTCAACAGTGTGGTGCTGGCCGCGAACGTCGCCAAGATCGCCAGCAGCACCACCACCCACCCGCGCCGCACGCGTGCACGCTCGCGGTAGAGCAGCAGCGGCAGCAGCAGCACGCCGGCGCCCAGCAGCAGTTGCCATGGTCGCTGCAGCGCGGTCACGGCCGTGCCCTGTTCGAGCATGTTGAGGGCGTTGGCGTGGTATTCCAGGCCGGAGATGCGCTCACCGACCCCGACGCCGGGCACCAGCACGTCGCGGGCGATGCCGGTTGCCGAGACGCCCACCAGCACCCAGCGATCATGCAGCAGCGCTGGCAGGACCTCGCCGCGCAGCACGTCGATGTACGACACCTTCTGGAAGCCGCGCGTCGACACGAACGGGATCATGACGCGGTGATCGCGACTCCACTGGTAGGGCGACGGCGACGGCGCATCCGCGCCGGGGCGCAACCCGGGCAACTCCGCACGCGGCGTCACGCCGGCATGCAGCTCGTGCAGCGCAAGGGCCAGGGCCGGCCAGTGCGCGGAACCCAGTCCCGCGTACAGGGCCGCTTCGCGCACCACGCCATCGCTTCCGGCCGCCACCTCGACATGCCCCAGCGCCGCGGCCGCGTCGATCAGCGGGGGCAGCGGCATCTGTTCGATCAGCGGACCCTCGGGCCCGGAGGGCTCGGCCATCACCGGCAGGATCACCTTGCCGTTGCGACGGATGGCGCGCGCCAGCGCCGCATCACCCGACGGATCGCTGGCGTTGGCCTCGGCGAACATCAGGTCCAGGGCAATGCCGCGCACGCCTGCCGGCTCCAGCCGGTCGAGCAGCGCCGCATGCACGCCGCGCGGCCACGGCCACCGGCCGAGCGCGGACAGGCTCCTGTCATCCACGGTCACCAGCAGGATGCGATCATCCGCGGCCGGCGCGAACGCGGCCTGCAGTCGATCGTAGACCCACGCATCCGCGCGCCAGGTCATCGGCGTGAGAGTCAGCACGGCCACCGCCGCGGCCCCGGCAGCGCCGGCCAGGATCCGCATGTACACGCCCTGCAGCGACCAGCTGCGCATGCTAGAGCACGATCAACACGGCGGCGGCGATACCCAGCAGCACGCGGCACGCGCCGCAGCCCACCTTGAGCGCCTGGGTCGGACCCACCGGATGGGCATAGCCGTCGCTCTCCACGACCTGCACGCGCATGTGCCACGTCCCGGTGCCGATATCCGGCAGCGCGATGAGGTTTTCATCGACGAGGTGGTCCTCCGCGAGCGTGCTGAAGTCCGCCTTGCGCGACAGCTGAAAGCGATAACGTTGCCCCTCGCCCGCACTCTGCCAGCCGACCTGCAGGATCTTTCCATCGCGATCGGCCGTCGGCATGGGCGGGGCGTCGGCCGCTCGCACGGCGAACGGCACCGGGTCCCCAAACGGACCGGGACGGCCGGTCGCGTCCACGGCTCCGATCCGCCAGTAATACGTATCCGGCGCGAGTTCAACCGGCGTGCGCAGCTCCACGGCGGTCACCTCCTCACGATCGACCAGCAGATCGCTGAAGTCCGCGGTGCGCGCCACCTGTACGCGATAGCTCGCGGCCCCCTCGGATGCCGTCCAGCGCAGCCGCGGTCGCGGGCCCGCGACCTCGCTGTCGACGCCCGGACTCACCGTGAACGGCGGGCCGGGCTGGGCTGCGATCTGGAGCACGCGCACCGCATCCAGGCCTTCGAGTCCGCGCTCGTCGATGCCACGCACGCGCACATGCACGGTGCCTGCCGCCTGCACGTCCAAACGCGCGGCGGCAGCATCGACCCTCACGTCCTGCAGCAAGGTGCGGAAATCGTCGTGCGAACTGGCCTGCAGCCGGTAGCCGCGTGCACCGGGCAGCGGCGCCCACGCAAGCTTCGCCGGGATCCACTGCACGGTATCGGGCAGCCGCACCAGGTCCGGCGCGGGCAGCAGCGGGACGGGCGTGATCGGGCCCTGCCCCGCATCGCTATGCGTACCGAGCCCCGCGCCCACCTGCACCCGACGGCCGCCACCCTCGACATCCACGCGCCCGCGATAGACTTCGGATCGGCTGGCTTCACCGTCGCTCGCCACCCGGAAACCCGTGCCGCGCACGCTGGTCATCAGCCCGGGCGATTCCACGGAAAAGTGCGATCCCGGACCACGCCCCGGCTTGACGTCGTGGCTGGTCCTACCGCGCGGCAGACGCAAGCGCGTGTCGACCATGCCGGTGCGCCCCCACGCGCTCAGGCGGTCGAGGTGCAGTTCGCTGTCAGCCAGCAGTTGCAGGCGCGAACCATCCGCGAACTCCAGCGTGAGGCTCGCGTCGGACGCGGTGCGCAGCATCGTGCCGGCGCCCAGCAACTGGTCCACCGTGGCCGGCACGGCGGCGCCGGATGCCGCGTCCGCATACACCGAAATCGCCCCGGACACGGCCACCACCCGCGCCTTGGCCGGCTGCACGCGCAGCCACGCCAGCGGGAAGCGCATGACCGAGCCCGGTTCCAGGCGATAGGGGTCGTCCACTCCGTTGAAGGCCTGCAGCTGCTGCCACGGCACGTCGGGGCGCATGTGCATGCGCGCCAGGTCCCATACGTTGTCGCCGGGGCGGACACGGTAGCGCCATTCCTGCGCCGCCACGTCCAAGGACGCCAGCATCGCGAACAGCGCCAACAGCGCGGGAAGCAGCCGCTTCAACAGGGATGGTCGACGGCGGGGGGACACGGGCACGGCACGACGGGAACACGGGCGCGGCAGGGGTGCGACGCTGACGATCGGATTCAAAAGCACCATCCACCAAACCGCTGATGACGCTGATTGTAGGCGAGTGCCTTGGCACGCCCGTGAACGCCACGCGCGTGGCGCGTGGCGTCCGCCGGAGTTATCAAGGTCAGTCGGCAGAGCCCCAGGGCGCCGGCGGTTCGGCCACCGGCGTGGTCAGGTCGAATTCGACCTGGAACATCCGGCCGCCCGGACGCGACAGTTCATAAAGGAAGCGGCTGCCGGGCTCGATCTCCATCGCCCAGGTGTTGGTGGTCGAGACATCGGCACCGGTGCGGCCGAAGAGTTCGATCGACTCCGCGTCCACCGGGAATTCCTGGCGCACGGCCGTGCCCGCGGCCGCGGTCTCGCCGCCGTACATGGTCTGCACGTCGGGGCTGCCGTCTTCATGGCGGTGGTCGTGCTTCAGGCGAAGGCCGTCGTCGGTGCGGGTGAGCACCCAGGTGCGCGAGTGGTCGTCGCCGACGTGGAAGGGCACGCGCAGTCCGCTGGTCGGGTCGTCGCAGCCGCGCACGTGCATCACCAGGTCCTTGCCTTCGAAGGCGTCGGGTTCGGGCGATGCCGGTTCGTTGGCGACGATGCGCCCGGCGAAGGCCTGGCCGCAGTGGGTCGCGAGCGCGGCAAGGAAGGCGTCTGCCGGCGCCGTGTCGGGCACGGGCGCGTCGAGTGCCTCGGCCGGCGCGGCGGCGGCGGCGGCCGTGGTGGCCTGGTCGGTGGAAGGGGTGCAGGCGGCAAGGGCCACCAGCGCGGCGGAAAGCGCGGACATCCGGATCGTATTCATCCGGCCACCCTAACCGCCGCGTGCGCTGCCGGCAACGCCCTCAGGCGCCCTTGGGCATCCGGTAGACCAGCACCGGGATGGTCGAGTGCGTCAGCACCTTGAGCGTTTCGCTGCCCAGCACCAGCCCGCTGAGGCCGCGGCGGCCGTGCGAGGCCATCGCGATCAGGTCGCAGCCGGCGTCGTTGGCGGCATCGATGATCGCCTGGTAGGGGTGCTCGCTCTCGACCATGCGCGTCTGGCAGGGCACGCCCGCCGCCTTCGCGCGCTCCTCGGCCGCGGCCAACCGGCGCGTGCCCTCTTCCCGCGCAACCTTGGTGTATTCCTCATAGCCGCCGGCCAGCTGTTCGCCGGTCACGCCGTAGACGCGGATGGGCGCGGTCACGGTGAAAAACGTCACCGCCGCGCCGATTTCGCTGGCGAAGGCCAGGCCCTGGTCGATGGCCGCGAGGGAAAGGTCCGAACCGTCGGTCGGGATCAGGATCTGCTTGTACATGGCGTTTCTCCTGTCGTTGCAGCTCCACCATGCACCCGCGCGCGCAAGGACGCGTTGATGCAGGTCAATCCGGCAGGCCGCCGCGCACGAGCGTGGCGTGGCCGCTGGACGTGCCTGGATAGCCGACCACCACGGCCGCGGCCACGTAGGCCACCGCCTGGATCGTGCGATCGCCCGGGTCGATGATCCAGAACCGGGTGCTGGCGTCGCCGTAGTCCACCCGGATGGCCCCATGGGCGTCGTGTTCCCAGCCGAAGGCCATCGGCGCCTCGCCTACTGGATAGGCCACGCCGCTGCCGTCGCGTGCGAATACATGGTCGGCCTGGCCACACGGGTCGAGCGCAATCCCGCCGTGCGGCAGCGGAGACCCGCAGAACACCGGCAGCGAATGGCGGCCGAGGACGCGGCGCGGCGTGGTGAGCAGGCGCGTGCGCATCATGTCCGGGGCCGCCGACAGGCGGACACTGCGCAGCGCCACCGGTTTGAATTCGGGACATTCGGGTGAGCGCAACAGGCTGTCCGTGCCGAGCTGCCAGAGCGACGCATCGGCGCCACGCCAGTGGCGGCGGACATCCTGCTGCACGGTGTGGACGACAAACATGGTGTCGTGGCCGAGCGAGGCGCAGTGCCGATAGCCCGCGAACTGCGCCACGGGCGATGCGGGCACCAGTTCCAGCACGCCTGTCGCGCTGATGCCGCCCAGGTAGGGCGGACCGTCGAACTGCTGGTCGTGGAGCCGGAAGCCTCCGGCTTCGCGTTCGATCACGAGCCCGGGCCCGGTGATCGGCGTGCCCGGCGCGGCAAGCGGGCCGGCGAAGATGACGACGTCGCCCACGTCGCCCGCACCCAGGGGCGTGAACGGCAACGGGTCGAGGACGAGCTGCGGATCCGACACCAGGCCGGGATCGGCCTGGATCGCCATGTTGAACGCCGCGGGATCCTCGACCAGGGCCAGGCCGTCCGGGAATCCCTTGGGCAGCCGCGTCGGCTCGAGGGCCAGGCGTTCGATCGCGGCACTGGCCTGCACGATGTCGCCGGGCGACGCGGCCTGCACCGCATCCGCCAGCGCCACGTCCGATCGCGGCGGCAGCCCGTCCGGGCCGGATGCCACGACGGCCATGGCCGTGCCCAGCGGCGACACCCGGAGGCCATCCTCATCGTCCACCGTCAGCCGGCCGCCGGCGCCGGCGCGACGCGCCAGGCGCTGCTGGCCGCCGACCAGCGAGCGCAGCCGGAGCCCGGGCGCGGTGAACTCCAGACTGACCATGCCGGCGTGGCCGTCGCGCGGCATCGCGATTTCGAAGATGCCGGTGCCCACGGGTATCGATGCGTGCGGCTTGCCGTCCAGGCGGAGTTCAAGCACGCCGCTGTGCTCGCCGCCGACATGGATTTCGCCGACCAGCAGCAGCGGACCGTTCGCTGGAGGTCGGAACCGCGCCTCGACTGGCGAGGCTGCGGTCACGAACAGCGCTGCAAGCAGCGCGACGGCGATCCAGGCGACCGGTCGTGTCATGTCCAGCTCCGGCAGGCGACGCTCCGGACTATAGCCCTGCGCCGCAGCGGCAGCACCGTGATCCTGCGCTACGACGCCTCGTACAGGGCGAGCAGCGCGATTTCCGCCTCGGCCAGCTCCAGCACCAGCGCGGCACGGCGCTGCGCGGCATCGCTCGCGCGCGCGGCAGCGTCGGGGCCGTCGTGGAACGCCGGGTCGGCGAGATTGGCATCGATGTCGGCGATCCCGGATTCCAGCGTCGCGACCTGCGCTTCGGCCTGCGCCAGCTTGTGGGGATTGACCTTCGATCGCGCGGCCTTGGGCGGTGGGGGTGGCGGTGGCGGCGGCTCGACGGCCACCAGCCGCGCCTCGGGCGCCGCGCCGGCGGACTTCGCGTCCTGCGGCCGCGAGCGCAGCCACGCCGCGTAATCGTCGAGGTCGCCATCGAAGGGCCGGACCACGCCTTCGGACACCCGCCAGTAGGTGTCGCTCACCAGGCCGATGAGGTGGCGGTCATGCGAGACCAGCACGATCGCGCCGGGGAAGTCGGAGAGCGCCTCGGCCAGCGCCTCGCGCATTTCGAGGTCGAGGTGGTTGGTGGGTTCGTCGAGCAGCAGCACGTTGGGCTGGCGCCAGGCGATCAGCGCCAGCGCCAGGCGCGCGCGCTCGCCGCCGGAGAAACCGTCGATGGACTCGAAGGCACGGTCGCCGGGGAAGCTCCACTTGCCCATGAAGTTGCGGAAGTCCTGGGTGGACCCTTCGGGCGAGATCTCGCGCAGGTGGTCGATGGGCGACGTGCCTGCCACCAGCGCCTCCACCGTGTGCTGGGCGAAGTAGCCGATGCGCAGGTCCGGATGGGCGTAGCGCTCGCCGGTCAGCAGCGGCAGGTCGCCCACGAGCGACTTCACCAGCGTCGACTTGCCGGCGCCGTTGGGACCGAGGAGGCCGATGCGGTCGCCAGCCTCGAGGCCGAAGTTCGCGTCGCGGAGGATCACTGTGGGAGCAGCTGCGGGAGCGGCGCCGGGATAGCCGCAATCGGCGTGGTTCAACCGCAGCAGCGCATGCGGCAGCCGGACCGGCGCCGGGAAATCGATCCGCACCTCGCGCTCCGCCCGCACCGCCTCGGTGTCGGCCATCTTCGCCAGCCGCTTGACCCGCGACTGCGCCTGCGCGGCCTTGGCGGCGCTGGCTTTGAAGCGGTCGATGAAGCTCTGCAGGTGGGCGCGCTCGGCCTGCACCTTCTCGTGGGTGATCTGCTGCTGGCGCAGCTGTTCGGCGCGCTGGCGCTCGAAGGACGTGTAGTTGCCGATGTAGAGCTTCGCCTTGCCGCCGTGCAGGTGCAGTGTGTGGGTGTTGACGTTGTCCAGGAACTCGCGGTCGTGCGAGATCAGCAGCAGGGTGCCCTGGTACTTCAGCAGCCACTGCTCCAGCCACAGCACGGCGTCGAGGTCGAGGTGGTTGGTGGGTTCGTCGAGCAGCAGCACGTCGGACGGCGTCATCAGCGCGCGCGCCAGGTTCAGGCGCACGCGCCAGCCGCCGGAGAAGCTCGATACCGGCCGCTGCTGCGCCTCGCCCGGGAAACCCAGGCCGTGCAGCAGCTTGCCCGCGCGCGCGGCGCCGTCGTAGCCGCCGACTTCCTCCAGCTTCTGGTGCGCCTCGGCCACCGCCTCCCAGTCCTCGGCGGCGAAGGCATTCGCCTCGGCCTGCAGCGCCGCGTGCACGGCGACGTCCCCGGCCAGCACGAAATCGATCGCGGGGTCGGGCAGCGAGGGCATTTCCTGGGCGATCGAGGCGATGCGCATGCGCGTGGGCAGGTCGAGGTCGCCGCGGTCGGCTTCGACTTCTCCGCGCACGGCGGCGAACAGCGAGGACTTGCCGGTGCCGTTGCGGCCGACCACGCCGACGCGCCAGCCCGCATGGAGTGAAAGGTCGACGTCGGACAGGAGCAGGCGTTCGCCACGCCGCAGGGCGAAATTTCGGAAAGAGATCATCCGCACAGTTTACCGGGCTGCACGGCCGGGCCCACGTGGGGTAACGTCGGAATCGCGCCGGTCGGGGCGCGACGCGGGGAGGATCGGATGGCGATGCAGGTCAGCGTCCAGGTCGCAGCCTGGCTCCATTCGCAGGTGGTCGCGGGCGCGCGGGTCGACCAGGTGCTGCCGGCGATGGCGCGGCAGGGCTTCACCGAGATCCAGGTGCGCCAGCTCTACAACGCCGTGCTCACCGATCCCGACGGCTTCAAAGCCGGGTTTTCGCGCGCCGCCGCCGGCCAGCCCCCGGTGGCGCATGCGCTGCCGACCGGGCTGGTGCAGGCACCCGTCGCGCCGGCCGCAGGCGCCAGGGGAGACGTGAAGGCGCCGCCGTTCCTGCCCATGGCCGCGATCCCGGCCGATATCGGCCACGCCATCGCCTGCGACCACGGCGACGTCCGGATCGCGTTCCGCTCGGCGCGCCCGCACGTGGTCCTGTTCGAGAACGTGCTCACCCACGCTGAATGCGACGCGCTGATTGCCGAGGCCCAGCCGCGGCTGAAGCGGGCCGGCGTGGTCGACTCCAAGCGCGGCGGGTCGGAGATCGACCAGCGCCGCACCAGCGAGCTGGCGTCGGTCAAGCGCGGAGAATCGCCGCTGGTGTCGCGCATTGACGCCCGCATCGCGCGGATCACCGGCGTGCCGACCGAGCGCGGCGAGCCCCTCCAGATCATGCGCTACGGCGTCGGCGCCGAGTACCAGGCGCACTTCGACTACTTCCACATCGACCAACCCGGGCAGGCGGTGCTGCTCAACAACGGCGGGCAGCGGGTGTCCAGCCTGGTGATCTACCTCGCCGACGTCGAGGCCGGCGGCGAGACCACCTTCCCCGACAGCGGCCTGTCGATCTCGCCGCACAAGGGCAGCGCCGTCTATTTCGCCTACACCGATGCGCAGTCGCGCACCGACCCGATGTCATTCCACGCAGGTGCCCCGGTCATCCGCGGCGAGAAATGGATCGCGACGCGCTGGATGCGCGAGCGCGTGTTCGCCTGACTCTTTCCCTCCAAGCAAGGATCCGCCGATGAGACTGTCTCCGCTTGCCCTCGCCCTGTCCGCAGCGCTCGTCCCCGCCCTCGCCGCCCAGGCGCAGGAGCCACGCCGCGACGCCACCAGCCTCGACAACATCATCGTCACCGGCACGCGCGTGGCCGACCGCACCGTGGCGGAATCGCAGTCGCCGATCGACATCATCAGCAGCGAAGCGCTGCAGGCCACCGGCACCACCGAGCTTGCCACCGCGCTGGCGCGCGCGCTGCCCTCGCTCAACTTCCCGCGCCCGGCCCTGACCGACGGCACCAGCGCCATCCGCCCCGCGCAGCTGCGCGGCCTGTCACCCGACCAGGTGCTGGTGCTGGTCAACGGCAAGCGCCGCCATGCCTCCTCGCTGCTCAACCTCAACGGCACCATCGGCCGCGGCTCGGCGCCGGTGGACCTCAACACCATCCCGATCTCCGCCATCGAACGCGTGGAAGTGCTGCGCGACGGCGCGTCCGCGCAGTACGGCTCCGACGCCATTGCCGGCGTGGTCAACGTGGTGCTCAAGGGCGCGTCCGAAGGCGGCAGCTTGTCGGTGAGCCACGGCCAGTACTCGGCGGGCGATGGCGCCCAGACCCAGCTCGCCGGCGACACCGGCCTGGGCCTGGCCGACGGCCGCGGCTTCGTGCACCTGTCGGCGCAGCTCAACCAGCAGGACCGCACCAACCGCGCGCGGCCCTTCGCGGGTACTCCGGGACCGACCCAGCCGGAGCTTGGCCAGAAGGCCTTCGTCATCGGCGACCCGGAAGTCGACGCCGCCGCGGCCTCGTTCAACGCCGGCTTCGACATCAGCAACACGCTGGCGCTGTACGCCTTCGGCTCGATCAGCAACCGCGACATCACCTCGTTCGCGTTCTTCCGCGCGCCGGGCAACCCCTCGCAGAACATCCCGTCCATCTACCCGGACGGCTTCCTGCCCGAGATCAACAACGTCTCGCGCGACCGCGCCATCGTCGCCGGCCTCAAGGGCGCGTTCGGGGAGGCCTGGAGCTGGGACCTCAGCTTCAACCACGGTTACAACAACCTCGAGTTCTTCACCCGCAACACCCTCAACGCCAGCATCGGCGCGAGCTCGCCGACCTCGTTCTACGACGGCGCGCTGGAGACCACCCAGAACATCGCCAACTTCGACGTGAGCCGGCAGCTCGACTTCGGCCTGGCCTACCCGGCGACGCTGGCGATGGGCGTCGAGTTCCGCAACGAGAAGTGGAACCAGTCACCGGGCGAATACGGCTCCTATGCGCAGCCCGACCTCAGCCGCCCCGGCGGCGCGCAGGGCTTCGGCGGATTTGCGCCGGAAGTCTCGGGCGCGTACTCGCGCGACAGCCACGCGGTCTATGCCGGGCTCGAGGCCGACTTCACGGAGAAGTTCTCCGGCGGCATCGCCGGGCGCTACGAGGATTACGACGATTTCGGCAGCCAGGCGTCCGGCAAGCTCTCCGCACGCTACGCGTTCACCGACGCGGTCGCCCTGCGTGGCACGGTGGCCAGCGGCTTCCGCGCGCCGTCGCTGGCGCAGCAGTACTTCCAGACGGTCAGCACCATCTTCCTGGCCGGCATCGCGGACCCGTTCGAGATCCGCACCTTCCCCGCCTCCAGCGCCGTGGCGCAGGCCTTCGGTGCCGATCCGCTGCAGCCCGAGGAGTCGCTGTCGTACAGCCTGGGCCTGGTACTGCAGCCGGTGGACGCGCTCTACGTCACCATCGATGCGTACCACATCGAAGTCGACGACCGCATCGCGCTCTCGTCCAACCTGACCGGCAGCGACGTGCGCGCGCTGCTCGAATCGCAGGGCATCTTCGGCGTCAACGGCGGTCGCTACTTCACCAATGCCATCGATACCCGCACCCAGGGCATCGACGTGGTGGCGAGCTACCGCATGGATCTCGGTAACGGCAGCCTCAACCTCACTGGCGGCTACAACTACACGGACACCGAGATCACGCGCATCGCGCCCAACCCCGAGGAGCTGGAGCAGGCCGGCCTGAACCTCGAGCGCATCGACCGCACCGAGATCGGTCGGATCGAGGACGGCTTCCCCAACACCAAGCTGCTGCTGTCGGGCACCTGGTCTCTGGACGCTTGGGACTTCACCCTGGCCACCACCCGCTACGGCAGCGTCACCACCCGTCCCGCCAACGCTGCCAACGACCAGACCTACGACGCCAAGTGGCTGCTCGATGCCTCGGCGGCCTACAGGCGGGACAACTGGACCTTCACCCTGGGCGCGGACAACCTGCTCAACGAGTATCCCGACGAGAACACGTTCCCGAACTCCACCAACGGCCAGTTCCCGTACAGCAACCTGTCGCCCTTCGGCTTCAACGGCGCCTTCGTGTACGGAAAGATCGGCTACAGCTGGTAGCCATCGAAGGGCACATGGACGGGCCCTTTTTCCTGTGGGAGCGGCTACAGCCGCGATTGGATCCGCGGTATCGCGGCTGTAGCCGCTCCCACATTGCCTCTATCCTGTCCCAGCCCCCCGGCGGGAGCCCGTGATGCCGCACCACACCGAGCTCATCGCGATCCTCACGGCCGGCTTCGTCCTGGCCTATGTGCTTGGGCTGGTGGCCCACCGGCTCCGGCTGTCGCCGCTGGTGGGCTACCTGGTGGCGGGCATCATCGCCGGGCCGTTCACGCCCGGCTTCGTCGGCGACCAGGCGCTGGCGCCGCAGCTGGCGGAAATCGGCGTGATCCTGCTGATGTTCGGCGTCGGCCTGCACTTCTCGATCCGCGACCTGATGGCGGTGAAGTCCATCGCCATCCCCGGCGCGGTGGTGCAGATCAGCGTCGCCACCCTGCTTGGCTGGGGGCTGGCGGCGGTGCTGGGCTGGCCGACGCTGCACGGCATCGTGTTCGGGTTCTCTCTGGCGACTGCCAGCACCGTGGTGCTGCTGCGGGCGATGGAACAGCGGCGCCTGCTGGAGACCACGCGCGGACGGATCGCGGTTGGCTGGCTGATCGTCGAAGACCTCGCCTGCGTGATCGCGCTGGTGCTGATGCCAGCGGTCGCCAGCGTCTACGGCAGCGCGGGCGGCGAACCGGTCGGCGTGGGGACGCTGCTGGTTGCCATCGGCAAGACCCTGGTGCAGGTGGCGCTGTTCGTGGCGGTGATGCTGGTGGTCGGGCGGCGCGTGATCCCGTGGATGCTGGAGCGCACCGCGGGCACGGGGTCACGTGAGTTGTTCACGCTGGCGGTGCTGTCGATCGCGCTGGGCATCGCGCTGGGATCAGCGGAGCTGTTCGGCGTGTCGTTCGCGCTGGGCGCGTTCTTCGCCGGCATGCTGCTCAACGAGTCCGAGCTCAGCCACAAGGCGGCGCAGGATTCGCTGCCGATGCGCGACGCCTTCGCGGTGCTGTTCTTCGTCTCGGTCGGCATGCTGTTCGACCCCGCCATCCTGGTGCGCGAGCCGCTGCTGGTGCTGGCCACCACCTTCATCATCATGTTCGGCAAGTCGGCGGCGGCCTACCTGATCGTGCGCGGCTTCGGGCACCCGAAGTCGACGGCGCTGACGATCTCCGCCAGCCTCGCGCAGATCGGCGAGTTCGCTTTCATCATCGCGGCGCTGGGCGTCACCCTCGGGATCCTGCCGGAGGAAGGACAGGACCTGGTGCTGGCCGGCGCGCTGATCTCGATCATGCTCAACCCGGTGTCGTTCGGCGTGGTCGACCGCTGGCTGCTGCGGCAGGACGCGAAGGCGGATGCCGAGGCCGCCAGCGCCACCGCCCGCGAAGTCGCCGAGGACGCCGCCAGCCACCACCTGCCCGAATCGCTGTCGGGCCACGCCATCGTGGTCGGCTACGGCCGCGTCGGCCGGCAGCTTGCGATCCTGCTCGCCGCCGGCGGTGTGCCCCTGGTGGTCATCGAGGACGATGCCGAACTTGTCGACGCCGCCCGCGAGCGGGGCCTGCATGCCGTGCGCGGCAATGCCGCCTCGGAGCCGGTGATGCTGGAATCCGCGCCCGAACGTGCCGCGATGGCCGTGTTCGCCATCCCCAACGCGCTCGAAGCCGGCGAGACGATCGCCCGGCTCAAGGCCCTGAACCCCGCGATCACCGTGCTCGCGCGCGCGCACAGCGACGCCGAGGTGAAGCACCTTCTGGAACATGGCGCCGACGGCGCGGTGCTGGCGGAGCGCGAACTGGCCTACTCGCTGGCGGAGATGGTGATGGCGACGCCGCCGTATCGGCCGGTTCGGGCCTGATTCCCGCCCTTGTGGGAGCAGCTATAGCTGCGATGCCGCATGACACCGCCTATCGCGGCTATAGCCGCTCCCACAGGGCTGCGTGAAACAGGGGTCTCAGTTGAAGGTCAGCTTGCCGCCCTCGACCTCCACGCGGACGGTATCGCCCTGCCCGAATTCCCCGGCCAGGATCTTCTGCGCCAGCGGGTTCTCCAGCTGCTGCTGGATCGCGCGCTTCAGCGGCCTTGCGCCATACACCGGGTCGAAGCCGACATTGCCCAGCAGTGCGAACGCCGCGTCGCTGACCTCGATGCGGATGCCGCGCTCGCCCAGCCGCTTCTCCAGCCCGCGCATCTGGATGCGCGCGATCTCCCGGATCTGCGTCTTGTCCAGCGGATGGAAGACGACGATGTCGTCGAGCCGGTTGATGAACTCCGGCCGGAAGTGCGACTGCACCACCGCCATCACGCCGGCCTTCATCTGCGTGTAGGCCTCCGGCGAGCCGTCGCCGTCCAGCTCCTGGATCATCTGGCTGCCGAGGTTGGACGTCATCACGATCA
Source organism: Luteimonas sp. A534 (assembly GCF_054072805.1). Taxonomy (NCBI): domain Bacteria; kingdom Pseudomonadati; phylum Pseudomonadota; class Gammaproteobacteria; order Lysobacterales; family Lysobacteraceae; genus Luteimonas; species Luteimonas sp. A534. Next base: position 215,701 of record NZ_JBSVRR010000002.1, read on the forward strand.
CGGTGTTGCGGAAGTCCACCGTGCGGCCCTGGCCATCGGTGAGCCGGCCGTCGTCGAGCACCTGCAGCAGGATGTTGAACACGTCGGGGTGCGCCTTCTCGACCTCGTCGAGCAGGATCACGCTGTACGGGCGTCGGCGCACGGCCTCGGTCAGGTAACCACCCTCTTCGTAACCGACATAGCCCGGAGGCGCACCGACCAGCCGCGACACCGCGTGCTTCTCCATGAACTCGCTCATGTCGATGCGCACCATCGCGTCGGCGCTGTCGAACAGGAACTCGGCCAGCGCCTTGCACAGTTCGGTCTTGCCGACGCCGGTCGGGCCCAGGAACAGGAATGATCCGCTGGGCCGATCGGGATCGCTCAGGCCGGCGCGCGAGCGGCGCACCGCGTCCGACACCACCTTCACCGCCTCGCCCTGGCCGACCACGCGCGCGTGCAGGTGCTCTTCCATGCGCAGCAGCTTGTCGCGCTCGCCCTCCAGCATCCGGTTCACCGGGATGCCGGTCCAGCGACTGACCACCTCGGCGATTTCCTCCGCGGTCACCCGGTCCTGCAGCAGGGTGAAGCCGCGGGTCTCGGCCTCCTTCGCCGCGCTTGCCTGCTTCTCGAGCTCGGGCAGCCGCCCGTACTGGATCTCGCTCATCTTCGCGAAGTCCTGCCGGCGCTGCGCGGCCTCGAGTTCAAGCTTGGCGGCCTCGATCTGCTCCTTGACCCTGGTCGCGCCCTGCACCGTGGCCTTCTCGGCCTTCCACACTTCTTCCAGGTCGTTGTACTCGCGCTCCAGCGTGGCGATTTCGGCTTCAAGATCGGCCAGGCGCTGCTTCGACTCGGCGTCCTTCTCCTTCTTCAGCGCCTCGCGCTGGATCTTCAGCTGGATCAGCCGCCGCTCCTTGCGGTCGAGCTCCTCGGGCTTGGAATCGATCTCCATGCGGATGCGCGAAGCGGCCTCGTCCATCAGGTCGATGGCCTTGTCGGGCAGCTTGCGGTCGGCGATGTAGCGGTGCGACAGCGTCGCCGCCGCCACGATCGCAGGGTCGGTGATCTCGACGCCGTGGTGCACCGCGTACTTTTCCTTCAGCCCGCGCAGGATCGCGATCGTGTCCTCAACCGAAGGTTCGCCCACGAACACCTTCTGGAAGCGCCGCTCCAGCGCCGCGTCCTTTTCCACGTACTTTCGGTACTCGTCGAGCGTGGTCGCGCCGATGCAGTGCAGCTCGCCGCGCGCCAGCGCCGGCTTGAGCATGTTGCCGGCGTCCATCGAGCCCTCCGCCTTGCCGGCGCCGACCATCGTGTGCAGCTCGTCGATGAAGAGGATGATCTGGCCTTCGTTCTTGGCCAGGTCGTTCAACACCGCCTTCAGCCGCTCCTCGAACTCGCCGCGGTACTTGGCGCCGGCGATCAGCGCGCCCATGTCGAGCGACAGCACGCGCTTGCCGCGCAGGCCTTCCGGCACCTCGTTGTTGACGATGCGCTGCGCCAGGCCCTCGACGATCGCGGTCTTGCCTACGCCGGGCTCGCCGATCAGCACGGGGTTGTTCTTGGTGCGCCGCTGCAGCACCTGGATGGTGCGGCGGATCTCCTCGTCGCGGCCGATCACCGGATCGAGCTTGCCGATCTCGCTGCGCGCGGTGAGGTCGATGGTGTACTTCTCCAGCGCCTGGCGCGCTTCCTCGGCGCTGGCATCGTTGACCTTGTCGCCGCCGCGCATGGATTCGATCGCCGCCTCAAGGCGCACCTTGTCGGCACCGGCGGCCTTGAGCGCACGGCCGGCGTCGCCGCCGTCGTCGAGCGCCGCCAGCAGGAACAGTTCGGAAGCGATGAAGGCGTCGCCGCGCTGCTGCGCGAGCTTGTCGGTGTGGTTGAGCAGCCGCCCCAGGTCGTTGCCCAGCGAGACCTGCCCGGCCTGGCCGGAGACCTTGGGCAGCCGCTCGAGGATCTCCCCCAAGCGCTCGCGCAGCAACGGCACGTTCACGCCCGACTGGGCCAGCAGCGGCCCGCTGCCGCCGCCCTGTTCGTCAAGCAGGGCCGCCAGCACGTGGGCGGGTTCGATCAGGTTGTGGTCGCGGCCCACGGCCAGCGACTGCGCGTCGGTCAGCGCCTGCTGGAACCGCGAGGTGAGCTTGTCCATTCGCATGGTGAGGCCTCGGTATCGAACCGGGATATCCGGCAATACCCCGGAAATGCGGCTTGGTGCCACCTGATTCAAGCTGTGGGAGCTCGGGGGCGACTGTGGGAGCGGCTATAGCCGCGATCGCCGCTATAGCGGCTCCCACAAAAGAGGGGGAGCCGGACCCGTACGGGAACACTCACACTGCTTGCGCCACAATGGGGCCATGGCCGTCGAGACCCCCGTGCTCCCGCCGCCGCCCCCGATCGACGACAGCTGCGCGCTGTTCCTCGATGTCGACGGCACCCTGCTGGACTTCGCGCCCAGCCCGGACGAGGTCAGCGTTCCCGGCCACCTGCGCGATGCCCTGCATGCGCTGCACAGGCGCCTGGACGGCGCCGTGGCCCTGGTCAGCGGCCGTTCGCTGGCCACGCTCGACTCCCTGCTCGCACCGCACGTCATGCCCGCCGCCGGCCTGCACGGACTCGAACGCCGGCACGGGCGCCGCGGCCACCGCGCCCCGCGCGCGCCCGCGGCCCTCGCCCTGGTACGCACCGAAGCCGAAAAGGTCGCCGCCCGCCATCCCGGCGCCATCGTCGAAGACAAGGGCGCAGCACTCGCGCTGCACTGGCGCGCCGCCCCCCAGGCCGCCAGCGAACTGCAGGCCTTCGCCATCGCCGCCCTCCCGCGCCTGCCCGGTTACCGCCTTCAGCCCGGCAACGACGTGCTCGAACTGCGCCCCGCCGCGCACAAGGGCGGGCGCGCCGACAAGGGCGCGGCCATCCTGGCCTTCCTCGAAGAGCCACCCTTTGCCGGTCGCCGACCGGTGTTCGCTGGCGATGACATCACCGACGAAGCCGGCTTCGCCGCCGTCAACGCGCACGGCGGCGTCAGCGTGCTGGTGGGCCGGCCGCGTGAAAGCGCCGCGCACTTTGGCCTGTCCGGCCCGGCCGAGGTCCACGCCTGGATCGGTGCGCGGCCGTGAGCGGAGGCAACGTCGCGGCTGTAGCCGCTCCCACAACGGCAGGGCAGGCCAGCCTCGAGCTCGGCCTGATCGGCAACGGCAGCGTCGCGGCGCTGGTCGACGCCCGCGCGCGCGTCAGCTGGTGCTGCATCCCCGCCTTCGACGGCGACCCCGCCTTCTGCGCCCTGCTCTCGCCGAAGATCGGCGGCGGCGACTACGCCATCGAACTCGAGGATTTCGAGAGCGCCGAGCAGGCCTACATCAAGAACACCGCCGTGCTGCGCACCGTGCTGCACGACCGCCACGGCGGCGCGGTCGAGATCACCGATTTCATGCCGCGCTGGCGCCAGCACGGCCGCTTCTACCGCCCGGTGATGCTGGTGCGCCGGCTGCGCCCGCTCGCGGGCCGGCCGCGCGTGCGCGTGGTGCTGCGGCCGCTGGCGAACTACGGCGCCGACGTGCCGGAGCAGACCTGGGGCAGCAACCACATCCGCTACCTGCTGCCCGGCTTCACCCTGCGCCTGACCAGCGACGTGCCCGTGCGCCTGGTGCGTGAATCGCTGCCGTTCGAGCTCGACGGCGAGCGCCACCTGGTGCTCGGCCCCGACGAAACGCTCACCAGCTCCGTGCCCGGCTTCGCACGCAACGCCGAGCGCCTCACGCTCGACTACTGGCGCGAATGGTCGCGCTACCTGTCGATCCCGCTGGAATGGCAGGACGCGGTGATCCGCAGCGCGATCACGCTCAAGCTCTGTCAGTACGAGGAAACCGGCGCCATCGTCGCCGCCATGACCACCTCGATCCCGGAGTCACCGGGCAGCGAGCGCAACTGGGACTACCGCTACTGCTGGCTGCGCGATTCCGCCTTCGTGGTGCGTGCGCTCAACCGCCTCGGCGCCACCCAGACCATGGAGTCCTACCTGCGCTACGTGCTCAACCTCGCCACCGGCGAGGACGGGCTGCAGCCGCTGTACGGCATCGCCTTCGAAGCGAAGCTCGAAGAGCACGACGTGCCAGCACTCGCCGGCTACCGCGGCATGGGCCCGGTGCGCCGCGGCAACCTGGCCTGGGTGCAGAAGCAGCACGACGTCTACGGCAGCGTGGTGCTGGCCGCCACCCAGCTGTTCTTCGACCAGCGCCTGGTGCGTCCCGGCGACGAGCAGGCCTTCCACCGCCTGGAACCGCTGGGCGACCGCGCCTGGGCCCTGTACGACCAGCCCGACGCCGGCATCTGGGAATTCCGCGGCCGCGCCGAGGTGCACACCTATTCCAGCGTGATGTGCTGGGCCGCCTGCGACCGGCTGGCGCGCATCGCCGCCCACCTGGGGATCGCACCGCGCGCCGCGCACTGGCGCCAGCGCGCGGACACCATGCGCGAGAACATCCTCGCGCACGCCTGGGACGAGGAGCTCGGCCACTTCGTCGAATCCGCCGAAGGCCGGCGCCTGGACGCCAGCCTTCTGCTGCTCGCCGACCTCGGCTTCATCGACGCCCACGACCCGCGCTTCGTCGCCACCGTCGAGGCCATCGGCAGCCAGCTGCGGCGCGGCACCTCGCTGTTCCGCTACATCGCGCCGGACGACTTCGGGCACCCGGAAACCAGCTTCACCATCTGCAGCTTCTGGTACATCGACGCGCTGGCCTCCATCGGTCGCGTCGACGAGGCCCGGCAGCAGTTCGAAAGCCTGCTGACCCGGCGCAACCACCTCGGCCTGCTGTCGGAGGACATGGCCTTCGACGACGGCGAGGCCTGGGGCAACTTCCCGCAGACGTATTCCCACGTCGGCGTGGTGATGGCCGCGATGCGCCTGTCGCGCCCGTGGTCGGCGGCCACCTGAGATGGCGCGCCTGGTGGTGGTGTCCAACCGCGTTTCCCTGCCCGGCGAAGCCCGGGCCGGCGGCCTTGCGGTCGCGCTGCGGGCCGCGCTCGCCGAGCACGGCGGCCTGTGGTTTGGCTGGAGCGGGCGCACGGTCACCGGGTCCTCAGGCGGCATGCACGAAGAGCGCGAGGGCGATACGCGCTACCTGGTGATGGACCTGTCCAAGCGCGATTTCGACGACTACTACAACGGCTTCGCCAACCGCACGCTGTGGCCGCTGCTGCATTTCCGCATGGACCTGGTGGACTACACCCGTGAGACCTATGCCGGCTACCGCCGCGTCAACGAACTGTTCGCCGATCGCCTGGCGCCGGAGCTGCGCGAGGACGACCTGGTCTGGATCCATGACTATCACCTGATCCCGCTGGCGCAGCGCCTGCGCGAGCGCGGCGTGGGCAACCGCATCGGCTTCTTCCTGCACGTGCCGATGCCGTCGTCGGACCTGCTGGCGGCGCTGCCCGAACACCGCGAAGTGTTCGCGGCGCTGTCGTCGTACGACCTGGTCGGGTTCCAGACCGAACGCGACCTGGAACGCTTCCAGGACTACGTGCGCCTGTACGGCGGCGGCGGCGTGGTCGGCACCGGCGTGCTGGCCACGCCCGATGGCCGCCAGTTCCACGGCGGTGCGTTCCCGATCGGCATCGACGTGTCCACCATCGCCGGCCAGGCGGCGCGCGCGATGAAGCGCCTGCCGGTGCGGCGCCTGCGCGACAGCCTCAGCGGGCGCCGGCTGGCGATCGGCGTCGACCGCCTGGATTATTCCAAAGGCCTGCCCGAGCGCTTCCGCGCCTTTGAACGCCACCTTGAACGGCACCCGGACCAGAACGGCCAGCTCACCTTTTTGCAGATCGCCCCGCCCTCGCGCAGCGACGTGCCGGAATACCGGCTGCTGCGCCGCGAGCTGGAAACGCTGGCCGGCCACATCAACAGCGGCCACGCCACGCCCGACTGGACGCCGGTGCGCTACGTCAACCGCAACTTCGCGCACGAAGTGCTGACCGGCTTCTACCGCACCGCCCATGTCGGCGTGGTCACGCCGATGCGCGACGGCATGAACCTGGTGGCGAAGGAATACGTCGCCGCGCAGGACCCGGCCGATCCCGGGGTCCTGCTGCTGTCACGCTTCGCCGGCGCAGCGCGCGAACTCGACACCGCGCTGCTGGTGAACCCCTACGACATCGACGGCGTCGCCGATGCACTGGCCCAGGCCCTCGCCATGCCGCTGCCCGAACGCCAGCAGCGCTGGCGCGCGATGATGGACCGGATCGAGGGCTACGACATCCACGCCTGGCGGCGGGATTTCCTGGGCAAGCTCGCCGCCCGCTGAGTGTCCCGCAACCGTTACAGCTCCAGCGCGCCTTCCACGTCCAGCACCTTCCGGCGTGCCAGGGCGAGGTTGGACTTGCTGCGATCGAGCACGACGTAGAAGAACAGGCCGGGCTTGGACGCCACCGGGCGCAGGATGTGGTACGCCTTGCCGAGCGAGATCAGGATGTCCTCGATGCTGTCGTCGAGCTTCAGCGAGTTCGCGGTCTTGAGCTTGGCGCGGATCACTTCGGTATTGCCGGCCGCCGCCACTTCCATGTCGATGCCGCCGCCGGCTTCGCCGAGCAGCATGCCGCTGTTGTAGTCGACCAGGGACACGGCCTGGGCGCCGTCGAGGGTCATCAGTTCATCAAGGGATTGCTTCAGGTTGGCCATTTCGGTGTCCTTGTGGTGTGGTCAGGTTGTTGCGGAAAGGATCTTCTGGCTGCACTCGCGCGCACTCCAGAGCACGTTGCCGATGACGCTGCGCTGGCTGCAGGCCGCCATCAGCAGCAGCGGGCGCGCGGGCACCGGGATCGAAAGCATCAGGACCTTGCCCTGGTCGGCTTCGATCATCAGCACTTCCATGCTGCCCAGCGCCAGTTCGCGGGTCACCGCCTTGGCCAGCGCCAGCATCGAGCTGGTCATCGCGGCCAGGCGTTCGCCGTTGTCGCCCTGCCCGCTGGCCTCGGCAAGCGCGAAGCCGTCGACGCTGGCGACCACGGCATTGCGCAGCCCGGGGACGGCGTCGGCGAAGGCGTCGAGTTCGGCGCGGATCCGCGCGGTCTGCGCGTCGGACGGCCGGGGAGTGCGCAAGGATGCGTCAGCCATGCGTGGCCACCAGGTCCGCGGTGTCGATCTGGATCATCAATATGTCCATCAGCATCAGGATGTCGCCGGCGACGCGCGCGTCCACCGGCACGAGGGGTACGGCCTGGCCACGCGTGCCGACATGCGCGGCCAGGCGCTGCGCCACCGTGGCGTCGGCCAGGTCCAGCTTGGTCAGCCCGATCGCCACCGGCACCGCGGGCGCGTGCTCGCCCAGCACGTCGAGGTAGCGGTCCAGCTCGGCGGCGGGCTCCGCGCCGCTGGCATCCAGCAGCACGACCGCGCCGGCCGCGCCTTCCAGCAGGATCGGCCAGATGAAGGAGAAGCGTGCCTGCCCCGGGGTGCCGAACAGGCGGATGCGGTCGCCGTTGGGCAGCGCGACATCGGCATAGTCCATCGCCACCGTGGTGGCGAGCTTTTCCGACGCGGCATCGGTGTTGTCGACATCGGTATCCACGACACGATCGTTCGCGACCGTGCGCACCAGGGTCGACTTGCCGGCGCCCATCGACCCCAGGATGACGATCTTGTGCTCGATCATGTCCCCACCTGCATGCTGTTGCGGACCGAGCGCCACATCCGCGCCAGTGCCGACCCGCCGCTCTTGCGCGGGCGCGCGCGGGCAGCGGCGGCAGCCACCGCGAGCGGCGAGACGGCGTGCTCGTGCCGACCCGTATCCGCATGGCCGCTGAGGTATGCGGCGTTGAAGAAGCCATCGACCGTGGCCGCATCGAGCTCCAGCAGCTCGCAGGCTTCGACCGTGGTGCTGGGTCGCTTGAGCAGCAGGCAGCACAGGCGGAAATGGTCGTGGCGGCGCGCGATCGCGCGGAAGTCGGGCCATTGCCGCAGCGAAAGCACGGTGCGGCGGTCCATCGGATCGAACAGCGGCACCGGCCCCTCGACCTGCAGCGCGATGTTCCACAGCAGCGGCGCCAGCGGCACCGGCGGCGTGGACGACATGCCGTTGTTGAAGTCGCGGGCCGTCAGCGGCTCCAGGCGCAACTGGTGGAAATCCCGGGCGAGCGCCGTGGCCAGGCCATCCTCGACGCCGGCGAGCGGCACCGCCAGGCGACGGTCGAAGTCGAGCAGCGCCTGCGGCTCGCCGCCGCGCACCAGCGTGGCCAGGCCCTGGCCGGCGACCATGCGCTCGCGCAGCACGCGTGCGATCGGACGCATGTCTTCGTCGCGCCCGTCTCCGCCAGCCGCAAGCACCGCGCGGATGGCCGCGTCGGTCAGCGGCACCGGCGGCGAACTGCGGCCGTCATGCAGCCTGCCATCGTCGTCGAGCGTCCAGAACGCCACCCCGGGACGGGTTTCCGCCATGCGCAGGCCGACCCGTGACATCGCGCTGCTGCCCCGCACCACCAGCAGATCACAGGTGGACAGGTCGTCGCTGATGGCCAGCGCGGGCGCTGGAACGGCCGTGTTCGACGCATCCGGCGCGGAGGCGGCGAACATCGATTGCAGACGCTGCAGCAGCGCCTGCTCGGTGGGCATATCCGTGCCCATGATCAAGACCCTGACCACTCCGGCATGGCCGGTGGTCGTGGCGTGCATAACCAATTCGATCCCCTGTTCCGCAGATGCAAATGTTAGGTGCGGGCGTACTGTCATGTAGTGATGCAGCACGCACTTCAGGGGCGGCTTCGCGCGCCGGTCCGTTCCACCGGCGCAGGCAATCGACAACGCGACCGACGCCAGGGAACAGGGCCCCGACGTGGTGAAAAAAGCGTCAGTCGAGCGGCGAAGGCTGGATCAGTTCGATCCAGTAGCCGTCCGGGTCCTTGATGAAAGCGAGGTGCTTCATACGCCCGTCCTCCAGGCGCTTCTGGAACGGCACGCCCAGCGCCTCCAGGCGCGCACAGGTGGCGCGCAGGTCGGGCACGCTCAGGCAGATGTGGCCGAAGCCGCGCGGCTCGCTGTTGCCGTCGTGGTAGACCGGCCCGTCCTGGTCTTCGGTGCCATGGTTATGGGTCAGTTCGAGCACGCCCTGCAGGCCGGCGATCCAGTGCTGGCGCGCCTCCGGCTCCTCCGGCATCGCCGACAGGTCATCGACCAGCGCCAGGAAGTACAGCGAGAACGCCGCCTCCGGGAAATCGTTGCTGCGCAAGAGGCTGAAGCCGAGCACGCGGGTGTAGAAATCCAGCGACGCACGCGCGTCCTTGACGCGCAGCATGGTGTGGTTGAAGACGAAGCCTGCGGTAGCAGGATCGCGCGCGGCGACAGCGGCGGTGGCGCCGCCCAGGGTATCGGTCATGGTCGGATTCCTGTGGGGGGAAACAACGGCCATTATCGCAGCGCCCGGATCAATCCCCGCCTGCATCGATTGCCGGTCAACGCGGATCGCACCACGCCAGCGTGGCCATGCGGCCGGTGCGTGCGTCGCGCCGGTGGGAATAGAACCGCGCGCGATCGGTGATCGTGCACAGCACGCCGCCGTGGATGTCCGCCGCGGCCAGGCCCGCGGCCTGCAACCGGCGACGCGCCAGGGCGTACAGATCGACGTGCCAGTGGCCCGGGCGCGTGGACACGAACGCCGCATCGGCCCCTGCATCACCGGCCACGAAGGCATCGCGCACCTCGGGGCCGACTTCATAGGCAGCGGGGCCCGCGGCCGGACCCAGCCAGGCCACGAGATCGCGCGGCGGGGAGTGCATCGCCGCCACCGTGGTGTCCAGCACGCCCGCCGCCAGACCGCGCCACCCCGCATGCGCGGCGCCGACCTCGCTGCCGTCACGCGCGGCCAGCACCACCGGCAGGCAGTCGGCGGTCAGGATGGCCAGCACCGCGCCGGGGACATCCGTGACCGCGGCATCGGCCTCCGGCTCCGCCGCCATGCGTCCGCGCTCGGTGGTCGCGTTGCCCGGCGGCAAGGGCGCGTCGACCCGCAGCACGGCAGTGCCGTGCACCTGGCGCAGCCAGTGCGGCGCCGAAGGCAGCTCCGCGCGATCCACCAGCTCGGCGCGGTTCGCGGCCACGATGACGGGATCGTCGCCGGCTTGGCCGCGCGCATTGCCCAGGTTCAAACGGTCGAAGGGCACCATCGAGGCGCCCGCGCCGCGGCGCAGCGTCACCAGCGCGCGCACGCCGGGCGGCGCCGGCCAGTCGGCCTCGATCCATGCCCGGCGCAGCGATGCCGGATCCGCGCCGCCATGGCCGCGCCCCACACCGCCCGCGTTCACCGGCGGACTCCCGCCCCGGTGACGGCGTGCGCAGCGGCATCGGCGCGCAGCTCGCGGATCAGCGCCAGCATGTCCTCGGGCACCGGCGCCTCGCAGCGAACCGGCTCGCCGGTGGTCGGATGCACGAACTCCAGCACCTGCGCATGCAGGGCCTGGCGGCGGAAGCCGCGCAGCGCCGCCACCAGCGAGTCCGGCGCCGCGCGTGGCAGCTTCACGGCGCCGCCGTAGAGCGCGTCGCCCACGATGGGGTGCTTCAGGTGCGTCATGTGCACGCGGATCTGGTGCGTGCGCCCGGTTTCCAGCCGGCACTCCAGCGCCGTGTGGGCGCGGAAACGCTCCTGCAGCCGGTAGTGGGTGGTGGCCTCGCGGCCGTCGTCACGCACCGCCATGCGCAGGCGGTCGCGCGGATGGCGGTCGATCGGCGCGCTGATCGTGCCCCCGGACACCAGCGCCCCCACCACCACCGCCAGGTACTGCCGGTGCACGTCGCGCGCGGACAGCTGCGCCACCAGCGAGGTCTGCGCCTGCAGGGTGCGCGCCACCACCATCACGCCCGACGTGTCCTTGTCCAGGCGATGGACGACGCCGGCCCGCGGCACCGCGGCGAACGCGGGGTCGCGGAACAGCAGGGCGTTGACCAGGGTACCCGTGGGATTGCCGGCGCCCGGGTGGACCACCAGGCCAGCCGGCTTGTCGATCACCAGGACCTCGGAATCCTCGTACAGCACGCTCAGCGGGATGTCCTCGGGCTCGGCGCGGACCTGGGTCTCCAGGGTGGCGGTCAGCAGGATCTCCTGGCCGCCGCGCACCGCTTCGCGCGGGCGCACGGTGGCGCCGTCCAGCAGGACATCGCCGGATTTCACCCAGGTGGCCAGCCGCGAGCGCGAGAACTCGGGGAACAGTTCCGCCAGCACCGCGTCGAAGCGGCGCCCGGCCATGGCATCGGGGACCCGGGCAGCCCGGGGGGCCTCGGGGGCGGCGTCCGCGTCTTCGGCGGCGGCAGCGGGGAAGTCGTCGGTCATGGGGTCGGCTCGGGTTCAGTCGGTGGCGGCTGGCGGGCCGGGGCTGGCTGCTATTATCCCCGCTTCACGCCTTTCCCGTCCCGGATGCACCATGACCCGACGCACCACCCTGTTCCGCAGCGCACTGCTGCTCGTGTTGCTGGCCGTGTTCGCCGCCTCCGGCTGCGCACGGATGAAGAACATGTTCAAGGACGAGGACGCCAACGAAGGCGTGGCAGTCGAAGTCCTCTACGACAAGGGCCACGCGCTGATGCGCGGCGGCAACTGGAGCGGCGCCACCAACACCTATCGCCGCCTGGTCGCGCAGTATCCCTACGGCCCGTACACCGAGCAGGCGATGATCGAAATCGCCTATGCCCAGTTCAAGATGGGCCGCCACGATGACGCCGTGTCCTCGATCGACCGCTTCATCCGCACCTATCCCACGCACCGCAACGTCGCCTACGTGTACTACCTGCGCGGCCTGGTGAACTCCACCCGCGACACGGTGTTCCTGCAGCGCGCCTGGAACCTCGACGCCAGCCGCCGCGACCTGGCCACGCCGCTGCAGGGCTACAACGACCTGCGCATCGTGACCGAGCGCTACCCCAACAGCCGCTACGCCGCCGACGCCGCCAACCGCATGGCCGAGCTGCGCAACATGTTCGCGCGCCACGAGATCGAAACCGCGCTGTACTACATGCGCCGCGACGCCTGGGTCGCCGCGGCCGAGCGCGCGCGCTACCTGCTCGAGACCTATCCCCAGAGCGAATACCAGAACGACGCCGTCGCCGTGCTGACCGCCGCCTACACCGAGCTGGGCAACCAGACCCTGGCCGCCGATGCGCGCCGCGTGCTCGAACTCAACGAGCCCGACCACCCCTACCTGACGGGCAACTGGCCGGACTACCCCTGGACGATCCGCAAGCTCAACCCCTTCGCAAGCGAAAAGTCCGCGATCCAGTAGCATTTTCGTGGGAGCGGCCATAGCCGCGAAAAACCCCGATTCCCGTGGAAGCGGCCAGGCTGCAATCGCCGCTATAGCGGCTCCCACATAAAGTTACAAAAGCCCTCGCGGACTAGTGCGGGTACTTGTTGGTGATGGGATACCGGCGTTCGCGGCCGAAGGCGCGGCGGGAAATCTTGGGCCCGGGCGCGGCCTGCTGGCGCTTCCACTCGCTGCGTCGCACCAGCGCCACCACGCGGTCCACGGTCGCCGCGTCGAAGCCCGCTGCACAGACCTCGTCGCGCGACTGCTCCTGGTCGACGAATCGCATCAGGATCGCATCCAGCACGTCGTAGGGCGGCAGTGAATCCTGGTCCAGCTGGTTGTCGCGCAGCTCCGCGGAAGGCGGTCGCGCGATCACCGCCGGCGGGATCACGGGCGCGCCGCCCACCGTGTTGCGCCACTTCGACAGGCCATAGACCTCGGTCTTGTACAGGTCCTTGATCGGCGCATAGGCACCGCACATGTCGCCGTAGATCGTGGCGTAGCCCACCGCGTACTCGCTCTTGTTGCCGGTGGTCAGCACCAGCCCGCCGAGCTTGTTCGACAGCGCCATCAGGATCACGCCGCGCGCGCGCGACTGCAGGTTCTCTTCGGTGACATCCACCGCGTGGCCTTCGAACGCATCGCCCAGGCTCGCCAGCAGGCCTTCGAACGCCGGCTCGATCGGCACGGTCATCATCTCCACGCCCAGCTCCCTGCACTGCTCGGCAGCCAGGTCGTTGCTCAGGCCGGCGGTGTAGCGCGACGGCATGCGCACCGCGGTGACGTTTTCCGCCCCCAGCGCCTCGACCGCCATCGCCAGCACGATCGACGAATCGATGCCGCCCGACAGCCCCAGCCATGCGCGCTTGAAGCCGTTCTTGCCGAAGTAGTCGCGGATCCCGCGCACCACCGCGCGCCAGGCCAGCGCGTCCATGCTCTCGTCGCCGTCGTCCATCCACACGGTGGGCATGAAGGCGCGGCGCACGGGGTCGTAGTCCACCACCAGCCACTGGTCGGTGAAGGCCGCCGCGGCCGGGTGCACCGTACCGTCGCCGTCGGCGACCACGGAGGAACCGTCGAACACCAGCGCGTCCTGGCCCCCGACCACGTTGAGATAGGCGATCGCGGCGCCGTGGTCGCGGGTCAGCGCGGCGATCATCGCGTCGCGCTGCGCGTGCTTGCCGCGCTCGAAGGGCGATGCGTTGGGCACCAGCACCAGCTCCGCCCCCAACGCCACGGTGTCGGCGATGGGCTCGACGAACCACAGGTCCTCGCAGACCAGCAGGCCCACCGGCACACCCTTGACGTGGAACACGCAGGAACCGCCGTCGGGATCGGCGTGGAAATAGCGGCGCTCGTCGAAGACGTTGTAGTTGGGCAGCTCGCGCTTGCGGTAGGTGCGCTCGATGCGGCCCTCGCGCAGCACGCTGGCGGAGTTGTAGAGCACGCTGCCGGCCGACTCCGGCCAGCCGACGATGGCGACGATGCCGGTGGCCGCGTCGGCAATGGTGCGCAGCGCCTGCTCGCACTCGGCAAGGAAGGCCGGGCGCATCAGCAGGTCCTCGGGCGGGTAGCCGCTGACCGCGAGCTCCGGGAACACCACGATGTCGGCGCCGTACTCGTCGCGCGCCTCGGCGATCATCATCGCGATGCGCGTGGTGTTGCCGGCAACGTCGCCGACCGGGAAGTCGAACTGGGCCAGGGCGATGCGGAGCGTTTCAGTCATGTCAGATCCCATGCGTCAGGAAGTCCAGCGCGCCGATGATGGCCAGGCGATCGGAAGACAGGTCCGCCAGCCGCCTGCCGAGCATCTGCATCGGCACGTTGGTGATTTGTGCCGTGTCCATCACCATCGGCTTTCCGGCGACGGTCAGGATCGGCATCAGGTTGCCGATGGCCGGTCCCGCGGACTCGGGCGCGATCAGGGGTACGACCACTCGGGACTCGGAAGTATCGATCAGATCGCTCTGGACGTTCAGCCAGCACAGTATGGAACGCCGCGACGCTGCGTCGGCATTGGTAAAGACCCAGAACTGGCTCATGTCTCCCGCGACGCCTTGAACGCACGCACATGATCGCCGGCAACGCCATCGCGGGCGACGCGCTGGTTGTACGCGGCGATCGCCTCGCGGTTTTCATCCAGCCACTGCTCCCGCTTGCGCGCCCGGATTTCGGCGTCCAGCGCTTTCTCCAGGGTCGCGGAGAGGTTGATGTTCAGCGCCCGGGCGGCCTCGAGCAGGCCCTCGTTGACGCTGAGGTTCGTGGCGCGCTTGCCGTAGCCGGCGTAGTCCTCACGAATGCGCATGGCGATCTCCCATCGGGTGCGCATCGATCATGCGCATTATTTGGCCGCGCGTCAAACGCAGGCATGAAAAAGGCCGCCCGGAGGCGGCCTTTTTCGGACTCTTTGCGCAGTTGCTCTGACACGCTTTGCGGGAGCTTCCAGAACAGCTTTTGTGGGAGCCGCTATGGCGGCGATCGCGGCTATAGCCGCTCCCACAAAGGGCAGGCGATCAGCCCGCCAGGCGCTTCGCGATCGCGGCACCCAGGTCGCCCGGCGAACGCACGGTGGTGACACCGGCCTTCTCCATCGCGGCGAACTTGCCTTCGGCCGTGCCCGAGCCGCCCGACGCGATCGCGCCGGCGTGGCCCATGCGCTTGCCCTTGGGGGCCGACGCACCGGCGATGAAGCCCACCACCGGCTTGGTCACGTACTGCGCGATGAACTCGGCGGCTTCTTCCTCGGCCGACCCGCCGATCTCGCCCACCATGATGATGCCCTCGGTCTGCGCATCGTCCTGGAACAGCTTCAGGCAATCGATGAAGTTCAGGCCGTTGATCGGGTCGCCGCCGATGCCGATCACCGTCGACTGGCCAAGGCCGGCGTCGGTGGTCTGCTTGACCGCTTCATAGGTCAGCGTGCCCGAGCGCGAGACGATCGCGATCTTGCCCGGCATGTGGATGTGGCCCGGCATGATGCCGATCTTGCACTCGCCCGGGGTGATGATGCCGGGGCAGTTCGGGCCCACCAGCACGGTGTCCGGGTAGGTGGTGACCAGGGTCTTCTTGACGCGCAGCATGTCCAGCACCGGGATGCCCTCGGTGATGCACACGATCACCTGGATACCCGCATCGGCCGCTTCCAGAATCGCGTCGGCCGCGAACGGTGGCGGCACGTAGATCACCGACGCATTGGCGCCGGTGTCGGCCACGGCATCGGCCACGGTGTTGAAGACCGGCAGGCCCAGGTGTTCGGTGCCGCCCTTGCCGGGCGTGACGCCGCCCACGACCTTGGTGCCGTACTCGAGCATCTGCTCGGCGTGGAAGGTGCCCTGCGTGCCGGTGAAGCCCTGCACGATCACCTTGGTGTTCTTGTTGACGAGAACGCTCATTGGATTCCTCGATTCTTCATCTTCTGACTGTGGGAGCAGCTATAGCTGCGATCGCTCTTGGCGAGGCTTATCGCGGCTGTAGCCGCTCCCACAGGAAATGGGGTATCCCACAGGAAATGGGGGTCAGGCAGCCTTCGCGGCTTCAACGGCCTTGCGGGCGCCGTCGTTGATGTCGTCGGCGGGGGTGATCGCCAGGCCGGAGTTCTTCAGCAGCTCCTTGCCGGCGTCCACGTTCGTGCCTTCGAGGCGCACGATCACCGGCACCTTGACGTCGACTTCCTTCACCGCGGCGATGATGCCGTCGGCGATCATGTCGCAGCGCACGATGCCGCCGAAGATGTTGACGAAGATCGCCTTCACGTCGTCGGACGAGAGGATCAGCTTGAACGCCTCGGTCACGCGCTCCTTGGTGGCGCCGCCGCCGACGTCGAGGAAGTTCGCCGGCGAGCCGCCTTCGAGCTGGATCACGTCCATCGTCGCCATCGCCAGGCCCGCGCCGTTGACCATGCAGCCGATGTTGCCGTCCATGGTCACGTAGTTCAGGTCGTGCTGGCTGGCCTTGACCTCGGTCTCGTCTTCCTGGCGGATGTCACGCAGGGCGACCAGTTCCGGGTGGCGGAACGAGGCGTTGTCGTCGGAGTCGACCTTGCCGTCGAGCACGGCTAGCGTGCCGTCGGTGAGGATCGCCAGCGGGTTGAGCTCGACCAGCGCCAGGTCCTTCTCGTTGAACAGCTTGTACAGCCCCATCATGATCTTGGAGAGCTGGTTGACCTGCTTGCCGGTCAGGCCCAGGCCGAAGCCCATGTCGCGGCACTGGTAGGGCTGCAGGCCCTGGATGAAGTTGACGTTGAGCGACTGGATCTTCTCCGGCGTCTCGGCGGCCACCTGCTCGATGTCCATGCCGCCTTCGCTCGACGCGATGAAGGTGATCGACTGTGTCGACCGGTCCACCAGCACCGACAGGTACAGCTCCTTGGCGATATCGGTGGCCTGGGTGACCAGCACCGAATCGATCGGCAGCTCGACGCCGGCGGTCTGGTAGGTGGCCATCTTCTGGCCGAGCATGCCCTTGGCGTGCTCGCGCACGTCGTCGAGCGTGCGGCACAGCTTCACGCCGCCCGCCTTGCCGCGGCCACCCGCGTGGATCTGGGCCTTGACCACCCAGAAGTCGCCGCCAATGGCCTTGGCAGCATCAACCGCTTCTTCGGGGGTGCGGGCGACACGCCCGGCCGGGACTGAAATGCCGTATTCGGCAAACAGCTGCTTCGCCTGGTACTCGTGGAAGTTCATGTGGGGTCCGTCGTGGGAAAGTGGGACACAGCGCCAACCATTATAGTGCCCCGATGCCCCAGGAGCCCGCCCGCGTGCCGATAGCCGCCCCCGATCGCCTCATGAGACGCGAGCTCTACCTGCTGGCCCTGTACCGCACGCTTGAAGCCGCGCTGTTGGCGCTGGCCGTTTTCGGCCCGCTGCAGGGCGTGTTCGGCGGCGACGCGCGGGATCCGGCCCTGGCCACCGCCGTCGCGGCCACCTACCTGATCGCCTCCGCGGTGCTGCTTGTGCTGTCCGGGCGCGCATCGGTCCCGCTGCCCGCACAGGTGGTGTTCGGCGTCCTGATCGACATCGCCGTCGCCACGCTGGCCACCCACGCCCTGCCCCACGCCGGCCCCGGCATCGCGATGATGCTGCTCTTCAACGTCGGCGCCGCGGCCCTGCTGATGCCCCTGCACCTGGGCCTGGCCGCCGCCGCCCTGGCCTCGGGCGCTCTGGTCGCGCAGTACGTGATGGTCATCATCAGCGGCAGCCCCATCCGCGAACGGCCGCTGGCCGAAGTGCTGATGTTCTCGGTCAGCTACCTGGCCATGGCCACCCTGACCAACTTCCTTGGCCGCGACATGCGCGACAGCCGGACGCTGGCGCACAGGCGCGGCGCCGAGGCCGCCAACCTGGCCGAGGTCAACGAACTGATCATCCGCCGCATGCGCGTGGGCGTATTGATGGTGGACGGCCGCGGCCACATCCGCATGGCCAACGAGGCCGCCCGCATCCTGCTGGGCCAGGCCGGCGCCGAGATCCGCGGCGAAACCCCGCGCACCCTGCCCCAGCTGTCGCCGGCGCTGGCCATGCGCGTGGCCGAATGGCGCCGCAGCGGCGACACCGACGACACCCCGCTGACCATCGGCGATGACGGCAATGAAGTGCTGCCGCGCTTCACCCGCCTGCTGGCGACCGACGACACCACCCTGATCTTTCTCGACGACACCGCCCTGGTCTCGCGCCGCGCAGAATCCCTGACGCTCGCCGCCATGGGCCGCTTTTCCGCCAGCCTCGCACACGAGATCCGCAACCCGCTGGCCGCGATCAGCTACGCCACCCAGCTGCTGGAGGAATCGCGCGACATCGGCGACAGCGACCGCCGCCTGCTGCAGATCGTCCACCAGCAGTGCATGCGCACCAACACCATCGTCGAAAGCGTGCTGAGCCTGGCCCGCCGCGAGCGCGCCCAGCCCGAGAACGTGGATCTTGTAGGCCAGGTCCGCGCCTTCATCGCCGACTACCGCCAGACCTGCCCCGAAGACAACGCCGCCCTGCGCCAGGCCGGCCGTCGGCCCGAAGTACCGGCCATGGTCGACCCCCGCCACCTGCAGCAGGTGCTGACCTCCCTGACCAACAATGCCGTGCGCCACGGCCACCAGCCCGGCGAACCCGCGCGGATCACCATCAATGCCGACCTGCTCGACGGCAACCCGGTGATCGAGATCAGCGACCGCGGCCCCGGCATCCCCGACGCCGTCAGCCACCAACTGTTCCGGCCCTTCTTCACCACCTCCGAGCACGGCACCGGCCTGGGCCTGTATATCGCCCACGAACTCTGCCGCGCCAACGATGCCCGCCTCGAATACGTCTCCCTGCCCGGCGGCGGCGCCTGCTTCCGGATCACCCTGCGCGGCGGATCGGTGATGCTGGAGCGGCCATAGTTCCGCTTTTATGGGAGCAACAGCTTTTGCGGGAGCCGCTATAGCGGCGATAGGACCTGGCCGGAATGGGCCAATCGCGGCTATAGCCGCTCCCACAAAAGCAATCCCCCTCCCCCTGTACTTTTTGACACTCGTCACACTAAGTAAAAAAGTGCCAAAATTGGTCACCACGGACCGGCCACCCCAGATCAACCATGACTGAAACCCGCAGCGCCCTCATCGTCGACGACGAACACGACATCCGTGAGCTCCTGGTGCTGACCCTGGGCCGCATGGGGCTGCGCACCGATACCGCCGCCAACCTGGGCGCCGCCCGCGAACTGCTGGCCGCCAACCATTACGACCTCTGCCTGACCGACATGCGCCTGCCCGACGGCTCCGGACTGGAGTTGATCAGCGACATCACCACCCGCTTCCCCGACACCCCCGTGGCGATGATCACCGCCTACGGCAATGTCGAAGCCGCGGTGGAAGCGCTGAAGGCCGGCGCCTTCGACTTCGTCAGCAAGCCGGTGGACATCAACGTGCTGCGCGGCCTTGTGCGCCAGGCGCTGGAACTCAACGCCCGCCGCGCCGCCCAGCCCGAAGAGGCCGGCCGCCTGCTTGGCGGCTCGCCAGCGATGGTCGCCCTGCGCGAAACCATCGCCAAGGTCTCGCGCAGCCAGGCGCCGGTGCACATCAGCGGCGAATCCGGCACCGGCAAGGAACTCGTGGCGCGCACCATCCACGCCCAGGGCGCACGCGCCAACAGCCCCTTCGTGCCGGTCAACTGCGGCGCGATCCCCACCGAACTGATGGAAAGCGAGTTCTTCGGCCACCGCAAGGGCAGCTTCACCGGCGCCCATGCCGACAAGCCCGGCCTGTTCCAGAGCGCCGACGGCGGCACCCTGTTCCTGGACGAAGTGGCCGAGCTGCCGCTGGCGATGCAGGTCAAACTGCTGCGCGCCATCCAGGAAAAGAAGATCCGCCCCGTGGGCGCATCGACCGAGATCGATGTCGACGTGCGCATCCTCTCGGCCACCCACAAAGATCTGAACGCCCTGGTGAATGCCGGCAGCTTCCGGCACGACCTGTACTACCGCATCAACGTGATCGAACTGCACGTGCCGGCGCTGCGCGACCGCGACGGCGACCTGCCGATCCTGTCCGACGCGATCTTCGCGCGGCTGGCGCAGGCGATGCACCGCAGCGCGCCCAAGCTGGGGCCCGAGGCGCTGGCCGCACTGGCGGCGTACGCGTTCCCGGGCAACGTGCGCGAGCTCGAGAACGTGCTGGAGCGCGCGATGGCGCTGGCGGACAGTGACAGCATTACCGCCGCGGACCTGCGCCTGCCGGGTGGGAACAACATCAGTTCGCCGGGGCGGCTGCCGCCGATGCCGGGGAGCGGCGCACAGTCGCCGGGTGCGATGAACCCGCGCGAGACTGCGTCAAGCGCCCTGCCTTCCTATATAGAAGAGATCGAACGCGCCGCCATCCAGCAGGCGCTGCAGGAAAGCCGGTACAACAAGACCAAGGCCGCTGCGGCGCTGGGAATCACGTTCCGGGCGCTGCGTTACAAGCTCAAGAAGCTCGGCATCGACTGAGCCGCCGTTGGCGCCCCCATGGAACATTCCAGCGGCTAAGCTCGGCGCGCCAACTCTTTTGCCGAGCTTGATCATGGAATCCACCGCAACCCGCGATCCGGCCCGCCACAAGGCCGCGCTGGTCCACCTTGCCGCCAGCATCGCCGCGATCGGCGCCGTGTTGGCGGTGCCGGTGTTCTTCTGGTACCCCGGCGCCCTGCTTCCGCTGTCCGGCATCGATCGTCACCTCGTGCTGCTGTTTGCCGCAGTACTGGCGGCCGGCCCTGTGCTCACGTGGCTGGTCTACCGCAGCAGCAAGCGCCGCTTGCGCATGGACATCGCCGTGGTCGTGTTGATCCAGCTGCTGTTCCTGGCGTACGCCATCGCGATGCTGGCGCGCCTGCGTCCCGTCTACCTCGTGGGCATGGGCAACCACATCGAGCTGGTGCGCGCCTTGGACATCGACCCTGCAGACCTTGCACGCACCCCGGAGGCAAAGCGCGCGCTGTCATGGACGGGCCCGATCCTCGTGGGCGCCCTGCCGCCAGGTGGACTGGCCCTGTCCGGTGCCGACGACTATGCGCGACGTCCCGCATACCACATCGACTACGCCCACGTGGGGCCGATGCTGGCGCAGCGCGGCCGCACTCCTGAAGAGCTGATCGCACGCAGCCATGCCCATGCGGAAGCTTTGGGTGTTGCGCTGGCGGCCGTGGATCGCGAGAGCACTGCGATCCGCGTGGTGCCGCTGGTATCGCAAGCTGGCCACGCAGCCATGCTGGTGGACGCCATACATGGGCGGCCACTTCGCCCGGCCGCCGTCAAGATGTGACCAGTTTCGCGATACCGGCTCGACTGCGGCTCGCGCATCTCACGGACGTCCCCAAACCGAATACGCGATACGCGTCACAAGAGAGGCGCAAACACTGACATTCAACGTCACTTCCCGAGGTAAAAAGTGACGTAACGCGTCTCCTAATTCCCGCCAGTGACAGCCGAGACCGTGAATCCGGTTGCACATCTGTTCATCCGGCCCCGGAAGCCACCAACTGGCACGGGTTCTGCATACACTTCACTGCACGTGCGGCGTCGCACGGCAGCATCGGTTCCGGAACCCAAGCCGGCATCGCTGCACGTGAAGTACCCATATCAACTCCTAGGGGATACACCATGAAGATGCAGAAGGGCTTTACCCTCATCGAACTGATGATCGTGGTTGCGATCATTGCCATCCTGGCTGCCATTGCGCTGCCGGCTTACAACGACTACCGCATCCGTTCGGCGGAAGGTGCTTGTCAGGCTGAGGCCAAGGCCTACATGAACTCGGCCGTGGCAGCAGTCCAGTCGGGCATGACCGTCGACGCCCCCCGGAACGTCGCGTGCACCGGGGGTGTTGCGCTGACCTCGGGCGACGTCGAAGGTTCCGCGGCCATCACTTTCAGCCCCGTAGATCCGGGCTCGGCTCCCACCGTTTGTGAAGCCGATAACGCTACCTGCTCGATGACCCCGTCCGTCTAAGTCAACGACTCCATACGGTGCGGAACAAGGCCCCTCAAAAGAGGGGCCTTGTTTTTTTCCCCCCGAAAGAGCAGACACTCCACTGCGGCAGCCAGCACATTTCAAGCACTAGGAATCCCCACCGCCTAGATGGCGCCAGAATTGGCCCGCTACTTGCGTCATTACTTTCGGGGAACTAAACAGGGGACGTCATGTCCAGGACCGCGCGTGGTTTTACGCTAATCGAACTGATGATCGTGATTGCGATCATCGCCATCCTGGCGTCCATCGCCCTGCCGGCCTACAACGACTACCGCATCCGTGCAGCGGAAGGTGCGTGCCAGGCCGAGATGAAGAGCTACGCCAACTTCGCTCTCGCGACCTTGCACATGCAGCAGGAACCGGAGCCCGCTCCCTTGGAAGCCTGCAGCGCGGCGATCACCGCGACCGCGATCGGAGTAGACATCACGGGCACGCCCAGAAACCCCGGCACCCGGATCACCACGTGCGACATGGACACGGGCAACTGCACCGTCGCGCCTTGATGGGGTGACACTCATGCTGATATTCGTTCGAACGCCCCGCAGCAGCCCGCAGGCAGATCATCTGTCACAATCCCGATAGGGGCCCTCGATAGACCGTCCATGAATTCACCGCTTCCCGTCCGGATCCTCCGGCTCGTCCTCGTGCGCTATTTCGCCGCCTCGCTGCTTGCGCTGGTGGTTGACCTCGCCACGCTGTCCGCGTGCCTGCGTCTGCTGGACGTGGGGCTCGCGTGGTCTGCATCCATCGGGTTCGTCGCCGGCGGAATCGTTGCCTATGTGCTGAGCATCCGCTGGGTCTTCCGGGCGCGCACGTTCGCCGATGCACCGGCACTGGAATTTCTGGCCTTCATCGCCATCGGCCTCGCCGGGCTGGGACTCACCCAATTCGTGTTGTGGCTCGGCGTAACACGGCTGGGACTGCTGCCGGAACTGGTCAAACTCGGCGCCGCGGGCGCCACCTTCGCCTTCAACTACCTGGCCAGAAAATCGCTGCTGTTCGCAGCCAGCCCGCGCGGCGCTCCAGTGCAGGAGAAGATGGCTTGAGTGGGCACTCGGTCGTCATCATCGGCGCGGGCCCGGCGGGCCTGACTGCCGCACTGGAACTGCAGGACGCGGGCATCACCGATATCACCATCCTGGAAGCCGACCGGCAGGTTGGCGGCATCTCGCGCACGGTGGAGCACCACGGCAACCGGATCGACATCGGCGGGCACCGGTTCTTCTCGAAGTCCGACTGGGTAATGGACTGGTGGCGCGCGTTGATGCCGGTCGCCGAGCCCTCGGACCCGGCCGCCGCGCGGGAGCTGCGGTACCAGGGCGCCAGTGCCGGCCTGCCGGCGGCTACCGCAAGTGAAAGCGATAACGGCGTGCTGCTTGTCCGCAGCCGGCTGTCGCGTATCTACTTTAACAAGCGCTTCTTCGACTACCCGCTCAAACTTGGCTTGGACAGCCTGCTGAAGCTTGGACCGTGGAAGGTCTTCACCTTCGGCCTGAGCTACGTCCGGGCACACCTGCTCCCGATCCGGCCTGAGGCGTCACTGGAAGACTTCATGGTCAACCGCTTCGGCCGGCGCCTGTACCTGCAGTTCTTCAAGGAATACACCGAGAAGGTGTGGGGCGTACCCTGCAGCGAGATCAGCGCCAGCTGGGGCGCACAGCGCATCAAAAGCCTGTCGATCACTAAGGCCATGGCGCACGCACTGCGCAAGGCCTTGGGCAGGGGCCAACAGGCCGAACAGACCTCGTTGATCGAAAGCTTCCTTTATCCCAAGCACGGCCCCGGCGAGATGTGGGAGACGGCGGCGCGGCGCTTTACCAGGCGCGGCGGAACGCTGCTGATGGGATGCAAGGTAGACCGCGTCGACATCCGCGATGGACAAGTGCGCGCCGTCGGCTATCGGGATAGCGATGGCAACACACACGCTGTCGACTGTACCCATGCCGTCTCCACGATGCCCATCAAGGACCTTGTCGCAGCGTCCGCGGACGCCTGGCCCGCCGAGGTTCGCGACATTGCCGCAGCCCTGTCGTACCGCGACTTCATCACCGTGGGCCTGCTCTATCCGAAGGCGGCCATCCAGCGCCAGCTGGACGACAACTGGATCTATATCCAGGAGCCAGGCGTGAACGTGGGCCGCGTGCAGGTGTTCAACAACTGGAGCCCGTTCATGGTGGCCGACCCGGACATGACATGGCTGGGACTGGAGTTCTTCTGCAGCGAAGGCGACCCGCTGTGGACGCTTCCCGACGCCGACATGAGCGCGCTGGCGCACCGCGAGATGGTCGAGATCGGGCTGGCACGGGCCGACGCCCCGGCTGACACCGTGGTCATCCGCGTACCCAAAGCCTATCCCGGTTACTTCGGCGAGGCCTACGAGCGATTCGATGCGCTGCAGGCCGCGCTGGACGCAGTGCCCAACCTGTTCCTGACCGGACGCAACGGCATGCACCGCTACAACAACCAGGATCACTCGATGCTGACGGCAAGGGAGGCCGCGCGGCAGATCGCGACGGGCGGGGTGGACAAGGCGCGAATCTGGGCGATCAACGTGGACGATGAGTACCACGAGGAGAAGTGATGACCGGCCTGGCGGCCCGGGCGGGCCAGCGGCAAGGCGATCCGGGGTTAACTGAGTCAGGCAGCTGGGGCATAGACTTCGAACCGACGAACGGGGAGTGGCAGGGTGCTTGATTCGAACAGCGGCAGCGGTGCGGCGCACGACGACCGAGTCGCGTGGCGTGGCTGGGCCTGGGCATTGGGCGCATTGGCAACTGCCGCCCAGCTCTACCTGGTCTGGGGCTTCGACTTCTTTCCCACCGTAGATGGCCCGGCCCACGTCCACCTGGCCTATGCCATGTACGAGGCATTACAGGGAGACAGTTTTTACGGCGGCCTCGTCGAACTGAACTCCAGACTCAACCCTAATTTGGCGACGCAGGCGGTACTCGTCGCGTTGATGGCCATTGCACCACCCCTCGTCGCCGAGAAGCTCTGGCTCACGCTCTATTTCGTTTCCTTCGCGTGTGCTTCCGCCTATGCATTGGCAGGGATCAACCGAAAGTCCCTGTGCCTGCTCCCGCTGTTGGTTTTCTGCAGTATCTCTCTTCCCCTTGCATTCGGGTTCTACAACTTCTCCTTAAGCACCGTCATCTTCTTGGCCTGGTTCGGCTACTGGTGGCGCCACCGGACGGAGTTCAACATCCGCGTAGTGCTGATACATGCACTTCTTGCCACGTTTGCGTATGTCATCCATGTCTTCGCGTTTGCTGCGTCTGTACTTGCAATTGCCGTCACCGGCCTAACGGCCATCATCATGCAGATGCAACACGACACCGAAGAAGGCGGCAAAGAGCCACAAGGACGCTGTCGTTCAATCCTGACACATGCTGTGCCGCCTTTACTGGGCAGTATTCCCGGCATAGTTGCCTCGCTGTACTTTCTGTTGGGCCGCTTCGGTTCGGCAACCTCCTCCGGCGCGGCCAACCTTGAGTTCGATGCGCTGCGCAGGATCCAAGCACTCCTCACCGGAACGTCTTTCAGTCCGTACGACGACATTGAGTTCATCGCCGCCGCCGTGTTCGCAGTCGCCCTCGTCGCGACAACTTTGCTCCTCCTACTCAGCGCTTCAAATGTCCGGCGCAGCCTCCCATTCGCCGCATGCTTTCTGGCTTTCCTCACACTCTATCTGGCAATGCCGCAACAATGGATCGTGCGGTGGATGCCCTCGCGTTTTCAGCCACTCGTATTCGTGGTGCTCCTGCTTTGGATTTCCGCTCTCGTCCCGCCAACAATCAAACCACAGCAATGGAAGCTGGCCGGCGCAGCCGGGGTCGCACTGGTCCTCCTTTCGCTGGTTCCGAGGGTCCAGTTATTCTCCGAGCTTAATGGCTACTACCGCGAAATTTCCTCTGCCGCACCCTATATCAAGGAGAGCAGCACGCTGGTGGCGATACGCCTGAACAACCAGGTGTATGGCCAGCCCTTTCCGGCAAAGCTGGACGTACTGATCCAGGCGGGCAGTGGAGTCGCTTCAGAGCGCCATTCCATCGATCTCAAGAATTTCCAGGGGCAAGCGGAAGACCACCCCATCCAGTTCCGCCGGGGTATCGGCGCCGCGGCGTCCTTGGGAGGAGACAGCGCCCTCATCTCCCTGTCCCCGAAGATCGACCTATTGGCATACGAGCAGCAGACCGGACGCTCCATCGACTATGTTCTCGTCCACGGATTCCGCGACTTCCCCATGAATCCTGAGGGGCTAATGAACCTTGATCGCCAGCTGGCAGAAAGCTATCGGCAAATCTTTGTTTCAAAAGGGGGATTCATGCATCTTTATGAGAGAACATCTAGAGATCAGAGCGAAGTAACGAGGTGACAGCGGGCTTTACCCAGCCACGTTAAACCATCAGAAACATCGCTCCTCGCACCGAACCCTCACCAATGCATACGCCTCAATTCCTCAAGCGCCCCCACGATCTAATTGCCGGCGCGTTGCTCGGCATAGTCGTTGTGTTGTTCCTGAAGCGCTATGCAGGTATCAACCACGATGCAGTTCTCTACCTGGGACAGGGACTGGTCCGTCGCTGGCCTGAGATATTCGGCAGTGACTTGACCTTCATTCACGGTGGCGGGCAGGAGCGCTACACGGTTTTCCCTTGGTTGATGGAACAGTCGATCCGCTGGGCACCGCCGGGCGCCGTATTCGCCACCGGCGCCTTGGTGTCCATCCTGCTGTTCGCCGCGGCAAGCTGGTACTGCCTGCATGCACTGCTCCCCGCCGGACAGCGCTACTGGGCTTGGTTGGGGATTGCGGTCCTGCCATCCGCGTACGGCATGAGCAACATGTTCGCCTACAGCGAGCAGTTCGTGACACCACGCCCGTTCGCGGAAGCGTTCTGCCTGGTGGCCATCGGCCTCCTGGCGCGCCAGCATCTGCTTGCCGCGCTTGTGTGCGCGACGGTGGCGGCCGCGTTCCATCCGCTTCAAACCGTCGCCGCCGCCCTGGTCGTATGGCCCTGGCTGGTCATGCAGGACCGGCGATGGCTGCACGCGCTGTGGGCGGTTCTACCCGTCACGGTGCTTGCGATGGCGGGCATCGCGCCATTCGACGGCCTGCTGCACCGCCTTGATCCGGAATGGGTGTCCAACCTGCGCAAGGCGACCAGACAACTTTTTTTGACGTCATGGCGCAGCGCGGACCTCAACCTCCTCGCCTTTGATGCGCTTCTGCTGGCCTACGCGTGGCGGGGCCTTGATATGCCGTTTGCTAGATGGTGCGCGGCGGCGCTGGCTGGCCTTGGGCTTGGCATGCTGGCAAACCTGGCCTTGGTCGACGGCCTGCAGCTAGTATTGCCTGCCCAGTTGCAGCTGTGGCGGGTGCACTGGCTCGCGCACTGGTTTGCCATGGGCGCAGTCGTACTGCTGTTGGTCCGGGACCTGGGTGCGCGCGACGTGTCCCGCGCGCTGCTGCTCATGCTGACCGTCTTGCTGGTCCGGTCGATGGCCTCTTGGAGCTGGCCCTTGCTGGCCATTTTGTATGCCGCGTGGCCGGTGGCGCTTGCCGGCCGGGAACGGCTGCGGAGACCGCTGGCCGTCTTGTTCGGCTTGGCTATCGCCGCCCTCTTCGCGATCTACCTGAGCTCGGAGCTGGCCGTCTTCCGGGCCGCGCACTACCGATTCGATCTGTACGCGTTCGATCGCAGGGTCGTTCTCTTTCCCGTGATCGGCCTGGGCCTGCCCGCGCTGGCGGTGCTGGCATGGAAGCGCTTGCCGGCTTCCTGGCGGACGATCTCGATCGTGTTCCTGCTGCTGCCCCTGGTCGTGCTGGCGGCCACGCGATGGGATGCGCGCTCGCCGGTCAACCTCGCGCTGGAGCAATCCGCCTTCCAGAGCGACGTGTTCGGCGTCGACATCCCCGAAGACGCGCAGGTCTATTGGGGTCAGCACACGTTGACCGGGCCATGGCTGGTGCTACGCCGCGCAAGTTATTTCAGCCCTCACCAAGTCTCCGGGCAGGTCTTCAATCGTGCGCTCTCCGTCGATGCCAACGTGCGGGTCGAACGAATGCGCACCCTGATTGAAATGGACCTGGGCTGCGAGATCTGGAGCGCCTCCAACGAAGCGCCCTGCCATATCGGCGACGAGGGGATGAGGCGCGCCTGCAGCCCCGGACCAGAACCAGTGCCGGATTACCTGGTGCTCGTGTACCGCCAGCCGCAGCGTTCGCTCGGCTCGTGGACGATCATGGACCCCGTGACCCAAGAGCCGGCCACGACCTACCACCTCTATCGCTGCGCGGACGTCATGGAAGACCTGCAGGAGGTGAACAATGTCCCGGCTTCCAGCTGACGCATCCGCCGGCGTCCGCCCGCGGGCCATCGACACCATCGCTGGCGCGATGCTGGGGCTGGCGATGCTGCTGTTGCTGCATCGGAACTGGGGCATAGACCACGATGCGGCGCTTTACCTTGGCCAAGGATTGCTGCTGCGCTGGCCGGAGATCTTTGGCAACGACCTGTTCTTCCTGCACGGCGGACAGGGCCGCTATACGGTGTTTCCTTGGCTGCTGGCCCAGACCTTCGATTCGATCGATCCGGCCCGACTGTTCCTCTGGGGCGGGCTTGCGGGGCTGCTGCTGTTCGCGGCTACGGCTTGGCATTGCCTGTCCGCGCTGCTGCCGCCGGCACAGCGGTACTGGGCATGGCTGGGCGTGCTGTGTCTGCCGTCGATGTACGGGGTCACGGCGATCTTCAGCTATGCCGAGCCCTTCCTGACGGCGCGTCCGGTCGCCGAGGCCTTGTGCCTGCTGTGCATCGGTTTCCTGGCACGCGGGCGCGTAGCCATCGCACTCGCCTGCCTGGCGCTGGCCGGACTGCTGCATCCGCTTCAGGCAATCGCCGCGGCGTTGGTGGTCTGGCCATGGCTGGTGATGCAGGACAGGCGGTGGATACACGCCGCCTGGGCCGCAATTCCTTTGATTCTCCTCGCGTTCGCGGGCGTCGAGCCCTTCGACGGCCTGGTCAGGCGGATCGATCCCGTCTGGCTGTCCGAACTGCGCACGTTCAATGGGCAGTTGTTCCTGACGGGGTGGAGCGGCAGGAACCTCCTGTTGCTGCTATTCGATGCCCTTGTCCTCGGCTATGCGTGGCGCAGTCTCAAGGGACCGTTCGGAGGCTGGTGCGCGGCGGCACTGGCCGGACTAGGGATAGGGCTACTGGCAAACCTGGTCTTGGTGGACGGGCTGAGCCTCGTGCTCCCTGCCGGTCTGCAGCTGTGGCGCGTGGACTGGCTGGCGCACCTGTTGGCGGTGGCCTCGCTGGCTGCGCTCCTGTTCCGCGACTTGCAGGCGAAGGACTTGCAGCGCGCGCTGCTGCTGACCCTGGTCACATTGCTGGTCTGGGCGACCACGCAGCCGGCCTGGCTTCTGTTCGCACTTCTTTACGCCGCGTGGCCGAACGTGGCCCGCGTGATGCGGCCGAGCCTGGTCCGGATGCTGGGCTGGCTGTTCGGATTGGGCGCCGCGGCCCTACTGGTCCGGCATGTCGCCACCGAGCTGATCGCCTTCGGACTCGCGCAATACCGGCTGGATCAATACGCATTCGATCGCCGGCTGCTCATTTTCCCGATCTTGGCGCTGGGCCTGCCCCTGCTGTGCACGTGGATCTGGAACAGGCTGGCGTGCAAGAGCATGCAGCTCCTGGGGATCGCTGCGCTGTGTCCGCTGCTCCTGGTGGCCGCCGTGCGCTGGGACGCGCGGACCGCGCTCGCGCAGGCCATTGAGGAAAACGCCTTCCGCAGCGACCTGTTTGGTGTCCAACTACCCGAAGACGCGCAGGTGTTCTGGGACAGAGTCGGCCTCGTGGGCCCCTGGCTGGCACTGCAACGCGCCGATTACTTCAGTCCGCAACAGCTTTCGGGGGTGGCATTCAGTCGCAACACCGCGCTTGATGGTCGGGAGCGCATCGCTCGCCTTGCGCCTCTGCTCGGAGATAGCCTTGCCTGCCAAAAGGGCACGGCTCCACGGGTGGAAGGCGAGCCCTGCCGGATCAGCGACGACAGCATGCGACTCGCCTGTGGCCCGGGTGTCGGCCAAGCGCCGGACTATCTCGTGTTGCCGTATAGACAACGCCAGTCGTCCCTCGGAACGTGGGAAGTCTCTGACCCGGTGACAGCTGCGCCCATCTTCATGTTCGACCTGTATCGCTGCGAAGACGTCATGATGGAGCTGGCACCGACGGGTGAAGGTACAGCGCGTGACCGCTGACCCCGGCCGCCGCCTTTGCGCTACAGTTTTGCGAGGATTCGAGGAAGCCGATCACAGATGAGTACTGTAAACACCGCCAACCTTGTCGGCATCACCGGCATCGCCCGTCGCTTGGTACTGGACGGAGCCTTGGATGAATCCACCGCGCGCGAGGCACTGGACAAGGCCACCGCAGCGCGTTCGCCGATCGCCGTCTACCTGCGCGAGCACAAGCTGGTTTCGGCCGCACACATGGCAGCGGCCAACTCGGCAGAGTTCGGCATGCCGGTGTTTGACCCGACGACGATGGATGGGACGCAGGGGGCGCTCAAGCTGGTCAAGGAAGATCTGCTGCAGAAGCACGGCGTGCTACCCCTGTACAAGCGCGGCGGCAAGCTGTTCGTGGGCACTGCCGACCCCACCAACACCCATGCCTTGGACGAGATCAAGTTCCACACCAACCTGATGGTGGAACCGATCCTTGTCGACGAGGATCGTATCCGCCGCACGCTGGAGCTCTGGCTGCAGGCGGCCGACAACTTCGAGGATGCGCTGGACGACAGCGAAGGGCTGGAAAGTCTCGAAATCGAGGCCGGGGAAGAGGAACCGCGAGATGGCGTGGCCGATGGCAAGCAGGACGACACACCGGTCGTCAAGTTCGTCAACAAGGTGCTGATCGACGCGATCAAACGCGGTGCCTCGGACATCCACTTCGAACCCTACGAGGACGACTACCGCGTGCGCCTGCGCATCGACGGCATCCTCAAGCAGACCGCCAAGGCGCCGGTCAAACTGAATACCCGCGTCACTGCACGCCTGAAGGTGATGGCGCAACTGGACATCGCCGAGAAGCGCGTTCCGCAGGACGGCCGCATCAAGCTCAACATCAGCAGGACCAAGCAGATCGACTTCCGCGTGAGCACCCTGCCCACGCTGTTCGGCGAAAAGGTGGTGCTGCGTATCCTGGATGCGGCCGCTGCCCGCTTGGGCATCGACAAGCTGGGCTACGAGCCTGACCAGCAGAAGCTGTTTGAAGACGCCATCCACAAGCCCTACGGCATGGTGCTGGTGACTGGCCCCACCGGCTCTGGCAAGACGGTCAGCCTGTACACCGCGCTGGGCATCTTGAACGACGAGGTGCGCAACATCTCCACCGTGGAAGACCCGGTGGAAATCCGTCTGCCCGGCGTGAATCAGGTGCAGCAGAACGAGCGCCGCGGCATGACCTTTGCCGCCGCCCTGCGCAGCTTCCTGCGCCAGGACCCGGACATCATCATGGTTGGCGAGATCCGCGACCTGGAAACCGCCGAGATCGCGATCAAGGCCGCCCAGACCGGCCATATGGTGTTGTCCACCCTGCACACCAACGACGCCCCACAGACCATCGCCCGCCTGATGAACATGGGCATCGCGCCCTACAACATCACCAGTTCCGTCACCCTGGTGATCGCCCAGCGGCTGGCGCGCAGGCTGTGCGACAAGTGCAAGCAGCCGGTCACCCTGCCCGACAACGCCCTGCTGGCCGAGGGCTTCAGCGCAGACGAAGTGCATGCCGGCTTCACCGTGTACGAAGCGGCGGGCTGCGACGACTGCACCAATGGCTACAGGGGCCGCACCGGCATCTACCAGGTCATGCCGATGACCGATGAGATCGCCGCCATCGTGCTGGAGGGCGGCAACGCCATGGACATCGCCGCCGCGGCACGCCAGTCGGGCGTGCGCGACCTGCGCGGGTCTGCACTGCTGAAGGTAAAGGCAGGAGTCACCAGCTTGGCCGAATTGAACCGCGTCACGACAGACTGACCCGACGGCTGCGGCAGAGTGCCGCCCGGGGGCAAGAAGTGCTCGGGCGCGGCGCAGGTTCTATCAGAAACCGGCTCCGCGTCACACGCCGCCGCTCCACATCCGGCCGCAACCCGCTACCATCGTGGATTGGGGCCCCGGCACTGCCGCGGGCCGGGGACCAAGGGGATCAGATATGGCCGTGACACGCTCCGTCGCCAAAACCGCCGCCCGCCAAGCCGCCAAACCGGTGCGGGACGGCGTGACCTTGCCCGTGTTTGTCTGGGAAGGCACCGACAAACGCGGCAAGAAGATGAAGGGCGAACAGCAGTCCAGGAACGCCAATCTGCTGCGCGCCGAGCTGCGCCGGATGGGCATTCAGCCGGGCAAGGTCAAGCCCAAGCCCAAGCCGCTGTTCGGCGGGGCAGGCAAGCCGGTCTCCCCCAAGGACATCGCGATATTCAGCCGCCAGATCGCGACCATGATGAAGTCCGGCGTACCGATCGTGATGTCGCTGGAGATCATCGGCAACGGCCAGAAGAACCCGCGGATGAAGAAGCTGGTCGACTCCGTCCGCATGGACATCGAGGGCGGCTCGTCCATCTACGAGGCCATGAGCAAGCACCCGGTGCAGTTCGACGAGCTGTACCGCAACCTGGTGCGCGCCGGTGAGTCCTCCGGCGCGTTGGAAACGGTGCTGGCCACCATCGCCGACTACAAGGAAAACATCGAGTCCATCAAGGGCAAGATCAAGAAGGCGCTGTTCTACCCGGCCGCCATCATCGCAGTAGCGCTGCTGGTCTGCGCGATCCTGATGGTGTACGTGGTGCCGATCTTCAGCGAGCAGTTCGTGAGTTACGGCGCCGACCTGCCCGCCTTCACGGCGCTGGTCTTCGGCATCTCGGGCTGGATGGTGCAGTGGTGGTGGGCGATTGCGGTCGTGACCGCCGCGGCCATCGCGACGTTCCTCTTCATGTTCAAACGCTCGCTGCCATTGCAGCACTTCGTGGACCGCATGCTGCTGAAGGTCCCCGTCATCGGCCAAGTGCTGCACAACTCCGCCATCGCCCGCTTCTCGCGCACGCTGGCCGTGACCTTCAAGGCCGGCGTGCCGCTGGTGGAGGCCATGGAAAGCGTGGCCGGTGCCACCGGCAACACCGTGTACCAGAAGGCCGTGGACGCCATGCGCGAGGACGTCTCGGTGGGCTATCCGCTCAACGTGGCCATGAAGCAACAGAACCTGTTCCCGCACATGGTGGTGCAGATGACCGCCATCGGCGAAGAGGCCGGCGCGCTCGACACCATGCTGTTCAAGGTCGCCGAGTTCTACGAGGAAGAGGTCGACAACGCGGTCGACACGATCTCCAGCCTGATCGAGCCCTTCGTGATGGTGATCATCGGCGGCATGGTCGGATCGATCGTGGTGGCCATGTATCTGCCCATCTTCAAGCTCGCCATGACGGTGATGTAGGAAGGCATGGCGTTCCTGGACCAGAACCCCGAGATCGGCTACCCGCTGATCGCAGGCCTCGGCCTGCTCGTCGGCAGCTTCCTGAACGTGGTCATCCTGCGCCTGCCAAAGCGCATGGAGTGGCAGTGGAAGCGCGACAGCCGCGAGATGCTTGGCGAGCCGGAGCTTTACGATCCGCCGCCACCCGGCATCGTGGTGGAGCGCTCGCACTGCCCGCACTGCGGGCACCAGCTGAGCTGGTACGAGAACATCCCTGTGCTGAGCTGGCTGGCGCTGCGCGGCAAGTGCCGCAGCTGCAAGGCTCCGATTTCCGCCCAGTATCCGGCGGTCGAGCTGCTGACCATGCTGCTGCTGCTGGCCTGCGTGTGGACCTTCGGCTTCGGCTGGCAGGGCTTCGGCGCCTGCCTGCTCACCTGTTTCCTGATCGCGTTGTCGGGCATCGACCTGCGCACCCAGCTGCTGCCGGACTCGCTCACCCTGCCCCTGATGTGGCTGGGGCTGATCGCGGCGGTGGAGAACCTCTACCACGGGCCCAAGGCGGCCCTGCTGGGCGCGATCGCGGGCTATGTGAGCCTGTGGAGCGTGTGGTGGGTGTTCAAACAGCTCACCGGCAAGGACGGCATGGGCCACGGGGACTTCAAGCTGCTGGCCGCGCTGGGCGCCTGGTGCGGGCTGGCGGGCGTGCTGCCGATCATCCTGATCTCGTCGCTGGTGGGCGCGTTGATCGGCGGGGCGTGGCTGTTCCTCAAGGGCCGCGAGCGCGCGACGCCAATCCCGTTCGGGCCGTTCCTGGCCGTCGCCGGCTGGATCGTCTTCATGTGGGGCGACCACATCATCGGCGCCTACAAGGCCTACGCCGGCCTCTAGCTCTGCCAGACTCGCTCCATGGCTGACTACACCATCGCCCTGACCGGCGGGATCGCCTCCGGCAAGTCCGAGGTCGAGCGCCGCTTCCGCGCCTTGGGCATCCACGTGGCCGACGCCGACGTGGCCGCGCGCGAGGTGGTGGAACCGGGCACGCCGGGTCTGGGAGAGATCGTGGAGGCCTTCGGGGCCGAGGAGGCCCTGGATGCCGACGGCAATCTGGACCGTCTGGCCATGCGCCGCCGCGTGTTCGCCGACGAGGTCGCCCGTCGCCGCCTGGAAGACATCATCCACCCGCGCGTGCGTACTGCGCTGCGGACGGCCTGCGAGGCCGCGCCGGGTCCGTACGCCATCGCAGCCATCCCGCTCTTTGCCGAAGCAGGTCCCGAAGCCTACGCCGCCTGGGTCGACCGCGTGCTGGTGGTGGACGTTCCGGTGCAGGTGCAGCTTGAGCGTCTGTTGCGGCGCGACGGGATTGACGAAGCCCTGGCCTGGAACATGATCAAGGCTCAGGCGACCCGCGAGCAGCGTCTGGTGGTCGCCGACGACGTCATCGACAACGACGGCCCGCTCGCTGCGCTCGAGGCTGCCGTGTCCGGGCTCCACGAACGCTATGTCGCACTGGCGACCGGGCAGCGTCGGCCATGACGCCGATGCGGCTCACTGCGGCCTTGGCCGGCCTGGCCATCGCGCTGTCCTACCTGGCCCTGGTCCAGCTGTCTCCGATGTACACCCTGTTGGGAACGCGCGGGGGCATCGTGACGCTGACCCTCTCGATGTGCCTGGCCAACATACTGATCTGGCATGCGGGTGATCCCGAGCGGAGCGTCCGCAGGCGCTTCGAACTGGCCGCCGCGGGATGGCTGTGGATCCTGGTGCAGGCGGGAATCCAGATCTACCTGCACTGGGATGTCCGCCAGTAGGCGCACGATCGTCCCTCAACGCAGTGCGATCGGCCGATAGGCAGCGGTGTCCCCGCCCTCCCCTTCGATCCGGGCACACAAGCGGCCACCGCACAGGGTCAGGTCGGCCTGGTTGATGGCGTGGGTCAGCGTCTGGTCCCGCTGGATCGCGGCCAGCTCGCGCCGGGCGGAGCCGACGGCAGACGCTGCCACGGCGGCCGCTGCCAACGTAGCTGCCAGCAAGCCGGCTGAAAGCATCCAGAGCATTCGCACCCGGGCTTCCGTGGCAGCCCGGTGCGCCGTGCCCACGCGCGTGCATTCGGCCGCCATGTGTTTCACGGCTTCGGCCGTACGTTGCTCCAGGTGGACGCTCGCCAGCTCCATCCGCTCTGCCGCCAGCGCGCTGCGTTCGTCCAGACGCTCCGACACCACGGCCAGCTGGAGCGCGAACTCACGCGGATCGACGCCTTGGGGCGACACGTTCACAGGCCCATCGCCGGCGGCTGCGCGTGCGGCTGCACGGGTGCGCTTCCCTCGTGCTCCAACGTCGCCTCGGCCGCCTCCTCCTGCGTCCGCCGCTCCGTGATCATCCGGGTCAGACGCTCGGCTGCACCGCCGGCCTGCATCACCATCCCAAGCGGAGTGGCGGCATACAGCCTGGTCGCGACCCGCATCCCCACCGCGTCATGGCGCATTGCGGACGTCGCCAACTGCTGGAATGCGGTATCGAGGTCGAAATCGTTGATCCTCGCGAGTGCCTGCGCGCGCATGGGAATGCGGGTGTGCGTGACCGCGCTGTCGATCAGGCCCGGTTCGCGCTTGTACATCGCGTCCAGGGCCGCCATCGCCGTTTCCATCTTCGCGTCCGTGCCGCCCGGGTGGCGCGAGACCTCAACATGCTTGTAGGTCAGGCCGTCGGCCAGGCGCGGGTCGACCGGCTCGCGCAGGCACTGGTCTGGCGAGGCGACCTGCCGGCAGGAGGGGCCCAGCTTCTGATGCATGATCCGCCCGCCGACGGCCTGGTAGCCGTAATCGGGCCACAGCCCGAGCAGGTGCTGTTCGGACCGGTGTGCGACGTACATGCGGGGATCGGAAGCCTCGGGCACTTTTTCGAGCTGCAAGCCGCCGAGGACCGTGCTGAAGTAGTCCACCTGAAGGTTGTAGACGACCCGCCCGACGCCATCGATGTGGTACGAGCCGCCCAAGTCGGAATGGGCGCCCGCGATGGCGAAATTGGCGACACGCCCCTGGTCGCTCAGCCCAAGCGGCGCATGTTGCGTGGACGAAAAGTGGTCGCGGGGTTCGAGCCAACTGGTGAGCTGGACGAGGCCGACGTTGCTTGCGGGGAGCTTGCGCTCGGTGTCATAGCGCCCGGTGCCGACGGGATCGATGAGGAACGCGGCTGTCGGGATGCTGCCCGGCGGATCCAGCAGCGGTTGGTCCGGCCAGGAGATGCTGGTCAGGACGCCATCCTCGTTGAACGTGGGCCGGACTCCGGTCGGATCGCGGATGCCGCGCTCGTGGATCATCCTCGCCAGGATAGGGAAGGATTCGGCGCCCCGGCTGAACCCGGTGCCGGCGACGTGGATCTTGGCGTCCGGGTTTTCGTCGCGCCACGCTTTCACCTGCACGCACAGGTCGTAGTAGGCCTTCTCCGCCCGCGCATCGAGCGTGACCGCCTTGGCGCCGTCGAAACTCCGGGCAAGAAAACCGTCCTGCGTGCCCACGCCTGCGATGTAAGTGGTGCCAATCGCAGGATGATCGCGGGCCGCCAACGCCTCTTCGAACTTGGCCACGACCGTGTGGTTCTCCGGGGGATCCTTTTCACGGCTGTTCGACGTCCCGTCCATCGCCACGAAGAACACCCGATCATCCGCGGAGTCCAGGAACACCGGTGCGCGCACCCGCCACATCCCGGCGCGCGCCGCGTCTATCAGATCGAGTTCCTCCTTGCCAAGCGCCCGTGCCTGCACCCCGTCGGGACTGATCCTGTGCTGGTCCATGCCATCCTCCTTGATCGCGACCTGGCCTCAATACTCCCGGGAATGCACCCGCACGACCTCCGACCGGAAGTTGCTGTGCGGATTCGTGGGATCCCTCAACTCCTTCAGGAAGAGGTAGGTCCGCATGTAGACGTCGATCCTCCGGTCATCCACCACCAGCACGATGTCGGGCGGCGGGAGGAAGCTGTTCTCGAGGATCGCCTCCCTGGGCGTGGTGTGGACAAGCAGCCGATCCTTGAAGATCTCAGCCATGTCCACCGTGGCGC
This sequence comes from Luteimonas sp. A534, assembly GCF_054072805.1. Classification (NCBI taxonomy): domain Bacteria; kingdom Pseudomonadati; phylum Pseudomonadota; class Gammaproteobacteria; order Lysobacterales; family Lysobacteraceae; genus Luteimonas; species Luteimonas sp. A534. The sequence goes on from NZ_JBSVRR010000002.1 coordinate 252,963, forward strand.
TCAGGCGGGTGCCGTCCATCGCGATCCACTCCACCTGCGCAGGCGGAGGGAAATTCACGATGCCACTGTGGCTTCCGCGCAGGACCCTTTCCAGCGGGAAGCCGAGCGATTCGACGGAACGACGTGGGCCCGAGGTCAAGGACCCCACGTGCCTTCCAGCATAGAAGACAGTGCAGCCTTGGACGCTGTAACACTTGGAAGCAAACCTGTGCTGCACAAACCACAGCGGCCAGTCATCCAACGTGCCGGTGTAAGGGCCGTGCCCCGGCGGCGGCTCCATCGGGTCGAACCGCTTCTCGCACCCCTGGAGCAGGCCAATACACAGAGCAAGGGTGGCCAGCAACAGGCCCGATCCAACAGGTGTCCAACGCGACATCGCAGTGCTCCATGTCCCTATGGTGCTGCGGACCATCCTGGGTGCGGGTGGACGGGGCGTCAACCCGGGCCAGCCTCAGGTCCGGGGGTCCTTTCCAGCGCGTGCCAGAACCCGTCCATGATCGCGCGCGCATGCGCGTTCGCGCCTTCCTCGTCCACGCCCTCGGGCACGTAGACGATCACGGTGAACTCGAGCAACCGGTCCCCGTCTTTCGCAAAGCGGCTGATGCCCAGCGTGGCAGGCCCGCCGTCGGGTTCATTGAAGATGTAATGCGCGGTGGGAAAGCAGTTCGACCCGGCGCGACGCGGAATGATCATTTCCAGACCCTCGCCAAACGGCCCCTGCACTTCGGTCAGCTCAAGCGCGAACCCGGCCCGCTCAGCGTTCCGCCCCTGCATGATCCGCACCGAATCGAAGGCACGCTCGCGGCTGCGTGAGTCTTCCGGGAGTTCGGTGATCACCACGGCGGCATCGGGCGTGAGGCCATCGCGCTGCATCAGGATGTAGTGGTCGTTGACGCCACGCGAGGTGTCGTTTCGGATGATCGAGACCGCTGCATGCTGCGATTCGGCGATCTGCGGGATGGCGAACGCGTAGCCCAGATCGGACAGCTCGATGCGACGCGTGTCGAGGACTTTTTGCCGATCCGCGTGCGGCACGATCGAGATGCCCGCCGGAAGGCTGCCGCAGAAGGCGACGGCCTCATAGACGCCTGCCAGGTCACGCACCGGCGGCAGCGGGGAGGCCAGCCCGGGGAGCGGCAGCAGGGCCGCCAGCAGCACGGCGGCAGCGCAGTCCCGAACGGCCCTCACCGGGAGCGTCCTGCGAATCCCTGAAGGAACATGCGGCAATCCATGGCGTGGCTCCCTGTCTGTGGTCAGGGAATGCTGCGCAGGGCCACCAGCTGCGACAAGTCGGGAAATTGCCCGGCCCGCCATGGGGCTACGCTCAAACCGCCCGCCAGAAACTCCGGATCCCGGCAATCCCCTGGGCACCGTGGCGCCGCGCGTCATCCAGGTCGCCGGCGTCCAACCCGCCAATCGCATAGATCGGCAGGCTCGCGGATTCACGCAGCCCGGCGAAGGCATCCCATCCGATTCCGGGCTGGCCGGGATGGGTGGCGGTGGGCTTCACCGCGCCCACCACGGCGAAGTCGCAGCCGAGGCGGCTGGCATGGGCCAGGTCTTCAGCGTGGTGGCATGAGGCGGCAAGCAGCGCGCCTTCGGCCAGCGCGGGGCGCTCTGCCAGGCCCCCCAGCTGGGCGGCGCGCAGGTGCAGGCCGATGCCGAGCTCCTGCGCCAGGGCAAGGTCGGCGTTGACCAGCAGCTCGGCGCCCGCGGCGCGGCAGCGTTCCGCAGCGCCGGCGACCAGGCTGCGGTGCAGCTCCGGCGCGACGCCCGGTAAGCGGGCCTGGATGCGGGTGATGCCGGCGGCCAGGGTCGCTTCAAGTCCGGCGAGCCAGGCGGCCGCCGCTTTGCCCTCCACTGTGGGAGCGGCTATAGCCGCGATTGGCGAGGCGTCATGATCGCGGCTATAGCCGCTCCCACAGGAGGGGCTGATCGCATAGCGATCCGGCTGCAGCAGCGCGGCCACCACGGGGATGTCCGCGGGTGGCATGGCATAACTGGAAAGCTTGTGCGGCGGCACCCAGGCCAGGGCCTGGCCTTCGAGGCCGCGCGGGACGCCGGTCCAGCGTGAGACGCGGCGCACGTCCAGGCGCAGGCGCTTGTCGGCATAGGCTTGGGGCACGGTGATCAGGTGGCCATCGACGCGGGCGTCGATGCCGAGCTCTTCCTGCAGCTCGCGCGTGAGCGCGGCCTCGGGTGTCTCGCCCGCTTCGCGCTTGCCTCCGGGGAATTCCCAGAGGCCGGCCAGGTCACGACCCTCCGTGCGTCGTGCCAGCAGGATCCGGCCACGGGCGTCGGTGATGACGCCGGCGACGACGTCGACCAGCTTCACCTTCGACCCCAGCCTTCGCCTTTGTGGGAGCCGCTTTTGTGGGAGCCGCTACAGCGGCGATCCGCGGCTACGGCTGAAGGGCCAATCGCGGCTATAGCCGCTCCCACAGGAGGAGGTGGAGGGGGGTCAGGCGATCTGCCCATGGCAGTGCTTGTACTTCTTGCCGCTGCCGCAGGGGCAGGGTTCGTTGCGGCCCACCTTGGGCGCGCGGTCGGCCGGGTCGCCGTCGTACTGGTAGTCGGGCTGGGCGGCTTCTTCGTCGGCGCTGTAGCCGCCGCTGTCGGCGTGCTGGAACTGCAGCTGGCGGGCCTGGGCCTCGGCCTGGGCGCGTTCCTGCGCTTCCAGCGCGGCCACTTCCTCTTCGCTGCGCACGCGCACGCGCGAAAGCATCGTCACCACTTCGCGCTTGACCTTGTCGAGCAGCTCGGAGAACAGTTCGAAGGCTTCCTTCTTGTACTCCTGCTTGGGCTGCTTCTGCGCATAGCCGCGCAGGTGGATGCCCTGGCGCAGGTAGTCCATGCGCGCAAGGTGCTGCTTCCAGTTGTCGTCGAGCACGCTGAGCATGATGTGCTTCTCGAGCATGCGCATGGTCTCGGGGCCGATGTTCGCGGTCTTGTCGGCCACGGCCTGCTCCACGGCTTCCTGCACGTGGCGCTGGATGGTCTCGGCATCCAGTTCGGACTGCGCGGCGGCCCAGTTCACCAGCTCCAGCGGCAGGCCGAAGTCGGCGGCGAGCGTGGCTTCCAGGCCCGGCAGGTCCCACTGGTCGTCCACCGAGTCCGGCGGCACGAAACGATCGACCACGTCGGCCACGACGTCGCCGCGGATGCCGGCGATGTGGTCGGCGATGTCGTCGGACTCGAGCAGTTCGTTGCGCTGGCCGTAGATCACCTTGCGTTGGTCGTTGTTGACGTCGTCGAAGTCGAGCAGGTTCTTGCGGATGTCGAAATTGTGCGATTCGACCTTGCGCTGGGCGTTGGCGATCTGCTTCGACACCAGCGGGCTTTCGATGATGTCGTCTTCCTTCAGGCCCATCCGCGCCATCACCTTCTGCACCCAGTCGGCGGCGAAGATGCGCATCAGGTTGTCTTCAAGCGACAGGTAGAAGCGGCTGGAACCCGGGTCGCCCTGGCGGCCGGAGCGGCCGCGGAGCTGGTTGTCGATGCGGCGCGATTCGTGGCGTTCGGTGCCGACGATATGCAGGCCGCCGGCGGCCTTCACGGCGTCGTGGCGTTCCTGCCAGGCGGCCTTGAGCTTCGCGTGGGTGGCTGTGTCCAGCGGACTGCCCTGCTCGGCCTCGAGCTCGGCGATCTCCGCTTCAAGCGAACCGCCAAGCACGATGTCGGTACCACGGCCGGCCATGTTGGTGGCGATGGTGACCGCGCCGGGGCGGCCGGCCTGGGCCACGATCTGCGCTTCGCGCTCGTGCTGCTTGGCGTTGAGCACTTCGTGGTGGATGCCGGCCTCGGTGAGCTGCTGGCCGAGCATCTCGGACACTTCGATCGACGTCGTGCCCACCAGCACCGGCTGGTTGCGCGCGTGCGCTTCCTTCAGCTCGGCGACCACGGCGCGGTACTTGCCGGCGCGGTTGAGGAACACGGCGTCGGGATGGTCGATGCGCACCATCTCCCGGTGGGTGGGGATCACCACCACTTCCAGGCTGTAGATCGACTGGAACTCGAAGGCCTCGGTGTCGGCGGTGCCGGTCATGCCCGCAAGCTTGTTGTACATGCGGAACAGGTTCTGGAAGGTGATGCTGGCCAGCGTCTGGTTCTCGCGCTGGACCGGCACGCCTTCCTTGGCCTCGACCGCCTGGTGCAGGCCGTCGGACCAGCGGCGCCCGGTGAGGGTGCGGCCGGTGAACTCGTCGACGATCACCACTTCGCCGTCGCGCACGATGTAATCGACGTCGCGCTGGTAGATGGCGTGCGCGCGCATGGCGGCGTTGAGGTGGTGCACGACATGGATGTTGTGCGGGTCGTACAGGCCGTCGTCTTCTTCAAGGATGCCGGCGCGGCGCAGCAGGGTCTCGGCCAGTTCCTGGCCGGCCTCGGACAGGTGCACCTGCTTGCCCTTCTCGTCGACCCAGTAGTCGCCTTCGGCCTGTTCATCGGCCTGGCGGGTGAACTCGGGGACGATGCGGTTGACCTTGATGTACAGGTCGGGCGTTTCATCGGCGGGGCCGGAAATGATGAGCGGCGTGCGCGCCTCGTCGATCAGGATCGAGTCGACCTCGTCGATGATCGCGTAGTGCAGGCCGCGCTGGTAGCGCTGGTCCTTCGACAGCGCCATGTTGTCGCGCAGGTAGTCGAAGCCGAACTCGTTGTTGGTGCCGTAGGTGATGTCGGAGTTGTAGGCGGCGTTCTTGTCGCCGTGCGGCATGCCCGGGTAGACCACGCCGACCGACAGGCCGAGCCAGTTGTATAGGCGGCCCATCCAGGCCGAGTCGCGGCGGGCGAGGTAGTCGTTCACCGTCACCACGTGCACGCCCTTGCCCTCGAGCGCGTTGAGGTAGGTCGGGAGCGTGCCGACCAGGGTCTTGCCCTCGCCGGTGCGCATCTCGGCGATCTTGCCGGTGTGCAGCACCATGCCGCCGACCAGCTGCACGTCGTAGTGGCGCATGCCCAGCACGCGCACGGAGGCCTCGCGGCAGACGGCAAAGGCTTCGGGCAGGAGCTTGTCGAGCGACTCGCCGTTGGCGATGCGCTGCTTGAACTCGGGGGTCTTGGCCTGGAGCTCTGCGTCGGAGAGCGCCTGCATCTGCGGCTCGAGCGCGTTGACCTTGGCGACGACCTTGTTGAACTGACCGACGATGCGTTCGTTGCGACTGCCGAAGACGCTGGTGAGCAAGCGATTGAGCATTGGATGACCGGTTGGATGAGTGGAAGGCAAAAACGGGAAAAGGGCGCAGGGCGCCCTTTCCAGTTGGCCGCGACATTGTAGCGTGGGGGTCGCGGACCCGCCTATCAAGGCTGGACCGGGGTCAACCGTGCTCGCCCAGGAACTTGCGTGGATTCACCACGTGGCCGTTCTCCCAGACCTCGAAATGCACGTGGGCGCCGGTGCTGCGGCCGGTGCTGCCGGCGCGGGCGACCTTCTGCCCCACGCGGACCAGGTCGCCGACCTGGACGACATTGGCGGAGTTGTGGGCATAGCGGGTGACGTAGCCGTTGCCGTGGTCGATCTCGACCACGTTGCCGTAGCCGGAGCGGCGGCCGGAATAGCTGATCACGCCGTCGGCCACGGCCATGACGGTGTCGCCGGTGTTGGCGTTGAAATCGATGCCCTTGTGCCAGGCGGCGCCGCGGCCGAAGGGATCGGCGCGGCGGCCGAAGCCCGACGTGATGTAGCTGGCGGCCACCGGGGAACGCGAGGGCACCGCGTTGCGGTCGAGTTCGCGGTTGAACAGCAGCGCCTCGAGCACCGAGAGCTGGCCGCCTGCGGCGTCGAACTCCATGTCCACGCCGGTGATGCCATCGCGGAGTTCGCCCGCGGCCATGTCGCCGACCGGGCCATGCCCACCGACACCCACGGGGCTGTTGAAGTCGAACTCGCCGTCGCCGAGCTGGGCCACGCGCGTCAGGCGGTCGCCGAGCGCATTGAGGCGGTTGGCCTGGGCCTGCAGTTCACCCAGGCGGGCGGCCAGGGCGTTGACCTCGCGCTGGGCCGCGCGGCGGGTGTCATCAAGCTGGGCGTCCTGGCTGCTGATCTCCGCGCGCAGCGCGTTGACCTCGGCCGACTGCACGGCGGCGCCGGTCGCGGCACCGATCACGAGCGTTGCGGCGATCACCGCGAGCGGATTGCGACCGCCGGCGTGCGTGATCCGGCTCGCGCCCAGGCGGGCGTAATGCATGAGCCATTCGTGTGAGTGTTGGAGCGTGCGGTGTAAAGTCATCTTCATGTCTGTTGGCAATGCCAAATCGGCTTCCCCCAAAGGTCTGCGCGCCGCGTTCGACGCGCTTGCGGCCGATGTCTCCGGCCGCTCCCCGATCCAGCGCGCCATATGGCTCGACGCCCTGGATCGCACCCTGCGCCCCCACATGTCTCCTTCACTTGCCGCGCATGCGCGGCTTGCGAACGTGGATGGCGCAAAGCTGGTGTACTTGGTGGATTCGCCGCTCTGGAACGCGAGCCTCCGGCTTGCCGCTCCAGCGCTCCTGGACGCCGCCCGTTCGCACGGGCTGGAGGTCCGGGAGCTCAAGGTCAGGACGACCACCCAGCCGCTGTTCCCGCATGTGCAGGTCGAGGCGGCTTCACGTCCGTTGTCGGCAACCGCACCGGAAGGGCTGCGGGCTGCCTTGGCGTCCCTGCGCGTGCCCACTGGCGACGACAAGGACGGCTCCTGAATTCGTGCCGACGCTTTCACGCCGACGGGGCATCCTAACGGCCGCAGGACCCCCAAACGTTAACAAAACCGAAGAAACCCATTCGATTTTCGTTAATATTTCATTAAAGCGTGACCCTCGCGGCAAGAAGCCGTGAAAGTGGACAGCCCCGATTGGGCTTTGTGGACACCCCGATGCGGGGATGCCTGACGCGACCTGCGATCAGGCGGCGGGCTGGAGTTGCCCGTAGACCACGGGGCCCGCGATGGCCTCGGGAAAGGTCACCTCTTCCCACGCATCGGCCTGCGCAAGCAGTGCGCGGACCAGCTTGTTGTTGAGCGCGTGGCCGGACTTGTAGCCCTCGAAGGCGCCGATGACCGGGCGGCCGGCAAGGTACAGGTCGCCGACGGCGTCGAGGATCTTGTGGCGGACGAACTCGTCGGCGTAGCGCAGGCCGTCCTCGTTGAGCACCCGGAAATCGTCGAGCACGATGGCGTTGTCCATCGAACCGCCCAGGCCGAGGTTGCGGTCACGCATGTACTCGAGGTCGCGCATGAAGCCGAAGGTGCGGGCGCGGCTGACCTCGCGGATGTAGTTCTCGGTCGAGAACTCCACCACCGCGCGGGACCGCGTGGTCGGGATGGCGGGATGGTTGAAATCGATGGTGAAGCCCAGGCGGAAGCCGTCGTAGGGCTCGAAGCGGGCAATCTTGTCGCCGTCGCGGACCTCGACCGGGCGCGTGATGCGGATGAAGCGCTTGGGCGCGTCCTGCTCGACGATGCCGGCGGACTGCAGCAGGAACACGAACGGACCCGAGGAGCCGTCCATGATCGGCACTTCGGCCGCGGACAGTTCCACCATGATGTTGTCGATGCCAAGGCCGGCCAGCGCCGACATCAGGTGCTCGACGGTCTGGATATTGGCGCCATCGACGGAGAGGCCCGTGCACAGCGTGGTTTCGGTGACCAGGGTGGCCTCGGCCGGGATCTCGACCGGCGGCTCGACGTCGACGCGACGGAACACGATGCCCGAATCGGCCGGCATCGGGCGCAGGGTCATGAACACCTTTTCGCCGCTGTGCAGCCCTACGCCGGTGGCGCGGGTGACATTCCTGATAGTGCGCTGCTGGACCATTCACGGACTCTGGGTGTGGATGCCCGGCGAATCAAGCACGCAGGCGGATTGGAGCGGTTCGCAATTTAACACGCGGCCCGCTGAACCTGAACGGAGCGCTCTTTCCGAAGGAAGCCCCAAAAACCGCCCCCTCCCCTGTGGGAGCAGCTATAGCTGCGATCGCTGCAATCGCGGCTATAGCCGCTCCCACCGGGGGAGGGAGGGAGGGATGCTGCGATCAGTCGGCCTGGCGGCGCAGGAACGCGGGGATGTCGAGGTAGCCCGAATCGCCACCGCCGCCGAAGTCGGCCACGGCCGGCGTCGTCGGCGCTGCTTCCGCGGAACCGCGACGCAGGCCCATGCCCATGCCGTGACCGGCGTGCACCGCCTGCGGCTCGTCGTCCTCGATCAGCATGCCGGTGGTGCCGTCGCGGCGGCCGGCGCTGTTGATCAGCTGGATGTTCGGGCGGCGCTGCGGCTCGAACGCGGTGTCGCGGCCGTAGCCGGAATCGCGCACCACGCCGCGGGCCTGGGCCCGGTTGAGGCCGGTGGCGACCACGGTCACGCGCACGTCGTCCTGCATGTCCGGGTCGAGCACGGTGCCGATGACGATGGTGGCGTCTTCGCTGGCGAAGTTCTCCACGGTGCGGCCGACCTCGTCGAACTCGGCCATGGTGAAGTCCGGACCGGCGGTGATGTTGACCAGGATGCCGTTGGCGCCGGCCAGGTTGACGTCGTCGAGCAGCGGGTTCTGGATCGCGGACTCGGCGGCGGCCTGCGCGCGGTCGTCGCCGCGGGCGGTGCCGGTGCCCATCATCGCCAGGCCCATCTCGCTCATCACGGTGCGCACGTCGGCGAAGTCGACGTTGATCAGGCCGGGACGCACGATCAGGTCGGCGATGCCCTGCACGGCGCCCAGCAGCACGTCGTTGGCGGCGCGGAAAGCCTGCACCATGGTGGCGTTGCGGCCGAGCACGGTGATCAGCTTCTCGTTGGGGATGGTGATCAGCGAGTCGCAGTTGGCCGACAGTTCCTCGATGCCCTTCAGCGCCACCTGCATGCGGCGGCGGCCTTCGAACGGGAACGGCTTGGTGACCACGGCGACGGTCAGGATGCCCATCTCCTTGGCCAGCTGCGCCACCACGGGTGCCGCACCGGTGCCGGTGCCGCCGCCCATGCCGGCGGTGATGAAGACCATGTCCGCGCCCTGCAGCGCTTCCATGATCTGGTCGCGGTCCTCGAGCGCGGCCTGGCGGCCGACCTCGGGGTTGGCGCCCGCGCCCAGGCCCTTGGTGACGCTGGTGCCGAGCTGCAGCTGCAGCTTGGAGCCGCAGTTCTTGATCGCCTGCGAGTCGGTGTTGGCGGTGATGAATTCCACGCCGTCCACGCTGCTGTTGACCATGTGGTTGACGGCGTTGCCACCGCCGCCGCCCACGCCGATGACCTTGATGACGGCGTTGGGAGCCATCTTTTCTACCAGTTCAAAGTGCGCCATGTCCGTAGTCCTCTGATGTCGTTATGTGGTGCTGGTGTTTTCTAGTTGTTGGTGGTGTTGCGTGTTGCCAATCGTTTTCGTCGTCGCCTTGCCTGCCATCGCGGCCAAGGCCGCTCCCACAAAAGCGCTCGGGGTCGCTCCAGGTACTGGATGTGCGCGCGCATGATCAGAACTCCCCGTTGAACCAGGTCTTGAGCTTCTTGAGCAGGCTGCCGGCGCGCCCCGTGGGCAGCACCGGGCGCCGCGGATGCTCGATCTGGCTGCCCATCAGCAGCAGGCCGACGCCGGTCGCGTGGACGGGGTTGTTCACCACTTCCCCCAGGCCTGTGACGTGCTGCGGGATGCCCACGCGCACCGGCATCTGCAGCATTTCCTCGGCCAGTTCGACCACGCCTTCCATCTTCGCGGCGCCGCCGGTGAGCACCATGCCGGCGCGCACGTGCTGCTCAAAGCCCGAGCGGCGCAGTTCGGCCTGCACCATCTCGAAGATCTCCTCGTAACGGGCCTGCACGGCCTGGGCCAGCGACTGGCGCGGCAGGCGACGCGGCGGACGGTCGCCGACGCTCGGGACCTGGATCGATTCTTCGCTGGTCGCCAGCTGCGCCAGCGCACAGGCGTAGCGGACCTTGATCTGCTCGGCTTCGGGCGTGGGCGTGCGCAGCATGTGCGCGATGTCCTCGGTGACCTTGTCGCCGGCGATCGGCAGGCTGGAGGTGTGGCAGATCGCGCCCTGCACGAACACCGCCAGATCGGTGGTGCCGGCGCCGATGTCGACCATCACCACGCCCAGCTCGCGCTCGTCGCTGGTGAGCACCGCGGTGCTGGAAGCCAGCGAGGACAGCACCAGGTCGTCGATCTGCAGGTCGCAGCGCTGCACGCACTTGGAGATGTTGGCAGCGGCCGACTGCGCGCAGACCACCAGGTGCGCATGCACCTCCAGGCGCACGCCTGTCATGCCGACCGGGTTGCGGATGCCTTCCTGCGAATCGTCGAGCACGTACTCGCGCGGGATCGCATGCAGGATCTTCTGGTCGGCCGGGATCGCTACCGCCTTGGCGGCGTCGAGCACGCGGTCGAGATCGCTCCAGGTCACTTCGCCGTCGCGGATCGGGACGATGCCCGGCGAGTTCTTGCACTGCACGTGGCTGCCCGAGATCGAAGCGTAGACCGAGCGGATGTCGCAGCCGGCCATCAGCTCGGCCTCCTCGATCGCGCGCTGGATCGACTGCACGGTGGACTCGATGTCGACGACCACGCCGCGCTTGAGGCCGCGCGATTCGTGGCTGCCGATGCCGATCACCTCGATCGGGTTGCCCGGCGAATACTCGCCGACCAGGGCCACCACCTTGGAGGTGCCGATGTCGAGGCCGACGATGAGGGCCTTGTCGCCTTTGCGGTTCATGTGTTGCGTTCCTCGGCCCAGGTCAGGGCGAAGCCGTTCGTGTATCGGAGGTCCGCGCGCGACAGCGGCAGCTGGCGCTGGGCCAGGAGCTGCGGCAGCTGGCGTGCGAAACGGGCCATGCGGGTGCGCACCTGGTGGCTGCCGATCACCACCTCGGTGCCGTTGGACAGGACCAGGGCCCAGCTGCCGCGGCTGTCGAGCAGCAGCGCGCGCACGCCGTAGCCGGCCGGCGCGAACTGCTCGCGCGCGTCGTTGTACAGCTCGACCACGTCGCCGGCGCGGGCGTCGGGACCGTGCAGCAGCGGCAGGCCATTGGGTACCTCGATGCCCTCGGCGGGGAACACGCGGCCCTGCTGCGACAACACGTGGTCGTCGCCCCAGCGCGCGAAGGGACGGTGTTCCTGCACGCGTACTTCAAGCACGTCGGGCCAGCGCTTGCCGACCTCGGCCTGCTCGACCCAGGGCAGCACGGCCACGGCCTCGCGCGCATCATCCAGGCGCACGGCGAAGAAGCCCTGCTGCGCGTAGGGCAGCACCGCCGCGCGCACCGCATCGGGATCGACCTGCTGCAGGTTGTCGTTGATGCGCAGCGTGCGCAGCGGCCAGCGCTCGGCGCCGATCCAGCCTTGCAGCACCGACACCACCGGCAACGCGATCAGCGCCACCGCCAGGGCCCAGGCGAGGATGCGGGCGAGCGCGTTCACAGCGTCTGCTCCAGCACGCGCCAGCACAGTTCGGCGTAGTCGCAGCCAAGCTGGCCGGCGGCCTTGGGCACCAGCGAATGGCTGGTCATGCCCGGCGCGGTGTTGATTTCGATCAGCTGCAGGCCGCGCTCGCGGTCACGCATCACGTCCACGCGGCCCCAGCCGCTGCAGCCGGCGGCGCGGAATGCGTGCAGCGCGAGGGCGCGGATCGTGGCTTCGTCCTCGCCCTCGAGCCCCGGGCAGAGGTACTGCGTGTCGTCGGCGACGTACTTGGCGTGGTAGTCGTACCACTCGCCGGCGGGAACGATCCGGATCGACGGCAGCGCGACATCGCCGAGGATACCGACGGTGAGTTCGTCACCGCGCACCATCTGCTCCATCAGCAGTTCGCCGTCGTAGCCCGCGGCGAATTCGACCGCGGGCGCAAGGTCGGTCTCGGCCAGCACGCGGAACACGCCGACGCTGGAACCTTCGCTGGACGGCTTCACGAACACCGGCAGGCCAAGGCGCCGCGCGGCGGCAGTCAGGTCGGCGCCCTTGGGCAGGCGCTCGTAGCGCGGCGTGGGCAGCCCTTCGGACAGCCAGACCTGCTTGGTGCGGATCTTGTCGAGGGTGAGCGCGCAGCCGAGCACGTCGGAGCCGGTGTACGGCACGCGCAGCGCGGCAAGCAGGCCCTGCAGCACGCCGTTCTCGCCGACGCCGCCGTGGAGGATGTTGAACACGCGGTCGAAGCGACCGGCCTGGAGGGCCTCGAGCATCGCCGGCACGCCGTCCACTGGGGTCGCGTCGACGCCACGCGCGCGCAGGGCCTCGAGCACGCCGGCACCGGAGTCCAGCGACACTTCCCGCTCGCTGGTGTCGCCGCCCATGAGCACGGCCACGCGCCCGAAGGCGGCGGGGTCGGTCATGCGCAGCGGGGGCAGGCGATCGCTCATGCGTCCTCCCCTTCCTGCGGGAAGCCTTCGGCCACCAGGTTCTGCGCCACCTGGCCGATGTCGCCGGCGCCCATCACCAGCAGCAGGTCGCCGTCTTCGAGGATGTCGGGCAGCACCGCGCGCAGGTCGCCGGGGCTGTTGACCACGACCGGGTCGATGCGGCCGCGGGCACGGATGGCACGCGCCAGGGCGCGGGCATCGGCGCCGGCCAGCGGCTGCTCGCCGGCGGGATAGACCTCGGTCAGCACCAGGGCGTCGACATCGGACAGCACGCCGGCGAAGTCGTCGAGCAGGTCGCGGGTGCGGCTGTAGCGGTGCGGCTGGAAGGCCACCACCAGGCGGCGCTCCGGCCAGCCGCCGCGGGCGGCTTCGAACACCGCGGCGAGTTCGCGCGGATGGTGGCCGTAATCGTCGACCAGCTGCACGGTGGCGCCGCGCGCGGTGGTGAGTTCGGCCAGGCGGTTGAAGCGGCGGCCGATGCCCTCGAACTTCGCCAAGGCCGTGCGGATCGCTTCGGGCTTCACGCCCAGCTGCCAGGCGACGGCGGCCGCGGCCAGCGCGTTCTGCACGTTGTGGCGGCCAGGCAGCGCCAGCTCCATCGGCGTGGCCGAGGCATCGGGCAGCACCAGGTCGAAGTACATGGTCGGACCGTCCTGGCGCACGTTGTCGGCGCGGACGTCGGCATCGGCGTGGAAGCCATAGGTCATGACGTGGCGCGAGACGGCGCCGGCCAGGGCCGCGACCTCGGGATCGTCGATGCACAGCACGGCCAGGCCGTAGAACGGCAGCCGGTGCAGGAACTCGGAGAAGGCCTGCTGCACGCGCGCGAAATCGCCGCCGTAGTTCTCGAGATGGTCGACGTCGATGTTGGTGACGATGGCCACCAGCGGGTTCAGGCGCAGGAAACTGCCGTCGCTTTCATCGGCCTCGGCCACCAGCCAGTCGCCGCCGCCCAGGCGCGCGTTGGCACCTGCGGCCAGCAGCTTGCCGCCGATCACGAAGGTCGGGTCGAGCCCGCCTTCGGCCAGCACGCTGGCGAGCAGCGAGGTGGTGGTGGTCTTGCCGTGGGTGCCGGCGACGGCGACGCCGCGGCGGAAGCGCATCAGTTCGGCCAGCATCTCCGCGCGCGGCACCACGGGGATGCGCTGCGCGCGCGCTTCCATCAGCTCCGGGTTGTCGGGCTGGATGGCGCTGGAAATCACCACGCAGTCGGTGCCGAGCACGTTGGCGGCCGCGTGGCCGCGGTGCACGGTGGCGCCGAGGCTCGCCAGGCGACGGGTGACCGCGCTGTCGGCGGTGTCGGAGCCCGACACCTGGTAGCCCAGCGTGCACAGCACCTCGGCGATGCCGCTCATGCCGGTGCCGCCGATGCCGATGAAGTGCACGCGCGAATGCCGCCGCGCGAAGTCGACCATCGCCACGCCGTGGGTGTCGTGGAGGCGCTGGATCATGCCTGCGCTCCCGGGTTGAGCCTGGGTTCGATGCGCTGGCGCAGGCGCGCCGTGCCGCGCGCGGCCAGCGAAGGCACCGGCTGCGCGGTCGGTGGCGGCGGCGATGCAGTGGCGGCGGGCGCGGCGGCTTCGCCGCGCAGGCGCGCGACCTGGCGCTGGGTGCGGTCGAGTTCGTAGGACACGCGCAGCAGCAGGCCCACGGCAACGCAGGTCATCATCACGCTGGACCCGCCCGAGGACACCAGTGGCAGGGTCAGGCCCTTGGTGGGCAGCAGGCCGAGGTTCACGCCGATCGACACCAGCGCCTGCAGGCTCAGCCACAGCGCGATGCCGAAAGCGATGTAGCCGGCGAAGTGGCGGCGCGTCTCCACGCAGCGCAGGCCAACCAGGAACGCACGACCAACCAGCAGCGCGTACAGGCCGATCACCAGGCACACGCCGACGAAGCCGAGCTCCTCCGCGATCACCGCGAGGATGAAATCGGTATGCGCCTCGGGCAGGTAGTTGAGCTTCTGGATCGACGCGCCCAGGCCCACGCCCCAGAACTCGCCGCGGCCCACCGCCATCAGCGCGTTGGCCAGCTGGTAGCCGCTGTTGAAGGGATCGGCGAAGGGATCCATGAAGGACGTCAGGCGGCGCATGCGGTAGGGCTCGGCGATCGCCACCAGCGCCAGCACCGGCAGCAGCGCCAGCACCGGCGCCGCCATGCGTGGCAGGTGCACGCCGCCCAGCACCAGCATGCCGGCGGTGATCGCAAGCAGCAGCGCCAGCGAACCGAAGTCGGGCTGGAACGCCAGCAGCACCATCAGCACGATGGCCACGCCGATGGGCTTGAGCATCGCGCCCCAGGTCGCGTTGACCTCGTCGCGGAAGCGCACCAGGTAGCTGGCGAGCCACACGATGTACATCACCTTCACCGCCTCGACCGCCTGGAAGTTCGACACGCCCAGGTTGATCCAGCGCTGCGCGCCGTTGACGGTGTGGCCGATGCCCGGCACGAACACCAGCAGCAGGGCCACGAAGCAGGCGACCAGCAGCGCGCGGTCGAAGCGCTCGATGGTCTTGAGTTCGGTGCGCATCACCCAGAACGCCAGGCCCGCGCCCAGCGCCATGAACACCACGTGGCGGACCAGGAAGTAGTACGGGCCGACGCCGAGCTCCTCGCCCACCGCGATCGAGCTCGAGGCCACCATCACGATGCCTAGCGCCGCCAGCGCGATCACGGCGCCGAGCATCCACGGGTCGAAGTGCCCGCCGATGGACTCGAGGCGGACGGCCTGGCTGCTGCGGTCGTGGGTCCGGTCCATCAGCGCACCTTCAAGGTGGCGAGGCCGACGAGGACCAGGATCACCGAGATGATCCAGAAGCGGACGATCACGCGCGGCTCCGGCCAGCCCTTCAGTTCGAAGTGGTGGTGGATCGGTGCCATGCGGAACACGCGCTTGCCGGTGAGCTTGAACGACGCCACCTGGATGATCACCGAGAGCGTTTCGATGACGAAGATGCCGCCCATCACCACCAGCACCAGCTCCTGGCGCACGATCACCGCGACCGTGCCGAGCACGGCGCCCAGCGCCAGCGCACCGATGTCGCCCATGAACACCATCGCCGGATAGGTGTTGAACCACAGGAAGCCCAGCCCTGCCCCTGCGATCGCGGCGCAGATGATCACCAGTTCGCCTGCGCCGGGCACGCGCGGGATCTGCAGGTATTCGGCGAACTGCGCGTGGCCGGAGGCATAGGCGAACACGCCGAGCGCGCAGGCCACCAGCACCGTGGGCATGATCGCCAGGCCGTCGAGGCCGTCGGTCAGGTTGACGGCGTTGGAGAAGCCGACGATCCAGAAGTAGGCGATCACCACGAAGGAAAGACCGGCCAGCGGCAGCGCCACGGCCTTGAAGAAGGGGATGTAGAACGTGGTCGCCGCCGGGGTGTCGGCGGTGTAAAGCAGGAACAGGCCGGCGGCGAGGCCGAAGATCGACTGCAGCAGGTACTTCGTGCGCGAGCGCATGCCGTTGGGATCGCGCTTCACGATCTTGATCCAGTCGTCCCACCAGCCGATGGCGCCGAAGGCCACCATCACCAGCAACACCACCCAGACATAGCGGTTGCGCAGGTCGCCCCAGAGCAGGGTCGATGCGAGCACGGTGAGCAGGATCAGGCCACCGCCCATGGTCGGCGTGCCGGCCTTGGAGAAGTGCGTCTGCGGGCCGTCCTGGCGGATCGGCTGGCCGCCCTTGTACTGGGCGAGCTTGCGGATCACCGCGGGGCCCCACCACAGCGACAGGAAGAGTGCGGTAAGGGCCGCGAGGATGCCGCGGAAGGTGAGGTAGCCGAACAGGCCGAACAGGCCTTCGAGCTGCTCCAGCCAGCGCGTGAGTTCAAGCAGCATCGGTATCGACTCCTTCCAGCAGCGTGCGGACCACGCGATCCATCGCGCTGCCGCGCGATCCCTTGACCAGCACCGTGGGCCCGGCCCTTGTGGGAGCGGCCCCTGTGGGAGCAGCCCCTGTGGGAGCGGCTACAGCCGCGATGTCGGCGGCGCCAATCGCGGCTTTAGCCGCTCCCACAAGGGCGGGGCCAATCGCGGCTGTAGCCGCTCCCACAAGGGCGGCCCGCACCGCGGCGGCGAGTTCCTCGTGCGTGGCGAAGACCTCCCCGCCCGCGCCAAACGATTCGGCCGCCTTCGCCGCGAGCTCACCCAGCGCGAATACCCGCACCACGCCGGTTTCGCGGGCGCGACGTCCCGCGGCTTCGTGCAGCGCGACGGCATCCACGCCCAGCTCGCGCATGTCGCCCAGCACCAGCCAGCCGCCACCGCGCGATGTCGCGAGGGTGTCGATGGCCGCGGCGAGCGAGCCGGGATTCGCGTTGTAGCTGTCGTCCACCAGCCACGCGCCGCCCGGCAGGCGGTGGCGCACCAGGCGGCCTTCCACCGGACGCGCGCCGGTGAGGCCTTCGGCGATGGCCGCGAGCGGCGCATTGCAGGCGAGCGCCAGCGCGGCTGCGGCCATGGCGTTGGCGACGTTGTGGCGACCGGGCAGCGACAGCGACACGGCGACCTCGCCGGCGGGCGTGACCAGGGTGAACTCGCTGCCGTCCTCATGCAGGGCGATGTCGCGCGCGGTCACGTCGGCGCGGGCGCCAAAGCCGAAGCGCAACAGGCGCCGGCCGTGCGCGCGCTCGGCGAAGAAGGATTCGAAGGCATCGTCGGCGTTGATCACCGCGGTGCCGTCCGCGGGCAGCGCGTCGTAGATCGCGGCCTTGGTATCGGCGACGTTGGCCAGGCTGCCCATGCGCTCCAGGTGCGCCGGCGCGATGTTGTTGACCAGGGCCACGCGCGGACGCGCGATGGCGGCCAGGTAGGCGATGTCACCGGGCTTGCCCGCGCCCATTTCGTACACGGCGAAGCGCGCGTCGTCGTCGGCATCGATGATCGCCAGCGGCAGGCCGATCTCGTTGTTGCGGTTGCCGGGGCTGGCAGTCACCGTGGCAACGCGGCGCAGGATCGAAAGCACCAGCTCCTTGACGCTGGTCTTGCCGTTGCTGCCGGTGATCGCGACCACGTCCTGATCGACGCGCAAGGCCTGCAGCGCCGCGGCCAGCGAGCCCAGGGCCTCGACGGTATCGCCGACCACCACCTGCGGCAGCGCGGCATCGAGCGGGCGCGAGACCAGGGCAGCCGCTGCGCCCTTGGACGCCGCCGCGACCACGTGTTCGTGGCCGTCGAAGTTCTCGCCAGCGATCGCCACGAACAGCGGTGCACGGCTGCCGGCCGACAGCGTGCGGCTGTCGGTCACGATCGCGTCGACCTCGCGGTCCGCGCCCTGCAGGCGGCCGTTGCAGGCCTGGGCGATGCGCGAGAGCACGAGTGCCTTCATGCCCACGCTCCCAGCGCGCGCTGCGCCACGTCGCGATCGTCGAAGGGATGACGCACGCCGTCGATCTCCTGGTAGGGCTCGTGGCCCTTGCCTGCGACCAGCACGATGTCGCCGGGACCGGCGGCGCCAACAGCACGTTCGATCGCGGTGGCACGATCGCGCTCGACGGTCACGGTGGCGGGATCGCTGAAGCCGGCCAGGATGTCGGCGACGATGGCGTTGCCGTCTTCGCCGCGCGGATTGTCGTCGGTGACCACCACGGCATCGGCGCCCTGTTCCGCCGCGGCCGCCATTTCAGGGCGCTTGCCGCGGTCGCGCTCGCCGCCGCAGCCGAAGACGCAGGTGATGCGCCCGGCGGCATGCGCGCGCACGCTCGCCAGCGCCTGCTCGAGTGCGTCGGGCGTGTGCGCATAGTCGACCACCACCAGCGGCTGGCCGTCGTGGCCGCCAAGGCGGTTCATGCGACCGGCGATGGGCTGCAGCTGGCCGAGCACGCGGGCGATGTCCGCCGCGCCGATGCCCTGCGCATGCAGCACGCCGGCGACGGCCAGCAGGTTCTCGATGTTGAAGCGGCCAAGCAGCGGCGAGCGCACCGGATGCAACTCGCGGCCGACGCGCAGGTCGAACCCGATCCCCGCGCCATCGAGCACGATGGCCGACGCAGCGACGGCCGCGGCATCGGCGTCGCGCGCGCTCGTGCCAATACGCTGAAGGCCATCGGGCAGGCGCGCGAAGAGTTCGCGGCCGAAGCCGTCGTCGATGTTCACCACCGCCGCAACCAGGCCCGGCACCGAGAACAGGCGTTCCTTGGCGGCACCGTAGGTGGCCATGTCGCCGTGGTAATCGAGATGGTCGCGGGTGAGGTTGGTGAACACGCCGACCTGGAAGTGCACCGCGTCCACGCGGCCCTGGTCGAGCGCGTGCGAACTGGTTTCCATCGCCACCGCATGCGCGCCGGCGTCGCGCAGCTCGGCGAGCAGCGCGTGCACTTGCAGCACCAGCGGCGTGGTGAAGCCCGTTGGGCGCACGTCGCCATGCAGGCCGGCGCCCAGCGTGCCGATGGTGGCGGCGCGGCGGCCAAGCAGTTCCCAGGCCTGGGCGAGCAGCTGCACGGTGGAGGTCTTGCCGTTGGTGCCGGTGACCGCGACCGTCGCCATCGCCGCCGACGGGCGGCCGTGGAATTCGTCGGCCATGGTGCCCATGCGCGCGCGCAGACCGGGCACTGCGATGGCGCCCGGCGGAGGCGCCGGCACGTCGGCGGGCACAGGCGGCTCATACATCACCGCCGCGGCGCCGTCGGCCAGCGCGCGCTCGGCGAAGTGCAGGCCGTGCGTGCCGAAGCCGCCGATCGCGACAAAGCCGTCGCCCGGACGCACCGCGCGGCTGTCGAGCACCAGGCCCGAAACTTCGAGCCCGGCCGGCACGTCGGCTACGTCCGGCAGCAGCTCGCGAAGCGCCATCTGGCGGCTCACTGGCCACCTCCCGACGGCGGAGGCGTGGATACGGCTGCGCCTGCGGAGGCACGCGTGGATCCTGCCGCGGGGGCAACCGCAACGCGCGGCGCGTTGCGTGCGCGTTCCTTCGCCTGCTGCTTCGCCTGCTCGGCCAGCCAGGTCTCGATGTCGTCGGGCGGCACGTCCATCAGGCGCAGCGCGCCGTCCATCGTGGTCTGGAACACCGGCGCCGACACCAGGCCGCCATAGATGCCCTTGGCCGGATCCGGATCGTCGATCACCACCACCATCGCGAAGCGCGGGTTCTCCACCGGCACCACGCCGGCGAAGAAGGAGACATAGCGGCGCGAGTAGCCGCCGCCGGATGCCTTGCGCGCGGTGCCGGTCTTGCCGGCGACGTGGTAGCCGGGAATCGCCGCCTGGATGGCGGTGCCACCAGGCTCGGTGACCGTCTGCATCATGCGCAGCACGGTGTCGGCGATCTCGGCGGAGATCACCTGTCGCGATTCCGAATGCTGGCCCTTGACCAGGGTCGGCTGCACCGCCCGGCCGTGGTTGGCGAGGGTGGCGTAGGAATGGGCGATCTGCAGCGGCGTCGCCGACAGTCCATAGCCGTAGCTCATCGTCTGCTTGGTGGTGCCGCTCCAGCTGGCGGCCGGCTGCAGCAGGCCCGACGCTTCGCCCGGAAAGCCGCTGCCGGTGCTCTTGCCGTAGCCCAGCCGCGACAGGAAATCGTGGAAGTACTGGTTGTCCAGCTTCTGCACGATCATCGAGGTGCCGATGTTGGAGCTCTTGGTGATCACGCCCGTGGTGTCGAGCACGCCCAAATTGCGGTGGTCGGTGGTGCGGTAGCGCCCGTTGGGAATCCAGCCCGGGTTGGTGTCGAAGATCGTGTTCACGGTGATCACGCCGGCCTCGAGCCCGGCGGCCACGGTGATCGGCTTGATCGTTGAACCGGGCTCGATCAGGTCGGTGACCGCACGGTTGCGGCGCGCATCGCGGTGCTCGCCGGTGACCGCGTTGGGATTGAACGTGGGCAGGTTGGCCATGGCGAGGATCTCGCCGGTGGCGATGTCGAGCACCACGGCGGATCCCGCGACCGCGCCGGTGCGCTGCAGCGTGGCGCGCAGCTCGCGGTGCGCGAGGTACTGGATGCGGCGGTCGATGCTGAGCGTGAGGTCCTTGCCCGGCTGTGCGGCGCGCACCAGGTCGACGTTCTCGACGATGCGGCCGCGGCGGTCGCGGATCACCTTCTGCGCGCCCGGGATGCCGCTCAGCCATTCGTCGAACGCGAGCTCCACGCCTTCCTGGCCGGCATCGTCGATGTTGGTGAAGCCGAGCACGTGCGCCAGCGCCTCGCCCTGCGGATAGAAGCGGCGAAACTCGCGCTGCGAGAACACGCCCGGGACCTTGTGCGCGAGGATCTGCTGCGCTTCGCTGGGATTGATGCGGCGCTTGAGGTAGACGAACTCCTTGTCCGCACGCTGCGCCAGGCGGCGCTCCAGATGGTCCAGCGGCACGCCCAGGGCCTCGGCCAGCTGCGGCAGGCGCTCGGGCGTTTTGAGCAGCTCCTGGGGATTGCCCCAGACGCTGTCCACCGGCGACGACACCGCCAGCGGCTCCCCGTTGCGGTCGGTGATCATGCCGCGCGAGGTCGGGATCGGGATCTCACGCAGGAAGCGCGAGTCGGCCTTCTGCTGGTAGTAGGCGTTGTCGATCAGCTGCAGGTCGACCGCGCGCGCCACCAGCACGACGCCGCAGACGCCCAGAACGCCCACCACCAGCTTCAGCCGGCCGCGCAGGTCGAACTGCGCGCGGCCGCGGGGGCGCACGGTGCCGTTGCGGTCGCGACGGAACTTCATGGCCGCACCACCACGATGTCCCCGGCTTCCGGGAACTTCATGCCCAGGCGCATGCGCGCGACATGGTCGATGCGGTTGGCCTCGGCCCAGGTCGCCTGCTCGATCTGCAGGCGGCCGAAGTCGATGTTGAGCTCGTCGCGCTCGTCGACCAGGCGGGTCAGCTCCACGAACAGCTGGCGGTGCTGGTGGCGCGCGTGCACGACGCCGATCGCGGCGAGCACGTTGGCGATCAGCAGCACGACGACCAGGAAGCGGGTCATGGTCGCGCCTCCAGCTTTTCGGCCACGCGCAGCACGGCGCTGCGCGCGCGCGGATTGCCGGCCAGCTCGTCGGAGCCGGCCCGGATCGCGCCGCCGACGTCGCGCAGCGTGGGTACGAAGGGCGCGGCCTCGGGCAGGCGACGGTTGCCGGCCGGCGGCTTGGCGCGGGCGGCGATGAAACGCTTGGCGATGCGGTCTTCCAGCGAGTGGAAGCTGATCACCGCCAGGCGGCCGCCCGGGCGCAGGGCGGCCTGGGCAGCTTCAAGGCCGGCTTCCAGGTCGGCCAGTTCGCGGTTGATGTGGATGCGGATGCCCTGGAAGGAGCGCGTGGCCGGGTGGATCTCGTGGCGGCCGGGCTTCGGCCGCGGCATCACCGAGGCGATGAGCTCGGCCAGCTCGGAGGTGCGCGTGATCGGCGCCTGGGCGCGGCGCTCGACGATCGTGCGGGCGATGCGGCGGCTCATGCGCTCCTCGCCATAGGTCCAGAGCACGTCGGCGATCTCGTCGGCGGAGGCGCGCGCAAGCCAGTCGGCGGCGCTTTCGCCGGAATCGGGATCCATGCGCATGTCCAGCGGGCCGTCCTTGCCGAAGCTGAAGCCGCGCGCGGCGACGTCGAGCTGGGGCGAGGACACGCCGAGGTCGAACAGCACGCCGTCCAGGCCGTCGCTGACTGCGTCCCAGTGGCCGAGGTCGGCGAAGCTGCCGCGGCGGATCGACACGCGCGGATCGGCCCCGAACTCCTGTTCGGCAACGGCGATCGCTTCGGGATCCTTGTCCATGACCAGCAGCCGGCCTCCGCTCCCAAGCGCCTCCAGCACGCCGCGCGCGTGGCCGCCGCGGCCGAAGGTGCCATCCAGGTAGGTTCCGTCCCCACGCACGAGCAGCCCTTCCATGACCTGCTTGAACAAGACCGGAAGGTGCGCGGAGCGGGCATCCGCGGCACCCGCGGTCACAACTGCAGCCCGTCCAGTTCGTCGCCGAAATCGTCGTCGCCCAGCGGCGTCTCGATCTGCGTGCGATGTGCCTGTTCGCTCCAGAGTTCGAACTTGTCGCCCATCCCCAGCAGCACGGCCTTCTTTTCAATGCCGATGGCGTTGCGGTGGCTGGCCGGGATCGAGACGCGGCCGTTGCCGTCGGGCTCGACCACCGTCGCCGCACCAACCAGCTTCAGCTGCAGGGCGCGATGGGCCTTCTTGACCTTGGGCAGCTTGTTGACGCCATCGCGCACCTGTTCCCAGGCGGCGTACGGGTAGATGTAGAGCGAGCCCTTCTCGAAGGGGTTGTAGGTGATCACCAGCCGATTGCCGAATTCGGACGCGACGATGTCCCGGTAGCTGGTCGGAATCGCCAGCCGTCCCTTGTCGTCGATCGTGATGGCGTGCTCGCCCTGCAACACTTGCGCCTACCCACTCCATACCCGTCTGCGGCGGGCTTCATTGCTAGGAAAAACCACGATATTCCCGGTCTTCCCACGCAACGCCACCTTAGGAGTGCTCCACACCCTTGTCAACAACTGGCAGCGGGAATTTTCATCAGGCAGGTCAATGACTTGCGCAACACTTCAGAGACTTGTTCAAGCTTTATCCACAAGCTGCTGTTTAGTCTCAAATTTTGAGAACCACCACGTGGTCTTCACCTGAACCGTGCCTGCGCGCACAAAAAAGCCGGGGCCCCTTGCGGGACCCCGGCCGGTGTCACCCCAGCGCCGATCAGAAGCGCTGCTGGTACTTCATGAACACGAAGCGGCCAAGGTCGAAGCCGCCGTAGTAGGCGAAGTTCGAGTTCGGCTGGTCGAACGCCGGCGCCGCGTAGTGGTTGAACACGTTGTTGGCACCCACCGCCACGGTCGCGTTCCACGGGGTCTTCACCGCGAACTGGACGTCGTGGAAGGTGTTCGAGCCGGTCTGGTTCATCGGGACGTTCTGGCCCTGGGTGTCAGGCGCCGCGTAGTCCGGGATGTTGCAGATCGAATCGAAGTAGCACTCTTCCTTCATCGAGGAGTAGTAGCGCATGCCCCAGTTCGCCGAGTACGCGCCCTGCTCCCAGTTCAGGTTCAGGTTCGAGCGCAGGCGGAAGTTGCCGCCGAAGCTCACGTACACCGACTCCGGCGTGGTGGCCTCGTTGGTGGTCTTCAGGTTGTTCTTGCTGACGTAGGTGTTCTGCCAGGTCGCGCCGAAGTTGCCGTAACCCGTCTGCACG
Organism: Luteimonas sp. A534; assembly: GCF_054072805.1. Classification (NCBI taxonomy): domain Bacteria; kingdom Pseudomonadati; phylum Pseudomonadota; class Gammaproteobacteria; order Lysobacterales; family Lysobacteraceae; genus Luteimonas; species Luteimonas sp. A534. The sequence goes on from NZ_JBSVRR010000002.1 coordinate 276,379, forward strand.
CGGTAGGCCACGTCGAAGTCGAAGCCTTCCGTCTCCTGGTAGCCGGCGTTGCGCAGGCCATAGGTGAGGTCGTTGACGATGCCGGTGTTCGCGTCACGAGTGAAGCCCGAGCAGCGCGACTCGATCAGCGCGATGTAGCAGTCGCTGAGCATCTGGTTCGGGCTGTCGGACACCAGGGTGTTCTCGATGGTGATGTTCCACCAGTCGAGCGTCAGGCTCAGGCCTTCCACGTACGACGGGCTGTAGACCAGGCCGATCGTCTTGGACTCGGAGGTTTCCGGCGACAGCAGCGCGTTGGAGCCGCTGGTGAACGGCACCGGCGTCTGCGCCGCGGGACCGTCGGTCGGGGTGAAGCCCTGCTGCAGCTGGCGGTAGTCCGCCGCCACGTCCTGCAGGCAGCGCTGCGAGCCGGCCGCGGTACCGTATTCGCTGTCGCAGGGATCGCGGAAGCCGGTGGTGAAGGTCTGCGAGCCGCCGCCGTACAGGTCGGAGATCGTCGGCGCGCGGAAGCCCTCGGCCCAGGTGCCGCGGACCAGCAGGTCGTTCATCGGACGCCACTTCACGCCGAACTTGTTGTTGGTGGTGTCACCGAAGGTGCTGAAGTCCGAGTAGCGGCTGGCGACGTTGAAGCTCAGCTCCTGCGCGAACGCCATGTCGGCCAGGACCGGCACGTTCAGCTCGACGTAGAACTCGTCGACGTCGTACTCGCCGTAGGTCGGACCGGCGGCCAGGTTGGTCGAGTCGCCCGACTGCGAGATCGCGTCCGGGGTGTAACCGCCCTGCTCCTTGCGGTACTCGTAGCCCACCGCGAAGCCGAGGTCACCGGCCGGCAGGGTCACGATGGAACCCGCAAGGTTGGCGAAGTAGCTGGTGGTCTCGGTTTCGCCCAGCGCGTGCTCCTGCTTGAACAGGTAGGCGCGCACGGCTTCGTCGTCGAGCGAGTTGGCGACCGCGCCGGTGCCGAAGCCCGCAAAGGGGTTCCACGGCGTGCAGCCGGCGATCACTGCGCCCGGGGTGCCGCAGACCACGTTGCCGGCGTCGTCCATGAACGACGGACCCACGGCATTGCGGACGTTGGGGATGTAGAAGTTGCCGTTGCTGATCTTGGTCAGCTCGTTCTTGTTGTACAGGTAGCCGGCATCCCAGTCGAAGTAGCGGTCACCGACCTGGAACGCGCCGTCCAGGCCCGCCGTGAAGCGCCAGGTGGTGAGCTCGGATTCGGTGGTGCGCGGGTTTTCCCAGCCGCGGCGGCGCCAGTCGACGGCGCGGCCGTCATCGAGCGGGTTGAAGTAGCTGTCGGCGGACATCGCCGCGCCGAGCGCGGTCGACTGCACCGGGTAGCCCGCGATCTGCGAGTTGGCGACGCGATTGTTGTAGCCGATGTCGGTCGAGAAGCGGACGTTGTCGGTCAGGTCGTACTGGCCATTGACGTACAGCGAGCGGCGCTCCAGGGGCGTCAGCACGTGCATCTGCTGCGCGGCGTTGCTCATGTCGTCGTCGGTCTGCGGGTGGAACGCGTCCGAACCGATGGTGTCGCCACCGCGGTTGGGGGCGTACCAGGCGGCATCCATCGGGATGGTCTTGCCCTTGTCGTCAAGCTGCGGCGTGCCATCGGGGTTGCGCTTGATCAGGCCGCTGTTGGCGTTGTAGTTGCCCCACTGGCCGACCGGGCTGAGGCTGTGCTGCGGGAAGCCCGGGTAGGAGTCACGGCTGAACCAGCGGTCGCGGGCCCAGACGCCGTCTTCCTTGTGGTATTCGGCGGCAAGGGTGAGCGAGCCGCGGTCACCGGACATGCCCATGATGAAGTCGTAGCTTTCCTTCGCGCCGTCGCCATCGCCGAACTGGCCGTAATAGGCATTGGCCTCGGCGCCGTCGAAGTTCTTGCGGGTGATGATGTTGACCACGCCGGCCATCGCGTCGGAGCCGTAGATCGACGACGCGCCGTCCTTCAGGATCTCGATGCGGTCGACCATGACCGACGGGATCGAGGACACGTCCTGCAGGCCGTCGGTGGTGATGCCCAGGCGCTTGCCGTTCACCAGCACCAGCGTACGGTTGGCGCCGAGGTTGCGCAGGTCGATGTACTGGCCGCCGACCGCTTCACCGGAGGCGAGGGCCTCGGAGCGGCTGATCGCCGGGGAACCGGCGGCGGTCATGTTCTGGAGGATGTCGGCGACCGTGCGGAAGCCCTGGCCCTCGATGTCGGCGCGGCTGATGGTCAGCACCGGCTGCGCCGTCTCCATGTCGACCTGGCGGATACGCGAACCGGTGACCTCGATGCGATCAAGCGTCGTGGCGGAGGCAGTGTCCGTGGCGTCCTGCGCGAACGCGGGCAGCGAGACCGCCAGGGTCGCGCCAGCGAGCAGCGACGTGCGGATGGCGTCCCGCAGCAAACTTGTCTTCATGAGTACTCCAAAAATCTTTGGTTGATGAGTGCGAACAGTTAAAGCGTCGTTAAGAAAGCCGACCGGTCGACATTAGGGAGGGGCTGCCGTCCCCGGGTGCTCGCGCTGTCGCTTCGGCGTGCCCGAAATCGCCATCCGGCCCGATCCGGGGCATTTGTCACCGGCCGTTCATGAGCTTTTGAGAGGCCCCGCCACCCGCCGGCGACGCGACCGTGGCGCGCGTCCACGAGGCCACCAGATGCGCTCCAGGCCAGCGCCCATGCGGGGTTTCGTCGAAACGTCATCGATACGTCCTGCCGGAAGTCGAAACGTCCGCGCGGCTTCGCGACTTCGGGCACGCGGAGCCGCAGCCTTGGGCACGTACTTCAGCGACAGGGGGCAAGACGTGGTGGAAGTGAAGTTCTGGCGTGCCGGACAGGGCAGTGGCATCGACCTGACCAGCGCCGATGGCGTGCATTGCGTACGCGGCTCCGCCCGTGGCAGCCATGTCCTGGTCGCGGCGGGAGCCCCCTCGCTGTGGTGCGTGCTGCGCGGCAGCGTGGAAGTGGGCAGTCCGGATGGACCCTACCGGGTGCGGCGCCGCCAGTTCCTGGCCCTGCCGGCCGGCACCGCCGTGCGCGGGGTGGGTCGTGACGGCGCGGACTGGGTGGCCCTGGCGCTGCCGCCGCCCGCGGTCACCGCGATCCTGCGCGGCGTGGGCGTGCACCGGGGTCCCGGCCCGCTGCTGTTTCCTTCCGTCATGCCGATGGATCGCGCCCTGGTGCGCGCCGTGGTCGCGCTCGCACGCCAGGCCAATGAGGCTGCCCCGAGGGCGGCGCTGGACATTGTGCTGGGGGGCGTCCTGCAGGCTGCGCGCGATGCCCAGGCGCCCACCCGTGGCTGGGTGGCGCGCGCCAGCGGCCGCACCGAAGGCCACCGCCGGCAGACCGTGCAGCGGCTGCTCAGTGCCCGCAACCGGATCCTCAACTCGCCATTCGAGGGCAGCGATCTCGACAGCCTCGCCGCGGCGGCGCGCTACTCGAAGTCGCACTTCCTGCGCAGCTTCCGCGACGTGTTCGGGATCACCCCGCACGACCTGGTGATCCAGACGCGGATGGAACTGGCCAAGGACCTGATCGCCAACAGCGACCTGGCGATCTCGGAAGTCGCGGCCAGCGTCGGCTATGAAAGCCGGTTCGCGTTCGCACGGTCGTTCAAGAAGTGCGTCGGCCTCACCGCGACCCGCTTCCGGCAGGACCTCTCCGAAGCCGCCTGAACAGGCGCCGTAAAGCTGCCCGCCAGCTACGCGGCGCTACACTGTGCCGCCATATGACGCTCCGCGGCGCTCCGCGCAGCCCGCCCGCGCTTGCGCCCGGCGGGTTCGCCGCCGCGGACCACAGGTGATCCTTGTCCCGAGCCGCAGACGACCGCAGCCGCGACGGTCTCCATCGGCAGCAACTTCGCATCGGCGCATTCCACGTCGACGCCGGTGCGCTGCAGGTGGAATCCGGCGGAAACACCACGCGACTGAAGCCCAAGGCCGTGGCCGTGCTGCTGGCGCTTGCCCGCGAGCCGGGCGTGACGGTTTCACGCGACGAACTGCTCGACGCGGTCTGGGGCAGCGTGCACGTCACGCCGGGCGTGGTGGGGCATGCGATCACCGCGCTGCGCCGCGCGTTCGGCGACGACCTCGAGCGGCCCAGCTATATCGAGACCATCCCGCGGATCGGCTATCGCCTGATCGCGCCGGTGGAATGGCTGGCCATCGCCGAGGTGGTCGAGCCCGTGCAGGACGCAGCCGGACACGGCGCGGACGCCGAGGCGATGGCGGCAGGCGTGGCAGCTCCCCTGTCGGACTCAGCTCCGACTGCGGCCGCGGTCGAGGCTGGGGCGACAGCGCCGACGACGGACGCGATCGCTGCAGACGGGATCCCCGGCGGCCTGCATGCACGGACGGGCAATGCGAGACCGCGAGCCGGTGTGCAACGCTGGCTGCCGCTCTTGGGCGTCGCGGCGGCAGCCCTGACAGCCGCCGCGTTGTTCGCGACCGGCCCGTGGCGTGGGGATGCCGAGGTGCCGACGCCGGCCGCCGCGAACACCGGGATTACGGCCGGACCGGCGCGCCGGGTCACGTTCGCCCCGGGCAGCGAAGACCATCCGCGCTTCAACCCGGGCGGTGACTGGCTGGTCTACAGCCGTCGCGACCGGCTTGGGGACGCACCCGGCCTGTTCCTGCAGTCGATGCACGGCACGGAGGCGATCACGCTGGCCGGAGGCGATCACGCCGAGCGCCCGGCGTGGTCGCCCGACGGCCGCGAAATCGCCTATGTCTGGCGCGCGGACGACGGCACGCGCTGCGAGATCCGGATCACCAGCATCGACGGTGGCGGCCAGCAGACCGTCGGCGAATGTCCCGCGCGCAGCGTCGTGTACCTGGACTGGAACCCGGCCGACGCCGACCAGATCGCCTACTCCGCGATCATCCCCGGGAGCGCCGCGGACACGCGCGTCACCCTGCTGCGACGGGGCGAGGGCTGGGCACGGGAACCGTTCGAATACGGAGACCTGGAAACCGCCGCCGATCTCTATCCGCGGTTCTCGCCGGATGGCACGCGGATCGCCTTCCGTGGCAGCACCAATCCCACGTCGGACCTGTATTCGGTGGCGATCGGCGGCGGCGCGGTGACGCGGCTGACCACGCTGCGTTCGGAGATCCACGGCTTCGACTGGCTGCCCGACGGCTCGGGGCTGGTGTTCTCGTCCAACCACGAAGGCCCTCGCGCGCTGTATGCGCTGGAACTGGCCGACGGCCGCATCACCGCGCTGGGCATCGCCGACGCTTCCTCGCCCGATGTCGCCGGCCGTGACTGGCACCTCGCCTTCCAGATCGAGGCCTGGCGTTCCGCGCTCGCCGAGCATCCGCTTGACGGCGGCCCGAGGAGGCTGCTGGCACCGTCTTCGGGGCGCGACTTCTCTGCCGCGATGTCGGCCGACGACACCCGCGTGGTGTTCGCAAGCGACCGCGATGGCAGCTCGCAGCTCTGGCTCCTGGACCGCAGCGCGGACCAGGCCACCCGGCTCACCCGGCACGAGGCCGGACTGGTGGAATCACCGGTGCTGTCGGCCGATGGCCGCCGCGTGCTGTACGTGCTGCGCGTGCAGGGCCGTCACGAGCTGCACGAATTCGACCTCGACCGGGGCCTGTCGCAGCGCGTGGCCGAGGCCAGCGCATCGCTGCGCAACGCCATCTACGCCAGCGACGATCGCTCGATCTGGTACGCCGGCTGGAGCGATGCCGGCTGGTACCTGCACACATGCCGGCGGTCCGCCGATGCCTCCGGTTGCAGCGGCAAGCCGACCCGGCTTCCGGCGTTCCGGGTCGAGCGCGCAGCGGTGGACGGGCGCCCGGTCCTGCTGCTGGCCGAAGCCGGCAGCCAGGGCCGCGTGTTGCTGTATTCGGAAGACGACCTGCGCCCGCTGCGCGACGCGCCGCTGCCGATCGAGGAGCCGTGGCAGGTGGTCGGCGATGCCGTGTGGTCCCTGCAGTCGAAGGGTGACGGCTCCGGTGTCGCAGACCTCCAGGCGCACTCGCTGCGTGATGGCGAGGTCACGCACCTGGCCACGCTGCGCGGGCTGCGGCTGCTCCTGGGGGGAGGATTCCAGGTCAGCGCGGACCGCCGCCACATCGTGCTGCCGGTGGTGACCGAAAACCGGACCGACATCGGCGTGGCGCGGCTGCGCCCCAACGGCGGCTGAAGCCGCCGCCGAAACAGCAACTTCGGCAAACCCGGTGCGCAGCCTTGGCAACGCATGCCGGGGAGCCGCGCGCGAGACTGTGGCCAAGGGCACGAAAGCCCGTCAAACCAAGTGAGTCTTGCGCACGGCCCCCTCTCTCTCCCCAGGGCCGTGCGCAATTTTTTATGAGGAAGGTGGCGGAGCCGGCCACTTAACGGAACCGGAAAAACCCTTGTTTCAGGCACTTTGAGCTAGCGGAACCTCTCGGCGTACCCGAAAACGTACCCGAAACGAGGAAGTGCCCCATGCTCACCCTGTCTGCGATCAAGACCGCCAAGCCCCAGCCCAAGCCCTACCGCCTGCCCGACTTCGGTGGGCTCTTCCTGTTGGTCCAGCCCTCCGGCTCGAAGATTTGGCGCTGGCGCTACCAGCGCCCCGGGTCCAAGAAGGAGAACATGCTCTCCTTCGGCCCCTACCCCACCGTCTCCCTGCAGGATGCCCGCGAGGCCCGCGAGGACGCGAGCCGGCTCTTGATCCGGGGGATCGACCCCGGCCTGAAGAAGAAGGTCGAGAAGATGGCCACGGCCCAGAAAGCTGCCAGCACCTTCGGGGCCATCGCCGAGGAATACTTCGCCAAGCGGGACCGTGAGCGCGAGGACGACCCGTTCAAGCGGGAGCGGAACCGCTTCGACAATTACCTGAAGCCCGAACTCGGCACCGTTCCAATCGCCGACGTGACCGCGCCCATGCTGCTGGCGGCCCTTCGAAAGCCGGAGGCCGCAGGCAAACTCGAAACTGCCCGGCGTCTTCGGGCGATGGCCGGGCGCATCTTCCGCTACGCCATCGCCACCGGGCGCGCGACCTCGGACCCTTCGGCCCACCTGATCGGCGCCCTGACCGCCCCCACGCCAACCAACTTCGCCGCCGCTACCGACCCGGCGGAGCTGCCCGACCTTCTGCGCACGCTGTGGAGCTACGCCGGGACGCCGATTGTCTCGGCCGCGCTGAAGCTCACGCCGCTCGTTTTCGTCCGGCACGGCGAACTCCGCGCTGCCCGCTGGGCCGACATCGACCTCGATGCCGGGGAGTGGCGCTACACCGTGGGCAAGACCGGGACGCCGCACATCGTGCCGCTGGCGACGCAGGCGGTGGACATTCTGACTGGGCTGAAGGAAATCACCGGGCGCGGCGAGTACGTCTTCCCGAACGCGCGCGGTGGCGGCCGCCACATGAGTCAGGTTGCGACCCTCTCGGCCATGCGCCGCATGGAGCTGCCGGCCGAACTCGTGACGAATCATGGCTGGCGCGCCACGGCCCGTACCCTGCTGGATGAAGTCCTGGGCTTCGCGCCGCACGTCGTTGAGCATCAGCTCGCCCACTCGGTCAAAGACCCGCTCGGACGCGCCTACAATCGCACCGCTCACCTGCCCGAACGCAAGGTGATGATGCAGGCGTGGGCCGACTATCTCGACGGGCGCCGAATCTCACAGCATCGATAGCCCATTGTTGCTGGCAGGCCGGACCAGATGCTGTTCTCCCGACTTGGAGCGTAGGGAATGGCGGAGACGCTGGCTTGTTTGGTCGAAATTTGGTCGCGGCCCCTCCCTTCGGTTGGAGCGACACATCAGACCCCCTACTGTCCCCCGGGAACCCGCAATGCTTGCGGACCACCGGATGGACAGCTGTTATGAATAGATCCTCGGCTTACTTGGGGCCCAACAACGGCGAAGACTTGCTCAGCGCCAAAGAAGCGGCGGGCTATCTCCGCCTTTCACCCAAGACGCTGAACAACTGGCGGTGCAAGGGCGTCGGCCCGGCCGTCGTGCGTGTGGGCAAGCGCGCCCCGCGCTATCGAGTCGCTGACCTCGAAGCTTTCATTGCCGAATCGACCAACGCGGTGGCCTCGTGACTGTCGGGGCCTCTAGCGGCACCACAAAGCATCGCTACCGAAAGGTGGAGGTGCGCACGTGGGCAGACGAGAAATTCCACGCACTGTCCCCCATGCCGGCCTCGGGCCAGAGCCTCTGGCTCTACTTGATGACCGGCCCGCACACGAGCCGCATCCCCGGGCTGTTCCGAGCCGGACGCGCGGGCATGGCGGAGGAACTGGGCTGGGATATGGAAGACTTCAATGAAGCCTTCCGCGAAGTCATCGATCAGGGCATGGCGAAAGCCGATTTCAAGTCGAGACTGGTGTGGCTCCCGAACGCGCTGAAACACAACAAGCCCGAGTCGCCGAATGTGGTGGTGTCGTGGCGCTCCGAGCTGGACGTTCTGCCTGAGTGCGCCCTGAGGCGCGAGGCCACCGACTTCATTCGCTCCTTCGTTGCCACACTTGGGCCGTCCTATCTCCTTGCTTTCGATGAAGAAAAGGCACCGAAGAAGGACAGCCAGACCCCTACCTGCAAAGCTTCGCAGAACGCTTTGCAAGAGGCTTCCGGGAACAGTTCGGCGAAGGCTATGGCTAATCAGGAACAGGAACAGGAACAAGAACAAGAACAAGAACAAGAACAAGAACAAAAAGTAGAGCAGAAGCAGTCGTCATCGCCTGCGCCGACGACCGCTGACCCGGGTGTGGATGGCGAAGGACTCTCCAAGGACGCCAAGGCCAACCGGAAAGCGGTGGCTGCCGAGCGCGCCGCGCGCCTCGCAGAGGTGACCCGGGACGCTATCGAGTCATTCAATGCATCGAAGCTGACGAAGGACCGCGGCGGGCTGGTGCCAAACGTCGTTCCCGATGTCGGCGCCGACAAGCGCCGGGCGCAGGTGGCGAAGTGCCTGGCCGTCGCGCGGGACATCTGCCGCAAGGACTTCGCCAGCGATCAAATCGTCCGCGACTTCTGGGTCGAATACTGGGATCTGTGCGCCGAGGACGAGCACAAATCGGGCCGCGCCGGCGGCGGCAAGGATCACGGCAACTGGATGCCTAGCTTCGAGTACTTGACCCGCGAAGCGGTGATGCTCGAAGTTTATGACCGGGCGGTCGCCGGTGTTGGGCAGTAACCGTCGGGCGCCATACCGAAAGCAGCATCACGTGCTCCACCTGATGGGGGGGGGGCGAGGCCGAGTTGCGGGCACTGCTGATGATTTGCGCATGAGCCCCGGCGGCCGTGCGCGCTCCGTACCGGGGCAAAGCCCCGCACTCAATAAGGCGTTCGGGGAGAGAGAAACCTACTTGGGAAACCCAAACCTTAGTTCGAAAGTTGCTAGGAATGGCGTCGGCGCGCCGTGCGACAGACTCAATCTGCCCTTGAAGCTTGGAGAGAGGAACCGGTGCAAAAGGTCGGTTTTGGTCGCTAAGCCGGTGAGGTCCGCAGCAACCGTGTTCAGAGGCGGACGGCAGCAGGACGCCACAGTGATGCCGGTCTTGGCCCTTGGATTCCTCGCCAAGGCCGCACTCGGCGGCAGGGCGGAATGGAAACGGCCGCTCACGCACGCTATGTGCTCGTGGCCATTGCCAAGCTTACTGGGAACGCGCTCGAAGAACTGGACTGCGCCAAGGAGGACTTCAAGAGCGGTGCGGCCCCGGCGGCGGCGGCCCGTGCCACTTCGCCGCTTGCTGCCCTGCAGCCCATCGTGGCGCGCTAGAATCGACCCTGCCCAGCGGGGCGCCGAGAATTGCCATGCGCACCTGCAAGCCGCCAATGCCCACCCTCGTGGCGGCGCTGGGCACTCCCACGAGTTTCATGCGGTCGAACTTGCCGCGATGACAGCGCCAGTCTCATGGGGAGGATGTGGGGACTGCTACATCCGCGCGCATCCAGAATGGGACTTACCCTTGGACGTGATCGAAGGTGAAGGCATGGGCGCCAGCACTGGTCCGGACGTTCGCTTCGAGCAGCGCGCCGCACCGCTTGAGTTCAACGCGCACCTCGTCACCGAACTTCAGCGTGACGGGCAGGTTGCCCTTGCTCGTGTAGGGGAAGGTTTCACAGTTCCCGCGATTCAGCTGGGTTCCGGTGATGGTCACCTCATCAACCACGGACTGGATGGTCAGGAAGGTGACCATGTGGAAAGTGGGTGCTGGCCCGAGTTCGCTGTGGACTTTGACTGTGATGGGGTCACTCGGCGGCGATTCTTCTGACACTTCCTCGAACCAGTCCGCGTGCATCGGCGCAACCGGCCGGTCGAGTTCCTTGTTGCCACCAAGCTCATCCGCGCGCTTCTTCGTCTCTTGCACAAGACATTCGACGTGATTGAGCGTGGCGGCCGTTCCGCCATCATCTTCAATAGCGCACACGGCGTCCCGATCTTTGATCCACTGCCGCTGGATCGCGCGCAGGCCGTCCCGATCGGCAGTTGCGGCCATCGCTTCCTTGTAAGCCGCGTTGAGCCGGGAGTCCTGCCGATCCAGCTCCGCACGGGAGCAGTCGAGCATGGCGGCGGTGACGCCATCGGATGCGGCGATACATTCGGAGTGCGCGCGCGAAACTTCGGACGCCTCCGGCTGCTGCCCCGGCTCAGGGTGGTCCTGCTGCGCAGCGGCTGGCTCGGCGCCGGCCGTGTCGATACTCGGGCTCTGATCAGTGCTGCACCCAGCCAGAAGCGCGGCCACAACGACTGCGCGAATAGCCATCTTCGACTTCATATTTTCCCCTGTGATGCTTCCGCGCCCTCTTGGCGCTCCGTCGCGGCCCCCCGCCGCTACGCCAAGTGTTCGGCGCTACGCCGGATACTAAATCAGGGTTGGGCGTAGCGGGGCGCCCGGAATCACGAGGGCTCGCACTGACGCGCAAGTGAGACTTTCCTTACAGATCACGATACGGCGAGCCGTGTAGCGTTACGCCATGCCAGCAACGTCCGACGCTGAAGCCTCCCTCCCCGGGCTGGCCGACAGCCATCCAGCCGGGCGGGCGTCGCATGGATAGCGGCGCTGCTGGCAATCTCGACCCGGGGTGCTCGGTGTCCTGGCATCGCCTACGATAGCGGCATGACAGCCGAAGCCCTCGACCCATCCGCCGTTGACGCTTTCATTGCTCGCTGGGCAAACGCCGACGGTACGGAACGGGCGAATTACCAGCTTTTCGCGCTGGACCTCTGCGAACTGCTCGCCGTCGCAAAGCCGAACCCGGCCAGCACTGCAGACGGCGGCAATGCCTATGTCTTCGAGCGGAACGTAACCGCCAGCTTCGCCGACGGCAGCCGGGCCGCCCGCTTCATCGACCTCTACAAGCGCGGCTGCTTCGTGCTGGAGGCCAAGCAGAGCGGCAAGAAGCTCAACAGCGCGGGCCAGACCCGGACGCTGGAGCAGGCTTGGGTTCAAGCTGAGCAGTACGCCCGCTCGCTGCCGGCGGAGGAAGGCCGGCCGCCCTTCATCATCGTTGTCGATGTCGGGCGAACCATCGACCTGTACGCCGAATTTTCGCGTTCGGGCGCCACCTACACCGCGTTCCCGGATGCCAACAGCAACCGGATCACACTGGCCGACCTGCACAAGCCGGAGGTGCAGTACCGCCTGTGCCGGCTGTGGACCGATCCCACCTCACTGGACCCCGCCAATTATTCGGCCAAGGTCACCCGGAAGATTTCGGACAAGTTGGCCGAGCTGGCGAAGTCGTTGGAGCAGTCTGGCCAACCAGCCGAGGCCGTCGCCGGTTTCCTGTCCCGATGCCTCTTCACCATGTTCGCCGAGGACGTGGAGCTGCTGCCGCCCAATAGCTTCCGCGACCTGCTGCTGCGCCGGGCCAGCGAGCCCGACAAGGCGATGAACCAGACGCGCGCGCTGTGGCGGGACATGGCCACGGGCACCGACTACTCGGCTGCCATTGAAGCGCGTGTCCTGCGCTTTAACGGCGGCCTCTTCGAGAACGCCGACGTGCTTCCGCTGGACAAGGCCCAGCTGGCGATGTTGATCGACGCGGCCAAAGCGGACTGGCGCCACGTTGAGCCAGCCATCTTCGGCACCCTGCTGGAACGCGCCCTGTCCCCGGGCGAGCGGCATAAGCTGGGCGCGCACTACACGCCACGCGCCTATGTCGAGCGGCTAGTGCTGCCGACGGTGATCGAGCCGCTGCGCGACGAATGGAAGGACGTGCAAGCGGCGGCGAAGCTGAAGGCCAAGGGCAAAGGCGCCAAGGCGCGGAACGAGGCTGTGGCGCTGCTGAAGAGCTTCCAGCATCGGCTCTGCACGATCCGAGTACTGGACCCCGCCTGCGGCAGCGGGAACTTCCTATACGTCACGCTGGACCACATGAAGCGTCTGGAGGCCGAGGTGCTGGCCGAGCTGGACAAGCTGGGGCAGGCCACGCTGGAAGCCGAGGGCCTGACCGTGAGCCCGCACCAGCTCCTAGGGATCGAGGTGAACCCGCGCGCCGCCCGGATCGCCGAGCTGGTGCTATGGATCGGCTACCTCCAGTGGCACTACCGCACCTTCAAGCACCTGAACCTGCCGGAGCCGGTGCTGCGCGACTTTCAGAACATCGAGAACCGCGACGCCGTGCTGGCCTACGACGAGGTGGTGAAAGTCCTGGACTCCGACGGGCAGCCGATGACCAGCTGGGATGGGCGTACCTTCAAAGCTTCGCCGGTGACCGGGGAGCAAGTTCCCGATGAGTCGGCGCAGGCGCCGCTCCTGCGATACCTGAATCCTCGCAAGGCGAAATGGCCGGACGCCGATTTCATCGTCGGGAACCCGCCCTTCATCGGCAACAAGCGGATGCGGCTGGCGCTGGGGGATGGCTACGTGGAGGCCCTTCGCGCGGCGTGGGGCGATGTACCGGACACCTCCGACTTCGTGATGTATTGGTGGAGCCATGCCGCATCGCTGGCGCGCAACAACCGAGTGCGCCGGTTCGGGCTCATCACGACCAACTCCATCGGCCAGACGTTCAACCGGCAGGTGCTGGATTCGGCGCTGACCCCGAGCGGTTGCAGAAATTCTAGAGACGCTGGAAGGTCTGGGCCAAGTTGTCCAGACTGACGATGGACGTCACGCACTCATTTGAGTGTGGCGCGATCGAGCCGAGAATCGAGCAAACCTCGAAATTTCTGCCCTAATGCTGCTAGGAATCACAATATCCTAGAACGATCCAGTCAATGAGAGCTAGGCAGCGTTTGCCAGCATCGAATTGCCGAACGTCGGATAGCCACGGGCTTCCTGCTTGACGGCCTTCTTGAACCGCAATCCCGGGGAATGGGAAAGAACATCTTCAAAGAGCGTCTCGGGCGCCCTTTCCTCTTGTGGCACTGCCTTCTCTATGCGCCCGCCAAGCTTGACCAACGCCGTTCCGATCGTATGAACAACACCCAAAGCAACAGCCACGATCGAAAGGAGCAGCGACCTAGTGACCATCAACCTAAGCATGCTAAGCATAGCGTCATCAAGAACGTGCTGAACCAGAGGCTTCGCATCCTCTGGCAGCGAGGCAATAGCACAGTCCCAGTCACGGGTTGAAATCGTGACGCCTCGCAGCTTGGCCAGCACTCTCGTCAGCACGAGCTGAGACAAACTGAGGTCGTGCGCATACCGAATGAGACCATTCAGCAGCGCACGCGCAGCTCGATAGCCTTCATGATCGAATCCGACAGCGCCTGACTGCGCGACTCGGAAGAGCTGATCCCGAGCTTTAAAAAGGTCGTTTCGCGCCAGCGCGATCGCGGAACGCGGAGCCTCCCGGAAGATGATCAGCGCGCAAAGAACGATGAACGCCGCAGACACACTGAAGACTAAAATAGTGCTCATAGGTCATCCCTCTTGTTCGTTTCGCCATCGTGCCCGAGCCCGCTGCTAGTCCGGCTCGGATCGAGAGACAGTTCAAGCAACCTCGTTTTTTCCGACACTTGAATGACCAATTGGCTATTAATCGTTCTGTATCGACGATTGCTTCTGATCGCCATCGCCATAACGATAAACGTTGCTACTTGGAGCCACCACGGAGGCGCAAGTTCAAGAAGCTGCGCCGCTACGTCAATATCCACGTCTGCATACGTCGCTTGACCTGCGAGCGCCTTGGCAACTTCAATGATCGTGTAGCCGACGGCACCCCAGATGATGGCGGTTTTAAGGAGGACTGTTAGATTGCTCGCAAGCCGAGAAGTTCGGACAGCCTTCAACTTTTCCTTAAGTTCAGCGTTTTCGCGGATTAAGTCCGCGCGCTTGACTTTCCTGACGCTTCCCATTCCTGCCCCCTGTATAGCGCAGAGAATGTACACCAGATGTTGTTACCGGCGTTAACAACCCGTTAAGTCAAGAACCCTCGCGTCGGAGGCGCTGACTAAGCTGTGTTCGACGGCTTCGCAATCCTGCCCCCGGTTCCACCCGATACGTTTCGGGTACGCCGCGTCCTGACCAGCCCCGTACCCGTCGGCGTACCCAGCAGAACCGGGTACGATGAGGGGCGCCGGAGGACGGCTAGTGACAAAGTGCCCGAGGGAAAGCCCGTGGTGACGGGGCTTTCGGGGACTCGGGGGATGTCTCGTGATCTGAATGAGGTGGCGGAGCCGGCCGATAAGCCGGGTTCTGTCGTGGACAGTCATTCCTCTAGGCGCATCGTCGCCGATACGCTCAAGCAACCTACCCGGACCCGACGCGGGCCGCGCCATTAGGTCCCTATTTGGTCTTGCTCCCGGTGGGGTTTGCCGTGCCGGTCTGTTGCCAGACTCGCGGTGCGCTCTTACCGCACCGTTTCACCCTTGCCACGCATTCCGAAGAACCGTTCGGCGGTCTGCTCTCTGTTGCACTTTCCGTCGGCTCGCGCCGCCCAGGCGTTACCTGGCACCGTGCCCTGTGGAGCCCGGACTTTCCTCGGCACCAACCCATCGAAATGGGCCGATGACGCGACTGTCTGGCCGACTCCGCCGTGGGCATTGTCGCACGGGGCGATCCGACCTATCGCGCGCTTTCTTCCCCGCAGGCGGGGGAAGGGTCGGCGCGGTCAGCCGCCGTACAAGGCTTTCCTCGGGGCGCCACTGAGTTCCGCGGCGAGCTTTGCCGCGGTCGATGGCGGCAAGTGGGCGGCGAGCTTGGCGTACAGCAGCCGGCCTTGCACCACCTTCGCTTCACCATCGTCGCCCACGCCTTCCACCAGCAGCACGAACTCGCCCTTGCGCTGGTTGGCATCCGCTTCGACCGCGGCATGCAGGTCGGCGAGCGTGCCGTCGAGCACGGTCTCGAAAAGCTTGGTCAACTCGCGCGCCAGCACGGCGCGGCGGCCGTCGCCGAACACGGCGCGGAAATCGGCCAGCGATTCGACGATGCGGTGCGAGGACTCGTAGAACACCAGCGTGCGCGTATCCCCCGCCAGCACAGCCAGGCGCTCGCGGCGCGCGCCGGCCTTCGCAGGCAGGAAGCCTTCGAAGGCAAAGCGGTCGCTGGGAAGCCCGGCCACGCTGAGCGCGGCGATGATCGCGCTCGGGCCGGGCACCGGGCTGACGCGGATGCCGGCCTCGCGCGCGGCACGAACCAGGCGGAAACCGGGGTCGCTGACCAGCGGCGTGCCGGCGTCGGACACCAGGGCCAGCGAGTCGCCCGCGGCCAGGCGCACGACCAGCCGCCCGGCCACCTCGGCCTCGTTGTGCTCGTGCAGCGCCAGCAGCGGCTTTTCGATGCCGAAGTGCGCCAGCAGGTGCCGCGTATGCCGCGTGTCTTCGGCGCAGATGGCATCGACGGCGCGCAGCGTATCCAGCGCGCGCGGCGACAGGTCGGCGAGATTGCCGATGGGCGTCGCGACGACGTGGAGGGTTCCGGCGGCGGGCTGCATCGTGTCCTTGCGGGGGTGACGGTAGAATCCGGGCATTCTCGCAGCCGGAACGCCTTGATGCGCCATCCCTGGAAGCAGGCCCTTGCCGCCACCCTAGCCGCGCTGGCGCTTGCCGGCTGTTCGACCGTGCAGGTGACGCGCCCCGCCGACGCGCCCGACGCGGCGCCGGCGCCGGCCGAGGCCGGCCACTGGCAGTTCGACGCCGGCGACCGCCCGCCCGCCGAGCGCGACGGCTACCGCCCGCCGCTCAAGCTGGCCGTGCTGCTGCCGCTGACCGGCAACCTGGCCACCGCCGCGGGCCCCGTGCGCGACGGCCTGCTGGCCGGCTATTACGGCGAACATCGCCGTCGTCCGGACCTGGAGTTTTACGACACCAGGGGCACGGCCTGGGGCGCGGTGGAGGCCTACCAGCGCGCGGTGGCCGAAGGCGCGGGCCAGGTGGTCGGGCCGCTGGGCCGGGACGAGGTCGATGCGGTGTTCGCGCAGACCACGGCCACGGTGCCGGTGCTGGCCCTCAACCGCGCCGGCACGCCGCCGGTGAACAGCGCCAGCTACGCGCTCGCCCCCGAGGATGAAGGCGTGGCGGCGGCCGATTTCCTTGCCGCGCGCAGCGCGCTGAGGGTGCTGGTGCTGAGCTCCGGCGACGACAGCGCGCGACGCAGCATCGATGCGCTCACCGCGCGCCTGCAGGAACTGGGCGGCAGCGTGGTGCAGCAGCTTGCGGTGGTCGGCGACGATCCGCCCGACCTGATCGGGCCGATGCAGGCCGCGCTGCAGCGCGAGGGCGGCGTGGACGCCGTGTTCATGGCGCTGCGTGGCCCGCAGGCGCGGCTGGCGGCCGCCCAGGTGTCGGCGGCCGGCCTGTCCGGACGGCCGCGGGTGGCGACGTCGCAGCTGCTGTCGGGCACGGGCAACGCCGAAGACGACGCTGCGCTCGACGGCATCGCCTTCCCCAACGATGCCTGGTCGGTGTCCGGCGTCCCGGGCCTGCCGCCGGCGCGCGGCGTGGCCGACGCGCTGCCCACCGCGCGCGGGCCAGCCGCGCGACTGTTCGCCTTCGGCTACGACGCCTGGCTGCTGTCGGCCTATCTTGGCCACCTTGCCAGCAGCCCCGAGGCTTCGGTCTCCAGCGCCAGCGGCGTGCTGCGCATGGGCACCGACGGCCACGTGCTGCGCACGCCGGCCTGGTCGACCTTCAGCGGTGGCTACGTGGTGCCGCTCGCGGGCGCCGCGCGTTGAGCGAAGCCCGGCGCCGCGGCGCCGGCGTGGAGGCCGCGGCGCGCACGCACCTGCTGCGCGCCGGGCTGGGTGACGTGGCGGCCAATGCCGGCTATCGGCTCGGCGAGCTCGACCTGGTGATGCGCGACGGCGACACCCTGGTCTTCGTGGAAGTGCGCTATCGCGCCAGCGCCGATTACGGCGGTGGCGCGGAATCGGTCGACTTCGGCAAGCGCCGGCGCATCGTGCGCGCGGCACAGCTGTTCCTGCTGCAGCACCCGGCGCTGGCCGAGGACTTCTGCCGCTTCGACGTGGTCGACGCCACCGGCGACCCCGAAGCGCCCCACTTCACCTGGCATCGCGACGCGTTCCGCGTCGACGACGCCTGAGAATCAGGGATTGAAGTGCTCGTGGCCCGGGCGGGCGGACAGCCACGGCCGGCCGTCGCGATCCAGGGCATGTATGCCCTGCCCCGCCACCACCGTGCCGACGCGCGTGACCTGGACCCCGGTCGCGGCCGCGTCTGCCGCCGCGCGCACGGTGGCGTCGGCGCCACCGGGTGCGGTGAAGCAGAGCTCGTAGTCGTCGCCGCCCGCGGCCTGCAGGGCGCGCGCGGCGTCCTCGTCCATGTGCGGGCGCAGCGCTTCGTGCCCGGGTAGCGCATCGACCTCCAGCCGCACGCCCACGCCACTGGCGACACAGACATGGCCGAGGTCGGCGAACACGCCATCGGAGATGTCGATGCAGGCGGTCGCCACGCCACCGAGCGCACGACCGAGCGCGATCCGCGGACGCGGGCGCTCCAGACGCTCACGCAGCGCCGGATCGATCGCATCGCCCGCGCGCCACTGTTCCAGCGCGGCCGCCGCGCCGCCCAGGGTGCCGCTGACCCACACGCCATCGCCCACCCGCGCGCCGTCGCGCCGCAGCGCGCGCCCGGGATCCACGAAGCCGTGCACGGTCACCGATATCGACAGCGGCCCGCGCGTGGTGTCACCACCAACCAGGGCGACGTCGTACAGCGCGGCGAGCGCCAGGAATCCGTCGAGGAAACCCGCTACCCAGGCCGGATCGCCGTCGGGCAGCGACAGCGACAGCGTGCACCAGGCGGGCTCGGCGCCCATGGCGGCGAGGTCGGACAGGTTCACCGCCAGCGCCTTCCAGCCGACGTGCGCGGCCTCCGTGCCCGGGGGGAAATGCACGCCGTCGTTGAGCGTGTCCATCGCCACCACCAGCTGCATGCCGGGCGGCGGCTGCAGCAGCGCGGCATCGTCGCCGATGCCCAGCACGACGTCGTCGCGCGCCTGCGTGGCGCGCGCGCGGATCAGGTCGATCAGCGTGAATTCGGCCATGGTGGCGGCCGCGGGCTCAGCCGCGCGACGCCTGCACTTCGGTCGCGCGCCACGCGGCGGCGGCGTGGTCGAGCACGCCATTGACGTAGGTGTGGCCGTGCTCCGAACCGAAGCGCTTGACGGTCTTCAGGGCCTCGTCGATCACCACCCGGTAGGGCACGTCGATGCGGTGGCGAAGCTCGTAGGCGGCGATCCGCAGCATCGCGCGCTCGATCGGGTCGACCTCGGCGATGGTGCGGTCGAGGAAGGGCTGCAGGGCGGCATCCAGGTCGCGGCGATGGGTCTCCACGCCGCGCACCAGGTCCTCGAAGTACTCGAGGTCGGCGACTTCATGCGCCTGTTCGTGCGCGAACTGGGCGATGGCGTTGCGCGCGTCCACGCCCGAGAGCTGCATCGCGTACACCGCCTGCAGCGCACGACGGCGCGAGCGCGAGCGCGCCACGGTGTCGATGCCGGCATTGCGGCCGCCGCCGCCACGCTGCGGCTTCACGACAGCTTCCCCAGCAGGTTGGCCATTTCGATCGCCACCAGCGCGCACTCCTCGCCCTTGTTGCCGTGGCTGCCGCCTGCGCGATTCTCGGCGTCGACCATGTCGTCGACGGCGAGCACGCCGTTGGCCACCGGCACGCCATGCGCGAGCTGGACCTGCGCCAGGCCCTCGGCGCAGCTGTCGGCGACGTGTTCGAAGTGGCGGGTATCGCCGCGCACCACGCAGCCCAGCGCGATGATCGCGGCATGGCTGCCGCTGCGCGCGAGGCGGGCGGCGACCATGGGGATCTCCCAGGCACCGGGCACGCGCACGACGTCGACGGCATCGGCGGCCACGCCATTGCCCTCGAACGTGGCACGCGCCGCGCCCACCAGGGCGTCGACGATGCGCGGGTTCCAGCGGCTGGCGATGATCGCGAAGCGCGCGCCTTGCGGCGCCCGCAGGTCACCTTCGAAATGCGTCATGGCGTGTTCCTTGGGAAGGCCCGCATTCTAGCCGTTCTCAGATGACCGTCCGACCCTCTTCCCCGCCGGGCGGGGGAAGATGACTGAAGGGCGAAGCTTGCGGGAGTGTCGGTTGGCCGCGCGCTACGCCAAGGGCTCGAGGTATTCCACGACCTCAAGCCCGAAGCCGGCCAGGCCAACCTGCTTGCGGGCGGTGCCGAGCACGCGCAGCTTGCCCAGGCCGATATCGGCCAGGATCTGGCTGCCGGCGCCGTTGCGGCGCCATTCCACCAGCGCACCGCCCCGCGCGTCGGGGGGCGCGGCATCGCCGGCGGGCAGCGAATCCGCCGCGCGCAGGCGCTCCAGCAGCGCATCCGGCGTCTGCCCGCCGTCGAGCAGCACCAGCGCGCCGCGGCCTTCGGCGGCGATCGCGGCCAGCACGTCACCCACCGCGGGGCCGAAATCGGGGCGGCGCCAGCGCAGCACGTCGGCCAGCGCATTGCGCACCTGCACGCGCACCAATGTCGGCGTATCGGCATCGGGCTCGCCGCGGACCAGCGCGAAGTGCAACGCATGGCCGAGGCGGTCGTGATAGGCGTGCAGGCGGAAGGGGCCGTGCTCGGTTTCGATGTCGCGGCTGTCCACGCGCTCCACCGTGTGCTCGGTCTCGAGGCGATGGCGGATCAGCGCTTCGATCGAACCCATCTTGAGCCCGTGCTCGCGCGCGAACACTTCCAGCTCCGGGCGGCGCGCCATGGTGCCGTCGGGGTTGAGGATTTCCACCAGCACGCCGGCCGGCTCCAGCCCGGCGAGCAGGGCCAGGTCGGCCGCCGCCTCGGTGTGCCCGGCGCGCGCGAGCACGCCGCCCGGCTGCGCGGTCAGCGGAAAGATGTGACCGGGCTGGGCGAGGTCGGACGGCGCCGCGTTCGGGCGCACCGCGGTGCGGATCGTGTGCGCGCGGTCGTAGGCCGAGATGCCGGTGGTGACACCCTCGGCGGCCTCGATGCTGACCGTGAAGTTGGTGTGGTGCGACGAGGTGTTGGACTGGACCATCGGCGGCAGGCCCAGCTGCGCGCAGCGTTCGCGGGTCAGCGACAGGCAGACCAGGCCGCGGGCGTGGGTGACCATGAAATTGATGTCGGCCGGGCGCACGAGCTCGGCGGCCATGATCAGGTCGCCTTCGTTCTCGCGGTCTTCGTCGTCGACGATGACGACCATGCGGCCGGCGCGGAGCTCTTCGAGCAGTTCGGGGATGGGGGCGAAAGGCATGGGACTGCGACCTGGGTTGGATTACGGAGTGCGGGCCTGGGGCCGGCGGCGAACTGGTGCCTGTGGGAGCGGCGGCTGGCGCCTGTGGAGCGGCTGCTGGCACCTGTGGGAGCGGCTATAGCCGCGATCGCTCTGCATGATGGTTTGATCGCGGCTATAGCCGCTCCCACGAACAGCGGTGGTTGGGGCTCCTGGCGTTTCAAGGCGCGCTTTGCAGGCGCTCGAGATAACGCGCGATGAGGTCGACTTCGAGATTGACCGGGTCACCCACGCGCGTCGCGGAGAACGCGGTGTGGGACACCGTATGCGGCACCAGTGCGACCTCGAAGGCTTCGGCTTCGGCGGCATTGACGGTCAGGCTGACGCCATCCACGCAGATCGACCCCTTCTGCGCGACGTACTTCGCCAGGGCCTGTGGCATGGCGAAGCGCCAGCGCTGCGCGCGCGCATCCTCGCGCACGTCGAGCACGCGGCCGACGCCGTCGACATGGCCGCTGACGATGTGGCCACCGAGGCGATCGGTGGGGTGCATCGCGCGCTCGAGGTTCAGCGGCGCGCCTTTGGCCAGCGCGCCGAGCGTGGTCAGGGCGAGGGTTTCGTTGGAGGCATCGGCCTCGAAGTGGCCGCCGTCGAAGGCGACCACGGTCAGGCAGACGCCGTTGACCGCGATGCTCTCGCCCAGCCGTGCGTCGTCGAAGGGCAGCCCGCCCACTGCGATGCGCAGGCGGGCGTCGCCGCCGCGCGCTTCTCGTCCCGCCATGCGGCCGACGGCCTCGATGATTCCGGTGAACATGGCGCCCTACCCCGCCGCGCCGGCTTGGGCATCGACCACCGGGGGCAGCGGGACCAGGCGCAGGCGCAGGTCGTCACCGACGCTGACGGTCTCTTCCACGCGCATCCGCATGCGCTGAGTCATGTCCTGGATCTGCAGTCCGGCGAACAGCGGCCGCGCCTGCGCGCCCAGCAGTACCGGCGCCATGTACAGCAGCACTTCGTCCACCAGGCCCGCGCGCATGAACGCACCGGCAAGCGTGGCACCCGCCTCCAGCTGGACCTCGTTGATGCCGCGCTCGGCCAGCAGGCGCAGCACGGCGGCGAGGTCCAGCGCGTTGCCGACGGCCGGCACGGCCACGCGCTCGCAGCCGAATTCGCGCGGCGGCTTGGCGTTGGCGGCGTGCACGTACAGGGTCGGCGCATCGCCCTCGCGCACGCGACCACGGGCAATGGTGGCCAGGCCGGGGTCGAGCACCACGCGCAGCGGCGGCGCGAACTCGGCGTCATCCTCCAGGCGCACGGTCAGCTGCGGGTCGTCGGCCATGATCGTGCCGGAGCCGGTCAGCAGGGCGCCGCTGCGGGCGCGCCAGCGCATGACGTCGCGACGCGAGGCTTCGCCGCTGATCCACTTCGACTCCCCGCTCTCCAGCGCGGTGTGCCCGTCGAGGCTCATCGCCAGCTTCACGCGCAGCCACGGCCGCCCGCGCACCAGGCGCGAGACGTAGCCGCGATTCAGAGCTTGGGCCTGGGCATCCATCAGGCCGTGCGCGACCTCGATCCCGGCCGCGCGCAGGCGGTCGAAGCCGCTGCCGTCGACCTGCGGGAACGGGTCGCGCATCGCCGCGACCACGCGCGAGACGCCGGCCGCGATCAGCGCATCCGCGCAGGGGCCGGTGCGGCCGGTATGGGCGCAGGGCTCGAGGGTCACGTAGGCGGTGGCGCCGCGCGCGTTGTCGCCGGCGGCTTCGATCGCCAGCACCTCGGCGTGCGGCCCGCCGGGGCGCCGGTGCCAGCCTTCGCCCACCACCTCGCCGTCGCGCACGAGCACGCAGCCGACCATCGGGTTGGGACGCGTGGTCCAAGCGCCACGCTCGGCCAGGCGCAGCGCGCGCGCCATCATCACGTGGTCGGTTTCGGAATAGCCCTGCATCAGGTGATGTTTTCCACGTTGGAGTAGACGGGATCGGCGCCGGCAAGCCAGCTCGCCGCGCGGTGGCGCTCGCCGGTGATGCTGGTGCAGCGCTCGAGGCGGGCGTCGTCGACGCGGTCGATGCGGCTGCCGTCGATGGCGAGGTCATCGTCGACCAGGGCGCCCTGGTCGATGTCCAGCCGCGCCCAGCCGCCGTTGGCGACCACCGCGGCGAAATTCATCGGGCCCGGCCGCTGCGCGTACTCGCGCAGGCGCCAGTGCACCGCCAGCTGGCGGGCAAGGAAGGTGTCGATCTCGCGCTCGCCGCGCAGCTCGGCTTCGCTTTCACGCTCCAGCGCGCGGAGGTCGAGGAACCCCAGCGGCCAGGCGATGTCGTCGGGGTCGACCAGGCGATCGTGCGGCAGCGGCGCGTGGCGCCCCAGCGCCCAGGCCAGCACGTAGGCACCCTCGGCGCGCCAGCCGGCATCGAGCGCGACGTCAGCGTCGAGCTCGCCCAGCGGGGTCGCAAGCAGCGTTGTTTCATCAGGCTCCAGCGACTGCTCCAGCCCGGTGGCATGCAGCCAGTCGAGGATGCGCGGGTGCATGTCGCGCGCCTCGGCCGCGTCGGCGCGCGCCTCCAGCCCCGCACGCGCGGCCACGCTGGACAGCACCAGGGCGCGGCGCAGCGCCTCGCCTGCCTTCGGCCGCGGATAGCGCCCGGGTTCGCCGGCGTACACCGGGCTCAGCGCTTCCGGCCCTTGCCGGAGCGCGAATCGAAGGGAACGACCTCACCCCCGCCAAGCAGGGGCAGCTGGCCTTCGCCCGGCAAGTCGCGCTCCAGGCGGTCGAGCTCCTCGCGGAAGTCGGCCACGTCCTGGAACGCGCGGTACACCGAGGCGAAGCGCACGTAGGCGACGTGGTCGAGCTTGCGCAGCTCGGCCATCACGAACTCACCCACCCGGCGCGAAGGCAATTCGCGCTCGGTGGTCATGCGCAGCTGGTGGATCACCGCGCGCACCGCGGCCTCGATCTGCTCCTCCGACGCCAGCCGCTTGTGCAGCGCGCGGTCGAAGCTCTGCCGCAGCTTGCGGGCGTCGAAGTGCTCGCGGCGGCCATCGGACTTGATGATCGCCGGCAGCTTGAGCTCGATGGTCTCCATCGTGGAGAAGCGCTCGCCGCAGGCTTCGCACTCGCGCCGGCGGCGGATGGTCGCGCCATCGTCGCTGACGCGCGAATCGATGACCCGGGTGTCCACGTGCTGGCAGAATGGGCAGTGCATGGGGCGGCGACGCGACTCCTGGAAAGGACGGGATCAGCCGTAGACGGGCAAGTCCCTGCACTGCTTCGTCACCTGCTCGCGCACGCGGGCGATGACGGCCTCGTCGTCCGGAGCGTCGAGCACGTCGCACATCCAGCCAGCGAGCGCGATGCAGTCGGCTTCGCTGTATCCGCGCGTGGTCACCGCCGGGGTGCCGATGCGCAGGCCCGACGTGATGAAGGGCTTCTGCGGATCGTTGGGCACGGCGTTCTTGTTGACGGTGATGTGCGCGCGGCCCAGCGCCTCTTCGGCGGCCTTGCCGGTCACGCCCTTGCCGATCATGTCGACCAGGATCAGGTGGTTCTGGGTGCCACCGGACACGACCTTGTAGCCGCGGTCGATGATCACCTTCGCCATCGCCTGCGCGTTCTTGACCACCTGCTGCTGGTAGGCCTTGAACTCGGGCTCCAGCGCTTCCTTGAAGGCCACGGCCTTGGCCGCGATCACGTGCATCAGCGGGCCGCCCTGGATGCCGGGGAACACGATCGACTGCAGCTTCTTGACGATGTCGTCGGCGCCCTCGCCCATCGCCTTGCGGCTGGCGACGATGATGCCACCGCGGGGACCGCGCAGGGTCTTGTGGGTGGTGGAGGTCACGATGTGCGCGTGCGGCACCGGGTTCGGGTACACGCCCGCGGCCACCAGGCCGGCGACGTGGGCCATGTCGACGAACAGGTACGCGCCGACCTTGTCGGCAATGGCGCGGAAGCGCGACCAGTCGATCTCCTGGGAATAGGCGGAGAAACCGGCCACGACCATCTTCGGCTTGTGCTCCACCGCCAGGCGCTCGACTTCGTCGTAATCGATCAGGCCTTCGTCGTTCACGCCGTACTGCACGGCCTTGAACAGCTTGCCGCTGACGTTGACCTTGGCGCCGTGGGTCAGGTGGCCGCCGTGGGCCAGCGACATGCCGAGGATGGTGTCGCCCGGCTGCAGCAGGGCCAGGTACACGGCCTGGTTGGCCTGCGAGCCGGAATGCGGCTGGACGTTCGCATAGTCGGCTCCGAAGAGCTGCTTCACGCGGTCGATGGCCAGCTGTTCGGCGACGTCGACGAACTCGCAGCCGCCGTAATAGCGCTTGCCGGGATAGCCCTCGGCGTACTTGTTGGTCAGCTGGGTGCCCTGGGCCTCCATGACGCGGGGGCTGGCGTAGTTCTCGCTGGCGATCAGCTCGACGTGATCCTCCTGGCGCTGGTTCTCTGCGGCGATCGCCGCGGCCAGTTCAGGGTCGTAACCTTCGATACGTGCGTCGCGCGGGAACATGTTCGCTCCAGGGGCCGGGAAGACCGGCATTGTAGCCCGGCCCAGACCGCTCGATGCCCGCCTGGCGGAACGCTCAGGCCCATCCGAAGCCCCATTCCCGGAGCGCCGGCGGGCCGGGGGGGGGGCCGCCGGATGTGGGGTCTCAGCGACCCAGGATCACGTCGGCGATGATCCCGGTGGCGATGGCCACCAGCAGGAAGTCGCCGGCGTCGCTGCGGCGCCAGTGGTGGCCGCGCGGCGGATGGTGCAGGCCGTAGGGGCGGTAGTCGTTCACCACGTAGGTCGGCGCGTAGCCGCCATAGCCGTAGTGGCGGCCGCGGGCCCAGGGCGGCGGGCCGCGGTAGGCGCTCGGGTGGTGGACGACCACCGGGCGGGGAACGTAGACCACGCGGGTGTCGCGGCGGTCGTACCGGCGGTCCTGGCGACGGTCATGCTTGCGGTCGCCGCGGCGGTGATCACGGCGATGGTCTGCCCGCCGGTCGTGGCCGCGGCGCCAGTCCTGGCTGGAGTGGCTGCGGTCATGGCCGCGGCGGTTGTGGTCCCGCGCTTCGGCCGGGGCCGCGAAGGCAACGCCCAGCGCCAGCGCGAGGGCGGCAAGTCCAAGGGTCCTGAAGGGCTGCATCGGGTCATCTCCGGCGGTGGGCTCGAAGCCGACTATCGTTCGCCGCGCCTGAACAACAGCCCTACTGGGCAGGCGGCCGCGGGCCCTATAATTGGCGCATCCCCATCCACCCGTTCCCGCCCGTGCACCGCCCGGGTGGCGGCGGATGTCGCACCGGAGCCCCCATGTCGCAATACATCTACACCATGAACGGCGTCAGCAAGACCGTTCCGCCCAAGCGCCAGATCATCAAGGACATCTCGCTGTCGTTCTTCCCGGGCGCCAAGATCGGCCTGCTCGGCCTGAACGGCTCCGGCAAGTCGACGGTGCTGCGGATCATGGCGGGCGTCGACACCGACTTCAGCGGCGAAGCGCGCCCGCAGGCCGGCATCAAGGTCGGCTACCTGGCGCAGGAACCGGAGCTGGATCCGGAGCACACCGTGCGCGAGGCCGTCGAGGAAGGCGTGGGCGAAGTACTGCAGGCGCAGAAGCGCCTGGACGAGGTCTACAACGCCTATGCCGAAGAAGGCGCGGACTTCGACGCCTTGGCCAAGGAGCAGGAGCGCCTGGAGGCGATCCTCGCCGCCGGCGACGCGCACACGCTGGAAAACCAGCTGGAAGTGGCCGCCGACGCGCTGCGCCTGCCGCCGTGGGACGCCGTGATCGGCAAGCTGTCGGGCGGCGAGAAGCGCCGCGTGGCGCTGTGCCGCCTGCTGCTGCAGAAGCCCGACATGCTGCTGCTCGACGAACCCACCAACCACCTCGACGCCGAGTCGGTCGAGTGGCTGGAGCAGTTCCTCGCGCGCTACACCGGCACCGTGGTGGCGGTCACGCATGACCGCTACTTCCTCGACAACGCCGCCGAGTGGATCCTCGAACTCGACCGCGGCCGGGGCATTCCGTGGAAGGGCAACTACACCGACTGGCTGATGCAGAAGGACGATCGTCTCAAGCGCGAGGATTCGCAGGAGAAGGCGCGCCAGAAGGCGATCCAGAAGGAGCTCGAATGGGCGCGGCAGAACGCCAAGGGCGGCCGCTCCAAGGGCAAGGCGCGCCTGGCCCGCATCGATGAGCTGCAGGCCGTCGATTACCAGAAGCGCAACGAGACCAACGAGATCTTCATCCCGCCGGGCGAGCGCCTGGGCGCGAAGGTGATCGAGTTCAAGAACGTCTCGAAGAAGTTCGGCGACCGCCTGCTGATCGACGACCTGAGCTTCATGGTGCCGGCCGGCGCGATCGTCGGCATCATCGGCCCCAACGGCGCCGGCAAGTCGACGCTGTTCAAGATGATCACCGGGCAGGAGCAGCCGGACTCGGGCTCGATCGACATCGGTCCGACGGTGAAGCTCGCCTACGTCGACCAGAGCCGCGACGCGCTGACCGGCAACCACAACGTGTTCCAGGAAGTCGCTGGCGGCCTGGACATCCTCAACATCAACGGCATCGAGATCCAGTCGCGCGCCTATATCGGCCGCTTCAACTTCAAGGGCCAGGACCAGCAGAAGCTGGTGGGCACGCTGTCGGGCGGTGAGCGCGGACGCCTGCACATGGCCAAGACCCTGCTGCAGGGCGGCAACGTGCTGCTGCTCGACGAACCGTCCAACGACCTCGACATCGAAACCCTGCGCGCGCTTGAAGACGCGCTGCTCGAGTTCCCGGGCAACACCTTCGTGATCAGCCATGACCGCTGGTTCCTGGACCGCATCGCGACCCACATCCTGGCGTTCGAGGGCGATTCGCACGTGGAGTTCTTCCAGGGCAACTATCGGGAATACGAAGAAGACAAGCGCCGTCGCATGGGCGACGACGCGGGTCCGAAGCGTTTGCGCTTCAAGGCCTTGAAGTAAAGAGCGGTTTTTGCCACGGATCTACGCGGATCACGCGGATCAGGCCGGGGCGAAGAGCGCTTCCGGGCGCAAGATCGCAGGCAGTGCCGAAATGCCTGAGTTGCTCCTGTTCTTATCCGCGCCAATCCGCGCAAATCCGTGGCAAAAAAGCTTTCGCTCTATCCGCGTTCATCCGCGCAAATCCGTGGCAAAAGGAGCTCTTCGATGCATTTCATGCAGCAGCTTCGCCAGCGCTGGGCCACGTCCGGGTCGCTGGTCTGTGTCGGGCTGGATCCGGAGCCGGCGAAGTTTCCGGCACAGTTCGCGGGTGATCCGGACGCGGTGTTCGGCTTCTGCCGCGACATCGTCGATGCCACGGCGGAGTTCGCGTGTGCGTTCAAGCCGCAGATCGCGCACTTCGCAGCGCTGGGCGCGGAGGGCGCGCTGGAGCGGCTGATCGCGCATATCCATTCGACGCATCCCGGTGTGCCGGTGATCCTCGATGCCAAGCGTGGCGACATCGGTTCGACCGCGCAGCGCTACGCGGCGGAGGCGTTCGACCGCTACGGCGCCGATGCTGTGACCGTGAATCCCTATCTGGGCGGTGACTCGCTGCAGCCCTACCTCGCGCGCGCCGATCGTGGCGTGGTCGTGCTCTGCCGCACCTCCAATCCGGGCGCGGGCGATCTGCAGGATCTCGTGGTCGATGGGCGGCCGCTGTACCAGCACGTGGCCGCGAAGGCCGCGGCGGAGTGGAACGGGAACGGCAACGTGGCGCTGGTGGTCGGTGCGACGTGGCCCGAGCAGCTGCGCGAGGTACGCGCGATCGTGGGTGACATGCCGCTGCTGGTGCCGGGCATCGGTGCGCAGGGCGGCGACCTCGAAGCCGTGATGCGGCATGCCAGGGATGCCGGCGGCAATGGGGTCCTCGTGAGTTCCTCGCGGGCCATCCTCTATGCAGAAGGGGATGATTTCGCCAGCGCTGCAGCGACGGCCGCCAGGACCCTGCGCGAAGATATCAATCGCTGGCGATAAACGCGCTGTCGGAAGTACCCGACTGCCAAACGCGCCTCGGACCGACTGACACCCCAGTCGGCGACAAGCATCCTGCGCGTCTGCCAGCCCAAGGATGACCGATGAACGCAGGGATACTCTTCGCAATCGCCACCATCTCTGCGTGCGCTGCCTGCGTGGGCGTCGCGCATGCGCAGGTCAGGGTATCGCCCGGCGTCGCCGACGCGCGGCAGGAGCGCGTGATCGAGCCTGGCATCCGCTTTGACAAGGCCGCGGCGCTCCACGCGCTGGAACCGGGCAACTCCACGATCCAGGGAACTGCCTGCTGGACCGGGACCCGGACCGGCACGCGCGCATCGAACGTCCCGATCCTCCTGCTCCCGGTCACGCCGTACCTGGAAGAGCTGGTCCGCCTGCGGAAGAAGGCGCGCCGCGGCGAGGCGGTGTTGCAGTCCGAGGAGCTGCTCAAGACCAGCATCGCCACGTTCGCCAACGACAAGGGCCGTTTCCAGTTCACCGACCTCAAGCCCGGACGCTACTATCTCTATGCCGTCGTGGATTTCACATACGCGCGGACGCACGACGCCTATCGCGGGACGGGTCAGCATTCGCGGGGGACCGTGCATTACTACTCGCCGGAAACCGTGAACTACGTGGGTGGCGGCGAGATCGAGAAGTTCGTCGATGTGAAAAAGGACGGCGACGTGGTGCGCACCTCGCTCACCAATAGCGGCTTCTACGCTTCGCTGTTCAAATGCGTCACGACATAGGCTTGCCACGCGCATCACGCCCGGCAGGTATGGTTCCGGCACAGGGCTTTCGACCCGCCTCCGGAACACCGTGATGAAGTCCATGACCCTGGCCGTCCTTGCCGCACTCCTTGCCGCGTGCACGCCTTCCACCGCGCCGGATGCATCGGAGGCGCAGGACGTTGCGCCGCCCGGCACGGGAACGGATTACATCGCCGGCACCGGCGATGCGATCGCACCCGCCGAACCGGCGACGGACGAGGTCGCAACGACTGCCGGCAGCGACGCCGAAGACACGCAGTACTTCGATTTCAGCGGCGATGCACTGCTGCGGGTCCGCGCCGACGCGCGCCCGGCCACGCCGGAGCTGCGCGACGCCGCCCGGCGCATCGTCGATGCCACAGGCGAAGAGCGCGGCTGCGGCGCCTATCCGGAAGGCGAGCGCCTGTTCATGCTCGACCTCGATGGCGCGCCCGGGGAAGAGGCGCTGCTGCTCTACACCATGGAAGGCTGCGAAGGCATGGCCAACTACTACGATCGCAACGGCTACGTGCTGCGCCAGGTCGACGGCGCATGGCAGCAAGTGGCGGAGTTCTCGCTGGGCACGCGCCTGGTCGGTCCGGCGCACGTGACGTCCATCGGCAATGGCAAGCTGGTGGTCACGCCCGAGGACGGCAGCATGGCGCAGGCGGCCGAAGTCGTCGTCGCGCCCTGAGCGGTCGCCTCAACCGCCCGGTTCAGGCACCTCGAACACCTGCCGCAGGTAGCGCAGGTAGCCTTCGTCATCGACCATGGTCTTGCCCGGCGAGTCGCTGAGCTTGGCCACGGGCTGGCCGTTGCAGGACACCATCTTCAGCACGATCTGCAGCGGCTTCGGCCCGACATCGTTGGTGAGATTGGTGCCGATGCCGAACGACATCCGGCAGCGGCCGCGGAAATGCGCATGCAGGCGCATCACTTCTTCGATGTCGAGTCCGTCGCTGAAGACCAGGGTCTTGGTGTGCGCATCGATGCGCAGCGCTTCGAGGTGCGCGAGCATGCGCTCACCCCACTGCATGGGGTCGCCGGAGTCGTGGCGCACGCCGTCGAACAGCTTGCAGAAGTACAGGTCGAAGTCGCGCAGGAAGGCGTCCATGCCGATCACGTCGGTGAGCGCGATGCCCAGGTCGCCGCGGTATTCCTGCGCCCAGGCCTCGAACGCGGCCTTTTGCGAGTCGCGCAGGCGCGGGCCCAGCGCCTGGTGCGCCTGCAGCCATTCGTGCGCCATCGTGCCCTGCGGCACCATGCCGTGGCGACGGGCGAGGTCGACGTTGCTGGTGCCCGCGAAGCGCGCGCCCAGTCCGTTCGCCAGCTCGGGCACGAGCCTGTCCTGCCAGGCCTGCGAGTAGCGGCGCCGGGTGCCGAAATCGGTGATCCGGCAGTCCTCGTAGCCCACGCCGGCGTCGATGCGGTCGATCTTGGCGCGCAGCCGCCGCAGGCCTTCGGCCTCGTCGGCGGGTCCGTGCTCGCCCACCGACCAGGCTTCGCTGATGATCGCCAGCAGCGGCACCTCGAACAGGATCGTATGCAGCCAGGGGCCCGACAGGGTCAGCGAGATGCCGCCCTGCTCGTCGTCCGAGCGCTCCAGGCGCACGTACTTCCGGTCCAGGCGGAACAGGCCGAGGAAGTCGACGAAATCCGGCTTGATGAAGCGCAGGCCGCGCAGGTAGTCGAGTTCGGCGTCCGTGAGCCGCAGCGCGCACAGCGCGTCGATGGCGTCGGAGATCACATCGATATGACGCGCCAGGTCCACGCCGGGCGTGCGGCAGCGGAAGCGGTAGCTGGCGTGCGCCGCGGGATAGCGGTGCAGCACCGCCTGCATCATCGTGAACTTGTAGAGGTCGGTGTCGAGCAGCGAATGGATCATGGCGCGCCGTTGCGTGCGGACTCCCGCAGTATGCGCGGCAGGCGTGAAAGCCAGTGCGCCCACACCGCGATCCAGACGCCTGCACGTACCAGCGGGCCGCGCGAAGGCGCTTCGAAGCGGCGGAAGTAGCGCCACAGGCCGCGGTGCTTGTGCCATTCCACGAAGAACGGGCGCGCGCGCGATGACACGCCGCGCAGGTGCAGCACGCGCACGTCGTTGGCGACCGCCACCGTCGCGCCGGCCAAGCGCACGCGGCGGCAGAGGTCGAGGTCCTCGGCGTGCAGGCGGTAGCCGGTATCGAAGCCGCCAATGCGCGCGAACAGGGCGCGCGGCAGCAGCATCAGCGCGCCCGACACCGCATCCACCGGCTGCAGCGCAGCATCACTGTCCAGCGCCACGTCCAGCGGACGCCCGCGTCCGGCACGCAGCGGCCCGCGCAGCATGGCCGCGAAATCGGGATCGTTGCGCCTCGCGGCGCCGTCGCGCACGCCACCCTCGTCCACCAGGTCGGCGCCGAGCAGCAGTTCGCCGCCAACGGCCTGCGCATGGCCCAGCAGGCGTTCGAAGGTATCCGCGTCCACCATGCAGTCGGGATTGACGAAGGCCAGCCACGGCGCAGCGCTATCGGCCGCGCCCTGATTGCAGGCGGTGGCGAAGCCCGGGTTGTCGGGGTTGGCGATGAAGCGCAGGCGCGCGTCGGCCAGCGCATGGCGCTGGACGACGGCAAGAGTGCCGTCGCCGGAGGCATTGTCGACGACGCGGATTTCGGCGACGCCGGCCGCCGCGCGCAGGCGCGACAGGCAGGCGTCGATGCTCGACCCGCTTTCGTGCGTGACCACCACCACGGCGACAGGCGCGGCGTTCACGGCGCGAACAGCTCGTGCTGCGAAGGCGGGTCGACGTCGGCGAGGCGGCGCGTCAGTTCCTGGCGCCGGTCCCTGACAGGATCGTGCATCAGGAATTCCGCGAGCCGCGGTTGCCAGCCCGGCCACCGTGCCGCCAGCGCGTCCAGGTCGCCGTCGGCGGGACCGCCCTCGCCGCCGCGGGCCACGAAGGCGGTCTCGCACAGCACATTGCGCCAGCCCAATCCGGCCATTCGCAAGGACAGGTCGATCAGCGCCGCATACCAGGACACGTAGCTGGCCACGTCCAGTCCGCCGGCCTTGGCGCGCGCGCGGCCACGGATGTACACGGCATGGTCGATCGCGGCGGGAAGCTCAGGGTGCACCGGCGGCATGCCTTCGGCTGCGCGTCCGAGGCGCGCGAGGACGCCATTGTCGGGCTGGGCCGAGACCTCGCCGCAGTCCGGCCAGGCCGCGGTCTCGCCGGCGTTGCTCCAGGGCGTGGCGGTGGCGATGGCGCCGTCGCGCGCGGCGCAGGCCGCGAGCTGCCGCGCCCAGCCCGGCGCGGGCACGGCGTCGGGCGCGAGCACGATCACGTCGGCGTCGCCGCAGGCGGACAGGGCTTCATCCAGATGGGCGACCTCGCCCAGCCTCCGCTGCCTGCGCGTGTACTCGGCGCGCAGCGGTGTGCTGGCAAGCCAGCGTTCGATGATCGCCAGCGCGCGCGGACCCGCCTGGGCGTCGTCGGCCAACCAGATCCGCGTGCCCGCCGGGGTGCCGGCGTCCAGCGCCGCCAGGCAGGCGTCGAGCGCGTCGTCGTCGACCGCAACCGGCAGCAGCAGGATCGGGAGTTCGGGCACGCCCGCGCCCTCCCTGCCGGCCATGCTCAGTCGGTGGTCCCGTGCAGCGGCTCCAGCGCGCGGAAGCGGCGGCCGTACTCGTCGGTGAGGTCGCGTGCGTCCTGCTGGTTGCGGACCAGGGTCGGGGTGATCAGCACCACGATTTCGCTGCGCGTGGTGTTCGACGTCTGCTGGCCGAACAGTCCGCCGATGACCGGAATCCGGCTCAGGCCCGGCAGGCCCTTGGAACCGCGGCTGGTCGCGTCGGCGATCAGGCCGGCGAGGAACACGGTGTCGCCGCTCTGCACCACTGCGTTCGTCTTCAGTCGGTTGGTGTTGATGCGCACGTTGCCGTTGTCGTCCGGCTCGCCCTGCGGGCTGCTGACTTCCTGCACGATGTCGAGGAACACCGTGCCGTCGCGGGTCACGCGCGGGCGCACTTTCAGGATGGTGCCGGTGTCAAGGTACTGCACCTGGCTGTAGGAGCTGTCCCCGCCGAAGCCCGAGTTCACCGTGACCGACGAGATCGGAATGCGGTCGCCGACGTTGAGCGTGGCCTCGTAGTTGTTGCGCACCAGCACCGACGGCGTCTGCAGCATCTGCACGTCGCTGACCTGGTCGAGCGCGTTGATGATCGCCGCGGCGTCGTTCTTCACCAGGCTCCAGACCGCGCCCGGACCGCCGATGCCGCCGATGCTGCCGCCCAGCGTGCTCCAGCGGCTCGGGCCGCCCGCGCCAGGCGCCGGAAACACCGGGAAGCCGTTGTCGGTCATGCCCTTCTCGAGGAACCAGCTCACGCCATACGCCAGGTCGCCGCTCAGCGTGACCTGCACCACCTGAGCTTCGATGTGCACCTGCAACGGCATCACGTCCAGGCGGTCGATGACCTCGCGGATCGAGCGCCAGGCCTGGCCGGTGGAACGCACCAGCAGGGTGTTGGTTTCGTCGACCGCCGAAATGCCGACCTGGTTGCCATCGACCTCGAGCGTGACCGCGGTATTGCCGCCCTGGCGCTCGCCCAGCGACAGCGATCCGCCGCTGCCGAGCCCGCCGGAGGATGCCCCGCGGCCGATGCCCGCGCTGCTGGATCCATCCATGCCGCCGTCGCTGATTTCGGTGGGCTCCAGGCCTGGCATCAGCGAAGCACCGCCGCGCCGTCCGCCGTCCGAGCCACCGCCACCGCGGCTGCCATACACCTCGGACAGACGCTCGGCGAGATCCTTGGCGGTGACGAACTTCAGCTCGTAGGAGAACAGCTGCACGCCGCCGCCGGCGCCGTCGATGCGCGAGATCCACTGTTCGATCTGGTCGAGGTAGGCAGGCTGCGGGGTGATCACCAGGACCGCGTTCGCGCCCTCCAGCGGCATGAAGCGGAACATGCCCGCCACCGGCGAGTTGCTGGCTTCGCCGAACACCGTCTCCAGGCTCGCGACCACGTCCGGCGCGCGTCCCGCCACCAGCGGGAACACGCCCACCGACATGCCCGACAGCCAGTCGACGTCGAAGATCTCGATCGTGCGCAGGTAGTTCTGCAGCTCCTGCCGGCTGCCAGCCACGGTGATGACGTTGCGCCCGGCATCGACGTTGACGATGGCGTTGGGGCGCGCGTACGGCAGCAGCACCTTCTCCATCTCCACCGCCGAGATGTACTTCAGCGGCACCACGCGGGTCTCGAAACCGCGCGCGCCGGCGGCGGTACCGGTGCGCGCGGGCACCGCACCGCTGGCGACGGCGCCATCGGCGGGCAGGATGTTGTAGCGGCCGTCGGCATAGACCATGCGGGCGTTGTTCCAGCCCAGCACCATCTCCAGCAGGCCCAGGGCCTGCGCCGGGCTGACCGTCTTCGGCGTGGCCAGGGTGACGGTGCCCTGCACGCCCGGTGCGATCACGTAGTTCTGGCCGAGCATGTCGCCCAGGATCACCTTGACCACGGCGTGCAGCGATTCGCCTTCGAAGTTGAACGTGGCCTCGCCCGTGGTGCCGGCGAGGTTGGGCGGCGGCGAGGCCGCCAGCGATTCGTTGATCACCCGGCCGTCGCCACGGTGCAGCTGCGCGCGCGGGCCCTCGGCAAGCGGCTCCGCGACGATGCCGTCGGCGACCTGCGCGGCGCGCGGGACGCCGTCGACCTGGATCACCGGCGCGGGCATGCGCGCATCGCGCCGCACTTCGGGCGACGGCACCGAGGCGCAGGCGACCAGCAGGGTGGCGAGGAGTGCGGCGAACGCCGTCTTGAGGGTCGTGGTCGGGATCATCTTGGGCATTCTAGGGAATCCATGGGCCGGCTACTGGCCTTGCTGGGCCTGCTCGCGCAGCCGTGCCCGCCGCGCTTCGATGCGCTGGCGGATGGCATCGACCTGCTCGTCCGGCGTGGCGACGGGTGCGTCCGCGTCCGGTGCGGGCTGCCCCGGCGCGGGAACTTCGACCTCGGTGGGCGCGGGCGAACTGGACGTGGTCACCACCACGGGGCGCTCGCCGGTGCCCGTGCGGGCGGGTTCGGGCGCAGCCTGGTCCGGCGGCGCGCCCTGGCCCTGGGGGGGCTGTCCACGCCCGGCCTGCCGCGGCGTGGACACCGCCATGACCGTGGGGGCTTCGCCGCCGACGCCGTCGAACACGCGCAGCTCCAGCGTGCGCTGTCCCGCCGGGCCGTCGAACACGGCGCTGCGCGGCGTCAGCGACACCAGGTGCCAGCCGGGAGCCGCTTCGGCGGCCTCGCCGACCTTGAGGCGCACGGACTCGCCGCCGCCGGTGGGCTGCACGATCGCGACCTCGAGCCCCGGCGTCCGCAGCACGCTGGTGAGCACGTACTCGAACTCGGCCGGCGCCGACTCGTCCTCGGGATTGATCACGAAGGGCTGCGGACGGCGGTCGGTGGTGAACAGCGGCCGGTCGCCGAACTCGGAGTACTGCGCCAGCGGACCCAGTCGGGCGTCGACGGGCTGCGGGACGGCGGGCAGCGCCTGCACCAGCGCCGGATCCGGCGGCAGGCGGTCGATGCGGCCGCCGAGCCCGAACAGGCCCAGCATCCAGGTCGCCAGCGCCCACAGCGCGACGGCGCCGAGCAGCCAGGTGCGTGCGCCCGGTGCCTCAGCGCGCATTGCCGCCTCCTGTCGCCGGTGCCGCCGGGACCGCCCGCAGGTAGCCGTACAGATCGAAGGTGATGTCCAGGCCGGCACCCTGGGCGCCAACGCCACCCCGGCCGAAGACCTGGCGCGGCGCGAGCACGTTGAGGTTGTCGACGAACAGGCGCGGCGAGCCGCTCTCCAGCGAGTGCAGCACCGCGGCCAGCTCCGGATTGCCGCAGTGCAGGCGCACCTGCACCACCGCGCGCGGGAAGCGCCCCTGGCGCGGCTCGGTCATCGGCGAACGGTTGCGGATGGCGCAGCTGCGATTGCCCGGGCTGGCCTCGAGCACGGCCGTTTCCAGGCGCGCGATGAGTGCGGCAGTGGCGAGCTCGGTGCTGCGCTCCTCCATGAAGCCCGGCACGCGCGCGGCCACGTCCTGCACCTCGGCCAGCCGCGCTTCCACGTGCGGCGCCTGGGCGAGTTCCATGCGCACGCGCAGGTCACGCTCCTGCAGGCCGTCGATGCGCTCGCCGACCTCGAGCATCGGCGCCGTCCACCAGGGATGCACCAGCACCAGGTAGGCGACGGCGAGCACGCCGGCAAGGATCGCCAGCGCCAGCCAGCGGTCGCGGTCAGGGATTTCGCGCACGGGCGGCCTCCCGGTCCTGGGTGGCGGGGGCCGACGCGACCACCAGTTCGGCGGTCAGGGTGAAACGGTCGCGGCCGCTGCGCGGATCGGGTTGCAGGGCGCCGGCAAGCGCCGGCGAACGCCACAGTGGCGACCCTTCCAGGCGCTGCACCAGCGAGGGCGCCTCGTTGCTCAGGCCGATCAGCAGGATCCGCGTGTCCTCGATCGAAAGCTTTTCGAGATAGGTCGTATCGGGCAGGCGCCTCGACAGTTCGTCCATCACCTCGACCGTGGTCGGCCGCGCGGCGCGCGCGGATTCCAGGAAGGCCATGCCCTCCACCAGGTCGACCAGCGCCTGGCGCTGCGTCGACGCGCCGCGGGCACGGGTGGCGGCCTGTCCGACCTCGGCCTCGAAGGCGTCGGCGGCGGCGCGGCGGTTGTCCAGGACCTGCCACAGCCCCGCGGCGATGGCGACCACCGCCACCAGGCCGAGCGCCAGGTTCCAGCTCATCCAGGGATCGACGCGACGATGGCGGCGCGCCCCGGGAAGCAGATTGACGCCCAGGCCTTCGCCCTCGCCGGCCGCGACGTCGACCCCGGTCAGCGTGGTGGCCAGCGGCCCGAGCGCAGCCAGTTGCGCTTCGAGCGCGTGGCGCGGCACGACCACCAGTTCGGCGTTGATCTGACCGTCGGCGCGGTGGCCGAGCAGGCGCGCGTCGTATTCGACGTCGGCGGCGGGAAACGGTGTCTGGCGTTCGATTTCGAAGCCCAGCACTTCGTGCAGGCGATCACCCGCGGCGGCCGGCAGCGGCATGGTGCGGCGCAGGGCCGTGCCCGCCGGCAGCAACAGCCAGCGCGGAAGCCGGGCAACGCGCTGCGCCAGCAAGGCGGCCAGGGGATCGCCCACGCCGTCGGCCGGCGGCAGCGGAAGGTCGCCCAGCGCACGCGTGCCGCCGCTGCCGTCGATGGCCAGGCGCAATCGGTCGCCGTCCACCTGCAGCAGCAGGCGTTCGCGGGCAAGGCCGAACAGTTCGCGCAGGCGCAGGGGCAGCCAGGTCGCAAGCGCCTGCATCCACCAGCGCCAGGAGGCGGACATGCGCGGACGCAGCGAACCGCCCAGGCGACCAAGGGCCTGGCGACGCGGCGTTGCTCCAGCGGTGTCTTCTACGACGGCCATCAGCGCGGTGTGGCTCCTTCTTCCCATTGCAGTGGCAGGTATGCCGAACCGGGCAACCCGCCTCCACCCGCGCGAACCACCGCACGCAGCACGGCCTGGCGGCCATCAGCGAGCCGCGCGCGGCTGTCGATACTATACGTGCCGGTGCCGCCGCCCACGACATCCTGCGACAGTCCCGGTCCGCCTTCGCGCTGCAGCAGGGCCATCTGCGGGTCAACGCCCAGCGCCTGCAGCACCGGGCCACCGGCGAAACGCTGGTCGGGCTGCGGCAGGCCGCTGAAAACGGTCAAATACCCGGCCACCGACTCGAACAGCGCGCGATCCATGCCCAGCACCTGCTCGAGTTCGGCCACCGTTTCGAACGGCGCGTTCTTGGCGCCGTAGGGCATGCCGGCCTGGCGGTACTGCGGAGTCTCGGCGCCGCCCGACGCCTGGGTGAGATCATCGGCATCGCGCCAGTCCACGATCGCGCCCGCGATGGCGTCCGCGCGATCGCCCTCGGCGCCGAGCACCCGGAACAGCGACGACAGCAGCGCTGCGTCGGCGGTGTTGATGTCGATCTTGCCCGACTCGTCGACGATCCGGATCTCGACCTCGGCGGCGCCGAACGTCCAGCGATAAGGACGACCGTCGGGCAGCCAGGCGAATTCGGGCTCGTGCGCCTGCACCCGCACCAGCGCGTACTCCAGCCCGGCACGCGCGGCCGACTCGGCCACCACCGCGCCGTGCAGGCCACGCCCCTGCATGTACTCGATGCGTGCGCTGGCCGCATAGGCGCCGATCAGCGCGGTCAGCAGCGCGACCATCCACATCACCAGGATCAGGGCCGCGCCCCGCTGCGCCCTCATCGCCGCCGTGCCTCGGGGTCGGTCAGGCGGCCGCGGCCGCGACCGCCGTCGCCGCGCTGCCCCGGACGCTGTCCCGGGCGGACGCCCGGCCGCGCGGCCGGGCCAAGGCGCGAACGCCCACTGCCGAGCTGCGGCGTGATGCCCGCCTGCGGCAACGCCACGATCAGCGGTGGCCAGGTGGCGCCGTCGTCGCTTTCGATCTCGATCGACACCTGCAGCGGCAGCGTGTCGTAGGCGTCCCACTCGTCCAGCCAATCGCTCAGCCCGGACTCTTCGTCGAGTCCGCGGTACTGGATGCGCAGGCCGGTCAGGCCTTCGACCAGCGGTTCCGGCGCGCGCGGCTGGTCTTCCTCGATGGTCTCGCCCGACAGCACCATCGAGAACGACACCGCAAGGGCGGTCTCGCTGCCCTGGCCATACACGGCGATGTCGTGCAGGTGCGGGCCGCCGCGGCCGAGATAGCTCGGCAGGTCCGCCACGAAGCGGATGCGGTCAGGCTCGCCGATGAACCGCAATGCGCCGCCGGTGTCCTCGTTCTGGGCGAAGGAAATGGCCTGCGCCGCGGCCAGCCGCCGCCGCAGGAAGCCTTCCACCGCACGCATGCGCTCGGTGCGCGCCGCCATCGCCTCGCCACGCTCGGCGGTGGCGGTGGCCGCGCGCAGGGTGGCGAAGCCCAGGGCGAGGCCGCTGGCCAGCAGCGCGGTGGCCAGCAACACTTCGATCAGGGTGAAGCCGGCGGCGCGGGCGCGGTTTACGGCGCGGCTCACGGCTCGGCCCCCGGCTCGGGCTGCACCAGGCGCAGGGAGTCCAGCACCAGGCGCTGCGCGCGCGTGCCTTCACCCCAGGCCAGTTCCAGGCGCAGCTGCAGGAGCTGGGCCGCGAACGGATCCTGCGGGGCATTGCCGGGCAGGAGCGGATCCGTGTACGGCGCGACCTCGAGCTGCCAGCGGTAGCGGCCGTCCTCGAGTTCGCCCTCCTCGCGCCCGGGCTGCAGCGCCTCGCCCACGCCGACGTCGGCCAGGAGCGATTGCGCGTGCAGCGCCGCGCGCCCGGCGTCCGACGACCAGCGCACCTGGCGCGTCGCACCCGACAGCGTGCCCAGCAGGAAGGTCAGGGCGAGCGCCAGCACGGCAAACGCCACCAGCACCTCGATCAAGGTGTAACCGTGCTGGCGCCCGCGCGCCAAGGGGGTCCCGGCCGGCCTCATCGCACAGGCTCCGCCCGGTGCACGCTCACGCTGCCGGTCAGCCAGGCGACATCGATGTCGAAGGCCGCCTCGCCGCGGCTGAGCTGCACCCGGCCACCGGTGGAGGCGCCATCGCCAAAGAACACGATCGCGCCCACGCCCTGCGCCGGCTGCACTTCGCGCGCGCCGGTGAAGTGGATGCGCAGCGAATCCGGCACCTCGCCGCTGCTGTCGTCGGCGCCCTGCCACACGCGCCCGGCGGGGTCGATGCTGAAGGTCTGCGGCACGCCGGTGGCGAGCGCGCGGGCGCGCGTGAAACGCAGCTGCGTCGCGATGTCGCTCACATGGCTGCGCAGCTCCATCCGTGCGAAGCCGCCGCCCACCACGCCGGCGGCCAGCACGCCGGTGGCGGCGATCAGCACCATCACCAGCAACACTTCCAGCAGTGAGAAGCCGCGGGAACGGCCCACCGCGCCGCGCCCGGCGTTCATCCAGGGCATCTCTTACTCGTAGCGGATGTCCGCGTTGACGCTTTCGCCGCCTGGCTTGCGGTCGGCGCCGTAGCTGACGATGTCGTAGGGACCGCTGTCGCCCGGCATGCGGTATTCGAAGGGCGTGTTCCAGGGATCGTTGAGATCGGCCG
The DNA here is from genome assembly GCF_054072805.1 of Luteimonas sp. A534. Lineage (NCBI taxonomy): Bacteria > Pseudomonadati > Pseudomonadota > Gammaproteobacteria > Lysobacterales > Lysobacteraceae > Luteimonas > Luteimonas sp. A534. The sequence continues at coordinate 316,773 of NZ_JBSVRR010000002.1, forward strand.
ACCGGGCATACGGGCCCAGCCACCCGCCGACGCCGCCGGGTGAGTTCACCAGCTCCGACAGCGCATTGGGCAGCGTGCCGGTGTCCATCTCGAACTGGCTGACCTTCTCCGCCAGGGTCTGCACCTGGGCTTCGGCCAGCCGCACCTTGGCGCGGTCGCCGCCGCCGATGATGCGCGAGGCCGCAAAGGCCACGATGCCGCCCATGAGCACCACCACGACGATGATCTCGATGAGGCTGAAGCCGCCCTGGCCGGACGGACGCGGGGAACGGGTAAGGGAACGCTTGTGCATGGAGTCCTGCCTGTTCTGGATGGGAATGGGACGCCCGGCGCGCGGGCAGGCCCCTAGCCTATGACATTGGTGAGGTCGTAGATCGGCACCAGCACCGCCAGGATCACCACCATGACCACCACCGCCAGCAGCAGGGTGATCACGGGGACCAGGGCGGCCAGCATGCGGTCCAGCGCCTGTCCGGTCTCGGCCTCGAAGGTGTCGGCGGTCTTGAGCAGCATCGTGTCCAGGGCGCCCGATTCCTCGCCGACCTGGACCATCTGCAGCGCCAGCCGCGGGAAACGCTTGCCGCGCGCGAGCGCGGTGGACAGCGCGACGCCGTTCTTGACCTCCTCGCCCGCTGCTTCGACATCGGCGGCGAGCGCGCGGTTCCCCAGCACGTTGCGGCCGATGCCCAGGGCCGCGATCAGGGGCACGCCGTTCTTCAGCAGCGTGCCCAGGGTGCGCATCAGCCGCGCCGTTTCGATCCGGGCCACCAGGCCGCCGACGAACCTGCGCTCGAGCAGCCACTCGTCGAAGCGGGCGCGGAACGCCGGATTGCGCAGGCGGCGGTCGAACCACAGCGCGGCCAGCGCGGGGACCGCCAACATCACGAACCACCAGTCACGCACGAAGTCGCCCAGGCCGAGCACCACCTTGGTGAAGAAGGGCAGCTCCGCGTCCAGGCTCTCGTACATCACGCCGAACTGCGGCACCACGTAGCCAAGCAGGAACAGCAGCGCCAGGCCCACCATCACCACCAGGATCACCGGGTAGATGAGCGCGTTCAGCACCCGGCCGCGCAGCGCGCGCGAGCGTTCCAGGTAGTCGGCCAGGCGCTGCAGGGTGTCCTGCAGGCTGCCCCCGGCCTCGCCGGCGCGGATCATGTTGATGTACAGGCGCGAGAACGTCCCGTGCTGGCGCTCCAGCGCGGTCGACAGCGCCGTGCCGCCGCGCACCTGGTCGCGGATGTCGTGGATCGTGCGCCGCGCGGCGTCGTCTTCCGGCAGGTCGAGCAGGATGGTCAGCGCGCGGTCCAGCGGCTGGCCGGCACCGAGCAGCGTCGCCAGCTGCTGGGTGAACTGCACCAGGCGCTCGCCCGAAAAGGCCTTGGGCTTGAACAGCGCCTTGAGCGCGCCTTCGCCGTCGCCTTCGCTGGCCAGCTTCGCCTCCACCGGCAGGTGGCCCTGCTCCTGCAGGCGCAGCACCACTTCGGCGTCGCTGGTGGCTTCCATCTGGCCGTCGAGCGTCTCGCCGCGGCTGTTGAGCGCCTTGTAGCGGTACACCGGCATGCTCAGGCGTCCTCGGTGACGCGCAGCACTTCCTCGATCGTCGTCTGCCCGGCGAGTGCCTTTCGGATGCCGTCCTCGTACATCGTCTGCATGCCGGCGTCGCGTGCGAGCTGTTCGATCTCGCCCATGCCGGCGTGGCGCATGACCGCGCGGCGCAGGGCGTCGTCCATCACCAGGAACTCGACGATGGTGGTGCGGCCGAGGTAGCCGGTGGGCGCGATCGCCGAGCCGCGCGGGCGGTACAGGAAGAGATCGCCTTCGGGCTGGAAGCGCCGCAGGTCGAACTTCGCGATCTCTTCCGGCGATGCCGGATAGCGCTCGGCGTGGGTCGGTTCCAGCTTGCGCACCAGGCGCTGGGCGAGGATGCCGTTGATGGTGGAGGTCAGCAGGTAGTCCTCCACCCCCATGTCGAGCATGCGGGTGATGCCGCCGGCGGCGTTGTTGGTGTGCAGCGTGGACAGCACCAGATGGCCGGTGAGTGCGGACTGGATCGCGATGCGCGCGGTCTCGAGGTCGCGCATCTCGCCGATCATGATGATGTCCGGGTCCTGGCGCACGATGCTGCGCAGGGCATTGGCGAAGTCCAGGCCGATCTGCGGCTTGGCCTGGATCTGGTTGATGCCCTCGATCTGGTACTCGACCGGGTCCTCGACGGTGATGATCTTCACCGTCGGCTGGTTGAGCTTGGACAGCGCGGTGTACAGCGTCGTGGTCTTGCCCGAGCCGGTGGGGCCGGTGACCAGCAGGATGCCGTGCGGCTGCTGCAGCACCTGGTGGAAGCGCGGCAGGAATTCGTCGGTGAAGCCCAGGCGGTGGAAGTCGAACACCACGGTCTCGCGGTCGAGCAGGCGCATGACCACGCTCTCGCCGTGCGCGGTGGGCACGGTGGACACGCGCAGGTCGAGCTCCTTGCCCTGTACGCGCAGCATGATGCGGCCGTCCTGCGGCAGGCGGCGCTCGGCGATGTTGAGCTTGGCCATGATCTTGATGCGGCTGATCACGGCGGCGGTGAGGTTGGTCGGCGGGCTTTCGCCTTCTTCCAGCACGCCATCGACGCGGTAGCGGACTTTCAACCGGTTCTCGAAGGGCTCGACGTGGATGTCGGACGCGCGCAGCTCGACCGCGCGCTGGATGACCAGGTTCACCAGCCGGATCACCGGCGCTTCGCTGGCGAGGTCGCGCAGGTGCTCGACGTCGTCCATGTCGCCGCCGTCACCTTCCGCGGTCTCGATGATGGCGCCCATCGCGCTGCGGCCCTGGCCGTACCAGCGCTCGACCAGGCCGGCAATCTCCGAGCGCAGCGCCACGCTGGCTCGCACGTCCTTGCCGGTCGCCAGGCGCACGGCTTCGAGCGCGTAAGGGTCCTGCGGATCCGCGGCCAGGACGTCGACGTGGCCGTCTCCCTCGGCCACCGGCACCACGTGGAACTGGGTCATGAAGCGCGCGGTCAGCGGCGTGCCTTCCGGCGGCATCTCCGGCAGGTCCTTGGCGCTGACCAGCGGGAGGTCGAGCACCGCGGCGCAGGCTTCGGCGTGATCGCGTTCGGACACCAGGCCAAGGCGGCCCAGCAGGGACAGCAGGCTGCCGCCGGTTTCGTCCTGCAGGCGCCGGGCGCGGCCGAGGTCGGCGTCCTTCAGGCGGCCCTTTTCAAGCAGGGTCGTGACGATGGCTTCGTCGGTGGTGCGCTCCGGGCTGGCCTGCTCACTCACGGTATTCATGGCAGATCTGTCGAGCGTGCGTGGGTCGTGGACTTTAGCAGGTCACGCCAGGGCGACACGGCCACCGGCTGGCTGGGCGCCCTCGCCCTGTCCGCTTGCTCCCGCCTGGCGCGTTGACCCGCAGTGTGCGGAATGCTTCGCGCCCCCCATCCGAGGTAACGACATGTTCAAAGCCCTGATATCCCTGACCATCGCCCTGGCACTGCCCGCCACCGCAATCGCCGGCACCGTGGGAGACGATCGCATCACATTGGCCACCGGCGCCTGCCAGAGCGCCCTGCCCGTGTTCGACGGCGTGGTCCGGAAGCGTCCGCTCGCAGTGCAGAACGAAGGCGACTCGGTCACCTTCATCACCTGCGCCCTGGAAGGGCGGTTCGGAGCCGCGGAGTCCAGCTACCTCGTGGGCGCGATACTGGTCAACACCTCGGACGCGCCTGCTACCGTCAATTGCACGCTGGTGGACGGGCGGAGCAACCTGGCCGACCCCGTCTACATGCCGAAGTCCGTCATCCTGGCCGCCAACGACGACATCGATGTCGTCTGGTCGGTGGAAGACAACGAGGGCGCCAACTTCATCTATCCCGCGATGAGTTGCGCACTTCCTCCGGGCGTGGGCATCAAGGCGGTGGCCCAGCAGTTCCTGGGCGTGCTCTGACGGGTCGACCGGCCCTCAGCCGACGGCCACCCGCGCGTTGCGGAACATCCTGAGCCAGGGCGAGGCGACTGCCCACGCCGCCGGCGCCCAGCTGAAGTTGGCCGTGGCCAGGGTGCGTTCGGGATGCGGCATCAGCAGCGTCACCCGGCCGTCGTCGCTGGTGAGTCCGGCGACGGCGGAGTCCGAACCGTTGGGATTGGCGGGGTAGGCGGTCGCCGGGCGACCGCCTCCGTCGACGTAGCGCAACGCCACGCGGGCGGCAGCGTGGTCGGCGTCGCCGGTGAATTCCGCCCGGCCCTCGCCATGCGAAACCACCACCGGGATCCGCGAGCCGGCCATGCCGCGCAGGAACAGCGACGGTGATTCCACCACTTCCAGCATGCCCAGGCGCGCCTCGAACTGCTCGCTGAGGTTGCGCTGGAACCGGGGCCAGTGGGTGGCGCCGGGGATGATCTCCTTGAGCTGCGACATCATCTGGCAGCCGTTGCACACGCCCAGGGCGAAGCTGTCGCCGCGGCCGAAGAAGCGTTCAAACATGCTGCGCAGTGCTTCGCGCTCGAGGATCGATGTCGCCCAGCCGCGGCCGGCGCCAAGCACGTCGCCGTAGCTGAAACCGCCGCAGGCGGCAAAGCCCGCAAAGTCGTCGAGCGTCGCGCGGCCGGCGACCAGGTCGCTCATGTGCACGTCGACCGCCTCGAAACCGGCCAGCGTGAACGCGGCCGCCATCTCCACCTGGCCGTTGACGCCTTGCTCGCGCAGCACCGCCACGCGCGGTGCGGCGCCCTTGGCGACGTAGGGCGCGGCGATGTCGTCGGACGGGTCGAACGTGAGCTCGGGCCGCAGGCCGGGCGCATCGAAGCGCAGCGCGGCATCACGCTCGGCGTCGGCGCAGTCGGGATTGTCGCGCTGGCGCTGCATGGCGTGGCTCACCGACCACCAGGCGCCCATGAGGTCTTCCCAGGCCCACTCGGCCATCACTTCGCCATCGGCGAGCACGCGCACCGACGACGCGGTGGTCGGCCGCGCGATGCGCTGCGCGCACTCGACCAGGCCATGGCGCTCCACCAGGTCGACGAACTCGACGCGATCATCGGCTGCGATCTGCACCACCGCGCCCAGTTCTTCATTGAAGAGCGTGCGGAACACGTTCTCGGTGCGGTCGTCGCCCCAGGTATCGAGGTCGATGTCGAGGCCGACGCGCGAGCAGAACGCCATCTCGCAGAGGCTGGCGAAAACGCCGCCGTCGGAGCGGTCGTGATAGGCCAGCAGCAAGCCGGCCTCGCGCGCGTCGCGGATGAGTTCGAAGAAGGCGCGCAGGCGCTGCGGGTCATCAAGGTCCGGGCAGGCGCCACCGAAAGCGCCGTGGACCTGCGACAGGATCGAACCGCCCAGGCGCTGCTTGCCCGCGCCCAGGCCGAGCAGCCACAGCTCGGTGCCGCTCTGGCGCGCGAGCAGCGGGGTGAGCTGCCGGCGCACATCGGCCACCGGCGCGAAGGCGGTGACCACGAGCGACACCGGCGACACCGACTTCCGGGCGACGCCATCGGCCTGCCACTGCGCCTGCATCGACAGTGAGTCCTTGCCGACCGGGATCGACAGCTCGATCTCCGGGCACAGCTCCATGCCCACCGCGTGCACGGCGTCGAACAGGCGCGCGTCTTCGCCCGGGTGGCCGGCGGCGGCCATCCAGTTGGCCGAGAGCTTGGTGCGCGCCAGCGACTCGACCGGCGCGGCGCACAGGTTGGTGATCGCTTCGCCCACGGCCATGCGTGCGCTGGCGGCGGCGTCGATCAGGGCCAGCGGCGTGCGCTCGCCGATCGCCATGGCTTCACCGCTGTGGCCGTGGAAATCCGCAAGCGTGATCGCGCAATCGGCCACCGGCAGCTGCCAGGGGCCCACCATCTGGTCGCGCGCGGTCAGGCCGCCGACGCTGCGGTCGCCGATCGTGACCAGGAACTGCTTGGAGGCGACCGTCGGATGCGCAAGCACGCGCAGGCCGGCTTCGTGCAGGGCTTCGCCCGGACGGCCGGCGGCGGCCAGCGCGACGGCATTGAGCTGGGGCCAGCGGTGCGGCTGCTGGCGGACGGCATCGCGGTGCATCTTCGGCGCCTTGCCGAAAATCAGGTCCATGGGGAGGTCGATGGCGTGCAGGTCGCGCGGCTCACCGGTCGCGACGGATGCAGGCGATGCGCCGTAGCCCACCACCAGGTGCTCCTCTTCAGTCGCATACCCGACCACGGCGAAGGGGCAGCGTTCGCGCTCGCACAGCGCCGCGAATTCATCGATGCGGTCCACCGAAACGCCCAGCACATAGCGCTCCTGCGACTCGTTGCACCACAGCTGCATGGGCGACAGCGAGGGATCGTCGCTGGGCACGCGATCGAGATCGATCACGCCGCCCACGCCGGAATCGTGCAGCAGCTCGGGGATCGCGTTGGACAGGCCGCCGGCGCCGACGTCGTGGCACCACTTGATCGGGTTGCCGGCCTTGCCCATCGCCACGCAGCGGTCGATGACCTCCTGGCAGCGGCGCTCCATCTCCGGGTTGTCGCGCTGCACGCTGGCGAAATCGAGGTCCTCGGCGCTCTCGCCCGAAGCCACGGAGCTTGCGGCACCGCCGCCCAGCCCGATCAGCATCGACGGGCCGCCGAGCACCACCACCGCGTCACCCGGCGACAGCGTCAGCTTGGCCACCTGGTCGCGGTCGATGGCGCCAAGGCCACCGGCGAGCATGATCGGCTTGTCGTAGGCACGGACCAGGCCCTCGCCCTCCGCCAGCTCGAAGCTGCGGAAGTAGCCGGTGAGGTTCGGGCGGCCGAATTCGTTGTTGAACGCCGCCGCGCCCAGCGGGCCGTCGGTCATGATCTCCAGCGCCGGCGCCATGCGCGGGTTCAGCGCGCGCGGCTGTTCCCAGGGCTGCGGCAGCGACGGGATGCGCAGGTGCGAAACGCTGAAGCCGACCAGTCCGGCCTTGGGCTTGCCGCCGCGGCCGGTGGCGCCCTCGTCGCGGATCTCGCCGCCGGCGCCGGTGGAGGCGCCCGCGAAGGGCGAGATCGCGGTCGGGTGGTTGTGGGTCTCGACCTTGATGCAGAAGGCGCCGTCGCGCTCGGGCTCGGCGCGGTAGACGGCCGTCTCCGGGTCGGGCCGGAAGCGTCGCGAGGCATACCCTTCGACCACCGCGGCGTTGTCGCTGTAGGCCGACAGCGTGTGCTCCGGCGTCTGCGCATGCGTGTGCCGGATCATCCGGAACAGCGACTGCGGGCCGCCGTTGACCTGCATCTCCTCGCCGTCGATGGTCCAGGAGGCGTTGAAGATCTTGTGCCTGCAGTGCTCGGAGTTGGCCTGCGCGAACATCATCAGTTCGACGTCGTGCGGGTCACGGCCAAGCGCGCCATAGCGCTCCCGCAGGTAGGCGATCTCGTCGGCGGCGAGCGCCAGGCCCAGGCGCTGGTTGGCTTCTTCCAGGCCATCCAGCGGAATGACCTCGACCGCGCCGCGCGCGGGCGTGGTGAACAGCGCCGCAGCCTCATCGTGCGAGGCCAGCAGCGACTGCGTCATGGGGTCGTGCAGGACACCCGCGACGACGGCCGCGGCCGCCGGATCGGACGGCCAGCCGGTGATGTCGATGCGGGTGCCGCGCTCCACGCGCTTCACCGGCAGGCGGGCACCGCGCAGCAATTCGCCGGCCTTGCTGGCCCAGGGCGAGAGCGTGCCCACGCGCGGAGAAACGAAGCGGGTCGCGGCGCCGGGCTCGGCGGGCGCCACGGCGTCCGCGGCCTGCAGGATGCGATGCAGCACCGCCCGGTCGGGCATCGCGCCCGGGTCGGCATCGAGCCAGTAGACGTGCCAGGACCCGGTGACGCGGATGCCGGGTTCAATGGCTTGCAGGCGGGCTTGGAGACGTTCGCGCCGGAAGGGCGACAGGGCGGGCAGGCCCTCGAGGACGATCATGTCCGGTTTCGACCGTGGAACGGGCCGGCCATTGTAGCGAAGCCGCGGGGCGGCTGGCGGCTCAGCGCCCGCCCGGCGCGCCGTCCGCGGCCACGTCTGGTTCGGGCGCGTCCGTCGGTGCGTCGGTCGGCGTGGCGCTGGCTGCCGGCCCGGCCGCATCCAGGGCCAGCCGGTCGAGCGCGGCGCGCAGGTCGGCGGGCGGCATGTAGCCGGGCATCTGGGTCCCGTCGGCGGTGACGATCATCGGCGTGCCGGTCAGGCCCACCCGGCGACCGATGTCGTAGTGCCGCGCCACCGGGCTGGTGCACTGGCTCGCCGGAACGTTGCGCCCTTCCTTGGCGGCGGTCAGTGCGGCGCGGCGGTCGCTGGCACACCACACCGACACCATCTTGCTGAAGTCTTCGCTCGCCGGACCCATGCGCGGAAAGGCCAGGTATTCGATGGCGATGCCGAGGCGGTTGTATTCCGCGATGTCCTCGTGGAGCTTGCGGCAGTAGCCGCATTCGACGTCGGTGAACACGCTGACGGTGTATTCGGGGGCTTCGGGCGCGAACACGATGCGCTCGGACGCGGGAATGGTCGCCAGCAGCCGGCGGCGCACCTCGGCCATGCCCGCCTGGCTGAGGTCGACCTTCTCGTGGACATCGAACAGCGCGCCCTGCAGCAGATAGCGGCCGTCATCGCTGATGTAGACCATCTGCCCGCCGACCACCGCCTCGCGGAAGCCGGGCAGCGGCGCGGCGCCGACGTGGTCGACCTCGATCCGCGGGTTGATCGCGTGCAGGGCCTGGATCGCGCGCTCCTCGGCCGAACCCGCCGCGGCGCTGACCATCCCCTGGCCCGCGGCGCGGGCGGGCTGCTGCGTGCCCGGTGCACTGGCGTCCGGCGCCTGGGCGCAGGCGGTAAGGCTGACGGCACACAGCATCAGGGGCAGCAAGGACTTCATTCGCGGGTCTCGGCTTGGCGATGCCGCCATGACGGCGGCTGACCGCGCATTCTCGCATGCGCTTCGGCGGAGGTGCCCGCGGCCCGGGACATCCATTGCTCCGGCTTTCAGGCTCGGGGGTGGTGGCGGGCGTGGAGGCGCTTGAGCTGCTCGCGCGCGACCAGGGTGTAGATCTGGGTGGTCGACAGCGAGCTGTGCCCGAGCAGCATCTGCAGCGAACGCAGGTCGGCACCGTGGTTGAGCAGGTGGGTGGCGAAGCTGTGGCGCAGGCCGTGCGGACTGACCTTGCCGGGATCGATGCCGGCGGCGGCGGCGTGGCGTTTGACCAGGGCCCAGAACGCCTGCCGCGTCGGGGCGCGGAGATCCGGACCGACGAACAGCGGCGCGTCACCCTTCGCATCCACCGGGACCTGGCGGGCGCCGACCAGCGCCGGGCGGGCATCAGCGAGATAGCGATCAAGCCAGTGCCGGGCCTCGTCGCCCAGGGGCACCAGCCGTTCCTTGCCCCCCTTGCCGGACACGCGCAGCACGCCCTGGCGCAGGTTGACGCCGTTGGCCGGCAGGTCGACCAGCTCGCTCACGCGCAGGCCGCAGGCGTACATAAGCTCCAGCATGGCGCGGTCGCGCAGGCCCGCGGGTGCGTCGACATCGGGCGCCTCGAGCAGGCGGGCGACCTCACCCTCTGCGAGCGCCTTGGGCAGCAGGCGCGGCAGCTTTGGCGGCTCCAGCAGGGCCGTGGGATCGTCGGCGCGCAGTCCCTGCCTCAGCCGCCAGCCGTAGAACGCCCGCAGCGCGGACAGCAGGCGCGCGTTGCTGCGCGGCGAATAGCCTTCGCGGCTGCGGTGGGCGAGGTAGTCGAACAGGCCGGCGCGATCGGCGTCGACGATGTCGCCACGGTCGCGCCAGCGCGCGAAGCCCTGCAGATCGCGGCGGTAGCTGTCCAGGGTCTGGCGGGCGGCGCCGGATTCGGCCCACCAGGCATCGATGAAGGCATCGATGGCGCGCGCGTCGGCGTCGCGCGGCGGCGGCAGCCGCATGGCGCGCGTTCGGCGCTCTGCGGGCGTGGACGCGGACATCGCCGCCAGCTTAGCGGCGCGGAAGCCGCGGCGGCTATCCTGTCGCGATGAACCCGGATGCCCGACACCACCCGAACCCGCAGGCGGCCGACGGCCACGCACTGCCCGGCGCGCACATCGGCAAGCGACTGCTGGCGATGCTGTACGACCTGCTGCCCGTGCTGTCGCTGTGGTTCCTGCTCGGCTTCGTGTTCGCACTCGGCTACACCTTGGCCGGCCACGGGCCGCGCGAGAACATCCAGCCCTGGAGCCTGCTGCAGTGGCTGCTGTGGCTGTGCTGCTGGGCGATCACCGGCGCCTACGCCACGGTGAGCTGGCGACGTGGCGGGCAGACCCTGGGCATGCGGCCCTGGCGCCTGCGCGTGGTCGCCGCCGATGGTCCCGCGCCGCCGTGGCGGACGCTGTGGTGCCGCTACGCGGTGGCCACGCTGTCGGTGGCCGCGGGGGGCCTGGGCTTCTGGTGGGCCTGGTTCGACCGCGACCGCCTGACCTGGCACGACCGCGCGGCGGGCACGCGCATGGTTTACGAACGCAAGACGAAGAGGTGAGCCCCATGCGCATCGACATCTGGTCCGACCTGGTCTGCCCCTGGTGCTGGATCGGCAAGCATCGCTTCCAGCGCGCCCTCGCGCTGCTGGGCGACGACGCGCCCGCCGTCGAAGTGCACTGGCATCCCTTCATGCTGGATCCGGACGCCGATGCCACGCCGGTCCCCTTGCGCGAGGCCTATGCCAGCAAGTTCGGTGGCGAAGCGCGCGCCGCGGAAATCCTGGCGCAGACCCAGGGCACCGCGCGCGCCGAGGGCCTGCCGATGGACTTCGACCGCGGCCAGGTGCGCGTCACCACCCTGCCCGGCCACCGCCTGATGTGGCTGGCCGCGCGCGAGGGCGACGTGGAGGCCGTGGCCGAGGCCCTGTTCCGCGCCCACTTCGCCGAGGGCCGCAACCTGGCCGATGCCGAGGTGCTGGTCGCCGCCGGCGCCGAAGGCGGCCTGCCGGAAGCGCGCGTGCGCGCGATGCTGGATTCGGACGAAGGCGTCGCCGAGGTGCAGGCCGCACTGGGCCGCGCGCAGGCGATGGGCATCCGCGCGGTACCGACCTTCGTCGTCGACGGCATCCACGGCATCCAGGGCGCGCACCCGCCCGAAGCGCTGGCCGAAGCGCTGCGCAAGCTCGCGCCGCCGGCGGTCAGCGGCGACGGCGCGGCCTGCGGCCCCGAAGGCTGCGAACTCCCGAGGCCATCGCCCCGGGCCTGAGCGGACGGGACGCCCCGCTCACGCCCGGAACGCCGCGGCGCCGCCTTCACCGCCGCTCCCATCGCCGCCCTCACTAGCGCTGGGTGGCGCCCGCGGCGGCGCCGGCGCGAACCAGCCCACGACGGTGCACAGCAGGCCATAGGCCATGAATGAGCCGATGCCCAGCAGGTTGCCCAGGTGCTGGCGGTCGACAAGTACCAGCTTGGCCAGCACCAGCGCCATCAGCACTGCCCCCACCAGCCACAACGCACGCTGGCCGCGCCGCGACCCCGCGATCCACGCCGCCACGCCCGCCACGCTCCAGACCAGGGTCAGCGCCGTCTGCGCGAGGCTGGCCGACCACAAGGCTCCGCCCCAGGGCAGGCCGCCCCAGTGGTGCACCGTGCGCAGGGTGATGCAGGTGACGAGCAGGAAGCCCGCCACCGACAACAGCGCGACCCGCCGCCGCGCGAATGAAGCCGGTACCTGTGCCGACCACAGCCAGCACGCGGGCAGCACCAGCGCGGCCAGCTGGACGATATCCAGCGGATTGAGCAGCGGTAGCCACGGCAGCGGCGCGCTGCCGCCGGCATCACGCAGCGCGCCCAGCCAACCTGGACAGATCACCAGCAGACTGGTCACGAACAGCGGCGTACGCATGAAGTCGAACGCAGCACCCAGCGGTTGTCGCAACCAGTGCCAGCGGAGCTGCAGCACTCCCAGCAGGGCCAGCCAGGGCAAGGCCGGGAGCGCCAGCCGCCAGCCGCTGCCCAACGCCTGTGCCCGGGCGAATTCAAACGCCGACAGTGACAGCACCAGCGGCCACAGCAACCACCAGACGAACTGCGCGCACGCCGCCAGCTGCCCGCCCTCATTGCGCAGGCCGGTGAGGCTGCGCACGCCACAGGCCGCGAACAGCAGCCAGGCCACGCCACCCCAGGCGGCGAGTGGCTGGCCGTCGGCATCCAACTGCGCCATGGCCAACGGCGCGGCCATGACGAAGGCGCCCAGCACGGTCAGCACCAGCGCCGCCGCCGCGCGCCTGCGCTGTACCTCCGCCGCGAGCAGCGCGGTCACCGCAGCCACCGCCAACAGCGCGTCCGGGCGCAGGCCTGCGGCAACGTGCTGGACCACCTCGTTCAGCGCGCCGGAACACCACCAGACCAGACCCCAGCAGTAGTACACCGCCGCGGCCGCCGTCCACCCGGCCGCGCGGTACCACCAGGCGCTGGCAAAGCCCGCCAGCGCCAGCAGCATGAAGCCGGCGAAGGCCGGGTTGGCGATCGCGTGCTCCGCCAGCGGCAGGTCCACGTAGCCGTTGAAGAAGGCCACCGTGGCGACCAGCTGCAGCCCGACGCCGGCCCACTGTGGCAGCAACCGTCCCGTACGCAGGCCCAGCCACGCCAGCCCGGCACCTTCCACCGCGAACACCGCCGCCGTGGCACTGGCCGACAGCGCCAGCGGCACCGCCAGCGTAGCGAAGGCCGCCGCCAGCAGCAGGTAGGCCTCGGCAAGCACCGCGTGCGGGCCCCGCCGCTGCCACCACGCCAGCGCCGCATAGATCGCCGCCAGCCCCAGCGCGCACAGCGCGAGCTGCGTCCGCGCGCCGTCCAGCAGCACCGCCTGCAACGCGAACGCCACCAGCGGCGTGCCGAACAGCAGGCCGCCGTCGACCACGTCGCGCCGCCCCGGCGCGCGCTTGTTCGCGTACAGGATCGGCAGCAGCAGGTAGAAGGCAAAGAACAGCAGCAGGAACGGCTGCGTGCTCGCGAACTTCGCGGGCTCGTAGGCCAGCACGCCCCAGGCCACGCCAATGCCCCAGGTGAAGATCCAGCCCAGCAGGTTGAGCTCGCGCCAGGGCCGCAGCCAGGCGATGGCGAAGATCGCCGCGTTGAGCAGGGCGTAGTAGGAGAACAGCACCACATGGTTGCCACTGCCGGTGGACAGCCAGATCGGCGCCATGAAGCCGGCGAGGATGCCGAACACGGCCAGGGTGCGCGACTCCTGCAGCACCGCCAGCACGCCCAGCGCCACCACCAGCGCCAGGCTGGCCGCGAACGCGGGCCCGGCCGGCAGCAGGTCGAAGCGCTTGAACGCCGCGTACACCACCAGCAGCAGCACGCCGATCGCACCGCCCTGCACCGCCAGCGCGAAGCTGCGGTGGCTGTCGCGCTTGCGCCAGGCAAAGACCAGCGCGGCCAGTGCCGCGGCGGCGACGGCCGCCAGGCGCAGGCTCATGGGCAGGGTCAGCCAGCCCTGGTCGCTGGCGTACTTGAGCAGCGCGGCGACCCCGGCCAGCAGCACCAGCACGCCCACCTTCACCGGCACGTTGCCCTCGGTGAACCAGCGGCGCGCGCGGGTGGCGAAGCGTTCGAACGGCCCCGGTGCGACGCGTGTCCGTCGCGCGGCGGCGGGAATCGGCTCGATGCGGGGTGGCCGCGGCGGAATCGGCGGGGCCGGCTGCGCCACGTCCACGGCGCGCGGCTGGGGCTGGGGCTGGGGCTGGGGCTGGGGCTGGGGAGGCTGAGGCCGCGGCTGCGGCTGTGGCTGCGCCCGGGGCTGCGACTCCGGCTGCCGGTACTGCTCCTGACGCGTCATCGCGTATTCCAGCTCGGCGACGCGCCGTTTCAGGTTGCCCAAGGCCACCAGGACCACGATCAGCAGCACCGGCACCGCAAGCACTACCAGCACGAACAGCAAGATGATCGATTCCATTCCTGCATCTCCTCGCGCCGCTCCCCGCGGCCATGGACGCACATTAGCTGCGCCGGCGTCTCGGATGCACGACCCGCGGCACGTTCCGGCCGTCAGGGACTTCCGAAAGCAGGAAGCCCCGCGCGAGGCGGGGCTTCCATCGGGTCACGCTGGCCGCGGGCTTACTTCGCCGCCACCACGCGGACCAGCTCCAGGCACTTGGTGGAATAGCCCCACTCGTTGTCGTACCAGGCCACCAGCTTGACGAAGGTGTCGTCGAGCTGGATACCGGCCTCGGCGTCGAAGATCGAGGTGCGGGTATCGCCGCGGAAATCGGTGGCGACCACCTTGTCCTCGGTGTAGCCGAGGATGCCCTTGAGCGCGCCCTCGCTCTGCGCCTTCATCTCGGCCTTGATCTCTTCGTAGCTCGCGCCCTTTTCCAGCTCGACGGTCAGGTCGACCACGGAGACGTCGGAGGTCGGGATGCGGAACGACATGCCGGTGAGCTTGCCGTTGAGCTCCGGGATCACCTTGCCCACGGCCTTGGCCGCGCCGGTGCTCGACGGAATGATGTTCTCGAGGATGCCGCGGCCGCCGCGCCAGTCCTTGTTCGACGGGCCGTCGACCACCTTCTGGCTGGCGGTGGCGGCGTGCACGGTGGTCATCAGGCCGCGCTTGATGCCCCACTTGTCGTGCAGCACCTTGGCGATCGGCGCAAGGCAGTTGGTGGTGCAGGACGCGTTGGAGACGATGGCCTCGCCGGCATACTTTTCGTGGTTCACGCCGAACACGAACATCGGCGTGTCGTCCTTCGATGGCGCCGACAGGATCACCTTCTTCGCGCCGGCATCGAGGTGCTTCTGCGCGCTGGCCTTGTCGAGGAACAGGCCGGTGGATTCGATGACGACGTCGGCGCCGACCTCGTCCCACTTGAGGTTGGCCGGGTCGCGCTCCTGGGTCAGGCGGATGCGCTTGCCGTTGACCACCAGGGTGTCGCCGTCGACCGACACTTCGCCGTCGAAGCGGCCGTGCACGGAGTCGTACTTCAGCATGTAGGCCAGGTAGTCCGGCTCCAGCAGGTCGTTGATGGCGACGATCTCGATGTCGTTGCCGAAATTCTGCACCGCCGAACGCAGGACGTTGCGCCCGATGCGGCCGAAACCGTTGATGCCTACCTTGATCGCCATGGGATGCTGACTCCGTATCGCCGCGCGCCGCGGCAAGGGTGGGTGGAACACGCAGAACGCCCATTTTAGCAGGCCCGGACGGGGCCGGCCCGGACTTGATCCCGATCAATGCGGGCCCGTATGGCACACCGCACCATGGCGCCATCCCCAACACACGACAGGTGCGTCAATGTCCCGCAACACCCTCCCCCTCCTTGCCCTGGCCATCGCCGGCGCGCTTGCCGCGCCGTCCGCCTTCGCCCAGTCCGCCGGCGACTGGACCGTGGCCATCGGTGCCCACCAGGTGAACCCGGACTCCGACAACGGCAAGCTCGCCGCGGGCACCCTGCCGCTGGACATCGGCTCCAGCACCCGCCCGACCATCGCCGTCGAATACTTCCTGCGCGACAACCTCGGCCTGGAAGTGCTGGCCGCGCTGCCGTTCCAGCACGACATCGCCATCGACGGCCTGGGCCGCGTGGGCAGCACCAAGCACCTGCCGCCCACCATCAGCCTGCAGTACCACTTCAACGGCCAGGGCAAGGTGTCGCCGCTGCTCGGCGTGGGCCTGAACTACACCACCTTCTTCAGCGAGGACACCCGCGGCGCGCTGGCGGGTTCGAAGCTCGAGCTCGATGACTCCTTCGGCGTCGCGCTGCACGCCGGCGTCGACTTCAAGGTCGGCGAGAAGGGCGCGATCCGCGTCGACGTGCGCTGGATGGACATCGACAGTGACGTGAAGCTCGACGGCGCCAAGCTCGGCAGCGCGAAGATCGACCCGCTGGTCTACGGCGCCGCCTACGTCATGCGCTTCTGAACCACCCGGCGCGACCCCGGACGCATGCGGGCTAGAATCGCCGCATGCGCCCGAACCGAGTCCGCCCCATGCATCGTTTCCTCCCCGTCGTCGCCCTTGCCTGTGCATTCTTTGCCGGCGATGCCCTGGCCTGGAGCGCCGAAGGCCACCGCATCGTGGCCCGGATCGCCGAAGCCAACCTCACGCCCGAAGCCCGCGCGGAGGTCGATCGCCTGCTCGCCGACGAACCCGAACCGACCCTCGCCGCCATTTCGACCTGGGCCGACGAGCAGCGCGAAAAAGACCCGGATTTCGCCAGGATGACGGCGCGCTGGCACTACATCAATTTCGACGGTCGCTGCGGCTTCGAACCGCCGCGCGACTGCCGCGGCAACAACTGCGTCGTCACCCAGGCCAACCTGAAGTTCCGCACGCTCGCCGATCCCCAAGCGGAAGACGCATCGCGCGCGGCCGCGCTCAAGTACGTCGTGCATTTCGTGGGTGACCTGCACCAGCCGCTGCATGCCAGCCCACGCGACGACAAGGGCGGCAACGACTACCAGGTGAACCTGGATGGCGAGGGCAGCAACCTGCACCGGATCTGGGACGGCACCATCCTCGCGCGCCGCGAACTGGCAGCGGAGGCCTACGCCGCGGAGCTGATGCAGACGCCGCTGCCCGACGACCCGACCCTCGGCTCGGATCGCCCGATCCTGGAATGGGCGCTGGAGTCCTGCCGACTGGTGGAAGCCGGCGACATCTATCCCGCCGACGGCGCGCACGCGATCGACACCGCCTTCCTCGACGAGCGCCGGCCGCTGGCCGAACGCCGCCTTCGCGAGGCCGGCCATCGCCTCGCGGCACTGCTCAACTACGCGCTCGCTCCGCCCAGCCCACGACCGTGAGCGCCGCCACGCCCGCCGTCCACCCGTTCCACCATGCCGGCACCGGCACGTGGAGCTACGTGGTCGCGGACGCGGCCAGCGGCGACGCCGCGATCATCGACCCGGTGCTGGATTTCGACATAGCCTCCGGGCGCACGGCCACCACGGCGGCCCAGGCGCTGGTCGACTGCGTCAAGGCGCACGGATATCGCGTGCGCTGGCTGCTCGAGACACACGCCCATGCCGACCACCTGTCGGCCGCGCAGTGGCTGAAAACCACGCATTGGCCCGAGGCGCCCGTAGCCATCGGCAGCGGCATCCGCGACGTGCAGGCGCGCTTCCGCGACGTCTTCGACCTGGGCCCCGGCTTCGCGATTGATGGCTCGCAGTTCGACCACCTGTTCACCGCCGATGAAACCTTCGCGCTCGGCGGCATCGCCTGTCGCGTGCTGCCGGTGCCGGGCCATACCGCCGACAGCTGCGCCTACCTCATCGGCGACGCGCTGTTCACCGGTGATTCGCTGTTCATGCCCGATGGCGGCAGCGCGCGCTGCGACTTCCCCGGCGGCAGCGCAGCCACGCTGTACCGCTCGGTCCAGACGTTGTTCACGGAATTGGCCGACGAGACCCGCGTGTTCGTTTGCCACGACTACGGCCCCGACGGCCGCGCGCCGGCATGCGAGACCAGCATCGGCGCACAGAAGCGCGGCAACATCCATCTACACGAAGGCGTGGACGAGGCGGCTTTCGTCGCTATCCGCGAGGCGCGCGACGCCACGCTCGCGATGCCGGCGCTGATCATCCCTTCGGTGCAGGTCAACATCCGCGCCGGCGCGCTGCCCGAGCCGCATGGCAACGGCGTGCGCTACCTCGAACTTCCACTGGACACGCTGTAGGCCGCGCGATGACGCGTTCCCGCCGCTTCATGCTCGGCCTGTGCGGTCTCGTGGCCATGGCCCTGCTGCTCCCGGGTGTCGACGAGGCCGTCGCCGCCGACAGGCCGCTCACCGTGTTCGCCGCCGCCAGCCTGAAGGAGTCGATGGACGCCGCCGCGGCTGCCTACGGAGCCGCTACCGGGCAGCCCGTGCGCGTCTCGTATGCCGCCAGTTCTGCGCTGGCGCGGCAGATCGCACAGGGCGCGCCGGCGGACGTGTTCGTCTCCGCCGACCTGGAATGGATGGACGAATTGCAGTCGCGCGACATGGTCGATGCCGGGACGCGCGCGGAACTGTTCGGCAATACCTTGGTGCTGGTCGCCCCCGCCGCTTCCGCATTGAAGCCGGTCCCGCTACGCCCGGGCCTCGACCTGCGGCCGCTGCTCGGCAAGCGCGGCCGCATCGCGCTGGGCATGGTCGACAGCGTGCCTGCAGGCAGGTACGCGAAGGCCGCATTCGAATCACTGGGCATGTGGGAGGCGCTTGCGCCGCGCGTGGCCGGCGTCGAGAACGTGCGCGCGGCCTTGATGCTGGTGGCGCGCGGCGAAGCTCCGCTGGGCGTGGTGTACGGCAGCGACGCCCTGGCCGAGCCGAGGGTGCGCGTGCTGGCCACGTTTCCCGCCGGGTCGCACCCGGACATCGTGTATCCGGCAGCGCGCGTGAGCGCGAGCAGGCACCTGCATGCGGTTCCCTTCCTGCAGTGGCTGCAGGGTCGCGACGCACGCGCGATCTTCCGCAGCCACGGGCTCAGCACGCGCTGAGGCCGGACGCCCACGCGAACCCCGAACCACATGCCCGACTTCAGCCCCGCGGAACTCACCGCCATCGCGCTCAGCCTCAAGGTCGCCTGCGTCGCAGCGCTGGCCAGCTTGCCGGTGGGCATCGCGGTGGCCTGGGTGCTGGCGCGCAAGCGCTTCCCGGGCAAGGCCCTGCTCGACGCGCTGGTGCACTTGCCGCTGGTGCTGCCGCCGGTGGTGGTGGGCTATGCGCTGCTGGTGGCCTTCGGCAGCCAGGGCGCGGTCGGCGCCTTCCTCGCCGAGCACCTCGGCATCCGCTTCGCGTTCCAGTGGACCGGCGCGGCGCTGGCCAGCGCGATCATGGGTTTCCCGCTGATGGTGCGTGCGATCCGGCTGTCGATCGAATCCGTCGACCGCCGCCTCGAACAGGCCGCAGCCACGCTGGGGGCGGGACCCTGGCGGGTGTTCGCCACGGTGACCCTGCCGCTGGCCTGGCCGGGCATCGTCGCCGGCGGCGTGCTGGCCTTTGCCAAGGCGCTGGGCGAGTTCGGCGCCACGATCACCTTCGTATCCAACATCCCCGGCGAAACGCAGACCATCTCGTCCGCGATCTATGAGCTGATGCAGGTGCCCGGCGGCGAACTCGGGATCTGGCGCCTGGCGCTGGTGGCGGTCGCGATCTCGCTGCTGGCGCTGTTGGCTTCGGAGTGGCTGGTGCAGCGGCAGCACGGGCGCCGCGGCGACGGGAGCGACGCATGAGCGGCGCACCGGCCCGGGGAGCTTCGGCATGCTGAGCCTCGATATCGAGCTGCGCCGCGGCCGCTTCGAACGCCGCGTGCGGATCGAGGATGCGGCCCGCGTGATCGCGCTCACCGGTCCCTCGGGCGCGGGCAAGACCACCGTGCTCAACGCCATCGCGGGGCTGGTGAAGCCGCGGGCCGGTCGCATCGAAGTCGACGGCCAGGTGCTGTTCGACGCCGAGCGCGGCATCGACCTGCCCGTGCATCGGCGGCGCGTCGGCTATGTGTTCCAGGATCCGCGCCTGTTCCCGCATCTCGACGTGCGCGGCAACCTGCTTTACGGCCGCCACTCTGCGGCTTCCAGTGCAAAGCGTTTCGAGCTTGAGGCCGTGGTCGCCCTGCTCGGGATCGAAGCGCTGCTGCGGCGACGCACCGCCAACCTCTCGGGCGGCGAGGCGCAGCGCGTGGCGATCGGCCGCGCACTGCTCTCGCAGCCGGCGATCCTGCTGTTCGACGAGCCGCTGTCCGCGCTGGACCAGGCACGTCGCGAAGAACTGATCCCCTATCTGCAGCGGGTGCGCGACGAGGTGCGGCTGCCGATGCTGTACGTCAGCCATCACCCCGGGGAAGTGCAGCGGCTCGCGAAGGCCGTGCACCAACTCGACTGATGGCGACGCCACCCGAAGGGGTCCGCACGCAACGCGGCAACCGACGTCCGGGCAGCCACGAAGTCAAGACGTGGCCACCCGGGCGAGAGGACCTATGACGCGGCAGGTCTGGCCTGGCCCTGGCCCGTGGCTGGCTCGTCCTGCGAGGCTTCGAAGTCCACCGGCACGCGTACCCAGCCCTCGACCGGCTTGCCATCCACGAGCTTTGGCGAGAACACCCACTGCTTCGCGGCCTCCACGGTGACCGCGTCGAACACGCCCGCGGGCTCGGAGCGCTCCACGACGACGTCCTTGACGCGGCCATCGGCGCCGACAAGGAGCTTCAACAGCACGCGCCCGCCCTGCTTCGCCGCCGCGGCCTCTGCCGGATACCGGGGCGGTGGCGTGCGATTGACGGGCACGTCGCCTGGCAGCGGTGCAGGCGACGCGGGGGCAACGGGGGGAACAGGCGGCGCAGGCGGCGTGGCCAGTGGCGCCAGCGGTGCCGGGGCCGCGGAAGGCGGTGCGGGCGGGGCTTCCGGTGCAGATGGGGCCGGAGGCGGTTCCGGCACGGCGACGGGCCGGACCGCCCAGGCGGCGTAACTGCAGCTTGCCAGTACGACGCCCAGCACGATGACTCCGGCGCGTCGGCGACCGGCGCCGTGTTGTGGTTGTTTCAACATGAGGATGCGCTCCTTCAAGGATTGGCTGGACTGCCAATGGCAACCGACCGGCAGTCCAGGGACGGCCAGCTGCACGTTCAACATCGCGTCCGCGTAGCGGCGGCGGGCGTGGGGATGGCGCGCGAGCACGGTGGCGTCGCAGGCGAGTTCCTGGTCGAGCCGGAAGCGGCGCTCGGCGAAATGCAGCAGGGGGTTGAACCACTGCAGGCAGCGCAGGGCAACCGCCGCCAGATTGGCGCGGCTATCGCCGCGCGCGAGGTGGGCGCGCTCGTGGGCGATCACCAGCGCGACCTCTTCCGGCGCGTGGCGGGTTTCGAAATCCGCGGGCAGCACGATGCGCGGGCGGAGGCCGCCGACCACCGCCGGGCCGACCACGCGTTCGCCGCGCCAGCTGCCATCGGCATTGCGTTCCAATCGCCCCAGCGCCGCGACGAAGCGCCGCTGCCGATGCACGAAGCGCAGCGCGGCCAACGCGGCTCCAAGCAGCCATGCGACGGCCATCAGCACGACCCAGTTGACGCCGGAGGCCGCGACGCCTGCCGAGGCTGCGTCGGAGCCTGCGACGACGAGCACGCCCGGGTGCAGGGCCAGCAACTGGGGCGCGAGCACCTGCCCCGCCTGCGGCCGCGGAAGCGCGGCTGCAAACAGGGCCAGCGGCACCAGCGCCCAGGCGCAGTAGGCCACGCGCGCACCGAATGCCCGCTGCAGGGGCCGCCGCAGCGCCAGCACCAGCAGCGCCGCGGCGGTGGCCGCGAGGCTGCCGTCGACCAGCCAGCGCAGCAGGGACTCAGCGACGGTCATCGTCGAGCTCCTCGATCAGGCGCCGCAGGGCGTCGATGTCATCCTGGCTGAGTTTCCCGCGCTCGCTGAAGTGCGCCACCAGCGGGGCGACGCGACCACCGAACAGACGGTCAAGCACGCTTTCGCTCTGGCCCGCCACCCAGGCGTCGCGGCTGAGCACCGGCGAATACAGGTAGCGCCGGCCATCGCGATCTGCGCGCACGGCGCCCTTCTTCAGCAGGCGGTTGAGCAGGGTCTTGATGGTGGGCTCGGCCCAGTCGCTGCGCGCGGACAGCCGCGCGACCACGTCCTCGGCGGCCAGCGGATGCTCGCCCCAGAGGACATCCATGACCACGGCTTCGGAATCACTGATCGACATATCGATTACACCTGTAAACCATGGATCGATTACAAGCGTAAACAAACCCGTTGTCAAGTACCCGCCGCCCTCGTGCGAGAGCGGCGATCGCGCACGAGTCGGAGCGGCGGTCGCCGTGGCGGTCGCGCTTGTGTGGGAGCGGCTATAGCCGCGATTACGGAGCGCCGCATGTCGGCCGATGCCCAGCAACTGGCTGTCGCGGCTAGAGCCGCTCCCACAGGAAGCCTTCGGGGCGGGTCAGGCGTCGCCGAGCGGTGCGAGAACGGGGAGCTCGCCGCCCGCGACCGCCACGGCGATCGCCGCATCCGCCCGTTCGACGTCGATGCCGTTGGCCTCATACCAGGCTGGCGCGTAATAACTGTGCGCGTAGCGTTCGCCGCTGTCGCAGAGGATGGTCACGATCGAGCCGTCCTGCCCGGCTTCGCGCATGCGACGGGCGGCGTGCAGCACGCCGACGAAGTTGGTGCCGGTGGAACCACCGACGCGGCGCCCGAGCGTCGCGCTGACGTGGCGCATCGCTGCCAGCGCCAGCGCATCGGGCACCTTGACCATGCCGTCGATGCAGCTCGGGATGAAGCTCGCCTCCACGCGCGGCCGGCCGATGCCCTCGACGCGCGAACCGCAGTGATGGGTGAACTGGCGCCACGGTTCGCCCGCCACCGCCGCGCGGTAGGCGTCGTGGAATACCGATTCCTCAGGATCCGCGCACAGCACGCGGGTGGCGTGGCGGCGGTAGCGCGCGTAGCGGCCGAGCGTGGCCGCGGTACCCCCGGTGCCCGGGCTGCAGACGATCCATGCCGGCACCGGGTGCGGCTCTTCGGCCATCTGCCGGTAGATCGACTCGGCGATGTTGTTGTTCGCGCGCCAGTCCGTCGCGCGCTCGGCGTAGGTGAACTGGTCCATGAAGTGGCCGCCGCTCTCGCGCGCCACGCGCTGCGATTCGGCGTCGAGCGCGCAGGCGGTGTCGACCAGGTGGCAGCGACCGCCATGGAACTCGATCGCGGCGATCTTCTCCGGCGAGGTCGAGGCCGGAATCACGGCAATGAAGGGCAGGCCAAGCAGGCGCGCGAAGTAGGCTTCGGACACCGCGGTGGAACCGCTCGACGCCTCGATCACCGGCCGGCCCTCGCGCAGCCAGCCGTTGGCGAGCGCGTACAGGAACAGCGAGCGCGCCAGCCGGTGCTTGAGGCTGCCGGTCGGGTGGCTCGACTCGTCCTTCAGGTAGACATCGATGCCCGGATACCCGGGCAGCTCCATCGGGATCAGATGGGTGTCGGCCGAGCGGTTGAAGTCGGCCTCGATGGTGTGGATGGCGCGCGCCACCCACTCTCGCTGTGCCATGGCTGTCCCGGGCTCCGCGCGCTTCAGAGCGCGTGCGCGGCGGCGACCACGGCCTCGACCGTGAAGCCGAAGTGCGGGAACAGCACCTCGGCCGGCGCGCTGGCGCCGAAGCGGTCGATGCCGATGACGGCGCCGTCGAGGCCCACGTACTTGCGCCAGAAGTCGCTGACACCGGCTTCGATCGCCACGCGGCGGCGGCAGGCATCGGGCAGCACCGACTCGCGCCAGGCCTTGTCCTGGCGGTCGAAGACATCGCTCGAGGGCATCGACACCACGCGCACGGAATCGCCCAGCTGCGCGGCAGCGTCCATCGCCAGCCCCACTTCCGAGCCGGTGGCGATCAGGATCAGTTCCGGGGCGCCGACGGACTCTTTCAACACATAGCCGCCGCGCTCGATCGCGGCCACCTGCGCGGCGTCGCGTGCCTGCGGCGCAAGGTTCTGGCGCGAGAACACCAGGCAGCTGGGGCCGTCGCGGCGTTCGATGGCGGCCTTCCAGCACACCGCCGACTCGACCGCGTCGCAGGGACGCCAGACATCGTTGCCGGGGATGTGACGCAGGCTGGCCATGTGCTCGATCGGCTGGTGCGTCGGGCCGTCCTCGCCCAGTCCGATCGAGTCATGCGTGTAGACATGGATCGCGTGCGCGCCCATCAGCGCGCTCATGCGAACGGCGTTGCGGGCGTAGTCGCTGAACACCAGGAAGGTGGCGTCGTACGGGATGAAGCCGCCGTGCAGCGACAGGCCGTTGGAGATCGCGGTCATCGCGAACTCGCGCACGCCGTAGTAGATGTAGTTCGCGTCGGGATCGCCCCCGGTCACGGACTTGCTGCCGCTCCACAGGGTGAGGTTGGAGCCGGCGAGGTCGGCCGAACCGCCGACCAGTTCGGGCAGCAGCGGCGCGAAGGCTTCGATCGCCATCTGCGAGGCCTTGCGCGAGGCGACCTTGGGGCTGTCGGCCTGCAGCTTGGCGATGTACGCGTCCGCGGCGGCGGTGAAGCCTTCGGGCAGCTCGGCATGCGAGCGGCGGGTCAGTTCGTCGGCGAGCTCCGGATGGCGCTGCGCATAGCCGTCGAACATCCGGTTCCACTGCTCTTCGCGCACGGTGCCGGCGTTGTTCGCGCGCCAACCGTCGCGGATCGCCTGCGGGATCTCGAACGGGCCATGCTCCCAGCCCAGCGCCCTGCGCGTGGCCTCGAGCTCGTCGTTGCCCAGCGGCGCGCCGTGCGAGGACTCCTTGCCGGCCTTGGCGGGGGAGCCGAAGCCGATCGTGGTGCGGCAGCAGACCAGCACCGGCTTGTCGTCGTGCTGCAGCGCGCGCTCGATGGCGGCCTTGATGGCAGCGGCGTCATGGCCGTCGACGTCGCGGATCACGCGCCAGCCGTAGGCCTCGAAGCGCGCCGGGGTGTCGTCGGTGAACCAGCCGGCGGTGTCGCCGTCGATGGAGATGTGGTTGTCGTCCCAGAACGCCACCAGCTTGCCCAAGCCCCAGGTGCCGGCGAGCGAGGCGGCCTCGTGCGAGATGCCTTCCATCAGGCAGCCGTCGCCCAGGAACACCCAGGTGCGGTGGTCGACCACCGCGTATTCGGGACGGTTGAAGCGCTGCGCCATCAACTTTTCGGCCAGCGCGAAGCCCACGGCGTTGGCGAAGCCTTGGCCCAAGGGCCCGGTGGTGGTCTCGACGCCGTCGGTGACGAAGTTTTCGGGATGGCCCGGTGTGCGGTGGCCGAGCTGGCGGAAGTTCCTGAGCTCTTCGATCGGCAGGTCGTAGCCCGCCAGGTGCAGCAGCGCGTACTGCAGCATCGAGCCGTGGCCGTTCGAGAGCACGAAGCGGTCGCGGTTGAACCACTTCGGGTTGTTCGGGTTGTGGCTGTGGTAGTCGTTCCACAGCACTTCGGCGATGTCGGCCATGCCCATCGGCATGCCGGGATGCCCGGAGTTGGCGGCCTGGACCGCGTCGGCGGCGAGGAAACGGATGGCGTTGGCGAGGTCTCGGCGGCTGGGGCTGGTCATGGTCTCGGCGGCAGGGGCGGCGGGCGAAGCCGCCATTGTCCCATCCCCTGCCCGCCGAGTCTCCCGGAGCGGTCCTGATGGGAGCAGTCCCTGGTGGGAGCAGTCCTGATGGGAGCGGCCTGGTGGAAACGATGCTGGCAGAAGCACCCCCTGTGGGAGCGGCCATGGCCGCGATCGTCGCTGCCCGGATCGCGGCCATGGCCGCTCCCACAGGTTTCAGCCCCTTCGTTCAGCCCCTTGCTGCAGCCCCTCGCTTCAGCCTCTCGCTTCAGCCTCTCGCTTGAGCCCACCGCTTGAGCCCACCGCTTCAGAGCGCCGCTTCGGATCTGTCCGGCGCGAGGTCGGTCGGCGCATCCAGCTCCCCCTTCGACACAATGGCCGCGATGCCGAGGTCGCCGGTGACATTGACCGTGGTCCGGCACATGTCGAGGAAGTGGTTCACGCCAAGGATCAGGCCGATGCCCTCCGGCGGCACCCCGACCATGGCGCAGATCAGCGCCACCACCGGCAGCGATCCCGAGGGCACGCCGGCGGTGCCGATGCCGCCAAGGATGCAGACCAGCATCACCATGAACTGCTGCCCCAGCGTCAGGTCGACGCCGAAGAACTGCGCCAGGAAGATGACCGTCACGCCCTCGAACAGCGCGGTGCCGTTCTGGTTCGCGGTGGCGCCGATGGTCAGCACGAAGCGCGAGACCTTGGTCGGCAGGTGCAGGTCGCGGTCGGCGACCTTGAGCGCGGTGGGCAGGGTGGCGTTGCTGGACGCCGTGGAGAACGCCATCAGCATCGCTTCCTGCACGCCCTTGAAGAACTTCACTGGCGAGTAGCCGCCGACGAACCTCAGGGCCAGCGAGTACACCACCAGCATGTGCACGGCCAGCGCGCCCACCACCACCAGCACGAAGGCGCCCAGGCGCAGCAGCAGGTCCCAGCCGAACAGCACTGCGAGATTGAACATGAAACAGAACACCGCCGCCGGCGCCAGGCGGATGATCAGGCCGATCAGCGTCATCGAGATCTCGAAGATGCCCTCGATGCCGCGGCGGAGCGTCCGGATCGGCGCCGTGTCCGGGCTCATCACGATGCCGACGCCGAACATCAGCGCGAAGAACATCAGCGCGAGGATGTTGGCGTTGTTGGCGGCGGCGCCGATCACGTTCTGCGGCACGATGTCGAGCAGCATCTGCACGCCGGTGGGCTGCGCGCCGCTGTCGCGGACGATCGCCGCGGTGCGCTCGGCGCTGTCGGCCAGCAGTTGCTGCGCCAGCGCCGGATCGACGCCCACGCCGGGCTTGAACACGTTCACCATCACCAGGCCCAGCAGCACGGCGATGCCCGAGAGCACCACGGTGCAGACCAGGGTCTTCCAGCCGATGCGCCCGAGCGACTTCACGTCGCCCATCTCCGACACGCCCACCACCAGCGCCGAGAACAGCAGCGGCACGATCATCATGAAGATCAGGCTGAGGAACAGGGTCGAGAAGGGCTGCGTGACGTACTGGGTCAGGCCCTGCACCCAGCCGGCCTCGCGGCCGATGCCGTAGTGCACGAACAGGCCCAGCAGCAGGCCCGCGACGAAGCCGATGGCGATTTTCCAGTGCAGCGGCATGCGCTGCCCCGTGGACGCGGTCGGCTCGGTCATGCGGTGTTCCCCGGAACGGTGTGGACGGCGGAGCTTAGCAAAGCACGTCCCGCGACCCGCTCAGCGGGGGTAGAGCGGGGGCAGCGCCTCGTCGGCGGCGCCGTTCCCGGGCAGCCAGTCGGGACCGCGGGCAAAGGCTTCGCGCACCGCCGCGCGCGCCTGCGAAGCCCCCCCTTCGCCCTGCCCCCAGCGCGCCCACTGCAGGGCGGCGATGGCTTCGCGCTGCGGACCGGGTGACAGCATCCGCGAGAGCGCATCGAGGTCCGGGGTGCCGGCGGGGGCCAGTGCGCACAGTGCGGCGGCGACCTCGCCCAGGTCGCCGGTATCCAGCGCCCTGCGCAGCGCTGAACCCTGCCACGGGCGCCGCACGCCCGGGGTCCCCGCAGCGGCGTCACCGCCACCCGCGCCGGCGTCGCCCGCCTGCGCCCGCTGTCGCCACTGCAGCGCCCAGGCCAGCGTGGCCAGCCACAGCAGGGCGAAGGCGACCGTCGCCAGCGCCCATCCACCAACGCCGTGTTGCACGCCCGGTACGCGCACCAGGCCCGCGTCGCCACGTGGCGACGCGGCGATGGTTCCGGGTACGGCCGGGGCAACGTCGAGCTCTAACGCGGGCACCGTCGCTTCGCGCATCCGGTCGGCGTTGACGTCCCACCACTGCAGTCGCGGCCCTTCGATGCGCAGCGGGCCCTCCCGCGCCGGCAGCACCGCGAAGCGCCGCACCATGCGCACGCGCGGCCGGCCATCCTCGATCATCTCGTCGTGCTGTGCCGGTTCGGGAAAGACCTGTGCGCCCTGGTCGACGGTGATCATCGGCGGCTCCAGCTGTGCCGCGGTCGCGCCATCGGCCACGAGCTCGAGCTCGACCGTGGCCGCATCGCCGGCGCGCACGCCTTCGGGCGCCTCCCGCCAGCGAAGTTCCACGCCGTGCAACGGCAGCCACGGTCGCGGCGCGGCATCGGGCACGGGCTTCACTTCGAGCACGAGCCGGGGGCCCTCGGCGGAGAGCGTGCGCTGGCCATCGCCGAACAGGTCGTCGAACCAGCTCCCGGCGCCGCGGCCACGGAAACGGGCCGGAGGCAGTTCGAGCCGGCCGCTGCGCTCCGGCACCAGCACGTAGCGGCGCTCGACCACCTGGTAGCGACGGCCGCCAATGTCCCGCGTGTATTGCACGTCGCTGCCCGCGCGTTGCAGCGCACCGCCGTCAGGTGCCGCCTGGTCGAACTGCCCGGACAGCAGCTGCGGGACGTAGTACAGCCGCAGCCGCAGTCCGACGGCCTGTTGCACGTAAGGCGCGACATCGTCGAGCTCGGCCTCGATGAACACCGGGCCGCGCGCGCGCACCGACGCGGCACTGGCCGCGGCCACGGTGAGCGTGATGGGCGTGGTGCGCTCGCTGCCCACGCGAAGCGCAGGGATCGTCAGCGCGCCTGCGCGCTCGGGCTGCAGCGCCACGGCGTACAGCGTGCGCGAGACCGTCTGGCCGGCGCGCTGCTCGAACGACTGGCGGCTGCTGCGCTGTTCGATCTGGAAGCCATCCTGCAACGGTGCGTAGTCGGGGCGTGCGCCGGTGTCGGTCTCGATGTTGAGGGTGACGGTTTCGCCCAGCCCGATGCTGTCGCGATCGAGCCAGGCGCGGGTCTCCGCGTGGACCAGGGCTGGTAGCGACAGCAGCGACAGCAGCAGCGGCAAAAGCCAGGTGGAATGGATCCGGGATTTCATCTTCGTGCCCATGTGTTCAGCGCTCTCCGGCGCGGCGGCGCAGGTGTTCGCTGCGGAAGCGCGCCCGCAGCAGGGCGCCAGGATCGTCGGGGATACGGCGCAGCCAGGCGGCGTTGGCCTCCTCGCGTTCCCTGGCGGCGGTTGACTCCGCCTGCACCTGCGTTTCCGTGCCGTCGCCGGCCTGTCCCGCACCTTCGCGCGCAGCGCCGGCGTCGAGGGCGCGCTGCATCGCCTCGCGCTGCGCTTCGTCGGCGGCCTGCTGGCGGGCCTGGGCGTCGGCGTCGGCGTCGTCGGCCGCAGGCGGGTCCGCGCTGTCGGTGCCGGCATCGGCGGGATCCGGAGATGGGTCTTCGGGTGGGTCCTCGGGTGCCTCTTCGCCTGGCTCACGACCGGGGTCCGCATCGGCCTCGCCCTGACCCTGCTCGCCGCGCTTGCCGTCATCGGGCCCGGCGTCGCCGCCCTGCCCGCCATCGGGCGGGGCATCGCCGCCGCGGCCGCCGCCTGCGGGTGGCTGCTGGCGCTGCATGGCCGCTTCGACGGCGGCGCGGTTGGCCGCGGCATCGGCCATGCCGGGCGTCTCGGCCAGGGCCTCGTCGTACGCAGCCAGTGCTTCCCGGTAGCGACCGGCGCGGGCCAGTGCATTGCCGCGGTTGTAGGCGGCGTCGGCGCCGGGCACGTCGGCGAAGCCACGCGCAGCGGCTTCGAATTCCCCCGCGCGATAGGCGGACTCCGCCTCGACGCTGCGCGCGTGCATTGCCTGGTCAGCGCGACGCCAGGGGCTGGCCTGTGGCGGCTGATCGTCGACGGCAAATGCCGGCTGCACGGGCAACACCAGGCACAGCGCCAGCGCGGCCAGCACCCCGCCGCGACGGAACACGGCCAGCAGCAGGAGCAGGGCCAGGGGCAACAGCCAGTAGCCGCCGTCTTCCAGCACCTCGCCGGCTTTGGCTGTGTTGCCCGTTGCGGTGGCCGCGGCGTCGCGGCCCGGCGTATCCACGATCTGCGCGGCGGGCGCATTCCAGTCATGCACGCGCCCGCCGCCTGCAGCAGCCAGCTCCCACAGCCCGGCGGAATCAAGCGCGCTGCGGTGGATCCCACCGTCGCGCCCGCGATAGCCCGCGCCCGCATCCGTGCCCATCGCCAGCACCGAGACCTGGTAGCCATCCGCCGCGGCGCGCGCAGCCGCGCGGGTGCCACCCTGGCCCGGTTCCGCGGTCAGCAACAGGATCTGGCCGCGTGCGTGCCCGGCACCCGCCAGCAGGTCGCGGGCGAGATCGATCGCACGACCCGAGTCCTGGCCATCCACCGGCATCAGTTCCGGCGCAAGGGCATCAAGGAAGACCGCGACATTGGCGGCGTCGGCGGTCACCGGCGACACCACGAACGCATCATCGGCATAGGCGACGAGCGCGACATCGCCCGCATGCGCGCGCAGGAGCTCGCCAAGCTTCGCGCGGGCCTGCAGCAGTCGTGATGGCGGCAGGTCGTTGGCGAGCGTCGCGCTGGACAGGTCGAGTGCGATCACCAGTGCGCCACCACCGCGCTGGAGCGGCTGCGGCACGCTGCGCCAGCTTGGTCCGGCGAGGGCGAGGATCGCCAACGCCAGACCGACGAGCGCAGCCGCGCCGGCCAGGCCCATGCCGCGCCCGGTGCCGCGCGAAGCGAGCAGCCGGGGCAGCAGGTGGGGATCCACCGCCGTGCGCCAGGCGCTGCGCCGGCGTGCGCGCTGGCGCCAGGTCCAGGCGAGCAGCGGCAGGAGCAGCAGTGCGATCAGCCAGGCCGGCCGCAGGAACTGCAGTTCGGTGAGCGGCAAGGTCACCGCGCGATCCTCCGCCAGGAAAGCACTGCCGCGAGCAGGGCGCAAAGCAGCGCCAGCGACAGCGGCCAGGGATACCGTTCGAGGCGGGGACGCACCGGCTCGCCGGGCGCTTCGACCGGCTCGATGCGATCGATCTCGTCATAGATCCCCGCCAGCGCATCGGTGTCGCGGGCGCGGAAGCTGCGGCCGCCGGTCATCGCCGCGATCCGCGCCAAGGCCTCTTCGTCGATCTCGACGCCACCGCTCGGCAGGCGGAAACCGAACACCGATAGCGCTTCGCCATCGCCACCGAACGCGATCGTGTGGATGCGCACGCCTTCGTCGCGCGCGATCTCCGCGGCCTTCTCCGGGTCGAGCACGCCGGCGGTGTTCACGCCATCGGTGAGCAGGACCAGCACGCGCTCGCCCTCGCGCTGCGCCTGCAGGCGCTTGACGCCCAGGCCGATGGCGTCGCCGATGGCGGTTTCGCGCCCGGCCAACGCGACTTCGGTGGCCAGCAGCTGTTCGCGCACCGTGTCCAGGTCGGCGGTGGCCGGCGCCAGCACGTACGCACCGCGACCGAACACGAGCAGGCCGATGCGGTCGCCCTGGCGACGCGCCACGAAGTCGGCGATCACGGCCTTGGCCGCGGTCAGGCGGTCCACCACCTCGTTGCCAACGAGCATGTCGCGCTCGCCCATGCTGGCGGAGAGGTCGACGGCCAACATGAGTTCGCGCGAACTGTCGGGCGGCTGCACCACCTCCCCCAAGGCCAGCGGACGCGCCGCGGCCACGCACAGCAGCACCCAGCCCAGCCAGGCGGCCCAGGACAGGCCGCGCCCGCGCGCCGGCGTGCCAGGTGCCGCCGCGACCTCGGCCAGACGCGCTGTCCACGGCACCCGCAGGGCGAGCCCGCCATCGCGCGCGGGCGGCAAAAACGCGCGCAGCAACCAGGGGAGCGGCAGCGCAAGCAGCAGCCAGGGCCAGGCGAATCCGGCGAATGCCGGCATGGCTGAGGCGAGCACGCTCAACGGCGGTCCTCCACCCACTCCATGAAACGTTCACGCGCCGCGTAACGCAGGTCAACGACCGCGGCGGCATCCACCTCCCGCTGGAACAGGCCCTCGAGCAGCAGCGCGCCGCGGGCACCGTCGAAGCGTGGCGCATCGCGCCCCGCGTCGAGCAGATCCAGCCAAGCCTGGCCTTCAAGCCGGTCGGCGGCCGGGTACTGGCGCTTCGCGGCGCGACGCAACAGGGCCGACATCGCGGCCACGGCCGCGGCCGGATCCGGTGCTGCATCGACCTCGGCGTCGAACAGGGCGAGCCAGCGCCGCCGCCGGCGTGCGCGAAGAAGACGCCAGGCGACGAGCGCAGCGAGGGCAAGCAGCATCGCCGCGGCGAGCAGCCACCAGCCGGGGGCCGGCGGCCACCACGACGGCGCCGTCGACAGGTGGATATCGCGAAGGACGAGGCCGTCGCCCATCAGCGCCGCCCGGCATCGCTGCTGGCCAGCCAGGCATCGCTGGGCGCGTCGCTGGACAGAGGCACGGCGTGCACGCCGCGCGCCGCCAGTGCGGCGATCGTGGCGTCGAGGCGGCCTGCGAACGCATCGCGCCAGCGACGGCGCGGGCCCGCGGCGGCGAGGTCGAGCTCGATGCGGGCACCGGCATCGCCGCCTGCCGGTGCGAACGCCAACAGGGCCTCCGGTGGCGCCATCTCCAGCGGGTCGGTGAGCAACAGCACCACGACCTGGTGGTGGGCGGTCAGCGCGGGCCAGCGCGCGGCCGGAACGGCCGCGACGCTCGCGGGATCCGCCAGCACCAGCAGCCGTGATCCCGGACGTAGCAGCCGCCGGGCGTGGTCGAGCGCGAGCTCGAGGCCGCCATCGTCCTCGGGGGGTTGCGCATACCAGCGCACGAGGGCATCGAGCACCCGCAGCGCACCGCGCGCGCCCGACGCCGCAGGCACCGGGGGCACGGCCGCGCTGCCGCGCAGCGCAGCGATGCGATCGCCGTCGGCAACCGCGCGCCAGGCGGCAATGGCTCCGGCACGGGCAGCCTGCACCGACTTGAAACGAACCCGGGTCCCGAAATAGAGCGCGGGCGCAGTGTCGGCCACGAGCAGGGTCAGTCGCTCGCGCTCGGCCTGGAACAGCTTGGTATGCGGCTTGCCGCTGCGCGCGGTCAGCCGCCAGTCGATATGGCGGGCATCGTCACCGATGGCGTACCCGCGCGACTCGGCGTATTCCATCCCGCGACCGCGCAGCGCGGAGGGCGCCTGGCTTCGCGCGCCCCCGGCGGCGCGGTGCACGCGACCGCGCGCATGGGCGAGTCCGCGAAGCGCGATCAGCTCGGGAAGCGTCGGCACGATGCCGCCCTCCTCCGCACGATCACCGCCCTGCGCCTCCAAGGCGCCTGCCGTCCGCCCCGGCCCTCCGGATCCGGCGGCCGAGCTGCGGATCATGGCAAAGGCACCTGCGCCAGAAGGGCCTGCACCAGGCGCTCGCCATCCCAGCCCTCTGCGGTGGCCTCGTAGCTGGGCAGCACCCGATGGCGGAGGACGTCCGGCGCAACCGCACGCACGTCGTCAGGCGTCACGAAATCTCGCCCGGCCAGCCACGCGTGCGCTCGTGCGCAGCGCTCGAGCGCGATCGAACCGCGTGGGCTTGCACCCCAGGCGATGCGCCGCGCCAGCTCCGCGTCGTAGCGCCCGGCGTCACGCGAGGCCAGCACCACTTCGACCAGGTAGCGCTCGACCGCAGGCGCCATGTGCAGCGCCAGCACCGCGCTGCGCGCCGCCATCACGTCGGCCTGCGGGATGCGCTGCGCCGGAACGGAAGGCGCCTGCAGCATGGCCGCGGCGCGTTCGCGCGCCAGGCGGAGGATCGCGGTCTCCGCGTCCGCCTCCGGATACCCCACGCGCACGTGCATCAGGAAGCGGTCGAGCTGCGCCTCGGGCAGCGGGAAGGTGCCTTCCTGTTCGATCGGGTTCTGGGTGGCCATCACCAGGAACAGCGCCGGCAGCGCATAGGTCTGGCGACCGACGGTGACCTGGCGCTCGCCCATCGCTTCCAGCAGGGCCGACTGCACCTTGGCCGGTGCGCGGTTGACCTCGTCGGCCAGCAGCAGCGAGTGGAAGATCGGGCCCGGCAGGAACTCGAAGCGCCCGTCCTGCGGACGCCAGACCTCGGTGCCCGTCAGGTCGGACGGCAGCAGGTCGGGAGTGAACTGCAGCCGCGCGAAGTCGGCTTCGACGCGCGCGGCGAGGGCGCGGATGGCGCTGGTCTTCGCCAGTCCGGGCGCGCCCTCCACCAGCAGGTGGCCGTCCGCGAGCAGGGCCACGAGCAGGCGCTCGACCAGGGCTGCCTGGCCGATGATTTCGGCAGAGAGCGCCTCGCGCAGGCCCGTGAAGAGGCCGTGGAGCCGGGCGTCGTCGTCGCTGGTCGTATCCATGGGAAACCGGGTTGCGGCGCAGGACGCGTCGGGAGCAGTTTGACCCGAATCGGCCGCAATGGTTCAGCGCGGGCAAGTCCCGAAACGACGACGGGGCCCGAAGGCCCCGTCGCGCACTGCATCTGGAGACATCTGTCAGTAACTGCGCGGCGCCACGCGCAGTACGCGCGGAGTGACGAAGATCAGCAGTTCGGCCTTGGCCTTGGCGCGTCCTTTGGTCTTGAACAGGTTGCCGATGATCGGCAGGTCGCCCAGGAACGGCACCTTGGAGAGAGAGTCCCGGTCGCTGAACTCATAGACGCCGCCGATTACGACGGTCTGACCATCCTCGATCAGCACTGCAGTGGTGACTTCACGCTTGGCAAGATTTGGAATTGAGCCGATACCGATAATCTCGGTGTAATCCTCGATCTCGTCCTTCTTGACCGCGAGGTTCAGGAACACGCGGCCGTCGGCTGTGATGGTCGGAGTAACCTTCAGCTCAAGCAGTGCTTCCTTGAACTGTACGGTCGGCACGGAGTTCGACTGGCCACCCGTGACCGTGAGATAGCCCACCTCACGACCTTGGCGAATGATCGCCTCACGTTGATTGCTGGTGACAACCCGCGGATTGGACACCACCTCGCCCCGGTTCTCCTGTTGCAGCGCCTGCAGTTCCAGATCCCAATCGATGGTGTTGCCGAGAATGGTGAAGGCAATCGAGCCGGGATTGAGGTTACGAATGCTGAAGTCGTTGTTGAGTACGCCCTCACTGCCCCAGCTGAGCGGCGTGCCCGGCGGAGCAGTTGCAGCTGATCGGATCAGATTATGGTTGGCGTCGATCGAACCCGAACTGATCAATCGATCCTTGACGCCACGAACGCCGAAGCGCGCACCCAGATCCCTCGCGAACGACTCGTTTGCGATCACGATCCGCGCTTCGATCACCACCTGGTCCACAGGCTTGTCGAGTTCCGACACCAGGCGCTTGATCTCAGCCACACGTTGCGGGATATCGATCACCAGCAAGGTATTGGTGCGGCGGTCATGGCTGAGGCTGCCACGCATCGACAGGAAGCCCTGACTCTGCCGTCCCTGTCCGCCTTGGCCACCCTGGCTGCCTTGGCTGCTCTTGCTTTCCTCGGTCAAGAGCTTGGCGATGTCCTCGGCGCTGCCATAGGAAATCGGAATGTACTCCGTCAACATCTCCGCACTCTCTTCGAGCGCCAGACGGGCATTGGCGATGTCCTGCTCGAACTTCGCGATCTCCACCTGCGGCGCCACCCAGACCACGTTGCCACTGCGGCGCTTGTCCAGCGACTTGGCCTGCAGGACGATGTCCAGCGCCTGGTCCCACGGCACGTTGATCAGGCGCAGGGTGACGTTGCCGGTGACGTTGTCGCTGGCGACGATGTTCAGGTCCGACAGCTCGGCGATGAGCTGCAGCACGGTGCGCACCGGCACATCCTGGAAGTTGAACGTCACCGGACGGCCGCGATACGCGCGGGTCTCACCCCCGGCGGCCTGGGCCGCGGCGGTCTGGCCCGTGGCTGCCACGGTGTTCGCAGCCGATGCACCCACGGCGCGGCCCGGAGCCTCGGCGCGCGGCACGATCTCGACGATGTAGTCGCGGCCCGTCTGGTACGCGAGCGGCTCGAAGGCGCCCTGCGTGCTCAGCACGATCTGGGTGCCCTTGGCGCCCTGGTTGGCGTCGATGCGCTGCACCGGCGTGGCGAAGTCGGTGACGTTGAGCGGCCGCTGCAGCGATGCCGGCAGTGACGCGTTGCCGACGTTGATGATGACCGCACCGCCCTCGGTGCGCAGGTCGGGGGCCGCGCCCTCGCCGTCGAAGCGGAGCACGAGCTTTCCGGCCCCGCCATCGCCGCGCTTGAAGTCGATGTCGGTCACGGCCACTTCGGCCGGAACCTGCTTGGCAGGGTCGACCGCCACGGCGGAGGACTGGGCGAAGCTGGCCATCGGCACGCCCGGGTTCGGTGCGGCGCTGACCGACCCGAAGGCGGCGACGAGGCCCGCGAGGAGACCGCAGGCGCCTGCCCGGAGGGGCAGGGCCCGCCGGGTCGACGAACGGCGTTGCGTGTTGGTGAACGTCATCTGGCTTCCCCTAATCAATTGTCTTCGAGCGCGATCGACGCAGGCCGTTCCAGCCAGCCACCCGCGCCGTCTGGCACGAGTTCGACGAGTTCGATGCGGTCTTCTGAAACGCTGGTGACGCGGCCGTCGTTCTGGCCCATGTAAACGCCAGAGCTGACCTGGTAGGTCACCTTGTCCGGTGCCAGGACCAGGGCCTTCAGGCTGCTGCCCGCACCGAGGGACCCGACCATATCGAGGCTGTCGAGCGGGAACTGCTCCAGCGTCTGCTTGCGGCGATTGGAATCCGGACGCGGGCCACTGCCCCCGTTGTCATTGGTGAAGGCGGCGCTGAACGGATCGCGCATGCCCTGCGCGGCGTACTCGAAGGTTTCGAACTGCTGCATCACCGGCAGCGGGTCGAGCGGCGGCGCCGGGCGCGCACGCACGTTGGCCACCCACTCGTCAAGGTTCGGAGCACCAGCGGGCTCGCTGGTGATTCCCCGGCCGCAACCGGCCAGCGCCGCAATGGCGGCCAGGCAGGCCAGGCCGCGGACGGCGTTGGATGTCATGCCCATGTCAGCGCTTCCCCTTGGGTGCTGCGGCAGCCGCCGCCGCTGCTTCCTGCGCAGCCGCCTCTTCTTCGTCCAGATAGCGGTAGGTCTTGACCGTTCCCGCAAGCTCGAGCGCCGCATTGGGACGGATACCTGCCCGCGGATCCTTGTCGCCCCCACGCGGTCGCAGCTGGATGTCGTGCATGGTCATGATCACCACCCGCGGCAGCGAGGCCACGCCGCTGACGAAGGCGCCGAACTGGTGGTAGGTGCCGACCATGCGCAGCGCGATCGGCTTCTCGGCGTAGAACTCCTTCGGAGTCTCCGCCCCAGGCTGGAAAAGCTCGTTCTGGATGCCGGTGGCCAGCGCCGTCTGCGAGATGTCGACGATGAGGTCGGGCATTTCGGTGCGGCTGGGCAACTGGCGCAGCATCTGCTGCAACTGCTGCTCCATCTGCGCCAGCTGGAGTTTCAGCGGCTCCAGGTTGGCCGCACGGCCCTGCTTGGTCTCGAACTCGGCGCGCAGCTCGGACTCGGTGCGCTCCAGGCCCTTGAGCTCGTCGCCCTTGTCGCGGGTCACGACCCACCACAGCAGGCCGAAGATCAGCAGGCCCGCGATCACGCAGAAACCGATCTTGTACTCGCGCGGCCACGAGCCGATGTTGTTGAAGTCGAGCTCCTTGAGCGACATCTTCCGCTTGCTCACGATGCGGCTCCTTCTTCAGCGGCGGACTCGGCCTGGACGGCGGGCTCGTCTTCAACTGCCGGCGCGTCCTCCACGGTTGGCGCGGCACCGGCGGCGGGTGCGTCAGCGGCGGGCTCGGCCGCGGCGGGGCCAGCTGCCACGGCATCTACGGCAGGCGCGGAATCGACCGGCGGCACCGCATCCGGAATGCCGTCGCCGTCGAGGTCCTTCGGCGCGTTCGGGTTGGCGAGCTGCACCGCGAGGGTGAAGGCATACGGCAGGCCGGCCACGCCGTCGCGGGCTTCGATGATCGAAAGGTCGGGCTTGGTCATCCAGCCCGAACCCTCGAGGTTGCGCATGTAGGTACTGACGCGCGCGTTGGACTGCGAGCGGCCCTCGAGCGTCAGCTTCTCGCCGACCTGCTTGATCGAGGTGAGCACCACGCCGTCGGGGATCGTGCGCACCAGCGAGTCGAACAGGTGGACCATCTGCGAACGGTTGGCCTGCAGCTGCTCGATCACTTCCTTGCGGGCCAGCAGGCGCGCCTTCTGGCGGTCGAGCTCGTCGATCTCGGTGATCCGCGACTCGACCTGCTTGATCTGGTCCTTGAGGTACGCGTTACGGGTGTTCTGGCCGTCGATCTGGGCGTTGTAATAGCCGTTGACCATGAACCAGAGCACGAAGCCGGCGAGCGCCGCGAACGCGAGCATGACGCCGAATTCCTTCTGCCGCTGCTTGCGACGCTCGGCGCGCCACGGGAGGAGGTTGATGCGTGCCATCAGTCGAAGCTCCTCAGCGCCAGTCCGCAGGCGATCATCATGGCCGGCGCGTCCTGTGCCAGCGCGTGGGCCTGCACGCGCGGACCGAGCGTCATCTGCGCGAGCGGGTTGGCCACAACGGTTTGCACGCCCAACTGCTCTTCGACCATCTCGGAGATCCCGGCGATGGAGGCGCAGCCCCCGGCCAGCACCACCTGGTCGACGCGGTTGAACTCGCTGCCGGCGTAGAAGAACTGCAGCAGGCGGCTGATCTGCTGGACCAGCGCCTCCTTGAAGGGCTCCAGCACTTCGATCTCGTAGCTTTCGGGCAGGCCACCCTGGCGCTTGGCGAGCCCGGCCTCTTCGTACGACAGGCCGTAGCGGCGCATCACCTCGTCGGTGAGCTGCTTGCCGCCGAACACCTGTTCGCGGGTGTACAGGCTGCGGCCGTTGCGCAGGATGCTCAGCGTGGTCATGGTCGCGCCGATGTCGACCAGCGCGACGATGCCGTCGCGAGGCACGTTGAGCGTATTGGCCAGCAGTGCGAAGGCGTTCTCGATCGCGAAGGCCTCGACGTCCATCACCCTGGCGGTGAGGCCGCCGAGCTCAAGCGCGGATGCGCGCATCTCGACGCTCTCCGAACGCGAGGCCGCGAGCATCACCTGCACCATCTCGGCGTTGCCCGGCATCGGCCCCATCACCTCGAAGTCGAGGTTCACTTCCTCGATCGGGTACGGGATGTAGTTGACTGCTTCGAGCTCGACCTGCGACTCCATCTCTTCGTCGTCGAGGTCGGCCGGCATCGGGATCAGCTTGATGATCACGGCCGAGCCGGCGACCGCGGCGGCGGCGGTCTTCGCCTTGCTGCCCGCGCGCGCCATCGCGCGCCGGATCGCCTCACCGACGGCCTCGACCTCGACGATGCCCTTTTCGACCACGGCATTCGGCGGCAACGGCTCGACGGCGTAGTGCTCGACCCGATAGCGATCACCCGACCGCGACAGCTGCAACAGCTTTACCGCTGTCGAGCTGATATCGACACCGACCAGCGGTGCCTGGCTTTTTGTGATGAGCCCCACGCTTTTCTCCCCATGTCACGGGCGCTTACGTGCGCTTCGTGCCCCGACGCATTAAATAACGGAGTTTTTACCGAATGGCAACAAGCGGCACCCCAAAGCGTGCTGCATTGCGCGTTCGGTCACGTCTTGACGTTCTACGTCACCCTTGGGCCGGCGCTCCGCGGTTGTCCGGCCCACCTATATATACTGCGCGACTCTCCACGGCCCGCCAAGGCCCGACCCGGCCCAGGACCCCATCGATGTCACGTTTCCGCCGTCTGTTCCGCTGGCTGCTGCTGCTGGCCATCCTTGCCACCATACTCGGCTTGCTCGCCGCGGGCACGCTGTACTACGTCGTGTCCTCGCGCCTGCCCGAAGTCGACAGCCTGCGCAACATCGAACTGCAGGAACCGATGTACGTCTACGCCAACGACGGCCGCCTGATGGCGCTGTTCGGCGAGATGCGGCGCTACCCGGTCGACATCGCAGAGGTTCCGGAGGCGATCAAGCAGGCCTTCATCGCGATCGAGGACAACCGCTTCTACGAACACGACGGCGTCGACTACAAGGGCGTGGCGCGCGCCATCTGGCTGATCGCCAAGACCGGTTCGAAGGAAGGCGTGCCGGGCGGCTCGACCATCACCCAGCAGGTGGCGCGGCAGTTCTACCTCAGCCCCGAGGTCAGCTACACGCGCAAGTTCGAGGAAATGCTGCTCGCGATGAAGATGGAGCGCGAGCTCAGCAAGGACGAGATCTTCGAGCTCTATCTCAACAAGAATTTCTTCGGCAACCGGTCCTACGGCGTCGCGGCAGCGGCGGAGTTCTACTACGGCAAGCAGCTGTCCGAGCTCGACCTCGACGAGGTCGCGGCGCTCGCCGCGATCCCGAAGTTCCCCTCCAGCGGCAACCCGGTCTCCAACCCCGAGCGTGCGCGCATCCGACGCGACTACGTGCTCGAGCGCATGGCGGACCTTGGATTCATCAGCCGTGCCGAGGCCACCGCGGCACAGACGGTCGAGATGCATGCGCGCCCTCACGAGCGCCCCGTCGAGGTCTACGCCCCCTACGTGGCCGAAATGGTCCGCCAGGAAATGATCGCGCGCTACGGCGGCGACGTGCTGACTCGCGGATACCACGTCACGACCACCATCGACCCGGTCAAGCAGGCCGCCGCCGAAGCGGCCGTGCGCAGCGGCCTGCTGGCATACGACCACCGCCACGGCTGGGCGAAGGTCGAACAGAGCTTCGAGCTGGCAGCCGACGAGGACGCCGCCACCGCGGCCGCGCGCCTGCGTGGCATCCCGGCGCAGTCGGACCTGTTGCCGGCCGTCGTCCTGCGCGCCGACAACGGCACCGCCGACGTGGTCCTGTCCGACCGCACCATGGTCACGCTCGATGCCGCGTCCAGCCGCTGGACCGGGCGCAACCCGGCGGCGCTGCTGAAGCGCGGCGACCTCACCCGCGTTCGCCGCATCGAGCCGCAGGGCAAGGACGGCGCACCGCCACCGGCCGATGCCCTGCCCACCTGGCAGCTCGACCAGCTGCCGCGCGCGCAGGCCACGCTGGTATCGATGGAGCACGACACCGGTGCGCTGCGTGCGCTCATCGGCGGCTTCAGTTTCGCCGGCCAGAAGTTCAACCGCGCCACCCAGGCGCGCCGCCAGCCGGGCTCGAGCTTCAAGCCCTTCATCTATGCCGCGGCGTTCGAGCGTGGTTTCAATCCCGCCTCGATCGTGCCCGATGCCCCGGTGGTCTTCCGCATGCGCCGGGGCCAGGACTGGCGTCCGCAGAACGACGACGGCAGGTTCCTCGGACCGATGCGCCTGCGCGAGGCCCTGGTGCGCTCGCGCAACCTGGTCTCGGTGCGCCTGCTCGACTCGATCGGCGTCGACTACGCGCGCCGCTACATCAGCCACATGGGCTTCGAGGAATCGGAGCTGCCTCCGAACCTGTCGATCGCGCTCGGCACGCCGTCACTCGCGCCCCTTGACGTCGCGCGCGGCTACAGCGTGTTCTCCAACGGCGGCTTCCGCGTGACGCCCTGGTACATCGACGAGGTCCGCGACCGCGACAGCCAGGTGATCTTCAAGGAGAACCCGGCCGTGGCCTGCCGCAGCTGTGGCGCCGGCGGCGCGCCCGGGGTTCCCGCCACCGTCATCGACGGCTTCAACCTCGGCCCGGCGGCGCCCGCGGTGGTCGCCGAAGCCAGCAGCGAAGCACCGGCCACGGAGCCTGATCCCGACGCAGTGATCGCGCCGCGGGCGATCGATCCCCGGGTGGCCTACCAGCTGGTTTCGATGATGCGCGACGTCGTGCAACGAGGCACCGGTACGCAGGCCAAGGCACTGGGGCGCGAGGACGTCGGCGGCAAGACCGGCTCGACCAACGACCACCGCGACGCCTGGTTCTCGGGCTTCGGCGGCAGCCTTTCGACGGTGGTGTGGGTGGGTCGCGACGACAACCGCTCGCTGGGCAACCGCGAATACGGCGGCCGGTCCGCGCTGCCGATCTGGATCGACTACATGCGCGTGGCGCTCGACGGCATGCCGCTGGCCACCAACGAACCGCCTCCCGGCATGGTCAAGGTCTCGGTCAGCAACAGCGGGCAGCTGCTCGCCGGCGGCGAAGGCGGGATCACCGAGTGGGTCAAGGCCGAGGACCTGGAGCGCATGGAATCGAGCTTCGATAACTTCGACGACGCGATGCCGGCCGAGGAAGCCTTCGACATCTTCTGACGCGCGCATCCGCTAGGCTTGGCGGGGCCAGCAGGGAGGCCCCGCCATGCATAGAGCCCGACAACGCGCCGAGCGCCATACACGCGAACGCCGGCACCGCCTCGCTCACGAGGCCGCCCGGCTGATGGCTGAAGGCGGGATCCGGGACTACCACCAGGCCAAGCTCAAAGCGGCCGAACGCCTCGGCATCCACGACGACGCCTCGCTGCCGCGCAACCGCGAGATCGAGGACGCGCTGCGCGAGTACCAGCGCCTGTTCCTGGGCGGCAGCCAAACCCACGCATTGCGCGTCCGCCGCGAGGCCGCAGTGCACTCATTGGCATTCTTCGAACGCTTCCAACCGCGGCTGGTGGGGCGCGTGCTCGACGGTACGGCTGATTCACACACGCCGGTGACACTGCACCTGTATGCCGATGACGCCGATGACGTCGCGCGATTCCTCGCCGACGCCGGCGTTCCAGCCGAGGCGAGCGTTCGCCGCGTACGCCTGGACCGCACCCGCGAACACGACGCCCCTGTGTGGCTGTTCAGTGCCGACG
Source organism: Luteimonas sp. A534 (assembly GCF_054072805.1). Taxonomy (NCBI): domain Bacteria; kingdom Pseudomonadati; phylum Pseudomonadota; class Gammaproteobacteria; order Lysobacterales; family Lysobacteraceae; genus Luteimonas; species Luteimonas sp. A534. The sequence goes on from NZ_JBSVRR010000002.1 coordinate 358,717, forward strand.
ATCTCGCCTTCGACCTGACGGTGCTGCCGCTGGACGCATTGCGCCAGGCGCCGCTGTCAGGCATCGATGAGCGGCCAATGCAGCGCGCATCGCAGGCGCAGCTGCGTGAGCTCATGGCAGCGGAGGAAATATCCGACCATGCGTCCTCGGGCCTCCGCCGCTGACTCGACTCCCGGTCGCCAGGACCATCGCAGGATCTCCCGAACCCAGCGATGCGCATGCATGGCATCCGTCGCTCACTGGACCGGCATGGGAGTACTCCCGTTGAAAAGAAAACGCCCCGCGGGTGCGGGGCGTGATCATGGACACTGGAGGGAGCTTCAGCGCTTGTCGACGCCGACGTAGTCGCGGGAAGCCGAGCCGGTGTAGATCTGCCGCGGACGGCCGATCTTGAACTCGGGGTCGGTCTGCTGCTCGAGCCAGTGCGAGACCCAGCCGGCGGTGCGCGCGATGGCGAACATCACCGTGAACATCTCGGTCGGGATCTTCAGCGCCTTGTAGATGATGCCGCTGTAGAAATCGACGTTCGGGTACAGCTTGCGCTGCACGAAGTAGTCGTCCTTCAGCGCGGCCTCTTCCAGGCGCATCGCGACTTCGAGCATCGGGTCGTCGATGCCGAGTTCGCCCAGCACCTTGTGGGTCATCTCGCGGATGATCCGGGCGCGCGGGTCGAAGTTCTTGTAGACGCGGTGGCCGAAGCCCATCAGGCGGAACCCAGACTCCTTGTCCTTGGCGCGGTCGACGGCCGACTGCACGTTCTTCACGTCGCCGATCTCGGCGAGCATCTTCAGCACGGCCTCGTTGGCACCGCCATGCGCGGGCCCCCACAGCGCGGCGACGCCGGCGGCGATGCACGCGTACGGATTGGCGCCGGTGGAACCGACCAGGCGCACGGTCGAGGTGGACGCGTTCTGCTCGTGGTCGGCGTGCAGGATGAAGAGCAGGTCCATCGCCTTCGCCGCGACCGGCGACAGCTCCAGCGGACCGCTGGGCAGCTCGAACATCATGTGCAGGAAGCGCTCGACGTAGCCGAGGTCGTTGCGCGGATAGTTCGCCGGCCAACCCATGGAATAGCGGTAGCACGCAGCCGCTATGGTCGGCAGCTTGGCGATCAGGCGGATGCCGGCCAGGCGGCGCTGCTCCGGATCGTCGTAGTCGAGGTCGTTGTGGTAGAAGCTCGCCATCGAGCCGAGCATGCCGACCAGCATCGCCATCGGATGGGCGTCGTGGCGGAAGCCGCCGATGAAGCTCTTGAACGCCTCGTGCATCATCGTGTGATGGGTGACGTCGTGGTCGAACGCGGCCATCTGGGCGTTGTCCGGCAGCTCGCCGTTCATCAGCAGGTAGGCGACCTCGAGGAAGTTCGAGTGTTCGGCCAGCTGCTCGATCGGGTAGCCGCGATACAGCAGCACGCCTTCATCGCCGTCGATATAGGTGATGGCGGACTTGCAGCTGGCGGTGGCGGTGAAGCCGGAATCGTAGGTGAAGCGCCCGGTGGCCTTGGGCAGCTTCGCGATGTCGATGCAGTCGTTGCCGAGGGTGGGCTTCAGGACCGGCAGCTCGACCGAGGTACCGGCGACCTGCAGGGTGGCGATGGACGGCTCGACGCCGGCCTTGTTCTCGTTGGCGGACACTCGTCGCACTCCTTATCTTTGCGTCGCGCCGCGGCGCGGGGGCGCGGGCAGCGGGGGATCGGGCGGATCGCGGCTCTGGCGCGATGCCGCAATTATCGCATAGCGACGTGCGCCGCCGTATCCACTTTCAGTGGGGCGACACGGGACAAAGCATCCGCCTGCAACGACGATGGCCGCCTTGCGGCGGCCATCTGGACATGGACTGCGACGGCGCTTACTTGGCGTAGCGCTTGCGGAACTTGTCGACGCGGCCGCTGGTGTCCATCAGCTTGTTCTGGCCGGTGTAGAACGGATGCGAAGCCGAGGACACCTCGATCTTGACGAGCGGGTATTCATTGCCGTCTTCCCACTTCACGGTCTCCTTGCTGGAGAGCGTGGAACGGGTGAGGATCTTGAAGTCCGAGGTCACGTCCTGGAAGACGACGTCGCGGTACTGGGGGTGGATGTCGGCCTTCATGGCGGCACCAGAGTGAGCAAGGAAAGAGCGGCATTATAGCGGGCAGCTCCAGACCCCGCAAGCCTTCCTGCGCTTTGCGCTCAGGTCAGTGCCGCGCGCACCAGGGCCTCCAGCCGGGCCTGGTCATACCGGAGCAGGATCCTGGCCCGGTCCGGCCGCCCGGGCTGGCGCTGCCAGTCCACCAGGGTCGCGCCACGCGCCGGGGAATGACCCAGCACCACCTCCACCGGACGCTCGGCCGCTTCGAGCACGCCGTCCGGCTGCAGGGCCATCGCCATCGCCAGCGCGTCCGCCGAGTGCCAGCGCTCGCCGCGCGCATCTTCCGACCACCGACGGGTATGGCGGGACACGGCTTCGTAGAACGCCGCAACCGGCCCGGGCGCGGCCAGCCAGCGCTCCGCATCGCCCAGCAGGAAGCCGTGGGCGAGCGTCGCCTCCCAGTCGCACAGATCAAAGCGCGGGAAGGCCTCGAACACGATGTGCGCGGCCTCGGGATCGAAGAACACGTTGAACTCCGCCGATGGCGTGATGTTGCCGTGCGCGGTCACCGCGCCACCCATCACCACCAGCCGCGCCACTCGCGTGGGCAGCGTGGGATCCAGGCGCAGCGCAAGCGCGACGTTGGTCAGCGGGCCCAGGGTCACCAGCAGCAAGCGCCCGGCATGGCGATGCGAAAGCTCGATGATGGCCTCGGCCGCGTGGCGCGACTCGGCACCGCGCGCGGCCGGCGCCAGGCCGACGTCGCCGAACCCGTCGCGGCCATGCACGTTGGCGGCGTCGGGCGAAGGGTGCAGCAGCGGACGGTCGCAGCCCGGGAACACCGGCACGTCGTCGCGGCCCACCACTTCGCACAGCTTCAGCGCATTGGCCACCGTGTGCCGCAGGCCGACGTTGCCGGCGGCGATGGTCAGGCCGACGACCTCGTGCCGCGTATCGGCGAAGGCCATCAGCAGGGCCAGGGCGTCGTCGACGCCCGGGTCGGTATCGATCAGCAGCGGAATGCGTTCGTCCATCGGGCGATTATCCCCGATCAGGCCGATGCGTACCGCGCGGCGCCGCCCACCCAGCGATCCACCAGGCGCTCGGCCAGCGCAGGCTGGTCGCGCAACAGGCCTTCGCCGAGCTCATGCACCAGCGGCAGCATGCCGGCATCGCGTGCGAGATCGGCGACGCGGAACGCGGCCAGCCCGGTCTGCCGCGTGCCCAGCAGTTCGCCGGGACCGCGCAGCTCGAGATCCTTCTCAGCGATGACGAAACCGTCGCCGGTCTCGCGCATGGTCTCCAGGCGCTCACGCGCCATCGCCGACAGCGGCGGCTGGTAAAGCAACACGCAGCTCGACGCCGCGCTGCCGCGCCCCACTCGCCCACGCAGCTGGTGCAACTGCGCCAGTCCCAGGCGCTCCGCGTTCTCGATCACCATCAGCGAGGCATTGGGCACGTCGACGCCGACCTCGATCACCGTGGTCGCCACCAGCAGGTCGCAGTCGCCCTCCTTGAAAGCGCGCATCGCGGCCTGCTTTTCCGCGGCCTTCATGCGTCCGTGCACCAGGCCGACGCGCAGTTCGGGCAGCGCGGTGGACAAGCCTTCGTACGTTGCCTGCGCGGCCTGCGCGACGACCTCGTCGGACTCGTCGATGATCGTGCACACCCAGTAGGCCTGGCGCCCCTCCGCGCACGCGGCGCGGATGCGCTCGATCAGCTCAGGGCGACGGCCTTCCGCCATGACCACGGTCTGCACCGGCGTGCGGCCCGGCGGCAGCTCGTCGATCGCCGACACGTCGAGGTCGGCGTAGGCGGCCATGGCCAGGGTGCGCGGGATCGGCGTCGCGGTCATCACCAACTGGTGCGGCACGCGCCCGCCCTCGCCGCCCTTGTCGCGCAGGGCCAGCCGCTGGTGCACGCCGAAGCGGTGCTGCTCGTCGACGATCGCCAGCCCCAGGTCATGGAAGACCACGCCCTGCTGCATCAGCGCATGCGTGCCGACCACGACCTGCGCGCTGCCATCGGCGACATCGGACAGCGCGCGGCTGCGCGCGCGGCCGGTGACCTTGCCCGCAAGCCACGCGACCTCGATGCCCAAGGGCTCGAGCCACGCGCGCAGGTTGGCCAGGTGCTGTTCGGCCAGCAGCTCGGTGGGTGCCATCAGTGCGGCCTGGCGACCTTCAGCGACCGCCATCAGCGCCGCCAGCGCGGCGACCACGGTCTTGCCGGAGCCGACGTCCCCCTGCACCAGACGCAGCATCGGCACGGGCTGCGCGAGGTCCGCATGCACTTCGGCGAACACCCGCTCCTGAGCGTCGGTCAGCGCGAACGGCAGCTGCTTGCGCAGGCGCCCGGCGAGAGTCGCATCCGCCAGCGGCGTCGCGGCGTGCGCGCGGCGGGCGATGCGCTGGCGCCGCATGCTCAGGTGATGGGCAAGCAGCTCCTCGAGCGCCAGCCGCCGCTGCGCGGGATGGGTGCCGGCCAGCAGCGCAGCGACGTCGGCGTCGCGCGGCGGCCTGTGCACGGTGAGCAGCGACTCGCGCAGCCCGGGCAGGCGGTGTTCGCGCAGCAGCGCCGGCGGCAGGAGCTCGAGCACGTCATCGCCGGGAAGCCGGTCGAGCGCCTGCGCGATCAGGCGCTTCATGGTCGCCGGGCCGACGCCCTCGACGGCCGGATACACGGGATCCAGTCGATCACCAAGACCGGAGACGTCTTCATCGTCGAGCAGCGTGTAGCTCGGGTGCACGATCTCGAGGCCGCGCTGCCCCGGCCGTGGCGTGCCATAGGCGCGCACGCGAACGCCGGGCTGGAACTGCGCGGCCTGCGCGGCGCGGAAATGGAAGAAACGCAGCACCAGGGTCGCGCGCGAATCATCGCCAAGCGCCACCCGCAGCAAGGGGCGGTAGCGGAAGCCCCGCTCCACCGCCTCCACCCGCCCCTCGACCTGCGCCGCGACGCCTGGCTGCAGCAGGCGGATCGGTGTCAGCGCCGTGCGGTCTTCATATCCACGCGGAAGCTGGAGCCACAGGTCCTGCAGGGTGTCCAACCCGCGCGCGGCCAGCTTTTCCGCGACCCTCGGACCCACGCCGGCGAGCGCCGACAGTGCGGTCGCGCCGTCCGGTGCCAGTCCGGGCGCCGGCGTGCCGCGCGTGCGCCTGGGGGCTGCCACTGCTTCAGTCGAGGACCATCACCGCGTCGACCTCGAACTGCGCGCCCTTGGGCAGCGCCGACACCTCGATGGTCGAACGCGCGGGATACGGCTCGGCGAAGTACTCGGCCATCACCGTGTTGACGACCGCGAACTGCGACAGGTCGGTGAGGTACAGGCCGACGCGGGCGACGTCATCCATCGAGCCGCCCGCGGCCTGGCAGACCGCGCGCAGGTTGTCGAAGGCGCGGCGCGCCTGGGCCGCGAGATCACCGGCGACAAGTTCGCCGGTGGCGGGATCGAGCGGAATCTGCCCGGACAGGAAGACGGTGTTGCCGCAGCGCGTGGCCTGCGAATACGGGCCGATGGCGGCGGGCGCGTCGGCGGTGCGGACGGGTTGCCTGGGCATGCGTGGATCCTTCGATGCGTGGCAGGCGATTATGACCGCCGCCCGCGCCCGCGGCCATCGCGGCCAACGCCGGCGCGCACGATGCGAACTACTGGCGCTGCACGCCGTGGACCACGCCGAGCCTGCGCACCTTGCGGATCACGTCCGCCAGGTGGGTCCGGTCGCGGACCTCGATCGCGAACTGGATCACCGCGACGTTGGTGTCGCGCTCCAGGTATTCGACCGCGTCGATATTGGAATCGGCCTTGGCCACCGCCGCGGCAACCTGCGCCAGCACGCCGGGACGGTTCTCGACCTGGAAGCGCAGCGCGACGTTGTAGTCGCCGGTGACCTCGCGATCCCAGCCGATGTCGACCCAGCGCTCGGGCGACTTGCGGTACTCGGCCACGTTGGGACACTCGATCCGGTGCACCATCACGCCGCGGCCGGCGGTGTGGTAGCCCATGATCTCGTCGCCCGGGATCGGCATGCAGCAGTTGGCGAAGGTCACCACGCCGCGTTCGGCGCCGGTGATCAGGATGCGGTCTTCGCGATGGTGCGCGCGGGTGCTCGCCGGATCCTTGCGGCTGAGCGACTGCGCCACGTGAGCCGGCATCCGGTTGCCCAGCGCGACGTCGGACAGCAGCGCCTCCAGCCGCGGGTAGCGGTGCTCGGCGAGGTAGGCCTCGAGCTGCGCCGCCGGCAGCCGCTCGAGCGAGCTGTCCAGGTCTTCGAGCGCGCTGTCGAGCATCCGGTGTCCCAGCTGCACGGCGTCCTCATGCTCGAGCTGCTTGAGCTGCTGCCGGATCGCGGTGCGGGCCTTGCCGGTGACCACGAATTCCAGCCACTGCGGCCGCGGCTGCGAGGAACGTGCGGTCACGATCTCCACCGTCTGGCCGCTGGCCAGGCGCGTGCGCAGCGGCACCAGCCTGCGGTCGACGCGCGCCGCCACGGCCTGGTTGCCGACGTCGGTGTGCACCGAGTAGGCGAAGTCGATCGCGGTGGCATTGCGCGGCAGCGACATGATCGCGCCCTTGGGCGTGAACAGGTAGACCTCGTCCGGGAACAAGTCGACCTTGACGTTCTCCAGGAATTCCAGCGACGAGCCGGTGTCGCTCTCCGTCTCCAGCAGGCCGGAAATCCAGGAGTGCGCGCGCTGCTGGGCGCTGTTGGGTCCGTCGCCGCCGTGCTTGTAGGCCCAGTGCGCGGCAATGCCGCGCTCGGCGATGAGGTCCATCTCCTCGGTGCGGATCTGCACCTCGATCGGCGAGCCGTAGGGCCCGAACAGCACCGTGTGCAGGGACTGGTAGCCGTTCGCCTTGGGGATGGCGATGAAGTCGCGGAACCGGCCATCGACCGGCTTGTACACCGAGTGCGCCACGCCCAGCGCGTGGTAGCAGTCCGCGACCCTGCCGACGATCATCCGGAAGCCGAAGACGTCGATCACCTGCTCGAAGGTCTTGGTCTCGGTGCGCATCTTGTTGTAGATGCTCCAGGGCGACTTCACCCGGCTCACCAGGCGGTAGCCGAGTCCTTCCTTGGTCAGCTTCTGCGCAAGCTGGGCCTCGATCTTGGCCATGGCCTCGCGGCGCAGCATCGGCTGCGCGCGGATGTGCTTGTCGAGGATGCGGTGGCGCATCGGGTACAGCGCGCGGAAGCCCAGGTCCTGGAGTTCGGACTTGATCAGGTTCATGCCCAGGCGCTGCGCGATCGGCGCATAGACCTCGAGCGTCTCGCGCGCGATACGCTCGCGCGCCTCGGCCGACTGCGCGCCGAGCGTGCGCATGTTGTGCAGGCGGTCGGCGAGCTTGATCAGGATCACGCGCAGGTCGCGTGCCATCGCCAGCATCATCTTGCGGAAGCTTTCCGCGTCGGCCTCGCGACGGCTGGCGAACTGCAGCTTGTCGAGCTTGGTCACGCCCTCGACCAGCTCCGCCACGGACTCGCCGAACTCGCTGGCCAGCGCCGCGCGGGTCAGCGGCGTGTCCTCGATGGTGTCGTGCAGGACCGCCGCCACCAGGGTCTCGATGTCGACCTTCTGCTCGGCCAGCACACCGGCCACCGCCACCGGGTGGGTGATGTAGGGCTCGCCGGACTTGCGCACCTGTCCCTCGTGCGCCGCCGCGCCCACGGCCCATGCGCGGCGCAGGAGTCGCAGCTGTTCCGCCGGAAGGTAAGCGGCGGCGGTTTCGAGCGCACGCATGTAGCCGGGGACGTCCTCGTCCCCAGGCACGGAAACCTGCACCAGCGCTAGCTCGGCGGAATTCATGCGAAGAGCCTACGCGCGCGCCCGCGGGGCGGCAACGCAGGCCGCGCCCTGGATGCCGGCCCCGGAATGCAAACGGCCCCGCCAGGGCGGGGCCGTCGCTGCGGCGCGGCGCCTCGCGGCGCGCGCCGGGTTCAGATGTCGTCGCCCTTGGCCAGGTCGTCGTCGGCCACCACCTCGGCCGCGGCCCACTCCAGGGCCTCGCGCTCGCGACGCTCGCGCTCGGACTTCTCGACGGCTTCTACGAAATCGGCATCGATGGTACGGGCGGCGATCTCGCGCAGCGCCAGCACGGTCGGCTTGTCGTCGTTCTCGCTGTTGTCGAGCTTCGACTCGACGCCGTTGGCGAGCTGGCGGGCGCGCTTGGCGGCCAGCATGACGAGCTCGAAGCGGTTGTCGATGACCTGGAGGCAATCCTCAACGGTGATGCGGGCCATAAATCTCCGGGCGGCCGGCGGGCCGTCAATGCGGGGTAAGGGACCGGAAATGATAGGGCAAAGCCCCCCGCTTCGCAAGCAACGCCATATGAATCAGCCACTTGCGGCCCGACTGCCCGCCCTATTCGTCCTGCAGCAGCGCGTCCAGCAGGTTCGCATGGCGTTGGGCCTGCGAGGCGAGGCGCAGGCGGCTGGCCGTGAACACCGCGCACATCTCGGCGACGGCGGTGTCGAAATCGTCGTTGACGATCACGAAATCGAACTCGTCGTAGTGCGACATCTCCTCGCGCGCGGCGGCCAGGCGACGGGCCATGACCTCCTCGCTGTCCTGCCCGCGCTTGCGCATGCGCTGGTCGAGCGCCTCCCGCGACGGCGGCAGGATGAAGATGCCGACCGCGTCGTCCACCATCGCGCGCACCTGGCGCGCGCCCTGCCAGTCGATCTCCAGCAGCACGTCCCGGCCCGCGGCCAGCTGCGGTTCGACCGACTGCCGCGCGGTGCCCTTCCAGTCGCCATGGACGCGGGCGTACTCGAAGAAGTCGCCGGCGTCGATCATGCGCTGGAACTGCGCATCGTCGACGAAGTGATAGTGCTGCCCGTGGCATTCGCCGGGACGCGGCGGCCGCGAGGTGAACGAAATCGACAGGCTGATGTTGCGGTCGCGCGCCAGGCAGGCGTTGACGATGCTCGACTTCCCGGCGCCCGAGGGCGCCGCGACGATGAACAGCGTCCCGCGCGCCTGACGGCCGGCGCTACTCAATGTTCTGCACCTGTTCGCGGACCTGGTCGATCAGCACCTTCAGCTCCACCGCGATGTTGGTGGTGCGGGCGTCGACCGACTTCGAGCCCAGGGTGTTGGCCTCGCGGTTGAACTCCTGCAACAGGAAGTCGAGGCGGCGCCCCGCGGGCTCGGGCTGCTCGAGCACGCGCCGGATCTCGACGACGTGGCTGTCGAGGCGGTCGAGTTCCTCGTCGACGTCGAGTTTCTGCAGCGCCAGCACCAGCTCCTGCTCGACCCGGCCCGGGTCCGCCGCCTGCGCGAGGTCGGCCAGGCGCGCCTCGAGCTTGGTGCGCTGGCCGGCACGGATCACGGGGACGAGGTCGCGCACCTGGGCTGCGCGGGCGGCGATGCCGTCGACGCGCTCCAGCATGGCGGCGACCAGCTTGCCGCCCTCGCGCTCGCGCGCGGCGATGAAGGCATCGAGCACCTCGTCCAGGAGGGCCAGCACCTCGGCCTGCAGCGCCGCGGGCTCCGGCGCCGCCGAGCGCAGCACGCCCGGGAACTGCAGAAGATCCACGAACTGCGTGCGCAGGCCGGGAAAGCGCCCTTCGGCATCGTGCGCGAGCGTTGCCAGCTGGCCAAGCAGCGCCTCGTCGACGTGCAGCGAGGCCGCACCCTCCGCGCTGCGCAGCCGCAGCGAGAGGTCGAGCTTGCCGCGCGACACCTTCGCCGAGACCCGTTCGCGCAGCTGCGGCTCCAGCACGCGCAGCTCGTCGGGCGCGCGCAGCCCGACCTCGAGGAAGCGGTGGTTGACCGCGCGCAGTTCACAGGCAAGCGTGCCCCAGGGGGTCGTACGCTCGCCGGAGGCGTAGGCGGTCATGCTGCGGATCATGCCGGCATCCAGTGGGTTGGGGTGCCGATGGTAAACTCGCGCGCCATTCCAGCGGTAATCGACATGTCCCAGACCCCTCGCCCCAGCGGCCGTGCGCCCGACCAGATGCGCGAGGTGCGCATCGAGCGCGGATTCACGCGCCATGCGGAGGGCTCGGTGCTGGTGGCCTTCGGCGAAACCCGGGTGCTGTGCACGGCCAGCGTCGAGAACCGGGTCCCCGGCTTCCTGCGCGGCAAGGGCGCGGGCTGGGTCACCGCCGAGTACGGCATGCTGCCGCGCGCGACCCACACCCGCAGCGACCGCGAGGCCTCGCGCGGCAAGCAGGGCGGGCGCACGCTCGAGATCCAGCGCCTGATCGGCCGCAGCCTGCGCGCCTGCGTCGACCGCGACGCCCTGGGCGAACGCACCATCACGCTCGACTGCGACGTGCTGCAGGCCGACGGCGGCACCCGCACCGCGGCCATCACCGGCGCCTACGTCGCCCTGGTCGACGCGGTGCGCTGGCTGCAGGGCCGCGGCGAGCTCAAGCGCGATCCGATCCACGGCGCGGTGGCGGCGGTTTCGGCCGGCATCCATGGCGGCCTGCCCGTGCTCGACCTCGATTACGTCGAGGACAGCGGCTGCGACACCGACATGAACGTGGTGATGAACGACGGCGGCGGCTTCATCGAGCTGCAGGGCACGGCCGAGGGCCACGCCTTCCGCCGCGACGAACTCGACGCGCTGCTGGCGCTGGCCACGAAGGGCTGCGGCGAGCTGTTCGCCGCGCAGCAGGCCGCGTTGGCCGCGGGCTGAGCCGTGGACCTGGTGCTGGCCAGCGGCAATGCCGGCAAGCTCGCCGAATTGCATTCGCTGCTGGGCGATGACGGGTTCAGGCTGCGCGCGCAGTCGGAGTTCCGCGTCGTCGACGTCGAGGAAACCGGCCTGAGCTTCGTCGAGAACGCCCTGCTCAAGGCGCGCCACGCGGCACGGGCGACCGGGCTCCCGGCGCTGGCCGACGACTCCGGCCTGTGCGTGGACGCCCTCGGCGGCGCGCCCGGGCTGTACTCCGCGCGTTACGCAGGTCCCGGTGGCGACGCCGGGCGCAACATCGAACGCCTGCTGCGCGAGCTGGACGGCGTCGGCGACGCGGCGCGCGGCGCCAGCTTCCACTGCTGCATCGTGCTGCTACGCCACGCCACCGACCCCTGCCCGCTGGTGGTTGAAGGCAGCTGGCGCGGCCGCATCCTGCGCGACCCACGGGGCGACGGCGGCTTCGGCTACGACCCGGTGTTCCTGGATCCCGACAGCGGCCAGACCGCCGCCGAACTGCCGGCCGCCACCAAGAACGCGGTCAGCCACCGCGGCCGCGCGCTGGCCGCGCTGCGCGCGCGCCTGCCCGAACTCGCCTGACCATGCTCGTGCCACCGCCGCTGTCGCTCTACGTGCACCTGCCCTGGTGCGTGCGCAAATGCCCGTACTGCGACTTCAACTCGCACGAGCAGCGCGGCGCCCTGCCCTTCGGCGATTACGTGCGGGCGCTCATCGCGGACCTCGAGCACGACCTGCCGCTGGCCTGGGGCCGCACCGTGCACAGCGTGTTCTTCGGCGGCGGCACGCCTTCGCTGTTCCCGGCGGATGCGATCGAGGACTTCCTGCAGCAGGCCAGCGCGCGGCTGCGCTTCTCGCCCGGCTGCGAGATCACGCTCGAAACCAACCCCGGTACCGCCGAGCACGGCCGCTTCGAGGGCTACCTCGCCGCCGGCGTCAACCGCCTGAGCTTCGGCATCCAGAGTTTCGACGACGGCTGCCTGCAGCGCCTGGGCCGCATCCACGACAGCAGCGAGGCGGATGCGGCTGTGAAACTCGCCCAGGACGCGGGCTTCGACAACATCAACCTCGACCTGATGTACGCACTGCCCGGCCAGGACCTGGCCGGCGCCGCCACCGACCTCGAGCGCGCCTTCGCGCTGCAACCCGCGCACGTCTCGCACTACCAGCTCACCCTGGAGCCGAACACGCTGTTCGCCGCGCGGCCGCCCGGCGGCATTCCCGACGAGGACGCGGCCTGGGACATCCAGGAACACTGCCAGGAGATGCTGGCCGCGGAAGGCTTCGAGCATTACGAAGTCAGCGCCTACGCCCGCCCCGGCCGGCAGTGCGCGCACAACCTCAACTACTGGCGCTTCGGCGATTACCTCGGCATCGGCGCCGGCGCCCACGGCAAGATCAGCCTGGGCGCCGCGCAGACCGTGCGCCGGCGCTGGAAGCTCAAACACCCCACGGCCTGGATGCCGGTGGCCGGCAGCGCCGCCGCGCTGGGCGGTGACGAGGACGTCGAGTCGTCGCGCCTGCCCTTCGAATACATGCTCAACGTGTTGCGCCTGCACGAGGGGTTCGCGCTGGCCGACTTCGAGGCGCGCACCGGCCTGCCGCGGACCGCGATCGACCGCGAGCTGGGCGAGGCCGTGTCCCGCGGCTGGCTGCACATCGACGGCGAACGCGTGGTCCCCACCGCGCTGGGGCGGCGCCTGGGAAACGACGTGGTCTCGCTGTTCCTGGCGTGATCGAGAACCCGCGACTCCGATGGCCGGTCGCGCGCACATCCTGCGTGCTGGCCGTTATACCGTGCCCGTGATATGAAGATCACCGGGGAACAAGCCACGCACTCATGTCATTGACGACCCATCCAAACGACAGCCCCGGGCAGCGAAGCCTGGCGGCCGCTGAGCTGCCGCGGCGCGTGCGCAAGGCGCTCGATGCGGCGCTGAGACTGGTGTCGATGGAACTCGATACCTACCTGGCACTGCTGCTCGACGAATACGAGCAGGAACTGTTCCGACTGGCCGAGCGCGCACGCCATCCCGGCAGCGAGTCCGCCTACGTGCAGGCACTCCGCACCTTCCGCAGCAACCGCTCGGACCTGGTGCCGCAGTTCATGCTCGAACTCGAGGCGGGGCTGGCGACCCTGCGCACGCCACCCGTCACGTCCACGCCGGCGACGTCGCGTGCAACGCCGGCCGCCGGACGCGTACTGAGCCTGGTCGACGATTCCATGATCGACGAGGACACCCTGCTGCGCGAAATCGCCACCCGGCAGGAGGGCCGCGCCAGCCTGCCGATGCACCTGCTCGGCCAGCGCTTCGGCGTGCTGGCCGGCACGCCCGCGATGGATGCCGAACGCCTGCCGCTCGGACCGCAGGCCGTGTGCCGCGCGCTGCGCAACGCCTGCCGGTCGCTGCAGGTGGGCCCGGAGGCGCGTGAACTCCTGTACCGGTTGTTCGACCGCATGGTCATGGCGCACTACGCGCCCGTGCTCGAGAAGCTGGACGCCACGCTGGACCAGGCCGGGATCCTCAAAGGCCTGACCTACGTGCCCGTGCGCCTGCGCGCGTCACCTCGCAGCTCCGCCGAAGAGGCCGCGGAAAACGCGGCACCCGGCCAGGCCACCGGGCGCCGCAAGGCGGGCGCACAGGGCGCCACGGCCGAGAGCCGGGACAGCGGTGCATCCGACCAGGGGCACCACGCCGGGGACACGGCGGCCCGGGACAGCTCCGGTTCGGGCCCGGCCGCCGGTGCAGCGGGCGCGCGCGCGCGGCAGCCCGGTATTCCAGGCATGCCCGGCGGCGCCGGGCAACCGCACACGGGCTGGATGGCGGAAACCACCACTGCCCTCGCCGGCAGCGACGAACAGGCGTCCTATACCGCCCTGCAGCAGTTGCTGGCCGGGCGCCGGGCGCTGATCGGCAAGCTCAAGGCCGGCAAGAGCGCAGGGCCGATGGCGACGCTGGGGACCGGCGAGCTGATGCATGCGCTGGGAACGCTGCAGCGCCAGCCCAGCGGCCCCGGCGGCGCCAAGCCGAACCTCATGGACGTGCGCCAGATGCTGTTGGCGCAGGCGCGGCAGCGGCACGGCAAGGGTGCGGCCCTGTCGCAGCGCGACAACGACACCTTCGAGCTGCTGCACCTGCTGTATGGCCAGCTCGAGGGCGAGATCCAGACCGACGCGCCGGCCGCGGCGCTGATCCGGCGCCTGCAGCTGCCCCTGCTGCGCGTCGCGCTGCAGGACCAGGCGTTCTTCGTCCAGGCCACCCACCCGGCGCGCGAACTGCTCAACACCGTCGCCGAAACCGCCGCCAGCTGGCTGGACAAGGACGACGTCGACCCGCAGCTCCTGGAGCCGCTGCAACAAGCGGTCAACCACGTCGTCGACCAGTACGACGGCGACAGCAAGGTGTTCGAGACCAGCAACGAGAAGTTGCAGGCGCACCTGCAGGCGCAGGTGCGCAAGGCCGAGATGCTCGAGCGCCGGCACATCGAGGCCGCGCGCGGCAAGGAGAAGCTCGAGGTCGCCAAGCGGCGGTCGGCGACGGTCCTTGAAAAGCTGTTGGGCGACCAGCGGATCCCCAAGTTCTCCAAGGCACTGCTCAACCAGGCCTGGGCCGACGTGCTGACCCTGACGCTGCTGCGCCAGGGCGAATCGTCGCCGGAATGGCAGGCCCAGCTCGATGCCACGCGGCGCATCATCACCGCCTGCGCGCGCGGCGAGGAGATCGCCGACCCGGCGCTGGCCAGCCACGTCGAAGCAGCCCTGTCGCAGGTCGGCTACCACGCCGAAGAGGCCGGCATCATCACCGCGCGCCTGACCAGCAGCCGCAGCGACGAAGACGATCCGGCCTCGCGCACGGAGCTTGCGATGAAGCTCAAGGCGCGCACCCGGCTCGGCGAAGACGCCGAACGCGCGCGCCGCCCCGACCTGCCGCCGCGCACGCCCGAGGAGCAGGCGCGCTACGACCAGCTGCGGGTGATGCCCTTCGGCACCTGGATCGAATTCACCCTGAACCAGCAGGGCGACGTGGTGCGCCGGCGCATGTCCTGGTTCAGCCCGGTGACCGACAACGCGCTGTTCGTGAACCAGCGCGGCCAGCGCATCGGCGAGCATTCGCTGGATTCCCTGGCGCGGATGGTCGTGGCCGGCCAGGCCCGCATCGTCACCGCCGAGCGCGGGCGCCTGGTCGACCGCGCCTGGCAGGCGGCGCTGCGGACCCTGCGCAGCTTCGCCGGCCGCGGCGACGCGCTGCCCATCACCGGGGACGCACACGCATGATCAACGAGTTCCGCCGCGCACGCCGCCGCAAGGCACCCGACACCATCCTGGTGGTCGATGCCATGACCGAGCGCGTGGTCGGCCGCATCGGCAACCTGTCGGAGACCGGCATGCTGCTGATGGCCGGCACCCCGCTGGTGGACGATGCGCTGTACCAGTTCCGCTTCAGCCTGCCTGCGGCAAGCGGCGGTGAATCCACCATCGAGATCGGCGTGCACCTGCTGTGGATGGACCAGGCCAGCGCGCCCGGCCAGGTCTGGGCGGGATTCCGCTTCATCGGCACCACCGAGCAGCAGGCGGCCCCGCTGCGCTCATGGATCGACGCGCCCGGCAGCCGCTACGAATAGCGTCTCGGCGGGATCGCGGTCGATGCGGCAAAATGGGCCTTCCCCCGTACATGTAGCCGCCATGACCTCCCAGACCGCTGCCGCCCTCTACCCCGCCCACATCGAAACGCTGTCCGCCCGCGCCGCGGTGGCCCTGGAGCGCGGCGGCTTCGACCACCTGGTGGTGCCCAGTGGCACCCTGCACTACCAGGTCTTCGACGACCGCGACTATCCCTACGCCGCCAACCCGCAGTTCAAGGCCTGGGCGCCGCTGGTCCGCAACCCCGGCAGCTGGCTGGTGTTCACGCCGGGCGCGCGGCCGAAGCTGGTCTACCTGCAGCCGCGCGACTACTGGCACGTGGTGCCGGATGCGCCCTCGGGCTACTGGGTCGAGCACTTCGACATCGAAGTGGTGCGCAATCCCGACGACGCCCTGCAGCACCTGCCGCGCAACGCCACCCGCTGCGCCATCCTCGGCGAGCCGCAGAGCGCGCTGGGCCGCTACGGCGCATTCGCGCCCAACAATCCGCAACCGGTGCTGGATTACCTCGACTACCACCGCGCCTACAAGACGCCCTACGAGCTGGCGATGATGCGCGAGGCCACGCGGCACGCCGTGCGCGGCCATCGCGCCGCCGAACGCGCCTTCCGTGCCGGCGCCAGCGAGTTCGGCATCCACCTGGCGTACTGCCAGGCGGTCGGGCAGGACGCCAACGAGCTGCCCTACAGCAACATCGTCGCGCTCAACACGCATGGCGCGGTGCTGCACTACACCGAACGCGACCGCCTGCCGCCCAAGCCCGTGCGCAGCTTCCTGCTCGACGCCGGCGCCGGCCATGCCGGCTACGCCGCCGACATCACCCGCACCCACGCCATCGATCGCGACGGGGAGTTCCAGGCCTTCATCGACGCCATCGACCGCGCCGAGCTGGCGATGTGCGACCAGGTCCGCGCCGGCGTCGACTACCGCCAACTGCATCTCGATGCCCACCTGGCGCTGTCCGGCGTGCTGAAGGAGTTCGGCATCGTGAAGTGCGGCGCCGAAGAGGCGGTGGCCACGGGCCTGAGCTCGAGCTTCTTCCCGCACGGCATCGGCCACGGCCTGGGCCTGCAGGTGCACGATGTCGCCGGCTTCGCCGCTTCCGACGCCGGCGGCACCATCGACAAGCCCGAAGGCCATCCCTACCTGCGCCTGACGCGCGAACTCGCGCCCGGCATGGTGGTGACCATCGAGCCCGGCCTGTACTTCGGCGACATGCTGATGGAGGACCTCGCGGCCGGCGACAACGCAGGGCTGGTCGACTGGGATCGGATCGACGCCTTCCGCCCGTTTGGCGGCGTGCGCATCGAAGACAACGTCGTGTGCACCGACGACGCGCCGGTCAACCTGACGCGCGAGGAATTCACCGCGCTGGCCTGAGCCCGGGGCGTCGCGCGGCTCAGGCGGCCATGAACGCCTCGATCTCGTCCGCGCTGCGCGCCAGGCCGGCGGTGAGCACCTCGTGGCCGTCGCGCGTGATGGCCACGTCGTCCTCGGTGCGGATGCCGATGCCGCGCCACTTCGCCGCCACGCCGGTGTCCCCCGGCGGGATGTAGATGCCCGGCTCGATGGTGTAGACCATGCCCGGCTCGAGCAGGCGCGACTCGCCGTCGATCCGATAGTCACCGACGTCGTGCACGTCCAGGCCGATCCAGTGCCCGGTCTTGTGCGGATAGAAGCGCTTGTAGGCGCTGTCGGCGAGCGCCTTGCGCAGCGTGCCCTTGAGCAGGCCAAGCGACAGCATGCCCTCGGTCAGCACCTCGACCGCCGCCTCGTGGCCGGCCTCGTACGGGACGCCGGGCCGTGCCTGGGCGAGCGCTGCGGCATGCGCGGCACCCACCAGGTCGTGCAGCACGCGCTGCTCGCGGCTGAAGCGCCCGTCAACGGGAAAGGTTCGGGTGATGTCGGCGGCGTAGCCGCAGTGCTCGGCGCCGGCGTCGACCAGGACCAGGTCGCCGCGGCGCGCGACGGCATCGTTGGCGCGATAGTGGAGCACGCATGCGTTCGCGCCGGCGCCGACGATGCTGCCGTAGGCGGGCTCGGTGCCGGCGGCGCGGAACACGCGTTCGAGTTCGGCCTGCAGTTCGTACTCGCGCATGCCGGCGCGCGCGCTGCGCATCACCGCCTGGTGGGCCTGCACCGTGACCTTGGCCGCGCGCCGCATCAGCTTCAGTTCGTCGGCGGTCTTGAACAGGCGCATCTCGTCGAGCAGGTGGCCGAGTTCGAGAAACTCGTGCGGCGGCTGGGCGCCGTGGCGCACCTGCGCACGGACCCGGTTCAGCCAGCCGATCAGCTTGAGGTCGAAGTCGGTGTCGCGGCCGAAGTGGTAGTACACGCGGCGGCGGCCCTCGAGCAGGCCGGGCAGGATGTCGTCGAGATCGTCGATCGCATACGCGTCGTCGACGCCCAGCGCTTCGGGCGCACCTTCGGGTCCGACGCGCGGACCATCCCAGGCCTCGCGCACGGGGTCGCGTTCGCGGCAGAACAGCAGCGACTCGCCATGCGCGCGGCCGGGCACCAGCACCAGCACGGCATCGGGCTCCTCGAAGCCGCTCAGGTACAGGACGTCGGAGTCCTGCCGGTAGGGATGGAACGTGTCCCGACTGCGCACGCGCTCGGGCGCGGCGGGCAGGATGAGGATGGCTTCATCGCCGGCCATGCGCATCAGCTGGCGGCGACGGCGCCCGTAGCTGGCCAGCGTAGTGGCAAGGGCCATGCCGCGGCCTTCAGTTCAGGCTGTTGCGGTGCCGCGCGGCCAGCGCGCAATCACCGTGCAGGAGCAATGCGGCGACCCGCACGAACTCCTCGATCTCGGCCAGCGCGGCCTCGTCTTCTTCGTCGCCCTCGTCCTGCGCGGTGGCGCGGGCGAGGCGTGCAATGTCGGCGAGTGCCTCCTCGCCCTCTCCCGACAGCCGCGGGTCGGCGCCGGCGGCGAGCCCGAAGGCGCCGACGAAACCGCGGCACCAGTCGAACAGCGCGCCGCTGCGTTCCGCCAGCGAGGCCTCTTCGCCGGGACCAAGCAGGACCAGGCCGAAATCGCGGTCCTCGAACTGGGCGCGGGTCGCGACCTGCAGCCGTGCAAGCACCGAGCCGTCCGGCGGAGCAGGCAGGGTGTCGTCCACCATGACCTGCGCCAACCAGTTGCCGGCGGCGTCGCCACCGCCGGCGAGCCAGCCGCACAGGCCGCCATGGAGTTCGGCGGCAGGCGTGGCGAGTTCGGATTCGCGGCAGGCCTGCTCGACTTCGGACAGGGAAGGCAATGATTCGGACATGGGTACGGAAGCGGCTGCGAAGGGCCGGCGCAGTGTACCGCCGCGGATGGCTTGTTGCCGGCGGCGCCCCATGCCTACACTGCAAGGACCGCCGGGGGAGGCGTGAGGGAATCCTGCGAGCCAGTGGCCGCTGAAACGCGCTTTGTGGTCGCCGTAGCGATGGCGCTGCTGTTCGCAGCGGCCTGCATCGCCGTGGCCCTGCGCGCCCGCGCCGCGCGGCGGGCGGTGGCGCGCCTGCAGGATCGCGAGCTGGGCTTCCGGATGGCGCTGTGGGCGAGCGGCCAGCGCTACTGGGACTTCCACGTCCCGACCGCGCGCCTGCGCTACCTGGTCGCCCGTCACGACACGGGCCGCAGCTACGACTTCAGCTCTGAGCAGGCCGACCCCGCGGCCGTGATCCACCCCGAGGACCTGCCCGGCGTGGTCGATGCCATGCACCGCCACGTCGCGGGCGAGACATCGGAATTCGCATCCGAACACCGCGTCCGCGCCGACAGCCCGGTGTCCACGCGCGGCGAATGGGTCTGGATCCGCGCGCGCGGCCGCGCCGTGGAGTTCAATCCCGATGGCACGATCCTGCGCCTGGCCGGCACCTCCCTGGACATCGGCACCAGCCGCGCGGTGGAGCGCGAGAACCGCATCGCCAGTGAAGTCCTGCGCAGCATGAGCGAGGCCGTGGCCGTGCTCGACGCGCAGTTCCGCTTCCTCTCGGTGAACCCCGCCTTCGCCCGGATCACGGGCCACGACGCGGCCGATGTCGCCGGGCGTGGCGTGAGCGTGCTCGACAGCCTCGAACACGACCCGTCGAGCGGCCGCGCGATGCGCGAAGCCGTCGCGCGCGATGGGCGCTGGTCGGGCGAGATGTGGCAGCGGCAGCGGAACGGCGAGGAGTTCCTGTGCGCGGTCGAAGCCGCGACGGTGCTTGGCAGCGACGCCGACGGCGAGCGCATGTACGTGCTGATGCTCAGCGACATCACGCTCCACAAGCGTGCCGAAGAGGAGCTGCGCTACCTGGCGAACTTCGACGCGCTGACCAACCTGCCCAACCGCTCGCTGCTCGCAGAGCGGCTGTCGCGCGCGATCGTGCGCGCGCGCCGCGAGGGCTCCAGGGTGGCGGTGCTGTTCCTCGACCTCGACCGCTTCAAGGACATCAACGACTCGCTCGGCCACGCCGTGGGCGACCGCATCCTGCGTGCCGTGGCCGCCCGTCTGCAGCAGGCCGTCGGCCACGGGCAGACCGTGGCGCGGCTGGCCGGCGACGAGTTCACGGTGATCCTCGAAGACCTGGCGGTCCCCGAGGACGCCGAGCGGGTGGCACGCGAGATCATCATGGCCTTCGAGGCGCCGCTGGTGCCGGAGGACGGCCAGGAGGTGTCGGTGTCGGCATCCATCGGCATCAGCCTGTATCCCGACCACGCGCAGGTGCCCACGGAGCTGCTCAAGCGCGCCGATGCCGCCATGTACCAGGCCAAGGCCGCGGGCCGCCGCACCTGGATGCGCTACGACGACAGCATGGAGGCCGCGATCCGGCGGCGCGCGACGCTGGCGGGCGCGCTGCACAAGGCGCTCGACCGCGGTGAACTGCGCGTGGTCTACCAGCCGCGGCAGTCGCTTGCGACGTCGCGCATCACCGGCGCCGAAGCCCTGCTGCGCTGGACCAGCCCCGAGCACGGCGAGATCCCGCCCGCGGACTTCATCCCGCTGGCGGAAGAGAACGGGATGATCCTCGAGATCGGTGAATGGGTCCTGCGCGAAGCCTGCCTGGCCCACCGACGCTGGCGGGAGCACGGGCTGTCCGACCTGACGGTCTCGGTGAACATGTCGGTGCTGCAGCTGCTGCGCGGCGATTTCGCCGAAGTCGTGCGGCGGGTGCTTGACGACACCGGCGTTCCGCCGCAGGCGCTCGAGCTGGAACTCACCGAAAGCGTGCTGATGGCCAATGCCAGCCAGACCGCGCAGAAGCTGCAGGCCTTCCGCGAACTCGGCGTATCGCTGGCCATCGACGACTTCGGCACCGGCTACTCGTCGCTTGCCTACCTCAAGCGGCTGCCTATCACCACGCTCAAGATCGACCAGACCTTCATCGCCGACCTCTGCCATGACCGCGAAGGTGCATCGATCACCACCACGGTGATCGCCATGGCCCACGGACTGGGCCTGGTCGTGGTCGCCGAGGGCGTCGAAAACGAGGCCCAGGCGCGGTTCCTGGCGCAGCACCGCTGCGATGAGATCCAGGGCTACTGGGTCTCGCAGCCGATCGACGCGATGTCGTGCATGGCCTTCATCCGCAAGCGGCAGCTTGCCGTGGGCCAGCTCGCCGGCGCCGCGCGCGCGCCTTGACCGCCCCCGCCGGCCTGCCTATCGTGCCGGGAATGGACACCAAAGACGTGCTTGCCCAGCTGCAGAGGCTTTCCGAACGCTTCGACGAGCTGGCGGTGCGCACGCGTCGGCTGACGGAGGAAAATCGCAGCCTGCGCCAGCAGCATGAGCAGGTCTCGGGCGAACGCGCGCAGCTGCTCGCGAAGAACGAGCAGGCGCGCAGCCGCGTCGAAGCGATGATCGCGCGCCTGAAATCACTGGAGCAGCACACGTGAGCAATACCCAGGCGGTCAGCGTCCGCGTGCTGGACCGTGAATACACCGTGGGCGTGGGCAGCGGCGAGGTTGACGGCCTGATGTCCGCCGCGCGCCTGCTGGACACGCGCATGCGCGAGGTGCGCGGCGCGAACCGCATGGCCGCGATCGATCGCGTGGCGGTGCTTGCCGCGCTGAACCTCGCCCACGAGCTGGAACAACTGAAGCGCGACGGCGAACGGCGCGACCGCGAACTGGCCGGCGCGCTGTCGGCCCTGCAGGCCAAGCTCGACGGCCTGCTCGATGCCTGATGGGTGCACGCACCGCGCGCGTGCCGTCGTGCGCAAGGTGAACGTCGGCCGACAGGTGGCCCTCGAAACACGAGACCCCGCGGTATACTGCGAACGCGTCCTCTGCCGTGACCGACGGCGCGCACAAACATTCGCCTTGTCCCTTAATGACGACCACGGGGACGCAACGGAAGCCTGGCGTGCATGTCCGCCCACGAGCGGAAAGCCCGAAGGCAGCCAAGCGTTCCCACTTGAACCCCGGGTTCAAGGTCGTTTGGCTCGCATCGACATGGTGGAGGACGTATTTCTTCTTTCCGGCAGGCCTGCGCACCGCGCGGTGGCGCCGGCATGACCTCGGCCCGCGCCGCACTCCGCGCGACCCTGCGCGAAAGCCGCCGTGCGGTGCCGCCGGCCGCGCGCATCGGTGCCGCGGGTGGCCTGGCCACCGAGCTGCTCGCCCAGCCGCTGGCGCCTGGTGCCAGGGTTGCCGGCTACTGGGCTGCCGATGGGGAAATCGCGCTGCATGCCTGGCAGCTGCGGCTCCCGCGCGACGTCATCTATTGCCTGCCCGTGCTGCACGGGGACGGCAGGCTGCGCTTCGCTCCATGGCGCGCGGGCGAAGCGGTCGAAGCCAACCGCTACGGCATCCCTGAACCCGTCGCCGCGCCGGACGCGCTGCTCGAGCCGTCGGCGCTGGACCTGGTCGTGGTTCCCCTCGTCGGCTTCGACACGCGCTGCCACCGGCTGGGCATGGGCGGCGGCTGGTACGATCGCAGCTTCGCGTTCCGCCACCGCCAACCGGCCCCACCGCGGCTGGTCGGTGCGGCGTTCGCGCTCCAGCAGGTTGCAGGCGAGCTCCCCAGCGAAGACTGGGACGTGCAGCTCGATGCGGTCTGCACCGATCAATCCACCCTCACGCGTCCGACATGAGCACTGGCAAGCGAAAGCGTTACTGGCTGATGAAGTCCGAGCCCGAGGACTTTTCGATCGACGACCTCGAGCGCGTCGGCACCGAGCCCTGGACGGGCGTCCGCAACTACCAGGCGCGCAACTTCATGCGCGACGGCATGCAGGTCGGCGACGGGGTGCTGTTCTATCACTCCAACTGTACCGTGCCTGGCATCTATGGCATCGCGGAAGTGGCCAGCAGCGCCTACCCGGATCCCACGCAGTTCGACGGCAAGTCCAAGTACTTCGATCCCAAGTCGACGCCCGAGGAACCGCGCTGGATGCTGGTCGACGTCGGCTTCGTGCGGCACCTCGCCGGACCGGTCACGCTTGAAGCCATCCGCGGCCGTTCCACGGCGCTGGGCGAAGATTTCGCCCTGATCCGCAAGGGCACCCGCCTGTCGGTGCTGCCGGTGACCGCCGCGCAGTGGAAAGTCCTGTTGGCCATGGAGCCGAAATGAGCGACGCAAAGCGCCTGGCTGGCGAAAAGGCCATCGACTACGTCGAGGATGGGATGGTGGTGGGGGTCGGCACGGGCTCGACGGTCACCTACTTCATCGATGCACTGGCCGCCATGCGCGACCGCATCGCCGGTGCCGTATCGAGTTCGGAGCAGAGCACGCAGCGACTGCGCGGCCACGGCATCGAGGTGCTGGATCTCAACGCCTGCGGCCCCATTCCGCTGTACGTCGACGGCGCCGATGAATGCGATCCCGGCAAGCGCCTGATCAAGGGCGGTGGCGCCGCGCTCACGCGCGAGAAGATCATCGCCGAGGCAGCCGCGACCTTCGTCTGCATCATCGACCCATCCAAAGAGGTTCCCGTGCTCGGGCGTTTCCCCTTGCCGGTCGAGGTGGTCCCGATGGCTCGCAGCCTGGTTGCCCGCGAGATCGTCGCGATGACCGGAGGTCAGCCGGTCTGGCGCCAGGGCACCGTGACCGACAACGGCAACTGGGTGCTCGACATCCACGGACTGTCCATCACCGACCCCGTGGCGCTTGAGCAATCGCTCAACCAAGTGCCCGGCGTGGTCAGCGTGGGGATCTTCGCGCGACGCCCTGCCGACGTGGTGATCGTCGGCGGGACGCCTCCGCTGGTGCGATGACGGCCGAGAGGGACTCGATCCTCTCAGCCGACAGGCTCAGCCACCGATATCTTCGTCGTAGGTGATGCTCAGATAGTGCAGGACCATGCTCGGGCCGAGCAAGCACTGCACCGCGGGCCTGAAGATATGTTCCGGAGCGCCGGCAATCTCGCTCGGCTGCCATGTCAGGGGCACGCCACGCGCGCCACCCGTCAGCAACGTCGACTTCGTGCGATACACCGCGTCCGAGCTTGCGCCTTGCTGCAGCCCATCCACGAACGTACAGCTGACACCGCCGGTCACGTTTGCTGAAGCGCCCACTTCGACCAGCACCTTCATCGCTCCCCGCCCCGCAGGACGGGGGTCACTGACAAGTGCACATGAAACAAAGGCGGCCGTCGTACCTTCATTTACCAGGCCCAGTGGCCGCGAGCGGAGCTTGGTACCGTACTGGTGGGTCGCAGGCTGACAGATTGCGGCGGCCCCCTGGTAGTCGTAGCGCTCGACCTCTACGGCAGCAGCGGTGCCTGCCTGCCCTGCAAGCAGCAGGGCGGCGATCACCGCAGCGGTGCATGCGGGCAGCCGCCCGCGCACGTCAGGCGCCGACATCTTCGTTGTACTCACGACGGGTGTGCTGCAGCGAAGTCTGCGGCGGCAGCGTGCAACTCAAGGATGGGCGGTCAATGCCCGAAGGCTTCGAGTTTTCAACCTCGCCCGGCACCCACGCCAGCTCGGCGAACCCGCCGGCGGGGATGCTGACCGTCTTGGGGGTATAGCTTGCGTACACCAGGGCCCCGGTCTGGTGACCGTTGACGAGGGTGCAGGTGACGTTCTGGGCAACGGTGTGGAAGTTGCTGACGACCACAGAGAGGCGCTTTGCAGCGCGCACGCTGCCCGTCCGGTCATCGCCCTGCCAGTTGCAGGTGACGAATGCATTGGCGGAGGACTCGTTCCCCACCGCCAGCGGACGGTAACGGGTGCCGACCGCGAAGGCACTGGTCGCCGCCTTGCACATGCCGGTGGCTCCCTGCACGTCGACGCGCGCCACTTCTGCCGCTCCAGCACTCAATGACAGGCCCAGGAAACAGCTTGCGGTAAACAGGATGCATGTTGCACGACGC
Organism: Luteimonas sp. A534; assembly: GCF_054072805.1. Taxonomy (NCBI): domain Bacteria; kingdom Pseudomonadati; phylum Pseudomonadota; class Gammaproteobacteria; order Lysobacterales; family Lysobacteraceae; genus Luteimonas; species Luteimonas sp. A534. The sequence goes on from NZ_JBSVRR010000002.1 coordinate 383,382, forward strand.
ATGGAAATCACCGGTACGTAGGGAAGTCGCCCACGTTATCCGAGGGCAGGGCGACGCGCAAGATCGCTGGAACACGCACAAAGAAAAACCCCGCAGCCGTGGCTGCGGGGTTTTGGGGTAAAACCCTGGCGATGACCTACTCTCGCATGCTAAATGCACACTACCATCGGCGCATGCGCGTTTCACTTCCGAGTTCGGAATGGGATCGGGTGGTTCCACGCAGCTATTGTCACCAGGGAGAGGGTGGAGGGTCGCGGGCCGTTGCCGGCTTGACGCGCACACGCTCTCGTTGGTTTGCCTCGGAACGGAGCCATGAATCAGCTCCGCCGTTGGCGAATAAGGTAGGGACGTAGCGAACTTTTGGGGTCGAACATCGACGCGTCGTCGAGTCCAAGGCCACTTGAGGTTATATGGTCAAGCCTCACGGATCATTAGTACTGGTTAGCTCAATACATTGCTGTACTTACACACCCAGCCTATCAACCACCTAGTCTTGATGGTTCCTTCAGGGGGCTTGTGCCCCGGGAGATCTCATCTTGAGGCGCGCTTCCCGCTTAGATGCTTTCAGCGGTTATCGCTTCCGAACGTAGCTACCCGGCAATGCCACTGGCGTGACAACCGGAACACCAGGGGTTCGTCCACTCCGGTCCTCTCGTACTAGGAGCAGCCCCTCTCAAATCTCCAACGCCCATGGCAGATAGGGACCGAACTGTCTCACGACGTTCTGAACCCAGCTCGCGTACCACTTTAAATGGCGAACAGCCATACCCTTGGGACCGACTACAGCCCCAGGATGTGATGAGCCGACATCGAGGTGCCAAACACCGCCGTCGATATGAACTCTTGGGCGGTATCAGCCTGTTATCCCCGGAGTACCTTTTATCCGTTGAGCGATGGCCCTTCCATACAGAACCACCGGATCACTAAGTCCTAGTTTCCTACCTGCTTGATCCGTCGATCTTGCAGTCAAGCACGCTTATGCCTTTGCACACAGTGCGCGATGTCCGACCGCGCTGAGCGTACCTTCGAGCTCCTCCGTTACTCTTTGGGAGGAGACCGCCCCAGTCAAACTACCCACCATACACGGTCCCCGATCCGGATAACGGACCTAGGTTAGAACGTCAAGCACGACAGGGTGGTATTTCAAGGATGGCTCCACTGCAGCTAGCGCCACAGTTTCACAGCCTCCCACCTATCCTACACAGACGAACTCAACGTTCAGTGTAAAGCTATAGTAAAGGTTCACGGGGTCTTTCCGTCTTGCCACGGGAACGCTGCATCTTCACAGCGATTTCAATTTCACTGAGTCTCGGGTGGAGACAGTGCCGCCATCGTTACGCCATTCGTGCAGGTCGGAACTTACCCGACAAGGAATTTCGCTACCTTAGGACCGTTATAGTTACGGCCGCCGTTTACCGGGGCTTCGATCAAGAGCTTCGCCTTGCGGCTGACCCCATCAATTAACCTTCCGGCACCGGGCAGGCGTCAGACCCTATACGTCCACTTTCGTGTTTGCAGAGTCCTGTGTTTTTGATAAACAGTCGCAGCGGCCTGGTATCTGCGGCCCCCCTCAGCTCAGCCACGCATGTGGCCACCAAAGGGGGCGTACCTTCTCCCGAAGTTACGGTACCATTTTGCCTAGTTCCTTCACCCGAGTTCTCTCAAGCGCCTGAGAATTCTCATCCTACCCACCTGTGTCGGTTTACGGTACGGTCTGCACAAGCTGAAGCTTAGGAGCTTTTCCTGGAAGCGTGGTATTGGTCACTTCGCTCTAATGAGCTCGTCTCGGTGCTCGGTCTTAAAGGGTCCCGGATTTGCCAAAGACCCAAACCTACCGCCTTTCCCCGGGACAACCAACGCCCGGTAGACCTAACCTTCTCCGTCCCTCCATCGCACTTGTGCGAGGTGCTGGAATATTAACCAGCTTCCCATCGACTACGCATTTCTGCCTCGCCTTAGGGGCCGACTCACCCTGCGTCGATTAACGTTGCGCAAGGAAACCTTGGGCTTTCGGCGTGGGGGCTTTTCACCCCCATTATCGTTACTCATGTCAGCATTCGCACTTCCGATACCTCCAGCAGACTTCTCAATCCACCTTCAACGGCTTACGGAACGCTCCTCTACCGCGCATCACAAAGTGATGCACCCCAAGCTTCGGTTCCATGCTTAGCCCCGTTAAATCTTCCCCGCAGACCGACTCGACCAGTGAGCTATTACGCTTTCTTTAAAGGATGGCTGCTTCTAAGCCAACCTCCTGGCTGTCTGTGCCTTTCCACATGGTTTTCCACTCAGCATGGAATTTGGGACCTTAGCTGTGGGTCTGGGTTGTTTCCCTTTTCACGACGAACGTTAGCACCCGCCGTGTGTCTCCCGCATATTCTGTCTTGGTATTCGGAGTTTGCAATGGTTTGGTAAGTCGCAATGACCCCCTAGCCATAACAGTGCTCTACCCCCAAGAAGATTCGTGCGAGGCGCTACCTAAATAGCTTTCGAGGAGAACCAGCTATCTCCGGGTTCGATTAGCTTTTCACTCCTAATCACACCTCATCCCCTACCTTTGCAACGGGAGTGGGTTCGGGCCTCCAGTACCTGTTACGGTACCTTCACCCTGGGCATGACTAGATCACCCGGTTTCGGGTCTACTGCCCGCGACTATGCGCCCTTATCAGACTCGGTTTCCCTTCGCCTCCCCTATACGGTTAAGCTCGCCACGAACAGTAAGTCGCTGACCCATTATACAAAAGGTACGCAGTCACCCCGAAGGGCTCCTACTGCTTGTACGCACACGGTTTCAGGGTCTATTTCACTCCCCTCACCGGGGTTCTTTTCGCCTTTCCCTCACGGTACTGGTTCACTATCGGTCGGTCAGGAGTATTTAGCCTTGGAGGATGGTCCCCCCATGTTCAGACAGGGTTTCTCGTGCCCCGCCCTACTCACTTATCATCATTCCGGCCCTTTCGCATACAGGGCTGTCACCTTCTATGGCCAGTCTTTCCAGACTGTTTTGCTAGAACCGGAACAACTTTTGGGCTGCTCCCCGTTCGCTCGTCGCTACTAGGGGAATCTCGGTTGATTTCTTTTCCTCCGGGTACTTAGATATTTCAGTTCCCCGGGTTCGCCTTGCATGGCTATGTATTCACCATGCAATACTCCTTGCGGAGTGGGTTTCCCCATTCGGACATTGCCGGATCAAAGCTTGTTGCCAGCTCCCCGACACTTTTCGCAGGCTACCACGTCCTTCATCGCCTCTGACCGCCAAGGCATCCACCGTGTGCGCTTATTCGCTTGACCATATAACCCCAAGTCGCCTCGGGATTATTCGTCGCGAATAGATACGACAACTTCAAATGTAGGGCCTCTAGGGCCCCGCCTTAGCCTCAACGACACGTTTGGATATTCGTCTCAAACGCTCGCTACGTCCCTAATTTTCAAAGAACACGAACCGGCCACAATGCCAATCCGATTCAAATCTTTAGTGTGTGCGCAGATCATCCAGGGGTGGTGGGTCTGGGAGGACTCGAACCACCGGCCTCACCCTTATCAGGGGTGCGCTCTAACCACCTGAGCTACAGACCCAATGTTTGTCCAGCGTGGTGGAGCCAGTCGGGATCGAACCGACGACCCCCTGCTTGCAAAGCAGGTGCTCTCCCAGCTGAGCTATGGCCCCGTATAAAAGGGGTCGGTTCCCGGCTTTCGCCGTGGAACTCCTGGATGCAGGTCACTTGTGCGGACGCCTGACAGGCAATTCGCTGTCTTTAGTCTCTAAAGGAGGTGATCCAGCCGCACCTTCCGATACGGCTACCTTGTTACGACTTCACCCCAGTCATCGGCCACACCGTGGCAAGCGCCCTCCCGAAGGTTAAGCTACCTGCTTCTGGTGCAACAGACTCCCATGGTGTGACGGGCGGTGTGTACAAGGCCCGGGAACGTATTCACCGCAGCAATGCTGATCTGCGATTACTAGCGATTCCGACTTCACGGAGTCGAGTTGCAGACTCCGATCCGGACTGAGAGAAGGTTTCTGGGATTGGCTTGCCCTCGCGGGTTTGCAGCCCTCTGTCCTTCCCATTGTAGTACGTGTGTAGCCCTGGCCGTAAGGGCCATGATGACTTGACGTCATCCCCACCTTCCTCCGGTTTGTCACCGGCGGTCTCCTTAGAGTTCCCACCATTACGTGCTGGCAACTAAGGACAAGGGTTGCGCTCGTTGCGGGACTTAACCCAACATCTCACGACACGAGCTGACGACAGCCATGCAGCACCTGTGTTCGAGTTCCCGAAGGCACCAATCCATCTCTGGAAAGTTCTCGACATGTCAAGGCCAGGTAAGGTTCTTCGCGTTGCATCGAATTAAACCACATACTCCACCGCTTGTGCGGGCCCCCGTCAATTCCTTTGAGTTTCAGTCTTGCGACCGTACTCCCCAGGCGGCGAACTTAACGCGTTAGCTTCGATACTGAAGACTCAATTGTCCCCAACATCCAGTTCGCATCGTTTAGGGCGTGGACTACCAGGGTATCTAATCCTGTTTGCTCCCCACGCTTTCGTGCCTCAGTGTCAGTGCTGGTCCAGATGGCCGCCTTCGCCACGGATGTTCCTCCTGATATCTACGCATTTCACTGCTACACCAGGAATTCCGCCATCCTCTACCGCACTCTAGCCCGCCAGTATCCAGTGCAATTCCCAGGTTGAGCCCAGGGCTTTCACATCAGACTTAACGAACCACCTACGCACGCTTTACGCCCAGTAATTCCGAGTAACGCTTGCACCCTTCGTATTACCGCGGCTGCTGGCACGAAGTTAGCCGGTGCTTATTCTTTGGGTACCGTCAGAACAACCGGGTATTAACCGATTGCTTTTCTTTCCCAACAAAAGAGCTTTACAACCCGAAGGCCTTCTTCACTCACGCGGCATGGCTGGATCAGGCTTTCGCCCATTGTCCAATATTCCCCACTGCTGCCTCCCGTAGGAGTCTGGACCGTGTCTCAGTTCCAGTGTGGCTGATCATCCTCTCAGACCAGCTACGGATCGTCGCCTTGGTGGGCCATTACCCCTCCAACTAGCTAATCCGACATCGGCTCATCTATCTGCGCGAAGCCCGAAGGTCCTCCGCTTTCACCCGTAGGTCGTATGCGGTATTAGTCCCGGTTTCCCGAGGTTATCCCCCACAAATAGGCAGATTCCGATGTATTCCTCACCCGTCCGCCACTCGCCACCCAGAGAGCAAGCTCTCCTGTGCTGCCGTTCGACTTGCATGTGTTAGGCCTGCCGCCAGCGTTCACTCTGAGCCAGGATCAAACTCTTCACTTAAAATTGCATGGACCTAAGTCCAAACTCTTGAGTGCAGTCGTCGTTACCTGAGCTCGAACCACTCGCGTGCATTTCTGCATTTGATTGATTTGTTGCTCTTGTGACGTACGTCTGCAATATGGACAACCATCCACTTGCCAGACGTCCGCACAAGTCACCTGCGCACACTGTCAAAGATCTTGGAAGAGGCCTCAGCGCCTGCTTCGCAGTCCCTGGCGTTTCCGCCGGGGTGAGCCGCCCATTATAGCGCGACTTTTGCTTCCGTCAACACCCTGTGGGCGTTTTCTTCAGCGTCCTTCGGAGGTGGCGGTCAGCGACCGTTTCGTCCGAGGGAGCCGCACATTGTAGTGCGACTTTCGCTTCCGTCAACACCCTGTGTGGGGTTGATTTCAGCCTCCCTTTCCGTCGTGGCCCGAAGGCCGTTTCCGTCTGGGGAGCCGCACATCTTAGCGCGGTTTTGAAGAACGTCAACACCCTGTGAAGCAGTATTTTTCGTTCCTCTCCCCGCCCTGGTCGCCGACTGCGTCGACCGCACCGTGGCGGGGCGCGCATTGTGCAGTGCCCGAATCGTTTTGGGAAGGGGGTATGCGCAAAGACTTGACCGCCGCGCCCGGCTCCAAGACTGTTGGGCGCTGATCCTTCTATATGTAAAGGGTGGACCCTCCCATGCGCATGCCATTCATCGCCGCACTGTTGTGCTGCACCAGCCTGCTCGCGAGCGCCTGCGCGAGCGACGCGCGCTGGGTGGAGCTCGCCGGAGAGCGCTATCGCGTGGAAGTGGCCGTCGACGACGAGACGCGCGCACGCGGCCTGATGTTCCGCGACGTGCTCGCGGAGGGCCACGGCATGCTCTTCATCCATGAACGGGAGGAGCGCCTGGCGTACTGGATGAAGAACACGCGGATCCCGCTCGACATCCTGTACTTCGACGCCTCGTTGCGGCTGGTGTCGCAACAGCGCGACGTCCCGCCGTGCTCAGCGGGCGATCGCTGCCCGCCCTACCCGAGCCGCGGGGCGGCACTGTATGTGCTGGAACTCAATGCCGGCGAAGCGCGCCGGCTGGGCCTCGAGGACGGGGCAGAACTGGAACTCGGGCCGGGAATCGCGGCACCCGTTCACTGAACGCGGCGCCGGCGGGCCCTGCCAACACCGCTGCAGGCCTCAGAGCGCCATCATCTCGAAGTCGTCCTTGGTGACGCCGCAGTCGGGGCACGTCCAGGTCTCCGGCACGTCTTCCCAGCGCGTCCCTGGCGCGATGCCTTCTTCGGGCAGCCCCTGGGCTTCGTCATAGATGAAGCCGCAGACGACGCACATCCAGGTGCGCAAGGCGGTGGCGGACTCGTTCATCGGATAATGCGTCGGCAAGCGCGCGCATGCGCGGGCCCTCATTGTCACACTCCGCCTGTCGACAGGAAACCACGCGATGCCGGACATGAAAACGCCACCGACGCGCGTACCACCGACCGGGCGCGGACTCTATCTGTTGACGCCCGACGACACCGTCACCGCGCGCCTGCTGGCCAGGGTGTCGGTGGTGATCGACCACGCCGCGCTGCTGCAATACCGCAACAAGCGCGCCGACGCCGCGCTTGCACATGAACAGGTGGCGGCCCTGCTGCCCCTGTGCCGGACGCGCGGCGTGCCCCTGCTCGTGAACGATGACTGGCGGCTGGCGCTGGCCTGCGGCGCGGACGGCGCGCACCTGGGGGAAAGCGATGGCGACCTCCGCGCGGCACGCAAGGCACTGGGCGACCACGCGATCATCGGCGCCTCCTGCTACGACAGCCTGGCCACGGCCGAAGCCGCGGCGAACGCCGGCGCCAGCTACCTCGCGTTCGGCGCCTGTTTCCCCTCGCCCACAAAACCGCTGGCCCGCCGGGCGACGCCGGAGCTGCTGCGCAACGCCACGGGCTTCGGCCTGCCTCTGGTGGCTATCGGTGGCATCACGCCCGACAATGCCCGCATCGTGATTGAAGCCGGCGCGGACCTCGTCGCTGTGATCAGCGGCGTGTTCGACGCGCCGGACCCAGCGGCCGCGGCCCGCGCATATCAACGGGCGTTCCAGCCCGGCAGGGATTAGTGCCTCCCCCCGATCCACAGGCACACCGACATACAGGAACCGAGTTGCGATGAAGCATGAGAAGTCAAAGGCCTTGTTCGCCCGCGCCCGCGAGCTGATCCCCGGCGGCGTCAATTCGCCGGTGCGCGCGTTCAAGTCGGTGGGCGGCGAACCGTTTTTCGTCGAGCGCGCCGATGGCGCCTACCTCCATGACGTCGACGGCAACCGTTATATCGACTACGTGGGCTCTTGGGGGCCGATGATCGTCGGCCATAACCATCCCCGGGTGCGCGAGGCGGTGCAGGCGGCCATCGGCAGCGGCCTGTCCTTCGGGGCGCCCTGCCCGGCCGAGGTCACCATGGCCGAGACCATCACCCGCATCGCGCCCTCCTGCGAAATGGTGCGCATGGTGAACTCCGGCACCGAGGCCACGTTGTCGGCCGTGCGCCTGGCGCGCGGCGCCACCGGGCGGCAGCGCATCGTCAAGTTCGAGGGCTGCTACCACGGCCACGGCGACTCCTTCCTGGTCAAGGCCGGCAGCGGCATGCTGACCTTGGGCGTACCGACCTCGCCCGGCGTGCCCGCCGGACTGAGCGAACTCACGTCGACCATCAGCTACAACGACTTCGAAGGCGCGACCAGGCTGTTCGAGGAGATCGGCAGCGAAGTGGCGGCCGTGATCATCGAGCCGGTTGTCGGCAACGCCAATTGCCTGCCGCCGCGCGAGGGCTACCTGCAGCACCTGCGCGAACTGTGCACGCGATACGGCGCGCTGCTGATCTTCGACGAGGTCATGACCGGCTTCCGCGTGGCGCTGGGCGGCGCCCAGGCGCGCTATGGCGTCACGCCCGACCTGACCACTTTTGGCAAGATCATCGGCGGCGGCATGCCGGTGGGCGCCTACGGCGGCCGCCGGGACCTGATGGAGCAGATCGCGCCTGCAGGCCCGATCTACCAGGCCGGCACGCTCAGCGGAAACCCGGTGGCCATGGCCGCAGGCCTGGCGATGCTGGAGCTGGTGCAGGCACCGGGCTTCCACGACCGCCTCGAGGCGACCGCCAACACGCTGTGCGACGGCCTGGAACAGGCCGCGCGCGATGCCGGCGTGCCGCTGACCACCAACCGCGTCGGCGCGATGTTCGGCCTGTTCTTCACCGACCGGAAGGTCGACACCTACGCCGATGCGATCGCCTGCGACACGGCCGCGTTCAACCGCTTCTTCCACGCCATGCTCGAGCGCGGCGTGTTCCTCGCGCCCTCGGCCTACGAGGCCGGCTTTATTTCCAGCGCCCATGACGACGCCGTGGTCGAGGCGACGCTGGCCGCGGCGCGCGAGGCGTTCCGGGTGGTCGCCGCCGGGTGAGACCACGCATTCGCCAGGTGCTGTTCGACTTCGACGGCGTGCTGGCGCGTTACGAACACCACCTGCGGCTAGGGTCGCTGGCCGGCCACGCCGGCTGCGACCCGGGGCACGTGCACGAGGCGCTGTTCGCCTCCGGCCTTGAAACGGAGTACGACAGCGGACTGGTCGATACCGCGACCTACCTCGGCCGCCTTGGCGACGCCTTGGGTTGCACGATCGACGAGAAAGCGTGGCTGGCGTCGCGGCGCGCCTGCACGGCAGCGGATGCCGATGTGCTCGCCAGGGTGGCCTCGCTGGATGCCGCGCTGCGGCTGGGCGTATTGACCAACAACGGCCCGCTGATGGAGCGCGCGATCCCCGGAATCATCGCGCCGGTGTCACGCCGGTTCGAAGGCCGTGTCCTGACCAGCGGCTCGCTCGCAATGCGAAAGCCGGATCCCCGGACCTTCCTCGCGGCGCTGGAGCGCCTCGGCTGGGACACAGGCGGCACCCTGTTCCTGGACGACAAGTTCGCCAACGTGCAGGGTGCCCGACGCGCCGGCCTGCACGCCGATACGGTGAGCGATGCACGCTCGCTGCGGCGGGTGCTCGGGCGCTACGGCCTGGCTTGAGCGGGCGCGCTGCTGTCAGCGTGCGAAATCCGCGAGCGCCCTGCGCAGGCGCACCAGGCCGTCGGCCACCTCGTCATCATTGATGGTCAGCGCGGGCACGAAGCGCAGCACATCGGGGCCGGCCTGAAGCAGCAGCAGGCCACGTCCGGCGGCGAGGTCAAGGATCTCGCCCGCGCGGCCCGCGAACGCGGGCTCCAGCACGGCGCCAAGCATCAGGCCGCGGCCACGCACCTCCGAGAACACGCCGTACTCGGCATTGATCGCCGCGATGCCGGTACGCAGCGCCGCCTCCTGCCGAACCACGTTGGCCAGAACCCCCTCCGAACCCAGCTTGCGCAACGCCACCCGCGCCACCGCCGCCGCCAGCGGATTGCCACCAAACGTGGTGCCGTGGTCGCCGAACCGCATCGCGTCGGCCACCTTCGGCCCGGCGAGCATCGCACCCACGGGAAAGCCCCCGCCCAGCGCCTTGGCCAGGGTCACGACATCGGGCACCACGCCGTCGTGCCAGTGCGCGAACAGCGTGCCGGTGCGGCCCATGCCGGCCTGGATCTCGTCCAGCACCAGCAGTGCCCCATGGCGGTCGCACAGCGCGCGCACGGCCTGCAGGAAGCCGGGCGCGGCAGGCATCACCCCGCCTTCGCCCTGCACGGGCTCGAGCATGACCGCGGCGACATCGCCAGCGGCCATGGCAGCCTCGAGCTGTTCGATCGCGTTGAAGTCGACATAGCGGAAGCCGCCGGGCAGCGGTTCGTAACCCGCCTGGTACTTCGGTTGAGCGGTGGCGGTGACGGTGGCCAGGGTTCGGCCGTGGAAGCTGCCGCGGAAGGTGACGATGGTGCGCCGCTCGGGCTCGCGGCCCTGCGCGGCGGCCCATTTGCGCACCAGCTTGATCGCAACCTCGTTGGCCTCGGCTCCGGAATTGCACAGGAACACGCGCTCGGCGAAGCGCGAGGCGTCCACCAGCTCCTGCGCCAGCCGCAGCGGCGGCTCGCTGTGGAAGACATTGCTGGTGTGCCAGAGCTTGCCGGCCTGCTCGACCAGGGCCGCGACCAGGTCGGGATCCCCGTGACCCAGGCCGCAGACGGCGATGCCGGCGGAAAAATCGATGTACTCGCGCCCTTCGGTGTCCCAGACGCGGGCGCCGTGGCCCCGGTCCAGTACCAGGCGGCGCTGGCGGTACACGGGCAGGTAGTGCCGGTCGCCAAGCGCGATCAGGGCGTCGGGGTCGGTGTCGACGTGCATTCGGTCGGACTCAGTCAAGGAACAGGTCGGGCAGCAGCCGCGCTGCATCGGGGGCGTAGCGGTCGAAATCGGTCACCCCGGCCTCGCGCAGCACGTCCTCGTCGATCAGGAAGTTGCCGCTGAAGCCGCCGGCTTGCCGCACCAGTACCGCATGGGCGGCGTCGGCCACGATCTCCGGGCTGCGGCCATTCTCGGGCTCCACGCCCGGGATCATGTTCAGCGCATCGGTGCCGATGATGGTGCGTGGCCACAGCGCGTTGACCGCCACGCCCCGTGGCCCGAACTCTGCGGCCAGGCCCAGGGTCACGAAGCTCATGCCCATCTTCGCCAGCGTGTAGCCGGTGTGCGGGCCCCACCATTTCGGATCCAGCGACGGCGGCGGTGCCAGCGTGAGGATGTGCGGATTCGGCGCCTCGAGCAGGTAGGGCAGGCAGGCCTGGGCGCAGAGGAAGCTGCCGCGGGCGTTGACCTGCTGCATCAGGTCGAAGCGCTTCATCGGCGTCTCAAGCGCGCCGCGCAGCCAGATGGCGCTGGCGTTGTTCACCAGGATGTCGATGCCGCCGAAGGTGTCGACGGTCGCGGCGACCGCAGCACGCACCTGGTCTTCCTCGCGGATGTCGCACTTGAGCGCCAGCGCCTGGCCCCCGGCTTCGGCAATGGCCTTGGCCGCGGTGTGGATGGTGCCCGGCAGCCTCGGGTTGGGGACGTCCGATTTGGCGGCGACGGCCACGTTGGCGCCGTCGCGCGCGGCACGCAGCGCGATGGCGAGGCCGATGCCACGGGAGGCTCCGGTGATGAAGAGGGTCTTGCCGGAGAGAGTAGTCATGGATGGCACCGGGGTTGGGGAGGGTGGATCGGGACGGGCGCTCAGGGTTTCGGACCCTGCCCCTCGTTGTCTTCCCACTTCAGGATCCGGCGGGTGACGAAGCGGTAGACGGGCTTTCCCGTGGCGAACCAGACCTCGCGCAGCCAGGACGTACGCCGCAGCACCCGGCGTTCGACCGGAGTGATCGCTTCGGGACAGTAGGTGCGCTTGTGCTTGAGCAGGTGGCGCAGGTCCTCGCGCGCGAGCAGGCGCATCCAGCGCGAACGCGGGCGGCCGCGCACCGCCAGCTGGAAGTCGATCAGCGCCGGGCGACCGTCCTCGAGCACCAGCCAGTTGGCTTCTTTCGCTAGATCGTTGTGGGCCAGTCCACGCCGGTGCAGCTGCTGCAGCAGCCGGCGCGCGCGGCGGAAGTAGGCGATGTCGCCGCGCGGCGGACGCTGGTACATCGCATCGCCGGCCATGTAGCTGCGATCGAGCACGCGTCCGTTCCAGGCCAGCAACTGCGGCACGTCGGCCATCCCGGCCACTGCCTGCAGCCCGCGCGCCTCGCGCCGCGCCAGCCACCAGGCCGGCGGCCGCAGCCACCACGGCACGTGGCGGAGGTCACGGCGCACGAACGGCGTGCCATTCCGGGACCGCATCAGCGCGATGCGTCCGAAGCTGTCGGCCTTCAACGCGGCGACTTCGACTGAACCCGAGTGATCCATGTCCTCATTGTAGGGGGCGCAACCCGGGTGCCGGCTGCCATAATTGCATCGGTGAGTGCCTGGTTCGACAGCCTCGTTGCCTGGATCGGCGCCCATCCCGTGGCCGCCGGCGTCGCCATATTCCTCATTGCGTTCTGCGACGCCGTCATCGTGCTTGGTGCCGTGGTCCCCGCGCTGCCGATGCTTTTCGCGATCGGCGTGCTGATCGGCTTCGGCGAGATCTCCGGGCCGTATGCCGTCGCCTGTGCCGCGCTCGGCGCACTCGCCGGCGATGCCAGCAGCTACTGGATCGGCCGCCGCTGGGGCCCGCAGCTGCGCGCCACCTGGCCCTTCCACAAGTACCCGCAGTTGCTCGAGCGCGGCGAGGTGCTGTTCCGTCGCAACGAGATCAAGAGCATCTTCATCGCCCGCTACGTCGGGCCGGTGCGTCCCTTCGTGCCCGCGATCGCCGGGATGTCGCACATGCCACTGCGCCGGTACGTGCCGGCGAGCGTGGTGGCCGCGATCACGTGGGCGGTGCTGTTCCTGGGTCCCGGCTGGCTGCTGGGCGAGGCCTACGAGGCCGTGGCCGCGGTGGCCGACCGCCTGGCGCTGGTGGTTGGCGCGCTGCTTGCGGCGATCGCGCTGGCCTGGGCGCTGGTGCTCTACACCTACCGCTGGTTCGCCAACCATGCCGACGCCCTGCTTGCACGCGCGCTGCGCTGGACCCGCGACCATCCGCGCCTGGGCCGCTACGCCGCCGCCCTGATCTCGCCCAACCGCCCCGAATCCGCGTCGCTGGTCCTGCTGGCCGCCTGCTTGCTGGCCATCGGCGTCGCCTGGTTCACGCTGCTGGCGACGATGCTCGCGCGCGGCGGCCCGCTGGCGCTGGACCTGCGCATCCACGACGCGATGTACGCGCTGCGCAACCCGCTGGCCGACCGGTTGATGGCGGCCCTGGCCTCGATCGGCGATCCGGTGGTGCTGGGTTTGCCGGTGGCGCTGTCCACGCTCTGGCTGCTGTGGCGCCGGCGCTGGATGGCCGCCGCGCACTGGCTGGCAGCGCTCGCCTTCGGACTGGTGCTGACCGCGGCCCTGGAGGCCGCGATCGACATGCCACGTCCGCCCACCGCGCTCAGCGGCTTCGGCTTCCCCTCGGTGGGATTGACAATGACCACGATCACCTTCGGCTTCTTCGCCGTGCTGATCGCGCGCGAACTGCCTGGCCGGCAGCGGGTCTGGCCCTACCTGGTGTCGGGCGCGGTTGTCGCGGTGCTGGGCTTCGCGCGGCTGTATCTCGGCGCGCACTGGCTCACCGACCTGGTCGGCGGGATGCTCCTGGGCATCGCCTGGCTGCTGGCGCTGGGCATCGCCTACCGTCGGCACGTGGCGCGCTCGTTCTGGATGCGGCCGCTGGCGGCGCTGTTCTACGGCGCCTTCCTGCTGGCGGCGCTGTGGCACGCGCCGCGCGCGGTGGATCCGATGCTGGACCGCTTCGCGCCAGCGCCGCCGCCGGCCAACATCGACCTCGCCACCTGGTGGCAGGACGGCTGGGCGGCCCTACCCTGGCAGCGAAACGAGCGCGACGAGAGCCGTCGCTGGCCGCTGGACGTCCAGGTGGCCGGCCCACTCGCGCCGCTGGAGCTGCACCTTGAAGCGCAGGGCTGGCACGTCCAGCCCCAGGCGGACTGGCGCGACACCCTGCTCCTGCTCGACGACGACACCCCGGCACTGGCGCAGAAGGTGCTGCCGGCAACGCTGGGCGCCAGTGCCGAAGCGCTGCTCCTGCGACGCACGCTCGACGACGGCCGCGTCCTCGCCCTGCGCCTGTGGCGCGCGCCACGGCAACCACGCGATGGCACGCCGCTGTGGATCGGCACGGTGCAGACCCTGGTGCATGCGCGGCCCTTCGACCTGTTCGGGCTGTGGTCGCCCGACGCCGATACCGACGTCGCCTATGCCCTTCTGCGCGAAGACCTCGAAGGGCTGGAACTGCGCGAAGACCCGCACCCGGCCTCTGGCGTACAGGTACTACGGCTGCGCACGCCGATGATTGCGGGCACGCGCCCCTAGCCGATCAGCGCCAGCAGGCCGTCGAGCCTAGCGTGCGGATCATCCACCGCGAGCAGTTCCGCACGGCGCTCTTCCGCCATCGGCAACAGCTCGAGCAGGCGCCAGCCGACCCAGGCCGCGTCCTCGAAGTCGGGTTCGACGCCCGGAGGCCGGCCGACCTGGTCGAAAATGCGTTCCAGGAGGGTGCCCAGCAGCGCATGCTGCGGACGCAGGCGGGCCTTCGCCGGATCGTCCCTGAGCCACTCCACTTCGGCCTCGACCAGGCCGTTGCCGCGCACCGCGGTGCGTGCCACGCGGAACCGGCGTGCGCCGCGCACGCGCAGGGTCAGCAGGCCGTCGTCGTCGGTGCCGAAATCCTCGATCAGCGCCTCGGTGCCGAACTCGGCCGGGACCGCGGGTTCCCCCACCTCGCCGCCCTCGGCGATCAGGCAGATGCCGAAGCCGCCATCATTGCGGCCGCATTCGCCGACCATGTCGAGGTAGCGCGGTTCGAACACGCGCAGGCCCAGCAGCGCGCCGGGCACCAGCACGGCCTGAAGCGGGAACAACGGGAGTATCCGGGTCTCGACCATCGTCTGAAGTTTACGCGTCCGGTACCGGACGCGCAGGCGCGGTGCCGGCATCTCACCGGACGTGCCGGATTTCAGACCTTGCGCAGCAGCGCCAGGAAGCGTCGCGGCGCGCCGTCGAAGCCGCCGTTGGACATGAACACCACGTGGTCGCCTGCACGCGCCCCGGCCTGCAGGGCGGCAAGCAGGGCGTCGACATCGGGCACGGCCATACCCTGGCCACCCAACGCGTCGATCACAGCACCGGCATCCCACTCCAGTTCCGGGCGGTGCAGGAACACCACTGCGTTGGCCAGCGACAGCGACGGCGCGAGCGCGGCCGCATGCGCACCCAGCCGCATGGAATTGCTGCGCGGCTCCATCGCCACCACGATGCGGCCGCCCGCGCCGACCTTGGCGCGCAGGCCTTCGAGTGTCGTGGCGATGGCCGTGGGGTGGTGGGCGAAATCGTCGTAGACGCTGATGCCGCCGGCTTCGCCCAGCAGCTCCATGCGCCGCTTGACGCTGCGGAAGGCGGACAGCGCCGGCAGCACGGACGCGACGTCTACACCGACCGCATCGCAGGCGGCCAGCGCACCCAGCGCGTTCATCACGTTGTGGCGGCCAAGCAGCGGCCAACGCACCTCGCCGAGGACCTCGCCGGCCTTCAGCACTTCGAAGGCGCTGCCGTCATCGGCGAGCAGCCGCGCACGCCAGTCGAGCGGCGCACCCTGATCGGCGTCGATCCCGAAGCGCACGACCGGCGTCCAGCAGCCCATTGCCAGCACCTCGGCCAGGTGCGGCTCTTCGCCGTTGACCACCAGCCGGCCGCGTCCCGGCACCGTGCGCACGAAATGGTGGAACTGGCGCTGGATCGCGGCGAGGTCGGGAAAGATGTCGGCGTGGTCGAACTCGAGGTTGTTGAGCACCGCCACCAGCGGCCGGTAGTGCACGAACTTCGAACGCTTGTCGAAGAAGGCGGTGTCGTACTCGTCCGCCTCGACCACGAAGGGCGACTGCGCGACGCCGCCGGAGGGCGTTCCGCCGATCCGCGCGGAGACCCCGAAATCCTCCGCCACGCCGCCGATCAGGAAGCCGGGATTCCGTCCCGCGGCTTCGAGCAGCCAGGCCAGGATCGTGGTGGTAGTGGTCTTGCCGTGCGTCCCGGCGACGGCAATGGTGTCGCGGCCGGGCAGCACGTTGTCGCGCAGCCACTCCGCGCCCGACGTGTAGGCCAGTCCGTGGTCGAGTACGTGCTCCACCGCGGCGTTGCCGCGCGACAGGGCGTTGCCGATCACCACCTGGTCGCAGTCGGGCGAGATGTTGGCCGGGTCGTAGCCCTGTCGCAGCGCGATGCCCAGCCGCTCGAGCTGGGTGGACATGGGCGGGTACACCGCCTGGTCGCTGCCCTCGACGCCATAGCCGAGTTCGCGCGCGAGCGCCGCCACCCCGCCCATGAAGGTCCCGGCGATACCGAGGATGTGGAGCTTCAAGGCCGTTCGAGGGCAGCCAGGATGCGGGTGAACACCTCGTCCAGGGTGCCGACGCCATCGACCACGCCGAGCCTGCCGGCATCGCGGTAATAGCCGATCACCGGCGCGGTCTGGTCGTCGTAGACCTGCAGGCGCTTGCGAACCGATTCGGGGTTGTCGTCGGAGCGGCCTTCGGCCTGGGCACGGCCGGCAAGGCGGTCGATCAGCAGTTCGTTGTCCACTTCGAGCTGGACGGCGGCGTCCATCGGCTGGCCGATGCGCTCGAGCAGCGCGTCGAGCGCCGCGGCCTGCGCGAGGTTGCGCGGGTAGCCATCGAGGATGAAGCCATTGGCGACGTCATCGCGTGAGAAACGGTCCTCGAGCATGCCCAGCAGGATCGCGTCGGACACGAGCTCGCCACGGGCCATGACCTCTTTCGCCTGCAGTCCCAGGGGGCTGCCGGCCTTCACTTCGGCCCGCAGCAGGTCGCCGGTCGACACATGCGGCACCTGCAGGTGCTCCTTCAGGCGCGTGGCCTGCGTCCCCTTGCCGGAACCCGGCGCACCAAGCAGTACCAGTCGCATCGAACGCTCCATTTTGATCTCGGGGCGTGGACGGCACGGAGCGTAGAATCCACCGCCTGCGGCCACGACCGCGCCAGCTTACCGTAATCCCCCCCCAGGTCTGAACCCCTTTCCCCGGATCCAAGATGCCCAAAGGTACCCTTTTCTACGCCCAGTCCGGCGGCGTCACCGCCGTGATCAACGCCACGGCTTCGGCGGTCATCACCGAAGCCCGCGCCCGCAAGGTCCGCGTGCTGGCCGGCCGCAACGGCATCCTCGGCGCCCTGCGCGAAGAGCTGATCGACACCTCGAAGGAGCCCGTGGCCGCGATCCGCGCCCTGGCCCACACCCCAGGCGGCGCCTTCGGCTCCTGCCGCTACAAGCTCAAGTCGCTCGCCGACGACCGCGCCAAGTACGAGCGCCTGCTCGACGTCCTGCGCGCCCATGACGTGCGCTGGTTCCTCTACAACGGCGGCAATGACTCGGCCGACACGGCGAACAAGGTGTCGCAGCTCGCGGCGGAGTTCGACTACCCGCTGACCTGCATCGGCGTGCCCAAGACCGTCGACAACGACCTGGTGGTCACCGACTGCTGCCCGGGTTTCGGCTCGGCGGCCAAGTACACGGCAGTGTCGGTGCGCGAAGCCGCGCTCGACATCGCCGCCATGGCCGAGACCTCCACCAAGGTCTTCGTCTACGAAGCCATGGGCCGCCATGCCGGCTGGCTCGCCGCCGCAGCGGGACTGGCCGGCGACGGCCCGGATGCGGCGCCGCATTTGATCTTGTTCCCGGAGCGCGCCTACGACGAAGACGACTTCCTCGCCCGCGTGCAGAAGGTGGTCGACCGGGTCGGCTACTGCGTGGTGGTCGCGAGCGAGGGCATCCGCACCGCCGACGGCACCTTCGTTGCGGACGCCGGTGGCGGCAAGGATTCCTTCGGGCATACCCAGCTCGGCGGCGTGGCCTCGTACCTGGCCGGTCGGGTCAAGGACCGCCTCGACCTCAAGGTGCACTGGACCCTGCCCGACTACCTGCAGCGCTCGGCGCGCCACATCGCTTCGAAGACCGATCTCGACCAGGCCCTGGCCGTGGGCAAGGCCGCGGTGCGCTACGCGCTCGAGGGGCGCAACGCGACCATGCCGGCGATCATCCGCACGTCCGACGCGCCCTATCGCTGGAAGATCGAACCGGCGCCGCTGGACCGGATCGCCAACCGCGAAAAGACGATGCCAAAGGGCTTCATCCGCCGCGACGGCTACGGCATCACCGCCGCGGCCCGCACCTACCTGGAGCCGCTGATCCGCGGCGAGGCGTATCCGCCCTACGGCCGCGACGGCCTACCGAAGTACGTGACGCTGAAGAACGTCGAAGTGGCGAAGAAGCTGCCGGCCTGGGAAGGCTGAGCCGCCACTCCTGATACGGATCAGCGGCCGCAGGCCTTGCCTTCGACCCCCATCTCCGCGGCGTACATCGGGGTCGCGGCGATGGTGCCCGCGGCAGCCGCCTGCTTCGCCTCTCCAACATAGATCCGTGACTGGCCCTGGCCATCGAGCTCGATGGTCTGGTCGACGGGCTTGCGCCAGATCCGTACCACCGCTTGCTGCGAGGGACATTCGACGCTCGGCACGCGCAGCTCGTCGTTGAATATCCAGCCGCCGGCCTCCGACGGCTGCGCCTTCGCCGCATCGACGAAGCGCGCGCGCGGCTGGCAGTTGGGGCTGGTGCGCACTACCGCGTAGCGATAAGGCTCGGCGGTGTCACCGGTGAAGGCACCCTCGATGCGCGCGCAGGCCTCCGGGATCTGGCGCAGCGTGTGCACGACGCCGACCGCCTGCGGCGTGGCCGCCGGGCGCGTGACCTCGGGCGCGGGGTCGGCCGCGACAGCCGGGCCGGCCACGCAGGCAAGGGCGATGGCGGCGACGCCGGCGGTGATCGGTGACTTGGCGAAGCGCATGGCATCACTCCGGTGGAACGGGAAGGCAGGCTGGCACGCCGCGGCTGAATCGACCCTCCACGCCCCGCCCCCGGCCATCGCGACACGCCCGCGCCCGCGCTGCGGCGCGGCAATACGCCGTGATGACCCTGTGCCATAGTCGGGCGGCTCCGCGCTTCAGTCAGTTTTTCTCCGACCACACCCTGGGGAGGGTTTCATGCTCGAGCAACAAGCATTGTGGCTGGCACTTGCGTGTGCCGGCCTGGCGATCGTCTACGGCATTTTCTCCGCACGCTGGATCCTGGCGCAGCCCGCGGGCAATGAACGCATGCAGCAGATCGCGGCCGCGATCCAGGAAGGTGCAGGCGCCTACCTGCGCCGCCAGTACACCACCATCGCCATCGTCGGCGTCGCGCTGTTCCTGGTCATCGGCTTCGTGCCGGCGCTGGGCTGGCCGACCGCGATCGGCTTTGCCATCGGCGCGGTGCTCTCGGGCATGGCCGGCTTCATCGGCATGTTCGTCTCGGTGCGCGCCAACGTGCGCACGACGCAGGCGGCCACGGTCGGCCTGAACGAAGCGCTGGCGGTCAGCTTCCGCGGCGGCGCGGTCACCGGGCTGCTGGTGGTCGGACTTGGCCTGCTCGGCGTGGCCGGCTACTTCATGTACGTGATCGGCGACGGCCGCGACGCGCTGGCGGTGGAAGCCGCGCTGCAGCCGATGATCGGCCTGGCCTTCGGCTCGTCGCTGATCTCGATCTTCGCGCGCCTGGGCGGCGGCATCTTCACCAAGGGCGCCGATGTCGGCGCAGACCTCGTGGGCAAGGTCGAGGCCGGCATCCCCGAGGACGACCCGCGCAACCCCGCGGTGATCGCCGACAACGTCGGCGACAACGTGGGTGATTGCGCCGGCATGGCGGCCGACCTGTTCGAGACCTATGCGGTCACGATCATCGCGTCGATGCTGGTGGCGGGCATCTTCTTCGGCACCCACGACTGGTCGGGCGTGGTCTATCCGCTAGTGCTGGGCGCGGCGTCGATCATCGCGTCGATCATCGGCACCTTCTTCGTCAAGGTGCGGCCGGGCGGCAAGATCATGAACGCGCTGTACCGGGGCCTGGCGGTGTCGGGCGTGCTGGCGGCGATCGCCTTCTGGTTCATCACCCACAACATGATCGGGCCCGAGCACGCCATGCCGCTGTTCTGGTGCGCGATCATCGGCCTGGTGCTGACGGCGGCGCTGGTGGTGATCACCGAGTACTACACCGCGACCGAGTACGCGCCGGTGCAGCAGGTTGCCCGAGCCTCGGAAACCGGCCACGGCACCAACGTGATCGCAGGCCTCGCGGTGTCGATGAAGTCGACCGCGGCGCCGGTGATCGCGGTCGCCGCGGCGATCTGGTGCTGCTACGAGATCGCAGGGCTCTACGGCCTGGCGATCGCCGCCACCGCGATGCTGTCGATGGCCGGCATGATCGTGGCGCTCGACGCCTACGGCCCGATCACCGACAACGCCGGCGGCATCGCCGAGATGAGCGGACTCGATCCCGCCATCCGCGAGACCACCGACGCGCTCGACGCCGTGGGCAACACCACCAAGGCGGTGACCAAGGGCTATGCGATCGGCTCGGCCGGCCTGGCCGCGCTGGTGCTGTTTGCCGACTACGCGCACAAGCTGGAGGCATCCGGCACGGCGGTGAACTTCTCCATCGACAACCCGAACGTGGTGATCGGCCTGCTGATCGGCGGCATGATCCCCTATCTGTTCGGCGCACTGGCGATGCAGGCCGTGGGCCGGGCGGCCGGTGCGGTGGTGGAGGAAGTGCGGCGCCAGTTCCGCGAGATTCCCGGCATCATGGAAGGCACCGGCAAGCCGCAGTACGACCGCGCGGTCGACCTGCTGACGAAGTCGGCGATCAAGGAAATGATCATCCCCTCACTGCTGCCGCTGGCGATCCCGATCATCGTCGGCCTGACGCTGGGCGCGGACGCGCTGGGCGGCCTGCTGATGGGCACCATCGTGACCGGCCTGTTCCTGGCGATCTCGATGTGCACCGGCGGCGGCGCCTGGGACAACGCCAAGAAGTACATCGAGGAAGGCCACCACGGCGGCAAGGGATCCGAGGCGCACAAGGCCGCGGTCACCGGCGACACCGTGGGCGATCCCTACAAGGACACGGCCGGCCCGGCGATCAACCCGCTGATCAAGGTCACCAACATCGTGGCGCTGCTGATGGTGCCGCTGCTGTAAGGACGCTCCGCCGGGACCTCCGCTTCGGGAGTCCCGGCCAGGCGACGGAAAAAGCGGCCTTCGGGCCGCTTTTTCATTGCCGACGTATGCACGGCTGCCGCGTGGCCACTGCCCGCCAGCACGCCGGCGGCGCGCGAAGGACAGGCGATCCTCAGGACGTTTCGAACACGCCCGCAGCCACGTCGAACCACGGCGTGCACAGCAGCTGCTGCGCCTCGGCCATCTCGAATGGCGCCGTCCAGACCGCCACATCGCCCATCGATTCGGATGTCTCGAACAGCGCATCGTCGAATGCCGCCACGCCCAGGCACCAGCGCACCCGGTCGACCTTGCCGGCCAGCGACAGGTCGAACGCGAACGCGCCGTCCAGCGCGGCGCCCGAGGCAAGCCTGGATGCCAGTGGCACCGGGGGCACCGTCGGCGCCGGGCTGGGCAGCGGGCGCGCCCCATGCGACAGGACCAGCCCGCCCTCCGCCTCCTCGAAGCGCGGCACTGGAACCTCACCCGCGACGAGCGTCTTCGCCAGCACCGCGTGCCTGTCGCCACGGTCGAACACCGCCATCGGCGCCTGGCCGGTGTTGCTGATGCGGTAGCGCACGGCAAGCGCATCGCCGTCCGGATCGAACGCGACCTCGAGCCGTGCCCCTTCGCCATCGACGCTCGTGCGCGCCACCCGGTCTTCCTCGTGCATCTGCGTGGACTCCGTGTTCGCCTGCGCACCCACAGCATGCGGAGCGAGCAGGGCTGCGGACAAGAGCGCCAGGGCGGCGCCGGCTCGCGGGGTCGGGCTCATCGGCATGGTTCACCTGTGGAGGTTCGGGACGACAGGATGGACGAAACGCACGCAGCCCGCGGTGAACGCAGGCTGCGTGTCCCGGCTGCGGCCAGCGCGTGGATCAGAGCGCGTAGCTCGGGCGGTCCGGCAGGCCCAGCTCTTCGCGGAAGCCGTTCTCGGTCAGATGGTCGGGGTTGGTCGTGGTCGCGGGGGTGGCGGGGTCGCCATCGAAGTCGAAGGGCGCGGCGCTGGTCTCCAGGCCTACCGCCTGGCGCTCGGCATTGGGGACGCGGCCCGAATCAGGGCCTTGGCCGACATAGGTGCCGGGCTGGAAGGTGCCGTTCACGCCGTTATAGGCATGCGACATCTCGTGGTACAGCACCACCACGGGGGCGGGGAACTCGTCCATGTGGAAGGACGGGTTGTAGCTGATGTCGACATCGCCACCGGCGCCGGCACGGCCGTTGCGGATGTCGGCGTCGCGGCTGAAGGTCTGGGCGTAGCCGTTCTGCTCGTTGGCCAGCTCCTTGATGGTGACCGTGTTGCCCTTCACTTCCGCGGCCTTGTCGAATTCGGCCAGCATCTGGTGGCCCACGGGCGAGGCGCGGAGGAAGTCGAGCTCGGACTGGATGCGCTGCACGAAGGCTTCGGAGCCCTCCACCCGGATCGTGCTGCCCAGGCTGGCGTCGATGGCGACATTGACCACGGTGGGCTTGGCGTTGGTCGCGGCGCTGACCAGGTCGCCGACCTCGGCATAGACCACGGCCTTGTCGCCCGCGTTCTCGATGGCATCGTCGCCCGCGCCGGCATAGACGCGGCTCGCGCCGTCGCCCACGGTGATGCGGTCGTTGCCGACGCCGCCGGACAGGATGTCGCTCACGCCGCCACCGCGGATCACGTCGTCGCCCGCGCCGCCTTCGATGAAGTTGGTGCCCGCGCCGGCGGTGACCTCGTCGTTGCCGTCGCCGCCATGGATGATGTTGACGCCGTCGCCGCCGGTGATCACGTCATCGCCGCTGTTGCCGAAGATGTCGTCGCGGCCGGCACCGGAGAAGATGGTGTCGTTGCCCGCACCGCCGTCGATGCGGTCGTCGCCGGCGCCGGTGGTGATGGTGTCGTTGCCATCGCCACCTTCGACCACGATGTTGACGGTGACGTTGGGCGCGACTTCGATCACGTCGTTGCCCGCGCCCGCGCGGAGGGTCAGCTCCTGCCCCTGGCCCAGGCGCACTTCGTAGCTCTCACCGTTGACGCTGACATCCAGGGTGCCGTCGTCGCGCTGCTTCACGCCGATGGCGTCGTCGCGGGCGCCCGTGGTGAACACCAGCTGGTCGCTGCTGACATAGCCGCTCGCATTGGTGCGCTCGCGGGCGATCTCGACCTGGCCGTCGCGGTGCAGCGGATCGACGAGGATCGGCTTGCCGTCCGGCGTGCTGCGCGTGGTGCGCTCGCCGCTGTTGGTCGCGGTCCCGTCGACCGCCACCGCCTTCTGCTCCGCGGTGTCCGGCGCGTCGGCGCGGCTGTCGCCGCCGTCGACGTCGATGGAACGGGGCGCGGGGGCGTCGCTGCCGGTGGCGTCCGGACCATGGTGGTGGCCACCCTGTGGATCCGCCGGATTGTTCCAATAGGCCGTGCGCTGCAGGTTGGCGGCGGCGGTCGGGTCGAACTGGGCGGACTGGACGGTCATGGGCCTGGCGCTCTCGGATGGATACGGTGGCGTACTGTTTAAGCCCCTGCCGGCGCCCCACCAAGCTGGGGCGTACCCCACCTCGGGTCCGCCCCCTGCCATTCAGGCGCTCCCGCGCCGCTTTGGTGCATCGCAGCAGCGGCGCGTAGAATGTCCGGTTCCCAAGCGGCCCGGGCGATCGGCGCCGTCTCCCCCACCACTGGAGCCACCATGGGCCTGGACCATGTGAACACCGGCAAGAACCCGCCGGACGAGATCAACGTCATCATCGAGATCCCGAAGGACGCCGAACCCGTCAAGTACGAGGTCGACAAGGAGTCCGGGGCGATCTTCGTCGACCGCGTGCTGTCGACGCCCATGCGTTATCCCTGCAACTACGGCTATGTGCCCAACACCGTCTGCGGCGATGGCGACCCGGCCGACGTGATGGTGATCCTGCCGCTGCCGCTGGTGCCGGGCTCGGTGATCCGCTGCCGTCCGGTCGGCGTGCTGAAGATGACCGACGAGGCCGGCAGCGACGAGAAGCTGCTGGCGGTGCCGGAACCGAAGGTCTTCGCCGGCTACGCGCACATCACCGACATCAAGCAGGTGTCAGGCCACTGGCTGGAGCGCATTGGCCACTTCTTCGAGCACTACAAGGACCTGGAGAAGGGCAAGTGGGTGAAGCTCGAGGGCTGGGGCGACGCCGATGAAGCCAAGCGCTTGCTGCTCGAGGCCATGGAGCGCTACCGCCAGCAGTGAGTCCGGCCTGCACGGGCGGCGGCCTGCCGTCGCCCGCAGGTTTCAACCGCGCGCACGTGCCTTCTGGCGCACGATGCTGAGCGCGATCAGTCGCGAGACCACGGCCGCGATGTAACCCACGCCGGCGAACTGCTCGAGCATCACCAGCACCCGCGCATAGGGCGACAGCGGCATGACGTCGCCATTCCCGGTGCCCGACAGCGTCGAGAAGCTCAGGAACAGCAGTTCCAGCCAGGTCCGCGGCCGCTCGGGCTCGACCGCCCCGGTGAAGCTGCCCGGCGCCAGCGCTTCGCAGACCAGGAAGGCATAGGCGAACGCCCAGGCCAGCAGCGTGAACGCGGCGGCCGCCGCGAACAGCTCGTCCACGGTGACGGTGTGGTCCTCGAGCATGTACACGATCAGCGCGCCGGCGGCATAGAAGTACAGGATCGACTCGAGCCCGGCCGACGCCGCCGCGAGCGACGGCAGCCCCAGCGCGATCGCCGCCACCGCCAGCACCATGGCCGGTACCGCCAGCGCCCAGGCGAACCAGTTCGCTGCGTGGCTGCGGAACACCACCCATACCGCCAGCGGCACCGCTACCAGGGTGAACGCGCCGAACAGCACCCGGGTGTCGCGGCCGTCCACCAGCGGATACACCAGCAGGCTGGCCAGCTGCACCGCGAGCAGCAGCGCCGAGGGATGCCGGGCCATGGCCGCGGGCCAGAGCAACGGGTTGCGCAGGATGTTGGCCATCGGCGGAGTGTGCCGCGCCGCCGCCCCTTGCGTCTCGCGGGGCGTGTCAGCGCGCCCCGGCGCGGTGTGGATACTGCGCGAAGATGTCGCGGATGGTGGCGTCGATCGCCTCGTCGCGCTTCAGCGGATCCTGGTTGCGCGCGACCCGGCCGACCGCGATCCCCTCCCACACCAGAGCATTGCGCTCCGCATCCACCAGGTCGACGTTCATCGTGCCCTCGGTGTAGCGGTGCACCGTGGTGCGGTCATGCCAGTAGGGCATCGCCACGTAGCCGCGATAGCGGTAGCTGTAGTAGTACGCGTAATCGACGTCGGGAATGGTGCTGACGTCGGTGCGCTGCTGCATGTAGGCGTTGATGTTGAGCCAGAGGTCGGGATCGCTTTCGCTGTAGCGGTAGCCACGCGCCTCCATCTCGGCGCGTGCGGCGGCCTTGATGCGCCCGCTGACCAGGCTGGCATAGCCTTCGCGTTCGATCGCCAGCGGCGAGTAGAACGCGAAGGTGCGGTAAGCGGAGAAATCGGCGCGCGGATCGGAATCGGTGCTGATGCGGGGACCGGTGACGCAGGCGGCGAGCAACCCCATCAGGAGGACGGCAAGCAGCCAGCGGAGGGACGAGGAGCCGATGCGAGCCATGGTGGAACCTCCTTTTGGTTGCCCGGAAACTAGCATGGCCGCTGCCACCGGCACGTGATGCGGGCGCCCAGGGGCGCCCCCTTCCCGCGCTTCTTTTTCCCACCGTTCAGCCGCGCCGATAGACCTCCCCACCAAGCTCCCGGAACTCCGCGGCCTTGTCGGCCATACCCGCCTCCACCGCGGCCTGCTCCTGCCCGGCCGCATAGTCGCGCACGTCCTGGGTAATCTTCATCGAACAGAAGTGCGGGCCGCACATCGAGCAGAAGTGGGCGAGCTTGTGGGCATCCTTGGGAAGGGTCTCGTCATGGAACTCCTTCGCCTTCTCCGGATCCAGCCCGAGGTGGAACTGGTCCTCCCAGCGGAATTCGAAGCGCGCCTTGGACAGGGCGTTGTCGCGCACTTGCGCGCCCGGGTGTCCCTTGGCGAGGTCGGCGGCGTGGGCGGCGATGCGGTAGGCCATGATCCCGTCGCGCACGTCCTGGCGGTTGGGCAGGCCCAGGTGCTCCTTGGGCGTCACGTAGCAGAGCATGGCGGTGCCGAACCAGCCGATCATCGCCGCGCCGATGGCGCTGGTGATGTGGTCGTAGCCCGGCGCGATGTCGGTGGTCAGCGGCCCCAGGGTGTAGAACGGCGCCTCGCCGCACTCGGCCAGCTGCTTGTCCATGTTTTCCTTGATCAGCTGCATCGGCACGTGGCCGGGGCCTTCGATCATGGTCTGCACGTCGTGCTTCCAGGCGATCCTGGTGAGTTCGCCAAGCGTCTCCAGTTCGCCGAACTGGGCCGCGTCGTTGGCGTCTGCGATGCAGCCCGGACGCAGGCCGTCGCCGAGCGAGAAGGCCACGTCGTAGGCCTTCATGATCTCGCAGATGTCCTCGAAGTGTTCGTACAGGAAGCTCTCGCGGTGGTGCGCCAGGCACCACTTGGCCATGATCGAGCCACCGCGCGAGACGATGCCGGTGACGCGCTTCGCGGTGAGCGGTACGTAGCGCAGCAGCACGCCGGCGTGGATGGTGAAGTAGTCCACGCCCTGCTCCGCCTGCTCGATGAGCGTGTCGCGGAAGATCTCCCAGGTGAGTTCTTCCGCGCGGCCGTCGACCTTTTCCAGCGCCTGGTAGATCGGCACCGTGCCGATCGGTACCGGCGAGTTGCGGATGATCCACTCGCGGGTTTCGTGGATGTGCTTGCCGGTGCTGAGATCCATGACGTTGTCGGCGCCCCAGCGGATCGCCCAGACCAGCTTCTCGACCTCTTCGGCGATGCCCGACGACACCGCGCTGTTGCCGATGTTGGCGTTGATCTTGGTGAGGAAGTTGCGGCCGATGACCATCGGCTCGCTTTCGGGGTGGTTGATGTTGCAGGGCAGGATCGCGCGGCCACGGGCGATCTCGTCGCGGACGAATTCCGGCGTGATGCGCGCCGGGATGCTGGCGCCGAAGCTTTCGCCCGGATGCTGGGCCAGCAGTGTGGGAGCGGCCACGGCCGCGATGTTCTCCCCGGATCGCGGCTGTAGCCGCTCCCGCAATTCGTCGAGGCGCTGGTTCTCGCGGATGGCGACGTACTCCATCTCCGGAGTGATGATCCCGCGGCGGGCGTAGTGCATCTGGGTGACGTTGGCACCGGCATTCGCGCGCCGCGGCTGCGGGCGGGCCGGGAACCGGACCGCATCGAGTTTCGGATCACCTTCGCGTGCGCGTCCGAACTCGGAACCCAGTGCCGTCAACGCATGGGTATCGCCGCGCGCCTCGATCCAGCGCGCGCGCAGCGCCGGCAGCCCCGCGGCCAGGTCGATGCGCGCTTCGGGATCGGTGTAGGGACCGGACGTGTCGTACACGGTGATCGGCGGATTGTCCTCGCCACCGAACAGCGTCGGGGTCTTCGTCTGCACGATCTCGCGCATGGCGACGCGCAGGTCCGGGCTCGAGCCTTCCACGAAGACCTTGCGCGAACCCGGGATCGGTCGGGTGACGGAATCGGAAAGCTGCTGCGCCTGCTGCAGCAGGTGGGAAGGCACTGCGTTCATCGGCATCGTCCTGTCGGTGGCTGCGGGACGGTCCCGCGTGCCGGACGAAGCGAAGGCGCGGCAGCCCGCCACCGGGTCCGGTAGCCGCTTGCCGCGAAGCTTCCCTACGGCGGTATCAACCGCATCAGGTTCGAAGGGTCTGTCTCAACCGCGCCCATGGCGCGGTACCCCCGCTTCAGGCGGTATTGGAGCACATCCGGCCCCATCTTCGAACCGCGGCGGGCCGCTGCTTGACGCACCGCACCATCGTCGAGTAATGATGCTGCGACGTGTCGACGCCGCTGTACCAGTCGGATGGGGACGACACGCCACGCCCACGCCCGAGCCGAACGCGGAGCCCAACCGGAGCCTCCCGATGCCGCCCGACCCTGCTGGTCCCGCGCCCTCCGATTCCGCTGACGCCGGCGAAGTCCCCCTGCGCCTGAGCGTGCACAAGTTCGGCGGAAGCAGCCTGGCCACGGCCGCCCACATGGGCAGGCTCGGCGCACTCGTGGACGACGGTGCCCGCACCCGCGTGGTCGTGGTGTCGGCCATGCAGGGGACCACCGACGCCCTGGTCGCGATGGCCGGGGACGCCCGCAACGGCGGCGATCCCGGACCCGCACAGACCAGGCTTCGCGAACGCCACCTCGAGGCCGCGGACGCCATTGACGCCCGGGCGCGCCACGGCCTGCGCGCGGCGGTCGAAGCCGACTTTTCGATCCTCGCCCACGATCTGCGCGCCATCGCCCGCGGCGACACCGACCTGGAAGACGCGATCGCCCGCGTGCACGGGTTCGGCGAGATCGTGTCTTCGCGCCTGGTGCAGGCCGCGCTGGGCGGCGTGCCTGCGGGCTGGCGTCGATTGGACGCGCGCGAGGTGCTCGTGGTGCACGCGGACGAGATCGGCATGGCGGCCGACCGCCAGGCCAGTCGTGCGCTGCTGGACGCATGGCGCGACCGCCATGGCGAGGGCGACGTGGTGGTGACCGGCTTCATCGCCCGCACGGCGGACGGTCGCGCGACGACGCTGGGCCGCAATGGCAGCGACCATTCTTCCGCGCTCTTCGCCGACCTGTTCGACGCCTCGGCGCTCACCATCTGGACCGACGTCGATGGCGTGCTCTCGGCCGACCCCCGGCTGGTGCCCGACGCCGTGTGCCTGGCCTCGATGTCCTATGCAGAGGCCAACGAACTGGCGTACTTCGGCGCCAAGGTGCTGCATCCGCGCACCCTGGCACCCCTGCAGGCGCGTGGCATCCCGCTGCTGATCCGCAACAGCCTGCGCCCGGATGCCCCGGGCACCCGGGTCGCGGCGTGCTCGCGACCCACGCGCTCACCGGTCAAGGGCCTGAGCCTGGTCGACGGCATGGCGGTGCTGGAGCTGACCGGCAGCGGCATGACCGGCGTCCCGGGCGTGGCCGAACGGCTGTTCGCGGCGCTGCATGCGGCCAGGGTGTCGGTGACGATGATCTCGCAGGGATCATCCGAGCACTCGATCTGCTGCGTGGTGAAGCAGGACCAGGCCGCGCACGGCCGCGAGGCGATTCTGGCCACTTTCGCCGATGCGATCACCAGCGGACAGATCCACGGCGTGCAGGTGACCGATGGACTCTGCGTGCTGGCCGCGGTCGGCGACGGCATGGTCGGCACGCCGGGCGTGGCCGCGCGCCTGTTTGCCGGACTGGCCCAGGCGCGCGTGAACGTGCGCGCGATCGCCCAGGGCGCGAGCGAACGCAACCTGTCGGTCGCGATTGCCGCAGGGGACGCCGAGCGCGGACTGCGCGCTGCGCACGCGGCATTCTGGCTTTCGCCGCAGACGGTCTCCGTCGGCCTCATCGGTCCGGGCCAGGTCGGCCAGGCACTGCTCAGGCAGCTCGCCCAGGTCCTGCCGGGATTGCGCGAGCGTTCGGGCATCGACCTGCGCCTGCGCGCCGTGGCCGGTCGCGGCACGATGGTCCTGGAACCGGGACGGATCGCTCCCGGGGACGTGCCCGACCGCCTGGGATCGGACGCCGCCCCACCGGCCGACCTGGACGCGCTCGCATGCCATGTGCGCGCGGACCACCTGCCGCACGCGATGATCATCGACTGCAGCGCCAGTGATGCGGTCGCCGCGCACTATCGCGACTGGCTCGCGGCCGGCATCCATATCGTCACCCCGAACAAGCACGCCGGCAGCGGCGACTGGCAGCGCTACGCCGCGATCCGGGCCGCACAGCGTGAGGGCGGTGGGCGCTTTCTCTACGAAACCACGGTCGGCGCCGGGCTGCCGGTGATCCAGACCCTGCGCAGCCTGCTCGACACCGGCGACGAGCTGCACGGCATCGACGGCACGCTGTCCGGCACCCTTGCATGGCTGTTCAACCGATACGACGGCAGCCGCCCGTTCTCTACTCTGGTGGCCGAGGCGCGCGAGCTGGGCTACACCGAACCCGATCCCCGGGACGACCTGTCCGGGCTCGACGTGGCCCGCAAGCTGGTGATCCTCGCGCGCGAAGCGGGACGCACGCTGTCGCTGGGCGATGTGGAGGTGGAGAACCTGGTGCCGGCGCCGTTGCGCGCGGTGCCGCTGGGGGAATTCATCGCCCGGCTCGGTGAGATGGACGCGCCGATGGCTTCGCGGCTCGAGGCCGCACGCGCCGAAGGCCGCTCCTTGCGCCACCTCGCCCGGCTCGGACGCGATGGGCGCGCCAGCGTCGGGGTGCTCGCGCTCGCGGCCGACCATCCCTGCTGCCACACCCGCCTGACCGACAACCTGGTCCAGTTCACCACGGCGCGCTATGCCGACAATCCGCTCGTGGTGCAGGGTCCGGGCGCGGGCCCGGAGGTCACCGCGGCGGGCGTGTTCGGCGACGTGCTGGCCGTGGCGCACGCGCTGGGCCAGCAGCCCGGCCTGCCGTTCCTGCGCTACCCGGGGCCGCAGGCGTGAGCGGTGCCGTGCGCGCCTTCGCCCCGGCCAGCGTTGGCAACATCGGCGTCGGCTTCGACCTGCTCGGCCACGTCATCGAGGGCCCGCGCGACGTCGTTGTCGTGCGCCGCATCGATGCGCCGGTGGTGCACATCGATGCGATCCGCGGTGATGCCCCGGGCGTGGACGGGCTGCCGCTGGACGCCGCGCGCAATACCGCCGGCGGCGCCCTGATCTCGCTGTGCAGGTCACTGCGGCTTCGACACGGCTTCGCTCTGGAGCTGGAGAAAGGCATTGCGCTCGGCTCGGGCCTCGGCGGATCCGCCGCCTCGTGCGTGGCCGCGCTGGTCGCCGCCAATGCGCTGCTGGACGCGCCGCTGCCGCGCGAGGCGCTGTATCCGTTCGCGCTCGACGGCGAGTTCGTGGCCAGCGGCAGCCGCCATGGTGACAACGTCGCGCCGATGCTGCTGGGCGGGGTGGTGATGGCCACGCCCGAGCGGATGATCCCGCTGGCGGTCCCCGACTGGCTCCACTGCGTGGTGGTGCACCCCGACCAGGTGCTGGAAACCCGACGCTCGCGCGCGCTGCTGGCCGCGCCCTATCCGCTGCAGCAGGTGGTCGCCCACTGCGCCCACCTGGCCCAGTTCCTCACCGGCCTGCAGCGGGGCGACCCCGACCTGATCCGCGCGGGCCTGCGCGATGTGCTGGTGGAGCCCCGGCGCGCGCCGATGATTCCCGGTTTCGACCGGGTCAAGACCGCGGCGCTCGACCACGGCGCGCTCGGCGCGAGCATCTCCGGCGGCGGACCGAGCGCGTTCGCCTGGTTCGCATCGAAGGCCGGGGCCGAGGCTGCCGCGCCGGCGATGCGCGCCGGCTTCGCCGCGGCCGGTTTCGACGCCCGTGCCTACGTGTCCCCGGTCGCGGCCGCGCGTGCAGAGGTCATCGACAACGCATGAACTTCATCAGCACCCGGGGCGGCACGCCACCGACGCCCATCGACGTCGCGCTGGTCGCCGGGCTGGCCCCCGACGGCGGCCTGTACGTGCCGGAGCGGATTCCCGTGCTCGCCGACCCGCGCCCGGGCGCGCGCCTGGCGGACACCGCGCAGGCGGTGCTCGCGCCCTACTTCGCCGCCTCGTCGCTGCGCGGGCGCCTGGCCGGCATCTGCGCGCAGGCGTTCTCGTTCGACACTCCGCTGCGCCCCCTGGCCGGCGACGGCGACCACCTGCTGGAGCTGTTCCACGGCCCGACCGCCGCGTTCAAGGATTACGCCGCCCGCTTCCTCGCCGGGGCGCTGGCCGCACTGCGCGGCCCCAACGATCCGGACACCACGATCCTGGTCGCCACCTCCGGCGACACCGGCGCGGCGGTGGCGGCCGCGTTCCACCGCAGCCCCGGCTTCCAGGTCGTGATCCTGTATCCGGAAGGCAAGGTGTCTCCGCGCCAGACCCACGGGCTCGAATGCTGGGGCGACAACGTGCGCGCCTACCGGGTCCCCGGCGATTTCGACGACTGCCAGCGACTGGTCAAGCAGGCCCTGTCCGACGATGCGCTGCGCGCGCGGACGGCGCTGGCCTCGGCCAACAGCATCAGCCTGGGCCGGCTGCTGCCGCAGGCGGCGTACTACGTGCACGCCGCCGGCCACCACCACGCCGCCACCGGCGACGTGCTGAACCTGATCGTGCCCACCGGCAACCTCGGCAACGCCTGCGCCGCCCTCGTCGCCCGGCGCATGGGCGCGCCGATCGGCCGGATCCGGCTCGCCTGCAACGCCAACGACACCCTGCCCCGCTACTTCGCCGGCGCCGACTACGCCCCCCGCCCCACCCGCGCCACCCTGGCCAACGCGATGGACGTGGGCGCGCCGAGCAACTTCGAACGCCTGCGCCACTGGCACCGCGACGACGCCGAGCTGCGCACGCAGTTCAGCGCGGTCTCGGTCGACGACGCCACGATCCGCACCGTGATCCGCGCCGCGCCGGCACGGCACGGCATCGTCCCCTGTCCGCACACTGCCACCGGCCTGCACCTGCTCGAGACCCTGCGCGAGGCCGGCACGGACGGGCACTGGGCGGTGGTCGCCACCGCCCATCCGGCCAAGTTCGAGGGCATCGTCGAGCCGCTGGTCGGCCATCCCGTGACGCCGCCACCGGCGCTGGCCGACTGCCTGGCACGCCCGGCGCAGGGGGCGTGGCTGGAGCCTGACTACGCGGCGCTGCGGCACGCGCTGTTGCAACCCGCGCGATGACCGCTGCTGCGGCCACGCGTCAGGCGCACTGCCGCTGGGCGAACTGCGCGACCGGGCCCCGCTCCCGCGCCCCCCCGCGATTCAGCGCAGCGAGGCGTTGATCCGCTCCAACGCCGCCGCACCCGGCGACAGCGCCTCCGCACCCAGGGCGTTCAGCGGCGCCTCCACGGTGCCGAGATGGCCATGCAGGTCCTCAGCGTCCGGATCGACGAACAGCAGGCCGGTCACCACCTCGCCGCGTGCATTGCCCTGGTGGATCAGGTTCAGGGCGGCAATCCGGTCACGGGGATCGTAGCCGGCGTCGAGCTTGTGCAGGCGCAGCGTGCGGCCGTCGTGCTGGGCGACGTCGATGGTCGTGCCGGCGTCGTGCTCCACCTCGATCGCCATCCGCGACGGCATCACGTCCAGGCGGTTGACGGCCTCGTTGTGCTCGCGCACGTAGTCGTAGCTCTTGGTGCTGCCGGCATGGTTGTTGAACGCGACGCAGGGACTGATCACGTCGAGGAAGGCGGCGCCGCGGTGCGACAGCGCGCCCTTGATCAGCGGCACCAGCTGCTGCTTGTCGCCGGAGAACCCGCGGCCGACGTAGCTGGCGCCCAGCTGCAGCGCCATCGTCACCAGGTCGATCGGGCTGTCGGCATTGGCGACGCCGCGCTTGGACACCGAGCCCTGGTCGGCGGTGGCCGAGAACTGGCCCTTGGTCAGTCCGTACACGCCGTTGTTCTCCACGATGTAGGTCATGTCGACGCCGCGCCGGATCGCGTGCACGAACTGGCCGATGCCGATCGACGCCGAGTCGCCGTCACCGGACACACCGAGGTAGGTGAGCGTGCGATTGGCGAGGTTGGCGCCGGTCAGCACCGAAGGCATGCGCCCGTGCACGGTGTTGAAGCCGTGCGACTGGCCGAGGAAGTAGTCCGGGGTCTTGGAGCTGCAGCCGATGCCCGACAGCTTGGCGATGCGGTGCGGCTGGATGTCGAGCTCCCAGCAGGCCTGGATGATCGCCGCCGAGATCGAGTCGTGGCCGCAGCCCGCGCACAGCGTGCTGATCTTGCCCTCGTAGTCGCGGCGGGTGAAGCCGATGGCGTTGCAGGGCAGCGTCGGGTGGTGGAGCCTGGGCTTGGCGAGATACGTCATGCCACCTTCTCCTGCGTCGCGTGCTTGCGCATGTGGGCTTCGATGGCACCGGTGATGAAGCGCGCGGTGATCGGCGTGCCGTCGTAGTGCAGCACCGCCACCAGCTGCGCGGGATCGGTGCCGAAGGCGTCGATCAGCAGCAGGCGCAGCTGCGCGTCGCGGTTCTGTTCGACCACGAACACCTGCGCATGGGTGTCGACGAAGTCCCGCACCGTGTCCGGGAACGGATAGGCGCGCACCCGCAGCGTGTCCAGCGCAACGCCGGCATCGCGCAGCTGCTCCATGGCTTCCTCCATCGCCGGGCTGGTGGAGCCGTAGAAGATCGCGCCATAACGCGCAGGCACCTGCGCCTGCGCCTGCGACACCACCGGCTGCGGTACCAGCGTCTTCGCGGTGTCGAACTTCTGCAGCAGGCGCTGCATGTTGTAGATGTAGTCCGGCCCGCGCTCGGAGTACTGCGCCTGCGGATTGCGCGAGGTGCCGCGGGTGAAATACGCGCCCTTGTCGGGATGCGTACCCGGCCAGGTCCGCCACGGGATGCCGTCGCCGTCGACGTCCTTGTAGCGCGCGAACTCGCGGCCCGAATCCAGCTGTGCCGCCGTCATCACCTTGCCGCGGTCATGCACGCGCGCGTCGTCCCACGCGAACGGCGCGCACAGGCGCTGGTTCATGCCGATGTCGAGGTCGCTCATCACGAACACCGGCGTCTGCAGCCGGTCGGCCAGGTCCAGCGCCGCGGCAGCGAAGTCGAAGCACTCGCGCGGGTCCTCGGGGAACAGCAGCACGTGCTTCGTGTCGCCGTGCGAGGCATGGGCGCAGGCCAGCACGTCGGACTGCTGGGTGCGCGTGGGCATGCCGGTGGACGGCCCGCCGCGCTGCACGTTGAGGATCGTCACCGGGATCTCGGCGAAGTAGGCCAGGCCGATGAACTCGTTCATCAGCGACACGCCCGGGCCGGACGTCGTGGTGAAGGCACGCGCGCCGTTCCAGCCGGCACCGACCACCATGCCGATCGAGGCGATCTCGTCCTCGGCCTGGATCATCGCGTAGCGCGCACGGCCCTCGCCATCGACGCGGTACTTCTGGCAGTACTTCTGGAAACCCTCGGCCAGCGACGACGAAGGCGTGATCGGATACCAGGCGCAGACCGTGGCGCCGCCGTAGACGCAGCCCAGCGCCGCGGCGTCGTTGCCGTCGACGAAGATCCGGTCGCCGACCGCGTCGGCCGGCTGTACGCGCAGGCCGATCGGATGCGGCAGGTGCTCGCGCACCCAGTCGCGGCCCAGGTGCAGCGCTTCGATGTTCGGCGCCAGAAGCTTCGGCTTGGACCGGTACTGCTCGCCGATCAGCGTTTCGATGACCGTCGTGTCGATGTCCAGCAGCGCCGACAGCGCGCCCACGTACATGATGTTCTTGAACAGCTGGCGCTGGCGCGGATCGCTGTAGTGCGTGTTGCAGATCTCGGTCAGCGGCACGCCGATGGCGGTGATGTCGTCGCGGAAGCGCGCCCGCGGCAGCGGCTTGCTGCTGTCGTGGAACAGATAGCCGCCGGGCTCGATCTCGGCGACGTCGGCGTCCCAGGTCTGCGGGTTCATCGCCACCATCATGTCGACGCCGCCGCGCCGGCCCAGCCAGCCGCGCTCGCTGACCCGGACCTCGTACCAGGTCGGCAGCCCCTGGATGTTGGAGGGAAAAATGTTGCGCGGGCCGACCGGTACGCCCATGCGCAGGATCGCCTTGGCGAACAGTTCGTTGGCCGAAGCCGAACCGGACCCGTTGACGTTGGCGAACTTGACCACGAAGTCGTTGACCGCCCGCAGCGGCGCGTGCGCCGGCGTCATGCCACGGCCTCCGTCCTTGCCGGAACAGGCTCGCCGCCGGCGTGCGTCTCGCGCAGCAGGAACTGCTGCATGTCCCAGGCGCCGGTCGGACAGCGCTCGGCGCACAGGCCGCAGTGCAGGCAGACATCCTCGTCCTTGACCATCACCCGCGACGTCTTCAGCGGCCCGGAGACGTACAGCGGCTGGTCGAGGTTGAGCGCCGGCGCAGTCAGCCGCGTGCGCAGCTCGTCCTCTTCGCCGTTGATGGTGAAGGTGATGCAGTCGGTCGGGCAGATGTCGACGCAGGCATCGCACTCGATGCACTTGTCGTCGGTGAACACGGTCTGCACGTCGCAGTTGAGGCAGCGCTGGGTCTCTTTCCACGCGGTCGCGGCGTCGAAACCGAGCTCGACTTCGATGTGCATGCTGTCGAGCTTCTTCGCCGCCTCCGACCACGGCACCGCGAAGCGTTCGTCGGGCGACACCGCGTTGTCGTAGCGCCACTCGTGGATGCCCATCTTCTGCGAAGCCAGGGTGACGCCGGGCGCGGGGCGCTCGCGCGGATCCCCGCCTTCAAGCAGGCGGTCAATCGAGATCGCCGCCGCGTGGCCGTGCGCCACCGCCCAGATGATGTTCTTCGGGCCGAAGGCCGCGTCGCCACCGAACAGCACCCGTGGCAGCGAGGACTGGTGGGTGATCGTGTCGACCACCGGCATGCCCCACTCGTCGAAGTCGATGCCGAGGTCGCGTTCGATCCAGGGAAACGCGTTCTCCTGCCCGACGGCGATCAGCACCTCGTCGCAGGGAATCACCTCGTCCGGCTCCCCGGTCGGCACCAGCCGGCGACGGCCGCGCTCGTCGTATTCGGCGCGCACGCGCTCGAAGCGCATGCCGGTCAGCCGGCCACTGGCGTGCTCGAAGGCCTTGGGCACGCGGTAGTCCAGGATCGGGATGCCCTCGTGCATCGCGTCTTCCTTCTCCCAGGGGCTGGCCTTCATCTCGTCGAAGCCCGAGCGCACCACCACCGTCACCTCGTCACCGCCCAGCCGCCGCGCCGAGCGGCAGCAGTCCATGGCGGTGTTGCCGCCGCCCAGCACCAGCACGCGACGACCGACGCGGGTGACGTGGCCGAAGTACACGTTGGCCAGCCAGTCGAGGCCGACGCGGATGCTGTCGGCGCACTCCTTCCGGCCCGGCAGGTCCAGGTCGCGCCCGCGCGGCGCGCCGCTGCCGACGAAGACAGCGTCGTAGCCCTGCGTGAGCAGGTCGCGCATCGAATCAATGCGCCGGCCACCAACGAACCCCACGCCCATGTCGAGGATGTAGTCCGTCTCCTCGTCGATTACCTCCTCCGGCAGGCGGAAGCGCGGCACCTGGGTGCGCATGAAGCCGCCCGCCTTCGGATCGGCTTCGAACACCGTGATGTCGTAGCCCAAGGGCGCGAGATCACGGGCGACCGTCAGCGATGAAGGTCCGGCACCGACGCAGGCGATGCGGCGCCCGTTGCGCTGCGCCACCGGTCGGGGCATGCGACCGCTGACATCACCCTTGTGGTCGGCGGCCACGCGCTTCAGGCGGCAGATCGCCACCGGCTGCGGCTTGTCGCGCATCGACGACGGACCGTTGTTCTCTTCGACCCGCCCACGACGGCAGGCGGGTTCGCAGGGACGGTCGCAGGTGCGGCCGAGGATCCCCGGGAACACGTTGCTCACCCAGTTGACCATGTACGCGTCGGCGAACCGGCCGGCGGCGATCAGGCGGATGTATTCCGGAACCGGCGTGTGCGCGGGGCAGGCCCACTGGCAATCGACGACCTTGTGGAAGGTGTCGGGATCGCGGATATCGGTCGGCTTCACTGCGCCCCCCGTGGCTGGCTGGCCGGAGGCTCCGGCCATCGCTCGCGGCCACAGTCTAGGCGCAAGCGCGGGCCCCGCTTGCGGCGGCGCAGCACACCCTCGCAAGCCACCCATGAATGGATGCGCGGAGCCTGTCCGAAACCGGGACTGCCGGATGGGGCGCCGGATGGGACAATCACCGCATGCCCCTGCACCCGCTACAGGCCCGCGCCTTCGCCCCCGCAAGCGTGGGCAACATCGGCGTCGGCTTCGACCTGCTCGGCCACGTGATCGAAGGGCCGCGCGATGTCGCCACCGTGCACCTGATCGACGAACCCGTCGTACGCGTGGACGCCGTGCGCGGCCGCGTGCGCGGAATCGAGGGCATCCCCCTGGAGCCGGCCGCCAATACGGCCGGACGCGCACTGATGTCGCTGCGCGAAGCGCTGGAGCTTCCCCACGGCTTCGCGATCGAACTCGACAAGGGCATCCCGCTGGGTTCTGGCCTCGGCGGCTCGGCGGCCTCCTGCGTAGCAGCCCTCGTCGCGGCCAACGCCCTGCTGGACGCGCCGCTGTCGCGCAAAGCGCTCTACCCCTTCGCACTGGAAGGCGAATGGGCCTCGACCCACAGCCGCCAAGGCGACAACGTCGGCCCGATGCTGGTCGGCGGCGTCGCACTGGCCACGCAGACCCGGCTGCTGCGATTGGACGTACCCGACTGGCTGCACTGCGTGGCGGTGCAACCCGACCTGGTGCTT
This sequence comes from Luteimonas sp. A534, assembly GCF_054072805.1. Lineage (NCBI taxonomy): Bacteria > Pseudomonadati > Pseudomonadota > Gammaproteobacteria > Lysobacterales > Lysobacteraceae > Luteimonas > Luteimonas sp. A534. The sequence continues at coordinate 421,598 of NZ_JBSVRR010000002.1, forward strand.
GAGACACGGCACGCCCGCGCCGTACTGGCCGAACCGTACCCACTGCCGCAGGTCGTGGCGCATTCCACCCACCTGGCCCTGTTCCTCACCGGACTCGCGCGCGCCGACGCCGCACTGATCGCCCAAGGCCTGCGCGACGTCCTGGTCGAACCCAGGCGCGCCTCCCTGATCCCCGGCTTCGCCGCCGTGAAGCAGGCGGCGCTGGACCACGGCGCACTTGGCGCCTCCATCTCCGGCGGCGGTCCCAGTTGCTTCGCCTGGTTCGCATCCCGCGCCGAAGCCGAGGCGGCTGCGCCCGCGATGGTCGCCGGCTTCATCGCCTCCGGCTACGCCGCGCAGGCCCACGTGTCACCCGTCGCCGGCCCGCGCGCAGAGCTGGTCGAGGTGGATTGAATCCAGGCTGGCGGGGGCGAGGAGCAAGGCAAGGGCGCGAGCGAAGGCGAAAAGGGGAGCAAGCACCCTCAGTGCAGCCGGCTCTGCTTTTCCCCACGGCCTGCGGTGAGGCGCCGCGAGGCGGGTTGGGGGGTACGCAGTGGGCATAAAGGCCCGCGAAGCGGGACAGCCCACGGAGTACCCACCAACCTGCCGTACCGCGCGCCTCCGGCGAAAGATCCCGGCCAGACCGGATCGCAGCTATAGCTGCTCCTACAGGGGGCCTTGGTTGGCAGGAATCGGCTCGTCGCGACGCACCCGGAACCACGCCGCGTACAGCGCCGGCACGAACAGCAGCGTCAACACCGTGGCGACCGTCAGCCCACCCATGATCGCCACCGCCATCGGCCCGAAGAACACACTGCGCGACAGCGGCACCATCGCCAGGATCGCCGCCAGCGCCGTCAGCACGATCGGCCGGAAACGACGCACCGTGGCATCGACCACCGCATCCCAGCGCGCATGCCCGGCATCGATGTCCTGCTGGATCTGGTCGACCAGGATGATCGAATTGCGCATCACCATCCCCGCCAGCGCAATCGTGCCCAGCAGCGCGACGAAGCCAAACGGCACCCGGAACACCAGCAGGAACAGCACCGCACCGATCAGCCCCAAGGGCGCCGTCGCGAACACCAGCGCACTGCGCGAAAAGCTCCGCAACTGCAGCATCAAGAGCGTCCACACCGCGAACAGGAACAGCGGCATCCCGGCCTTGATCGAATCCTGCCCACGCGCGGAATCCTCCATCGTGCCGCCGGTCTCGAGCAGGTAGCCCGGCGGCAGCACCGCGCGGATTCCCGCGAGCGTCGGCAGGATCTCCGCCACCACGCTTGCCGGCATCGCGTCGCCGCGGACATCGGCGCGCACGGTCACCGTCGGCAGGCGGTCGCGATGCCAGATGATGCCGTCCTCGAAGGCGTATTCCAGACGCGCCACCTGCGCCAGCGGCACCGGCTTGTCGTCGGCACCGTGCACGACCAGGCTGCCCAGTTCGGCCAGCCCCGTGCGCTCGTCCAGCGGACCGCGCATCAGCACCTCGATCAGCTCGTTGCCCTCGCGGTACACGCTCACCGCCTGCCCCGACAGCGACGCCGACAGGAAGCGCGCCAGCTGCTGCGAGTCAACGCCCAGCACCCGCGCGCGCTCCTGGTCGATCACCAGGCGCACAACCTTGCTCGGCTCGTCCCAGTCGAGGTTGACGTTGGCGACGTGCGGATTCGCGCGCACCTGGTCCGCAACGTCGCGCGCGATCGCACGCGCCTGGTCGGCATGCTCGCCCGAGACGCGGAACTGCACCGGATAGCCCACCGGCGGCCCGTTCTCGAGCCGCGTGACGCGCAGTTGCAGCTCCGGGAACAGCGGCGCCACGTCGTCGATCAGCCAGTCGCGCAGCACCTCGCGGGCCTCGACGTCGCGCGCCAGCACCACGAACTGCGCGAGGTTGGTCTGTGGCAGCTGCTGGTCCAGCGGCAGGTAGAAGCGCGGCGAACCGCTGCCGACGTAGGCGACGTGGTTGTCGATCCCGGGCCGGTCGGCCAGGAGCGCCTCCAGCCGCATGGCGGCATCGGAGGTCGCACGCAACGAGCTGCCTTCGGCGAGCTCGAGATCGACCATCAGCTCCAGGCGCTGCGAGTCGGGGAAGAACTGCTGCGGCACGAAGCGGAAGGCGAGCAGCGACAGTGCCAGCAGGCCGACGGTCACGATGATCACCAGCCAACGATGCACCAGGCACCAGTCGAGCACGCGCCGCAGGCGACGATAGAACGGCCGCTGGTAGGGATCGTGGTCATGCACACGCAGCTCCGGCGGCGCCAGCACGAATGCGTACTGCGGCCAGCGATCCACAAGCCGCAGGCGCCAGGCGCGATGGCGCGCGGCAAGCGAGCCCGGACGCGGCGGCGTCGGCTTGGCAAAGTCCGGCAGCATCCTGTCGCCCAGCCACGGAATAAAGAGCACCGCCGCCACCCACGACACCACCAGCGCGATCGTCACCACCTGGAACAGCGAGCGCGTGTATTCGCCCACCGACGATGCCGCGGTCGCAATGGGCAGGAAGCCGGCGGCGGTCACCAGCGTGCCGGTGAGCATCGGGAAGGCCGTGTGCGACCAGGCGTAGCTGGCCGCAGTCAGGCGGTCGTCGCCCTGCTCCATGCGTATGGCCATCATCTCGACCGCGATGATCGCGTCGTCCACCAGCAGGCCCAGCGCCAGCACCAGCGCGCCCAGTGACACCTTGTGCAGGCCGATGCCGAACCAGTGCATCGCGGCAAAGGTCATCGCCAGCACCAGCGGGATCGACACCGCCACCACCAGGCCGGTGCGCAGGCCGAGCGAGAAGAAACAGACCAGGAGCACGATCACCACCGCCTCGGCCAGCACCTTCACGAACTCGCCCACCGATTCGCGCACGGCCGCGGGCTGGTCGGAGACTTTGCGCAGCTCGAGCCCTATCGGGAGCGTGGCCTGCAGCCGGGCGGCCTCGGCTGCCAGCGTGTCGCCCAGGGCGAGGATGTCGCCGCCGTCGCGCAGCGCCACACCGATGCCGATCGCGTCCTCGCCCATGAAGCGCATGCGCGGCGCCGCCGGATCGGCATGGCCACGGCGCACTTCGGCGATGTCGCCCAGGCGCAGGGTGCGGTCGCCGGTACGCACCGGCAGCGCGCCGATGTCGTCGATCGAGCGGAAGGCGCCGTCCACGCGCAGCTGCACGCGGTCGGTCGCGGTTTCCACGAAGCCCGCCGGCGCGACCGCGTTCTGCTGCGCCAGCGCCTGCTGCAGCGCCGCCATCGGCACGCCGAGGTTCGCCAGGCGCGCGTTGCTGGCCTCCACCCAGACCTTCTCGTCCTGCAGGCCGATCAGCTCGACCTTGCCGACGTCGGGCAGCCGCTGCAGCTCCAGTTCGATGCGCTCGGCATAGTCCTCGAGCACGGCGTAGTCGAAGCCCTCGCCGGTGAGCGCGTAGATGTTGCCGAAGGTGTCGCCGAACTCATCGTTGAAGAACGGACCGATCACCTCCGCCGGCAGGGTCGCGCGGATGTCACCGACCTTCTTGCGCACCTGGTACCAGAGCTCCGGCACGTCGCGCTGCGGCAGCGAGTCGGTCGCCATGAAGATCACCTGCGACTCGCCGGGCCGCGAGTAGGAGCGGATCATCTCGTAGCGGCCGGTCTCCATCAGCGCGCGCTCGACGCGGTCGGTGACCTGGCGCGCGACCTGGTCGGCGGTGGCGCCCGGCCACATCGTGCGCACCACCATCGCCTTGAAGGTGAAGGGCGGATCCTCCGACTGCCCCAGCTGCTTGTACGACCAGGCACCGACCAGGGCCGACACCAGCATCACGTACAGCACCAGCGCGCGGTTGCGCAGCGCCCATTCGGACAGGTTGAAGCGGGAAGGCGCGCTCATGGATCAGGGCCGGGGGGCGTCCGGTGCCACCGGCCGGTTGTCGCGATCGACTGCAGCCACGCCCTGGCCGTCCTGCAGCAGGTGCCCGCCCGCAACCACGATCCAGTCGTCGGCGTCGATTCCCGCCGTCACCGGCACGCGCTCGGCGCCGAAGTCCCCGGCCTCGATCGCCACCGCGCGCACGCGGCCCTGGTCGAACACCCAGACCGACGCCGCGCCGTCATCGCCCCGCTGTACCGCGGACAGCGGCACCGACAGCGCAGGGCCCTCGCGCGCGGCGATCACCTTCGCGCTTTGTCCCAGCGCGACGCGCGCGCCCTCGGCGGCGTCGAGCGCCACGCGCGCGGCGTAGGTGCGCGTGTCCGGGTCCGCGGATGGCGAGATCTCGCGGAAGCGCCCCTGCAAGCGGTCACCGGGCGCGTTCCACAGCTCCACCTCGACCACCTGGCCCACGGCGTACTCCGCAAGCGCGGATTCCGGCAGCGCGATCGCCACCTCGCGGCCGTCGTCGCCGGCCAGGGTGAACACCGCCTGCCCGGCCGCCACCACCTGCCCGGCTTCGGCCTGGCGACTGGCGATGACGCCGTCGGACGGCGCGCGCAGTTCGGCGTAGCCGGCCTGGTTGCGCGCGACCTCGACCTGGGCACGGGCGGCGCGGACCTCGCCGTCGGCGGCACGCCACGCGGCCTCCTGGGCATCGAGCGTGGAACGGCTGACGAGTTGGCCTTCGGCCAGCGCCGCGTAGCGGGCGCGGTCGGCGGCCGCGCGCGTGAGCTGCGCCTCCGCGGCCGACAGCCGCGCCTCGGCGGCGCGGGCCTGGGCGTCGAAATCGCCGGGATCGATCACTGCCAGCAGTGCGCCCTGCGTGACGCGGTCGCCGACGTCGACCTCGCGCCGCATCAGCTTGCCGCTGACGCGGAACGCCAGCGGACGTTCCTCGCGGGCGCGGATCTCGCCCGGGAAGCTGTGGGCGGCGCCGGAGCCCGGCTGCGGCTGTGCGACCAGGACCGGGCGCGCGGGCACGCGATCGGGTGCTCCGCTGCCACACGCGGAAAGGGCCAACACGAGTACCACGCTTGCGATCCAGAGGTTCCCGCGCGAGCCTGCCATGGTGCTGCTCCTGAGCTGTGGGCTGCGGCCCGGTACGGAGCAGCGAATGCTATATTTACCAAACTCTACGGTCTAGTATTTGCCGATGTCCATGCCTCCCGACAGCCAGCCGGCATCGCGACCGGCACCAGGCCGCCCCAAGGACCTCGCGAAGCGCGCTTCCATCCTCGAAGCCGCCGCATGCATGTTCCTGGAGCACGGCTTCGAGGGCGTGAGCATGGATCAGATCGCCGCGCGTGCCTGCGTCTCCAAGCTCACCGTCTACAGCCACTTCGGCGACAAGGAAGCGCTTTTCATCGCGGCGGTGGAGCATTACTGCCAGCAGCAGGTGCCACCGACGCTGTTCACCCCGGCCTCGGGCCAGCCCCTGCGGCCGCGCCTGGCCGGCATCGCGCGGGCGGTGTATGCGCTGATGGTGTCCCCCGAAGCGATGTCGGGCTTCCGACTGATGTGCGCGCCCACGCGCCTGGGCTCGGCGCTGCCGGAACTGTTCTGGAACGCCGGCGCGGGACATCTGCAGGCCGGTTTCGCGGCGCTGCTTGCGCGGCGCACCGCCGCCGGCGAGCTGGCGGTCGACGACACGGCACGCGCGGCGAGCCAGTTCTTCGCCCTGCTCCGCGGCGACGTCCACCCACGCTTGCTGATGGGTGTCGACGTGCCGCCCGACTTCGACGTCGACGCCCATGTCGAAGCCACGGTGGATCTTTTCCTCGGCGCCTACGCCGTCCGCCCGCGGCCCTGAACCGGCCGCCGACCGGCCCGGTGACTTCCGGCACTCAAGCCGTTCCGCGCCCGCGGCGATGCTGTCACGGCCAAACCCGCCAATTCACCGTAAAATGGCCGGTCCACCCGATCAGCCAGGCCCCGACACCATGACCCTCGATTTCGCCAAAGCCCGTGAAGCCATGGTCGAGCAGCAGATCCGCCCCTGGGAGGTGCTGGATGTCCGCGTGCTCAACGTGCTCCTCCGGATGCCGCGCGAGGCCTATGCGCCCGACGCGCACCGCGCGCTGGCCTATGCCGACGTCGCGCTGCCGCTGGCCCATGGCGAATCGATGATGAAGCCGGTGCTCGAAGGCCGTGCCATGCAGGCACTGGCGCTCGGAGGCTCCGAGGACGTGCTCGAAATCGGCACCGGCAGCGGCTTCCTGGCCGCTTGCCTGGGCCGCCTTGCGCGTTCGGTGACCACCATCGAGCGCCACGCCGACCTCGCGGCCGGCGCGCAGGCCACGCTGCTGGCGCAGGGCGCCACCAACGTGTCGGTCGAGCACGCCGATGCCTTCGCCTGGGGACCGGGTCGCCAGTTCGACGCCATCTGCGTCACCGCCGCGGTGGATGCCGTGCCGGAGCGTTTCCTCGGCTGGCTGCGTCCGGGTGGCCGCATGTTCATCGTGCGCGGCCGCGCACCGGCGATGGAGGCGGTGCTGGTGCACGCCGACGTCAACGGCCCGCGCATTGAATCGTTGTTCGAAACCGAACTCGCCTACCTGGCGGGCGCGGCGCCGGTCCCGGCATTCGCGTTCTGATCGCCCCGCCCCTACAAGGACTCCCCCTGATGATCCGTCGCCCCCTCGCCCTCGCACTCCTCCTCGCCCTCGTGCCCGCCGCGGCATCGGCCGAAGACCTGCTGCAGACCTACGAGCTGGCGCGCAGCAGCGATCCGCTGCTGGCGATCTCGGAGAGCAACCGCGACATCAGCCGCGAGGGCCGCGTCCAGGCCCGCGCCGTGCTGCTGCCGCAGATCAACGGCAGCGCATCGCTGAGCCGCAGCTACGAGGCCGGCTTCGACGGCGACGCGCGCAGGCGCAGCGTCGGCGTGGACCTCAGCCAGACGGTATTCGACCTCGGCGCGATCTCCAACCTGCGCGCGCAGCGCGACCTGGACACCGCCGCCGGCTTCGATCTCGACGCCGCCAACCACGAACTGATCACGCGCACCTCGGCCGCCTACTTCAACGTCCTGGTCGCGATCGAGACCCTGGCCGCCTCCGAAGCCGCCGAAGCCGCGCTGCAGAAGCAGTACGACTTCGCGGACAAGCGCCTGGAGGTCGGCCTGGCGCCGATCACCGACGTCCACGAGGCGCGCGCCCAATACGACGCCGCGCGGGCCAACGCCATCCTTGCGCGCAACGCGCTCGAGGACGCCTACCAGGCCTTGGCCGAGATCACCGGCCGCCCGGTGCGCGAGCTCCGCGCGCTGCCCGAGGATTTCCAGCCCGAGGCCCCGGAAGCCGGCGGCCTCGATCGCTGGCTCGCAGCCGCCATGGAGAACAACCCGTCGCTGCGCGCCGCCGAGTACAGCGTCAGCGCCGCTGAGCACGGCGTCACCACCGCCCGCTCCGGCCACCTGCCGCGGCTGACGCTTGGCGCCGGCTACGACAACGGCGCGGCCTGGGGCGACCTCGGCACCGGCGGCGGCGCCGGCACGACCACGGGTGAGGGCCACAGCGTCGGCCTCACCCTGACCGTGCCGATCTTCGCGGGCGGCGCCACCCAGTCGCAGGTCCGCCAGGCGCTGTCGCGCCGCGACATCTCCGAGCAGCAGTTCGAGCAGTCGCGCCGCGCGCTGGACCGCAACACCCGCAACGCCTACCAGACGGTGGTGGCCGGGGTCAGCGAAATCGAAGCACGCCGACAGGCCCTCATTTCGGCACGCAGCGCCCACGAGGCCTCGCAGGTCGGCCTGGAGGTCGGCACCCGCACGGTGGTCGACGTCCTGATCAACCAGCAGAACCTGTTCAACGCGGAGCGCGAGTACGCGCTGGCGCGCTACAACTTCCTGCAGAACCGCCTGCTGCTGGCCCAGGCCGCGGGCACGCTGAGCATCGCCGACGTGCAGGAGATCAACCGCCTGCTCACCGTCGACGCCGCCACGCCGCCGACGCAGCCGGGCACCAGCAGCAACGGCTGAGCACCGCCGCGGTCACGCCGGAGGCAGCTCCGGCGCGATCATCGACAGGGTCCGTGCCAGCGCGCCGCGGCCCTCCTGCACCAGGCGCAGGCCTTCGGCCGACATCGCCGCACGCGCGGCATCGTCGCCCAGCAGTTCGCCCACCGCGTTGCCCACGGCATCGGTATCGACGCCGATGCGCAGCGCGCCGGCTTCGTCCATCCGCCGTGCGATGTCGACGAAGTTGTGCAGGTGCGGGCCGGTCACCACGGGCACGCCCAGGGCCGCGGGTTCGAGCAGGTTGTGCCCACCCACCGCCTGCAGGCTGCCGCCAACGAAGGCGACCTGCACGCAGGCGTAGAAGTGCACCAGCTCGCCCAGGGTATCGATCACGAAGACATCGTCGCCGCCGTCCGGCCAGCGGGTGAGCTTGCGTGTGGCCACGCGCCAGCCGGCTTCGACGCAGGCCTGGGCCACGGGGCGGAAGCGCTCGGGATGGCGCGGTGCCCACAGCAGCAACAGGTCGGGCCAGCGCTCGCGCAGCCGGCGATGGATGGCGATCACCGCGGCCTCTTCCTCGGGATGGGTGCTGGCGGCGATCCACGCCGGGCGCCCGCCGCTGTGCTCCGCGAAGGCAGCCGCGGTACGGCGCGCCGCGTCATCGACGGTGATGTCGAACTTCAGGTTGCCCAGCACCGACACCGCGTCCGGGCTCGCGCCAAGGCGCACGAAGCGCGCGCCATCGGCGTCCGACTGCGCCGCCACGCGCGTGAGCGTGCGCAGCGCGCGGCCGATCAGCGGGCGCAGCGCGCGGTAGCCGCGCAGCGAGCGCTCGGACAGGCGCGCGTTGACCAGGTAGGCGGGGATGCCGTGGTCGCGACAGCAGAACAGCAGGTTGGGCCAGAGCTCCGTCTCGAGCACCAGCGCCAGCCGCGGGCGGAAGTGGTCGAGGAAGCGACGCACGGCACCCGACAGGTCGTAGGGCAGGTAGACATGGTCGACGCGCTCGCCCCAGAGCGCACGCACGCGCGCCGATCCGGTCGGGGTGATGGTGGTGACCAGCAGGCGCAGGTCGGGCCGCTGCTCGAGCAGGGCATTGACCAGCGGCGCGGCGGCATTGACCTCGCCCACCGACACCGCGTGCACCCAGACGCAATCCGCAAGCGGCGGCGCGCGATAGGCCGCGTAGCGCTCGCCCCAGCGTTCGAGGTACTCGGCCTGGCGGAAGCCGCGCCAGATCAGGTGGTACACGGTGACCGGCACCAGCAGGTAGAGCGCCGCCGAATACAGGCCGCGCAGCAGGCGTTCGACGGCGCGGTCACGGGGGGCTGCCTCCATGCCGCAAGGATAGCGAAGCCGCCGTGGCAGCGGGCGCATGCATCGCCCCCACCGTAGAATCCCTGCATGGCCGAACATCCGGAAAAACCGCCGCTGGGACCGCGGCACTGGCCGACCTGGCTGGGAATCGGTGCGATGGCGCTGCTCGCGCGCCTGCCCTGGCCGCTGCAGCGTGCACTGGGGCGCGGCATCGGCGGACTGCTGCGGCGCGTGCTGCCGTCGCGCCAGCGGGTGGCCGCGCGCAACCTGGAGCTTTGCTTCCCCGAACTCGATGCCGCTGCGCGCGAAGCGCTGCTGCGCCGCCACTTCGCATCCATCGGCATCGGCCTGTTCGAGTTCGCCCGCGCATGGTGGGGTTCAGTGGCACCGCTGCGCCGCGGCCTCGTGGTCGAGGGCCTGGAGCACATGCACGCCGCGCGCGCAGATGGCCGCGGCGTGATCGTGGTCAGCGGCCACTTCACCACGCTGGAGGTCTGCGGACGCCTGATGTGCGATTACGCGCCGCTGGCCGGGATGTACCGGCCACATGCGCAGCCGGCGATGGAATGGGCGGTGCGCCGTGGACGCATGCGTTACGCCGCGGCGATGTTCCCCAAGCAGGACCTGCGCGGCACCGTGCGCCATCTCAAGCGTGGCGGCCTGCTCTGGTACGCACCCGACCAGGACCCGAGCCGCGGTGAAAGCGTGTACGTGCCCTTCTTCGGCCAGCCCGCGCACAGCCTGACCTCGACCCACCAGCTCGCGCGCATGTCTGGCGCGGCGGTGCTCTTCTTCCAGCACGCGCGGCGCGAGGATGGCGGTTACACCCTGCGCCTTTTCCCGGCGAGCGCGGACTACCCCTCGCGCGATGCGACCGCGGACACCGCCGAGGTGATGGCCGCGATCGAAACCATGGCGCGTGCGGCACCGGAGCAGTACCTGTGGATCCACCGCCGCTTCAAGCGGCAGCCCGACGGCAGCTCGGCCTACTGAGGCGAGGGCATCGGCGGAGCCGGTTGGGCGGGGACAGTGTCCGCGGGCCCCTGGCCCGCGCGCGCCAGCAGGCTGCCGGCGTAGAGCGCGGCCAGCATCAGGGTCAACGCGCCCCAGAAGGTCGAATAGAAGGCCAGATGGGTGTTGAGCGGGAACACCGTCACCAACAGCGCCAGCATCGCCGGCCGTGCCCGTTCGCGCGCCGCTGCGCTCGCGTAGCGCCAGGCGCGCAGCGCGAGTGCCGCGCCGGCCAGCCACAGCAGCAGGCCGAGGATGCCGGTTTCGCTCAGCACCTCGAGCACGATCTGGTGCGCGTGCAGCGCCGGTCCTTCGCCCCAGGCGGCCACCGCGCCGTCTTCCGGATCGCAGGCCGGGAAGGCCTCGCGGAAGCCGCGCACGCCGACGCCGTTCACCGGGTGCTCGCGCGCCATGCACAGCGCCGCGCCCCAGATCCGCGCGCGTCCGGACAGCGCGGCATCGACACCCGTTTCGTCGGCCTGCAGGGCATGCGTGGTCCGCTCCAGGCGTCCGCGCACCTCGGGTGATGCCAGGCCGATCGCCACCAGCAGCGCCACCCCGGCGGCGAACACCAGCAGCAGCCGCCTCCAGCCGAGCAGCCGCCAGCCCGACAGCAGCAGCACCAGGGCATATGTCAGCCAGGACGCGCGCGAGCCGGCGAACACGACCACCACGCCGATCGCCGCGGCCGCGAGCACCCAGCCGGCCGTATGCCAGCGCCGTCCCGCCGCGTAGAGGGCGAACGGCGACAGGCTGGCCAGCACCAGGCCGAGCTTGAGGTTGCAGGGACCGAGCACGCCGCCCAGGCGGTCGGCCGCGGCCAGTTCGTCGAGGTTGCACATCGGCCGGCCGCTGATCGCCTGCTTGGCGACATCGATGCCCCAGAACAGCGGGCTGGTATCGAAGGCCACCTCGACCAGCGCGTCGAGCGTCCAGACGGCAGCGATCACCGCCAGTCCGGTGAAGGTCAGGCGCCGGCCGCGGTCGTCGGCGACCGCGATCGCCACCAGCCACAGGAAGGGCAGGTAGCGCAGGTCGGCCGCGGCTTCGCGCAGCGCGCGCCCGGCATCGACCGAGCCCACCGTCGACAGCAGCTCCGGCAGCCAGTAGGCGAAGAACAGCACGCTGGTCAATGCCCACGCCGGACCGCTGAGCAGCTGCGCGCCGCCGCGGAAGCGCGTGGCCATCAGTTTGATGAGGGCCGCCAGCGCGCCAAGCACCATGACGCCCTCGGCATAGCCCGGGGCCGGCCACAGCGCGACGAAGGCCAGCACCCAGTGCGGCGCCCAGCGCCAGCCGGGCGCAGCCGCGTGCGGCGCCGGCGGTGCGATGTCAGCGGAGTTCGTCATAGACCGAAAGCGTGGCGTCCTGCATGGACCGGAGCAGATAGCGGGCTGGAACCATCGCGGGAATCGTAGCCGGAAGCGATCCGTCGCGCGCGAGCAGTGCCTGTGCACGGGCGCGCAACGTGGCGGCGTCGAACGCGGGCACGGCCCCCCCAGGCTGCAGTTCGTGCAGCAGTTCGCCGACGCCGCCGTGGTCCCAGCCGAGCACCGGGCGCCCGACGGACAGGGCTTCGATCACGGTGCGGCCGAAGGCCTCGGGCTTGCGCGAGAGCTGCAGCACCAGGTCGCAGGCGGCATACGCGGCGGCGATGGCGGACGTGGGTGGCGTGATCGCCACGGCGTCGGCGATGCCCAGCGCCACGGCGCGCGATTCGAGCTCGGCGACGTAGGCCGCGCGCGCGGGATCACGCGCGCCCGGCATCCACAGGCGTGCGTCGCAACCGTCGGCGCGCAGCGTGGCCAGCAGGTCGAGCGCATCGGCGTGCCCCTTCAGGCGGGTGCCGCGTCCGGGCAGCAGCAGGAGCGGACCGTCGCCGCCCAGGCATGGCTCTGCAGCCGCCGCAGCCGCGCGGGCGGCGCGGCCAGGCAGCGGCTCACGCGGGAATTCAGCGGGATCGATGCCGCGCGGGATCACCCTGAGGCGGCCGGACGCGGTCCGCGGATAGTGGCGCAGCACGTGTCCGCGGACGGTGTCGGACACGCAGATCACCCGCTCGCCGCGGGCCATGACCTGGCTGTAGCGCGAGGGCGAGTTGAGACCGTGCACCGTGGTGACGAACCGCGGACGCGCATCGGCGGGCAGGCCGCGCAGCGCACGCCAGCCGATCCAGGCCGGCAACCGCGAGCGCGCGTGCACGATGTCCACGCCCTGCTCGACCAGCAGCCGCCGCAGCGGACCCACCAGGCGCAGGGTCGCCAGTGACTTGCGGCCGATGTCGAGTTCGACGTGCTCCGCGCCGGCAGCGCGCAGCGCCGGCAGCAGGCGTCCACCGGCGGACACCACCAGCGCGCGGTGGCCAGCCGCGACCAGGGCTGCGGCGACTTCCAGCGTGGAACGTTCGACGCCGCCCGACTCCAGCGCCGGGAGCAGCTGCAGGACGGTCAGCGGCCGGAGCATGCGCCGGCGGCGGGCCGAGCCGGGCTCAGTCGACCAGGACGAAGTGGGCGCCGCAGTAGGGGCAGTCGGACTGCCCACCTTCGGTCTCGATCGGCAGGTACACGCGCGGATGCGAGTTCCACAGCGCCATCGACGGCAGCGGGCAGCTCAGCGGCAGGTCGGCGCGGCGCACCTCGTACCGGGTCTGGGCGTTGGCGGGCTGCGACTGGGCGGTGGACATCGTGGCGTGACCGGGGAGTTGCGGGAATAGGCACAGTTTACCGCGCCTGCGCGCCCCTGGCCCGGGTCAGGCGGGCAGCTGGAAAAGCAGCACCCGGGCCGTCGTCGGGGCGGCGCCGACCAGCGCGACAGGCGCTCCCGGGCCCTGCACCGGCCAGCCGAGGCCGTCGCCGGCGGCAAGCCGCACACCGTCGACGATCACGCCGCCATCGAGCACCTCGAGCCAGCAGCGGCCAGCACTGCCGGCGGGGAGGGCCAGGGTGGCACCGGCGTCGACGCCTGCGCCCATGATCCGCGCCCGCTGGCGCAGCGGCAGGCTGTCCCCGGCACCCGCGGCGGCCGCGAGCGTGATCCAGGCGTCCGCGTCGGCCGACGAATCACGCGCGACGGCCTCGGACACACCCGGAAACCCGCCGGCACGCACGTCCAGCGCCGGCGCCGCGTTCACCCGATCCGGCTGCAGCCAGCACTCCAGGATCTGCAGCGATGCCGTGGCCGATGCATTGGCCAGCCGCGACGCCATACCATGGCCGGATCCCATCCACACCATGCCGCCCGCTTCCAGGCGGTGGCGGCCGAGATCGCCGCAGTCGACGTCCAGCACGCCGTCCAGCACCAGTACCAGCCGCTCCATGTTGGCCACGCGGCCGTCGTCGCGGGCGGCGCCGGGCGCCCAGGATTGCCGCGACAGCACGCGCAGCACGCCCCAGCCCATCCAGTCGCGGTCGATGTCGCCGCCGCGCGAAAACGCCTCGGTCGCTTCGATGCCGTCGCGGTGCCAGCGTCCGCGCGCGGCGGCGGGACGCAGCGCCGGCGCGCCCGCGGCATGGCCGGGTCCCGCACTCATTCGATGCGCGCGGCCTCGTCGAACGGCAGCCGCGGCGAGCGCGGGAACAACTGCGCCGGATCGCCCTGGCCGAGGTTCACGAGGATGTTGGAGCGCACAGCCGTGCCCTTGAAGAAGGCCTCGTCGACCATCGTGTTGTCGAAGCCGGTCATCGGGCCGCAGTCCAGGCCCAGGGCGCGCGCGGCCATGATCAGGTAGGCGGTCTGCATGCTCGAGCCGCGCAGGCCGACGCGCTCCAGGCGCGCCTCTTCGGCACCGGCAAACCAGGAGCGCGCATCCGTATGCGGGAACAGCACTGGCAGCTTGTCGTAGAAGGCCATGTCGTAACCCACGATCACCGTGACCGGCGCCGCCAGGGTCTTGTCGCGGTTGCCGTCGCTCAACGCCGGCGCCAGCTTCGCCTTCGCCTCGGGCGAGCGCACGAAGACGAAACGCGCCGGGCAGGAGTTGGCCTCGGTCGGGCCGAACTTCAGCAGGTCGTACAGCGCGCGCAGCGTGTCGTCGCCGACCTCGCCACCGATGGCGTTGTGGGTGCGGGCTTCGCGGAACATCTGGGCAAGCGTGGCGTCAGGCAGCGCGTCGGGCATCAGGATCCCTCGTGGTTCGATGACAGAAGTCCGCAGTGTAGAGTCCCGGCGATGCCTCCACCTTCCCACGGCCGCAACGCATGGTCTTGAACGCGCAGCGCGATGCGCCAGGCGTGTTGGCGCTGAGCGACGGCCGCGCCGGCAACGCGCGCCAGGCCAACGCATTGGCCGCGGCGCTGTCGCCGGCGCCCGGCGAACTGGTGCTGGCACCGAAGGCGCCCTGGCGCTGGCTGGCCCCGCGGCGGCTGCCGGGCGACCGCAACGCGTTCGGCTCCGGATTCGCGACGCTGCTGGCCGCGCCGCCGGCGCTGGCGGTGGGCTGTGGGCGCCAGGCGGCGCTGGCCACGCGCCTCCTGCGCGGGTGCGGCGCGCGCGTGGTGCAGGTGCTCGATCCGCGCCTGCCGACACGCCACTGGGACCTCGTGATCGCCCCTGCGCACGACGGCCTGCATGGCGACAACGTCATCACCCTCGCCGGCAGCCTGCATCCGGTCGACGACGCCTGGCTGGCGCGTGGACGCGAAGCCTTCCCGGACATCGCCGCACTGCCCACGCCGAGAATCGCGGTGCTCGTCGGCGGCCCGAGCGCGCACGCCGGCTTCGAGGTCGCCGATTTCGAAGCCTTGATGGCCAGCGCCGAAGGCATGGCCGCCAGCGCCGGCGGCAGCCTGCTGGTGACCGCGTCGCGGCGCACGCCCGACACGGTGCGCGCGGCATTGCGTGCGCGGCCCCGGGAGGTGCCGACCCTGGCGTGGGTCGACGACGCCGACGGCGCCAACCCCTACGCCGGCCTGCTGGCCTGGGCCGACCGCATCGCCTGCACGGCCGACTCGGTGAACATGCTGTCCGAAGCCTGCGCGACCGGAGCACCGGTCTTCGTGCAGCGCCCCGACGCCGTGCACGGACGGCCACGCCGCTTCATCGACGACCTGCTTGCGCGCGGCCGTATCCGCCCGCTCGACGACGCGGCCCTGTCCTTCAACGCGCAACCGCTGCGCGAGACCGCGCGCGTGGCCGCCGAGGTCCGCGCGCGGCTGGGGCTGGCCTGAGCGAACGCCAGGCGCGGCGGCGCCCGGTTTGTCCTATGCTCGCCCCAACACGCGTCGAGGGCTCCACACATGGCGACACCCGGCCACGCAGACCGTCCGATCGACCGCTGGTTCTCCAGCTATTCCGACGACCATCGCAACGACACCAACCAGGTCATCCACGTCTTCGCGGTGCCGGCGATCCTGTGGAGCGTGATCGCGCTGCTGTGGTGCATCCCGGCGCCCGGCACCCTGTTCAAGCCGGGCATCTGGGCGGCGCTGCCGATGTTCGCGGCCTGGCTGTTCTACCAGCGCGGCTCGCGCCTGCTGGGCACCGGCATGCTGTTGGTGTTCCTGGCGCTGTCGGCGCTGACCTGGTGGCTGCACGGCGAACTCGGCACCCGCGGGCTGCTCTGGCTCGCGGTGGCCGTGTTCGTGGTCGCCTGGATCGCGCAGTTCGTCGGACACAAACTCGAGGGGCGCAAGCCCAGCTTCCTCACTGACCTGGTCTACCTGCTGATCGGCCCGGCCTGGGTGCTGTCCAAGCTCTACCGCCGGCTCGGCTGGCGCTGGTAGCCGCGCCCCGGCGCAACGATCCGTGCCATGACGATGGCCGCCGGGCACGCGCGGCGCGCGGCGGCGCAGGCGACAATGGCCCATGTCCCCACGTGACCTTTTCCTGATCCTGGTCGTCTGCCTGGCCTGGGCCGGCAACTTCCTGTTCTCGGCCTACGCACTGCTCGAGATGCCGGCCTTCCTGTACACGGCGCTGCGGATGGCGATCGTGGCGCTGGTGCTGCTGCCGTTCCTGAAGCCCGTGCGGCGTGAACAGTGGCCGCGCTTCCTCGCCGTGGCGCTGTGCATGAACGTGTTCCACTTCGGGCTCAGCTTCTGGGCGCTGCGCCTGGCCGGCGAGCTGTCGGCGGTGGCGATCGTGATGCAGAGCTACGTGCCGATGTCGGCGCTGCTGGCCTGGGTGGTGCTGGGCGAACGCTTCGCCTGGCGCACCGGCACCGCGATCGCGGCCAGCTTCATCGGCGTGCTGGTGATCGGATTCGATCCCTCGATCATCGAGAAGCCGGTGGCGATCCTGGCGATGCTGGTCTCTGCCGCGTTCCTGGCGCTGGGCACGGTGCTGATGCGCCGCCTGGGCGGCATCGGCATGGTCACCCAGCAGGGCTGGAGCGCGCTGATCGCGGTACTGCCGCTGCTTGCGCTCAGCCTGGTGTTCGAACCGGGCGGGATTGCGGCGCTGGCGACGGCGAGCCCCCGGGCCTGGATCGGCGTGTCCTACTCGGCGCTGGTGGCGTCGCTGCTGGGCCACGGCATCTACTTCCTGCTGCTGCAACGCCACCCGGTGGCACAGCTCACGCCGTGGCTGATGCTGACGCCGCTGCTGGCCGTGCTGCTGGGCATCTTCGTCTGGGGCGACAGCCCCGGGCCGCAGCTGTGGATCGGCGGCGCACTGGTGCTGGGAGGCGTGGTGGCGATCGCGCTGCGCGCGCTGGCGAAGGCGCGGCCGCTGCCGCCGGCGCGCGACATCTGATTTCTGCCGGATCGGATCAGTCGAGGCCGAACATCGTCGCATCGGGCCGGAACGGACGCGGCGCGTGGCCCAGCGCCGCGGCGGCCGGCGCGCTGTCGAACACCAGGTCCTGCCGCAGCCGCAGCTGCGCTTCGCGGCCGAACCCCTGCAGGCGGCCGGATGCGCGCAGCACGGCGGCCAGCGCCGCGAACACCGGCGCGGGCAGTTCCACCAGCCGCGCGGGCGGTTCCAGCACCGCGAGCACGCGCGCCACCATGTCGCGATAGGCCAGCGTTTCGCCTCCGGGCAGGTCGTAGCCGTGACCGCCGGCAGCCTCGGCGTCCAGCGCCGCGATCGCGGTCGCCGCAAGGTCATCGACGTGCACCGGCTGACGCAGGCCGGACGCACCGCGTGGCAGCACGAACAGCCCGCGTGCCCGCGCCATCGCCGCGATCCGGCTCAGCGTCCGGTCGCGGCCCGCGCCATAGACCAGGGTCGGACGCAGGACGATGGCGTCGGTACCGCGGGAACGCACCGTTTCGAAGAGCGCCCGCTCCGACGCCGCGAGACGCGCGGCGAGTCCACGCTCTCCGGCATCGGCCGACCCACGCTTCACCGCAAGGCTGGTCGAGCCGAACGCCACCACCCGCGGCGCGGACACGCAGGCCGCCGCCTGCCACTGCGCGAACCGGTCCAGCGGCCCACAGCTGAGGATGGCGTCGTAGTCCGGCGCCAGCGCCGGCATCGCATCGAATCCGCCGCGCAGCCAGCGCAGCCCCGGCTGCGGCGCGCGCGCCGAACGCGACGGCGCATCCACCTGCCAGCCCGCGAGCAACAGGCGCGCGAGCACAGCTTCGCCGACCTGTCCGCTGCCGCCGAACAGCAGCGCGCGGCCACGCGCGGCGGTCATGCCGGTCGCATCCGCAGGGGTGCGATCGAAGGGTCGGAAATGGAATACATCGGCTCAGGATATGCGACCACCGATACCGGAGGTCATTTCCACCGCTGCTAGAATCCCCTGGTGCCGTGCGGAGCGCGGCGTCCCCCTGCAAGACCCAAGGACACAGATGCTTGAACTGATGCTGGCCCTGCCCTTCGTGCTGGCGCTGGTGCTCGCGATCCTGCGCGACGCACCGGCCCGGGCGGTCGCTTGGCTCGCGGGCCTGGCGCCGCTGCTGGCGCTTGCGGTGCTGGTCTGGCTGACGCCGGCGGTGATGGGCGGCGACATCCCGCGCGCGATGCACGAATGGCTGCCACAGGCCGGGCTCGCCTTCAGCCTGCGCCTGGACGGCCTGGGCTGGATGTTCTCGCTGATGGTGCTGGGCATCGGCGCCCTGGTGGTGCTGTACGCCCACTATTACCTCGGGCCGCAGGAAAAGACCCGGCGCTTCTTCTGCTTCCTGCTGCTCTTCATGGGCTCCATGCTGGGCATGGTGCTGTCGGGCAACCTGCTGCTCACGGTGGTGTTCTGGGAGCTCACCTCGATCAGCTCCTTCCTGCTGATCGGTTTCTGGTTCCACCGCGACGACGCCCGCGAGGGCGCGCGCATGGCGCTCACCATCACCGCGGCCGGTGGCCTGGCGCTGCTCGGCGGCGTGGTGTTGATCGGCAGGGTCGTGGGCAGCTACGAGCTCGATGCCGTGCTGGCCGCGGGCGATGCCATCCGCGCCCATGAGTACTACCCGTGGATCCTCGGCCTGGTGCTGGCCGGCGCGTTCACCAAGAGCGCCCAGTTCCCCGTGCACTTCTGGCTGCCGCACGCGATGGCGGCGCCCACCCCGGTCTCGGCCTACCTGCACTCGGCGACGATGGTGAAGGCCGGCGTGTTCCTGCTCGCGCGGCTGCACCCGGCGCTGGCGGGCACCGACCTGTTCTTCTACGTGGTGACCACCGTGGGCGCGCTGACCCTGCTGGTGGGCGCCTGGAACGCGATCTTCCAGCACGACATCAAGGGCGTGCTGGCGTACTCGACGATCTCCCACCTCGGGCTGATCACCCTGCTGCTCGGCCTGTCGACGCCGATGGCGGTGGTGGCGGCGATGTTCCACATCCTCAACCACGCGACGTTCAAGGCCTCGCTGTTCATGGCCGCCGGCATCATCGACCACGAGACCGGCACCCGCGACATGCGCCGCCTGGGGGGGCTGCGCCGGCTGATGCCCTATACCAGCGCGCTGGCGATCATCGCCTCGCTGGCGATGGCCGGCATCCCGCTGCTCAACGGCTTCCTGTCCAAGGAAATGTTCTTCGCCCAGGCGCTGGAGATCGAGGGCCACGAAGCGATGCGCATCTTCGTGACGGTCGCCGCGTTCCTGTTCGCGACCTTCGGCGTCGCCTACAGCCTCCGCTTCGTCTACGACACCTTCCTCGGGCGCGGCCCGCGCGCGGTCCAGGACGACGTCCACGAGCCACCGCGCTTCATGCAGGTGCCGGTGGCGATCCTGGTGGTCACCTGCGTGGCCGTGGGCATCGCGCCACAGTGGACCATCGGCCCGGCGCTGCAGACCGCGGCGCGCGGCGTGCTTGGGGATGCACTGCCCGACTACAGCCTTGCCGTCTGGCACGGCATCAATACCCCGCTGCTGATGAGCCTTGGCGGAGTGGTCTGCGGCGTGCTGCTGTACCTGGGCCTGCGCGGGCTGCTGGACATGCACGCCATCGTGCGCCAGTCGCAGGGCCGCAAGCTGTTCCACCTCAACATCGAGGCGCTGTTCCGGCTCGGCCGCCGCTTCACCCACACCGTCGCCAACGGCAGCATGCAGCGCAGCATCCTGTGGCTGGTGCTGGTGGCGATCGCCGCCGGCGCTGCGCCGTTCATCGCCAACTGGGGCGAGCCCCGCCCCGAGACGATTTTCGTCGGCCAGCCGATGGTGCGCCTGGCCTGGGTGCTGTGGCTGATGCTGGTCGCCTGCGCGCTGGGCACCCTGGCGCTGTACCGGCACCGGCTGCTGGCGGTGCTGGTCATGGGCGGCTGCGGGCTGGCGGTGAGCATGACCTTCGTCGCGCTGTCGGCGCCGGACCTCGCACTCACGCAGCTGCTGGTGGAGCTGGTGACCGTCGCGCTGATGCTGCTGGGCCTGCACTACCTGCCCAAGGATTCGCCGCTGTCGCGCTCGCTGCCGCGCCGCCTGCGCGACGGCGCCGTAGCGCTGGTCGCGGGCGTGGGAACCGCGGGGCTCGCCTGGGCGATGATGACGCGCCCGGCCATGAACGGCACCGCCGCCGAGATCACCGCGCGCGCGCTGCCCGAGGCCTGGGGCACCAACATCGTCAACGTGATCCTGGTCGACTTCCGCGGCTTCGATACCCTGGGCGAGATCACCGTGTTCGGCATCGCCGGCCTCGCCGTCCACGCCATGCTGCGCCGCGCGCGCATGGCGCCCGAGAAGATCATGCCCGGGCCACCGGTGAAGCTGCCGGTACCCGCCGACCTTGCGCAGATGATGTTCCCGCTGACGCTCGTGGTGTCGATCTTCCTGTTCCTGCGCGGCCACAACGCGCCCGGCGGAGGCTTCATCGCCGGCCTGACGCTGGCGGTGCCGCTGCTGATCCAGTACGTGATCCAGGGTGCCGAGTCGGTCGAGTCGCGCTTCGGCTTCGACTACATCCGCGCCATCGGCCTCGGCCTGCTCGTGGCGCTGTTCGGCGGCGCGGCGGCCATGGTGTTCGACCTGCCCTTCCTGTCCAGCGGCCACTACGACCTCGAGCTGCCGCTGCTGGGGACGATCCCGCTGGCCAGCGCCGCGGTCTTCGACCTGGGCGTCTACCTGGTCGTGTTCGGAAGCACCATGCTGATCCTGTCGATGATGGGCACCCTCAGGCCCTCCAAGAAGATGATCGCCCACCGCGGCACGATCGATCCCGCCACGCGCTCCGCGATCACCGGGGAGGCCGCTTGATGGAAATGGCGATCGCAAGCGGCATCGGCGTGCTGGTCTTCGCCGGCGTGTACCTGATCCTGCGCGCACGCAGCTTCGACGTGATCCTCGGGCTCACACTGCTGTCGTACGCGACCAACCTGCTGATCTTCTCCAGCGGCCGCCTGGTCGTGGGCAAGCCGCCCGTGCTGCAGCCTGGCATGGAGGCGACGCTCGCCAACCACACCGACCCCCTGCCGCAGGCGCTGGTGCTGACCGCGATCGTGATCTCGTTCGCGATGACCGCGGTGATGATCGTGCTGGCGATGCGCAGCCGTGCCGACAACGACAGCGACCATGTCGATGCCGGCGACGTGCGTGACGACCGGGGGGACCGCTGATGAGCCAGCTCCCCATCCTCCCGATCCTGCTGCCGCTGCTCGGTGGCGCGCTGTCGCTGTTCGTCGAGCACCGGCGCGTGGGCACCGTGGTGCAGCGCTCGGTGGCGTGGACGTTCATGCTCGCCACGCTGCTGGCCTCGATCCTTCTGGTGGCGCGCGCGAACGAAGGCTCCATCCTGGTCTACCTGGTGGGCGACTGGCCGGCGCGGATCGGCGTCGCGCTGATGGTCGACCGGCTCGCGGCGCTGATGGTGCTCACCACGTCGCTGCTGGGCGTCGCCTGCCTGCTGCACGCCTGCTCGGGCTGGGACCGGCGCGCGCCGCACTTCCATGCCCTGTTCCAGCTGCAGCTGATGGGTCTCAACGGCGCGTTCCTGACCGGCGACATCTTCAACCTGTTCGTGTTCTTCGAAGTGATGCTGATCGCCTCCTACGGCCTGCTGCTCTCCGGTGGCCGTGGCGTGCGCATGAGCGCGGGCCTGCACTACGTGGCCTTCAACATCGCCGCATCCACCCTGTTCCTGATCGCGCTTGGCCTGGTGTACGGCGTGTTCGGCACGCTCAACATGGCCGAGCTCGCGGTGCGCGTGGCCGAGGTGCCGCCGGGCTCGCTGCTGCTGGCCAAGGCCACCATCGGCCTGCTGCTGGTGGTGTTCTGCGCCAAGGCCGCGTTGCTGCCGCTGTACCTGTGGCTGCCCGAAGCCTACACCCGCGCCCCGGCGGCGGTGGCGGCACTGTTCGCGATCATGACCAAGGTCGGCATCTACGCGGTGCTGCGCGTCAGCTCGCTGATGCTCGGCGACGGCGCGGGCGCGATGGCCGGCTACGGCTGGGACTGGATGCTGCCGGCCGCGGTCGGCGGGCTGGCCCTGGCCACGCTGGGCGTGCTCGCGGCGTCGCGGCTGCGGGTGCTGGTGGCCTATGTGGTCCTGGTCTCGGCCACCACGCTGTTCGTCGCCTTCGGGCTGCGCTCGGCCGGCACCATCGGCGCAGGCCTGTACTACCTGATGCACAGCACCTTCGTCGCCGCGGCCCTGTTCCTGGTCGCCGACCTGGTGCGCCGCGGTCGCGGCGACGCCGGCGACGCGCTGCGGGCATTTGCCCCGGCGCCGGGCGTCCGGGTGATGGCCGGCGTGATGTTCCTGGTCGGCGCAGTCTCGGTGGCGGGACTGCCGCCGCTGTCGGGCTTCATCGGCAAGACCCTGCTGCTGCAGGCGATCCCCGAGGCCGACATCCAGTGGGCGTGGCCGGCGATCCTGGGCAGCAGCATGCTGGTGATCGTGGGACTGACCCGCGCCGGGACCCGCATTTTCTGGAAGCCCGCGCCCCTGCAGTCCTCGCCGCCCGGTGACGGCCCGCGCAACGCGCGCGGCCGCCTGCGCCTGCCGGAGACCATCGCCACCATGCTGCTGCTGTCCTACGGCGTGGCGATGGCGGTGGCACCGGGCCCGGTGACGGCCTACACCCGCGCCACCGCCGAACAGCTGCTCGCACCGGCGACCTACGTCGACCAGGTGCGCGCCGCGATGCCGCAGAGGAGGCTGCCATGAACTACCGCCGTCTCCTGCCATCCCTGCCGCTGACGCTGTCGATCACGGTCTTCTGGCTGCTGATGGTCTCCGAGGTGAACGCGGCGCAGGTGGCGCTGGCCCTCCTCCTGGGCCTGGTGATCCCGCTGTACGCGACCCGGATCGACCGCGAGTTCGCCCGCATCGGCAGCCTCCGCCCGCTGCCCAAGCTCATGGTCGTGCTGCTGTGGGACATCCTGCTGTCCAACGTGCGGGTGGCGAAGCAGGTCCTGAGCCGCGAGGCCCGCATCCATTCCGGCTTCATCTGGTATCCCCTGGAGATCGGCAACATCCACGGCATCACCGCTTTGGCCTGCTGCATCACCCTGACCCCCGGCACCGTGACCGCCGCGCTGTCCGATGACCGCCACTACCTGCTGGTGCACGTGCTCGACCTCGCCGACGAGGCGCAGCTGGTGGCCGACATCAAGCGCCGTTACGAGCGCCCGCTGATGGAGATCTTCCCGTGAACACTCCCGAACTCGTCGGCATCCAGCTGTTCGGCCACGGCCTCATCGAAACCACGATCGGGATATCGATGTACGTGGTCGGCACCGCGATGCTGCTGGCGATCTGGCGGCTGTTGCGCGGCCCGACCGTGCCCGACCGGATCCTGGCCCTGGACACGCTCAACGTCACCGCCATCGCCGAGCTGATGCTGCTGGGCATGCACCTGCGGACCGCCATCTATTTCGAGGCCGCCCTGATCATCGCCATGCTGGGCTTCGTCAGCACCGTGGTGCTGAGCAAGTACGTCATGCGGAGGGACATCGTCGAATGAACGTCTTCTGGGAACTGCTGCTGGTGGCACTGCTGCTCGTGGGCACCTTCTTCATCCTGATGGGTGGCATCGGCCTGGTGAAGCTGTCGGAGTTCTTCCGCCGCCTGCACGCGCCAACCAAGGCGAGCACGCTCGGCGTGGGCTGCGTGCTGACCGCGTCGGTCGGCTACCACCTGTTCGTGGGCAGCGACCCGCAACCGCGAGAGCTGTTGATCATCGCCTTCCTGCTGATCACCGCGCCGATCAGTGCGCACCTGATGTCGAAGGCGGCGCTGTCGCTGCGCATGGACGAATGGCCGCAGCTGCCGGGCAAGTCCGACGAGGACACGCACGTGCCACCGCGGCCGGACGGCAGCGACGACGAAGGGTACTGACGCCGCGGCTCAGGCCAGCAGCGCGAACTCCAGCACCAGCCAGGCGACCAGGGCGGCGAGCAACAACCCGCCTTCGCCACGGCTGATGGTGGTGTTGCCGCGCAGCAGCGGTACCAGCAGCAACGCGAACAGGAACGCCACCGGCAGTTCCAGGCGCACGAACGAGGCCGGCACCGGCACCATGCCGCCGATCGCCGCCATGCCGCCCAGCACCACCAGCAGGTTGAACAGGCTGGAGCCGATCACGTGTCCGGCGACGATGTCACCCTGACCTCGCCGCGCGCCGGCCACGGCGGCGGCGGCTTCCGGCAGCGCCGTTCCGATCGCCACCAGCACCAGGCCCGCGACCAGCGAGTCCATGCCCAGGGCATGGCCGATCACCGGCACCTGGGCCACGATCCAGCCGGCACCGAACCACAGCAGCACCGTGGCCAGCGCCACGCGCACCAGGTTCAGGCCGAGGCCGCCGCGGGTCGCGGCGAAGGCGTCGATTTCCGCGCGCACCTCTGGCGACTCGTCGTCGGCGCGCGTGGCGGCGTAAGCGACCACCGCCACGAACACGAGCAGCAGGCCCACGCCTTCGATGCGCGACAGGCCGCCATCGAGACTGAGCCCCCCCACCGCGACCGTCGCCAGCAGCAGCACGAGCAACAGCGGGGACAGGGCGCGCCAGCGCAGCACCAGCGGTGCCGCCAGCGCGGCGGCGCCGAGTGTCAGGCCGATGTTGGCGATGTTGCTGCCGACCGCGTTGCCCAAGGCCAGCGCGCTGTCGCCGGACGCGACTGCGCGCGCATTGACCGCGAGTTCCGGGAGCGACGTCGCCACCGCCACCAGGCCCAGGCCGGCGGCGAAGCGCGGGATGCGAAGGCGCTCGGCAAGTCCCGCGGCGCCCTTCACCAGCGAGTCGCCACCCAGGGCAAGGAACAGGAGTCCCAACAGTGTGAATCCGATCGCCTCACCCATCGCTCGCCTCCATTGAATCCAATGATCCCGGGCTCAGCTACAGCCTTCGACGTAGCCGATCTGGGGGGCAAGACCGACCCGCCAACTGGTCACGCGACCGTCGGCGCCGAGCTCGAAGAACAGCCGCGACGGCACGCTGCCGGCGTCCTGGGCGCTCATCAGCACCTTGCCGCCCTCGACGTACTTGTGGCCCGTCGACTCCAGCCGCTTGCCGTACAGGCCCTGGAGCGTCGCCTCGTCCATGCCGACGCGGCCGCCGCCGGGCGCAGTGAGCTCGCCGGATTCGACGCTGTAGCGCACGAAGAGGTCGTTTTCGAACATGAAGGCCAGTTCGGCCGGCGTCGCCTGTCCCGCGGGACTCAGGTGATGGCAGGCGTTGACGTCCTCGGGGCCGCCGTCGGGGCCCAGCGCATTGCCGGTCCAGTCCGTCCGCGCCTCTTCGGCGGTCATGCCGAATTCGATGCTTCCGTAGCCATCCATGCGTGCATCGCCCGAAGCAGGAATCGCGGCCGCGGCGCCGGCAGGCTCGGTCACGGGTTCGATCGCCTCGATCGCGCTCGACGCCGCTTCGGCGCCGGCGTCCGCCGTGCGCTCGGCGCTGCAGGCGGCCAGGGCGAGGGTGAGCAGGGCAACGACGTGGACAGGACGCATGCGATGTCTCCGTGTGGGGAGACGCAAGGCTACACAAAAACCGCGTGGGCGCACGTGGAGGCGCCGGCGGACACGCGGGGCACGGGCCGCGCCGGCGAATCAGCCGTCCGGGTTGAAATGCCTGCGCAATCCGGCCCAGCAGGCCTGGTAGCCACGCTGGCGGTGTGCGGCATCGATCGCCTGCGTCGTTGGCCGGATCACCGCCCGGGTCTCGAACATGAAGGCCATGGTGTCGGCGATCACGTCGGGTTTCGACAGGTCGGCGGCCGATGCCTTCTCGAAGGTCGCGGCGTCCGGACCGTGGCCGGTCATGCAGTTGTGCAGGCTGCAGCCACCCGGTGCGAAGCCCTCGGCCTTGGCGTCGTACGCGCCGTGTATCAGGCCCATGAACTCGCTTGCCACGTTGCGGTGGAACCACGGCGGCCGGAACGTGTCCTGCGCCACCAGCCAGCGCGGCGGGAAGATCGCGAAATCCATGTTGCTCACGCCCTCGGTGTCGCTGGGCGAATGCAGCACCAGGAAGATCGACGGATCGGGATGGTCGAAGCTGATCGAGCCGATCGCGTTGAAGCGCCGCAGGTCGTACTTGTAGGGCGCGCAGTTGCCATGCCAGGCGACCACGTCCAGCGGAGAGTGGCCGATGTCGGCGCGCCACAGGTGGCCCTGGAACTTCGCGACGAGCTCGAACTCGCCTTCCTCGTCCTCGTACGCGGCTACCGGCGTCAGGAAGTCGCGCGGATTGGCCAGGCCGTTGGAGCCGATCGGTCCCAGGTCAGGCAGCTTCAGCATGGCGCCGTAGTTCTCGCACACATAGCCGCGTGCCGTGCCATCGATGAGCTCGACGCGGAAGCGCACCCCGCGCGGGACCACCGCGATCTCCTGCGGCTCGACCTCGAGCACGCCGAGTTCGGTGGCGATGCGCAGCCGGCCCTGCTGCGGGACGATCAGCAGCTCGCCGTCGGCGCTGTAGAAGAAACGGCCCTGCATCGAGACGTTTGCCGCGTACATGTGGATGCCGACGCCGGTGCCGACGGTGGATCCACCGTTGCCGGCCATGGTGGACAGGCCATCGACGAAGTCGACCGTCTCGCCCTCGCCGGGCATCGGCAGCGGATCCCAGCGCAGCTGGTCCGGCGTCACCGGCCCTTGGCCGAAATCCTCATGGAAACGGGGCTGCGCCCAGGGCTTGAACTCGCCATGCATCGCCGCCGGCCGGATCCGGTACAGCCAGCTGCGCCGGTTCGCGTGCCGCGGCGCGGTGAACGCGGTGCCGCTCAGCTGTTCGGCATACAGCCCATACGCCACGCGCTGGGGCGAATTGCGCCCCACCGGCAGCGCCCCGGCCACCGCCTCGGTGGCGAACTCGTTGCCAAACCCCGACATGTATCCGACCACGGTTGTCTCCCGGAAAAGCGAACAGCGTTTGGCCACGGATTACGCGGATAAGCGCGGATAGAGCAAAAGCTTTTGATAATGCATTTCGCTTGATCCGCGTTCATCCGCGCAGATCCGTGGCAAAAAAGCTTTTAGAGCACGCCGCGCCGCATCTGGTCGCGCTCGATCGACTCGAACAGGGCCTGGAAGTTGCCCTCGCCGAAGCCCTCGTTGCCCTTGCGCTGGATGATCTCGAAGAAGATCGGGCCGAACGCGTTCTGGCCGAAGATCTGCAGCAGCAGGCGCTTCTTGGTTTCCATGTCGGCATCGATGAGGATGGCGTTCTTCCGCAGGCGCGCCACGTCCTCACCGTGGTCGGGCACGCGCTGGTCGACGACGTCGAAGTAGGTGTCCGGCGTATCGAGGAACGGGATGCCCGCCTCGCGCATCTTCTCCACCGACTCGTAGATGTCGTCGGTGAACAGCGCGATGTGCTGGATGCCCTCGCCCTTGTAGTCGCGCAGGTACTCGTTGATCTGGCTCTTCTCGTCCGAGGACTCGTTGAGCGGGATGCGCACCACGCCGTCGGGCGCGGTCATCGCCTTCGACAGCAGGCCGGTCTTCGAGCCCTTGATGTCGAAGTAGCGGATCTGGCGGAAGTTGAACAGCGTCTCGTAGTAGTCCGACCACTTCTGCATGTTCCCGAGGAACAGGTTGTGCGTGAGGTGGTCGATGAAGGTCAGGCCGAAGCCCTTCGGATGCTGGTCGACGCCGGGCAGCGGCTCGTAGTCGGCGTAGACGTCGTTGCTGCCGTCGTCGATCAGATACAGCATGCAGTCGCCGATGCCCTTGATCGCCGGGAAGCCGACGGCGCCGGTCTCGGGCTTGAAGCCGGCCTTTTCGCCGCCGTTTGCGAGCACGTGCTCGAGCACATCGGGGATCGGCTTCTTGAACCGGATCGCGAAGCCGCAGGCCGACGGACCGTGCTTGGCCGCGAAATCGGAGGCGAAGGAGTCCGGCTCTTCGTTGAGCAGGAAGTTGATCGTGCCCTGGCGGAACAGGGTGATCGCGCGCTGGCGGTGCTTCGCGATCGCGGTGAAGCCAAGCTTCTCCAGGTACTCGCGCATTGAATCTGCACGACCGGCGGGCGCCGCGAATTCGACGAACTCGAAGCCGTTGATGCCCATCGGGTTTTCGAAGGTGGTGACCTGCATGCCGAGGTTCGGCTGCGTGCTGGCCTGGGTCTGGGCGCTCATGGCGGCTCCTGGAGTGGACGGGAGGGACGCATTGTTATAGTTTCATATGAAACCAGTTGCAAGGCGCAGCGCAGCAATGACCCCTCCCGCCGATCTCCCCGACGCTCCAAATGCCCATGCCCCCTCTACGGACGCCGCGGCGGCCCTGGACCTGGAGCGTTTCGTTCCGTACCAGCTGAGCTTGTTGTCCAACGTCGTCAGCCAGGAAATCGCCCAGGCCTACGAGGAGCGCTTCGGGCTCGCGGTCACCGAATGGCGGATCATCGCCGTGCTCGGCCGCTTCCCGGGACTGTCCGCAGTCGGCGTGGCCGAGCGCAGCGCCATGGACAAGGTCGCGGTCAGCCGCGCCGTGGCCCGCCTGCTGGAACGCGGCCTGCTGCACCGCGAGGTCGACGGCGAAGACCGCCGCCGCTCGGTGCTCGAGCTCAGTGACGCCGGGCGTGAGATCCATGCCCAGGTCGCGCCGGTGGCGCTGGGCTACGAGCGCGACCTGCTGTCGGCGCTGACCGAGTCCGAACGCGCGCAGTTTTCGCGCATGCTGCACAAACTCGGCGAACATTACGGGCTATAGCGAACTGACCACTACGATGCGACCAGACACCGGTTCCGACGACGCCCGATTCCCCGGCGCCAGCGCCTGGCTGGAGGCCAACGCCCTTGCCGCGGCCTGCGACTGGGCCGGCGCCGCCGATGCCTACGCGCGACTGGCCGAAGCGACGCCCGGCGATGCGGCGGCGTGGATCGGACTGGCCAAGACCCTGGCGCGCACTGGCGCCTACCGCGACATGCACGCGGCCACGATGCGGGCGCACGCGGCAGGCCCGCGTTCCTGGCCGCACGCACTGGCGCTCGCCCGGCTGCTGCGCGACCTGCACGAGCCCCGCGCGCTGGCAGAACTTTCGCTCGCGCTTGCCGCGCAGGCCCATCACGCCAGCGTCGACGACATGGTCGCGCTGGCGGACCTGCTCGGCGCCGAGGACCTGCACGAAGAAGGGCTGGCGTGGCTGGACCGTGCCGTGGCCCGCGAACCCGGCCACGCCCCCGCACGCTACGTGCGCGGCAGCACGCGCCTGTTCCTGGGCGACATGGCCGGCGCCCGCGAGGACCTGGACCGGGCGATCGCCGTGACGCCGCACTTCGCCCATGCCCACCGCCGGCTGTCGCAGCTGCGGGCGCACGACGTGGCCGGCACCCGGGCGCGCATCGCCCGCCTGCGCGACGAGCGCGCACGCGTCGCGCCCGGCAGCGAGCACGACATCCATTTCAGCCACTCCCTGTTCGACGAGCTGCACGACCTCGGCGAACACGAGGCCGCCTGGCCCGAACTCGAGCGCGGCATGCGCGCCAAGCGCGCCGCCATGCGCTACGACGTCGCCGACGACCTGCGCCTGCTCGAGGCTATCCGCGACCGCTGCGACGCGGGATTCCTGGCCGGTCCGGGCCATGACCCGGGCACTGGCGCGCAGCTGCCCGTGTTCATCGTCGGCCTGTTCCGCTCGGGTTCCACCGTGCTCGAACGCATGCTCGGCGGCCATCCCGCGGTGGCCGAGGGCGGCGAAAGCATGGGCTTTGCCGCGGCGCTGCGGCTGGCCGCGGACCATCGCGGCCAGGGCCTGGTCGACGCCGGCCTGCTCGAGCGCCTGGAAACGATCGACTGGCCGGCGCTGGGCCGGGCCTTCCTCGAGGCCAACGCATGGCGCGCGCGCGGCCGCAGCCTGTGGACGGAGAAGCTGCCCACCAACTCCCTGCTGCTGGGCTGCATCGCACGCGCACTGCCGCGGGCGCGGTTCATCCATACCGAGCGCACGCCGATGGACGTGTGCTTCTCCAACCTGCGCATGCTCTATGGCGGCTCCGCGCGCTGGTCCTACGACCAGCGCGAGCTTGCTGCGTGGCACCAGGCGCACGCGGCATTGATGTCGCACTGGCGCGGGGTACTGGGCCCGAGGCTGCTCGATGTCCGCCACGACGACCTGCTGCGCGACCCCGACGCCACGATGCGTCGCGTACTCGACCATCTCGGCCTGGCCTTCGATCCCTCGGTGCTGAAGCCCGAACGCAGCGGTGGCGCCGTGGCGACCGCCAGCGCAGCGCAGGTGCGCTCAGGCCTGCGGGCGCCGCGCGCGCCCGACTGGCTGCCCTACCGCGATCACCTCGGCCCGCTAGCGGCGGGCCTCGGGGTCACGCTGGACTGAACTCCGCGCAAAAAAAGCCGCGCCCCGGAGGGCGCGGCGTGTCACTCATGCCGGGAGTACGCGTGGGCGTCGCTCAGCGGCGCTCTTCGGTGACGTCGATCCCGGCAGCGGCCGGCTCGCCGAGTTCGCTCTGCCCCGCGAGGTCATCGTCGCGCAGGGTGTCGAGGTGCATCAGCTTCTTCACCAGCGGTGCGATCACCAGCATCACCACGCCCACGCCCACCGCCAGCCAGCCGACGTTGGAGTAGACCTCCAGCACCTTCTCCGGGCCCGCGCCCTCGCCGCCGGTGGCGGCCGAGATCAGGCCCGCGGCGAAGTTGCCGGTGGCCGAGGCGAAGAACCAGGTGCCCATGATCAGGCTGGCCATGTGCGCCGGCGTCAGCCGGTTCATCGCCGAGAGCCCGACCGGCGACAGGCACAGCTCGCCGAGGGTGTGGATCAGGTAGATCACGAAGATGAAGATCACCGGGGTCGCGCCCACGGTCGACGCGTTGGCGCCGGCGACCAGGGCCAGGAAGCCCGCGCCCACCAGCACCACGCCGATGGCGAACTTGGCCGGGGTCGAAGGTTCCCAGCCGCGCTTGGCCAGCCACAGCCACAGCATCGCGAACAGCGGCGCGAGGCAGACGATGTAGATCGAGTTCAGCGACTGGAACATCGACGCCGGCACTTCCCAGCCGAGGATGTTGCGGTCGACCGAGCGGTCGGTGAACAGGTTCAGCGACGCGCCGGCCTGCTCGAACAGCGCCCAGAACAGGATCGAGCCGATGATCAGGTACATCGCGGCGAAGATCCGGTTGCGCTCTTCGCGCTGCATCGAGAACACCGCCTTGTAGAGCACGTAGCCGACCAGGATCAGGCCCGCGCCACCCAGCAGGAAGCCGACCAGCTTCTGGTGCTGGATCATCCACCACACCAGGCCCACGGTCAGGAAGCTGAGGACGTACAGCAGCCACTCGAAGCGGATGCCGAACAGCGGCGCCGCAAGCCGCTGCGGATCACGCGGCTCGCCGCGCCCCATCAGCATCGGCTTGCCGATCACGAACACCACCAGGCCCAGCAGCATGCCGACGCCGGCGGCGCCGAAGCCGTACTTCCAGCCATAGGTCTGGCCCAGGTAGCCGGCGATCAGCGAGCCGAGCATCGCGCCCAGGTTGATGCCCATGTAGAAGATCGTGTACGCCGGGTCGCGCCGGATGTCAGTGCGCGGGTACAGCTGGCCGACCATCACCGAGATGTTGGCCTTCAGGAAGCCCGAGCCGACGATGATGAAGGACAGCGCCAGCCAGAAGATATTCATCTCCGGCGCGTCCTGGCCGCCGGTGCCTTCGAAGGCCATCAGGAAGTGGCCGAAGGTCAGCAGCACGGCGCCGAACAGCACCGCCTTGCGCTGCCCCAGGTAGCGGTCGGCGAGGTAGCCGCCCACGACCGGCGCGATGTAGACCAGCGCGGTATACGCGCCGTAGATCACCGAGGCGTCGGAGTCCGAGAACATCCAGTGCTGCACGAGGTAGAAGATCAGCAGCGCGCGCATGCCGTAGTAGGAGAAACGCTCCCACATCTCGGCGAAGAACAGCACGAACAGGCCGCGTGGATGACCCAGGATGGTTTTCTGCGCCTCGATAGCGTGATCTGGATGGGACACTCGGTACTCCGTGGATTACGCCCGCGTTGCGACGGGCCGAATCCGCCAACTTACCGCACTGCGGCGCCAGCATGGAAGCTGAACGCGATGTCGAGAACGCGAACGGCGGCCGAAGGCCGCCGTCCGGAGCCTGCGCCTGGCGCGTCGGGCCTACTTCACCCCGTGCATCAGGCGCTGGATCAGCGGCGCGATCAGCAGCAGCACCACGCCCGCGCCAAGCAGCGCCCAGAACCCGAAGGTGTAGCCCGCCTGCGCCGAGGCGACCGTCATGCCGCCCTCGCCGCTGACGCTCGAGGCGAAGATCCCCGACAGGTTGTTGCCGATCGCGATCGACAGGAACCAGCCGCCCATCGCCAGGCCGGTCAACTTGGCCGGTGCCAGCTTGGTGGTCATCGACAGGCCGATCGGCGACAGGCACAGCTCGCCCACCGACTGGATGACATAGACCATGAACAGCGTCCAGAACGGGATCTTGAGCGACGCCGGGTCCACCAGGTTCGACAGCGCGAACACCAGCAGCAGGAACGCCAGGCCGTTGAAGATCAGGCCGAGGCCGAACTTGCGCGGGATCGACGGGTTCGCGCGGCCCATGGCCACCCACAGCCAGGCCAGGACCGGCGCCAGGGTGATGATCGCGATCGAGTTCACCGACTGGAACCAGCCCACCGGGAAGATCCAGCCGTTGAGGTCGCGGTCGACGATGTTCTGCGCCAGGAAGTTGAACGAGCTGCCGGCCTGCTCGAAGAACATCCAGAACAGCACGTTGAAGCCGAAGATGATCAGCATCGCGATCACCATGTCGCGCTGCCGCGAGCCCTCGCGGATGCCTTCGACCAGCAGCATGATCGCGGGCACCACGAACAGCGCCAGCAGGATCCAGTTGAGCACGCCGGCGTCGATGGTCAGCAGCAGGTAGAACACCGGGATCGCGACCAGCGCGCCGACCGCCACGACCAGCACGCGACCGAGACCCGGCGCATCCGCCGGCGCGGCGCCGATGCCCTTGAGCTGGCTGCGGCCGAACCAGAACCACACCAGGCTGAGCAGCATGCCGATGCCCGACGCGATGAACACCACCTTGTAGGCCGGCATGCCGTCGGCGCCGAACACCTTCTCGGCCAGCCAGCCGGTGAGGATGGGCGCGATGAACGCACCCATGTTGATGCCCATGTAGAAGATGGTGAAGCCGGAATCGCGACGCTGGTCATCGCTCGCGTACAGCTTGCCGACCATGGTCGAGATGATCGGCTTGAACAGGCCGTTGCCGACGATCACCGTGGCCAGGCCGAGCTTCAGCCACTGCTCGCTGGGCATGGTGATGAGGAACAGGCCCGCGGCCATGAAGATCGCGCCCAGCAGGATCGCGCGCTGGTAGCCGATCAGCTTGTCGGCGACGTAGCCGCCGAAGATCGCCGCCGCGTACACCAGCGCCAGGTAGGCACCGTACAGCTGGCTCGCGGGCGCTTCGCCTGTGGCGTCGCCGTTGTAGAACTGCGCCACGATGTACAGCACCAGCGCCCAGCGCATGCCGTAGAAGGCGAAGCGCTCCCAGAACTCGGTCATGAACAGCATCCACAGCGGACGCGGATGGCCCATGACCTGGGCAAACTCCGGAATGGCGGAGCCGCCCGCGGGCTTCTCCATGCCCGGCCCGGCGGGCTCGACGCGGTTCGAATTCATCGTGGTGACTCCCCGTTGGATGGATCGCACTTCCGCCCATCCCGACCCGCGGGCTCCGGCGGCGCCACGGCCGCGCTTTCGCCGGTCGCTTCGAGCGCGAACTTATCCCGGACTGGGCATCCTTGGGAACCGGGCCCGCCCACGGGGGCAGGGACCTCCCGGCTCAGCCGGCCGGGTAGACGTAGCTCGCGCCCACGCCCAGCGGGATGTCGAAGGCCCAGAACGCCAGCAGGAAGAGCGTCCACAGCACCGACAGGGCCACCGAATACGGGATCATCATGGACACCAGCGTGCCGATGCCCGCCGAAGACACGTAGCGCTGGCAGAACACCACGATCAGCGGGAAATACGGCATCAGCGGCGTCAGGATGGTGGTCATCGAGTCGCCGACGCGGTACGCGGCCTGGGTCAGGTCGGGCGACACGCCCAGCTGCATCATCAGCGGCACCATGATCGGCGCCAGCAGCGCCCACTTGGCCGAGGCCGAGCCGATGAACAGGTTGACGATGGCCGTCATCAGGATCAGGCCGATGATGGTCATCCACATCGGCAGGCCCAGGGCCTTGAGGAAGTCGGCACCCTCCACCGCCAGCAGCGTACCCAGGCCCGAGCCGTTGAATCCGGCCAGGAACTGGGCGATGAAGAAGGCGATGACGATGTAATAGGCCATGCCGGACATCGACCTGGTCATCGCCGCGATCACGTCGCGATGGCTTTTCACGGTGCCGGCGATGCAGCCGTAGACCACGCCGGGCAGCAGGAAGAACACGAAGATCAGGGCCACGATCGAGCGCATCACCGGCGCCGCGGCCACCAGCAGCGGATGGCTGCCCGCGGGGACCACCTCGGGCGCCGCGCGCCAGGGGCTGGTCTCGGGCCACAGGCTCAGCGCGAAGAGCACGCCGGCCACCGCCATCGCCGCCAGCGCCCAGCCCAGGCCACGGCGCTCGGCGGCGGTCAGCGGTTCCATGGTCGGCAGCTCGCTGGTGTCGCCATCGACCTTCATCCGTGCCAGTCGCGGCTCGACGATGCGGTCGGTGACGAACCAGCCGATGGCGATGATCAGGAGCGACGAGGCGGTGGTGAACACCCAGTTGTTGAGCGGATTCACCACCAGCAGCGGATCGAGGATGCGCCCCGCCTCCTGGGTGAAGCCCGCCAGCAGCGGATCGAGCGACGAAGGCACGATCAGCGTCGCCGAGAATCCGCCCGACACGCCGCAGAACGCCGCCGCGATGCCGGCCAGCGGATGACGGCCGGCGGCGTAGAAGATCACGCCGCCCAGCGGGATCACCAGCACGTAGCCGGCATCGACCGCGACGTGGCTGAGCACCGCCACCGCCACCAGGGCGGGGGTCAGCAGCTGCTTGGGCGTCACCGACAGCGCGCGGCGGAGGGCGGCGTTGATGAAGCCGGTGTGCTCCGCCACGCCCAGGCCGAGCATGGCCACCAGCACCACGCCGAGCGGCGCGAAGCCGAGGAACACGCTGACCATGTTCGCCATGAAGGCGGTGAGCGATTCGCCGGCGAGCTGGTTGACGATGCGGACCGGCTCGCCGCTGCGCGGGTCGATGGCGGCGAAGTCGATGCCCGACAGCGCCCACGACAGCCCCCAGACCAGGAGCATCAGCAGCAGGAACAGCACCGCCGGATCAGGAAGACGGTTGCCGACGCGCTCGATGGCGTCGAGGGCACGTGCCATGGCACCACGCGGGGCGATGGCCGCCTCCGGTCCTGCTTGCATCATTCGGGAATCCCCCTGCGAAATCAGGGGCGGATGCTAGCAGGCAGCTCGCGGGCTCAGTACGCGGCGTCGGCGGGCGAGCCGCCGATGCGGGTGCGCACTTCGAACAGTTCCGGGAAGAAAGTCAGCTCCAACGCCTGCTTCAGGAAGCCCACGCCGCTGGAGCCGCCGGTGCCGCGCTTGAAGCCGATGATGCGCATCACGGTGCGCATGTGGCGGAAGCGCCAGAGCTGGAACTCGGTCTCCAGGTCCACGAGGTCCTCGCACAGGTGATAGGCCTCCCAGTCCGCCGCGGTGTCGCGATAGATGCGCTCGAACACCGGCATCAGGTCGGGGTCCATCACGTGCGGCCGCGTCCAGTCGCGCTCCAGGTGCCGCGCCGGAATGGCGTGGCCGGTCCGGTCGAGGTAGCGCAGCGCCTCGTCGTAGAGACTGGGCGATTCCAGCGCGCTGCGCAGCATCGCCTGGGCCGCCGGGTCGTGGGCGAACACCTTCAGCATCCCGGGATTCTTGTTGCCGAGCAGGAATTCCACGGTGCGGTACTGGGCCGACTGGAAGCCCGATGACGGCCCCAGCAGGTCGCGGAACTCCGCGTACTCGGACGGCGTGAGGGTCTCCAGCACCGACCACATCGCGGTCAGCTGGCGCAGCACGCCCTTGCAGCGCGCGAAGATCTTCTGGCAGCGGTCCAGCCGGCCCTCGCGCAGGTGCCCGACGGCGGCCTGGAGCTCATGCACCAGCAGCTTCAGCCACAGCTCCGAGACCTGGTGCTGGATGATGAACAGCATCTCGTCGTGGTGCGGCGGGTCCGAGACCGGCTGCTGCGCCGAAAGCAGGCGGTCGAGCTGCAGGTAGCCGCCATAGGTCAGGCGCCCGGACAGCTCGGTGTGGATGCCGGCCTCGAGGGCACGTTCGTTGTCTTCGATGCTCATCCGTGAAGGGTAGCGCAGGGCGGGCAGCAGGCGAGTCGCGGCCCCACCCGGGGTTGCGCGGGCTGTCACCCGCCTGCAGCAGGCTTGGGGCACAATCGGCCAGTCGCGGCGGGGGCCGCGCCGAACACCTTGGGGAAATCGCCATATGCAACCGCTTCCGCACCGCTTGGCGCTCGTCTTCGCGTTGACCGCCACCATGGGCGCCGCGCACGCCGACGACACGCCGCAGATCCTGCCCTTCGCGCAGGACTGGACAGACACCACCCTGATCAGCGCGAACAACACCTGGTCGAACGTGCCGGGCATCGTCGGCTACAACGGCGCCGGCCTGGCCGGCGGGACCGGGGTGGATCCGCAGACGATCCTGGCGCCTGACGCCTCCGGCACCGTCAACGTGATCGCGAACCAGGTCAACACCACGATCACCAACGGCGGCGTGGCCGAGTTCGAAATCGCCAACCCGGTGGTCGCCATGCAGGGCAGCGGCAGCGCGCGCGCGCCGTACCTCAAGCTCCATCTCGACACCCGCGGTGCCAGCGGCATCCAGATGTCCTACCTGCTGCGCGACGTCGACGGCAACAACGACAATTCGGTGCAGCCGGTCGCGCTGCACTACCGCGTCGGCGGCAGCGGCAACTTCACCAACGTGCCCGAGGCCTTCGTGGCCGACGCCAGCGCGGGGCCGGCGCAGACCATGGAGACGCCGGTCTCGGTGACCCTGCCGGCGGCGGTCGACAACCAGGCGCTGGTCGAACTGCGGATCATGACCACCGACGCGGTCGGCAGCGACGAGTGGATCGGCATCGACGACATCGTCGTGGCCGCCGGCGCCACCAGCGGCGACCCGGTGATCGGCATCGGCAACGCCAGCGTGGTCGAGGGCGACGCGGGCACCACGGAGCTGTTCTTCGACGTCAGCCTGAGCAGGCCGGCGGGCGCCGGCGGCGTCACGTTCAACTACGCCACCGCCGACGGCAGCGCGACCGCGGGCGAGGATTACTTCGCCAAGAGCGGCACCACCTCGATCATCGCGGGCGAAACTTCCGCGACCCTGTCGGTCACCGTGATCGGCGACACCGCGGTCGAGCCCGACGAGACCTTCACCCTGGTGCTGTCGGGCATCACCGGCGCGGCCGAGGGCTCACTCGTCGGCACCGGCACCATCGTCAACGACGATTTCACCGTGCTGCCGATCTCGGCCATCCAGGGCGACGGCGCCACCTCGCCCTACGACGGCACCGAGGTGGTCACCAGCGGCATCGTCACCGCGCGCAAGAACAACGGCTTCTTCATGCAGACGCCCGATGGCCAGGACGACGGCAACGACGCGACCTCCGAGGGCATGTTCGTCTTCACCGCCGGCGCGCCCGGTCCGGAAGCGGCTGTCGGCAACCACGTGCGCGTGCAGGCCACGGTGCTGGAGTACATCCCCGCCGCGGACCCGTACCAGCTGCCGATGACCGAGCTCAGCTTCGCGACCGTCACCCAGCTCTCCACCGGGCACGCACTGCCGGCACCGGTGGTGATCGCCGCCGCGGACACGCTCCCCGACGGCGACCTCGACCAGCTCGAGCGCTATGAGGGCATGCGCGTCACCATCCCCGACGCGCGCGTGGTGGCCCCGACCCGCGGCAACACCAGCGAAGTCAACGCCACCGCCACCAGCAACGGCCAGTTCGCCGTGGTCGCGGCCGGCGTGGAGCGTCCGCTGCGCGAAGCCGGCATCCAGGTGCCCGATCCGGACCCGAGCGGCACCACCGCCATCGACATCCCGCGCTGGGATTTCAACCCCGAAGTGATCGCGGTGGACAGCGACACCATCGGTGCGCCCCAGGCGAACGTGGCCGCCGGTTGCCGCATCGTCAACGACACGCTCACCGGCCCGCTGGACTACACCTTCCGCCGCTACACCGTGTATCCGGAAAGCGCGCTGGACATGCAGTGCGACGGCCTCGACCAGCCGCGCGGTTCCGTGCTGCCCAGCCCGGACCACGCCACGTTCGCGACCTACAACCTGCAGCGCTTCTTCGACACGGTGAACGATCCCGGCATCAGCGAACCCGTGCTGACGCAGGATGCCTTCGCCACCCGCCTCAACAAGGCCTCGCTGGGCATCCGCGCCTTCATGCACTCGCCCGACGTCATCGGCGTGAGCGAAGTCGAGAACCTGAACGCGCTGCACGCGCTGGCCACGAAGATCAATGCCGACGCGGTCGCCCTGGGCGACCCGGATCCGGGTTACATCGCCTACCTCATGGAGGGCAACGACGTCGGCGGCATCGACGTCGGCTTCCTGGTCAAGGCCGGCGAGATCGATGCCGCCCTGCCCCGCGTGGACGTGCTCTCCGTCGAGCAGGTCGGGGCCGACACCGCCTGGATCTACGAGGGCACGGGGGCCAGCAGCCTGCTCAACGATCGTCCGCCACTGGTGCTCGATGCCGTGGTGAACTTCGTCGACGGCCGCGCGCTGCCGGTCACCGTGGTCACGGTGCACCAGCGTTCGCTCAACGGCGTCAACAGCGAAGACCCGGCCGGCACCGGCACCCTCGGCGACCGCGTGCGCCAGAAGCGCCAGCGCCAGGCGGAGTTCCTCGCCGGGATGCTGCAGGACATGCAGGACGCGGATCCCGCGCGCAACATCGTGGTGCTGGGCGACTTCAATGCCTTCGAGTTCAACGACGGCTATGCGGACATCATGGGCACCGTCACCGGCGCGCCTTCGGACGACGACAGCACCGCGGTGAACGGCGACGGCGCCGACCTGGTCGAACCGGACCTCGTCAACGCCACGCTTGTGCTCGAGCCCTCCGAGCGCTACTCGTTCGTGTTCGAAAACAACGCCCAGTCGCTCGACCACATCCTGGTGAACCAGGCGACGCTGACTTCGCCTCTGGGCAACTCCTGGACCATCAGCCACGCACGCCTCAATGCCGACTTCCCGGAGACCGCGCGCAACGACGCCAACAGCGCCGCACGCCTGTCCGACCACGATCCGTCGGTGCTGATGCTCAGGCTGAACGCGTTGCAGTTCGCGGACATGAGCGCCGTGGTGACCGCGCCGCAGCCTTCGGTGCCGGTGGCCGGCACCATGACGTGGGCGGTCGCGGCCGCCAATGCCGGCCCCGACGCGGCGGAGTTCCCGGGCATGGGCCTCGCCGTGGATGCCGAACTGCTGGACCTCGCGGTCAGCGCCCCGACGGGCTGGACCTGCGAACCGCGCACGGTGGGCGGCGGCCAGACCACGGCTGCCTGCACCGCGGACACGCTCGCCAGTGGATCCACGGCCGCGTTCACCGTCACCGCGACGGCGCCGATATCGGCCGCAGGTTCGACCATCACCCTCAGCGCGGCGACCACCTCGCAGACCGAAGACCCGGAGCCGGGCAACGACAGCGGCAGCGCAGCCATCGCCGTTGACGCCAGCGCCGACCTCTCGGTGGTGTTGGGCGGCAGCGCGACCTTCGTCAAGGCGTCGCCGTCGGTGGTGTCCGTCCTGGTCGGCAACTCCGGCCCGGCCCCGGCGCCGGCCGCGATCGTGGCGATCGCGTCCACCAGCCAGGCGGCGCGCACGACCATCGAGGTCCCTGCGGGCTGGACCTGCGCCGTGGCCGCCCGGGCAACGTTCCTTGCCAACTGCACCATGGACAAGAGCGCAAGCCTGGCCAGCGGCGACGAGGCGCTGTTCGATGTCGTGGTCGACACGGGCGGCAGGATGATGCCGCCGTCCTACAGGATCGAGGCCAGCGCCGCGTCCGCGGCGAACGACCCGGCTCCGCAGGACAACGTGGCGTCGAAGACGGTGAAGGGGATCAGCGGCCGCTGAGTCGCCTATAGCCCTACCCTACCCGGAGCGCGGCCCAGGCCGCGCTCTCTTTTTGGTTCTTCTCCCAACTGAGGGAATGGCGCGATAGCGCGGGTGCCGGGTGCCAAGGCCCTTGAGCGCTCATGTCCCCCGGCGCTGGCCTGCGGCCATCGCCTCCTCCTTGACTTCGCTCTCAAGGGCCTTGGCCCCCGGTTCGCAGCAGTACGCGGTGGCCCGGGAGCAAAGCCCGGGATCTCGCACATCTGCAGCCGAAGCCGAGCCCCGTCGTGGCCGGGAGGCCTTCGCGGGGAAGTAAAGGAGGAGGCATTCGCCGCCAGGCGGATGCCGGGGGACATGAGCCGCGAAGGCCTCCCGGCCGCGGCGGGGCCCTCCAGGTCACGGTGAGGCATAGCGAAAGAAGCAGGCACTCCTCGTCGAAGCGGCTTCCCCGGACTTGGGAGATGAACCTCTTTTTTTGCGGGCTCCCGGAATCCGCGCCCTCCGCGGCTTGCCGCACCGCGCAACGAACCGCGAATGCCGGCCGGGTATCATGTCCGGCTCCCGTGGATGACCGAGCACGTGCCCGCATGAGCGTTGTCGCGACCTTCGAAATCGAATACCTCCAGTACCTTGGCCCGGACGGCACCCTGGTGGCTGACCTGCCGCCCGAAGCGCCCTCGGCGGCTGAAATCCTGCCGCTGTTCAAGCAGATGCTGCTGGTGCGCACCTTCGACGCCAAGGCGATCGCGCTGCAGCGCACCGGCAAGCTCGGCACCTACGCCGCCTGCCTGGGGCACGAGGCCACGCATATCGGCATCGGCGCCGCGATGCGTCCCGAAGACGTGTTCGCCCCCAGCTACCGCGAGTACGGCGCGCAGTTCATGCGCGGCGTGAAGCCGCGCGACGTCCTGATGTACTGGGGCGGCGACGAGCGTGGCAACGATTTCAGCGGCCCGAAGCACGACTTCCCCTGGTGCGTGCCGATCGCCACCCAGTGCCTGCACGCCGCGGGTTCGGCGCTGGCGTTCAAGCTCCGCGGCGAAGACCGCGTGGCCGTGACCTGCTGTGGCGACGGCGGCTCGTCGAAGACCGACACCTACGCCGCGATCAACTCCGCCGGCGCCTACGCCCTGCCCTTCATCCAGTGCATCATCAACAACGGCTGGGCGATCTCCGTGCCGCGCTCCGCGCAGACCGGCGCCAAGACCCTGGCCCAGAAGGGCCTGGCCGGCGGCCTGCACTGCCTGCAGGTGGACGGCAACGACCTGTTCGCCGTGCTCGAGGGCATGCGCCGCGCCATGGAGCGCGCGCGCTCGGGCGGCGGCGGCAGCGTGATCGAGTTCATGACCTACCGCCTGCACGACCACACCACCGCCGACGACGCCCGCCGCTACCGCGACGAAGCCGAGGTCAAGGACGCCTGGACGCGCGACCCGATGACCCGCCTGCGCACCTGGCTCACCGCCCAGGGCGCCTGGGACGAGGCGCAGGAAAAGGCCTGGGTCGAGGAATGCGGCCGCATGGTCGACGTGGAAATCAACGCCTACCTGGAGAGCAAGGTGCAGCCCGTGGAAGCGATGTTCGACTACCTCTACGCCGACCCGCCGCAGGACCTGCTCGCGCAGCGTGCTGCCGCCATCGCGCTGGAGAAGCGTTCGTGAGCGCCGTGGGGAAGGACGCGGCACCGGCCGCGATCACCCTGATCGAAGCGATCACGCAGGCGCTGGCCTACGAGATGCGCCAGGACGCCTCCGTCGTGGTGCTGGGCGAAGACGTCGGCGTCAACGGCGGCGTGTTCCGCGCCACCGCCGGCCTGCAGGCCGAGTTCGGCGACCTGCGCGTGATCGACACCCCGCTCGACGAGACCACGATCGCCGGCCTGACCGTCGGCATGGCCGCGCAGGGCATGAAGCCGGTGGCGGAAGCCCAGTTCGACGGCTTCGTCTACCCGATGCTCGACCACATCATCTGCCACGCCGCGCGCTTCCGTTACCGCACCCGCGGCCGCCTGACCTGCCCGATGGTGCTGCGCGTGCCGTGGGGCGGCGGCATCCGCGCGCCGGAACACCACTCCGAGGCCAACGAGGCGCTGTTCACCAATGTCCCGGGCCTGCGCGTGGTGCTGCCATCGTCGCCCGCGCGCGCCTACGGCCTGCTGCTGGCCGCGATCCGCGAAGAGGATCCGGTCATCTTCATGGAGCCCAAGCGCATCTACCGCCAGTACAAGGAACTCGTGCCCGACGACGGCGAGGCCCTGCCGCTGGACGTGTGCTTCGTGCTGCGCGATGGCACCGATGTGACCCTGGTGACCTGGGGCGCGCAGGTCAAGGAGACGCTTGAAGCCGCCGAGGCGCTGGCAAAGGACGGCATCAGCGCCGAGGTCATCGACGTCGCCACGCTCACGCCGCTGGACTTCGACACCATCGCCGAATCCGTGGCCAAGACCGGCCGCTGCGTGATCGTGCATGAGGCGCCCAAGACCGCGGGCTTCGGCGGCGAGATCGCCGCGCGCCTGGCCGAGGAGTGCATGTACGACCTGCTGGCGCCGGTCGAGCGCGTCACCGGCTACGACACGCACATCCCGCTGTTCCGGCTTGAAATGAAGTACCTGCCCAGCGTCGAGAAGATCGTCGCGGCGGCAAAGCGGGCAATGGCCGCGGGCTGAGGCCCGCACCACCCCGCGCACGCAAGCTGCGAGCGGCCCCCGGGCCGCGCGCTGCAAGACCTACCGATGCGGCCGCGCCACCGACCACGCAACGCGCCCGCGACACGCATGCAACCGCTCCAGCGAGCACCGGATTCCGAGGACGCCATGGCTGACAAGAAGACCTTCCATCTCCCCGACCTGGGCGAGGGCCTGCCCGACGCCACCATCGTCGAATGGTTCGTCAAGGTGGGCGACACGATCCGCCTGGACGAGAACCTGGTGTCGATGGAAACCGCCAAGGCCGTGGTCGAGGTGCCCTCGCCGGTCTCGGGCAAGGTGCTGAGGCTCGCCGGCGCCGCCGGCGACATCGTCATCACCGGCGCGATGCTGGCCGAGTTCGAGATCGATCCCGACCAGCCGCAGCGTGCCGAGGGGCAGGACACCGGGCACCACCATGGCGGTGGCGGGCACGGCGTTGGCAGCCAGGACCCGGCGCCCGACGACAAGGTCGTGGCGTCCGATGACGGCGGCGCGATCAGCGAGGGCGGCGAGGCCGGCGGCGAGCGCAGCGACAGCGGTACCGTGGTCGGCGCCATGCAGTCGTCGGACGCCGTGCGCAGCGAGCAGGCCGTGGCCGTGGGCGGCGTGCGCGCCATGCCCGCCGTGCGGGCCCAGGCGCGCAAGCTCAAGGTCGACCTCGGCCGCGTGCGCGGCACCGGCACCGACGGCACCGTGACCATGGCCGACGTGAAGCGCGCCGCCGCCGACGGCAGCGCCCCCATGGGTGCCGCGGCTTCTGTGGGAGCGGCTACAGCCGCGAATACCGCACCGCCGATCGCGGCCATGGCCGCTCCCACAGGAGCAGGGGCAGGCGCAGCCGCCGGCCGTGCCGCCGGCGATCGCACCGCGCTGTCCGCGAGCGGCAAGCCGATGCGCACCCAGCCGCCGGGCGTCACCGCCAGCGGCCAGCCGGAGCAGCTCAAGGGCGTGCGCCGCAACATGGCGCGCGTCATGGCCGCCGCGCACGCCCAGGTCGTGCCGACCACCCTGGTCGACGATGCCGACCTCCACGGCTGGGTGGGCAAGCAGGACATCACCGCGCGCCTGATCCGTGCGATCTGCGTGGCGGCCAAGGCCGTGCCCGCGCTCAACGCCTGGTTCGACGGCGAGAGCCTGACCCGCACCATGCATCCGCAGGTGGATATCGGCATCGCCGTGGACACCGAGGACGGCCTGTTCGTGCCGGCCCTGCGCAACGCCGACGTGCTCGATGCCGGCGGCGTGCGCTCGGCCATCCAGCGTCTGCGCCAGCAGGTCGAGGACCGCAGCATCCCGGCCAGCGAGCTGTCGGGCTACACCATCAGCCTGTCCAACTTCGGCATGTTCGCCGGCCGCTACGCGACGCCCGTCGTGGTGCCGCCCTGCGTGGCCATCGTCGGCGCGGGCAAACTGAGCCAGGACGTGGTCGCGGTGATCGGTGGCATCGAAGTGCACCGCCGGATGCCGATCTCGCTGACCTTCGACCACCGCGCCGCCACCGGCGGCGAGGCCGCCCGCTTCCTGAAGGCCCTGCTGGACGACCTGGCACTGGCGCACTGACGTACCGGCGGCGGCACTTGCCGCCGCCCACGCTCCGGGCGGAGGATCGACCGCTCCCGCCCGGAGTGC
Organism: Luteimonas sp. A534; assembly: GCF_054072805.1. Lineage (NCBI taxonomy): Bacteria > Pseudomonadati > Pseudomonadota > Gammaproteobacteria > Lysobacterales > Lysobacteraceae > Luteimonas > Luteimonas sp. A534. The sequence continues at coordinate 465,970 of NZ_JBSVRR010000002.1, forward strand.
CGACATGGCCCACCGCAGCCGACTTGCAGGATTCATCATCGATTCCCGCGGCGATGACCTCGCCGCCTCCGCCGCGTTCTGGAGCGGCGCCCTGGGCTTGCCCATCGCCGACCCGGACTCGGGCGGCACCGGCCGCTACGCCGAGCTCGGCGGCGCGCCCGGCAACCTGCACGTCGAAGTACAGGAGGTCGAACATCCTTCGCGCGTGCACCTGGACATCGAAACCGACGACATCGACGCCGAGGTCGCGCGGCTTGAAGCCCTGGGCGCGACCCGGATCGCCTTCATCAAGCGCTGGTGGGTGATGGAAGCGCCGGACGGCCAGCGCTTCTGCGTGGTGCCGATGGACAATCCGGGCGCGCGCGCCGAACCCAACGCCTGGGATTGAGCGCGACCGGATGACGGGCCGGTTGCTGTCGGGCCCCGCGCAGCTAGCCGGCCGCCCGTGCCTTCTTCCGTTCCCGCTCCAGCCACACGGCCAGGCCCTGTGCGTTGAGCTCGATGTCCATGGCCAGCAGTTCCGGCACCAGGCGCTCGGGCTCGGCCACGCCGTGGATACGGGCGCGGTCGACGCAGAGCCTGGTGAGCGCCTGCTTCAGGGCTTCGTGGCCGTCGGGCGCGTCGGCGAGGAACTGCGCCAGCGCAACCATCGCGTCCACCTGCTCGATCAGCCGCAGGCCGACGCGCTGCACGTCGCCTCGTATGGCGCCGAAATGCGTGACGTGGCAAACCTCGGGCCGCGCCGACAGCAAGCGCCGGATGGAGTCCTTCATCTGCTCCGGATCGAACTGCACCGGCGAGGTGGTCGGGATCGCGAACGGCCGCCCGCCGACGTCGAACTCGCGGTAGGAAGTGCCGAAGACATCGCCGGTGAACCAGGCGCGGCTGCGCTCGTCCCACACCGAAAGATGATGCAGGGCATGGCCGGGCGTGTGCGCCAGCAGCAGCGGCCGGCCGCCCAATTGGAGCACCTCGCCGTCGGCGGCCTCGACCACGCGCTCCGCCGGTGCGGGCACCAGGCCTCCGTAGGCCTGTTCGAACAGCGCATCGCCGTAGACCTGGCGTGCGCTGGCGATGAGTTTTTCCGGATCAACCAGGTGCGGCGCGCCGCGTGGATGCACCACCAGCCGCGCCGCAGGCAGCTCGCGCAGCAGCGCGCCCGCGCCGCCGGCGTGGTCGAGGTGGACGTGGGTGGCGATGACGTAGTCGACGGCATCGCGCGACAGGCCGGCCGCGTCCAACGCCGCCAGCATGTTCGGCACGCTGTGCAGGGTGCCGCAGTCGATGAAGGCTGCGCGTCCCGCTTCCACCAGCAGGTAGGCGGCGCAGAACGCCGGCCGCCCGCCAAATCCGGTGTCGACGATGGTGACGCCGTCGCTCACGCCTGCGGGGCGCCCGGCGTGCGGAACAGCAGCGCACGCAGGATGAAGGCGACCAGCATCGCGCCCAGGAACACGCCGTATCCGGCTGCGGTGGTGAGGATGTGCTGCCACATGCGCCCATGTGCGGGATCGGCGATGTCCTGGAGCCAGTACAGGCTCGCCACGAACACGCCCAGCGACAGCAGCAGCGCGACGAGATCGTAGAGCCGCCGCGCAAGGCCGCGCGGCTGCCGCGGGTACATCCAGAACAACACGGCCAGGATCAGGAACCACGGCAGGAACAGGATCAGCGTGAGGTTGGCCTCGAACAGCGGATTCATGCCGCTTCCTCGGCAAAGCGCTGCAGCGCGCGCAGCAGCACAGCGCTGTCGACGCCTTCGCCCAGCCAACCGACTGCCGCGTCATCGAGCCAGACGCGCCCGGAGGCGTCGACGCGCGGAGCCGTCCCGCCCGACTTCAGGCGGGCGACGATGCGACCCGCGTCGCGCGGCGATGCATGGCCGTCGCCCTGCAGCAGCAGGACATCGCCATCGACCAGCTTGAAGTGGAAGTGACCGTCGGCCTCGCGGTACTGCTTGAACACCGGCGGCGCCGGGGCAGCGGCGGCAGCGTTGCTTCCAACGTCCGTCCGCGTTCCCAGGTCGCGCAGGCCTACCGCTTCGCGCAGGCGCGACAGGAACGGGGCGGCCTGCTGCTCGCGAAGGCGCTGTCCGCCCGCGCGCAGCACGCGCTCGATGTCGGCGGGATCAGCCACCAGCGCCTCGTAGCGCTCGCGAAGCGGCGCGAGTTCGGCATCGATGCGTTCGAACAGGCGCTCCTTGGCCTCGCCCCAGGCGATGCCTTCGGCGTAGGCCTTGCGCATCGCCGCGGTTTCACCGGAGTCGGCAAAGGCCTGGTACAGCTGGAACAGCGATGAGCCCTCGGTGTCCTTCGGTTCACCTGGGGCACGCGAGTCGGTGACGATCGAGAACACCAGCTTGCGCAGCTGCTCGCGCGGCGCGAACAGCGGGATCACGTTGTCGTAGCTCTTGGACATCTTGCGGCCGTCCAGGCCCGGCAGCGTCGCCACCTGCGCCTCCACCGCCGCCTCGGGCAGGGTGAAGTGTTCGCCATAGAGGTGGTTGAAGCGCTGCGCGAAGTCGCGCGCCATTTCGATGTGCTGCACCTGGTCGCGACCCACCGGCACCTTGTTGGCGTTGAACAGCAGGATGTCGGCGGCCATCAGCACCGGGTACATGTACAGGCCCGCGGTCACGCCGGCGTCGTCGTCCTCGCCTTCGCCGCGGTTGCGATCGACCGCGGCCTTGTACGCATGCGCGCGGTTGAGCAGGCCCTTGCCGGCCACGCAGGTCAGCAGCCAGGTGAGCTCGGTGGTTTCCGGCACGTCGGACTGGCGGTAGAAGGCGACCCGCTCCGGATCCAGCCCGCAGGCCATCCAGCTGGCCGCGACCTCCAGCGTCGAGCGCTGCACGCGCAGCGGATCCTGGGTGCTGATCAGGGCGTGGTAGTCGGCGAGGAAGAAGAAGCTTTCCACGCCCGGCGCCTCGCTCGCGACCACCGCGGGGCGGATGGCGCCCACGTAGTTGCCAAGATGGGGAACGCCGGTGGGCTTGATGCCGGTAAGGACGCGAAGGCTCATTCAGGGGCCGGAAAAGTAGGGAACGGCCCATTTTAGCCCCGCCACGGATTTGTCGCCGTGCCCCGGAAACACGACGGGCCGGCAAGTGCCGGCCCGTCGTGTCAGATGGCATCACGCCTCAGTTGAGGGTCTTCTCGAAGTCCCGCACCTCGCGCTCGGCGCGGTCACGCTCCCAGCCGTACTGCTCCTGCAGCTTTCCGGTCAGGTATTCGCCGTTGCCTTCGGCAACATCGAAGACGTCATCGGTCAGGTCGCCCCACTTGGCCTGCGCCTTGCCCTTGAGCTGGGTCCACTTGCCGGAAATGATGTCCTTGTTCATGGCTTACCTCGTTGGTTGGGGGAGTCGATCACCGCTGAGCGATGCATCGGATTCCATCCTGCCAACGCGGGCATCGTGACGCGGTCAAGATTTCGTTGCGTGGACCTTCACTTCAATGAGCAGGCGTTCAGCGCGGGTCGGTGGCGCCGGTGTCGTCCGCGGCGTCTTCGACCTTCTCGCCGACCTTCTGCACGTCCTTGCCGGCACCCGCGACGGTATTGCAGGCGCTCAGCATGCCGGCCGAGAACATCGAGATCAGGATCAGGATTGCAATGCGCTTCATGGCGACTCTCCAATGGTGGTCGGTGCCACGGGCGGATCTCGCCCGCGGTCAGGGACATGAAACGTGGCCGCAGGTGAAATCCGCGTTGAATCAGCGCAAGGCCCCGCCGCAGCGCGGGTCTCCATTCATCCTGCAGGCTCAGTCGCGCATCAGGGTCGACTTTCCGAACAGGCTTTCCACCAGGTCGACGGCCAGGCGCGCGGTGCGGTTGCGCTTGTCCAGCGCCGGGTTCACTTCGACCACGTCGAGCGAATCCGCACCGCCGGCGTCAGCGAGCATTTCCATCATCAACTGCGCCTCGCGGTAGTCGAGGCCACCGGGCACGCGGGTGCCGGTGCCCGGGGCGACGGAGGGATCGAGCACGTCGACGTCGAAGCTGACGTGGAGGTGGGTGTCGTCGTCGATGCCGGCCAGCGCCTCTTCCATCACCTGCTTCATGCCGACTTCGTCGATGTAGCGCATGTCGTAGATGTCCAGGCCGTGCTCGCGCACCAGGCGCTTCTCCGCCGCGTCGACGGAGCGGATGCCGATCTGGCGCACGTCGGACGGCGAGATCATCGGGCCGGGGCCGCCAAGGTTGACCAGCACGTCCGGACCCAGGCCGCACAGGCAGGCCACCGGCATGCCGTGGACGTTGCCCGACGGCGTGATGGCGGAGGTATTGAAGTCGGCGTGGGCGTCGAGCCACAGCACGCGCAGGCGCTTGCCACGGGTCTTGCAGTGGCGCGCGACCGCGGTGATCGAACCCATCGCCAGGCAGTGGTCGCCGCCGAGCATCACCGGCACCCGACCCGCGGCGAGCTCGGCGGCGGTCATGTCCATGACCGCGCGGTTCCATGCCACCACTTCATCGAGATGGCGATAGCCGTCCTGCGGCGACTGCCATGGATTGCGCGGCCCCTTGACGTCACCGCGGTCGATGGCGTCGATGCCGCGCGCGACCAGCGCTTCCACCAGCCCCGCCACGCGCAGCGCCTCGGGCCCCATGGATGCGCCGCGACTCCCCGCGCCGATATCGGTCGGCACGCCGAAGACGGAAACAGGCTGGGACTCAAAGGGCATGGGTGCCTCCGGCGGCAACAGTGGGATTCCCGTGGTGCCGACAGTCCGATTCGAACGGACGACCTACCGCTTACAAGGCGGTTGCTCTACCAGCTGAGCTATGCCGGCACGATGCGCCACGGAGGGCGCGCGGCATTCTAACGCGAGGCGCCGGCCGCCACGACGCCGGCGCATTCGATGTCCTGGACCTGGGCCGCCGCGGTGGCGGCGCGGGCGGCCGCGGCATCGAACGCCGGGCCCGCAGCCACGTCCAGCCAGTGCCGGATGACGGTATCGCCCAGCGGCTGCGCCTGCGCCGGGAAGCCGGCCGCGCGCAGCGCCGATTCACGGCGGCGGGCCGACGGCTCGCTGCCATAGCGCCCCAGCGCGATGCCGTTGGCTTCATCACCCGAAGGCACCACCAGCAGGTCGTCGAATCCCGCCTCCCTGATCTTGGCGGCCAATGCGTCGGCGGCAGCACGGTCGGGCTGCGGCGCCATCACCACGCGCCAGCCGCGCGGCGCCTCGACGACGTCGCGCACGCGCATGCGCGTGGCGCCCAGGGGCTGCAGCGCGCTGCGCGAGGCGGCCACGGAGACGGCGTCGGGGAAAGGGCCAAAGCTTGAGCAGCGCAGCGTGGCGGCGGCCGCCGCCTGAGGGCCTGCATCCGGAGACGGCGGCGGAGCGACGGACGATGCGTCCTGCGCCACCGCGGCGGGCGCGTCTGCATCCGGCGTCGAAAGCGGCTCCGCCGCGGCCGCGCCCGCTTCGGGCGGCTCGGCGCCATCCACCGGGGCGATCCCGGGTCCCGGGTCGGCCTGCACGGCGACCTGCTCGCCGAGCAGCTGAAGGCGCGGCACGTCCGCGGGCGGCGCCCACGGCGCCGGCGCCGGCGGTTCCGGACGCAGCAGCCACCAGGTGGCGACGCCGAAGTTGAGCATGACCAGGAGGACGAGCAGTGCGCGTGCGGGCATGGATGGATTCTAGCCCGCGAGTCCTAGCGTGCGGACTCCAGCCCGCGTGGCTGTCGCGCCAGTCGCGCCAGGCCGTCCATGACCAGCGAAGGCGCGTGCACGGCGCCGTCGACCCGTGCCAGCAGCCCTGCCGCGCCCCCACCGTGCAGCAGCACGGTCGGTGGCAGGCCGGCCAGCGCAGCCGCCTCCCTGCAGCTGCGCTCGATCAAACCAAGCGCCGCGCCGAAGCAGCCGCCCGCAAGCGCATCCACGGTATCGGTGGCGAAGGCCGCGGCCGTGCCGCCGTCTACAGGAAGCTGCGGCGCACGTGCATGCAGCGCTTCGCGCATCAGGGTGGGCGACGGCGCGATGGCGCCGCCGTGGTGGTTCCCCACGGCATCGAGCAGGTCGATGGTCAGCGCGGTGCCCACGCCCACGACCAGCGCCCAGCCCGGCACCCGCGCGCGCGCGCCAACCAGCGCCAGCGCGCGGTCCACGCCCAGTCGCGCAGGCTCCGCGTAGCCGATGCGCACGCCGGCCATCTCGCGTTCAACACGCACCTCGACCACGCGCACCGCGCGCGGCACCAGCGCCTGCAGCAGGGAAGCGCGCAGTGCCGCCGGACCGACGCTCGCGATCCAGGCAACGTCGATATCCTTCGGCAACGCCGCCACCCATGCCGGGTCGAAGCCCGCGCCGTCGTGCGCGAAGGCGGACACCGGGCCGATGCCGTCGCGCTCCAGCGCGGCCAGCTTGAGGCGGGTGTTACCGAGGTCGAACAGCCAGTCGCTCATGCCGCGGCCCGTGCGCGCAGGCTGGCTTCGCCGGCATGGAAGTGGCGTTCAATGCCGTCGATGTCCACGCGCAGCGCGCCATCGGCCGCCAGGCCCAGCGCCGTGCCTGCATGCACGTCCCTGCCTGCGCGCACCTCGACCGCGCGCCCGGCCAGTGCGTCCAGCGCGGCGTGGCGCGGCAGGAAAGGGGCCAGGCCGTCGTGGTCGAACTGCTCCAGCGCCGGCACTAGGTGCGCGACCAGCATGGCGGCAATGGCGTTGCGCGACGGTGGCGCCGGATGCGGCAATGACGCCAGGTCGCACCATGGCTGGTCGATCGCGGCCACCGCCGCGGCCGGCATCCGCACGTTGAGGCCGAGGCCGAGCACCGCGCGTACCGGTCCGGCGTGCTCGCCGCCGCCTTCGACCAGCAGGCCGCCGAGCTTTTGCAGCAGCGACGGCCCGGGTCCGACGACCACCAGGTCGTTCGGCCACTTCAGCCGCACCGTGACGTAGCCCAGTGCGTGCAGGGCCTCCGCCGCGGCGACGCCAGCCACGAGGCCGAGTCCGCCCAGGCGCGCCAGCCCGCCGTCGAAGGCGCGCGCCAACGACACATAGAGGTTGGCCGCCAATGGCGACGCCCACGCACGGCCAAGACGGCCGCGACCGCCGAGCTGGCGTTCGGCCAGCAGCACCGCGACCCCGTGCGGCGGCGTACGTCGGCGCAGCAGCTCGCTGTTGGTGGAGTCGAGGCTCCATGCGACCTCGGGCCGGTGCACGCCCGCACGCACGGCATCGGGCAGCGCGGCCGCGATGGCCGCGGCGTCGAGCAGGTCCAGCGGCGCCTCCAGCACATAGCCGCGGCCACGCTGCGCGCCGATGGCGACACCGGCCGCGCGCAGCGATTCGATCCGCTTCCAGACCGCGGCCCGCGTCAGGCCGGCTTCCCGCGCCAGCGTGGCGCCCGGGACCGGCCCGCGGGCCAGGCGCAACAAGAGCGCCCTCTCCGCAGCGGCGGCTTCAGGCGGCGCGTTGGTGGCGTCCACAGGCATGCGGCGGATTATCACACCTGGACCAGCAGGGCGGCCGCCCGCGCGTGCGCACGCCCCGGGGCAATGTATGATCCGGAGGTTGACCCGGTCACCGTGCAGGCACCTGTCATGTCCGTCCGCGCCACTTTCGCTGCGACATTGCTGTCCCTGGCCTTCCCGGTCGCTGCCCAGGATGCGCGCCTGTCGGGCACCGGCGGCGACGGCTCGGCCTGCTCCGCCAACTATGCGACCAGCGCCGCGTCCGACGCGGATCCGGTGCGCACCGGCAAGCGTCCTGAATCCGAGAAGCCCGTGATCCCGCGCGGCGCCGATGCCGACGCGGCCCGGCCGCCGCGCTGGCACAGCTTCCTGCCGGGGATGTTCCGCTAGGCGATGGCGTGATCCGGCGCCTGTTCCGGCGCCCGCCCGCGGACGTCGACCAAGCCATCTGGCAGGCCGTCCAGGCGGACGTGCCCTGGGTCACCGCGCTGGATGCCGCGCGCCGCGACCGCCTGCGCGCCCTGGCTGCGCAGTTCCTGCACGACAAGACGATCACGCCGCTCGGCGGGCTCGCGCTTGATGCGCGCGACCGCGCCATGCTGGCCGCGCTGTGCTGCCTGCCGCTGCTGGAATTCGGCACCGAGGGCCTGCACGGCTGGGCGCAGCTGCTGGTCTATCCCGATGCGTTCCGCGTCGACCGCAGCCACGTCGATGCCGCCGGCGTGATGCATGAAGGCGAGGACGAACTCGCCGGCGAGGCCTGGGAGCACGGGCCGCTGGTGCTGTCATGGGCGGACATCGCCGCCGACCTCGCCAGTCCCCATGACGGCTGCTGCGTGGCGGTGCACGAGATGGTGCACAAGCTCGATGCGCTTGATGGCCTGCTCGACGGCACGCCGCCGCTGCCACGCGCCTGGCAGCGGGAATGGGCGCGTGATTTCCAGCAGGCCTACGACGCCTTCGTCGAACAGGTCGAGCGCGGCCGCCATACCGCACTGGACCCGTATGCCGCCGAGGCGCCCGAGGAATTCTTCGCGGTGTGCAGCGAGTACCACTTCAGCGACCCGGGCCTGCTCGAACGCGCGCAACCCGAAGTGGCGGCGCACCTGCGCCGGCTTTATGGCCCGTCGCCCTTCGCCGCGGACTGAAGCCGCCGCCTACAGTCCCGGCGGCAGCCGGACCACGAAGCGCGCGCCACCCAGCTCGGGCGATTCCGCCACTTCCAGCTCGCCGCGATAGCTGCGCACGATGTCCTGCACGATCGACAGTCCGATGCCATGGCCCTGCACGCGCTCGTCCCCGCGCACGCCACGCTGCAGGACGTGGGAGATGCGCTCGGTCGGAATGCCCGGGCCATCGTCATCCACCGCGACCAGCAGTCCGGGACGCCGGCGCGGTGCACTCTCGCCCGGCTTCACGGTCAGCAGCACGCGCGACGTCGACCACTTGAAGGCGTTCTCCAGCAGGTTGCCCAGCAGTTCCTGCAGGTCGCCGGGCTCGCCGTGGAAGCGCGCGGCCGGGTCGATGTCGAACTCGCATACGGTGCCGCGCCCGGCGTAGATCTTCTCCAGTCCGCGCACGATCTCTTCGGCATAGGGTTCGACCTCGACCGGCGCCGCGAACAGCTGGTGGCCACCCGCCGCGCCGCGGCCGAGCTGGTAGCTCACCAGTTCGTTCATACGCCGCACCTGCGTGGCCACGTCCTCGCGCAGTTCGGCCTCGCTGGCATCGCTGTCCAGGCGCGTGCGCAGCACCGCCAGCGGCGTTTTCAGGCTGTGCGCGAGGTCGGCCAAGGTGTTGCGCTGCTGCTCGAGGTTCTGGCGCTCGCTCTCGACCAGTGCGTTGATGCTCTCGGTCAGTGGCTCGAGCTCGCGCGGATGGAGTTCGCTCATGCGGTTGGCCTGTCCGAGCTGCACGCGTTTGAGCTCGGCCTCGACGCGCCGCAGGGGCAGCAGGCTCCAGCGCAGCACCAAGGCCTGCAGGAGCAGCAGCACCAGGCCGGCGATGCCGAGGTAGCCCCACAGCGCGGCGCGGAACACGCGCACCTGCTGCGGCAGGGTGCCGGCGTCTTCCATGATGTAGATCGTGTAGGGGAACTCGGCCTCGGGCCGCTGTTCCATGTCCCAGATGAAACCCTTGCCGTAGCGCAGCACCTCGCCATAGGTGCCGTCGCTGCGGGTGATCGGCATCGGGCCCTCGAACTTCTCGGTCCCGCCTTCAAGCAGGTCAGACTCCGGCAGCTGCGGCCCGCGCGTGGACTCCGACGACCAGCCGCCGTGGGGCAGCACCACTTCGGCATACAGGCCGCTGCCCGGGCGCTCGAAGCGCTCGTCGGGCTGCGTGTAGGGCGGGATCAGGGCGCCGCCGCGGTCGAACTCGATGTCGCGGGCGTAGGAGGTCGCATAGCTGCGCAGGCGGTCGCGCTGCAGCTGGCTGGCGACGTCGACGAAAGCGCGGTCGAGGGCATAGCCGGCCGCTGCCAGGAAGGCGAGCAGGCCCAGGCTTGCGGCCAACAGCTGGCGCGCCTGCAGCGACCGCGGTCGCCAGCCCAGTGTCCTTCCGTCACGCCCCTGCCCCACGCCAGCCTCCCCGCATGCCCGCGGGCGCGTCGCGCGCGCCCACCGGACTCAGCCTTCGTTGGTGCGCGGGATCGCGAAGCGGTAGCCGCGGCCACGCACGGTCTCGATCGGCTTGAGCGCGCTGTCGGGATCGAGCTTCTTGCGCAGGCGGCCGATGAAGACCTCGAGCACGTTGGAGTCGCGGTCGAAGTCCTGTTGGTAGATGTGCTCGGTGAGGTCGGCCTTCGAGACCAGCTCGCCGGCATGCATCATCAGGTACTCGAGCACCTTGTACTCGTAGCTGGTGAGGTCGACGTTCTGGCCTTCGACGCTGACCGTCTGCGCGGCGAGATCGAGCACCACCGCGCCGCATTCCAGCGTCGGCTTGCTCCAGCCCGCGGCGCGGCGCACCAGGGCGTTGATGCGCGCCAGCAGCTCCTCGACGTGGAAAGGCTTGACCAGATAGTCGTCGGCGCCTTGCTTGAGGCCGTCGACCTTGTCCTGCCAGCTGGAACGCGCGGTCAGGATCAGCACCGGGAACTGCTTGCCTTCGTCACGCAGGGCCTTGATCAGTTCCATGCCCGACATCTTCGGCAGGCCGAGGTCGATGATGCCGACGTCGAACGGCACCTCGCGGCCCATGTACAGGCCTTCTTCGCCGTCCTGCGCCGCGTCCACGGCATAGCCTTCGCGCTTCAGGCGCGCGGCCAGGGTCTCCCGCAGGGGGGCTTCGTCTTCGACCAGGAGGATGCGCATCGGTATCTCCAAAATGTCCCGTCGCGGCGGGCCGCGGACGGGAGGGGCTGCTGTCTAGGGTGCGAATTCAGTCGTCGTCGCCGCGTGTAGGACGCGGCGGGCGACGCGGTCGGGAGGCGGGATCATCCATGTAGACGCGCACGCGCCCGCGCTCGTCCACGACTTTCACCCGGTTGATGTCACGGCCCTCGAAAGGCACGCGCTCGGCACTCAGTACCTGGCCACCGGTCCGGCTCTGCACGCGACGGACGGAGTCCGCCAGCGCGTCCTGACGCGAGCCGCGTGACGGCCTCGCTTCCGGCGCACGCACCCGTGGCGCTGCCTGTGGGGGCCTCGGAGCCTGCTCCGCGACCCGGGGAGCCTGCGCGCCGGCGCCGCGCCCTTGGCGACGTCCCTCGTCGGCCTGCGCCACGCCCACGTGCGTGAACGCGGCCAGCAGGCACAGCGCGGTAAACAGGCGACAAGCAGTCATGGGAGCCATTCTTCCAGAGAATACAGAAAGTTACGGGCTCCCACAGCGGCGGTCACGGGAGCATCCGGATGATTCTCGGAGGGTGGCGGTGAATTACCCCTTAACTTTTCCAGGTGCCCTGCGGCCCCGTTCATGATTGTCGTGGCGCAGCGGCGCTGCATCAGTAGATTTCGGCCACGCAGCAGCGCAGCGAGCCACCTGCGGCTTCGATCGCCTCCAGCGGAACCGTCCGGATCCCGAAGCCGGCGCGGGCCAGCGCGTCGCGGCTGGACGGCGTCAGGGCCTGCGCCGCCCGCGTGCTCATCCAAGCCACGTCATCCGACAGGCTGATCGCGTTCCCGGCAAAGGCGGACTGCTCGGCCTGCGAGAGCGTCACCACGTGTGGCGCGTACAACGCCGCGATGGCATCGCTGACGGCCGGGTCGGCGAAGCCGCCCGGACAGATGATCGCGGCGCGACCCGCCAGCACCGCGAGCACGACGTTGGTGTGGTACTCGCCCGGCGCGAGATCGAACATCAACGTGGCGCGCAGGCCCAGCGCCTCGTGCATCAGCCGCGCGCCTTCCTCGTCGCAGCGCTCGGACAAGCCACACAGGCCCAGGCCGCGGGCGCGGTCGACCACCAGCGCGCCGGTCAGCTCGCAGGGATGCGGCTGCTGCGACAGGTCGCGCACCGCATAGCCAAGGACGTCACGGAAGAAGCCGCGGATATCCGCGCGCCCGGCCTCGCGGCGGCGCACCGGGTGGCGCATGCGGCCGACCACCAGGGTGCCGGGCGCGGTGGCGAACACGTTGTTGGGGAACAGCGCGTCGGGCGCGTCCGGATCGCCTGCGAAGCAGATGGTCGGCAGGATCTCCGAGAGCGCGCGCTGCAGCCCCCGGTGCTCGGCGGAAGCGCGCGCCGCGTCGAAGCTATCGGCATCGGCCATGTAGCGGTTGTCGGTGGCGGATTCGTCGGCACGGCCGAAGCCGTCCGGTGCAACCAGGAAAGCCGCGCGCGCGGTGGCCGCGCCGAAGCCGGGGGCGCAGTCGCGCGCGAACGCGAGGAAGGCGCCGGTGTCACGGGTCAGCATCGAAACAGACTCCTCAGGCAGCGACGCGGGCGTCGCCCCGGGTGGTGGCGATCGCGGCCTCGACCAGCGCCCAGTCGGCACCTGGCTTGTGCGCGCCCTCGCTCAACACCTGGCGGAAGGCGCGGCCGCCACGCTCGCCGTGGAACAAGCCGAGCAGGTGGCGGGTGATGTGCTTGAGCTGCGCGCCGCGCGCGAGCTGGCCTTCGACGTAGGGGCGCATCGAACGCAGCACGTCGGCGCGCGTGGACAGCTCGCCCCCGAACCAGGCCACGTCGAGGCGATGCAACAGCCAGGGGTCGTGATACGCGGCACGGCCGAGCATCGCGCCGTCGGTGTGCGCCAAGTGTGCCGTCGCCTCGCCTGCGTCTGCGATACCGCCGTTGACGACCACGGTCAGCTCCGGGCGCTCGCGCTTGAGGGCGTAGGCCCAGTCGTAGCGCAGCGGTGGCACTTCGCGGTTCTCCTTCGGCGACAGGCCCTTCAGCCAGGCGTTGCGCGCATGCACCACGAACATCCGGCAGCCGGCGGCGGCAACCGTATCGATGAAGGCGAGGAAGCGCGCGTACTCGTGATCGTCGTCGACTCCGAGGCGGCACTTCACCGTAACCGGCACGTCGACCGCGGCGATCATCGCCGCGACGCTGTCGGCGACGAGTGCGGGTTCGCGCATCAGGCAGGCGCCGAAGCGCCCGGCCTGCACGCGATCGGACGGGCAGCCGACGTTGAGGTTGATCTCGTCGAAACCATGGTCGGCGCCGATGCGCGCTGCCTGCGCCAGCAGTGGCGGTTCGCTGCCGCCGAGCTGCAGCGCCACCGGATGCTCCATCGGGTCCATCGCCAGCAGCCTGGCGCGGTCGCCATGGATCACGGCGTTGGCGTGCACCATTTCGCTGTACAGCCGGGCGTGTGGCGCAAGCAGGCGATGGAAGACCCGGCAGTGGTTGTCGGTCCAGTCCATCATCGGAGCGACGGACAAGCGCAGCCGGGCGGGGTCGATCGAGGGCGAAACGGCGGGTGTGGTCACGGCGACAGGCAGGGCAGGAACAGAACGGGCACGCGGGAAGGGGACAGGGTAGCGCACGGCGAACACCCGCGCGCGACGATCCCCCGAGCACGCCCACAGCACATCGCCGGCAGAACAATGCGCATCGCGCGCGTGGCGAGGCTACTCCCTCTGCTTGACTGGCCTGTATTTCCCCTGGATGGGTTTGGCCTGCATGTCCACATTCGCGCATACACGCTTGTCGCCGCAGGGTACGAAATCCGAATCATTGACGGCCTCGACCCATGCCAACTCCGCCCTGGCGCCCGCCGCATTGTTCTTCCAGTACGCTCCCCAAGCTGCAATGCCGGCGAAAGCCAGTACAGCACAAGTCGCCAAGCCACCCATCCCGACCACCGTCCATTTGCGTCGCTCGGCCTTGATCGCTTCGCGCTCGGCTTGCAACTCCTGGACCAGTCGCGCGATCGACTTTGCATCAGAGCCGAGCATCTCATGCACAGGCGCAATGGAACGGCCCACGCATTGCTTGATGTCATCGGCAACGTGGCCTTTGACGCCATTGACCACTGCGCTGGCCAAGCTCTGTCCCTGGGAAAGCATGGCGCTGGCGCCGCGCTCCAGCGATGCCGCGCCCTGCTCCATCCTCGCAGCCGCCGCCTCGCTCCGATCCGCGTAGTGCTTGATGATGAACCCAAGCTTGGCCAGCTTCCCTTCTTCCTGATCCATTGCCTCGTCCCCAGCTACATCGACATTACCGGACCACTGCGCTCCATCTGCTGTGCCAACCGTTGCTGCTCGACAAGCTGCGCCTGCAACTCGGCCTGGCGAACCTCGGCCAGCCACAGCCTTTCCTCGCCCGCGATTTCGCGCTGAAACTGCTGCCCTGCAAGGCTTTGGCCATATTCCATCAATTCGGCGTCCATCGCCTTGTCGTCCTTGTTGACCGCCGCCTCGTACAAGCGGTCGAGCAAAGACTTGGGCTGGCCTTGCGCCTGCGCCTGATCAGGGTTTCGTTCGTTTCCGGGTATCAGCGGGCGCGAGCGGAGGCCATCTGTGTGATCGGGCGCATCTATCGCCCGACCTTGCTGAACCTGCATCGGGACGCCGTTCCGGTTCCAACCATCGCGGGTCATCTCAAATGTGTCCGCATTGGGGCTGGTAACGGTCAGATCGCCGGACGTTCGAGCTCAACGCGGGACATTTCCAGCGCAGCATTGGGTCGGGCCGCACGAATGCTGACGCCCCGTGCCGGCTGGTCGTTGTCTACGTGATCAAGGATCGTGCGCCCTGCAGCTGGGCTGCGCATCATAGCGTCCAGCAATTGCACATCAGGGTTGTTGTTGAACCCCTCGTAAAGCGACGGACTACCCCTTTCGTGAACCTCGCGCTGCCAAGCCTGCGCGAGCCGTCCTTCGCCGAGCTCTAGGGCGTTCATGAGTCGGGCACCTGCAATCGCGTTGTCGCGTCCCGTGACAATCGCTTGACGTGCAGCGGGATTCAATCCACTGATCCCTTGCGATCCGATCCAATCGCGTGTTTCCGCGGCAGTCAGTTCATTGTTCTGTAGATGGGTGATGAGCCGCTCACCACGTATCTCGTTCTGGTTGTAGAGCTTCATTGCCTGCGCGACGATTTCGGTCGCCTGTGCAGGATCGGCCTGACGCAGATCGCGCAGCCATTCGATCCGGGAAAGCGGCTCACCGACGTTTTGCCACTTTTTGTCGATCTGTTCCTGGTTGAGCGAGCTCACCAACTCGCGACCGGAATCGGAGCGAAGGTATTCGTTCAGGCGCGCCTGCTCCTCGCCGTTCAATGCGTTGCCGGACTGGCCGCGGGTTTGCAGGCGTCGGGTTAGATCATTCACCTCTGCTGGTGAGAATCGCTGGTCCGGACTGGCCCATCCCTGGTAGCCGGACATCAGCTCATGCACCTTCTCGCCACGCCCAGGTTGGCCAAAGTCCCACTGCACGATGCCAACGCTCCAGCCAGAGTTGCCACTACTGTGTGTCAGGCTCAGCGCGGGGAAGGTATTGATCTCGGATGCGCGCCCAACGGCGTTGTAAGCGATAGCGTCGAAAGTCGTACGATCTAGCGGGTCGTAGATCCGCCGCTCATCATTTCCGCTCGTCATTGCCGGCTCCTTCCGCAAACAGCGTGGACTTTTGCTCCTTGAGTTCCTTGACCCGCGCCTCCGTCATGCTTGCGCGGCACGCCTCGGTGAGTCCGGGAGCCTCCTGACGGGACATGCCTTGAACGACCGGCTCCAGCGCGCAATGCGCATCCCGGTATGCACGCCACGCGCTGTCGGCGGCTACGTAAGCGCTCTCGACGTCCTTCACGTAGCCCGGCTGGTTATCCTCATAGGAGGCGTAGGTGTCGCGCACTTCCTGTAGCACGACTTCACTAACCTGCTTGAGCTCCACCTCTGCCCGATGCACGCGGGCGTAGGGGGCGCAACTGTAGAGACGTACCTCCTCGCACTCGGCCAGCTCACCTTCGTCGTAGCTGGCGTAGCACGCCTCCTTCTCCACAAGCGGTAGCGCATCGCAATCTTTCGCTGCAGACCCGCCTGTCGCCGCGGCCGCAACGGTCGGAATATTGGTTGACCGGGCAGGAAGCGGGTTAGCCAGTCCACCGCGGTTCGAATCAGTTGAAGTCGTCGGGGCAGCGTAACTCGTCACCGGATTTTGCGGAGTCGCCTCCGGCGACGGCGATCGGGCACACCCTTGTCCCATTACCAAGAGCAGCAACATGGCTGCCAAAAGTCGCTTCGATCCGTCGAGCATCATCCCTGTTCCTCGCACCGTACGGCAGGCCCATGGTGTCTCGGCATCAGCGACGGGTCAACTCACACACTTCAAGGGGCGAGGCTGCATATTTGCAACATTGCACCCACAGCGATCATCAACCAATCGCTAGGCTACACGGCCCAAATCCGGGGCCGGAGGGACAGCGTTCAGGCTATACGCGTGCGCCTGCGTCGAAGGCGCCACAATTGCCCTTTGGGTGCATGCGGCGGCGGGGTTCCGCAGGCGCGGATCAGACGTACACTCCGGATTCCCCCAGCGGAGGGCTGCACATGAGCGGGCGCCCGCACAGCCTCACCCTGCGATTCCTCGCCGAGCCGACCGACGTCAACTACGGCGGCAAGGTGCACGGCGGAACGGTGATGAAGTGGATCGACCAGGCCGGCTTCGCCGCAGCGGTCGGATGGAGCGGCCATTACTGCGTCACTGTTGCGGTGGGCGGCATCAGGTTCGTCGCGCCGGTGCGGATCACCGACCTCGTCACGGTCTCGGCACGGCTGGTGCGCACCGGGCGGACATCGATGCAGTTCGGCGTGGGCGTGCGTGCGCGCGACCCGATGGGCGGCGACGACCGGCTGTGCACGCATTGCGTCATCGTGTTCGTTGCGGTCGACCGCGACACCGGCACGCCGCTGGAGGTCCCGACCTGGACCCCCGGCGGCGAGGCCGACCAGCGCCTGTTCGAGTACGCCGACAAGGTGATGGCCCTGAGCAAGGGCATCGAGGAAGCCGTCGCGCGCTATGTGCCCGACGCAATGCCCAGGCGGGAGGATACGTGAGCGTCCAGATCACGCAGGCGGATGACGCGGGCGTCGTGCATGCCCGGCTGACGGGCGAGATGACGCTCGCGGACCAGAGGATGCTCGAGGCGCTGGCGCGCCGCCTGATCGACGGCGGTGGAGAGGTCCGCCTCCTGCTGGTGCTCGATGGCTTCCGGGGCTGGGCGCGCGACGAGGGCTGGGACGACGACCTGCAGTTCACGATCGAGTACTGCGACCGCATCGCACGCATCGCGATCGTGGGCGACGCGTCCTGGCGCGACGAGGCACTGGCCTTCGTCGGACAGGGGTTCCGGAAGACGCAGATCGCCTACTTCACGACGCCTTCCGCCGACAGGGCGGACGCCTGGGTCAGGGGATGAATTCCGTTCCGCCTCAGGGTCCCTCACCCGGGGGATGATCTGTTTCGGAAATCTGCGACAACTCGACCTGCGTGACACCCTCCCCGGGTGCAAACACGAAGTCCCCGTCCGCCGGTTGCGCCGCGGTGTCCCAGCTCAGCTCCGCGCGATACCCGGGCAGCCCGGCGTCCGTGGCATCAACCATCACCACCTTGCACGGCAGATGGTCATCGTCGGCCCACACCTCCCATGACACTCCTGCCTCCGCATAGGCGTAGTGCTCGCATTCCCGTCCACGGACCATGCCCCTGCCCGCGTAGCTCGCCCGGGTGACCGAAGACATCGGGCCGTCCGGTACGCCCCACGCGAACAGGTCGACGACCGGCAGCTCGATCCCCTTCCTTGCCCGCACCTGCTCGAGCAACGTCCTGATTGTTCCGGGCGCCTCAATGCGCGCGTACACGCGCTGGAGGGGCGCGTAGACCGTGATCGTCTGGCCGTCGTAGAACACCTGGCGATCCACTCCCTTGCCCTGGATCCTGGCGACAAGGTGGCTCGGTGCCTTCACGGAGTAGTGGACGGTGCCCGAGAAGTCGCGGTACTTCCCGCCCCCGACCGCAGCCCTGGTGGACACGTCCATCGCCAACGCATAGCTGTCCAGCCCGCGCAGCTCGGCTCCGATGTCTTCCAGCGCCTCGGTCGCCTCCTCCGCAAGCGCGGGTCGGGGCCGGGGTTCCACGGCAAACGCGAAGCAGCTTCCGCCTGCCAGCGCGAGCGCGATGATGATCCTGCAACCGGCTTTCATGATTCCATCTCCTTTTCCGTAATGCGGTACAACGGTTCACGCAGATCGCAACGCATCAGAACGGTCGACCGACCTCGAGGAACAGCACGCCGCCGCCATGCTCGCGCCAGCCGACGCCGAACAGCATCGGGCCCAGCCATGAATCGAATCCGGTGTACACGCTCGCGTTGAGGATGCCGTCGTCGAAGGCCATGTCTTCGCGGCGCTCCCAGGCATTGCCGTACTCGATCGTGGCGCCCACCTGTGCGGAGCGCCCGAAGAGCTCGGCCAGCTGGTAGGTGTAACCCACGAGCAGCAGCGCATAGTGCTGGCCGGTCAGCTCGTTGAACCTGAAGCCAGCCAGCCGCGCACGACCTCCCAGCCGGTACCTGCTCTGCACCGGCAGCGTGCCCGACGTAGTGATGTGGTACCGGGCGCCAAGCTGCACCGCGTGATTGCCGAAGCTCCTGGCGCCGAGGGCATCCAGGTCGAACTGGTCGAACTCGACATCGCTTCCCAGCCAGTCCCGGGACACGGTGTAGCCCAGCAGGCCGTAGTAGCCGCTGCGGGGGAAGAACAGGCTGTCGAGCCTGTCGATCGTGATCGTGGCGAACAGCTCGCCCTGTTCGAAGTCGAACTCATCGAGCAGTGGATCGCCGACTTCGACGGTGGCCCGCCCGGTCGCGCGCCGCACCCCGATGCCCGCCGCGCCAACATTGCCGAACTCGCGTGCCGCCCGCAGCTCGAGACCGACCACGCGCACGTCATAGGTGGCGACGTTCTCTCCAGCGGTGTTGAACACATGGATGTTCGGGTTGTCGTAGCCCAGCCGGGCGTACAGCAGGTTGCGGTTGGCCACATCCAAGGGGTGGTAGTACTCGCCTTCCAGCCCCGGCTCGCTGCCGATGGTGGCCGCGATGCGCCCCTCGGCGCCCAGCCGCGAGAGCGGCGAGAACAGCACCGCCATCCGCAGGTTGCTTTCGAACGCGCCCTCGAAGTCGGTATTGAGGGTGAGGCCGAGCTGCAGGTAGTTGGGGCCATGCGGCTTGGGCCGGGCCCGCAGCAGCACGCCCGTGCGGCCATCCTCGCGCACGACTTCGTAGGTGATGCTGGACAGCGTGCCCAGGCCGTACGCCCGGAGCAGCCTGGCCTCGATCCGTGCGCTGTCCAGCGGTTCGCCGATCGGGATCGGCACCTGCGCCAGCAGCAGTTCATCGGCATAGCCGGTTTCGTTCTCCAGCCGCACGAACTCGACCACCGGCGCACCCGCAGCGAACCGCGGACGTGCTTCCAGTGACGCGGCATGCAGCCCGGCTGGCACCGACAGGCCCGTCAGCTCATCCCGTGATGCCTCGGCGGCCTGCGCCCCGATCTCCAGCGCCTCGCGCGCCTTGGTGAAGTCGCCGGTTGCGACCACGTCGCCCAGCTGGGGCAGCACCAGCACGTCCGACTCGCGAAGCTCCGCCAGCTGCCGCCCGGTATTGCCGGTGGTCATCATCCCGGTGATCTGCGACACCACCTCGAGCAGGCTCGCATCGCGGTCCAGCTGCGCCAGCGGCGTCCCGACATCGACCGCGATGACGACGTCGGCACCCATCGCGCGCACGACATCCACCGGCACCTGGTTGACCAGGCCGCCATCCAGCAGGACCCGCCCATCGATCTCGACCGGCTGGAACACGCCCGGCAGCGACATGCTCGCGCGCATCGCCATCGCCAGGCTGCCATGGTCGAGCACGACGGGCTGGCCGGTGTTGAGGTCGGTCGCCACCGCGCGATACGGGATCGGCAGGAGATCAAAATCGTCGACCGCGCTGACCCCGAGCGTAGCGTTCTCGAACATCGCGAGGATGCGTTCGCCCTGCAGCAAGCCCGGCGACACCCGGATGCCGCCCCGGCCAATGCCCACGCCGACCGTGGTGAGCCCGTCGCGATCATCCTGCTTGCGCCGGAACGACCGCTCCGGCCGTGCCAGGGAGTCGTCGAACAGGCGCTTCCAGTCGGTGGAGACGACCAGTTCTTCCATCTCGTCCACCGACATGCCGGATGCATAGAGCCCGCCGACCAGCGCGCCCATGCTGGTGCCGGCCACGCAGTCGATCGGGATATGCAGTTCCTCGATCACGCGCAACACGCTGATATGGGCGATGCCGCGCGCGCCGCCGCCGCCAAGCGCCAGGCCGATGCGGGGACGCGTATCGCCGTCGATGCGCGCACCGCAGGAATGGCCGGCGGCCGCGGTCGCGACCGGGGCGGATTGCGCGAACGCCGCGCCGGCGCTTGCCAGCGAAAGCAGCATGGCGACCTGCAGCACCCGCATCGTGGCGTTTCCTGGCGACATGGCCCGGGCCGCTGCCCTTTTTGCCGACGGTCAGGGCGTCACGACCACGTACACGACGTCGTCGCCCTGCATCTGCTGCTGGTAGTAATAGCCGCCACAGTAGTAGTACGGCGTCGCATAGGTGTGGACGATCGGGCAGCCGGACGGCACCGCGGCGTACATCGAACCGACTGCGATCGCCGTTCCAACCGCGGCGCCCACCGCGATGCCGGCAGCAACCGGATAGCGCACCCCGTTGCCCCAGCCGTACCCACCGTCGACATCGATGTTCACGTCACCGCGGTCAATATTGACGTCGCCGGTATTGACGCGGTTTCCTGTATTTGTACGGTCGCCGGTATTGACACGATTGCCGGCGTTGGCACGGTCGCCTGTACTGGCCCGGTTGCCGCTGCCACTCATCCGGTTGCCCGCGCTGGCCCGGTTGCCCGCGGACATGCTGCCTCCACCCCGGCTGGCACTGCCCCGGTTGGCACCGCCCCGGTTGGCCGCACCCATGGAGGCGCCGCTCACCGAACTGCGCGCCATCGAGCGACCGCCCCCACCTCCGCCGCCGCGGCGAGCGGATGCGTCCTCGGGGATGAGCATGGCCACCGTCCCGAACAGGAAAACCGCGGCAAGCAGGGCCGTGCGCAAAGTAGTGCGTGGCGTTGCGAGCGTTCTGCCCGGCGTGCGCTGGATGTTCATTTGTCACCTCCATCGGCGACCAGCTTGGTGTTGTACGGGATCTTGGTGGCGCCCGGGGGCGGCACGAACGTGAACGACTTCGCGTCCATGCGCGGCTTGGTGTCCCACTGCAGGATCGCCTCGTACTGCGGATCACCGACTTCGTAACGGGTGGTGATGAGCAACTTCCGTGGCAGTGCCTGCGCGCCTTTCTCCACCCACAGCTGCCAGTCGACGTTGGGCTGCCGGAACGCCAGATGGTCGGTCAACACGCCATCCACCACGCTGTCTCCGACCAACAGGCCGACCCGGACGTCTTCGGTAAGGTCGCCGGCTTTGCCGTGGTACAGCATGTCGATCAGCGGCATCTCGACTCCGGCATCCAGCAGCACGCGGACGAGTTCGCCCAAGGTGGCTGGGGCTGCGGTCTCGGCGTATACGTTCAGGTCGGGCACCAACATGCTCACTTGCGCGCCGTCGTAGACATAGGTGCGATTCTTGATGTCGCCCGCGACTTCAATCCGCATCCGGGTGGGTGCATCCACCCACATGCGCGCCGATTCGTTGTGCTGCAGTTTGTAGCCGAACGGCAACACTTCATCGCGGGTGATGTGCGCGGTCACCGCATATCGCTTCAAGCCATCGAAGGTGGCGGCCATCCGGTCCAGCACCGCCTGGGCATCCGGCGAGATGACGGAATCGAACTCGAGTGACGCCGTTTCATCGGTATCGATTGCGGCATCGACCTCGGCGTCAGCGGCATCCTGGGCCGATGCGGGCATCAGGCCGGCCGCGGCCAGCAACAGGCCACCCATGGCGATCCGTAGCCAGTGGCGATAGGGATTGGAAGTAGCCATGAACGTTTTCTCCGTTGATGGGCGCATCGCGCAAGGCGGACCCGCACTGCGCACCGCGATTCCAGCACTTCCGCCCCCCGGACGAAATTGCCCCAAGGGGCAATTCGCGCTTCGGGTCCGATTCGTAGCCTGCCTCGGCGAGCTTCTGCAGCTGCTCGGCCGTAGGCGCGCCCTGCGCGACGGCTTCCGTTGTTGCCAGCGCTTTGAAATGACGGGTGCGGAACACCCACAACTGCCGCCTCCCTGGTCCTGGGCGCCCGCTCATTTCTTTGGATAAAGGAGCGTGAAGGTGAACCGCAGGCCCCACTCGGCCCCGGTGTCGGGTGCCTCCATGTAGTAGCGAACTCCGCCCTGCCAACTCACCATTTGCTGACCGATGCGACCGACCTGGCTGTAGCCGATGTTGAGCGGCACCGTCCACTGCGCGTTCTTCCAGTCGTAGGTGGATTCGATCGCGACCGATACGGTGCGACCCTTGCCCAGACTCTTGGCCATGAAGGGCTGCAGGTAGGTGGCGCTGATGCCGGCTCGATCGCTGTCTCCCGCGAACGACCACAGATGATTCGCCAGCGCGCCGTACGTCCAGCCGGATCGGGTCTGCCTGAGCGCGACCGCCGTGGGACCGGCGCCCCATTTCTCGCCGCCGAGGAGGTCATCCGTCGCGGTCGGAACCAGCAACGCGGGACCCACGCCCCAGGTCCACCCCCCTTCGGTCAAGGCTTTGGGCGAGAAGAACAGGCTCTGCAAGGTATCGCCGAGGCCGAACTGGCTGCCTGCGCCGGGAAACACGTCCTGCTGGTAGACGACCGGCAGGATCGTCCGCGAAATCATGTTCCAGCGCTCGCCGATCGTGACCGGGATCACCGGCTGCACGTTGAGCGTGAACTTGTCGCCATCGTCCAGCGGACCGATGCCATCGTCGTAGTTGAGTTGCATCGGCACGCTGGTGAGGCTTGCGATGGGATTCGACAACTGCCTGGCAAGCTCGTCGGCGTTCTGGGCCCATGCCGCCGCCGGCGCCGCCACCAGCAGCGCCAACACCAAGATCGAACGATTGCGCGGCTCGTACATGACGGTCTCCCGACGGCTGCTAGTTGACGCTATAGCCCCGGCCCTGCATGCAGGCGCCGTACGCGCGGTAATAGGTATCGAGCTGTTGCGACTGCTGCGCCTCCGCCTGTTGCGCATGCGTCGCCTGGTTGATGCGCGCGCGGCGTCCGCCTGCCAGCGCGCCGATGGCGGCGCCCGTGCCGGCATCGTCGCTGACGACCTCCCCGAGCACGGCGCCGCGCGCCGCGCCGCGGATGCGCTCTCCCTGCGGTCCCTTGGGTGCGGTCGGCGTGCCGGCCACGGCTGTCGGATCGATGCCGGTGTCCTGCTTCGCCCAGGCCAGGCACTGGCTGTCGTCCTGGCCCTGCTGTTCGGCACTCTGTCCCTTGCCGGGATAGGCGCTTGGTTTCTGTGCCCATGCCGATGCCACGCATGCGGACAGGGCGACGGCGACCATGATGCGGATCAGCTTGCGCATTGCGTTCTCCTGCTCAGAACATGAACCCGTAGCCGACCATCGGCCCGTTCAAGGTGATCTCGGTGGAGCTGTCTCCGGTCTCGAATTCGGCCGAGAGGTAGCGGTAGCCGAACAGCCACGCGCCATGCTTCATCCGGTACGTCCCCACCACACTGGCGTTCCAGGTGCCCTCGGTGTCGCCGAAGGAACCGTCTCCGCGCAATGTCACGCCCCAGCGATCGGAAAGTGCCCACGTGTAGCGCGCGCCGACCATGAGGTCGCTGAAGGAATCGCCGCCGTCGAAGGTCGTCGATTCGAACTGCGGATTCTCCGGGTCGAACCGCACGGTCAGGTCGACGTCGATGTAACGCAGGCCGGCGAACAGGTCCCATCCCCGGTAGCGGCCTTCACCAGGGCTCCATACGGCCGCCAGTTCGAACAGGCGCGTATCCAGGTCGGCTTCCGTGTGGAAGCGGGGGTGGTCGTTGCTGTCCGCCAAGCCGAGGAACGTGAAGTCCGTGAACATGCCGAGATGTTCGCCCTGCCCTTCCACGTGGAGCTGGAAGGCGCCGTCGATCTTGTCGACGATATCGTCGAAGCCGGTATCGTTGCTGATGCCGCCCGCAGGCGGCACGCCCCTCTCCAGATCGGTGCCGATGCTCACGGCCCATCCGTACGGCGCCACCATCCACTCCCAACCGCCACCGTCGGCCGCTTGTGCCAGGGGCGAAAGACCGGCGACACACAGCGCGGTTCCGAGCGCCGCACGTCGCAGGTCCCTGCCCTTGGTTGGTGAGGTCTTCATCAGTGCATTCATCGCAACTCTCCTTCGGAAGGGATTCGAACGCGGCAACCGCACGCTTCCACCGGACATCACAGCAGCACCTGGACCAGGCGACGCAGCAGCTCCGGCAACGAGAACACCGTGAACACCAGTGGCAGGAACGGAAGCACGATGGCGGCCAGTACCTGGATCACCACGCGGGTGTCGAAGGGCATCGGGCGCATGCCGCGCACGATGTCGTAGCTACCCGCAAGGTCGGCGAGGGATTGGATGTCCGCACTGCCAAGAAGCGCTTCGTCGCGCGGCGCCTCGCCTTGAAGCCATTTGCGGTCGAATTCGTGCACATAGGAGGAGGCCAGTCCGCCGTAGCCGCTCAGCGCCGTCCGCCGCGTTTCGATGAGGCGCATCGTGAACAGGGACAAGGGCAGCAGGACCACCACCAGCAGCGTCACCGCGAGGGCCACCAGCTCGATGCGGAAGTCGAGCACGTTGCGGCCGTCGAACAGCACACGGCTGGCAATGAATCCGGACACGGTGATGGCTTGTGCGAGCAGCAGCGGCACGAAGCCGGCCACGCTGTCCTGCAGGAAGCCGAGCCCGCCTGCGCGGTCGGGATGGGCTGGCGTGAGATGCAAGGGCAGCCGCGACACCTGCCACAGGAAACGTCCCCAGATGTACAGGCGGAAGTAGAGGCGCAGGATCATGAACTGCGACAGCGGCACGCTCGCATGCACGAACCACCAGCCCGCACGCGTCAGGTCGACCCGCCCGGCCTGGACGTTGGCGTACCAGGTGCTGGCCGGAAGCGCAGGGGCGTAATGCCATGCCAACGGTGCCGCGACGAACACGATGGCCAGGATCGCGAACTCGACCAGCGCGGAATCACGCAGGCGAACCGCCGAGGCGACAGCCTCCTCGAAACGCGGCACGACATCCGCCGACACGACCTGGCTTCGCCGGAACTGTGCAACGACTTCGGCAAGTCGCCGGTGGAGGATCACGTCCGCGAACAGCAGCAAGGGCAATGCCACCAAGAAGCGTGCATAGGCTTCGACGTCCGACAGGAACGGAATCGTGACGCCAGACACTGCGCTGCCTTCCGCGATGCTGAGCAGAAGCAGCGGCAGCCACGCGAGCGCGACGATCGCCAGCATGCGGCGACGCAGGAGTCTCAGCGGCGGCCGGGCGAGGCGCATCTTGAGCAGCAGTCGATACAGCGGCCCTCCCAGCACGAGCGAGAAGTCCTCGGTGCCGATGGACGCTGCCGGGTGTCGCTCGCCGGCCCTGCGCTCCATCTCAGAGTACGCCCGCGATCTTGATCGCCAGCGAGGCCCGGGCGGCGTCCATGTCGGCCATGAAGGTCGCATCCGAATGGAGGTGGGAGGCAGCCGGCGACGGCCGTCGTGCGCAGGACGTGGACACCCGAGCCGGCAGGGGGCCATCCTTCGCCGACCTGGTCTCGGCCCTGGCTCTGTTCTGATCGCCAACAACGAGGAGACTCATCGCGCCCTCCTGCTTCATCACCCGGGCACAGACAGTCCCGCTACTGCCGAGCCATCGCCACGCGCATGGCTTCCTCCGGCGACACGAGGTGATCGGAGTCTTCCGCAGCCTCCGCGATGGCCAGCTGGACGCCCCTGACGGTGCCGTTGAACTCGTTGTCCTGCGGGCCGAAGTCGGGCGAAACCGAAGCCCCGGTGTCACAGCCGACATCGAGGCCATCATCGGCCGAGAACACCATCGGGGCCGTCGCCTCGACCTGGCCCTTTCCTACCTGCTTGCCGTCGATAAGGAGGGTGACCGCCCCGCCCTTGCCAAGTCCCCCGCCTGCATAGGCGAACTCCATGCGGACCTGATGGGATCCGGCCGGGATCGCACTGTCGGACTCGGCAAAGAAGTGCTTTACGCCGATCAGGTTGTAGCAGTACTTGAGCTTTCCCTCTTTGGCATAAAGCGCCCAGCCACCGATATTGCCGCCTTGCGCGATGATCACGCCGTGCGCGCCGCCATCCGGCACATCGATCTCCGCTGTCACCGAGTGCGACTTGTTCTTGATGCTGATGACGGAGTTCTCCGAAAGCCGTCCCATGCCGCCGAAGAGGATCTGCGTATTGCCGCGAATGAGGACGGGGCGGCCTGCCAGGTCGGAGTTGAAGCGTTCAGCGGCGCGATCGTCGAGCGGCAGTACGTTGTAGCGCGTCGCCTCGATCAGCCAGAGCCGCTGCAGGTCGCGCAGCTTGTCCGGCTTTTTCTCCGCGAGATCACGCGACTGGCTCCAATCCGTGCTGGTGTCGTAGAGCTCCCACGTGTCGTCGTCGAACGCCGGAATCTTGTCGCCGACCAGGAGCCACGGCGTCTTGTGCCGCGTCACGGCCGTCCAGCCCTTGTGGTAGATGCCGCGGTTGCCGAACATTTCGAAATACTGGGTCTCGCGGCGTTCGGCGGCCTTTGCGTCATTCATTGAGTACACCATGCTGACGCCTTCGATCGGCGCCTGCTGGATGCCGTCAACCAACACCGGATGCGGCAGGCCCGCCGCCTCCAGGATGGTTGGGGCGACGTCGATGACGTGATGGAACTGCGAGCGGATCTCGCCCTTGCCCTTGATCCCCGTCGGCCAACTCACGATCGTGCCGTTGCGGGTGCCGCCCCAGTGGGACGCGACCTGCTTCGTCCACTGATAGGGCGTGTTCATCGCATGCGCCCAACCAACGGCATAGTGGTTGTAAGACTCCGGCCCGCCCAGCTTGTCGAGCCGTTCCATCAGGAACTCGGGAGTCTCCAGCGCTGCCAAGCCGTTGAAGTTGGCCATCTCATTGTAGGCGCCGATCAATGTACCCTCGGCCGACGCACCGTTGTCGCCGATGATGTAATAGATCAGCGTGTCGTTGCTCAGGTCCAGCTTGTCGAGCGTGTCGAAGAGGCGGCCGACATGATGGTCGGCGTATTCGAGGAAGCCTGCATACACCTCCATCTGGCGCCGGAGCACGGGCTTCATCTCCTCGGGCATGGTGTCCCAGGCGGGGATCTGCTCGTGCCGCGGGGTAAGCGCACAGTCCTCGGGAATGACGCCGAGCTTCTTCTGCCGCGCATAGGTCTCTTCGCGCAGCTTGTCCCAGCCCTGGTCGAACTTGCCCTTGTACTTGTCGGCCCATTCCTTCGGCACGTGGTGCGGCGCGTGGGTCGCGCCGGGCGCGAAATAGATGAAGAACGGCTTGTCAGGCATCAGCGCCTTCTGTTGGCCGATCCAGCCGATCGCCTTGTCGGTCATGTCCTCCATGAAGTGATAGCCCTCTTCGGGTGTCTTCTTCACCTCGATCGGCGTGGTGCCCTCGTAGAGCGACGGATACCACTGATGGGCCTCGCCACCGATGAAGCCGTAGAAGTACTCGAACCCGCCGCCACCCGTGGGCCACGCAGTGAACGGGCCGGCCGGGCTGGTTTCCCACACCGGCACTTCATGGCATTTGCCGAACTGTGCAGTGGCGTAGCCGTTGAGCTTCAGCGTCTTCGCCAGCGGAGCCATGGTGTTTGGCAGAACCGATGAATAGCCAGGAGAGCCGGTGGCGGCCTCGGTGATGCAGCCCATGCCGACCGAGTGATGATTGCGACCGGTGAGCAGGGCCTGGCGCGTCGGCGAGCAGAGCGCCGTCGTGTGGAAGCGGTTGTACTTCAGGCCCCGCGCCGCGAGGCGCTCGGCATTCGGCGTGTTGCAAGGTCCGCCAAACGCGCTTGTGGAGCCGAAGCCTGCATCATCGATCAGGATCACCAGCACGTTGGGCGCGCCCTTGGGCGGGCGCAACTGCTCGATCGGCGGGAATTTTGTATCCGGGTCCTTCGCGTCATAGGTGATCAGGCCTATGCGGGGAGATGAGGGAATGGGCAAAACAGTTCGAGCCATCTTTTCGTCGGACATCGCCATATTCCTTCCTGATCGCGTTCATTGATTCTGCGGCGCGGAAAAGAGTGGCCTCAATTGGACCTAGGGCCTAATTCGAGTGTCGGCCGATGGGCGTGGATGCAGCTCAGGCCCAGGATGTCGGCCGGACACATGGCCGGCCGGAGCGGTGCAGCGGGATGCTATCGGCCGAGGGGGATGGCCAACGTCACCCACGCGTTCCAGCCCGATGGACGATTCCTTGCATCGAACTCGTAGATGCCTTTGGCGTTGACGTAGCCTTTGTGTGCGCCCAAGGGGAAGAAGTACCCCACTTGCGGCCCGATGCCTGAGACTCGGGACTTGAAATCGCCGAGCACCGCCCCGGCGCCGCTGTCGCCGGTGACTTGTCGATAGAAGTAGCCGCCCAGCCCGACATGCGTTGTCTCGGACAGGAACTGCGACGCCGCCCAGTCCAGATGCGCGCTGACGCCGTTCTGGTAGCCCGTGTCCGGGTTCTCCCAGTTGTGGGTCACGCCAACTGCGGCCGAGAACTCGCGCCCCTTGGTCGAATTCAGGTAGGTGTAGCCACCACCCACATCGACCGACCAGTGGTTGCTGCCGAGATTGGCAAGGCGATCGGCCCGATAGGATCCGACCGGCACACCCGCCATCGTGTAGACCATGTTGTTGTGGTTGCCATGGTTCCATTTCAGCGACGCTGACGGATAAAGATCGCCTACGCCCTGGAGCGAATCGCGCAAGCCGCCTGTAAACGTATTGCCGAGCGGCCCCTGGAGCATGGCGGTCGTCTCGACATCGACACGTCCCACGTACCCGGCAATGGAAAACGCGGCCTGCCCGCCAGCGACCGGTGTCTTTACTACGAAAGTCGGCGCGAGGAGCAACAGGTCGACTCGTACATCGAGACCAGCGGCGATTCGCCCGCCGCGGGGAAACGACTGCGCGGCGTCGGCATCGGTAGTGGCGTGGTAATAGACCATGCCGAGCGACCAACCCGGGTCGCCAGGTGCCGCCACGAAACTGGCGAATTGCCCCGGCATCCAGAAGCTCACGCCGCCCTCATCGGCGAGGACAGCTGGCGTTGCGGCGAGGCCGGCCCAGGCAACCGCCAACGTGAGCCAGCTCCGAGGATTCATCACGACCTCCTTCGGCCGGAGCTCTCAGTAACATTGTTCATCACCGCGTCGACGTTGAATCCCATTTCGTGCCGCTGCATGACCACGCCTGCGGGCACTGGGCCGGCCAGCCACCAAAAGTCCTCACGATCCAGTTCTTCCCGGCCATCAACTCGACCGCCGGCAGTTCTTACTGCCGCGCCATCGCCAGCGTGAAGCGCTCCTCCGGCGAGATCAGGTGGTCGTTATCGTCCTTCTCCAAGTCGATCTGCACCCAGTTGACCTGACCGGAGAACCGGTTGCCCGTTGCCTCGTAGTCCGAAGACACGGGTGCGCCGGCATCCTCGCCGAGGTCGCAGGTCTCTGTGCCGAACGCCATCGGCACGGTCTGGTCGACACGGCCTTCGCCGTCTTTCTTGCCGTCCACGTACAGCGACACGGTGCCGCCCTTGGCAGTGCCGCCGCCGTCGTACTTGAACTCCATGCGGACCTGGTGCTTCCCTTCAGGAATGGGCTGCGTGCCCTCGGCAAAGTACTGATTGATGCCGAAGAAGTTGTAGGAGTGCTTCAACTTGCCGTTCTTGGCGTAGAAGCTCCAGCCGCCCGTCATGCCGCCCATGGCGACGATGACGCCTTCGGCGCCGGATTTCGGCACCTCGATCTCCGCGGTCAACGAGTACGACTTATTGTGGGTAGCGACGATCGAACCTTCGCTCAACCGGTTCATGCCGCCATACAGCAGCTGCGTGTTGCCCTTGATGAGCTGGGGCCGGCCGGCGAGGTCCGGGTTGAAGCGCTCGAACAGGCGCTCGTCGAGCGGGAGCACGTTGTACTTGACCGCTTCGATCAGGAACAGCCGCTGCAGCTCGTACAGCTTCTCCGGATTGTCCTTGGCCAGGTCCTTCGACTGGCTCCAGTCGGTATTGGTGTCATACAGCTCCCAGATATCCTGATCGAAGGTACGGTCGTAGAAGCCTACCCAAGGGATGCCATGCCGGGTCACGGCGGTCCAACCCCTGTGGTAGATACCCCGGTTGCCGAACATCTCGAAGTACTGTGTTTCGCGTTGCTCCGCCGCCTTGGCGTCATTGAACGCGTACAGCATGCTGGTGCCCTCGATCGGCGCTTGTTGCACGCTGTTGACGATCATCGGAGCAGGTATCCCTGCCGCCTCGAGCACCGTCGGCGCGATGTCGATCACGTGATGAAACTGCGTGCGGACCTCGCCCTTGGCCTTGATACCGTTTGGCCAGTGGACGATGGTGCCGTTGCGGGTGCCGCCGAAGTGGGACGCCACCTGCTTGGTCCATTGCAAAGGCGTGTTCATCGCATGCGCCCAACCCACCGCGTAGTGGTTCGAGGCTTCCGGCCCGCCGAAGTCGTCGATCTTGCTCATCAGGAACTCAGGCGTTTCCAGCGTACCCATGCCGTTGAGCACGGCGATTTCGTTGAAGCAGCCATTCGGCGTCCCCTCTGCTGAAGCGCCGTTGTCGCCGATGATGTAGTAGATCAGCGTGTCGTCGAGGATCTCCAGGTCCTTCAGGGAATCGAGCAGGCGGCCAACATGATGGTCGGTATGCTCGAGGAACGCCGCATAGATCTCCATCTCGCGCCTGAGGATCGGCTTGAGCGCCTCCGGCATCTCATCGAAGGCGGGAATCTCGGCGGGCCGCTCGGTGAGGACAGCATCAGCGGGAATCACGCCCAGCTTCTTCTGCCACGCGAACGTCTCCTCGCGCTGCCGGTCCCATCCGCCGTCGAATTTTCCCTTGTACCTGTCGATCCAATCCTTCGGCACGTGATGCGGCGCGTGGGTCGCGCCAGGTGCGAAATAGATGAAGAACGGCTTGTCGGGCATCAGCGACTTCTGCTGGTGGATCCAGGCGATCGCCTTGTTCGTCATGTCCTCGGTGAAGTGGTAGCCCTCTTCGGGTGTCTTGCCCGGATTTATCGGCGTCGTACCTTCATAGAGGCCTGGATAGTACTGGTCGGTTTCTCCGCCGATGAAGCCGTAGAAGTACTCGAACCCGCCGCCGCCGGAGGGCCATTGGTCGAAGGGGCCCATCGCGCTCGTCTGCCAGACCGGCACCTCGTGGCACTTGCCGAACTGCGCCGTCGAATAGCCGTTGAGCTTGAGCGTCATGGCCAGCGGCGCCTTGTTCTTCGGCAGCACTGACGAGTAGCCCGGAGCCGAGGTCGCGATTTCACAGATGCCACCCATGCTCACCGAATGGTGGTTGCGCCCGGTCAGCAACGCCTGGCGCGTCGGCGAGCAGAGCGCGGTGGTGTGAAAGCGATTGAACTTCAGTCCGTTCTTCGCCAATCGCTCGGCAGCCGGCGTGTGGCAAGGTCCGCCGAACGCGCTCGATGCGCCAAACCCCACGTCGTCAATCAGGATGACCAGCACATTGGGCGCGCCCTTCGGCGGACGCAGTTGCTCGATCTTCGGATACTTCGCGTCCGGGTCTTTGGCGTCATACGTGGTCACACCCACGTGCTGGAGGTCCGGGATGGGCAGGATGCTGCGTTGGATGTCATTTTTTTGGGTGGACATGGGTATCTCCTTGGGAGCACAGAAGAGCAGTTCCGGGTCATCAACCGAACTTGCGCACCAGGCGGTTGACCAGTCCGCGCAGCATCAGATAGGGCACGATCGCCAGGACGATCGCGACGACGACGGCCTCGCCCGGATAGACGAAGCGCGCGACCATCACCTGGTAGACGACGTCCAGGACCAGCGCCAGGATGAAAACCTTGCCGACGTGCTTCCAGCCATCCAGTTCCATCTCCCGGCGGTGCTGCGGATCCTTCAGCAGCCCCCAGAAGTACGGCGGCTTGTCCCACTTCGCATCCTTCAAGCCATCCAGGACCGCAAAGATGGCGGCCATGGTCGGTTGCAGGAGCAGCCTGAGTTTCATCGGCCCGCTGACCCGGTCGATCATGTTCTCGACGAAGCGCATCCACATGTCGTCCATACCGAGCTCCCGGACCTACTGTTGGAGAAACAGCCAGGCAGCCGTGAATCCGCCTGCCAGCACCAGCAGCACCGTGAGCATGATCACGGCGCGATGCAGCGGCCTGAATCGCGCTTTCTCGATGTCCTCGTTGACGTGCCAGTAGCGGTACAACGACCACACGATCAGCACCAGGCCGATGACGACCATCCCGGCACCAGCGTGCTCCGAGCTGCGCAGCATCGGACCGGTCTGGTTGGCCGCCACCTTGCCCTGCTCCTGCAGGAACACGCTGAAGCGGTTGATGGTGATGCCGAAGCCGATCAGCGAGATCGCGGTGCGCAGGTAGGACAGGTGGGTGCGTTCGTTCGACAGATGCGATCGCAGGTCGGACAGACCGGTGCGATGCTCCGACAGGTTGGTGCGGTGCTCCGACAGCTGGGTCCTGTGCGTCGAAAGCAGGGTCGACGCGGTACCGCTGTCCTTGCCTTCCACCGACCTGGCCAGCGCTTCCGGCAGCGGCTTGACGCGGTCGCCTGCGGGATCATGGGGAGTATTCACGAAGCCTCCGCCGGGTTGCCGGGCGCGTCTTTCAGCTGCGCCGCTTCTTCCAGGTCGCGTTCGAGGAAGTAGTTGAGGAAGGTGCGGATCAGCGCGATCGCAGCGAGCTGGCCGATGTCGTCCCAGCTGGGTGCGATGGCGCTGCGCACGATGTCCGCCGCGAGCATGAACTCCAGGCTGAGCACCAGCCAGCGGGCCAGGACCAGCCACGCCGCACGGCGCACGCCATGCGTATCCACGCGCGCGATCAGCGGCACCACGAGCCGGTACAGGGACTCCATCGCGCCGATCACGATGATCAGCACCGAGGCTGCCTCGAGCGCCAGCGCCACGGCATTGGAGAGCTCGCGGAACAGCGCTTCCATCGCTAGTCGCTCCCCCGCCCGGCACGGACCACGCAGCGGAAACCAAGATGCGACGTCGAGGTATCGACCGGCTGCGACATGCGTGCGGCCGGGCGATAGCGCTGGCAGTAGTTCGGCGCGCACAGGTGCGAGCCGCCCTTCATCACCTTGCGCGGGATGCGGATGTGCGGCTGCGCCGGATCGAAACTGGCGTCACGTGCACCGCCGCGCGGATTGCTTGGAATGCAGCAGGCCTTGGCTGCAGGTTCGGCGTGGCGCTGGCTGTACCAGTCGCTGGTCCACTCCCAGACGTTGCCGATCATGTCCGACAGCCCGTAGGCATTGGCTGGATACGTGCCGACCGGCGAGGTGCCGACATGCCCGTCCTCGGCGAGGTTCTGCCAGGGAAACTCGCCTTGCCAGGTATTGGCCTGGTGCTTTCCGCACGGAGCCAGTTCATCACCCCATGCGAATTCGGTATCGCCCCCCGCGCCGCGCGCGGCCCATTCCCACTCGGCCTCGGTCGGCAGCTGCTTGCCGGCCCAGCGCGCATACGCCTCGATGTCGGCATACGCGACATGCACGACGGGGTGGTTGTCGCGACCATCGAGCGAACTCGCTGGACCCAGGGGGTGTCGCCAGTCCGTGCCCGGCACGAATTGCCACCACTGGTAGTGATTTTCCAGTCCCACGCGATGCGTCGGCGGGACGAAGACCACCGACGCGGGGATGAGCATCGCCGGATCGGCGCCAGGGTAGTCGGCCGCATCGGGCGCGATTTCGCAGAACGTCACATGGCCGGTATCCGACACGAACTGCCCGAACCGGGCATTGGTGACCGGGGCCGCATCCATCCAGAAGCCGTCGACCTTGACCTGGTGTGCTGGCGCTTCTTCGGGATAGTGATGGTCCGACCCCATGCGATAGCTGCCCGGGGGAATCCAGACCATTCCCGGAAGCGGTGCGAGTCGCCCCACGTCCGCATGGACCTCGTTTTCCATCGTTGCGTTCATTGACAGGCTCCGGAGGAACTCGACGCGCTCGCGCATGCCTGCGGTGCAAGCACCGCGATGGCAAGCCGAAAGAGGCGGATCAGCGGACGCATCGGCGCCGGACTGGCGTGCGGCGGCGATCGACTTGACTGTCCGACTTAGTTGAGATCCTTGTCGCGGTAGTACTTGGTGCCTTTCACGGTCAGCTCGGCCGCGAGTCCGTCGTCGGTGATCTGGTAGACCCAGACGCCCGGCGAGACCGACACTGCGCCGGCGTACGCGGCGCCCTGTCCGCCGGCCTGCGCCGCAAGCGTCGCCTGGCCTCCGAACTCGAAGCCCTTGGTGACGAATTCGTCGTACGCCGCCTGCGTGTCGAACACCCACACGACCCGGAATTTCTTGACGCCGAAGCCGAGGCCGGCCTGCACCTCGGCCATGCGCATGAAGATTTCCCGCCCCGCCCTGTCGACGGCCATGCCCTTCCCGGAGCCACCGCCAGCGACCAGGATCTTCATGCCGAAGTTGCTGAATACCGCGTGCCCGGCCGCGCCTTCCACCGCCTGCCTGGCGCCCGGCTGCGTGGCGTAGAGCTCCTGCAACGTGCTGCGCGCTGCCGCGCGCACCTCATTGCGTTCTTCCTCCACCGCGGCTGCGCGTTCCTGGCCGGGTGCCGCATCGCGGATGTTGCTGCTGGTGCAGCCAGCCAGCACCAGCAGGGCCAGCGCTGAACACTGGAGCCAGGCGAACTTGGATACTTTCATGGCGCGGTTCCTCGATGCGACTCGTTGCAAGCCATATGCGCGCGGGACGACGTACGCCGTGTGGGGGAGGCGACCTGTCTGTGACGCATGGAAGCAGGAAACGCGCACGGGCCCAATTGCCCCTTGGTCGCATCGGTTCAAACGCGGGCGGCTCGCTTTGGCCGCGTCCTCAGGTGGGAGCCGGCCCCAGGCCACGCCCGTCCTGCGCGCCACCATCGGATCCGGGGTGGTCACTCGCGGGCAGGCTGAAGGCGAGCGTTGCGCCGGGACCCGCGTTGTTGGTGGCCCACAAGGTGCCGGCGTGGGCATTGATGATCGTCCGACACACCGCAAGCCCGAGGCCGAGGCCCTCGCGCTTGCTGGTGACGAACGGCACGAAGATGCGCTCGGTGTCTCCGTCTGGAATGCCCTTCCCGATGTCCGAGACCGACACGGTCACCCGGTTGTCGGCCGCCAGCACGGTCACCACCGAAAGCTCGCGGCCATGCGCGAGGTCGTTCATGGCATCGCTGGCGTTCATGATCAGGTTCAACAGCACCTGCTGCAGCTGCACCTTGTCCCCGTGCACGCGCGGCATGCCCTCGGCGAGGTCGAGCACCACCTCCACGCTCCTGTTCAACAGGTCGCTGCGGATGATGCGCAGGACGTCCAGCACCACTTCGTTGACGTCGAGGCTTCCGTAGTCGGAGAGCTCCTTGCGCAGCAGCGCACGCAGGCGGCGGATGACCTCGCCCGCGCGCTTGTCGCTGTCGACGATGTTGGCAAGGGCGTCGCGCACTTCCTCGAGGTTGGGCGGTGCGTGGGCCAGGAAGCGGACCGCCGCCTGCGCGTTGGCCAGGATCGCGGTGAGCGGCTGGTTGAGCTCGTGCGCCAGCGAACCCGACAGCTCCGCCAGCAGGGCCAGCCGCGACAGGTGCGCAAGCTCGTCGCGCTGCAGCGCGATCTCGCGCTCCATGCGGATCCGTTCGCGCAGGTCCATCACCGACACCAGCACGAACGGGCCGGACTCCATCGGGATCGGGTTGAGCGCCACATCGATCGGGATCCGGGCCCCGTCCTTGTGCAGGCCGTACATGTCGCGGCCGTTGCCGATGGCGCGCTGCGCGGCCATGAACCTGGTCCGATCGGCATGATGGACGCGGCGGAACCGCGCCGGAACGATCCGCTCCACCGGCATGCCGGCCAGCTCCGCGCGCGAGTAGCCGAACAGCGCTTCCGCCTGCTGGTTGGCAAGCGCGATGCGGCCTTCCGGATCGGTCATCAGCATGGCCAGGGGTGCCTTTTCGACGACCAGGCGGAACCGCTCCTCGGCGTGCTTGCGCTCGGTGATGTCGACCAGCACCCCGTCGATGCGCGTCACCGCGCGCCCGTCGCCTGACTCGGCCTGGCCGCGGGCCACGAGCCAGCGCGTGGTGTCGTCGGGAAGCAGGATCCGGTACTCGCACATGTAGGCGCCATCCGCGTTCAGCGCGTCCCGCAGCGCATCGTCGAAGCGATGGCGGTCTTCGGGATGCACGCGTTCGAGCAGCCGCGCCATGTCGAAGGCCTCGCCGGGGCTGCACCCCAGCAGGCGCAGCGCGTGATCCGAGAACCAGGAGCGCCCACCGGCCATGTTCCAGTTCCAGAGCCCGACATCGGCGGCGTGCACCGCTTGGTCCATCCTGCGCCGGGTCTCGTGCAGCCTCAGCTCGGCGGCAGCCAGGTGCCTGGCCAGCTGGCCGGCCCGAAGCAAGTCGCCACCGAGCTCATACCCCATCCCCAGCAGCACGAACAGGAAGGCGGGACTGAAGGCCAGCGGACCCCGCACCTCGCCATGCACCACCGCCCAGGTCCATTCGCCGGAGAACAGGACGAACAGCACCATGCCGCCGCCGACCACCAGCACCCTGCGACGATCGGGGGAGGGCCCGCGGCGCCAGACCTGCACGATCGCGCTGGCGATGAACAGCACCAGCAGCAACACGCTGGCATGGCCCAGCGCCATCCACGGGCTGGGGAGCGCGCCTGCGGGCACCGAAATGGCATCGCCGCCCCATACGGGCAGCGTCCGCAGTTCCGCAATCGAGTGGAAGTTGAGGTTCGCGCCGGAAAGGAAGTTGGGCGCCAGGCATGCAATCCGGCTCAGGCAGGCCGCCACCGCCAGGGGCATGCTTCCGGCACGAAAGTGCACGAGCACGAATCCGACGAGCCCCACGACCAGCACCGCGATGGGGACATGGGCCCAGCGCACCAGGTCGCCGTACTCGTCCGGCGTCCGCGCGCGCATCAGCGCCAGTTCGAACATCGAGATGAGCGCGACCGAGACCGCGGTCAGCGCGAACAGGACGTTGGCGTGCTGGCTCCTCTGCCTGCACCAGATGACGAGGTGGATGCCCGCGAGCGTGAGGCTCGCAGCCGCCACCATGGGCCACACCAGGTTGATCCAGCTCAAGCCCAGCATTCCGGCATCGACCCCGTTGGCGAGCGCGGCCAAGTCTACTCCCGGAAGCGGGCCGTGCCCGCCTGCGCGGGTGCCGGCGCGGACGCCGCTGCGGTGCCGTCCATCGGACGGGCGCCTCCCCGGCCGCCGTGGCGGCTTGCAATGCGACGCATGGGCGCGCATACCCGTCGCACAGGGCAACGGTTGCCAGCGGATGGCGACTCCAGCAGGTTTATGGACGATGGACGCCCATGGCACTGTCTACGTAATCGACGACGATCCCGACGTGCGCGATGGTTTGTCGCGCCTGCTCCGCGCCATCGGCTGGGACGTGCGCGCCTATGCGACCGCCGATGCATTCCTCGAGGAGCGGCCCGGCCACCTCGACGGCTGTGTCCTGCTGGACGTCAGCATGCCCGGGATGACCGGGCCGGAGCTGCACGACCGGATGCGCGAGGACGGCAACACGCTGCCGGTGATCTACCTGACCGGTCAGTCGACCCTCGCGATCGGCGTGCGGGCGATGAAGCAGGGTGCCCGCGACTTCCTCGAAAAACCCGTCGATGAAGCCGTGCTCGTGCCGGCCATCGAGCAGGCCATCACCGACCATCGAACAGCCCGCGAAGCGCAGGGTCGCCTGGACGGCATCAGCCTTCGGCTCGACCGGCTGTCGCCACGCGAACGCGAAGTCATGGACCACGTGATCGCAGGACGCCTGAACAAGCAGATCGCGGCCGATCTCGGCATCGCGGAGAAAACCGTCAAGGTCCACCGCGGCCGCGCCATGGGCAAGATGGAGGTGCGGTCGGTCGCGCAGCTGGTGCGGCTGTGCGATGCGGTCGGCGTCGGGATCTAGGCGCCGCGAACGGATGGGATCATGGTCCCATTCTCCGTCTGTCGCCCCAGGGCTAAGGTCGCCACAGTACGGCGACCACAGGACCTCCGACGTGGCCAAGATGTCCGGCATCGGGCGCTCCGTGATCGTGTACATCGTCGATGACGATGAGGCCGTCCGCGAGGGCTTCGCCAAGCTGTTCCGCTCCGCCGGCCTGGATCCGCGCCCCTATGGCTCGGCCGAACGGTTCCTTGGCGAAGTGGTGGACGGCGAGGATGCCTGCATCCTGCTCGATATCACCATGCCGCGCATGACCGGCATGCAGGTGCAGGCGGAGTTGAAGGCGCGCCAGCTGAAGCTGCCGGTGATCACCGTGTCCGCGCGTGACGACGAGGACACGCGCTCCATGGCGCGCAACCTGGGCGCACGGATGTTCCTGCGCAAACCGGTCGACGACCAGGCTTTGCTCGACGCGATCCACTGGGTCACCAGCCGGGACCAGGGCGGCCAACGGTAGGAGATGCCCCATGCCCGCCTCGCCGCTGCCGGAGAAGGCGCTGTCGCGCGACCTGCTCGATGTACTCATCCGCGCCGGCCTGGTGTTCGCGCTGGCGGTCTTCTGCTTCCGGATCTTCCGTCCGTTCCTCGACCTCCTGCTCTGGGCGGTGATCCTGGCGATCACCTTCTACCCGCTGGACTGCAACCTGAAGCGAAGGCTGGGCAACAAGGATGGCCGCGCCGCCACCGTGATCGTGCTGCTCGCGCTCGGCGTGCTGCTGGTCCCGATCTACCTGCTGGGCATCTCGCTGGCCGGTTCCGCGCAACATGCGATCGCCGTCGTCAAGGACGGCGGCTTCCATATCCCGCCGCCATCCCCGTCGGTCGCGGATTGGCCGCTGGTCGGTGGACGCCTGCATGCCGTGTGGCTGCAGGCGGCAAACGACCTGACCAGCCTGGCCCAGAAGTTCGCGCCGCAGCTCAGGGAGACCAGCCTGGTCCTGCTTGGCAAGCTCGCGGCGCTGGGCATGGGCCTGCTGGTGTTCATCGCGTCCCTGATCGTCGCCGGCATCATCATGGCCTACGCGCAGAACGGCCATCGCAGCGCCGTGCAGATCGCCTCGCGCGTGTTCGGCGCCGACAGGGGCCCCGGGATCACCGCACTTTGCACATCCACCATCCGCGCGGTGGCGCTGGGCGTGGTCGGCATCGCCTTCATCCAGATGCTGCTGATCGGCGTCGGCTTCGTGCTCATGGACGTCCCCGGCGCCGGCTTGCTGGCGCTCGCGGTGCTCCTGCTGGGCATCATGCAGATCCCGGCGACGCTGGTGACGCTGCCGGTGATCGTGTTCGTCATCGTCACCCAGGGCGTCAGCGTGGCGACGATCGTGTTCTCGATCTACGTGTTCGTCGCGGGACTCGTCGACAACGTGCTCAAGCCGCTGCTGCTGGGGCGCGGCGTCGCGGTGCCGATGCCGGTGATCCTGGTCGGCGCGCTGGGCGGGATGGTCACCAACGGCATCATCGGCCTGTTCATCGGTCCCGTGGTGCTGGCGGTCGCCTACCAGCTGTTCTGGCAGTGGGTCGAAGAGCCGCTGCAGGACGAACCGGCCCGCCCTGCCCTGATCCGGGAGAATGACACCTGCCGTCCCGACCTGGGCCGTGGGCGATGCCAGTGAGCGAGGAAGCCTTCGTCCGGCCTATCCGCCATGACCATGGTGGCTCCGCACGCCAAGGCTGCGATAGAGCCGGACGATGGCTTCCTCGCTCACCAGCATCACCACGATCACCACGATCAGCGTCACCAGCCCATGGAACCTGCCGTCGAAGCGGACGCTGTCGCCGAACGTCAGCGAGAGCGCCTCGAGGATCACGAACTTCGACCCGAACAGCACCAACCATGCGAAGAAGAACCGCAGGAACCGCATGAGGCCACCGGCGCGTGCGTTGAAGAACACCGCGACGCGATGTTCGACTGCGATTGTCAGCTTCAGCAGTGCCTGCAACAGCACCGCCGCCAGCAACGAGACGGTGAACGAGTCGATCGTCACCTTGTCCGAGTATTCGACGAACAGGTTGAGCACGACCAGGTCGATCAGGATCGCGGTGAAGTAGCGCATGAACAGACGCTGCCGGTTCGTGGGTGCGGTCGCCAGGGCCGGCATGAGCGCAGCGTAGGCAACGGCTTTAGCATCGATATGCATGGCGTCTTCTCCGGGGTTTGCGGCGACTCGGTGGAGGATCCCGATCAGCGGATCACGGATCCTGGCGGTGCGGGACGAAGCGGGAATGCGCGGTACCAGACGAGGTGCATCGTCCCGACCGCGAAGGCGCCGGCGAGCGCGAACTGCGACAGGCGCGCCAGCCACAGCGACAGCGAACCCGGCCCCGACGCGATCGCGGAGCCGAGAATGATCAACATGGCATTGCAGGCGACCAGCGCCACGGCGCCCATCGGACCGCCGGCGACGATGCGCTGGCCGAAGCCCAGCAGCACCACGCACAGCAGGATCGCGAGGAACGGCAGGCTCGGCGTGGTCAGCAGCAGGCTGTGCAGGACAAGGCCGAGCAGGCCGCCGGCGAAGTTGCCGAGCACCATGCCCAGCGCCTGCGCGCGACCGGACTGCAGGTCGAAATTGACCACCAGCATCACCGTCGCCACCAGCACAGGCAGCACGTCGGCCAGGCCGAACAGCAGGTAGACCAGCATCACCGGCATCACCACCGCGGTCGAAAGCAGCGCGCGCGCCAGCGGCGTCGCGGTGCTGGCGCGCGCGGCCGGCTTTGGCACCGGTACTGGCAAGCGCGGCCAGGGCAGGTGGACCAGGGCGATCACCACCAGCGCCAGCGCGATGCCCCGTACCAGTGCCACCGGGAAGGCGCCCGCCTCCGCGGGCGCGATCATCACCACGACCGGAATGGTCGCCAGGCAGATCAGCAGCAGCATGAACGGCAAGGCCGGGCGGCCGCCGAGCATCGCCAGGAACGCCAGGAACATGCACAGCGCAATCAGCCCGAACAGCACCACGGGCGTGCCGCGCAGCAGCGAGGCGATCACGAATGCGAACAGCGCCGCCGCCGCCATCGCCACCACCAGCACCAGCGCCAGCTTCAGCGGCGGCCGCATCGGCAGGTTGGCCAGCAGCACCGCGGCGAGCACGGGGGCGAGGAACGACGGTGCCCACTGCAGGGCCTCGCAGGCCACGAACGCGGCCGTGACCCCGACCGCGAAGCGCAGCGTCGCGTGCAGCCTGGCATCGGCGTGCTCGGCTGGCCTGGGAGTGGCCGGCTGCGCGCTCATTGCAGGTAGCTCAGCTTGGCGATCATCCAGATCCAGGCGCGCGACAGCGGGTTGAGCAGCGAACGCTCGCGGGTGAGCACCACCACGTTGGCCTGCGCGCCGCTGCGGCCGGGCGGCAGCGGCTGCACGCCATCTGCAGGCGGATCCAGCACGATGCGCACCGGGAAGCGCTGCGGCTCGCGCAGCCAGCCGCTGGGCGCCGGCACTTCGGGCAGCTGGCCGGTCGGCGCCTCGCCGCCCTGCGCAATGCCCCAGCCGACGCTTTCCACGCGCGCGGCGAACACCCTGCCCGGCCGATCGTCGAACACGACGTAGGCGCGGTTGCCGGCGGCGATGTTGCCCAGCTGGTTCTCGCGCATCGCCGCGGTCACCCAGCGCGGGCCGTCGGCGACGAAACTCATCACCGGTTGGCCGCGGCTCGCGAACTGGCCCGCGGAGAGACGCAGGTTGGTGACCGCGCCGTTGGCGGGCGCCACCACCGTGGCGTGGCGCAGTTCGAGCTCGGCCTGCTCCATCGCCACCAGGGCCTGCCGCACCTGCACGTTGCCGTTGCCGGCGTCGCCGAGGCGGATGCGCGCGCGCTCGGCTTCGGCCTGCGCGCGGCTGGTCTCGGCGCGGGTCTTGGCGATGTCGGCGCGGGCGCGGATCGCCGAGGTCTCCGACAGCGCGCGCTTGGCCGAAAGGTCGAGCACGATCTTGCCCAGCTCCTGGCTCGCGGCCAGGTCGACGCGCTGGCGCTGCAGCTGCGCATCGGCCACGCGCACGTCGGCCGCGGACGAATCCGCGCCCTGCTCCGCCGCGGCCAGGTTGGCCTGCGCCGCGCGCAGCGCGATCTGGAATGGCAGGGGATCGATGCGGAACAGCACCTGCCCCTTCTCCACCTCGTGGTTGTCGCGCACGCCCACGGCGACCACCGGCCCGCTGACCTCGGGCGCGATCTGCACGAGGAAGGTGTCGATCGAGGCCTGCGAGGTGTACGGCGTGATCCGGTCTGCGAACAGGTGGTAGACGAACAGCGCGAACAGCACGGCCAGCGTCACCTGCACGATCCGCCGGACGCGCCGCGCGCTGCGCGCCGTGGCATCGGGCTGCGGAGCCGCGGCCGGTGGCGGGGACGCGGGCGGCGGTGGGGACGCGGGCCTGGGCTGCGTCGCGTCACCCGGGGAGGCGGCGGTCACGGGTCCGGCGTGGGGCGGGTTCGGCATCGGCGTGTCCGTCGGTCGCGTTACCGGGGCGGATGCCCGGCCACGGGCGGGCGCGCGGCGTTGGCGATGTCGTCCATCGCAGGCTCGCTCCACGTTGTTGGAAACGGCGCGACGGGCGCAATCCAGTCACCCCCCAGCGCGCGATACAGGTCGACCAGGGAGCGATAGCCGTCGCCGCGCGTGGTGCTCAAGGCCAGCTCCGCCGAGAACAGGCTGCGTTCGGTGTCCAGCACATCGAGGTAGTCGGCATAGCCGTTGTCGTAACGCTCGCGCGCAAGCTCCACCGCGCGCTGCAGCGCCGCCACGCGACGTTCGAGCGAAGCGAGCTGCTCACGCGTGGCCCCGATCGTGGCCAGCGCATCGTCGACATCGCGGAAGGCGCCCTGGATGGTCTGCGCATAGGCCGCCAGCGCCTGCTCGCGGCGCGCTTCCGCCTGCTGGTTGGCTGCATCGATGGCACCGCCCGCGAAGAGCGGCCCGAACAGCTGCCCCACGAACGACCAGGTGCGCGCGGGTCCGCTGAAGAGGTTGTCGAGGTCGCGGCTGGCGCTTCCGCCGGCACCGGTCAGCGACAGACTCGGGAAGTACAGCGTGCGCGCGGCGCCGACCAGCGCATTGGCGGCGATCAGCTGCTGCTCGGACTGCAGGATGTCGGGCCGTCGGGCGATCAGCCCCGAGGGCAGCCCCGCCGGAACCGGTGGTCCGGCCAGGTCCTGCAGCCTGCCTCCGCGCGCGATCGGGCCGGGATTACGCCCGACCAGCATCGACAGCGCATGCTCCTGCCGGGCGATCGCCTGTTCGAGCTCCGGGATCGAGCCGACGGCGGTCTCGTACTCGGCCGTCACCTGCATCATTTCGAAATCCGAGACCGCACCACCGTCGAGCCGCAGCTGGAACACGTCGACGTTGTGCTTGCGGCCTTCGAGCGTGGCCTGCGCGATCTCAAGGCG
This sequence comes from Luteimonas sp. A534, assembly GCF_054072805.1. Taxonomy (NCBI): domain Bacteria; kingdom Pseudomonadati; phylum Pseudomonadota; class Gammaproteobacteria; order Lysobacterales; family Lysobacteraceae; genus Luteimonas; species Luteimonas sp. A534. Next base: position 509,453 of record NZ_JBSVRR010000002.1, read on the forward strand.
CTTATCGAGGTCGAGCAGGGTGACGTAGCCGGAGACCACCGCCGACACCAGGGTCAGCGCCACGCCGAGGCGCGCCTGTTCGGTCGCCAGCAGGTTGGCGCGCGCGGCCTCGCCCTCGCGGCGGATGCGCCCCCACAGGTCGAGCTCCCAGCTGGCCGACAGCAGCGCGGCGTAGTCGCCGCCGACCGCGGAGCCCGCGCGCTGGCGTCCGGCGCTGGCGCCGTAGCCGGCCTGCGGCAGGCCCTGGGCGCGCGTGGCGACCACGCGCGCGGCGAACTCGTCGACCCGGGCCGTGGCGATGCGCAGGTCGTGGTTCGCGGCGAGGGCTTCCTCGACCAGCGCGTCGAGGGCACTGTCACCAAACCCGCGCCACCAGGCCGGCACGTCCGCCAGCGTCGCGCCCGGCGACGACGCGGATCCGGCCTCCGCCGCGAAGCGCCAGGCCTCCGGCACCTCCACGCTGGGCCGCACATAGTCCGGGCCGAGGACGCAGCCGGCGTTGCCGCAAACGAGAATGGCGAGGGTCAGGCTGCCCGACAGTCGGAAGCGGCCACTGCGGGGCATCGTGACCACGGGTTCCGCCACGGCTGCGACACCCCACCGCGGCACTGTCTGCAGTTCGGTCACGGCCCGGATCCTGATCGGCTAGGGAACGAAAGCCCAACCGGGGGAGCTATAGCACGGCGAATTCGGCGCCAACATCGCACCTTGTACCTACCGCATCGCCGGAGGCGCGGCCGGTCGCGCCTGCAGTTGTTCCTACAGCGGAGGCCGGGCGGCCGGTTCGCCCAGGCCGGCGAGGATGGGGCAGTCGGGGCGCCCATCGCCAGCGCAGCAGTCGCTCAGGGTCTGCAGGGTGTCGGCCATCTGCCGCAGCTTCGCGATCCGGTCCTCGAGGTCGGCGATGTGCGCCTGCGCCAGGCGCTTCACGTCGGCGCTGCGGCGCGAGCGGTCGTTCCACAGGCCGAGCAGGTCGGCGATCTCGGCCACCTGGAAGCCGAGGTCGCGGGCGCGGCGGATGAAGCGCAGGCGGTGCACGTCGGCATCGCCATAGATCCGGTAGCCCGACGCGCTGCGATCGGCCGGCGGGACCAGGCCGGCGTCTTCGTAGTAGCGGATCATCTTGGCGGACACGCCGGAGGCCGCGGATGCCTGGCCGATGTTCATGCGTGCCCCCCGGCCACCGCGTCCTTTGCCAGCGGCGGCTTGAACCCGCGCAGGCGCAGCGCGTTGCCGAGCACGAACACGCTCGACAGCGACATCGCGCCGGCGGCGAGGATCGGCGACAGCAGCAGCCCGAACGCGGGATACAGCACGCCCGCCGCCACCGGGATCAGCGCGGTGTTGTAGGCGAAGGCCCAGAACAGGTTCTGGCGGATGTTGCCGATGGTCGCCTTCGACAGGGCGATGGCATTGGGCACGCCCTGCAGGCTGCCCGACATCAGCACAACGTCCGCGGCCTCCATCGCGACATCGGTGCCGGTGCCGATGGCCAGGCCGACGTCGGCCTCGGCCAGCGCCGGGGCGTCGTTGATGCCGTCGCCGACGAAGGCCACGCCACCATGCTCGGCCTTGAGGCGGCGCACCGCGTCGACCTTGCCCGCGGGCAGGACTTCGGCGATCACCTCGTCGATGCCCAGGCGCGCGGCGATCGCCTGCGCGGTGCGTGCGTTGTCGCCGGTGATCATGGCGACCTTGAGGCCGAGCGCATGCAGCGCGGCGATGGCGGCGGGCGTGTCCCGCTTGATGGGATCGGCCACCGCGATGATCGCGGCGAGCCGGCCGTCGATGGCGGCGTACAGCGGCGACTTGCCCTCGCCCGCCAGGCGGGTGGCCACGTCGTCGAACGCATCCACGTCCAGGCCCAGCGAACGCATGTAGCGATCCGCACCGACCTCGACGCGGCGGCCATCGATGCTGGCGCGCACGCCCATGCCGGTGACGGACGTGAACTCCGCCGGCGCCGGCACCGTGATGCCCTCGCCCTCGGCGGCCTCGACGATGGCGCGCGCGATCGGATGCTCGGAGCGCGACTCCACCGCCGCCACCAGCCGCAGCACGTCGGCACGATCGAAGCCCTGCGACACGTCCAGGTCGGTCAGCTTCGGCCGCCCCTCGGTCAGCGTGCCGGTCTTGTCCACCGCCACCACGCGCGCATCCCTGAGCAGCTGCAGCGCCTCGCCCTTGCGGAACAGCACGCCCAGCTCGGCGCCGCGGCCGGTGCCGACCATGATCGAGGTCGGCGTCGCCAGGCCCATGGCGCAGGGGCAGGCGATGATCAGCACGGCCACGGCGTTGACCAGGGCGAAGCCCAGCGCCGGTGAAGGCCCGAAAGCCATCCACACGATGAAGGTCAGCAGCGCCGCGCCCATCACCGCCGGCACGAACCACAGCGTGACCCGGTCCACCAGCGCCTGGATCGGCAGCTTGGAGCCCTGGGCCTGCTCGACCAGGCGGATGATCTGCGCCAGCACCGTCTGCGCGCCCACGGCCGTCGCGCGCAGGGTCAGCGCGCCCTGCTGGTTGACCGTGCCGCCGACCACGGCGCTGCCGGCGGACTTTTCGACGGGCACCGGCTCACCGGTGATCATCGATTCATCGATCCAGCTACTGCCTTCGACGACCTCGCCGTCGACCGGCACGCGCTCGCCGGGCCGCAGCTCGACCAGGTCGCCATCCACGACCTCGCCGATCGGGATGTCGACCGCGCGGCCGTCGCGCACGACCCGCGCGACCTTCGGCTGCAGTCCCACCAGGCGCGTGATCGCTTCCGACGTGCGGCCCTTGGCGCGCGCCTCCAGCCAGCGCCCGAGCAGGACCAAGGCCACGATCACCGCCGCCGCTTCGTAATAGACGTTGGCCGTGCCCTCGGGCAGCAGGCGCGGCGCGAAGGTGGCGACCACCGAATAGCCCCAGGCGGCCAGCGTGCCCACGGCCACCAGCGAGTTCATGTCCGGCGCCATCCGCAGCAGCGCCGGGATGCCGGCGGTGTAGAAGCGCCGGCCCGGAACCACCAGCACCAGCGTGGTCAGCGCGAACTGCAGGATCCAGCTGCGCTGCAGGCCCAGCGTCTGCCCGACCCAGTGGTGCACGGCCGGCACCAGGTGCGAACCCATCTCGAGCAGGAAGACCGGCAGCGCCAGCGCCACGGCCAGCAGCAGGTCGCGTCCGAGCGCGACACGCTCGGCTTCGCGCCGGGCCGCGGCTTCGTCATCGCCGGCGGGCGCGCCGACATCGATCGCGCGCGCCGTGTAGCCGGCCTTGCCGACCGCGGCAAGCAATACGTCGGCCGGGGCCGCACCGTGCACGGTGGCGCGCTCGGTGGCGAGGTTCACGGTGGCTGCGGACACCCCCGGCACCGCCTGCAGCGCACGCTCGACGCGGCCCACGCAGGACGCGCAGGACATGCCTTCCACGGTCAGTTCGATGATGGAGTCGCGCATCCGCGGGGCCTCGCCTTGGTCGCCGTTGAACATGCGAACAGCCTAGACCTTCCCATCATTGGAAGGTCAAGCCGGGCGACGACGCTCAGCTGCCGTCGGGCAGCGGCCGCCCCCAGCGCGCATAGCTTTCCGCAATCCCCTCGCGCAGGCGCCTGGCGCGCACGTCACCCGGCACCACGCCCACATCGCGGGCGATACCCTCCCAGCCTTCCTCGTGCCCGCTGAGCCAGGCATCGAGCACGCCCCGGCAGGGGCGCCCGGAAACGCGCGCCAGGGCGCAGGCGTAGTACAGGTCGCCGGGTACCGTCGCGGGCTTGCCAAGCAGCTCCTCCAGCAGCGGCCGCGGCGCATCGAAATAACGCACCAGCTCATCGATGAAGGCGTCGGGATAGCGCGCGGCGTAGCGGTTGAGGTCGGCCAGCCTGGCATCGACGACGGCGTCGCCGGTACGCGGCTCCCAGGCCGCGGCCTGGTCCTGCGCGGCGGCGGGCGCCAGCAGCAGGATCAGGCAGGCGAGCAGCAGGAAAAGTCGATGGTTCATGTGGATACCTTGCGTGTTCAGGGCTGCCGGCCGAGTGGCTGCAGGAGGTCGCCATCGCGGCCGGGGAACGTGCGTCCCTGCAGGTCGCGCACCTGCAGCGCACCGCCGTGCACCAGGGCGTAGCGGCGCAGGCCGCCGGTGTCGGGCTCAAGGCTGAGCAGGGCGTGGTGGAGCTGCCACTCGCCGCGCTCCTCGAAGCTCACGCTGCCTTCGACCGCAACATACACCTCCACCAGCTCGTAGCGCTGCGCGCCATCCTGGCGCTCGAGCACGAGCCTGGTGTCGATGGCTTCGCAGTCCGCGCAGGGCAGGCTGCCGCGCCATTCGACCGCGCCATGGCCCGCCGGGTCGATGCCGGGGAGCGCGGGCTGCGGGTCCCCGTCGCGCGCGCAGCCCGCCACCAGGCCGACGAGCAGCAGCGCGAGCGCGATGGCATGGACGCGTGGCATGGCGTGATTGTGCCGCAGGGCGCGCCTGCACGCAGGCCCGGTGGCCTCGCCCGGCGCCGGCGCTCGACCGGCACACGCTGCGCGTCAACTAGGCCGCCAGGATCGAACGCAACGCATCCGGCAATCCCGCCGCGGACGCGATCGTGCGCATGCGCCTGCCGTTGCCGGCCGTGACCTCGGCTTCGCGCTCGTGTTCCCAGGTGAGGTGATAGGGCACGTGCACGCCCCATCCGCCAAGCTCCAGCACCGGCGCGATGTCCGAGCGCAGCGAGTTGCCCACCATCACGAACTCCGCCGGCATGATCGCGAATTCCTCCAGCAACCTGCGGTAGGTCGGCACGTCCTTTTCACTGACGATCTCGATGCGCCGGAACAGGCCCGACAGCCCCGAGTCACGGACCTTGGCTTCTTGATGGAACAGATCGCCCTTGGTGACCAGCACCACGGGCACCTCGGCGGCGACCGCTTCGACGGCGTCGCGTATGCCCGGCAGCAGTTCAACCGGATGCCGCAGCAGCGCCTTGGCCAGCGCAACGATGCGGTGCAGGTCGGCGGCAGTGATCCGCCCCGCGGTGATATCGATCGCGGCCTCGATCATCGACAGGGCCATGCCCTTCACGCCGTAGCCGAACACGGCCAGATTGGCCTTCTCGACGGCGTACAGGCGCTCGCTGGTGCGGACATCACCGTTGACGTAGCCGGCGATGATTGCCTCGAAGTCGCGCTGGGCCTGGTCGAACCAGTCCTGGCTGCGCCAGAGGGTGTCGTCGGCATCGAAGCCGACCATCCTGATAGTGGCCATCGAACGATTATCGGTGAAACAGCGCGGCGGCAGGTGCCGCCGCGCATGTCGTGGCCGCGCCCGGGGCGGGCGCGGCCCTTCGATCAGCCCTCGCCGCCGGCCTTGGCAGCGTGGTCGCGGTACTCCTCGGCAGTGAGCTCACCGTCGCCGTCTGCATCGGCCTCGGCGAACACCGCGGCGAGCGCCGGCAGCGCGGCCGACTCATCGCGCGAAATGGTGCCGTTGCCGTCGGCATCGACGTCGGCCCAACCAAGCTGGCGCGCAGCGGGCTGCGCGCCGGAGGTCGTGGCCGGCTGCGTCGCGTCCTGCGCATGAGCGGTGTCGGCGTGCTCCGTGGCGGCGTGCTCCGAGGCGGCGTGCTCCGAGGCGGCCTTCTGCGCATCGCGGACTTCCGGGGGCACCGTGCTCTGGGCCATGGCCAGCGGCATGGCCAGCGCTGCGCCCAGGGCGGCGATGGCGGCGAGGTGGGTGCGTGCATTGCTCATCAGGGGATTCTCCTTGGCGGATGCGGGGGCATCCGCTCGATTCAGGGGTGGCGGCCACACGTGTCGGACCGCGGCGACACCCTGCACCGCCGCGCATTAACCGCATGCACCCCGCGATCCGCGCGTGCACGCGGCCTTAACCACTTCCGCCGCGCCTGCGTTTATGACCGCGTGCACGCGCCGGCGGCCTGCCCGATACTGCCGCTCCGCCCGTCCGGAGATCGACATCATGAAACTGCACGCCCTGGTTGCCGCCTCCGCGCTGGCCCTCGCCGCCACCGCCTGCAGCGGCGATGCCCGCCCGACGGTGGAGCCATCCGTCGACGCAGCCGCAGCCGCCGCGGCGCCCGCTGCGGACCGCACCGACGCCCGCCCCTTCGAGATCGACGTCATCGCGGCCTTCGAAGAACCCTGGGCGATGACCTTCCTTCCCGACGGCCACCTGCTCGTCACCGAGAAGAAGGGGCGGCTGAAGCTGGTCGACGTCGAGAGCGGCGCCACCCGCGACATCGCCGGCGCGCCCGAGGTCGACTACGGTGGCCAGGGCGGCTTCGGCGACGTGCTTGCGCACCCCGGTTTCGCCGACAACGGCATCGTCTACCTCAGCTACGCCGAAGCCGGCGAAGGCGACACCCGCGGCGCGGCACTGGCCCGGGCGAAGCTCGTGCTCGATGCGGACGGCGGCGACCGCCTGGAAAACCTGGAGGTCATCTGGCGCCAGGTGCCCAAGGTCAGCGGCCGCGGCCACTACGGCCACCGCATGGCCTTCGACGCCGAAGGCAAGCTGTGGCTGAGCTCGAGCGAGCGCCAGAAGTTCGACCCGGCCCAGGACATGGCTTCGAACATGGGCAAGATCCTGCGCCTCGAAGACGACGGCCACCCTGCCGCGGGCAATCCCTTCGCCGCCGACGGCGGCGTGGCCGCGGAAGTCTGGTCGCTTGGCCACCGCAACGTGCTCGGCATCGGCTTCGACGCCAGCGGGCAGCTCTGGGACGTGGAGATGGGTCCGGCCGGCGGCGATGAATTCAACCGCGTCGAGCGCGGCGGCAACTACGGCTACCCGATCGTCTCCAACGGCGACCACTACGACGGCCGCCCCATTCCCGACCATGACACGCGGCCGGAATTCATTGCGCCCGCGGTGACCTGGACGCCGGTGATCTCGCCCTCGAGCCTGGTGTTCTACAGCGGCGACGTGTTCCCCGAGTGGAAGGGCAGCGCCTTCATCGGCGGGCTGTCGTCGCAGTCGCTGGTGCGCGTCGCATTCGATGGCGACGGCGCACGCGAAGCCGAACGCTTCGACATGGGCCATCGCATCCGCGCGGTTGAGCAGGGTCCCGAAGGGGGACTGTGGCTGCTCGAGGATGGTGGCCAGGATGGTGGCCAGGGCCGCCTGCTGAAGCTGCTGCCCACCGAAGGCTGATCAGGGCAGGACGGCGCCCGAACCGATCTCCTGCCCGTCCTCCAGAACGCGGAAGCCGCGGCTGCCATCGTCGGGCAGCCGCACCGCGCCGCTGCAGACCAGGTGCACCTCGTGGCGGGTGCCGGGTTCGATCGTTCCCACGCCGCCGCCATCGACGGCGCAGCGCACGTCAACGCCCCCGTCGAAGATGAATTGCCCGCGCCATGCGCCGGCGATCCCGACCACCCGACCACCGTCGGCGGTGGCGCGCATGTCCAGGCGCACCGGGATGCGGTGCCTGCCCGGATAGTCGAGCCGCGGCGGCGTCACCGTCGCGGCGGCCTCCGGCTGCTGCGGCGCTCCGCCGCAGGCGGCCAGCACCAGGGGCAAGGCCAGGGCGAGCGCACAAGGCATGACCCGTCGCGTGATCGCCCGCTTGTTCATCGTTTTTGAACACATACCTGCCATAGTACGGCGACCACGTTCGATGCGATACCGATGCCCGGCACCACCTCCGATGCACCCGGCCCACCCGAACTCGAGCAGGCCATTGCCGAGCTCGAAGGCGAGATGGCCGACCTGCAGCTCAAGTACCGCGATCTCTTCGCCTATGCCAACGCCTGGGCCGAACGGCACGACGCGATCATGCGCCTGTCACCGCCGCACCTGCGCGACAGCACCGAGGCGCGACTGCGCCGCATCGCCATCCGCTGGGGCCTGGCCGAAGGAACGCGCATGACCGCGCAGTTCCCGGCGCTGCGCCAGGCCTGAGCCTCGCGGCGCCGGATGCGTCGCGTCCGGTCAGAAGTCCACGGCCTGCGTGAAATCGCCCAGCAGCTGGCTGAAGATCTCGACCTGGCTCTTGATGTGATCGGCGTGCCGCGCGTGCAGCACTTCGAAGTCGTACTGGAAGAACGGGTCCATCTCGTCATCCAGCAGCACCCTGCCATAGCGGTAACGGGTGTTGTAGACGTTGGCCACCTGCAATGAGGTGCCGTTCGGCAGGTCAAGCCCGATCTCGAGCTGCAACGAGCCGCAGCGCCCGGCATCGCAGTCGTAGAAGTTCATGTAGGCGTTCAGGCCGTCGACCAGGAACTTGATCTTCGGATCACCCACGCTGTCCTCGAGCAGTTCCGGCGACAGGTCCATCGCCTGCAGCACGGACATGGCTTCGTCGCCGGTCACGCCCTTGCCGGTGTCGGCGAGCGCCGGCGCGACGGCCAGGGCCAGCAGCGGGGCCAGCAGGCCCGCGGTCACTTTGCGCATCGTGTATTCCCCCTTGGTAAGGGGGCAAATGCTATCCGAAAGCAGGCGGGTTGCGATCACCTTTGCGGGCCGCGGCAGCGAGTGCATCGTAGGCCCGGCGCACCGCGTCCGCGCCATGGCTGCGCTCCAGGCGCCGTACGATGAAGTGGCCGCGGGCCATGGCCTGGAAATGGCGCATGAACAAGGTGTTGAGCGCGGCGCCGGTGGCCGCGCCCACGATCGGCACCGCCTGCAGCGCCACCTTCTGGCTGACGTTGACCGAAAACCTGGACCCGACCGCCGACAGCAGCTGCACGATCAGTGGACCGCCCTTGCCGACCAGGCCGTGCACGGCCACGTACTCGGCGGCCGCGGCCACCTGCTGCGCGAGCACGGCCCTGGCTGCGAAATAGCCCGACTCGGCGCCGTCGTCGGCACCGGCGCGCCCGCCCATGGTCAGCACTTCGAAGCACCCCAGCGTGGTGGCCGGATCATCCAGCGGCTCGCCTTCGGCGCGCGCGATCTCGGCGATCGAGCGCAGGATCAGGGTGGTGGTGAGCGGCAGCTCCACCACCAGGCCGGCGAGGCCGAAGGCGCCGCCGGCGGCGCCGCTGGCCGCGGCGACGATGGTGTGGGTACGCGGGCGCGCAGGCGGCCCGGCTTCCTTGCCCAGCGTCGCCATGGCCGCGCGCAGCGACTGCTCCAGGGCCTTGCGCACCAGCGCGTTGACGAGCTTCGTCGCAGGCGCCGGCAAGCGCTTGGCCATCACGTACTCGAGGGGCGCGCCGACGAGATTGGCCAGCTGGGCGGCGATGCCGGGGTTCTCCAGCAGGTCGCAGGCCTGCCTGAGCTCGCCCAGCGCTGCGGCATCAAGCGCCACGGGCGGCGTGGGGATGTGGGTCGGGAGGGACGGTGGCATGGGCGCACGTTAGCGCAGGCGATGTCGCCCTCGCGACAACGCGCGATTTGCAGCGGCGGCGGCGTTGCGCATCGCGCCCGGCCCTGGTTTCAGCCGGCGTCGGGATCCTTGCCGGGCGTTGGCGGACCGTCGTCCGGCCACTGATGGTCATGGTCGCCGTCGAGCAGGCGCATGCGCCTGCGCTTGACCTTGAGTTCGTCGCCGGCGCGCACCGTTTGCGTGATCTCCAGCATCTCGACGACCCCCGTCGAATGCCGGAACAGCGCGGCACCGGCTTTGACTATCGACAGCTCGGCCAGCACCTGCTCGCGCGCTTCGGCCGGGATGTCCGCGTCGAACATCTTCTCGGCCACGGCGATCGCGAGTTCGGCCGCCTTCTCCCGATCCAGGTGCGTGGTCCACTCCAGGTGCACGTCGTCCGAATCGCGGTCGTGGACATGAAGCACCAGGGCCACGCGCGCGGGCAGCATGCCCTCGCCCAGGGGATGGTCGAGTTCGACATCGACCTCGTAGCGGCGGCCTTCCTCGAGCTCCACGCCCACGAAGTCGTTGTACTGCACGGCATCTTCCGACAGCAGCATCTGCAACATGTCGGGCGCCATCAGCTGCTCGATGATCGCCTGCACCTGGGGCGCGCCCGTGGCGCGCGCCTTCGCCAGCGCGTCCGCATCGGCGGCGTCGTCACCTTCGGCGGAGGCCAGCCCGGCCTCGAAGCCGGCCAGCAGGGCCGTCTCCATGACCGGCCGCATGCGTTCGGCGACCAGCGACAGATTGCGGATGCCGGCGAAACTCCCGGCGGCGTCGAGCTCGATCTCCAGCACCAGGTCGCCCAGCGACTCGAGCATGCCCTCGATGACGTGGGCACCATCGGGCTCGCCTTCCAGCACCTCATAGCGGCTGTCCGCGAACGACCATGCCTGCAGGAACCCGTCGTCGCGCGCCTCGGTGATGCGGACGGTTTCAATCGAGGTCACGCGCGTGCGCTCGCGGCCGTCGGCATCGCGGTCGTCGTCGTAGTCCTCGGTCGCATAGCGCAGCTCGACGCCTTCGCGCCACGGCAGCACCAGGCTGATCACGTCGGCGCGGGGCGCAGCAGCCGCCGGGTCCCGGGCGACATTCTTCTCGGCCGCCGGCACGGACGCCGCCGCCAGCAGCAACGTCGCCACGCCAAGACATTTCACGATCCCCATTGCGCTCCCCGCGCCGCGCCCCCCGGCGCCATCGCGGCAATCCTACGCGAAGCACGGATGGACGGGACCGCGCCGCGCTTGACCCTGCTCAAGGCGCTGGCGGTCCGTCGCGCTCAGGCTGGACACCCAGTCGCAGCCGCGAGCCGCCGTCGTGAACCAGCCTGCCCTGTATCCCTGCTTCCTCGGCCCCTACGGCGAGAACGACGCGCTGCTTGAATCACTCATGGTCGAGTTCCTGCGCGACCACGTGTACTGGCGGCGCAACCTGCATCCCGAAGACCTCCCGGCGATCCCCACCGGCGCCAACCGCCGGCCCGACTACATCGCCTTCGAATCGCGCCTGCGCCGCGAACTGCACCTGCTGTCGGCGGCGCTCAAGCGCAGCGTGCCCTTCCACAGCCCGCGCTACATGGGCCACATGGTCAGCGACCTGCTGATCCCGGGCCTGGCCGCGCAGATGCTGGCGCTCCCCTACAACCCCAACAACGTCAGTGCCGATGCGGCCCCGATCACCATCGACCTGGAACTGAAGGCCGGGCTGCAGCTTGCGGCGATGATCGGCTACCCGGCCGATCCCGCGCGCGACGACTGCGCCTTCGGCCACCTCACCTCGGGCGGCACCCTGGCCAACGTCCAGGGGCTGCGCCTGGCGCTGGCGCTGAAGGCCTTCCCGGTGGCGCTGCGTGCGGCGGCGGTGCCGCTGCCCGAGGTTCCCGACGATGACTGGGAGGCCTTCAACACCGGGCCGGACGCGGGCACCGCGCTGTTCGCGCAGTGGTGCGCCTGGCGCGACGCCCTGCAGCCGCGCGAGCGCCAGGCCTGGCAGCGTCGTGTCGACGCGCAGCGCATCGAGACCCTGGGCCTGGCCGGCTTCCTCGAACGCCACCCGGAACTGTCGTCGCCGCGGGTGTTCGCTCCCGCCACCGCGCACTATTCGTGGAGCAAGGGCATGAAGATGCTCGGCCTGGGGCGCGCACAGCTGGAACTGATCCCCGGTCGGGCGATGCGCCTGGATGTGGATGCGCTGGAGGAGGCACTCCAGGCGTGCCTGCGGCTGCGGGAGCCGGTGCTGATGGCGGTGGGCGTACTCGGCAGCACCGAGTTCGGCACCATCGACCCGATCGACCGCCTGGCCGACGCGCGCGCGCGCATGCAGGCGCGAGGCCTGGGCCTGTCCCTGCATCTGGATGCCGCCTGGGGCGGCTACCTGGCGGCGCTGTTCCGCGAGCCCGACGGCCGCCTGCGCCCGCGCGACGACGTCGCCGCCGGGTTCCAGTCGTTTCCGCACCCCGAGGTACACGCCGCCTTCGCCGCGATCCCGCGCATGGACTCGGTCACCATCGATCCGCACAAGCTCGGCTACCTGCCCTACGGCGCCGGTGCCTTCCTGTGCCGCGACCAGCGCGCGATCGGGCTGTTGGCCGAGGACGCCGACTACGTCTTCGACGACGCGCCGGACACCGGCTATTTCCAGCGCCACCGCCAGCTCGGTCGCTACATCCCCGAGGGTTCCAAGCCCGGCGCCAACGCCGCCGCGGTCTACGTCACCCACCGCGTGCTGCCGCTGGACCATGAACACTTCGGCCGCCTGCCGGCGCAGGGCATCCTCGCGGCCGAGGCGTTCATGGCCGAGGCACGGGGTTTCATCGAACGCATCGCAGCGCTGGCCACCGCCGTGCTGCCCTTCGAACCCGACTGCAACCTGGTCTGCCTGGCGATGAACCCCCGCGGCAACCACGACGTCGCGCGCATGAACCGCTTCATGCGCGGGCTGCACCGGGCACTGCGCGCCGATCCCGGGCAAGCGACGCAGCGCGGGGAATACTTTGGCTCGATGACCACGCTGCGGCCCGAGGCCATGGGCGCTGTCGACACCGCGCGCGTGCTGCAGGCGCTGGGATTCGAGTCCGGCGACCTGGACGAAGGCAGCGAAGACCACGATCGCATCGTGGTCCTGCGCCACACGCTGATGAATCCCTTCCTGCTCGACGCCGGCTGCGCCGACGGCGGCTACATCCGCGGCTACTTCGACTACCTGGAGCGGCTGGTGTCCGCGGCGCTGGCTCCCGGCGCACAGGCGGTCCGTGCCTGAAACACCCGCCTCACCCGCACTTGGAGTAGCCGCAGTTCAGGCAGGTCGCGCAGCCGTCCATGACCACCACGGCCTTGGTGCTGCACTTGTGGCACATGGTGGCCGAGGGCGGGAAACTGGTGCCATCGCCGGTGACCGCCACGTCCTCGCCGCTGCCATCGCGACCCTGGTCCGCGAACAGGCTGCCTACCGGACCGGCATCGGCGGCGGCTACGTCGGTATCAGCGTTTTTTTTTGAGCGTGCCTCGTACTCGCGGCGCTTTTCCTCGATCAGCGCGCGCCGCTCCGGGCTCATGTCCGGATCGTGGAGCATGCCGATCGACTTCAGGTGCTCCTCGACGATCGCGCCGAGCTCCGCCACCAGCGAGGGCATGTACACGCCGCCGGCCTTGAAGTAGCCGCCGCGCGGGTCGAACACCGACTTCATTTCCTCGATCAGGAAGGTGACGTCGCCGCCCTTGCGGAACACCGCCGACATGATGCGGGTCAGCGCGACGATCCACTGGAAATGGTCCATCGACTTCGAGTTGATGAAGATCTCGAACGGGCGCCGCAGCTCGTGCTCGGTGCCGGCATTGAGCACGATGTCGTTGATGGTCACGTACATGGCGTGTTCCACCAGCGGCGACTTGATCTTGAACGTGCTGCCGATCAGCACTTCCGGGCGCTCGATGCGCTCGTGCATGTGGATGACTTCGGCCGTCGGGCGGACCGCGGGCGTGCCCTGCGCATCGCTGGCTGCGGCCTTGGCAGGCGCTGCCTTGTCCCCGCTCTCGGCGGTGGCGACGGAGTAACCGGTGATTTTCTTCTGGATCTTGACGGCCATGACGCGTTTTCCTGCTGTTCGTGGATGCCCGGCCTCCCCCGGGGCACGGGGGAGGCCGGGCGGATTACTTGCCTGCGGCCTTCGATGCCGCCTTCCGCGGCGCCGCCTTGCGGGCGGGCGCCTTCTTCACTGCCGCCTTCGCGGGCGCCTTCTTCGCGGCCGCCTTGCGGGCAGTCACCTTCTTCACCGCCGCCTTCTTCACGACGGGCTTCTTTGCCGCGACCTTGCGGGCGACCGACTTGCTGGCGACGGTCTTCTTCGCCACGGCCTTCTTCGCGGCCGCCTTGCTGGCGGCCTTCTTCGCGACCTTCTTTGCCGCGCGCTTGCGCGTGAGCGCGGCCGCCTCGGCCTTGGCGCCTGCGCTGGTGGCGGCCAGTGACTGCTTCGCCCCGGCAACGCGCTTGGCCACGGCCTTCCTGGCCGTGCCGGTACGCTTGGCGACCGCCGTCTTCGCCTTCGCAGCCGACTTCACCACCGCGTCCTCGGCCTTGCCGGCCGCCGTCTTCGCCTGCTTCACCACGGTCGACGCACGCTTGGACACCGCACCGCCGACAGCCTTCGCCTTGTCGGCGACGACCTCGGCGGCCGTGCCGAGGGTCGCCGCGACCCCATTGCCGTTGCTCATTGTGTTTGCCTCGTCGTCATGTCGCGGGCGGGGCGCCCGCAGGCGGAATGTAACGCGCTCAGAACTTTCCGTAGTAACCCTCTTTCAGGGCGTCGAACAGGTTGGCGGCGGTGTGGGTCTCGCCGTCGTACTCGATCTCCTCGTTGCCCCTGGCCTCCACCGTGGTCCCGTCCTCGAGCTCGAAGCGGTAGGTGGTGCCGGCAAGGTCGGATTCCTTCACCAGCACGCCCTGGAAGGCGGCCGGGTTGAAGCGGAAGGTGGTGCAACCCTTCAGGCCCTGCGCGTGGGCATACAGGTAGATGTCCTTGAAGTCCTCGTAGGGGTAGTCGGTCGGGACGTTCGCGGTCTTGGAGATCGACGAGTCGACCCATTTCTGCGCCGCGGCCTGCACGTCGACGTGCTCCTTCGGGTTGATGTCGTCGGCGGAGATGAAGTAGTCCGGCAGCCGGGTGGCGGGGTCGTCGCTGAACGGCATCGCGCCGGCATTGACCAGGTGGCGGTAGGCCAGCAGCTCGAAGGAGAACACGTCCACCTTTTCCTTCGACTTCTTGCCCTCGCGGATCACGTTGCGGCTGTAGTGGTGCGCGAACGACGGCTCGATGCCGTTGGAGGCGTTGTTGGCCAGCGACAGGCTGATGGTGCCGGTGGGCGCGATCGAGCTGTGGTGGGTGAAGCGCGCGCCGGTCTCCGCCAGCTGTTCGACCAGTTCCGGGGCGACGCCGGCGATGCGCTGCATGTAGCGCGAATACCGCGCGTGCAGGACCTTGCCGGGGATCTCCTGGCCGAGCTTCCAGCCGTCGGCGACCATCTCCGGGCGCTTGCGCAGCATCTCGGCGGTGACTTCGAAGCGCTCTTCCATGATCGGCGCCGGGCCCTTCTCCTGCGCCAGCGTCAGCCCGGTTTCCCAGCCAGCGACGGCCATCTCGCGGGCGACGCGGTCGGTGAAGTCGCAGCTCTCCTTCGAGCCGTACTTCATCTTCAGCATGGTCACGGTCGAACCCAGGCCCAGGAAGCCCATGCCGTGCCGGCGCTTGCGCATGATCTCATCGCGTTGCTGCTGCAGCGGCAGGCCGTTGACCTCGACCACGTTGTCGAGCATGCGGGTGAACACGCGCACCACTTCCTTGTATTCCTCCCAGTCGAACTCGGCCTGGTCGGTGAAGGGGTCGCGCACGAACTTGGTCAGGTTGACCGAGCCCAGCAGGCAGGCGCCGTAGGGCGGCAGCGGCTGCTCGCCGCAGGGGTTGGTGGCGCGGATGGTCTCGCACCACCAGTTGTTGTTCATCTCGTTGACGCGGTCGATCAGGATGAAGCCCGGCTCGGCATAGTCGTAGGTGGACACCATGATCATGTCCCACAGGTGCCGCGCGCGGACCTTGCCGTACACCTTGCAGGCCACCAGGCCGTCGTCGCGCACGATGTAGCCCTGGTGCTGCGGCCAGTCGCGCCACTCCACCGCGCCCGGATCGGCGAGATCGATGTCGCCCTGCTCCTTCTCGTTGATCGGGAACACCAGCGGCCAGTCGCCGTCGGACTTCACCGCATCGATGAAGCCGTCGGTGACCAGCAGCGACAGGTTGAACTGGCGCAGGCGCCCGTCCTCGCGCTTGGCGCGGATGAAGTCGCGCACGTCGGGGTGGCTGACATCGAAGGTGCCCATCTGCGCGCCGCGACGGCCGCCGGCCGACGACACGGTGAAGCACATCTTGTCGTAGATATCCATGAACGACATCGGCCCCGAGGTGTAGGCGCCGGCGCCGGCGACGAAGGCACCGCGCGGGCGCAGCGTCGAGAACTCGTAGCCGATGCCGCAGCCGGCCTTCAGCGTCAGGCCGGCCTCGTGGACCTTCTCCAGGATGCCGTCCATGGAGTCGAGGATGGTGCCGCTGACGGTGCAGTTGATGGTGCTGGTGGCGGGCTTGTGTTCCAGCGCGCCGGCGTTGGACGTGATGCGGCCGGCGGGGATCGCCCCGCGGCGCAGCGCCCAGAGGAAGCGCTCGTTCCAGTACTTGCGCTTCTCGGCCGTGGTCTCGGCCTCGGACAGCGCGCGCGCGACACGCTGGCAGGTGCCGTCGATGTCGGCATCCAGCGCGTCGCCCTGCTTGGTCTTCAGGCGATATTTCTTGTCCCAGATGTCGACCGAGGCCGGCTGCATCGGGATGTCCTGGTCGGTGCCAGCCATCGTGTTCCTCACAGCTTCCAGGCGAACCGTACTCATGCTGCTTCCATCTCCTTGATCCTGCCCGTCCGCGTGCGAACCGGGTGTCGTTGTCCTGTCATGCCCGGCGCACCCCGAGGGGCTGATCGCGCCGATGGCGAAGCCACGCCGCGCGCATTCGCGCACCGTGGCTCATGTCGTTTTTTGCGTGTCCCCTGTCACATCCTGCATGCGCCAGTACCTCCCGCCGCCGCGGATGGAATGAATGGGCCAAACCCCACCACTTGGGCCGATGACACTATGCCCACCCCAAGATGTAGTGGCAAGTGGAAAGTTGACGCTACTCGCGGGCGGCAGCCAAGTCAACCGATCCCGTGGCACGCCGCAGATGCGCGCGTTTGGCATCGGCAAGCCGGCAGCGTCGGCATCACCACCATGCGGATACGGTAAGTTAGGCAACCCCGGACCCGGCGGGCGCAGCGCGCACCGCGTCGCGACCGCTGCGTTTCAGGCGCGATTCCATGACCTCCATCGAAACTGGCAAGGGTTTCCCTTCCGCACCATGCCGATGAAGCAATCGACCCGGACCCTCCTCGCACTGACGCTTGCCGCCGCCTTCGGCGGATTCGCCGCAACCTTGATCCGCGACGGCCTGCAGGTACCGGCCCGCGCCGAGCCCGCGCCGGCCGCAGCCGTGCCCATGGTGGCGGCGCTGCCGGCCACCATCGATGGCCAGGCCCTGCCTTCCCTGGCGCCGATGCTGCGCCGGGTCACGCCGGCCGTGGTCAGCGTGCACACCAAGCAGCGCGTGCGCATCAACAATCCGTTCGCCAACGATCCCTTCTTCCGCCGCATGTTCCCCGGCATCCCCGAGGAGCGCATCAACGAGTCGCTGGGCTCGGGCGTGATCGTCGACGCCGCGCGCGGCTACGTGCTCACCAACCACCACGTCATCGAGGGCGCCGACGAGGTGTCGGTGACCCTGTCCGACGGCCGCACCCTGGCCGCCGAGTTCGTCGGTTCCGACGGCGACACCGACCTCGCGCTGATGAAGATCCCGGTGCCGGCCGACGGCGCCCCGCTGCAGGCGATCGCGCTGGCCGACAGCAGCGCGCTGCAGGTGGGGGACTTCGTGGTCGCGGTCGGCAACCCGTTCGGCGTCGGCCAGACGGTGACCTCGGGCATCGTGTCCGCGGTCGGCCGCAGCAACGTGCCCGGCGTGGGCTACCAGAACTTCATCCAGACCGACGCCAGCATCAACCCGGGCAACTCCGGCGGCGCGCTGGTGAACCTCCGCGGCGAGCTGGTCGGCATCAATACCGCCAGCTTCAACCCGCGCGGCAGCATGGCCGGCAACATCGGCCTGGGCTTCGCCATCCCCGCGAACCTTGCGCGCGGCGTGATGCAGCAGCTTGCTGCCACCGGCGAAGTGCGCCGCGGCACGCTCGGGATCGACACCCAGGACCTCGACGACCGCCTGGCCGCCAGCCTCGGGCTCGCGGCCGGGAGCCACGGCGCGGTGGTGACCCGCGTCCACGCGGATTCCGCGGGCGCCAATGCCGGCCTGCGCCCCGGCGACGTGATCGTGGCCGCCAACGGCGAGCGCATCGCCGACGGCGAGTCCCTGCGCAACTTCCAGGGCCTGCAGCCGGCGAACGCGCGCGTCACCCTCGACGTGCGCCGCGACGGCAAGCCGGTGCAGGTGCAGGCCACCCTGCGCGAGCAGCCGCGGGTACTGGCCGGCCAACAGCTCGATCCACGCCTGTCGGGCGCCAGCTTCGCCGAGCTGCCCGAGGCCTTGCGGCGCAGCGGCGTGTCGGGCGTGCTGGTGGAGGACGTCGCACGCGACAGCCGCGCGGCGCGCAGCGGATTGCGCGCCGGCGACATCGTGCTCGGCGCCGGCAACGCGCGCGCCGGCGACCTGTCCGCACTGCGCGCTGCGCTGTCAGAGGCACCTGAGCAACTGGCCCTTCACATCCAACGGGGCCGCGGACAAGGCACCCTGTTGATGAAATGACCCGCCCCCAAGCAAGGAGACCGCAATGAGCCCCACCCACACCGACAACATGAAGTCCAACCTGTCCGAGGCCGGCGGACACCTGAAGCAGGCCGCCGTCGACACCGCCGACGCCGTGCGCGGTGCAGCCGCGGCCGCGGGCGAGGAAATGCGCTTGGGCAAGGCCCACTTGAAGGCCGACCTTGCCGACGGCGCGATCGCCGGCCTGTCCGCGCTGGAACAGGCCGCCGGTGCCGGCAGCGAGCAGGTCGACCAGCTCATGGAGAAGGGCCGTGACCTGATCGACAGCGCCGCCGACCTGATCCGCGAACGCCCGATCGCATCCTTCGGCGCGGCCTTCGCGGCCGGCTGGATCATCGCCAAGCTCGCGCGCAGCGGCGACAAGTAAGCGGCGTGGAGTCGCAGCCGCCACCGCCGGACCTCGCCGAGTCGCTGCGCGAACTGCGCGAGAGCGGCCTGGCCGGGATCAGCGCAACCGGCGACGCCGCCAAGGCGCTGCGCGAGCTGCTGGCCGCGGATGTCTCGCTGGCCCGCAGCGCCGCCGGGCGCAGCGCCGTCTTCGCCGGCGCGGCGGTGATGTTCGGCGCCTCGGCCTGGCTGCTGCTGATGACCGCGCTGATCGTGGTCCTGAGCAACCAGGTGGGATTGCCGTGGTGGCTGTCGCTTGGCGGCTGTGGGCTGCTCAGTGCGCTATGTGCCTGGCTCGCACTGCAGAAGGCCACGGACTATTTCGAACACACGCGCCTCAAGGCGACGCGGCGCCAGCTGGCGCGCCTGGGTATCGGCGAACTGTCCGAACTGATGCCTTCGGCCGGCTCGGCGGAGTCGGCGCGCGCCGCGGAGGCCACCCTGCGCGACAGCGCCCGCGCCGCCGGAGCGACACCGCCATGAGCTTCGAGGAACTGCTGGCCAAGGTGGCCCGGGCCGAAGACATGCTCGAGGCACAGGAGCGGCGCGTGGCCGCCAACCTGCGCGTGCTGGGCGGCTCGTGGCGCGAAGCATGGACGCCGCCACGGGTGATCGTGGCCGGCCTCGCCGCGGGCTTCCTCGCCGGGTGGGCACGGCCGGCGCGCGCGGTGGCCGGCATCGAACCCACGCGCTGGCTGCAGCTGGCGGGCAGCCTGGCTGGCCTGGTCGGCAGCGTCCAGGCCGCGTTCGCGGCATCCGAAGCGAAAGACGCCGCCGCGGACGCCGGGGCCGTGGCGGCCGATGCCGCGGACGTGGCAACCGGCGGGCCGGCGTCGGCAGCACAGCCTGCTGTGGGGCAGCCTGCGGAAGACCGCGCGCGCGCGGAGGAGGCCGCCCCGCCTGGCCGGATCCCTGCGGCTGCCGATCGCAGGCGCGTTCCCGACCCGTCATGGGACGCGCCGCCACGCCCTGCGGAAGCCGCCACGGAACTGTCCGAACGGCGCTGAGGGCGCCGGCGCCGACCATGGCCGACACCGCACCCGACGCACCGGGCGAGGCCGCCGCCGCAGCGGCACCGCCCTCGCCCGAACCCCGCCCCCGCGCCTCCGCAGCGATGCTGGTCCTGGCCACGCTCGCCGTCGGCTACACGCTATGGGCGGCCCAGGGCCTGGTGCTGCCGGTGCTCCTGGCGATGTTCTTCGCCCTTATCGGCAACCCGGTGATCCGCGCGCTGCACCGGCTCTACGTGCCGCGATTCCTCGCCGCGTTGCTGGTGCTGGTCGGCGGCATCGCGGCCACCGGCCTGCTCGGCCAGCAGCTGCTGGCACCGGCCATGGACTGGATGCAGGAAGCGCCGCGGCAGATGCGCCAGATCGGCAAGGAGCTGAGCGCGCTGGTCGAGCCGGTGCACGAGGCCGGCCGCGTGGCCGAGGACATCGCGCGCCAGGCCAGCGGCGACGGCGGCGGCAAGGTCGAGGTCGTGCGTACGCAACAGGATGATCCCTACGGCCTGGTCACCCGGGCGCCGCGCGCAGTGGGCGGCGTGCTCGCGGTGGTGCTGCTCACCTTCTTCTTCATGGTCTTCGGCGAGGACCTGCAGCGCCGCGCGATCGCGCTCCTGCCCACCCGGCAGCGGCAGAAGATCACGGTCGAGATCATGCAGTCGATCGAGCGCGACGTGTCGCGCTACGTGTTCACCATCACCCTGATCAACGCTGCCGTGGGCCTGGTGCTGGCGGCGATCCTGCACTGGGGCCTGGGGGTCGAAGTCCCGGAGGCGCTGCTGTGGGGCACGATCGCCATGCTGCTCAACTTCGCGCCCTACGTGGGGCCCGCGATCGGCGTGGTGCTGATGTTGGCGATGGGCTTCGTGAGCTGGGACGAGGTCGGGCCGTCGCTGATGCCGGCGGGGATCTACCTGGGACTGCACACGCTGGAAGGCCAGCTGGTGACGCCGCTGGTGCTGGGGCAGCGGATGCAGCTGTCGCCGCTGGTCCTGATCCTGGCGCTGCTGGTGTTCGGCTGGCTGTGGGGCATCGTCGGCCTGCTGCTGGCGGTGCCGCTGCTGGTGTGCGTGAAACGCGTGCTGGCGCGCATCGACGGCCTGCAGGGCTGGGCGCGGCTGCTCGGTTAGCCGCGCCGTACAATGGCGACATGGCCTTCGCCGTCCGCGCCATCACCCTCGACCTCGACGACACCGTCTGGCCCTTTGCGCCGATCGGCGTGCGCATCGAGCGCGTGCTCGACGAATGGATGCGGCGGCACAGTCCGGCGACCGCGGAGATGTTCCCGGTCGAGGGAATGCGCGCGCTGCGCGAGCGCGTGGCCACCGAGCATCCGGCGCTGTACCACGACATGTCCGCGCTGCGCCGCCTGACCCTGGAGGCGGCCCTGCGCGAAAGTGGCGGCGACGTGGCGCTGGCGGACGCGGCCTACGATGCCTTCTTCGCCGAGCGCAACAAGGTGGAGTGCTATCCCGACGCGATCCACGCGCTGGAACGCATCAGCGCCGTGCTTCCCATCGCCGCGCTCAGCAATGGCAACGCCGATCTCGCCCGCATCGGCCTGGACCACCTGTTCACCGCCCAGCTCAGCGCCTGCAGCTTCGGTTCCGCCAAGCCCGATCCCGCGATCTTCCTCGCCGCCTGCGAGCTGCTGGGCGTGCCGCCGGCCGAGGTGCTGCACGTGGGCGACCACCCCGAGGCCGACGTGGCCGGGGCCGCGCGCGCGGGCCTGCGCAGCTGCTGGATCAATCGCGCCGATGACGCCGGCCACCGGGTGCAGTGGCAACACGCCGAGGTCGAACCCGACCTTCATTTCGATTCCCTGGCCGCACTGGCCGACTGGCTCGAGGCGGCGCGGTCCGCTTCGGGCGAACGCATCCGGAGCACCCCCGCATGAGCCTTCCCCATTGCTACGTTCCCGCCGCCGGTTCCACCGGCGCGCGGCCGCTGCACATCGTCGACCGCAGCGGACTGGATGCCTGGCGCGCGACGCAGCCTGCAGCCGTCATGGCGTGGCTGGACGCGCACGCCTTCGACGCCTCGCCCTGCAGCTGCCTGGCGCTGCCGGGAAGCGACGGCACCCCGGCCGGCGCCGTCATCGGCGTGGGCGACATGCTCGATCCCTGCAGCTACGCCCACGCACCGCGCACGCTGCCTGCCGGCGCCTGGGCACCGGCGGACGGACTGGCCGCCGACGCGCTGCGCGCCCTGCAGCTCGGCTGGGGCCTGGGCAGCTATGCCTTCGACCGCTACCGGACGCCGAAGCCCCTGGCTGCGCACCTGGTGCTGGTCGATGCCGATGCCGAAGCGCTGGACGTCCTCGCAGCCTGCGCGCGCGTACGCGACCTGGTGAACACCCCCACGCAGGACATGGGGCCCGATGAGCTCGAAGACGTGGCGCGCGGCATCGCCGGCGCCCACGGCGCCACCTTCACCGCGATCACCGGCGATGCGCTGCTCGAGCAGAACTTCCCCGCCATCCACGCCGTTGGCCGCGCGTCACACCGTGCGCCGCGCCTGTTGGAACTGCAGTGGGGCGACGCTTCGCATCCGCACGTCGCCATCGTCGGCAAGGGCGTGTGCTTCGACACCGGCGGCCTGGACATCAAGCCCGCCGACGGCATGCGCAACATGAAGAAGGACATGGGCGGCGCCGCGCACGCGATCGGGTTGGCCGAACTGGTCATGGCCCGTCGCCTGCCGCTGCGCATCACCCTGCTGGTGCCGGCGGTGGAAAACGCGATCGGTCCCGACGCCTTCCGCCCCGGCGAGGTCATCGCCACGCGCACCGGCGTGAGCGTGGAAATCGACAACACCGACGCCGAAGGCCGGGTGATCCTCGGCGACGCGCTGGCCTATGCCGGCGAACAGGCGCCGGACCTGATCCTCGACTTCGCCACCCTGACCGGCGCCGCGCGCATCGCGCTCGGCCCCGACCTGCCTGCGCTCTTCAGCAACGACGATGCGCTGGCGCAGGCGTGGCTGGACGCGGGCATGCAGGTGCGCGACCCGCTCTGGCGCATGCCGCTGTGGCGGCCGTACCTGCGCTACCTGACCAGCAAGGTCGCCGACATGGCCAACGCCGGCTCGAAGATGGCCGGCAGCGTAACCGCCGCGCTGTACCTGGAGCGTTTCGTGCCCAAGGACATGCCCTGGGCACACCTGGACACCTATGCCTGGAACGACAGCGATCGCCCCGGCCGCCCCGCCGGCGGCGAGGCGCTGGGCCTCCGCGCCGCCTACGAAATGTTGAAAGCCCGCGCAGCCTAGGCGCGAAGCATCGATCCCCGCCCCCCTTGGCAGCCCCCTTTGTGGGAGCAGCCCTTGTGGGAGCGGCTACAGCCAGCCCTTCTGGCGGGCCAAGCGTGCGGCCTCGATGCGGTTGCCGACGCCAAGCTTGCCGATCGCCTCTGACAGATAGTTGCGCACCGTGCCCTGCGAGAGGCCCAGCACGGCGGCGATCTCGCCCGCCGACTGTCCCTCGCCGGCCAGCCGCAACACCTGGCGCTCGCGCTCGTTGAGCGGATCGACTTCCGACCAGGCCTCGAGCGCGAGCTGCGGATCGATCGCACGACCGCCGTCGTGCACCTTGCGCAGCGCCGCGGCCAGCTCTTCGGCCGGGGCGTCCTTGAGCAGGTAGCCCCGCACGCCGGCGTCGAGCGCGCGGCGCAGGTAGCCTGCGCGCGCGAACGTGGTGACGATCACGACCTTCGTCACCAGCCCGTGGCGCTGGATGCGCTGCGCCAGTTCCAGGCCGGTGAGTCCGGGCATCTCGATATCGGTGACCAGCAGGTCAGGCGTGGTCCGCTGCAGCTCGCGCCAGGCCGCCTCGCCGTCTGCCGCGGTGGCCACGACCTCGATATCGGCCTCCATCGCCAGCAGGGCAGCCAGCGCGCCGCGCAGCATGGCCTGGTCCTCGGCAAGCACGATACGGATCATCCGACGCCCTCCACCGCCGCTGCGTCTGCGTCTGCGGCTGCGTCGGCGCCCGCGACGGGTTCGATCGCCGTCACGGCGGCCAGCGGCAGCCGCGCTTCAAGCACGGTGCCGCTTCCACGCGCTGACACGACGTGCAGGCTTCCTCCGAGCGCCTCGAGCCGCTCGCGCATGCCGCCCAGGCCGTTGCCTGGCGCAATCGCACCGCCGCGGCCGTCGTCGTGGATGCGCAGCAGCACGCCGTCCGCGTCCGCCCGCAGCGTGATCCCGGCACTGCGCGCACGGGCATGGCGCTGGATGTTGGTCACTGCTTCGCGCAACACGAGCGCCAGCGTGGTCTCTGCCGGTTGCGTCAGGTGGGCACCGGCCAATCCGCTCTCGTCCCAGTCGTGACGCAGCGATACGCCATCGCATTCCAGCAGCAGCTTGGCCGATGCCAGCTCGGCGGCGATGCCGGCCGCGCGGATGCCGCTGACCGCCGAGCGCACCTGCGCCAGCGCGTCGCGCGCGACCCGGCTCACGGCATCGATCTCGCTGCGCGCCGCCGCCGGATCGCGCTCCACCAGGCGTGCGGCGAGGTCGGACTTCAGCGCCACCAGCGACAGCGTGTGTCCGAGCAGGTCGTGCAGGTCGCGGCCGATGCGTTCGCGCTCGGCGAGCGCGGCCAGGCGGCGGATCTCGTCGTGCGAGAGCCTGAGCGCGGCGTCCTTGCTGTGGCCGACCTGCTCGGCGTGGATCAGCAGGCCGACGATCACCGTGACCAGTGGCAGCCAGACGAGCGCCTGCCAGGGATAGCCGACCGCCAGCGCGAGGCCGACGAACGCGGCATTGAGCACCGCGAGCAGCAGCAGGTAGCGGTACAGCGAACCGGCGCGCCAGCCGCGAAGCATCACGCAGCCGAACACGAAGTAGCTCATGCCCGAGGGATACCAGGGCAGCAGCACCAGGCTGAGCGCGACCATCCCCAGCGCGTAGTACAGCGCCTCCCGCCCGGGTCGGAGCAGCACCCCGGCGTACAACAGCACGAACAGCGGATACGACAGCAGGGTCAACGCCGCCCAGCGCAGGTCGTAGCCGCCGGGCACGAACAGCGGGGTAATGAACACCCACACCGTCCACATCAGGTGCACCCACTCGATCCACGGCGGCCGGCCCTGGCGCATCGTCACCGCGATGAGCGAATCCGGCGCCGGGGACAGCCAGGCGCGCCAGCCCTTGGACGCCGGAGGTGGAGTGACCGCTTGCCGCATGGGGCGATGATGCCCCATGTCAGCGCAGCTCGACCTGGTCGATGTACAGCTCGAACACACCCTCCGGCTGGCCGGCGGTGATCGCGATCGCGCGCAGCGTGGCCGCGTCGGCGCCGGCAAACGACGACAGCGGCATCCGCACCTCCTGCCAGTCCGGCCCGGCGACGAAGGACTGCATGCTCGGCATCGCCTGCATCGACGGGCCGGAGAACAGCATCGCCTGGTAGCTGCGGCCGTCGCCGCGCGCCTGGAACACCAGTTCGCTGCGCGCCGAGGCGTCGACCGGCTGCATCGGCTGCGCGCCGGGATGGAACATGGTGCCGGCCCAGGGGAAGGCGAAGCCGGGGCGGATCTTGCCCGTGACCCGCAGCGCGCCGCGTGAACCGGCCGCGCCGCCCTCGGACCAAGCCTGCTCCGCGACCGACGTGCCGCCGGCCATGGCGTCGGTGGTGATCTGCCAGCCGTGGCCGAAGCGCACGCCGGTACCGCCATCCTCGAAGTCGGCGACCAGGGCGCCCTCGGCGATCACGGGCGCCGCCGACGCCTGGTCGATGCGCTGACGGGCGACGGCGTGGCCGTTCTTCCAGATGCCGACGATGGCGCGCGTGGCTTCGATGTCGGCGGTCGGATCGCCCTCGACCAGCAGCAGGTCGGCGCGCAGGCCGGGCGCGATGCGGCCGCGGTCGTCGAGTGCGAAGCGGCGCGCGGGCAGGGAGGTCGCGGCGGCCAGCGCGTCGGCCGGCGACAGCCCGGCGCGCACCAGCAACGCCAGTTCGCCGTGCAAGCTGATGCCGTGCGCGGTGCCGGGGTTGCCGGCGTCGGTGCCGGCGAGGATGTCGACACCGGCGGCGTGCAGCGCAGCCACGCTGCGCAGCGCCGCGTCGAGCTTCTGAGGGCGCGGCGGACCGGGGAAGGCGGCCGCGAGCGTGGCGCGCTGCTCCGCGTCCGTCCACGGCGACAGGCGCGCGTCATCGGCGAGCGCGGCGCCGCTGCCGTCCTGGGCGAAGCCCGCGATCACCGACAGCGTCGGCACGACGAAGCTGCCCGCGGCCTTCGCAGCGGCGACGAACTCCGGCGATGCGGCCACGTCGTGGAAGACGTGCACCAGTCCGTCGGCGCCCGACGCCACCGCGTGCAGCGCATCGGCCTGCGTGGCGGCGTGGACCACGGCGAGGCGCCCGTGCGCCTGCGCGGCAGCGATCGCCCCGGTCACCTGCGCCGGCGTGATCGTCGGCAGCCGGCGTCCCTCGGAGTGGGTGCTGAAGTCCTCGACGATCAGCTTGATGTAGTCCGATCCCTCGGCCACGCGCGCGGCAACGAAGGGCGCGGGGTCGGCACCGGCGGCGAGCGTGGGCACCGGGATGCCGAACTGCGTGCCATGGCCGCCCTCGGTGGTGACGGTGGCGCCGGCGGTCCACAGGTCGGCCCCGTCGACGGCGTCCAGCGATTCGCGCTGCGCGCGCAGCTGCGGGATGCGGTTCCAGTCGCCGAACATGTCCAGCTCGGCAGTGACGCCAAAGCGCAGGGCATCGCGCTGCGCGTGGCCCCAGCTATGGGTATGCGCATCGATGAAGCCCGGCAGCAGGGTCCTGCCGCCGCCGTCGACAACCTCGATGTCCGCGGGGATCGCGACATCGGCGCCCACGGCCTCGATGCGGCCGTCGCGGACGATGACATTGGCGGCGGGCAGCACGCGTTCGCCGTCGAAGACGCGCACGTCGGCGATGGCGAAGGCGGCGCCCTGCCCGCCCGAGGGCAGCGTCGCGGCGTGCGCGTTGTCTGCTGCGGGGCGCGTCTGGGCCTGGGCGACGACCGCGCCCGCCACGGCGACGGCGATGACGCTTGCGGCAAGGACCTGGGGCCAGCGTTTCATGGAAAGACTCCTGTTCGTCCGGTGTGCACACAGGCTGGACGCCTCCGGGTACCGGGTGCAGTCCAGCCGATCACGCATCGCGCATGACAGTCGTCAGGTGACGCTGCGGGCCCGATGCCGTCACACTCGGCCCCCTGCCACCGTCGGGGATTCCATGAACACGAAAGCAGACCTGCTGCGCGAACTCCGCATCGACCGCCAGCCCACGCCACCGCCCTCGCGGCGCGGCCTGTGGATCACGCTCGGCGTGGCCGTCGCCGTCCTGCTGCTTGCCGGGCTGGCCTGGGCGCTGCTGGGCGGCGAGCGCGGCGTCGAGGTGCGCACCGCCACCGCGGTCGCCACCGGCGGCGGCGGCGGCGCCACGTCGGTGCTCGACGCCAGCGGCTACGTGGTCGCGCGGCGCATGGCCACGGTCTCGGCAAAAATCACCGGCCGCGTGCGCGAAGTGCTGATCGAGGAAGGCATGGCAGTGGAGGAAGGCCAGGTCATGGCCACGCTCGACCCGGTCGATGCCGATGCGCAAAACGACCTCGCCCAGGCCCAGCTCGGCGCCGCGCGCAGCCAGGCGGACTCGGTGCGTGCCCAGCTGGTCGAGGCGGAGGCACAGGCCAGGCGGCTTGAATCGCTTGTCGGGCAGCAGCTGGTGTCGCGCGCGCAGTTCGACCAGGCGGTGGCGCAGCGCGATTCGCTGCGCGCCCAGCTCACCACCGCGCAGCGCAATGCGCAGGTTGCCGGCGAGCAGCTGCGCATCAGCGACATCGGCGTCGACAACACCGTGGTGCGCGCACCGTTCTCCGGCGTGGTCATCGCCAAGGCCGCGCAGCCGGGCGAGATCATCTCGCCGCTGTCGGCCGGCGGCGGGTTCACCCGCACCGGCATCGGCACCATCGTCGACATGGACTCGCTCGAGGTCGAGGTCGACGTCGGCGAGGCCTACATCGGCAGGGTGCAGCCGAAGATGCCGGTCGAAGCCACGCTCAATGCCTACCAGGACTGGAAGATCCCGGCGGAAGTGATCGCGATCATCCCCACCGCCGACCGCGGCAAGGCCACCGTCAAGGTGCGCGTGGCGCTGAAGGAAAAGGATCCGCGGATCGTACCCGACATGGGCGTGACCGTGAGCTTCCTCGAGCGCGCGCCGGAGCCGGCCGACGACGACGGGCCGCGCGGCGTGCGCGTGCCGGCGGCGGCCGTGGCCGCGCGTGACGGCGGCGATGTCGTCTTCGTCGTGGCCGGCAGCGACGACGATGCCGTGGCCGAGCGGCGCAGCGTCAGCACCGACGGCACCGGCGGCGCCCAGCGCACCGTGCTTTCCGGAATCGCCCCGGGCGAAACCGTGGTGCTCGACCCGCCCGCCGGACTCGCAGACGGCGACAGGATCCGCGTCACCGCCCAATAACCCCGTACTGCGCGCAGCCCGCGCGGCCCGCAATCAACACGAGGCATGCCCATGACCACCCTGGTATCGATCCGCAACCTCAGCAAGTCCTACCAGCGCGGCCCCGAGAAGGTCGAAGTGCTGCACGGCCTGGACCTGGACATCGCATCCGGCGATTTCGTCGCGCTGATGGGCCCGTCGGGTTCGGGCAAGACCACACTGCTCAACCTCATCGGCGGTCTCGATGCGCCCAGCGGCGGCGAGATCGAGATCGACGGCCAGCGCATCGACAGCATGGGCGCCGGGCAGCTGGCGACCTGGCGCAGCCGCAACGTCGGCTACGTGTTCCAGTTCTACAACCTGATGCCGGCGCTCAGCGCGCAGAAGAACGTGGAGCTGCCGCTGCTGCTCACGAAGCTGGGTGGCGCGCAGCGCAAGCGCAACGCGCAGATCGCGCTGGAGCTGGTGGGCCTGTCCGACCGCACCTCGCACAAGCCGTCCGAGCTGTCCGGCGGCCAGCAGCAGCGCGTGGCGATCGCGCGCGCCATCGTTTCCGACCCGACGCTGCTGATCTGCGACGAGCCCACCGGCGACCTCGACCGGCAGTCGGCCGAGGAGATCCTGGGCCTGCTGCAGGAGCTCAACCGCGAGCACGGCAAGACCATCGTCATGGTGACGCACGACCCGAAGGCAGCCGAACACGCCAGCCACACCCTGCACCTCGACAAGGGCGTGCTGGTCGAACAGCAGTCGCACGCGGCATGAGCCGCGCCGGCAACCGGAGGAGGTCGACATGAAGTACTTCCACCTGGTCTGGGCGGCGCTGTTCCGGCGCAAGACCCGCACCTTCCTGACGCTGGCCTCGATCATGGCCGCGTTCCTGCTGTTCGGCCTGCTCGACGGCATCCGCACCAGCTTCGCCCAGCTCGGGCAGAACGCCGACGGCGCGCAGCGCTTGCAGACCGCGTCGAAGCTGTCCTTCATCGAGACCCTGCCGCTGTCGCTGCAGTCGCGGATCGTGGCCATCGACAACATCGAGGCCGTGACCCACGCCAACTGGTTCGGCGGCACCTACCAGGGGCCGCGCAACCAGCTGTTCACGCTCGCCGTGGCATCGAACTACCTCGAGCTCTATCCGGAGGTCGAAGTCGAACCCGCGCAGCTCGAGGCCTGGAAGCGCAACCGCACCGGCATGCTGGTCGGTGAAACCATGATGGAACGCTTCGACTGGAAGGTCGGGCAGCGCGTCCCGCTGCAGTCGGCCATCTATCCCAACAGCGACGGCACGCTGGACTGGGCCTTCGACATCGTCGGCGTGCTGCGCACGAAGGACGGCGAGGGCGGCGGCTTCACCGGCGCGATGATGCTGATGCACTACGACTACTTCGAGGAGTCCACGCCCTACGTCGACGGCGACGTCGGCTGGTACATCAGCCGCGTGTCCGACGTGCGCCGCAGCGACGCGGCGGCCAAGGCGATCGACGCACTCTCGGCCAACTCGCCGCACGAGACCAAGACCATGAACGAGCAGGCGGCGATGGCCTCGCAGCTCAAGCAGATGGCCGACATCGGCCTGATCGTGGGCTCGATCATGGGCGCGGTGTTCTTCACCCTGCTGCTGCTGACCGGCAACACGATGGCGCAGGCGGTGCGCGAACGGACTTCGGAGCTTGCGGTGCTGAAGACGATCGGCTTTTCCAGCACCAGCGTGCTGGCGATGGTGCTGGCCGAGTCGATGCTGATGGTGGTCATCGGCGGCACGCTCGGCCTGGGCCTTGCATCGGTGATCGGCAAGGCGGCCACCGCCGGCAGCGGCGGCATGGTCAACCTGCCGCCGGTGGGTGTCGAAAGCTGGATGCTCGGACTGGGGCTGATGCTGGCCATCGGCCTGCTGGTGGGCGCGCTGCCGGCGATACGCGCCATGCGCCTGAACATCGTCGACGCCCTCGCGGGCCGCTAGGAGCACGCCATGAAGAAGCTCAAGTCCTTCCTGCGCGGTACCGGCCTGGTGCTGCTGCTGGTCGCGTTCCTCGCGGCCTGGATCCTGCTGCCGTGGCAGGCGCTGCTCGCGGTCGCGGTGGCCTTCGCGCTGTGGATGCTGCTCACCCGCAGCGGCCGCCAGGCAGCATCCGTCACCCGGGTCGGGGTCAGCACGCTCTCGCAGCGCCTGGGTTCGTCGTCGGTGGTGATCATCGGCATCGCCGGCGTCGTCGGCGTGCTGGTGGCGCTGCTGGCCATGGCCGAGGGCTACCGGCACACGGTCAGCAGCAGCGGCGACGAGACCACGGCGATCGTGCTGCGCGGCGGCTCCGCGGCCGAGCTGATGTCGGTGATCTCGCGCGACGCCATCACCACCATCGAGCGCGCGCCGGAGATCGCCCGCGACGCAGAGGGCCGGCCATTGGCCTCGCCCGAACTGGTGGTCGCGGCCAACCTGCCGATCCGCGGCGGCGACGCCGGCGTGGACGGCAGCGTGCAGCTGCGAGGCGTCGGCGACATGGCCTGGGCGGTGCGGCCGAACGTGCAGCTGGTCGAGGGCCGGCGCTTCGAGACCGGCATGCGCGAACTGGTGGTCGGCACGGGTGCGCGCCGCCAGTTCCTCGGCCTGGACCCCGGCAGCGAAGTGCGCCTGGGCAACCAGTCATGGACGGTGGTCGGCGTGTTCGAGTCGGGCGACTCGATGGCGTCCGAGATGTGGGCCGATGCGGAGGTGGTCGCCACCACCTATCGCCGCGGCAGCAGCCGCGCCTCGGTGTTCGCGCGGCTGACCGATGCCTCGGCGTTCAACGCCTTCAAGGCCACGCTGGCCGCCGACCCGCGGCTGCAGGTCGAGGCCCAGACCACGCTGGAATACTTCCAGGCGCAGTCCGAAGGCATCTCCAAGGTGCTGCGCATCATCGGCATCGTGGTCGGTTCGATCATGGCCATCGGCGCGGTGTTCGGCGCGCTCAACACCATGTTTGCCAGCGTCGCCTCGCGTGCGCGCGAAATCGCGACGCTGCGCGCGATCGGCTTCCGCGGCATCCCGGTGGTGGTGGCGGTGATGCTGGAAACGATGCTGCTCGCGGCGATCGGCGGCGCGCTCGGCGGCCTGCTGGCCTGGCTGGTGTTCAACGGCTACACCGCGTCGACCCTGGCTGGCGGCATGTCCCAGCTCACCTTCGAGTTCAAGGTCTCGCCAGGGCTGCTGTGGGAAGGCCTGAAGTGGGCGCTCGCCATTGGCTTCGTTGGCGGTCTGTTCCCGGCCCTGCGCGCGGCCACCATGCCGGTGACCGACGCCCTGCGCGCGGCCTGAAGGCCGCGGCGCCCGCGCCTGCACGGGGCCGCGCGACAGCGGCACCTGCAGGCACGGCGGATGCGGTTCGCAGCCGCGGTCGGTTCAGGCCTGCTGGGCCACGACCCGCCGCCGCGCACGGATGAAGCCGTCGACGGCGAACACCGCCAGGCCGATCCAGATCACCGCGAAGCCGATCGCGCGGTCGCGGCCGAAGGACTCACCGA
Organism: Luteimonas sp. A534; assembly: GCF_054072805.1. Classification (NCBI taxonomy): domain Bacteria; kingdom Pseudomonadati; phylum Pseudomonadota; class Gammaproteobacteria; order Lysobacterales; family Lysobacteraceae; genus Luteimonas; species Luteimonas sp. A534. The sequence continues at coordinate 540,997 of NZ_JBSVRR010000002.1, forward strand.
ACACCAGCACGCCGCACAGCAGCTGCAGCGTCGGCGCCAGGTACTGCAGCAGCCCGACGGTGGTCAGCGACACCTGGCGCACCGCGTAGGCGAAGCCGATCAGCGGCAGCGCGGTGAGCGCGCCGCCGAGCACCAGCAGCAGGTTGCTGCCCAGGCCCCAGCGCAGGTCGGTGAAACCACCGCCGCCGCCCAGCTCAAGCCAGGCCAGCAGGCCCGCGGCCGGAATCAGCAAGTACAGGTTCTCGACGCCCAGCCCCGCCACCGCGTCAACCTGCGCCTGGCGGCGGATCAGGCCATAGAGCGCGAACGAACCCGCGAGCGCCATCGCGATCCACGGAAAGCTGCCGTAGTTGAAGGTCAGCCAAAGCACGCCGCAGGCGGCGAGTGCCACGGCCACCCACTGCGCCGGCGCCAGCCGCTCGCGCAGGAAGACCACGCCGATCACCACGTTGAGCAATGGATTGATGAAGTAGCCCAGGCTGCTTTCGACCACGTGCCCGGCGTTGACCGCCCACACGTACAGGCTCCAGTTGAAGCCGATCAGCATGCCCGATGCGAACAGCATCAACGCCAGCCGCGGCTGCGAGAGCACCGCGCGCAGCCAGCCGTGGCCGCGGGTGAGCGTCAGGTAGGCCGCCACCAGCACCGCCGACCACAGCGCCCGGTGCGCCACCACCTGTAGCGAGGGCACGTGCTTGAGCAGGTGCCAGTACAGCGGCATCAGGCCCCAGATGATGAAGGCCCCCACCGCCATCCACAGGCCGCGGGTATGGGTGCTGGTGCTCATCGACGCACGACCGCGTCGGGCGCGGGCGCCGGGGTCGATGTGGCCTGCGTGGCGGAGCCGTCGGATTCCGCGGCCACTGCCAGCCCCGCGGCCACCACGGGCGTCGCGGCGGCGATCTGCCGCGCGCTGCGCCTGCGCCTGCCGGCGCTGACCGTGATCGCGACCACGCCAACCAGGATCACGGCCATCGCGCCGAGGTCGTTGATGCCGAAGCGCTCGCCCGCCAGCCACGCGCCCAGCAGCACCGCGATCAGCGGGTTGACGTAGGCATAGCTGCCGGCAAGCGTCGCGCGCACGTTCTGCAGCAGCCAGGCATAGGCCGAGAACGCCAGGATCGAACCGAACACCGCCAGGTAGCCCAGCGACAGCGTGCCGCGCAGCGTCGGCATGGCGGTGATGCGTTCACCGAGCAGCCAGCCCGCGACCAGCATCAGCACGCCGCCGCACAGCATCTGCGAGGCCGCGGTCATGAAGGGCTGCGGCAGGGCACGGCCGCGGCTCCAGATCGACCCGAAGGCCCAGGCCAGCGGCGCGATCAGGAGCGCGATCAGCCCCTGCGGCGAGGCCGTGAGCGCGCTGCCGGCGTTGAGCCAGATGACGCCGGCGAAGCCGATCACCAGCCCCGCAAGTTCGATGCGCGAGGGGCGCTCGCCGCGCAGCGCCGCGAACAGGCCCATCCACAGCGGGCACGAGGCCACGGCCACCGCGGCCAATCCCGACGACACCGTCTGCTGCGCGATGCAGACCATGCCGTTGCCGAGGCCAAGCAGCAGCGTGCCCATGATCGCGAGGTCGCGCCATTGCGCCCGGGTCGGGGCTGGCACCTTGCGCGCGCGCAGCACCGCATACAGCAGCCCGCCCGCGGCCAGGAAGCGGATGCCCGCCATCAGCAGCGGCGGATAGCCGCCTTCAAGCGCGAAGCGGATGCCGAGGTAGGTCGAACCCCAGACCAGGTAGAGCGCGGACAGCGCAAGCGCGACCGCGATCGCGGCCGGCGGCGGGCGGGTGGAAGCAAGGGACGGCGAAGCGGCACCCATGGTGGCGTCCGGGGCGTTGGAGTGGGAGGGAGATCGGTCGACGGGAGTCCGCCGGCCGAGGCGGTGATTCTACTCCGCCGCCCGGCCTTGGCCGCACCCTCGCCCCTGTGGGAGCAGCTACAGCTGCGATCAACGTCCGGCATTCAAGCAGCAGGCCGACAACGACCTATCGCGCAGCTAAAGCTGCTCCCACAAACAGCTTGCTTCAGCTCTCAGCGCGCCCAGCGGCCGGGGCCCGTGGACTCCGGCAGTACCGCCGCCGACAGCTGGCGGTCGGCGTTGAGCAGGCGTACCGCATCGGCAAGGATCGCGGCGGTTTCGCGCAGCAGCGGGTCGGGGCGCTGTTCGGCGGCTTCCTCGCGCGCCGTGTCGGCAGCGATGTCGCGCTCGTTGGCGGTCAGGCCGTCGTCCGCGGCAAGCTCGGCCAGCGGATCCAGGTCCAGGCCCAGGCGCTTGCGTTCTTCCTGGCGATCGGTGCGCTTCGCCGCCTGGCGATCGCGCTCGGCGCGGCGTTCGGCCTCGTTGAGCGAGATGTAGTCCTTGTCGGCCTCGGCGCGGAACTCGGCCACGTCTTCCTTCCACCACTGGAACTCGCGGTCGGCGGCCACGCGGCCGGCATGAAGCTCGTCCAGGCGCGGGAGCAGCGGCGCGAAGTTGCCGTACTGCGTGTGCGGCACCGCCGAGATGCGCGTCCAGGGCAGCGCGTTGTCGTATGTGCTTTCGCCGAACTCGCTGCCGTTGACCGTGGCCGGGAAACGGATGTCGGGCACCACGCCCTTGTTCTGGGTGCTGCTGCCACCGGGCAGGAAGAACTGGGCGATGGTCATCTTGACCTGGCCGTGGCGCGTGCCCTCGTTGGCCGGCCAGCGGTCGAGGTCGAACAGGTTCTGCACCGTGCCCTTGCCGAAGGTGGTCTCGCCGATGACCAGCCCGCGGCCATAGTCCTGGATGGCGCCGGCGACGATCTCGGAAGCGGACGCCGAACCGCGGTTGACCAGCACCGCCAGCGGACCCTCCCAGGACACCCCGGCCTTGCGGTCGGCCTCGACGTTCACCCGGCCACCCGACTCTCGCACCTGCACCACCGGGCCGGTGTCGATGAAGAGGCCGGTCAGCTCCACCGCTTCGTTGAGCGAGCCGCCGCCGTTGTTGCGCAGGTCCAGCACGATGCCGTCCATGCCCTGCTCGCGGAACTCGCCGAGGATCCGCGCGACGTCGCGAGTGGCCGAGGCGTAGTCGCCGTTGCGGCTGCGCCGGCCCTCGAAGTCCTGGTAGAACGCCGGCAGCTCGATCACGCCGATGCGCTTGGCATCGCCGACCGGGCTTGCGGGAATGTCGATCACCTTGGACTTGGCCGCCTGCTCTTCCAGCCGCACCTTGGCGCGGGTGAGGGTGATGCGCACGGGTTCGCTGTCGAGCAGCGCCTCCACCGGCACCACGTCCAGCCGCACCTGGCTGCCGGCCTTGCCCTTGATCTTTTCGACCACGTCGTCGATGCGCCAGCCGATCACGTCTTCCATCGGCCCGCTCCGGTCCTGGCCGACGCCGACGATGCGATCGCCGGGGGTGAACTTGTTGCTGCTCGCGGCGGGGCCGCCGGCGATCAGCTCACGGATCACCACGACGTCATCCTGCTTCTGCAGCTGCGCGCCGATGCCTTCCAGCGACAGCGACATGCTCTGGTTGAACAGGCCGGCGGTGCGCGGGTTGAAGTAATCCGTGTGCGGGTCGATTGAAGAGGTGTAGGCGTTGAGGAAGGTCTGGAACGCGTCTTCGTTGTTGAGCTGGGCGACGCTGGTGGAGATGTTGGCGTAGCGCTTGTCGAGCGTCGCGCGGATCTCGGACGGCTCCTTGCCCGCAAGCTTCAGGCGCAGCCAGTCGTTGCGCACAGACTTCTTCCACAGCTCGTCGAGCTCCGCGCCGTCCGCGGCCCAGGCCGCGTCCTCGCGGTCGTAGTACCAGCGCTCCTCGCCCTCGAAATCGAAGATGTCCTGCTTCAGCAGGCTGCGTGCGTACTCCACGCGCTGGTCCACGCGCTGCTTGTAGACCGCGTACATCTCCATCGCCGGCCCGGTGTCGCCATTGCGCACGGCTTCACCCATGCGCGACTCGAAGGGCTGGAAGCGTGCGACGTCGGCCGCGTCCAGGAACAGCTTGTTGCCGTCCAGCGCTTCCAGGTAGCGACGGAAGATGTCCTGCGACAGGGTCGCGTCCAGCCCACGCGGCCGATAGGCGTAACGGCTGTCGGACAGCAGGCCGTAGACCAGCTTCGACGTGGTCGCGTGGTCCGCGGTCGGTGCCGCCGGGATTGCGTCTCCGTCCGCGCGCGCCATGAGCGCCAGCGGCATCGCGAGGGCCAGCGCAATGGCGGTGGCGGACAGGGCTTGGCGTGCTTTCATGCGTTCGGCTCGGTGCTCACGTGGGGGGCGCAGCGTCCTCGCACCATGCCGTTTCCGGATAGGGGCCGGACAGTGCTGGAAGTCGCATCATGGTGCCCGAAGCCACTCTAACCGCGGCCACGGGGCGGGGTGTGAACAATTCGCCAAGCGGCGCGCTGGCGCTCAGCCGGCGACGCCGGCACCTGCGGCCTGGCGGTCGGCATGGTAGGACGAGCGCACCAGCGGCCCGGAGGCGACGTGGGTGAAGCCGAGCGCCATCCCGTAGTCCTCGAAGGCCTTGAACTCCTCGGGCGTCCAGTAGCGCAGCACCGGGTGGTGGTGGGCGCTTGGCTGCAGGTACTGGCCGATGGTGATCATGTCGACATCGTGCGCACGCAGGTCGCGCAGGGTGGCCTGCACCTGCTCCAGGGTCTCGCCCAGGCCGAGCATGATCCCGGACTTGGTGGCGATGTCCGGGTGCTGGGCCTTGAAGCGCTTGAGCAGGGTCAGCGACCACTGGTAGTCGGCGCCCGGGCGCACGTTGCGGTACAGGTCCGGGACGGTTTCGACGTTGTGGTTGAAGACGTCCGGCGGATTGGCGGCCAGGATCTCCAGCGCGCGGTCCATGCGGCCCTTGCCGCGGAAGTCCGGCGTCAGGATTTCGATCTTCGTGGACGGCGTGGCCGTGCGGATGGCCGCGATGCAGTCGACGAAGTGCTGGGCACCGCCATCGCGCAGGTCGTCGCGGTCGACCGAGGTCACCACCACGTACTTCAGGCCCATGTCGGCGACGGTCTCGGCCAGGCGACGCGGCTCGTCCGCATCCGGCGGCTTCGGCCGGCCGTGGGCGACGTCGCAGAAGCTGCAGCGGCGGGTGCAGACCTCGCCCAGGATCATGAACGTGGCGGTGCCATGGCCGAAGCACTCGTGGATGTTCGGGCAGCTGGCGTCTTCGCACACCGTGACCAGGCGGTTCTCGCGCAGCTTCGACTTCAGCGCAGCCACCGCGCCGTTGGACGGGATCCGGACCCGGATCCACGACGGCTTGCGCAGTACCGGCGCATCCACGAACTGCACCGGCGACCGCGCGATCTTGTCCCCCGCCACTTGCTTCACGCCCGGCACCAGGGACGGCGGCGCATCGGCGACGACTTCGAGCGGGATGGACTTGGCGGCGGGGATGTTGGTCATGATTTTTTGGCCACGGATTTACGCGGATGAACGCGGATAAAGCGGAGAAGCTCTGCCGCTAAGGCTTTTGCCCCTGATCCGCGTCATCCGCGTAAATCCGTGGCAAAAGCGCTCTCTTCCGCAGCCTCCACCGCCGACAAACCGAACTGCGCGGCAAGGGCCGCGACCAGCGCGGGGCGGGCGGCTGCGAGGCTTGCGGGACCGCCGCATTCTACCACCGAGGTCACTTCCAGCCCGGCGTAGCCGCAGGGGTTGATGCGGTGGAACGGCTCCAGGTCCATGGCGATGTTGAAGGCCAGGCCGTGGAAGGTGCAGCCGCGGCGCACGCGGATGCCGAGCGCGGCGATCTTGGCGCCGTTGTCGACGTACACGCCCGGCGCGCCGTCCCGGCGCTGCGCGGCGATGTCCCAGCCGGCCAGCGTGTCGATGATCGCCTGCTCGATCCTGCAGACGTAGTCGCGCACGCCGACCTTCATCCGCTTCAGTTCGAACAGTGGATAGGCCACGAGCTGGCCGGGGCCGTGGTAAGTCACCTGGCCGCCGCGATCGACCTTCAGCACCGGGATGTCGCCCGGCGCCAGCACGTGTTCGGGCTTGCCGGCCTGGCCGAGCGTGAACACCGGGTCGTGCTCGACCAGCCACAGTTCGTCCGGCGTGTCCGCATCGCGGGCGTCGGTGAAGGCCTGCATCGCGCGCCACACCGGTTCGTAGGCACGCCGGCCGAGGTCGCGCACCAGCAGCGGACGTGCGCCCGGAGCGGCTACAGCGTCCACTTCACCTCGGGGTGTTCGCGCAGCGCGGCGTGCGCGCTCTCGTACTCTTCGCGCGAATTGGCACGGAAGCTCAGGCGCACCGACACGTAGCGGCCGCCGCTCGAAGGCCGGATGGTCAGCGTCTCGTGGACCACGGTCAGTCCCGCTGCGCGCAGCAGGTTCGGCACCTCCACCTCGAGCCGGGCCGAAGCCGGACCCATGGCGGTGATCTCGAAATCGCCGGGGAACTGGAAGCCGTGGTCGGGATTGTCGGATTTGATCTCCATCGACCGATTATGGGGCCGCGCCGCCGGGTTCCCAACGCCGTGGCCGCAACAGCGCGGCCCGGGCATTGCAACGATCGGCGTCCCCTGGCGGTGGTGGAGCGCGTTCGACGATGGACAGGGGATACCCCCGTCTCAGCGGAGCCGCCCGTGTCGCGCCCTGGGCACCATCGCGGTGATCGAGCCGACCGGCCAGAACTGGTGGACCGGCCAGCGCCTGGCGGCGCCGGCATGCAGGCGATGCAGGCCGAGCGCGCGCTGGCGTCCTCGGGCGAGCTTCGCGGCGGCACCAACATCGGCGGCCTGGTCGGCGGCCTGCTCGGCAACCGGCACGCGGCGGCGGTGGTCGGCGGGGTCAACCTCAAGCGCAGCACGGCCGACGTGGTGCTGACCGTCACCGATGCGCGCTCCTCGGAGCAGGTCGCCATGACCGAAGGCCATGCCAGCAAGACCGATGTCGGCTGGCAATGCCAGCCAGGCGGTCACCCTGACCCGCCCGGGCCGGCTGCTGAAGTCAGCTGACGGCAGCGGCGGCGCCGTGCGCGACCTCGATCCGGGGATGCTGCTCTATCCCACCGGCGTCAAGGAAGGAACGATGTGGGAGGTGGAGGACGAGGTCGGCAACCGCGGCTGGATCAATTCCGCCCAGCTCTCGAACGCGCGCTGACCCCGCCGGATCCCCTCTCCAATCGCGGCTGTAGCCGAGCCCCTCCTACACCGACTGCCACCACATCAGCAGTTCGTGCCACAAGCGCTTGAAGAAGCCGGCTTCGGGCACTTCTTCCAGCGCCACCAGCGGCGCCTCGGCCACCTGCTTGCCGTCGAGCATCACCCGCACCGTGCCCACGGCCTGGCCGCGCTCGAGCGGCGCCACCAGGGTGCGCGGCACGTCCATGCTCGGCTGCAGCTTCGCGTACTGGCCGCGCTGCATGCTCACCAGCAGCGGCTGCGCCACGCCAAGGCCGATCTCGTTGACCTTGCCCTTCCAGATCTTCTGGGTGGCCACCGGTTCGCCGGCGGCGTAGAGCTCGTGGGTCTCGAAGAAGCGGAAGCCCCAGTTGAGCAGGGCCTGGGAGTCGGTCGCGCGCTTGGATTCGCTGGTCGAGCCCATCACCACCGAGATCAGGCGCTGGTCGCCGCGCTTGGCCGAAGCCATCAGGCAGTAGCCGGCGCCGGAGTGGTGGCCGGTCTTGATGCCGTCCACGCTCGGGTCGCGCCACAGCAGCACGTTCCGGTTCATCTGCGGGTCCATGCGCCCGACCTGGAACTCCTTGATCTTGTTGTAGGCGTAGTGGTCGGGAAAGTCGCGGGCCAGCGCGCGGCCGAGCAGGGCCAGGTCGCGCGCGGTGGAGAAGTGCTCCGGGTGCGACAGGCCATGCGAGTTCACGAAGTGCGTGTTCTCCATGCCGATACGCGCAGCGTAGGCGTTCATCAGCGCCGCGAAGGCCTCCTCGGAGCCGGCAACGTGCTCGGCCAGGGCGATCGCGGCGTCGTTGCCCGACTGCACGGTCATGCCCTTTTCCATCTCGATCAGCTTGGCGGTCTTGTTGACCTCGAAGCCGCTGTAGCTGCCGTCGGTGCCGGCGCCACCGCTGCGCCAGGCGTTGACGCTCATCATCACATCGTCGTCGTTGCCGAGCTTGCCAGCCGCCATCTCGGCGGCGATCACGTAGCTGGTCATCACCTTGGTGATGCTCGCGGGCTCGACGCGCTCGTCGATGTTCTCCCCCGCCAGCACCTGGCCGGTGGCGTGATCCATCAACACCCAGGCGGTGGCGGTGACATCGGGCGCGCTGGGCACGGGCAGCTCTTCGCTCAGTGCAGGCGCCGGCGCGGGAGCAGGCTGGGCGGGCGCGGGATCCTGGGCAAAGGCAAGGCCGAGCGTGGCGACGGAAACAGCGGCGAACAGCGCGACGCGGACGGCGTGGGCTTTCATCAGGCAGGGAACTCCGGAAACTTCGGGCCGCCCGCGTACGGACGGCATGGACAAGAGGCTATTTTAACCGCGCGAGTCACTCGCGCACGGGGTGCGGCGCACCGAACCCCAGACCCGCGACGCGGGCGCTGAGTTCCGCGACCACGGTTGGCGCCACCGGTCCGACGCGCAGGCGCCAGACGGGCTTGCCGGCGGCACTGCCGTCGTACAGCCGCGCGCCGGCGATGCCGGCCCTGCCGAGCAGGGCCAGCGCGCGCTCGGCATTGGCCCTGGACCCGAAGGCCGCGACCTGCAGGAGCACGCCGGCACCGGAGTCTGACGTCCGGCCCGGAGGGGCTGCAGCGACCGGGGTGGAAGAGGACGCAAGGGCGGAGCTCGCCGAGGGTGTTGGTGAAGGCGCAGCCGGCGTATTCGCGTTCGCGTTCGCGGCCGCGCTCGCCACGGCACCCGGCGCGGCCGAGCCATAGGGGTCGGGCTTGCCCGCGCGACCCGTGGCAACACGCGCGCGGCGGGACTTCATCCAGGCGTCGAATTCGTCAGCGGTCATCGCGCGGCCGTCCTGGTGCATGTCGAAGCGCCAGTCCTGCGCTGCGTCCGGCTGCGCGGCAGGCAAGCCCGCCACGAGGCCATCCATCGCGCTCGGCGGCATCGGCTGCGGCCGGCCGGTGGCCACGCGTACACCGGGCGGCAGGCCGGTCGCCGGATCGATCGCGGCGACGCGGGTATCGGGCTGGTGGCGCGCGTTTTCGCCGGGGCTCAGTGCACGCACCTCCACGCGCGCGGTGCCGCGCGGATGCACGCCGATCTTCACCGCCGCGGCATAGCTGAGATCGACCACCCGCCCCTCGTGGAAGGGGCCGCGGTCATTCACCCGCACGACCACCGACTTGCCGTTGTCGAGGTTGGTCACGCGCGCGAAGCTCGGCAGCGGCAGCGACTTGTGTGCCGCAGTGAACGCGTACATGTCGTAGACCTCCTGGTTGGAGGTCAGGCGGCCATGGAATTTCTGCCCGTAATAGGACGCCTGCCCGGTCTCGACGAAGCCCTCGGCGTCGTCAAGCACGTGGTAGGACTTGCCCAGCACCTTGTACGTCGGGCGGTTGCCATGGCGCGATCGCTCCAGCGCCACCACCTCCGGCTCGGGGATCGCGTCCACGTCGGGGACGTAGTCGGGGGTCGTGTCCGCGACGCCGGGCTTGTACAGGCCGCCAGCCACGTAATCGCCGCGGGTGGATGGATCTTCCCGCGCCGGCGCGTAGGGCGAGACCCTCGGCCCATCCGCGGGCCCGGGCGTCGCAGGTGCTTCGCCGGTGGGCGCCGGGGCGCGCTTGGGCGCACCTGCGCAGCCGGCCAACAGCAGCACCGCGGCGGCGATCGCCCAGCACGCGGGCTTCGCGCGCCACGGACTCATTGCGGTTCGCGCCCCGCGATCGCCTGCGCCAGCTGGTGCACGGCCAGCGAATACATCGGCGAGCGGTTGTAGCGGCTGATGACGTAGAAATTGCGGTAGCCGAGCCAGTACTCGGGGCCGTTCGCGCCATCGAAGGACAGCAGGGTCGCGCCCTCGGCGAGCGGCTGGCCGGGCAGTGGCCGGTAGCCACGCTCGGCAAGGGCCGGCAGTGGATGCACCGGATCGAGGCCATCGGGCTTGAAGTCCGCGGCATCCGCGTCGCGACTGGCACGCGCGACCACCGGGGCCCCGCGTTCCCAGCCATGGATCACGAAGTAGTTGGCGATCGAGGCGAACACGTCGGGCTTGTGGGTGAGCAGGTCGCGGCGGCCGTCGCCGTCGCCGTCCTTCGCCCACAGCCGGTAGCTGGACGGCATGAACTGGCCCATGCCCATGGCGCCGGCATAGCTGCCCTTGAGCGCGACGATGTCGAGCTGGGGCTCTTCCTTGGCCAGCGCGAACAGCTGCGCCAGCTCGCCGGCAAAGAAGGGCGCGCGCTTCGGGAAGCCGAAGGCCAGCGTGTACAGCGCATCGAGCACGCGATGGTTGCCGGTGATGCGGCCGTAGCTGGTCTCGACGCCGATGATGGCGACGATGTACTCGGCCGGCACGCCGGTCTCCGCGGCCACGCGGTCGAGCGCCTCGCGGTTCTCGGCGTAGAAGGCCTTGCCGCCGCTGATGCGGGCATCGTTGATGAAGATCGGGCGGTAGTCGCGCCAGGGACGCACGGCCTCGGCGGGGCGCGACATGGCGTCGATGATCGACTGCCTGTGCTCCGCGCCCGCGAGCACGCTGCGGATATGCGCGCGATCGACGCCGTAGGTGGTCGCGGTGTAGTCGACGAAGGCGGCGATGCGCTGCTCGCGGCCGATCGTCGGATCGGTCACCGACGGCGGTGCGACCGGGCGCTCCGGGGGCTGTGGCACGGCAGGCAGCAGCGCGGGCGCCGCATCCTGCGGGACAGGCACGATCGGGGCTTGCGGTCCTGTCGCGTCCGCCGCTTCCGGCGGGGTTGCCGCAGGGGTTGCACAGGCGAACAGCGCGGACGAAACAAGGGCGGCGGTGAGGATTGCCAGCGGATGTTTAAGCATCTTCGGGAGCGTATCACGCAGCCCCGCGGGCTTGGCTTGGCGCCACCTGAACGCCGGTTGCGGCGCGTGCGCCGGAGCCACTTGCGGTCACGGCGTGCGGCCATTCCTCCCCATGACGATACGCACATACATGCGGTATGCGAGCGGGAGACGCTGCGGGCTCCAAAACCAACGGAAGGAATGGACATGACCCGCGCGGAACGCTATCTCACCCTCTATGCCGGCGTGCTCACGGTCGCCGTCGCCACGGCGCTGCTGACCGGCGCCACCTCGGGCAACAGCGCCACGTTCGAGGAGCTCGACGTGCAGCGGCTCAACCTGCGCGAACCCGACGGCACCCTGCGCTACGTACTGTCCAGCTCGGCGCGGTTCCCGGGCGCCATCATCAAGGACCAGGAGTACGAGCATCCCCGTCCACAGGCCGGCATGCTGTTCTACAACGACGAAGGCTCGGAAGTCGGGGGCCTGATCTTTGCCGGCAGCAAGGGGCCCGACGGCAAGGTCCGCTCCGGCGGCAGCCTGACCTTCGACCGCTACGAGCAGGACCAGGTCGTGCAGATCATGGGCCTGGACCAGGGTGGCAATCGCGTGCTGGCCGGGATGCAGGTCTCGGATCGCCCGGATCGCTCGATCGCCCTGGATTTCCAGGAGAAGGCCACGCTCGATGCCATGCCGGCGGACGAGCGCAAGGCACTCATGGCCGCCCGCAACAAGGAAAACCACTACGGCGCCGGCCGCTTGTTCGTGGGCCGCAACGGCGGTGGCGACGCGACCTTGATGCTGAGTGACGCCCAGGGCCTCCCGCGCATGCAGCTGAAAGTCACGCCGGAGGGTGCCGCCTCGATCGACTTCCTGGACGAAAAGGGAGACGTCACGGGCCAGGTGACGCCGGAGACGCTGCGCCCCGCCGCGCCCGCGGGCTGACCGTGCACGCGCGGCCGCCGCCACTGAGGCCGGCGGCCGCGCTCAGCGCCCGCGCACCGGTCGCCCGGCGTGGACCGCCATCACCACGCCCATGCCCGCGAGCAGCGACACCGCTGCGGTACCGCCGAAGCTCAGCAGCGGCATCGGCACGCCCACGACCGGCAGCAGCCCCGAGACCATGCCGCCGTTGACCAGCACATAGACGAAGAGCGCAAGTCCCAGGGCGCCGGCCAGCAACCGCCCGAAGCCGTCGCGCGACGCCGCCGCGATCCACAGGCAACGCCCCACCACCACCAGGTACAGGGCCAGCACCGTGACCACGCCGAACCAGCCGAACTCCTCCGACAGCACCGCGAAGATGAAGTCGGTGGTGTGCTCGGGCACGTAGTTGAGGTGTGACTGCGAGCCCTGCCCCCAGCCCTGCCCGCCCAGGCCGCCGGAGCCGATCGCGATCTTCGACTGGATGATGTTCCAGCCCGCGCCCAGGGGGTCCGATTCCGGGTCGAGGAACGTGAGGATCCGGTCCTTCTGGTACGGCCGCAGCAGCCAGACCCATGCCGCCGGCGCGACCGCCGCCGCCGCGGCTCCCGCGGCCACGAACCACCACCACGACATGCCGGCGAGGAACAGCACGAACACGCCGCTGGTGGCGACCAGCATCGCCGTGCCGAAGTCCGGCTGCAGCAGGATGAGCCCGGTGGGCAACGCCACCACCAGCATGCCCAACACGGTGGTCACGAAGCCCGGCGGCTGCGGGCGCTCGTTGAGATACCAGGCGACCGCCAGCGGCAGGCTGAGCTTGAGCAGCTCCGCGGGCTGGAAATAGAACACGCCCAGGTCGAGCCAGTGCGCGCCGCTGCGCCCGGTGCCCACGAACAGCACCGCCACCAGCGGCAGCAGCGACACCAGGTACACCGCCGGCGCCGCGTCGCGCAGCCGCAGCAGGGGCACCCGCGACAGCAGCCACAGCACGCCCAGGCCCACGCCGTAGCGCGCGCCCTGCGAGGTGACCAGGGCGGGATTCTGCCCACCCGCGCTGTACAGCACCGCCAGGCCGATGCCCATCAGCGCCACCAGCGCGCCCAGCAGCACCCAGTCCAGGGTGCGCACGAAGCGCTGCAGCAGCTCGAGCAGGAAGCCCAGGATGATGTTCAAGGCTGCAGCTCCACGCCGTCGTCCAGCACCCGTGCCCCGGGACCGCCGATGACCGCCGATGCCACGTTTTCAAATGGATCGGCCACCGGCCCGTCCTCGCCATCGACCGCCGAGGCCGCTTCGGGCATCTCGCCGAGCAGCCAGGCATCGAAGATGCGCCGCGCGATCGGCGCCGCCGTGGCACCGCCGTAGCCGCCGTGCTCCACCACGACCACCAGTGCGATCGTCGGCTGCTCCGCGGGCGCGTAGCCGGCGAACAGGGCCTGGTGGCGCAGGTGGTAGGGCAGCGTGCGCGGATCCAGGCTGACGCTGCCGCGACGGCTGATCCGCTGCGCGGTGCCGGTCTTGCCGGCCATGCGGTAGGGCGCCCCGCGCGCCATCGCCGTCGCCGTGCCGCGGCCGTGGATGGTGGCTTCCATGCCTTCCTGCACCGCGTGCAGGTGCGCCGGGTTGTCGGTGATGCGCGGCGCGGGGGGCACTGCGAGCGGCAGCCAGGGTGCGTCATAGCCGCTGCGCCGCTCCGCCACCAGGCGCAGCGGGTGCAGGTCGCCGCCGTTGGCGATCGCCGCGGTGCCACGCGCCATCTGCAGCGCGGTGGTCACCCAGTAGCCCTGGCCGATGCCGGCGATCACGGTCTCGCCCGGGTACCAGGGCTCCCGGCTGTTGCGCAGCTTCCACTCCCTGGAAGGCACGATGCCGGAGGTTTCCCCGGTGAGGTCGATGCCGGTGGGCTCGCCGAAGCCGTAGCGGTGCATGTACTCCGCGAAGCGGTCGATGCCCAGGTCATAGGCAAGCTTGTAGTAGTAGTAGTTGATCGAGCGCGAGATGGAGTCGCGCAGGGCGACCCAGCCGGCGGCGCGGCCGGCATCGCGGTAGCCGCGGCTCTGCCCGGGGATGAAGAACTCGCCCGTCGAGAACACCTGGCTTTCCGGCGTGCGCAGGCCGCTGTCGAGCCCGGCCAGGGCCACGAAGGGCTTCACGATCGAGCCCGGCGGCCCGCCGCCGAGCACGTTGCGGTTGAACAGCGGCCGCGCCGGGTCGTCCATCAGTGCGCGGTAGTCGGTGGTGGAGATCCCGTTGACGAACAGGTTGGGGTCGTAGCTGGGCAGGCTGACCATGGCCAGTACCTGGCCGGTGGCCGGATCCACCGCCACCGCCGAGCCGTGCATCTCGCCGAATGCGAGCACCATCGCGCGCTGCAGTTCGGCGTCGATCGACAGCTTCAGGTCGCCCCCCGCCGTGGCCGGCACCAGCCCGAGCCGCCCCAGGGCGCGCCCCTCGACGTTGGTCTCGACCTGCTCGTAGCCGACCACGCCGCGCAGGGCCTCGTCGTAATAGCGCTCGAGGCCGGCGCGTCCGGTGTGGGTGAACACCGCATGGCCTTCGCCGAAGCGCGCGATGTCGTCCTCGTCGGTGCGTCCGACGTAACCGACCACGTGCGCCAGCAGGTCGCCGTAGGGATAGCGGCGGTTGAGGTAGGGCACGAGCTCGACGCCGGGGAAACGCCAGCGCTCGACCGCGAAGCGCGCGGCTTCCTCGTCGTCGATGCGCAGCTTGAGCGGGATCGCCCGGAAGGAGCGCGTGGACTTGCGCGTGGCCTCGAAGCGTTCGATGTCTTCCGGCGAGAGCTCGACCACGGCCGACAGCGCCTCGACCAGCGCCGGGATGTCGCCGGCCTCCTCCGGCGTCACGTCCAGGCGGTAGGCCGGGATGTTGTCGGCCAGGATGCGGCCTTCGCGGTCGAGGATCAGGCCGCGCCCGGGGACCACCGGCCGCGGCTTGATGCGGTTGGCCTGCGAGCGCTTGGCGTAGTCGTCGTGGTCGAGCACCTGCAGCTTGAAGTACCAGCCCGCAAGCCCGGCCAGCGACAGCAGCACGACCGCGAAGCCGAACAGCGCGCGGCCGCGGAACATCCGCGCCTCCGCCTCGGGGTTGCGCAACCGGCGGCCGCGCGCGCCGACCATCACCGGCGTGCGCCGCGGCCCATGCGCAGCGCGTCCAGCAGCACGAACAGGGGTGGCCACAGCAGCATGCCCGGCAGCGGCGCCCACCAGTAGGCCAGCGGCAGCACCGGTTCACCCAGGCCCAGGTGGATGATGGTGCTGATCACGCGGTCGTTGAGCAGCAGGCCGCCAATCGCCAGCGCCTGCTGCGGCATCGGGAAGAAGCGCAGCTGGGTGCGGAAGCGCTGCAGGATGAAGGTCATCACCACCAGGCGCAGCGCCTGTTCGCCGAGCAGCCCGCCGAAGGCGAGGTCCGCCACCAGGCCCGCCGCGAACGCGAAGCCCAGACCCACGCGTTCGCTGTCCTCGATCACCCAGTACGCCAGCACCAGCGCCAGCCAGTAGGGGCGCACGGGCTGCAACAGCGCCGGCATCGGCAGCAGCCCCAGCAGCAGGGCCAGCAGCACGCTGACCGGGAGCACCCAGAAACGGCCTCGTGAACTCATCCGCCCGCTCCGCCCGGCGAATCCGCCGGCGTGCCCGCATCCGTTGGCACCGGATCCTGCGGCTCGTCGCGCAACAGCAGCACGTCGCGGCCGCGGTCGAGCTGGGCTGCGGCATTCACGTCGCCGACCAGGAAGGCGCGGCTGTCGTTGGGACGCAGCGAGGCGATCGTGCCCACCGGGAAGCCCGGCGGGAAGCGCCCGCCCAGGCCGGAGGTGATCAGCACGTCGCCGGCGCGCACGTCGCTCGACAGCGGCACGTTGCGCAGCTCCAGCATGTCGCTCCGGCCGGTGCCGTAGACGATCAGGCGCACGCCGGTGCGCGCGACCGCCACCGGCACCGCGTGGTCGGGGTCGGTCAGCAGCAGCACCACCGCAGTGGTCGGCGTGGCCTCGATCACCTGCCCCACCAGGCCGCTGGCATCGATCACCGCCTGCCCCCGGCGCACGCCGCTGCGGGTGCCGGCATTGAGCATCAGGCGCTGGCGGGTGGGGTCGAGGTCGACGTCGAGGATCGGCGCCAGCTGCACGGCCTGGCCGCCGCGCTCGGCGGCGCCGAGCAGGCCGCGCAGGCGCGCGTTCTCTTCGGCCTCGACCTGCAGCCGCGCCTGGCGCGCAGCGCCGAGCATTAGTTCGTTGCGCAGGCGCCTGTTCTCTTCCGACAAGCGCGCACGGGTGGCGGCATCGTCGCGCAGGCCCTCGCCCAGGCGCGAGGGCAGCCCCGCCAGCCACCACACCGGCTGCATGGCGACGCTGCCGTGGCCGCGCGCCTGGGCCAGCCAGTCACCGCGGTGGTCGAGCACGATCAGCGTGACCGACAGCGCGAGATAGGCGAGCAGCCGAAGCGTGCCGGCAACGTCACTGGATCGGGGGGTGGCGGAACCGGCGTAGTTGGACACTGTGGGGGCCGGGGGTTGTCAGCTCACTCCGAGGCGAAGAATTCGTTTCCGTGCATGTCGAGCAGCTCGAGCGCACGCCCCCCGCCACGCGCGACGCAGGTCAGCGGATCCTCGGCGACCTGCACGTGCAGGCCCGTCTCCTCGCTGATCAGGCGGTCGAGGTCGCGTAGCAGCGCACCGCCACCGGTCAGCACGATGCCGCGCTCGGCGACGTCGGCGCACAGCTCCGGCGGGGTCAGCTCCAGCGCCTGGCGGATCGCACTGACGATGCCGGCCAGCGGCTCGCGCAGGGCCTCGAGCACCTCGCGCGAGCTGATCTTGATCATCTTCGGCACGCCCTCGGCGAGATGGCGCCCGGAGACTTCGATCTCCACGTCGCGTTCCTGCGGGTAGGCGCAGCCGGCCTCGAGCTTGATGCGCTCGGCGGTGGACTCGCCGATCAGCATGCCGTGGTTGCGGCGCACGAAGTTGATGATCGATTCGTCGAAACGGTCGCCGCCGATGCGCACCGACTGCGAGTACACGATGCCGTTGAGCGCGATCACCGCGACCTCGGTGGTGCCGCCGCCGATGTCGACCACCATCGAGCCACGGGCCTCGGTGACCGGCATGCCGGCGCCGATCGCGGCGGCCATGGGCTCTTCGATCAGCGACACGTCGCGGGCGCCGGCTTCCAGCGCGGAATCCTTGATGGCGCGCTTCTCGACCTGGGTGGAGCCGGCCGGCACGCAGATCAGCACCCGCGGGCTCGGACGCAGGAAGCGGCCCTTGTGCACCTTGCGGATGAAGTACTTGAGCATTTCCTCGGTGTAGGTGAAGTCGGCGATCACGCCGTCCTTCATCGGCCGGTGGGTGGTGATGTTGCCGGGGGTGCGGCCCAGCATCTGCTTGGCCTCGGCACCCACGGCGGCAACCGCCTTCATGCCGCCGTTGCGGTCCTGGCGCACCGCCACGACCGAAGGCTCGTTGAGCACGATTCCCTGACCGCGGACAAAGATGAGGGTATTGGCCGTGCCCAGGTCTATGGACAGGTCGTTGGAGAACATGCCGCGGAACTTCTTGAACATCGGGGGCGGGCGTCCGTCAGGAGGGGCAAGGAACGGGGGAACGGGGGAATTCCCCGGGAAAAACCGGATCGTCAAGCGTAACAACCACCCCCTGCGCCGGCAAGGAAAACCGGGGCCGGAGCCGCGTCGTGCTTGGCCCGCCCCTGTGCAGAGGCTAACCTATGCGGCCGCCGCGCCCCGAGGGCCCGGACGGACCGCCGCCGGCCCTCCGGCACCCCCACCAAACCGAAAACGCCGCCCTTTTTCCGGGCCGGCACCAGCCCCGGAGCGCCTTCCCGATGCCTGCCCTGATCTGCGGTTCCCTGGCCTACGACACCATCATGGTGTTCCCCGACCAGTTCAAGAACCACATCCTGCCGGACAAGGTGCACATCCTGAACGTGTCGTTCCTGGTGCCGCGGATGCGCCGCGAGTTCGGCGGCTGTGCCGGCAACATCGCCTACAACCTCAAGCTGCTGGGCGGCGATCCGATCCCGATGGCCACCGTGGGCCAGGACTTCGGCCCCTACCGGCAGTGGTTCGAGGAAAACGAGATCACGCTCGAGCGGGTCAAGGTGATCGACGAACTGTTCACCCCGCAGGCGTTCATCACCACCGACCACGACAACAACCAGATCACCGCCTTCCACCCGGGCGCGATGATGCGCAGCTACGAGAACCACGTGCGCGACGTGCCGGGCGTCAGCATCGGCATCGTCAGCCCCGACGGCTACGAGGGCATGCTGCAGAACGCGAAGGAATTCGCCGAGGCCGGGATCCCCTTCATCTTCGATCCGGGCCAGGCGATGCCGCTGTTCAACGGCGAAGAGCTGCGCGCGTTCATCGAGCAGGCCGACTACGTGACCGTGAACGATTACGAGTCGAACCTGCTGCAGGAGCGCACCGGCTGGGACGAGAAGACGATCGCCGGCAAGGTGAAGGCCTATATCGCCACCCGCGGCCCGCAGGGCGCGTGCATCCATGCCGACGGCAAGGTCTACAACGTGGCGCCGGCGCACGAGCGTCGGATCACCGACCCCACCGGCTGCGGCGACGCCTTCCGTGCCGGCCTGATCTTCGGCATCGAGAAGGGCTACGACTGGGAAACCATCGGCCGCATCGGCAACCTGATGGGCGCGCTCAAGGTCGAGCATCCGGGCACGCAGAACCAGCGCTTCGACTACGCCGAGTTCGCCGCGCAGTTCCGGCAACAGTTCGGATACGCGCTGTAGCCGTGCGCGGCCGGCGATCGACCGCCGGCGCGACGGCATGGCCGCGTCGGCTCGTGGCCGTCCTGCTGCTGGCGTTCGCGGCGGCGACCTCCGCGTCGGACACCGGGTCGCGGCACCTGGTGCTCGCGACGGACCGGGTGGTCGAACCTGGCTCCGCCGAGCTGCTTTCGGCCACGATCGACGTCCCGCGGGCGGGCTGGGCCTACCTGCACGCGGACGGCGGCCTCGCGCCGCTGGGCGAGGCCATCGCCAACGCGTACATCACGGTGGACGGCCGCCGCGTCTCCAACGAAAGCGTGGTGGACTGGCGCGGCTCGCGGGCACCCAATCGCCACGCGTTCAATGCGATCGCCGCCGTATACCTGCCCGCCGGCCACGCCCGGGTGGCGCTACGCGCGCGCATGCACGGCGCCCCGGCCACGGTCACGGCGGGCAGCAGCCTGTCGGTGCTCACCGATGCCGCGGAACATGCCGGCAGTGCGTTCCTCGAATCGCACTCGCCCTGGCTGGAGTTCGACACGCGCTTCGCCCCCGAAGGACAGCCGCTGCCGGCGGGACGCGGCTGGTGGCCGGTGCTGTCGGTGGATGCGGGGAATGCCGGCGGGCCCGTGGTGGCGATGGCATCGGGGCGCGCCCATGCGTCCGACCAGCCCGGCGACGCGATGTGGGGCATCTTCCTCAACGGCCGCGAACCGCCGCTGCACTCGGCCACCTGGTCGATCAACGACCTGTTCGTGGGCGCCGAGGTGCAGGCGCCGATGTTCGCCCAGGCCCTGTTCCCCTCGCCGCCGCACGGCAGCAGCGTGCAGCTGGTGGCAAGCGAATCGCCCTACTACCGGCCGCGCATGGCCAGCACCAACAACGTGCGCTACCGGGTCGGCGCCAGCACCGGCCTGGTGACCCTGGCCGGCGGGATGCAGGTGGTCGGCCGCGGCTATGCGCCGGCGCACGACTACGTCACCCGCGGCCGCTACCGCCGCTACGCCTATGTCTGCATCGGCACGAATGGCTTTCGCCCCGAGAAGTGTCCGCCCATGGGCACCGAGGTGGTGCTGGCGCGCGGCAGCGCCTGCATCCCGCCGGGGCATGACGGCGAGGTGCTGTTCGCCAGCAGGACGCGCATCCAGGGCGACGACAACGACGACGGCGGCACCGTCAGCCTGTCGCTGCGCGTGGACGGCCGCGAAGTGGCGCGCAATTCGCAGGCGCTCGGGCCGAAGCCGCATGCGGTCAGCACGCGGACCATCGGCGCCAGCTGGCTCGCCGCCGGGGCCGAGGCGCTCGCCCCGGGCTGCCACGTGGTCGAAGCGATCGGCCATGCGGAAGGCGACTTCCGCAACATCTCCCTCAACGCCGACCTGCCCCTGCTCTGGTTCGACTGAAGCTCAGTTCCAGCCCGGGAGGCTGGAGCGGTCCAGGCCGCCGACTTCGAACACGACCTTGCGGGTCCCACCCGCCTTGACCGGGTAGTCGACCGTCAGCAGCGTGGCGCCGTCGATCATCCGCCACAGCGCGCGCTCGTCGTCGATGAACATCGCGATCGCCTCGTCGGTGTCGGGCCGGTTGGCGGCCATGCGCACCGGCGCGGCGTCATCCACGGTGACCGACACGCGGCAGGCGCCGTAGCAGTCGAAGTCGCCGGCTTGCATCACCAGGTAGCTGCTGCGACCCCACGACGGATGGTCGCGGAAGATCAGGCGCACGGGCTTCTTGCCGCTGCCATCGCTGTCCACGCCCTCGCGGGAAAAGATCGCGGCCGAAAGCTGGCTGCCGCCCTTCACGGCCTCCGTGTTGTAGGCCCACAGTGCTTCCAGGCGCGCGGCCTCGCGGGCCGCGTTCGCCTTGGCGCGTACCTCTTCGTGCAGCGGGCGGATGCGCTCCGCGGCCGCCGTGTCCGGCCAGCGCGCAAGCAGCACGTCGCCCTGGGCGCCGGCCAGCACCCAGTTCTCCGCCGCAAACGCTGTATCGAAATCGGCAGCGGCCTGCGTGGCTGCCGCTTCATTGGCTTCGGCTTGGGCCGCGGCCTGGGCTTCGGCCTGTGCGGCCGGGTCCTGGCAGGCGGCCAGCGCGGCCAAGGCCACGAAAAGCGACGTCGCGAGCAGTGCGCCGCGTCGGGCGTGCGCGGGGCGGTACTTGCTCATATGGCCTCCTGGTGGATGAAGGTGCGGCGCCGGGCGGTTCCAGCCGCCCTGTCCGGTGGTGGCGCCGTCAGGTGACGGCGCCTGTCCGACCTCAGCGGCCGGTTGGCGCCGGACGCGTCGGATCGCCGTCGGCAGCCGGCATCGCCGGCGAGTCGTCAACCTGAGGCGACGCGGCCTCGGCCGCTTCCACCGCGGGCACGATCGGAGTCCCGCTGCCCGGCACCGGCTTCGCTTCGGCGATCACCCGCTCCACCGAGCCGGTGGTGATCGGGTGGTAACCGGGGCGCGCGGCGTCCAGCTGCTGCTTGGCGAACTCGAGTCCTGCTTCCGTGGCCACCAGCGCCTGGTAGGTCGGCATGATCAGCTTGCGACGGCCGATCGTGCGCACGAAGTCCGCGATCGCCGGATAGGCCTGCACGTAGCCACTGCGCACTGCGAGCGGGTACCAGCGCTGGGCAAGCTCGCCGTTGGGCGTGCCGGTGAATCCATAGGCGGTGTCGAGCTGCGAGAGCCGCTCCATCGACAGCGTTTCCGGGAGCCCTTCCAGGAAATGCACCCACTCCTGCGTGCTCCACTCGTCGGTGATCACCTGCGGCGGCAGGGTGTTGCTGCCCAGCCAGCCCAGGCGCGCGCTGTCGACCACGCCGAAGTTGCGCGACAGCACCTGCGGCGCGGTGCCCGGGATGCCCGGCTCGTACAGCCAGGTGTCGAACTCCTCGCGGCTGACCTTGCCCGGATACTTGTCGAGCAGGTGTTCCTGCGCGTACTCCACGAAGCGCGTGGTGGGGATCGACTGGAAGGCGAAGTGGTCGAAATAGCCGCGCAGGAAGGCGTCGAACTCGGCGCGGCCGTAGCGCTCCTCCAGGAACTGCAGGAACCACGCACCCTTGTCGTAGGACACCGCGCTCAGCGAATCATCCGGGTCCTTGACCACGCCCGGGCGCACGGCCAGCGCCTGCTCCTCGGGACTCATGTTGGCGAGCTCGGCCTTCAGCCCGTTGCGCGAGATCACGTACTCCATGTCGGCGCGCTCCTTGCCGTACAGCGCCTCGACGATGCGGTTCTCGACGTAGCTGGTGAAGCCTTCGTTGAGCCAGCCGTCCTTGGCGCTGGAGTTGGTGACCAGGTTGCCCGACCAGCTGTGCGCGAGCTCATGCGCGACCAGGGCCACCAGCGACTTGTCACCCACGATCACGGTCGGCGTGATGAAGGACAGGCGCGGGTTCTCCATGCCGCCATACGGGAACGACGCCGGCAGGATCAGCAGGTCGTAGCGCTCCCAGCGGTAGGGGCCGTAGAGCGACTCCGCGGTCGCGATCATCTTCTCGGTGTCTTCGAACTCGGCCACGGCGCGGTCGACCATGCCGGGCTCGGCCCAGACGCCGGAGCGCGCGGAAATCGGCTTGAACACCAGGTCGCCGGCCGCGATCGCCATCAGGTACGAGGGGATGCGCTGCGGCATGCTGAAGCTGTAGTCGCCGTCGCGCACGGCGGCCGGGTCGTTGTCGGCGCTCATCAGCACCATCACGTCGGCGGGCGACGTGACCTGCGCGCTGTAGGTGTAGCGCACGCGCGGCGTGTCCTGCAGCGGCACCCACGAGCGCGCGTGGATCGCCTGCGACTGGCTGAACATGAGCGGCGCGGCCTTGCCGCCGGTCATCGCGGCATCGAGCCACTGCAACCCGGAAGCCTCCGGCGATGTGCGGTAGGCGACGCGGATGTGTTCGTTGCGCGCCGGGGCCTGGATCGTGAGCTTGCTGCCGAGCAGCTCGTCGCGACCGGCCAGGGCGTGCTCCAGCGGCTGCCAGGTGCCGCCCTCGCCCTCGCCTTCCACGCGCTCGATGGTCAGGTCGCGGGTGTCGAGGACCAGCTCGGTGGCCGTGCCGTCGCGCCAGTCCAGGGTGTAGGTGGCGGTGCCGCTGATGGTGCGGGCGTCGAAGTCGAGCGCCAGGTCAAGCGCCAGGTCGTCGATGGCGACCTTGTCGGGCTCGGCGTAGGAGTGCTCGTCGTAGTCGTCGCCGCTGGCGGCGGCCTGCGGCTTGGGCGCCACCGGCGTCTCGGCGGGCGTCGGCTCGCGCTTGCACGCGGCGACGGCGAACAGGAGCAGGGCCGCGAACGCGGCCAGGCGGAGGGTACGGCTCAAGGTCATGGACGGGGGTCCGGTGGTTGGAAACAGCCCCCGATTCTAGCCGCTGGCCGGCGCCAGCGCGCCGGCGGCCCCCCGGGTTGCGCTCAGGCCTTGTAACCGTCGTGGATGGCGACGATCCCGCCCGACAGGTTGCGGAAGCGGCAGCGCGCGAAGCCCGCGGCCTCCATCATCGCCTTCAGTTCGGCCTGGGGCGGATGCTTGCGGATCGACTCGGCCAGGTACTGGTAGCTGCCGGCGTCGCTGGCGAACAGCTGCCCCAGCCGCGGCAGCACCTTGAAGGAATGGAAGTCGTAGACCGGCTTGAACCAGTCCGGGACCTCCGAGAATTCCAGCACCCGCGCCTGCCCGCCGACCTTGAGCACGCGCAGCATCTCCGACAGCGCGGCGTCCTTGTCGGTGACGTTGCGCAGGCCGAAGGCGATCGTGACCAGGTCGAAGCTGGCATCCGGGAACGGCAGCGACTGCGCGTTGCACTGCACGTAGCTGAAGCCGCGGACGTTGCCGCGGTCGACCATGCGGTCGCGGCCCACGCGCAGCATCTCGCCATTGATGTCGCCCAGCACGACACACCCGTCAGAAGCCGCGCCGGTGTCGCCCACGCGCTGGCGCAGCAGCGCCGCCACGTCGCCGGTGCCGCCGGCGAGGTCGAGCACGCGGTCGCCGCGGCCGACCTGGGCGGTGGCGGTGAAATAGCGCTTCCAGAGCCGGTGGATGCCGAACGACATCAGGTCGTTCATCAGGTCGTAGCTGCCGGCGACCGACGAGAACACCTCGCCTACCAGCTTCTGCTTCTCGCCCACCGGCACGTCGCGAAAGCCGAAATGGGTGGTGTCGGGGCGGGGGTCGCGGTCGTCCATCCGGCAATTATGGCACCGCGGCGGGCCGCTGGTTGCCGCCGGTGCGCACCGGCGTGCCCGCGACCACCACGAAACCGCTGGCCGTCTTCGACTCCACGTGGACCGAGAACAGGCCGTCCGGCGACAGCCAGGTTTCGCCGACCTTGAACATGGAGCCCTCGTTGTTGGAGACGTTCGCCGGCGGGACGTCCGCGTCCTGGCTCTTCGCCATCGCCCGGTAGTCGCTGCCCACGCTGTGGATGATGATGGCGTCGCCCGCCAGCTGGCCTTCGTAGGCACCCAGCGGACGCCGCGCCTCCACCGTGTAGATGGTGCCGCGATAGGGATCCGGCGACGCCGGCGTCTGCAGGACCAGCATCTGCGCATTGCCCGAGGCGTGCAGGCTCGCGTAGTCGACCCGCACCTGCGCCGGGAGCGCGCCGGCGGCGATGGTGTGCTTGCGCGCGGCATCCACCCAGCCCAGACGGTCGCGCTGGTAGATGTTGATGTGCTTGGGCCGGGTGCCGTAGGTCGCATCCTGCACCGCGTTGTGCCAGGCGCTGCTCATGACGTCCCAGGGGTTGTCGTAGGGATCGTCGTCGCCGTCGGAGTTGTCGGAGTGCGGGAGGCCGTAGCCATGGCCCATCTCGTGCGCGAGCGGTGCGACGTTGTTGAACGACCACGGCGGGTTCCAGGTGGTCGACCAGCAGTTGTACACGCCGTCCAGCGTCACGCAGCGGCCGCCGCCCCAGGCGTAGCCGTCGAGGTCGCCGTTGAACATCAGGTTGATGCCGAGCACCTGGCGGAAGTCGACGTCGGCATCGGCCGCGGCGGTGCAGTCGTTGAACAGCGCGTCGAGGTCGGCCTTGTCCTTGTCCTCTTCCGCGTTGAACGTCACGTAGTGCGACCGCGGATTGGGCAGCGTGTACCAGCCGCGCGCGCCGCTGCCGGCCAGGTTGATCTTGTTGTACGACACCTCGCGCCAGTAGTGCCCCAGCTGGCCGACCGCGTCGCCGTACTGGGCGCGGAAGAAGTCCACCGTCTTCTGCTCCGCCGTGATGTCGCTGAACTTGCAGGCGATGGTGATCCACCGCGTCGAGCCCAGCACCGCCTGCGCCACCGTATCGGACCGGCCGGCGATGGGGTGCTCGGCGCGCGGCGCGCCGATGCCGTCCGCGGGCACGATCGCCTCGATCACGCGTCGCCCGTGCGCCGCGGCCGGACGTGAGAACTCGATCGCCACGCGGCGGTTCGCGAGCGCATACAGGTCACCGGCGCCACGCCGTGCCTGCTCCGGATCGAGCGTGATGCGCTCGCCGCTGTCGAGTACCAGGGTCGCCTGGAATCGCGGCGCGAGACCCTCGTCGCCACCGGGCGCGAACGGATCGCCCCAGCGCAGCTCCAATCCACCCTGCAGTACTTCAGCCTGCGCGGTGAACGCGCATGACAGCAGCGCGAGCGCTGCCATCCCTGTCCTGATCCGTCGCATCCCGGCTCCCCCTTCCGTGACGATGTGAGCGTGACGCCCGATTCTGTGACAGCCCGGCAACGGGGACAAGCCGCACGACCGCCGTCACGGATCGCGGGCGCGGTGCATCGCCGGTATCGTGATGCACCCCACGGCCCGGCGAACCACGATGATCCAGACCTTCGATCCACGCGCGATGCTCGAAACCGCCATCGCGGAGGCCCGCAAGGGCATGGCCGAGGGCGGCATCCCGATCGGCGCCGCGCTGTACCACCAGGACGGCCGGATGCTCGGTTGCGGCCACAACCGCCGCGTGCAGGAAGGCGACCCTTCGATCCACGGCGAAACCGACGCCTTCCGCAAGGCCGGCCGCCAGCGCTCCTACCGCGACACCATCATGGTCACCACGCTGGCGCCTTGCTGGTACTGCAGCGGCCTGGTGCGGCAGTTCAACATCGGCACGGTGGTGGTGGGGGAAGCGGTGAACTTCGCCGGCGGCGTGGAGTGGCTGCGGGAGGCCGGCACCGAAGTGGTGGTGCTGGACGACCCGCGCTGCATCACGATGATGGGCGAGTGGATCGACGCCAATCCAGGGCTGTGGAACGAGGATATCGGCGAGGAGTGATGGGCCGGCGGCGTATTTCGACCTCAGCCCTTCGGCACGTCGGACAAGGCGGCGACTAGCTCCCTCACCAGCTTGCGGTGCCGCTCATCCAACGCCAGGAACGCGTCGATGGCGTGCTGATCCATCGCGCCGGCTTCCCATGTCCCCCGGCGATCGTGGACCTTGCGGCCGCCTTCTTCCTCCCCATAGAGCCAGTCGAGCCGGACGCGCAGCAGGACGGCCAGTGCCCGCATGTTTTCCGCCCGGGGAATCGACTGCCCCATGAGCCAGCGATGCGCGGCCGCGCCGGTCACCGGCGTGCCGCCGTGCTGGGGCACGAGCCGCGCCAACTCCGCCGCACTCTCGGGCAGCTTTGCCGCTCGCAGCGCCTCCCGGAGCCGGAGACCGAATTTTTCCTGCTCGCTGCTCATACCCGGCGACGGTAGGCGGGCGAACGGGTCCATCAATCAATTGTTGATTTATGCCATGATCAATTATTACTTGATGCCGTCGTTCGACCATGCCCGGGCACCCGCTCGAAACCCCGTTTGCGCCCAGCGCCACTGCCTGCCCCACGACAGCTGGGCAGTGGAAGCGCGTGGCCAGGGGAATACAGCGGGCGGTGTGCCCTTGGAGGGTCACATAGATGCCGGTCCTGGACTGGATCGGCAAGGCCGCGGTGGTGAAGCACCACAAGGACGTGCCGTACCGCCTGCTTGAGGTGGTGCCAGGGCTGTCCTGTGGGGATGCGGACAGCGGCAACCTCGTTGTCCAGGGCGACAACCTGCACGCCCTCAAGGCGCTTCTGCCACGTTACGCCGGGCAGGTGAAGTGCATCTACATCGATCCGCCGTACAACACCGGGAACGAGGGCTGGACTTACAACGACAACGTCAACAGTCCGGAGATTGCCGCATGGCTCGGCAAGACGGTGGGGCCTGAAGCAGAAGATCTGTCCCGCCACGACAAATGGCTTTGCATGATGTATCCCAGGCTGGCACTGCTCAAGCAGTTCCTTCGCGACGATGGCGTTCTGTTCTGCAGCATCGGCGAGGACGAAGTGGGCCATCTCCGCGTCCTGCTGGACGAGATATTCGGAACGAAGTGCCATATCGAGACCTTCATCTTCGTTACGGAAGGCAATACCGAGAACGCCGAAGACGTGACGGCCGTCCATGACTATGTGCTTGCGTATGCACGCAGGCCCGACGCGCCGCGGATCAATCCAACGGTCGATCCATCGGTAGACGAAGGCTCGAAGCTCCTGCGCGACTTCGCCGAAAACTCGATTATCAAGAACGGCAGCGCAAATCCAGCTTCCGCTATCGAGCTTCCGATCGGCTTTCCGTGCGAAGTCGACACGCTGGATATTCCAGCGTCCACGAGTGCTGAAGAATTCATCCATGCCACGAATGAGAACAATGGCTGGATCGCACGAACCTTCAAAAGCAGGTTCCAGGCAAGCTACCCGATACGGCTCGATCGGATGCTTGTCCGCAACCACGCCCTGGTACAACCCTGCCGCGTCTACTCTGGCTGGTCGTCCGCCAACAAGCTCCGGAGGTTCATCAGTACGGGCTGCGATCCAATCGATGACGACGGTGCACGACTCCGATTCTTCCTTTCGAAGAACGGCGTTCCCACATATCGCCGGGAGGGGCGGCAGGCTCACTTTGTTTCCACGCTGCTCAGGAATCTCGGATCAACCGAGAAGGACAAGAACGAACTTGAGCGCATGGGGCTCAAGTTCGACTATCCCAAGCCGAGAAAGCTGATCGCCTACCTTGTCAGCCTATACGTCACATCGGGCGACCTGGTGATGGACGTGTTCGGTGGATCCGGAACCACCGGACACGCCGTCCTGGCTTCCGGCGTCGAAGGGCTCCGCTTCATCATCGTGGAAATGGATGAGACGAATGCGACGCAGGTGATCGCACCGAGACTCCGGAAAGTGATCGAAGGATATGAAGTTCGCCGTGGCAAGAAGAATCTGAAAATCGACGGCCTGGGCGGCGACTTCCAGTTCTTCAGGTTAAGCAGGGAACCGCTGTTCACCCCCGACGGCCAGGTCCGCGACGACGTGCGATTTGCGCAGCTGGCCGAGTTCGTCTGGTTCTCGGAAACCGGCACCGGCCTCAAGTCCCGGTCGAAGTCGCCGCTGCTCGGCGTGCACCAGGGCCGCGCCATCTACCTGCTCTACAACGGCATCCTTGGGGACCAGTCCGTGGACGGCGGCAACGTGCTCACCTCGCAGGTGCTCGACATTCTGGACCCGCACGACGGGCCACGGGTCATCTATGCCGCAGCCTGTCGCCTTGGCACGCCGCGCCTGAAGCGCGAAGGCATCGTGTTCAA
Source organism: Luteimonas sp. A534 (assembly GCF_054072805.1). Lineage (NCBI taxonomy): Bacteria > Pseudomonadati > Pseudomonadota > Gammaproteobacteria > Lysobacterales > Lysobacteraceae > Luteimonas > Luteimonas sp. A534. Next base: position 569,158 of record NZ_JBSVRR010000002.1, read on the forward strand.
GCAGACACCGTATTCCCTGGACGTAGCGCCGTGAGGGCCTTCGCCAGCAAGGAATTCCAGCAGCGCGTACTGGATTCAGTGGAGAAGTACTTCACTCTCTGCCACCAGACCGGGGACGCCGACTCCGCGTATTACCAGGCAACCAGGGAACTCTGGGGGCGCGGCCAGACCTTCAATCCGCTGCCTGGCTTCGCCACGGACATGCCCTACTTCTGCCTGCGCGTGCCCACGGGCGGTGGAAAGACCTTCCTCGCGGCCAAGAGCGTCGCCCTTGCCAACAGGCACCTGTTGCAGACCGAGCACAGCGTGATCTTATGGCTGGTGCCCAGCGATGCAATCCGCGAGCAGACGCTGAGGGCGCTGCGCAGGCTCGATCATCCGTACCACCTTGCGTTGCGCGAAGCCGGACAGGTCACGGTGATGGATCTCGAAGAGGCCAGGTCCGTCACGCGCGCCACGATGGACGCCTCGACGGTCGTGATTGTATCGACGGTGCAGGCGTTCAGCCGCGAGAGCATGCAGGGGCTGAAGGTGTATGAGTCCAGCGGGGCGCTGATGCAGCATTTCGAGCACTTGGCGCCTGCGCAGCGCGACGCGCTCCTAAAGGATGAACGTGGCGTGGCGCCGCTTTCGCTGGCAAACGTGCTCCGGCTGCGCCGCCCGTTCCTCGTGGTAGACGAGGCCCACAACGCGCGCACCGCGATCCGCTTCGGCACCTTCGAGCGCTTCAATCCCAGCGGCGTCATGGAACTGACGGCCACGCCCGACCTGGAGGACGTGCCGAGCAACGTGCTGCACAGCGTCAGCGCCGCGGAGCTGAAGCTGGAGGAGATGATCAAGCTGCCGGTGATGCTGCAGGCCGAGCCCGACTGGCAGGTGTGCGTGGGGGACGCCATTGCCCGCCGCGACGCACTGCAAAAGCTCGCCGATGACGAGCATCGCAGTGGCGCGCCGTACCTCCGCCCGCTGGTGCTCGTCCAAGCCGAGCCGCGCCGCCAGGGCGTGGAAACCCTCGATGTCGCTCGCGTCCGGCAGGAGCTGATCGACAATCACCGGATCCCGGAAGGCGAGATTGTCGTGGCCACCGGCGAGGAGCGCGGCCTCGAGGCGATAGACAGGGGGTACCCGCTGGGCATCGCTGATCCGGCTTGCCCGGTCAAGTTCGTCCTCACCCAGAAGGCGCTGGCCGAAGGCTGGGATTGTCCATTCGCCTACGTGCTTGTGGGGTTGAGCGCGCAACAGTCGGGAACGGCGGTGGAGCAGCTGCTTGGCCGCGTGCTGCGCCAGCCGGATGCGAAAGCGCGCGATTCGACGCCCTTGAACCGGTCTTACGCGTTCGTGCGCTCCGGCGACTTCGCGCGCGTTGCCAACGAGCTCCGCGACGGCCTGGTTCAGGGCGCGGGCTTCGACCGCAAGGACGTCACGCAGTTTGTCGCGGCCCAGAAGGGGGAGCAGGACGCTCTTGACTTCGGCAGACACAGCAGGCTGGTCTTCACTCCCGTCGCGGCGGTGCTGACCCGGAGGCCGGGACTGGCCAGCCTGTCGAAGGAAGTGAAGGGGAAGGTCGAATGGAACGGTGCCGAAAAGACCCTGACCATCACCGCGCCGCTGACCGAAAGCGAAGCCGAGGAGGTTCTGCAGGCCGCGCCGGACGAAGCGTCGCGTTCGGTGATCGCGCAGGCTGCCGAGGCAAGCCGCACGACAGCCATCGCGTTCTTCCGCACGCCCGCAGAGTCCGGTGAACGCCTGCGAGTGCCACAGTTGGCCTTGCGCCAGCAGGGCGAACTGCAGCTCTTCGACGACCCGGAAGCACTGGACTACCCGTGGGAGCTTTCGGGTTACGCCGCCGCACCGACAAAGAGCGACCTGACGGCCTTGGGCGCAGCGTCACGCATCGCCGAAGGCGGCAAGATCGACATCGGCGACGATGGCCAGGTCAAGGTCAACTTCCTGCCGGGCCTGCAGCGCGATCTTGGCTTGGTCTACGAGCCCGAGCACTGGGACGAAACCCGGCTGGCCGCGTGGCTGTGCCGCAACCTGCCTGAGCCCTCTGTCACCCACGCCAGCAAGCAGGCGTTCGTTGCGACGTGGCTCGGGGCGCTGCTCAAGTACGAAGACTTCAACCTGGCGCGCGCCAACCAGCTCAAGTTCACCCTGCGCAGCCTGCTGCAAGACACGATCCTGCGCCTGCGCAGGCAGGCCGTATCAATGGCCTACCAGCAGGCGCTATTCGGCGAAGGGCACGAGGATCGCATCACGACTACCGAGGCGTGCGCTTTCGAGTTCCACCAGCAGGCGTACTCGCCCAACCGCGACTACGACGGGAAGTCATATGGTACGTGGGACTTCCGCAAGCATTTCTACGGACGGATCGGCGACTTCGACAGCAAGGAAGAGTTCGAGTGCGCGGTGCAGCTCGACAAGCTTGCCCAGCAGGGGCGCCTCAGGCATTGGGTGCGCAATCTGGTCAACAAGCCCGGCTGTGCATTCTTCCTGCAAAAGGCCACCGGCCGCTTCTGGCCGGACTTCGTGTGCGAACTCCCTGACGGAAAGATCCTGGTCGTCGAGTACAAGGGCGCCCAAGGCTGGACTGACGCCGAGGACGATCGGCGCATCGGTGGGCTGTGGGCGGAACTGAGCGGAGGCAAATGCCGCTTCTTGATGGTGCGTGACCGCCTGTGGCAGCAGATCGAGGACGCCTTAGGCTGACCGGCACCGGCGCGACGGGAAGACGCTACACCGGGCAGGGATCCATCCACCGCGGATCACGATGCTCCGCGCGCAGGCTGGCGCGCGTCGGCAACGCGCCGTCGAGCGCGACGCCCATGTTCTGCTGCGCGGTGGACTGCGCGAAGGGCGGGCCGCGGGTGTAGGTGGTGAGCGCGAACGGCGGACGCCCGGGCGCCGTGACGATGTAGACCACGTTCACTTCGCTGGGGCCGAAGTGGTAGCAGCCCAGCGGCTCGACCTTCGCCCACAGGTAATCGCAGGTGCCGGAGATGGCCGTCGCCGCCATCCGTGGATTGATCCGCCGCTGCTCGTCGCTGCAGCGCTCCCCATGGACGGCACGCGCATTCGCGGCCACCGCCAGCACCGGGGATGCGGAAGCCGCGGGCACGCATGCGACAGCGGCGACAATGGCCGCGAGGAAGACGACGGGCACTTCACGGTGCATGGCGGCGACCTTGGTGTTGCCGCGCATGGCGGCCTTGCCAGAACGCAACGCTGTCCGCGAACCGCTGCGGCCACCGCACAGGGCGCCCGCCCCCGGCAGTCCGTCAGCCCGTCAGCGCGCCTCGATCGTGAACGCGCCGAACGCGACCCCCAGGTCGAAGCCCTCGCCGGTGCCGGCCAGGGCCAGCGACACCTCGCCCTTGGTCATCACCTGCGCCTTGCTCGACTTCACCGCGCCGGCGTGCGCTTCGGCGGTGACATAGGTGCCCAGCACCTCGTTGATGCCGCGGACCCCGGAGAACTCACCGCGTCCGCCGCGGATCTCGGACTTGCCGACGGTCAGGCCACCGCCCTTGGCGTCGATGCGCACGGCCATGGACTGGCCGTTGTCGCAGCTCACGCGGCCGGTGCCCGATGCCGTCTTGTAGAAGGCCGACCAGCCAGCCATGTCGAAGTCGAGGCGGCAGGAGACGTCGCGCGCCGCCGCGGGCGCAGCCAGCAGCATCGACAGTGCGGCGCCAGTGATCAGCAGGGGTCGAAGCATGTCGGGCCTCACGGAGCGGGCGGGGGGGCGGCCAGTCTGCCAGCCCATCGCCGCCGGACACGCTCCGCTTGCTGAACGCACGCACCGCCCCCGCGGGCGGGGGCGTGTGGATGGAGGCTTCCTCCGGTCAGAGGATGTAGCGGCTCAGGTCCTGGTCCTGCACCAGCTCGCCGAGCTGCGCATCCACGTAGGCACGATCGATGGCGACCTTGCCGCCGCGGTCGGGCGCCTCGAAGCTCAGGCTGTCGAGCAGCCGCTCGAGCACCGTGTGCAGGCGGCGCGCACCGATGTTCTCCTGGCGCTCGTTGACGTCGGCGGCGATCTCGGCGAGCCGGTCGATGGCGTCGTCGGAAAACGCGAGCTCCAGCCCTTCGGTCTTCATCAGCTCGACGTACTGCCGGGTCAGCGCAGCCTTGGGTTCGGTCAGGATGCGCACGAAGTCATGCTTCGTCAGCGCCGACAGCTCCACGCGGATCGGGAAGCGGCCCTGCATCTCCGGGATCAGGTCGCTCGGCTTGGCCAGGTGGAACGCGCCCGAGGCAATGAAAAGGATGTGGTCGGTCTTCACCGGGCCGTACTTGGTGCTGACCGTCGAGCCTTCCACCAGCGGCAGCAGGTCGCGCTGCACGCCTTCACGGCTGACGTCGGCACCCATGCCTTCGCTGCGCTTGGCGACCTTGTCGATCTCGTCGATGAAGACGATGCCGTGCTGCTCGCAGGCCTCGATGGCGGCCGCGCGCACCTCGTCCTCGTTCACCAGCTTGCCGGCCTCTTCCTCGACCAGCAGCGGGCGCGCCGCGTGGATCGCCATGGTGCGCTTCTGGGTCTTGCCGCTGCCGAGGTTGGCGAACATCTGCCGCAGCTGCTGGCCCATCTCCTCCATGCCCGGCGGGGTCATGATGTCGACGCCGCCACCGGCGGACAGGTCGAGTTCGATCTCGCGCTTGTCGAGGTCGCCGCTGCGCAGCTGGCGGCGCAGCTTCTGCCGGGTCTCGGATTCCTGCGACGAGGGCTCGGCGCCGATGTCGACGGTGGTGGACTGCGCCGAGGGGCCGAAGCCGAACGCCGGCGCCTGGCCCTGGCGCTTGGGCAGCAGCGCATCGAGGATGCGGTCTTCCGCGCGCTCCTCGGCCTGGGTGCGCATCTTCTGCTTGGCCTGCTCGCGGTAGAGCTTGACCGCGGTATCGGCCAGGTCGCGGATGATCTGCTCGACGTCCTTGCCGACGTAGCCGACCTCGGTGAAGCGCGTGGCTTCCACCTTCACGAAGGGCGCGTTGGCCAGCGTCGCCAGGCGACGCGCGATCTCGGTCTTGCCGACGCCGGTGGGGCCGATCATCAGGATGTTCTTGGGCATCACTTCGTTGCGCAGCTCGTCGCCGAGCTGGGCGCGGCGCCAGCGGTTGCGCAGCGCGATCGCGACCGCGCGCTTGGCGTCCTGCTGGCCGATGATGTGGCGGTCGAGCTCCTGCACGATCTCGCGCGGGGTCATGGTGGCGTGGGAGGTGTCGATCTTCATGGCCATGCTCAGAGTTCCTCCACCACGACGTTGCGGTTGGTGTAGATGCAGATGTCGCCGGCGATGTTGAGCGCCTCGACGGCGACCGAACGCGCGTCCATCTGCGTATGCGCCAGCAGCGCGCGCGCGGCCGACAGCGCGTAGGGGCCGCCCGAGCCGATCGCGACCAGCCCGTCCTCGGGTTCGATCACATCCCCCGTGCCGCTGATGATCAGCGAGGTGTCCTTGTCGGCCACCGCGAGCAGCGCCTCGAGCTTTCCGAAGCGGCGCTCGGTGCGCCAGTCCTTCGCAAGCTCCACGGCGGCGCGGGTGAGCTGGCCGTGCTTCTCGAGCTTGGATTCAAACAGTTCGAACAGCGTGAAGGCGTCGGCGGCGGCGCCGGCGAAACCGGCCAGGATCTGGCCGTCCTTGCCGAGGCGGCGCACCTTGCGCGCGTTGGCCTTCATCACCGTGTGGCCGAGCGTGACCTGGCCGTCGCCGGCGATGGCGACGCGGCCCTCGCGGCGCACCGACACGATGGTGGTGGCGTGGAAAACGTGGGGGTTCTGGCTGGGGTCCATGCGGCCTCCGGGGGCTGAATCCACTGGATGGGGATCGCCCGCGGCCGATGCAAGTCCGCCGATGGGACGGGTCAGCCCTTGCGACGCTTCGCGCGCGGATGCGTTTCGTCGTACACCTTGGCCAGGTGCTGGAAGTCCAGGTGCGTATAGATCTGCGTGGTCGCGATGTCGGCATGCCCCAGCAGCTCCTGCACGCCGCGCAGGTCGCCGGACGACTCCAGCACATGGCTGGCAAATGAATGCCGCAGCAGGTGCGGATGCACGCGCTTGAACAGGCCTTGCCGCCGCGCCAGCTCGCGCAGCCGCAGCTGGACCGCCCGTGCGCTGATCGGCGCGCCGCCGCGGCCCGGGAACACGGGCGCTTCGCGGCCGGCACCGGTGTCCGCGCGCCACTCGGCCAACGCCTTGCAAGCGTGCGAACCCACCGGCACGGTGCGCTGGCGATTGCCCTTGCCAAGCACCGTCACCAGGCCCTGGTCGAGGTCGATGTCGGCCCAGCGCAGCATGCGCAGTTCGGACAGGCGCAGGCCCGAGGAATAGAAGAGTTCCAGCAGCGCGCGGTCACGCAGGCCCAGCGGTACGTCGGTGGGCACCGCCACCAGCGCCACGGCCTCGTCCACGTCCAGCACCTGCGGCAGCTTGCGCGGCGCGCGCGGCGCGCGCACGCCGGCGGCGGGGTTGGCGACGATGCGGCCGTGCTTCAGCAGCCAGTGATAGAAGCTGCGGCAGCCGGACAGGCGGCGCTGCAGGCTCTTGGGCGCCAGCCCCCGGCGATGCTCGGCGGCGACGAAGGCGCGCATCGCCGCGCTGTCGAGCGCCAGGAGGTCCCCATGCCCGGATGCCACCGCCCACGCGTCCAATGCGGCCAGGTCGCGGCGGTAGGCATCGAGCGTGTGCGCCGACATGCGGCGCTCGACCTCGAGATGTCCGAGGAAGTCGGTGACGTCGGGATGCGTGCCTGCGTCCATCGCGATCGGTCCGTGCTTCCGGCGTCGCTCAGTCGTGGTGGCGCCGCAGCGCCGCCGCGAAGGCCTCGCCCATCATGCGCAGGAACAGCGTGCCCATGCCGGGGTAGAAGCGGTTGGGATCACTGCTTCCCACCGCGACCAGGCCCACGCCCTCGACCGGCAGCAGCGCGGTGGAGGCGACATCGTCGACGCGCGCCGCATACAGCAGCGCCTGCTTGTCGGGATGCAGGCGGCCGCAAAGAGGTTCGCCATCGCCGATGCAGTCGGCGAAGGGTTGCAGGCGGCGGTCGTCGCGCGCGACGACCTGCAGCCACTGCTCCTCGCCCAGCCCGGGCAGCGGCTTGAACAGCACCACGCTCACGAGATCACCGCTGAAGTCCTCGGCCAGCGTGGCGACCATCGCGCGGACCACGCCGGCGGCGCTTTCCGGACGCATCAGCGCCAAGGTCAGCTGGTGCGTGCGCACGGCCAGGCGCTCGTTCTCCTGCGAAACCGCATACAGGTCCTGCAGGCGTCGCGACAGCTCGCGGTTTTTGTCGCGCAGCACTTCGAGCTGGTAGCTGGCCAGCGACGCCGCAGGGCCGTCTTCGCGCGGCACCACGAGGCTGATCGCCAGGTCCGGGAACTGCTGCAGGAACTTCGGGTGCCGGCGCAGCCAAGCCGCGACCTCGTGGGCACCAAGCTTCTCGGTGGTGTCGTTCATGCGTTGAATGTCCCTTCGTAGACGAATGTCGCCGGCCCCGCCATGCGCAGGTCGCCGTCGACACCATGGTAAATGCGCAGCGTGCCGCCGGGCAGCGCCACGTCCACGCCGGCGGTCGCATCCACGCGCCCGCGACGGGCCAGCACGGCCACCGCGGCACAGGCGCCGCTGCCGCAGGCCAGGGTTTCGCCGACGCCGCGTTCGTACACCCGCAGTCGGATGTGGCCGCCGTCGAGCACCTGGGCAAAGCCGACGTTGCACGACTGCGGGAACGCGGCGTGCCGCTGCAGCGCGGGGCCAAGCTCGCCGACCGGCGCGTGGTCGACGTCCTCGACCTCGAGCACCGCGTGCGGATTGCCCATCGACACCGCGCCCACGCGCAGCGTGCGTCCGCCGACTTCGATCATGTAGGCATCGGCCTGCGCGTCGAAGCCGGCCAGGGGGATCCGCGCCGGCGCGAACACCGGGGCACCCATGGCGACTTCGAAGCCGGCCCCGCCCAGCGCGCGCACGCGGTGGCTGGCCAGCGGGCTGTCGAGCACGAAATCGTCGCCCGTGGCGGTGCCATCGCGCACCAGCCAGGCGGCGACGCAGCGTGCGCCGTTGCCGCACTGCTGCGAGGCGGAGCCGTCGGCGTTCCAGATGCCATAGGACGCAATCGCACCGTCGCTGCGCGGCGCGGCGATGGTCAGGATCTGGTCGCAGCCGACGCCGCGGTGGCGATCGGCCAGCAGGCGGCACAGCGCGGCATCGGGCGCCGCCGCGCCATCGCGCAGGTCGAGCACCACGAAGTCGTTGCCGGCGCCGTGCATCTTGCTGAAACGCAGGCCGGCGGGAGACGCCGAGGCCGCCACGGGATCAGGCGTCGCCATCACCGTCATCGCCGGGGTCGTCGCCAGAACCCTCCACGGCCGGGTCCTCGCCTTCGCCATCCACGCCGTCCTCGATCTCCTCGGCATCGACGTCATCCTCGAGCGCCGGATCGTCCGCATCCATGGCCGGATCCGGCACATCGGCATCGTCCACCTGCTCCGCCGGCCAGTCGTCGTCTTCCGGCGCGGGAGGCGGCAGCAGCGGACCCTTGTTGCCGCAGGCGGACAGCACCAGCACGGACGACAGCAGGGCAAGGGGAATCAGGGCGCGGATGTTCATGGCCGGCAGTCTAGCGCGGCGGCGGTTCCGGCCGCATCCACAGCCAGGCACCCACGGCGACCATGCAGCCGATCGGCAGGGCCACCGCCCACCAGCGCTGGTAGCCGGTCAGCCAGGCCAGTGCCAGCACGATCACGGCCGACGCGGCCATGGCGGCGCTGGCCAGGCGCTTGGAGCGCCGGGTGACCGCGCCGTGCTCGTGCCAGTCGCGGATCATCGGCCCGAAGTGCCGATGCGCCAGCAGCCAGGCGTGGAGTCGCTCGGAGCCCTGGGCCGCGGCCCAGGCCGAAAGCAGGATGAAGGGCACGGTGGGCAGGCCCGGCAGCACCACGCCGAGCAGGCCAAGCCCCAGCGCGACGTAGGCCAGCAGCCACCAGGCCCAGCGGAAGCGCGAGCGGTGGCGAGGAGCGTCATCCATCGCGGCATGATGCCGCGATGGGCGGCAGCTGTCAGCGCGCCGTGACTTCGTCCGGGGCCACCACGCCCAGTTGGTCGAGCATGAAGGCGTACATCTCCGCCAGTTCGCGGTAGCGGCGGAAGCGGCCGGACTTGCCGCCGTGGCCGGCATCCATGTTCGTGCGGAACAGGAGGGTGGCGTCGGAGGTGTTCAGGTCACGCAGCCGGGCGACGTACTTCGCCGGTTCCCAGTACTGCACCTGCGAATCCCACAGCCCGGTGCCGATGAACATCGCCGGATAAGCCTTCGCCTCCAGGTTGTCGTAGGGCGAGTAGGTGACCATGTAGTCGTAGTCACCCTTGCGCTCCGGGTTGCCCCACTCGTCGTACTCGTTGGTGGTCAGCGGGATGCTGCGGTCGAGCATGGTCGTGACCACGTCCACGAACGGCACCTGCGACAGGACCAGGCGGTACTTCTCCGGCGCCATGTTCGCGATCGCGCCCACCAGCAGGCCGCCGGCGCTGCCGCCATACGCCGCCACGCGATCCTTCGCCGCCCAGCCCTCGGCCACCAGGTGGTCGGTGACGTCGATGAAGTCGGTGAAGGTGTTGACCTTGTTGCGGAGCTTGCCGTCGTCGTACCACTTGCGGCCCATTTCCTGGCCGCCGCGGATGTGGGCGATGGCATAGACCATGCCGCGGTCGAGCAGGCTGGTGGTGGTCAGGCTGTAGCCCGGGTCCATCGACATGCCGTAGCTGCCGTAGGCGTACTGCAGCAGCGGCGCGGTGCCGTCCTTCTTGAACCCCTTGCGGTAGACCAGCGACACCGGGATGCGGGTGCCGTCGCGGGCGGTCGCCCAGGTGCGCTCGGTGGCGTACTTCGACGGGTCATAGCCGATCACCGGCTGCTGCTTGAGCAGGCGGCGCTCGCCGGTGCGCACGTCGAGCTCGTAGGTGGTGCCGGGCGTGGTCAGCGAGGTGTAGCCGTAGCGCAGCCAGTCGGTATCGGGTTCGGCGTTGATCGACAGGCCCATCGAATAGGCGGGTTCGTCGGCGGCGACGTACTCCTCTCCACCCTCCGGCTTGAGCAGGCGGATGCGCTCGAGCGCGTTGGAGCGCTCGGCGATGGCGGTGAAGCCGTCGAACAATTCATAGCCTTCCAGCAGCACGTCGTCGCGGTGCGCGATCCACTCCTTCCACTCCGCGCGCGAAGTCGCGTCCGTGGGCGCGGTGGCGATGCGGTAGTTCGGCGCCTTGTTGCCCTCGGCGTCAGGTGCGTTGGTAAGGATCACCCAGCGGCCGTCAAAGTGATCGGCGTCGTATTCGACGTCGCGCTCGCGCGCGGCCAGCACGGTGAATTCACCCGGGTCCGCGGCCGGGGTGCAGCGCAACTCGCTGGATACCGTGCTCTCGACGCCGATGCAGATGAAGCGGTCGTCGCGGGTGCGCGACAGGCCCATGTAGAAACTGTCGTCGTGCTCTTCGTACACCAGCACGTCGTCGGACACGGGAGTGCCGAGCACGTGCTTCTTCACGCGCACGGTCAGCAGCGTTTCGGGATCGTTCTCGACGTAGAAGAGGGTCTTGTTGTCGTCGGCCCAGACCATGTCCGCGGACAGGCCGGGGATCGACTCCGGATAGAGTTCGCCCGTCTCGAGATTGCGGAAGCGAATGGTGTACTGGCGGCGGCCGACGCTGTCGTCCGCCCAGGCCAGGATGCGGTTGTCGGGACTGGTCTCGTACACGCCGACCGAGAAGTACTCCTTGTCCGCGGCCATCGCGTTGACATCGAGCAGCACCTGCTCGGCGGCGAAAACACCGGCCTCGTTGAGGCGCATGATCTCCGCCGCGCCCAGGTCATCGGCGTCCTTCCGGCGCGCATGCACGGGATAGTCCTTGCCGGTCTCGTAGCGCGAGTAGTACCACCAGCCGTTGTCGCGGAAAGGCACGCTGGCATCGTCCTGCTTGATGCGGGCGACGAACTCTTCGTACAGCGCGTCCTCGAGCGGCTTCAGCGGCGCCATCACCTGGCCGACGTACGCGTTCTCGGCCTCGAGGTAGGCCAGCATGGCCTTGTCTTCGCGGGTGTCGTCGCGCAGCCAGTAGTACTCGTCCTGGCGCACGGCGCCGTGCGGCGCGCGCACTTCGTGGGCGCGCTTTTCGACGTCGGGCGGCGTCGGCGTGGCGGCGTGGCTGGTGGCGGTCATGAGCAACAGGCCTGCAAGTGCGATGGGCTTCATGGAATGGGGTCCGGGGAGGCTGGATGCAACGGGGGCGCCTTGCGGCGCCCCCGGGGTCGGATCAGTCGGTGTCGCGGCCGATCTGTTGCCAGAGGAAGGTCAGGTACAGCGCATCCATGTGCGCCGCCTGGCGGTTGTTGGCCGCGCCGCCGTGGCCGCCCTCGATGTTTTCGTAGTAGCGCACGTCCTTGCCGGCGTCCGACATCAGCGCGTGCATTTTCCGGGCGTGACCCGGGTGGACGCGGTCGTCGCGGGTCGAGGTCAGGATCAGCGTCGGCGGATAGTCCTTCGCCGCGTCGAACAGGTGGTAGGGCGAGAAGGTCTTGATGAAGGCCCACTCTTCCGGCTTGTCCGGATCACCGTACTCGGCCATCCACGACGCGCCGGCCAGCAGCTTGTGATAGCGCTGCATGTCCAGCAGCGGCACCTGGATCACCACCGCACCGAAGAGCTCCGGATACTGCGTGAGCATGTTGCCCGTAAGCAGGCCGCCGTTGCTGCCGCCACGGATACCCAGGTGCTCGGGCGAGGTGATCTTGCGGTCGATCATGTCCTGCGCGACCGCGGCGAAGTCCTCGTAGGCCTTGTGGCGGTTGGCCTTGAGCGCAGCCTGGTGCCAGCGCGGACCGTACTCGCCGCCGCCGCGGATGTTGGCGACAGCGTACGTGCCACCCTTCTCCAGCCAGCCCTTGCCGACGCCGCCGGAGTAGCCCGGGGTCAGCGAGATCTCGAAGCCGCCGTAACCGTAGAGCAGCGTCGGATTGCTGCCGTCGAGCTCGACGCCCTTCGGATGCACGAGGAAGTACGGCACGCGGGTGCCGTCCTTCGAGGTGGCGAAGTGCTGCTCGACGACGTGCTTGGAGGCGTCGAAGAACGCCGGCTGGGTCTTCAGCACCTCGGGCGCGGGCGCACCGGGGGCGGCGCTGGCGAGCATCAGCGTGGTGGGGGTGAGGTAGTCGGTGACGGTCAGCCAGAGCGCGTCGGACTCGTCGCTGTCGACCGCGCTTGCGGAGACGGTCCCGAACTCCGGCACGCCCGCGAGCTCGCTGCGGGTCCAGCCGTCGGCGCCGGGGGTGAGCACGGTCAGCTTGTTCTTGACGTCGTCCAGCACGTTCAGCACGAGGTGGTTCTTCGTGAACGAGGCGCCGGCCAGCGAGCTGGTGTCGGTGGGCTCGAACAGCACCTGGAACTCGCGCTTGCCGGCCATGTAGTCGTCGAACTTCGCCGCCAGCAGCGAACCGGCCTTGTAGGTCTTGCCGCCGACGTCCCACGACTCGCGCAACTCGAGGCCGAGCCATTCGCGCTGCACCGACTTCTGCGCCGAGTTCGGCACGTCGACCTTGGTCAACGAGCCGTCCGCGTTACGCAGGTAGAGCTCGTCGTTGTAGAAGGCGAGTGTGCGGCTGACGAAGTCGCGCTCGTAACCTGGCGTGTGGTCATGGCCGGCCGAGATGTACATGTCGCCGGCCTGGCCCTCATAGACCACCCTGGCGGCGTCCATCGGCGTGCCCCGCGTCCATTCCTTGACGATGCGCGGGTAGCCCGAGCTGGTCATCGTGCCGTCGCCGAAATCGGTGTAGACGTACACGGTGTCGCGATTGATCCACGCCAGGCCTCCCTTGGCCTCCGGGCGGAGGAAACCGCCATCGACCCACTGCTTCGTGGACAGGTCGAATTCACGGGTGACGTCGGCGTCGGCGCCACCGCGCGACAGCGCGACCAGGCAGCGCTCGTACTCGGGACGCAGGCAATTTGCGCCATGCCAGACCCAGTTCTCGCCTTCCGCCTTGTTCAGCGCGTCGAGGTCGATCACGGTCTCCCACTGCGGCTGCGGCTTGCGGTACTCGTCAAGCGTGGTCCGGCGCCAGACGCCGCGCTCGTGGTTCCGGTCCTTCCAGAAGTTGTAGTACCACTCGCCCTGCTTGTAGACGCCGGGGATCTTGTCGTCGGAATCGTAGATGGCGAGGAGGTCGGCCTCGAGCGCCTTGAAGCCCGGCGTGTCGGCCAGTTCGGCCTCGGCCTTCGCGTTTTGCTCCCGGACCCAGGCGAGCTGCTTTTCGCCCTCGACGTCCTCGAGCCACTGGTGCGGGTCGGTCACTTTGGCGTCCTCCTGTGCAGTCGCGCCGAAGGAGGCCACGGCAAGCGCGGCAAACAGGCAGGCATGGGGCAGCTTGGGCATGCAACAGGCTCCGGCAGGTCGAATTGACCGGCAAACCTAGCACAGCGCCTGCGCCGCGGACCCGGGCCGAAAGTCGGGCTCAGCTCTCCCCGGCGCGGCGGCGGGCGACGGCCAGCGCGAGCCAGGCGGTCGCCGGCAGCCCCGGCAACCACAGGGGAAGCCAGCCGAAGGTGGCGCTGGCGGCGCGGGCAGGCGGCAGCGACAGCATGGCCATGGCGGCCAGGAATACGAGTGCGACGACCACGCGTGCAGGCCAGTCGGGAGCTGCCGCCCTCGCGACTGACGGATGGAGGCTGGTGGGCCGCGCCATGAAACGGCCCGTCGCCGGGCGGCGTGCCGTGGTCCGGTTTGCTGTGGAGCGGCGTGCCCTGGGGCCATGTGCTGTCGTAGGGTTGGCTGTCATGATGGTTCTCCAGACTGTCGACCCCAAGCCTGCAACCACCCCATCTCACGGACTGCGACCTTCATGACGCCGCCTTCGCCGGACCACTGCCAGTCTGCCGCGGCGCCCTGGACCCTGTGATGACCCCGGACTCCCGACGACTCGCCACCCGCCCTCCCCCGATCCTGGCGTTCTGCGCGTTCGCGCTGTGCCTCATGCTCGCGGCCTGTGCCGGAGGGCGTGGCGAAGGCGACGACAGCGCCCGCGACGTATCCATGCCGCCCCTGGACGCCTTGATGGGGGACTGGCACGTGGTGGGCCGAGTGCCCTGGATTGGCGAACGCGGGCGCGTGGCGTCGCGGATCCGCTTGGCCATGGACGATGGCAACCGGCTGGATATCACCAGCAGCTGGCGCGAGGGCTTCGCCGAACCCGTGGAGTCCGACACCTCGATCGCCCGGCGCGATGGCCACAGTGACCGCATCTGGAAGATGCGCACCTATGGCGTCCTGCCCACGCGGCTTCGAATGCTGGAAGTGGCGGAGGACGGCAGCTGGATGCTGCTCGATTCACCCGGGCGTGACCATGCCTGGATCCTGACCCGCGCGCGACAGGTCGAGGACGAGGCCTACCTGGAACTCGAGCGCCGCATCCGCAGCCATGGCGTCAACACCGACAAGCTGCGCCGGGTGCCGCAGCTTCCGGAGCAGGAAGGCCGCCTGGGCTTCGAGCAGGCCGCCAGCCCGACGCCCGGGCGCTGAGCCGGGGCGGGTCAGCGCTCGTAGTTCGACAGCGCCAGCTGCAGCAGTGACCGTGCCTGTTCACGCAGCGACTGCGGCTCGAGGATCTCGGCGTCGCTGCCGTAGTGCAGCACGTCCATCAGCAGCTCGCGCGCAGCGCTGTACGGGACCTTGAGCTCGTAGCGCCCATCGGCCAGGTGCCGCCCCTGCTGTTGCGAATGCCAGTGCTCGTCGGCCACCCAGCGCGCGGCCTTGGCGCTGAAGACGATGGTGGCCACGCCCTTGGGCGCGCCGGAAAAGATGCCGTAGCTGCCGCCGAGATGGCGGTCGAGGTCGCCCTCGTCGACGTCAATCGCGGCGTCTTCCAGGCAGCGCGCCTGCGCGACACGGTCCACCGAGAAACTGCGCAGGCCCTCGCGTTCGTGGTCCCAGGCATCGAGGTACCAGTTGTCGCGGTAGTGGGTGATGCGCTGCGGCGACACCGTGCGCCGGGTCTTCTCGTCGGTCGAGCGCGCGCGGTATTCGAACACCAGGCGGCGGCGTTCAAGCACCGCCGAGCACACCGTGCGGAATGAATGTTCGTCCAGGCGCCGGGTGCGGTGCGGGATCACGCGCACGCGCTCCATCGGCCACTGCTTGCCGCTGGCGTGCTCGCTGAGCAGCTTCTCGATGCGCGACTGCAGCGGCGCCAGCGCCGAGGACAGCACCCCGCCGCCGCTGCGCGACAACAGCTGCTGCGCGGCAAGCAGCGCGTGCAGCTCCTCCGAACTCAGCCACAGCCCGGGCAGTTCGAAACGTCCACTTTCATCCGGGTCGTAGCGGATGCCGGCCTCACCGTCGCCGATGATCGGCGCCATCAGCGCGTCACGCAGGAAAGCGACGTCGCGGTAGACGGTGGCGCGCGAGCAGCCGAGTTCGTCCTGCAGCCGGGCCACCGTGACCGGGTAGCGCGCGGTGCCAAGGATGCGGTGCAGCGTGAGGATGCGTTCGTATCGGTCCATGGGCGGATTATGGGCATATTGCCACCGCAGGAGACGCCGCCCGACACCCGGCTGCGGGCGCGGGCCGGGCCGCGCTGTCCCGAACCGGTACCGGTTGTCGTATTGAGGGGCAATCCATCGGATGGAGCCCGGAACCATGCAACACCCGTTTATTTCCGCAACCCTGGCCACGCTGCTGTGTGCTGCCGCGATCGGCCCCGCCACGGCCGCCCCGCGCGACGACGTGGTCAAGGCCACCGGCAAGCTGGCCAGCGCCAGCAGCTACGTGGTCCACGTCGATGCCCCGCAGGCAGGCGCCGGCGGCCGGATCGAACTGCAGCACGTGGCGCCCGACCGCTACCGCATGGTGATCCCGGGCGGCCCCACGCAGACCATCATCGGCAACCAGGCGTACATGCAGATCGCCGGGCGCACGATGCGCGTGCCGCTGCCGGCCGGCACCCTGGACACGATGCAGGACCAGGCCCGCATCCGCGAGACGCAGGACAACGCACGCATCGAGTCGCTGGGCAAGGTCGTGCTGGACGGCAAGCCGGCCACGAAGTACCGCATCGTGCACGCCGACGGACCCGACGAGGTGATGCTGTGGGTGGGCAGCGAAGGCTGGCCGCTGCAGATGCAGGTGGACGGGAGCGACGGCACGGTGACCATGCGCTACTCCCGCTTCAACGACCCCTCCCTGGTGATCGCGCCGCCAAACTGACCGGGGCGCGCCGGTCCGGACGCCCGCTCGCCGCGCATCCGGCACACGGGCACAATGGCCGGCATGCGCGCGCACATCCCGAACGAGCCGGTCCTGGATCTTTCGCCGTCACCCGGGGACGAGGTGAAGGCGACCACCTGCTACATGTGCGCCTGCCGCTGCGGCATCAAGGTCTGGCTGCGCGACGGTGCCATTCGTTACATCCAGGGCAACCCGTCGCACCCGGTGAACCAGGGCGTGCTGTGCGCGAAGGGTGCCAGCGGGATCATGCAGCACCACTCCCCGGCGCGGCTGACGAAGCCACTGCTGCGCGTGGGCGAGCGCGGCAGCGGCGAGTTCCGCGAGATCGAGTGGGACGAGGCGATGGGGATCGCGACCGGGTGGCTGGCGCCGATCCGCGAGCGCAACCCCGACGAGTTCGCCTTCTTCACCGGCCGCGACCAGTCGCAGGCACTCACCGGCTGGTGGGCGCAGCAGTTCGGCACCATCAACTACGCCGCGCACGGCGGCTTCTGCTCGGTGAACATGGCTGCCGGCGGCCTGTACACGCTGGGCGGTTCGTTCTGGGAGTTCGGCGAGCCGGACTGGGACCACACCCGCTACCTGATGCTCTGGGGCGTGGCCGAAGACCACGACTCCAACCCGATCAAGCTAGGGCTGGGCAAGCTCAAGGCCCGCGGCGCCAAGGTCGTGGCCGTGAACCCGGTGCGCACCGGCTACGGCGCGATCGCCGATGAATGGATCGGGATCCGGCCCGGCACCGACGGGCTGTTCGCGTTCGCGCTGATCCATGAGCTGCTGCGCATGGACCGCATCGACCTCGACTACCTGGTGCGCTATGCGGATGCGCACTGGCTGGTGGTGAAGGATCCGGGCGGGGCGGAAGACGGGATGTTCGTGCGCGACGGCGAAGGGCGCCCGCAATGCTGGGTGGCGGATGCGCTGGCCACGGCAGGCGGCGCGCTCCATCCCGCCGATGCTCCCGACATTTCGCCCGCCGTGGTCGGCGAATACATCCTGCCCGACGGCCGCATCGCGGTACCGGCCTTCCACCTCGTTGCCGAACGCTATCTCGATCCCGAGTACGCGCCCGATGCCGTGGCGGAGCGCTGCGGCATTCCCGCCGACACCATCCGCCGCATCGCGCTCGAGCTGGCCGAGGCTGCGTTCGAATCGAACCTCAGCCTGCCCATCGCGTGGACGGACAGCTGGGGTCGCGAACATTCCGAGATGGTCGGACGCCCCGTCGCGCTGCACGCCATGCGCGGGATCAGCGCGCATTCGAACGGCTTCCATACCTGCCGCGCGCTGCATGTGCTGCAACTGCTGCTCGGCGCGGTGGATGCACCGGGGTCGTTCCGCTACCAGCCGCCGTATCCGAAGCCGATCCCGCCGCCCAACCGCCCCGGCCGCACGCGCCGCGAAGACGGCACGCTCGATGCCGGCCCGCTGGGCTTCGTGCACGGCCCGGAAGACCTGCTGGTGGACGCCGATGGCCAGCCGCGGCGCATCGACCACGCCTATTCCTGGGCCTACCCGCTGTCCGCGCACGGGATGATGCACACCCTGCTGCGCAACGCCCACGCCGGCGACCCCTACCGCATCGACACGCTGATGATGTTCATGGCCAACATGGCCTGGAACTCGTCGATGAACACGCGCGAGACCATCGCCTGGCTGACCGACAAGGGGGACGACGGCGAATACCGGATCCCGCGCATCATCTATTCCGATGCCTATGCATCGGAAATGGTCGCCTATGCCGACCTGGTGCTGCCCGACACCACCTACCTCGAGCGCTTTGACGCGATCAGCATGCTCGATCGGCCGATCTCCGACGCCGATGGCGCCGCCGACGCGATCCGCCAGCCGCTGTTCGATGCCGCCACGCAGCCCGACAAGGACGGCCGCGCGCGCGACGTGCGAGGTTTCCAGTCGGTGCTGCTGGATCTCGGTGCGCGTCTTGGGCTGCCGGGCATGGTGCATGCCGACGGCTCACCGAAGTACCGCGACTACGCCGACTACATCGTCCGCCACGAACGCACGCCCGGCGTCGGCCTGCTGGCCGGCTGGCGCGGCGAGGACGGCGGCACGCACGGCAAGGGCGCGCCCAACCCGGAGCAGCTGCAGCGCTACATCGACAACGGCGGCTTCTGGCGCGAGGAAGTGCCGGAGCATGCGCGCTATTTCAAGATGGCCAACCGCGGCTATCTCGAGTGGTCGCACGGCCTGGGCTTCATCGGCTCGTCGGCGCCGATCACGCTGCATCTGTATGCGGAACAACTGCAGAAGTTCAGGCTCGCGGCGCAGGGCCACGGCGCGCACCAGCCTCCCGAAGAACACCGCGAGCGTGTGGATACGTACTTCGACCCGCTGCCGATGTGGTACACGCCCTTCGAGCAGGCGCAGGTCGACGAAGCCGACTTCCCGCTGCACGCCATCACCCAGCGACCGATGTTCATGTACCACGCCTGGGGTTCACAGAACGCCTGGCTGCGCCAGATCGCGGCGCGCAACTGGCTGTACATGCACCCCGACACCGGCGCCCGCCACGGCGTGGCCGACGAAGACTGGGTGGTGGTGGCATCGCATCTTGGCGAGATCACGGTGCAGGCGAAGTTCGCCGGCAACGTGCAGCCCGACACCCTGTGGACCTGGAACGCGATCGGCAAGCGCCGTGGCGCCTGGCGCCTGGACACCGATGCGCCGGAGGGCCGCAAGGGCTTCCTGCTCAACCATCTGATCTCCGACATCACCCCGCGCGGCGACTATGCCAATGCCGATCCGGTCACCGGCCAGGCCGCTTGGTTCGACCTGCGCGTGAACCTGCGACGCGCGCCGGGCGGTGCAACCGGCGAGACGGGCGACAGCGGCGACAGCACCGAGGCCGGCGACCGGGACAACGGAACCAGGCTGACGCAGCCGCAGTTCGAACCGCTTGCCCTGGGCGACGCGCCCGGCGGCCCCCTGCGCTACGGGGCTCGCAAGCGATGACGCCAGACATGCTGCTCACCTTCCTGGTGCTCGCCGGCGCTGTGGCGCTCTTCGTCAGCGAGAAGATGCCGCCGGAAGTGGTGGCGATGCTGACCCTGGCCGCACTGCTCACCCTGCGCCTGGTCACCACCGACGAAGCCCTGTCGGGCTTCAGCAGCCCGGCGACGGTGACCGTGGCCGCCATGTTCGTGCTCAGCGCCGGCCTGCAGCACAGCGGGTCGCTCAACCGCCTGGGCGAAGCCATCGCGCGGATCCGCTGGGGCTGGCTGCTGGCGCTGGTGATGATGTTGCTGACCGCGTCGGTGTCGGCCTTCATCAACAACACCGCCGCGGTGGCGGTGTTCCTTCCGCTGATCATCGCCGCGGCGGTGGCCAACAACCTGCCGCCATCGAAGTTCCTGATCCCGCTGTCGTACGCGGCCCAGTTCGGCGGCGTGTGCACGCTGATCGGCACGTCCACCAACCTGCTGGTCGACTCGATGGCGCGGCAGGCGGGGCACGCCGGCTTCACAATCTTCGAGTTCAGCCAGTTGGGCATCATCTTCGTGGTGGTGGGGACCATCTACATGATGGTGGCGCGGGTCTTCCTGCTGCCCGACCTCGGCGTGCCGCAACAGGCCGACAGCGGCCACGCGGGGCGCTACGTGGCCGAACTGCTGGTGCCGGAGAAGTCCGGCGCGATCGGCAAGCGCGGCGCCGAACTCCTGCCCAACGACAGCGGCGACGTCGTGGTGCTGGAGGTCTTCCGCGGCCGCACCGCCCTGCCATCGCCGCGTGGCACCGGGATCGAGGCCGGCGACCGCCTGCTCGTACGCGGCAGCTGGCCCGACATCGAACAGGCGCGACGCAAGCTCAAGCTCGCCTTCGACCACGTCGCCACCGACCTCGAGGGCGACGAGGACGACGAGCGCGTGCACGCGGAAGCCATGGTGGCGCCGGGTTCGCACCTGGTCGGCCACTCGCTGGCCGACGTCCGCTTCGCCCACGTCTACCACGCCCGCGTGCAGGGCCTGCACCGGCACCGCCTGGCGATCCGGCAGCCGCTCGACCACGTGCCGCTGGCGGTCGGCGACGTGCTGCTGCTCGACGCGCCCGAAAGCGCGCTCGACCTGATGCGCGCCGACCCCGGCCTGGTGGTAATGGGCGAACGCGAGCAGACGCGCACCTCGATCCGTCGCTCGCTGCTGGCGCTGGGCATCCTGAGCGCGGTGGTGGCGGTGGCGGCCGCCGGACTGATGAGCATCGTCGCCTCGGCGATCATCGGCTGCTGTGCGCTGCTGGTGCTGCGCGTGCTCAAGCCCGAAGAGGCCTACGCCGCCATCGACTGGCGCGTGGTGCTGCTGCTGGCCGGCGTGCTGCCGCTGGGCATCGCACTGCAGAACAGCGGCGCCGCGGCGCTGATCGCCGATTTCTCGATCGGCCTGGTCGGCGGCTTCGGCCCGGTCGCGACGCTGGCGGTGATCTACATCATGACCTCGGCGCTGACCGAGATCATGAGCAACAACGCCTCGGCCGCGCTGGTGGTGCCGATCGCGATCGCCACCGCTGAATCCCTTGGCCTGGACAGCAAGCCCTTCCTGGTCGCGGTGGCCTTTGCCGCCTCCACCAGCTTCGCCACGCCGATCAGCTACCAGACCAACACCATGGTCTACGCCGCCGGCGGCTACCGCTTCCGCGACTTCGTGAAGGTCGGCCTGCCGCTCAACGTCATCTTCATCGCGATGGCGGTGGTGCTGATCCCGCGCTACTTCCCCTTCATCCCATGAAGACACTGCATCGGATCATCGGCGTGTTGATGCTCGTCGGCGGCTTCGCCGGCGC
This sequence comes from Luteimonas sp. A534, assembly GCF_054072805.1. NCBI lineage: Bacteria > Pseudomonadati > Pseudomonadota > Gammaproteobacteria > Lysobacterales > Lysobacteraceae > Luteimonas > Luteimonas sp. A534. The sequence continues at coordinate 590,231 of NZ_JBSVRR010000002.1, forward strand.
GCTGGCCAGCACCTGGGCCCTGATCGATCCCTCGATCATGTCGCCCACATCACTGGGTGCCTTCGACGCGCCCTCGCCACGCTGGCGCGCCGCGTTCGGCCTGGTGTTGTCGATCGCGCTGCTGCTGTTCGGCAGCGGCAAGCTGCGCCACCGGGAACTGCCATGACCTCACTGCCACCGCCGTCGACGAAGAAGCTCGGCCTGGTGATCGACCTCGACACCTGCGTGGGCTGCCATGCCTGTGCGACCAGCTGCAAGGAGTGGAACGCCGGCGGCATCACCGGGCCCCTGACCGACGAACGACCGTACGGGAAGGACCCGGAAGGGGTCTGGTTCAACCGGGTGCACAGCTACGAAGTCGCCGAGGAGCCCACGCAGCCGGCCATGACCCTGCACTTCCCGCGCAGCTGCCTGCACTGCGACACCCCCGCCTGCGTCACCGTCTGCCCCACCGGCGCCAGCTACAAGCGCGCCGAGGACGGCATCGTGCTGGTGGACGAGGACAAGTGCATCGGCTGCAAGCTCTGCAGCTGGGCCTGCCCCTATGGCGCACGCGAATACAGTCCGGCCGAGGGGGTGATGAAGAAATGCACCCTCTGCGTGGACCGCATCTACAACGAAAACCTCGACGAATCCGAGCGCGTGCCCGCCTGCGTGCAGGCCTGCCCCACGCGCGCGCGCCACTTCGGCGACCTGGGCGATCCGGAGTCGGACGTCTCCAAGCTGGTGGCCGAACGCGGCGGCGTCGCGCTGATGCCCGAGCTCGGCTACCAGCCGGTGAACCGCTACCTGCCGCCGCGGCCGCGGCGCGACGGCGGCGGCGAGGCCACGGAAAGCGCGCCCACGCGCGCGTCCTCGCCGCTGCACTGGCTCAACCGCATCCTGAGGCGCTGAACTGCATGCATCCCGCCCTGTCGGTCATCTTTTTCACCACCCTGTCCGGCGCCGGCTATGGCCTGCTCGCCTGGTCGGGGCTGACCATCGCGCTGCTGGCACTGCGCGGCGGCCTGTCGCCGGCGCTGGAGGGCGTGCAGCTCGCCGGGCTGGGGCTTGGCCTGCTGCTCTCGACCATCGGCCTGCTGTGTTCGTTCGCGCACCTGGGCAAGCCCGGCCGCGCCTGGCGCGCCTTCAGCCAGTGGCGCACCTCGTGGCTGTCGCGCGAAGGCGTGCTGGCCGTGGCCACGCCGCTGCCTGTACTGGCGGCGATCGTGCTGCTGCTGTGGATGGAGCCCGGCGCCACGCGCGCCGCGTGGCTGGCCTGCCTGGGCCTGCTGCTGGCCGTGCTGGCGCTGGTGACGGTGGCCTGCACCGCGATGATCTACGCCTCGCTCAAGCCGATCCCGGCCTGGCGCCATCCGCTGGTGGTGCCGGTGTACCTGCTGTTCGCCCTGCTCACCGGCCTGGCGCTGCAGCTGGTGGCGATGGCGGCGATGCTGCGCGGGCAGGGTCCGGCCGGAATGCTGCCGACGCTGGTGCTGTTCGGCCTGGTGCTGGCGGTGCTGAAGTGGCTGTACTGGCGCGCGATCGACGCCGCGCCCGCGCCGGCCACGCGCGGCGCCGCGGTCGGCCTGCCCAATCGCCAGGTGCGCGTGTTCGAGCGCCCGCATACGGAGGCCAACTACGTCACCCGCGAGATGGTGTTCGAACTCGCGCGCCGCCACGCATTCCGGCTGCGGCTGGCGTCGGTGGCAGGGCTGGTGGTGGCACCGCTGCTGGCCAGCGTGCTGATGGTGCTGGGCTGGCTCCCAGCCCTGGCCGCGACCGTACTGGCCGCGCTCGGGCTGCTGGCGGGCGCGTTCGCCGAGCGCTGGCTGTTCTTTGCCCAGGCCCGGCACGTCGTCAGCGCCTATTACTGAACCGCAGGGCGGCGAGTGTCTTGGAACGGCGGCGATTGGCCGCGATAATGGCGATGTAACCGTTTACTTCGGAGCCACAGCGCATGCTCGCGGCCCTCTGGCTGGTCCTTGCCGCCCCGCCCGTGATCCTCCAACCCTTGCCGGAATCCCCGAGCGAGCCGGCGGTGATCGCGCTGGCTTCGGGCCGCGCCGACCTGCGCCTGCCCTGTTATCGCCTGGTCTGCGCGGACGCGGGCTGGAAGGCACCGTCGCGCTTCACGCGCATCGAGCAGCCGCCGATACCGGGTACCGTCGACCCGCTGGTGCCGATGCGCCTGCCGGCGATCGCCGCGCGACGCTACCCGCTGTACTCGCCGGCCTCGCGCCGCGACTGGCGGGTGAATCACGGCAGCCACTCGCGCTTCACCGCGGGCTTCGGCTATGAGGCCGTGCGCACGCCCGACACCAACATCAAGCTGGAGTTCGGCACGGGCTATCGCCTGCAGCCCTATGCCGACCATGGCACCGCCGGCGAAGGCATGATCGTCCGCAGCCGGCTGGAGCTGCGCCAGAGCATCGCCAACCGCGCCCTGCTGACCCAGAACCTGCTGGTCGAAACCGGCCGGTTCAACACCACCACCCGCCAGGTGATCGGGCTGGACCTGCGCCTGCAGGACCAGTGGACGCTGCATTCGAACTTCGAGCTGCGGCATGACAGCGCCGGCAACGGCGGCAGCGGCGCGACCGACACCGAAGGCTCGGTGCACGTGAAGTACCGCTTCTAGCGCTCCGGCAGGAACTCGCCCGCGCCAGCATCCATCAGCTTCGCGGCCACCTCGCGCCCCAGCGCGTCCGACGCCGACGCCGAACCTCCGGCCTCCGCGCGCACCGCGCGCCCGTCACTCGCCGACCCGACCAGCGCCTGCAGCGACAGGGCATCGCCATCCAGCCGTGCGAACGCCGCCACCGGCACGTGGCAGCTGCCATGCAGCGCGAGATTCAGCGCCCGCTCCGCCCCGGCGCAGATGCGCGTCGGCCCGTGGTCGAGCACGCGGCACAGCGCCATCACCCCTTCGTCGTCGCCACGGCACTCGATCGCGATGACGCCCTGCGCCGGTGCCGGCAGCCACTCCGGCGCATCCAGGCGCGCGCGGATGCGTCCGCCCAGCCCGAGCCGCTCGAGTCCGGCGCAGGCCAGGATGATCGCGTCGTATTCGCCGGCGTCGAGCTTGGCCAGCCGGGTGTTGACGTTGCCGCGCAGGTCGCGGATCTCGAAGTCCGGGCGCAGCGCGCGCAGCTGCGCCTGCCGCCGCAGCGACGACGTGCCGACGCAAGCGCCCGGAGGCAGCGCGTCGAAGGTCGCGAACTGATTGCTGATGAAGGCATCGGCGTGGTCGGCGCGCGCGAGGAAGGCCGGCAGCGCGAACGGCGCATCGACCTCCATCGGCACGTCCTTCAGCGAATGCACCGCGCAATCGGCCTCGCCCCGCAGCATCGCCAGCTCCAGCTCCTTCAGGAACAGTCCCTTGCCGCCGATCGCGGCCAGCGAACGGTCCAGCACCTCGTCGCCGCGGGTGGACATGGGCACGAGCTCCACCTGCAGCCCCGGGTGGGCTTCACGCAGCAGGTCAGCGACGTGTTCGCTCTGCCAGAGGGCGAGCGGGCTCTTTCGGGTGGCGATGCGGAGTGTGTTCACGCCGCCATTATCGCCTTCCGCACGAGCCACCGTGGATTCCGATCCATATACTGGCGGATTCCATGAACCCGCCGGCCACGCCGCCCCCTGGCCGACCCGCCCGACCGAGTCAATCCAATGCGTATCCTGATCCTGGGCTCCGGTGTGATCGGAGTGACCAGCGCGTGGTATCTGCGGCAACAGGGGCACGACGTCGTCGTCATCGACCGCGCGTCCGGGCCCGCGATGGAAACCAGCTTTGCCAATGCCGGCCAGGTCTCGCCCGGCTACGCCTCGCCCTGGCCCGCGCCGGGCATCCCGCTGAAAGCGGTGGGCTGGCTGCTGTCACGGCACGCGCCGCTGGCGATCCGGCCGACCGCCGACCCCGCGCAGTACCGCTGGATGTGGCAGATGCTGCGCAACTGCACCCACCACCGCTATGCCATCAGCAAGGCGCGGATGGTGCGGCTTGCCGAGTACAGCCGTGCCTGCCTGGAGGAACTTCGCCGCGACACCGGCATTGCGTACGAGGAGCGCACGCTCGGCACCACGCAGCTGTTCCGCACACAGGCGCAGCTCGACGGTGCCGCCAAGGACATCGCGATCCTGCGCCAGTACGGCGTGCCCTACGAACTCCTCGACCGCACGGGCATTGCCCGCGTGGAGCCGGCGCTGGCCAGGGTCGCCGACACACTGACCGGCGCGCTGCGCCTGCCGGGCGATGAAACCGGCGACGGCCACCTGTTCACCACCAGGCTCGCGGCGATGGCCGAGGCCGCAGGCGTCGAGTTCCGCTACGGGCAGGACGTCGAAGCCCTGCTGGGCGACGGTGATCGCATTGCCGGCGTGCGCATCCAGGGCCGGACCGAGACCGCCGACCGCTATGTGCTCGCCCTGGGCGCGTGGTCGCCGCGCCTGCTGGCGCCGCTCGGCATCCGCCTGCCGGTGTATCCGCTCAAGGGCTATTCGCTGACGATCCCGATCACTTGCCCCGAGCTGGCGCCGCACTCGACCGTGCTCGACGAAAGCTACAAGGTCGCGATCACCCGCTTCGACGACCGCATCCGTGTCGGCGGCATGGCCGAAGTCAGCGGCTATGACCTGTCGCTGCCGCAGCGCCGCCGCGACACCCTGGAGATGGTGGTGCGCAGCCTGTATCCCGACGGCGGCGACCTCGCCAACGCCAGCTTCTGGAGCGGCCTGCGCCCGTCCACGCCCGATGGCCCGCCCGTGGTCGGCACCACGACGTACCGCAACCTGCTGCTCAACACCGGCCACGGCACCCTGGGCTGGACGATGGCCTGCGGCTCCGGGCGCTACCTGGCCGACCTGGTCGACGGCCGCACCCCCGCGATCGACGGCGAAGGCCTCGACATCTCCCGCTACGGGCGCGCCTGGCCCGCGGCGCCCACGGGGCTGCGCTGATGCGGCCTGCGCGCGCCACCATCGACCTCGACGCCCTGCGCCACAACTACCGCCACGCGCGCACGCTCGGCGGCGGCAAGGCGCTGGCCGTGGTCAAGGCCGACGCCTACGGGCACGGCGCCGTGGCCTGCGCACGCGCGCTCGACGGCGAAGCCGACGGCTTCGGCGTGGCCTGCATCGAGGAGGCGATCGAGCTGCGCGAGGCCGGCATCCGCGCGCCCATCCTGCTGCTGGAAGGCTTCTTCCACGCCGACGAGCTGCCGCTGATCGAACGGCATGCGCTGTGGACGGTGGTGGCCTCGCCCTGGCAGGTGGACGTGCTCGAGCGCCTTCCGCTGCAACAGCCGCTGCCGGTCTGGCTGAAGCTCGACTCGGGCATGCACCGCCTGGGCCTCGCCCCCGAGGACTATCCCGATGCATGGCGGCGCCTGCGCGCACTGCCGTGGGTGGGCGACATGGTCGCGATGAGCCACTTCTCGCGCGCCGATGAACTTGGCCAGCCCAGTACGCCCGCGCAGCTGGCCACCTTCGACGCGGTGCTGGCGGCGCTTCCACCCTGCACCACCACCAGTCTTGCCAACTCCGCCGCGCTGATGGCCTGGCCAGCGGCACGCGGCGGCTGGGTGCGCCCCGGCCTGATGCTCTATGGCTCGCACATGCTCGATGCGCCGTGCGCGGAGGCCGAGCCGCTGCGCGCGGTGATGGCGCTGGCGTCAAAGGTCATCGCGGTACGCGAGCTCGCCGCGGGCGAACCGATCGGCTACGCGGGCGCCTTCACCACCTCGCGCCCGACGCGCGTGGGCGTGGTCGCTGTCGGCTATGCCGACGGCTATCCGCAGTACGCAACCTCGGGCACCCCGGTGATCATCGACGGCCAGCCGGGCGAGCTGATCGGGCGCGTCTCGATGGACATGCTGACCGTGGACCTGACCGACCACCCCGGCGCCGGCATCGGCAGCGATATCGAACTGTGGGGCGCGCGCCTCCCGGTCGCAGAAGTCGCGGCGCGCAGCGGGAACAGCCCGTACCGGCTGCTGACGGGGCTGAAGCGGGCGACGCGGCAGGTGGTCGAGCGCTCCTGACCCCGATTGCGCACGGGCCATGCCCGCGCCGCCGGACCTGCGTCGCTCAGCGCTCGCGCAGCATCTCGCGCAACGGCGCCACGCAGCGGCGGCTGACCTCCAGCGGCTGGGCGCCGTGGCGGAGGATGGCATGCACGTGGCCCTCGGGGTCGCGGCGCAGCTCGACCAGTTCGTGCCGGGCGACCAGGCAGTTGCGGTGGATGCGCAGGAAGCGGTCCCCGAACTCTTCCTCCAGCGACTTCAGCGACTCCTCGATCAAGTCCTCGCCACGGGCGTGGTGCACCACGACGTACTTCTCCTCGGCCTGCAGGTAGTGCACGTCCTCGATCGGGATCAGGCGCAGGCTGCCACGCAGGCGCGCGCAGAGGTGGGTGCGGCGCTTGCCGGGGCCGCCCTCGCCGCGCCCGCGTTCGAGGCCGGCGGTAAACGTGCGCACGCGCTCGAGCGCCGCTTCGAGGCGTTCGGGACGCACGGGCTTGACCAGGTAGTCGACCGCGGCCGCGTCGAAGGCCGACAGCGCGTGGGCGTCGTAGGCGGTGCAGAACACCACGGCCGGGCGTGGTTCGAAGGCAGCCAGGTGGCGCGCGGCCTCGAGGCCGTCGATGCCGGGCATCGCGATATCCAGCAGCACCAGGTCGGGCTCGTGCTCGGCGCAGGCCTGCAGCGCCGTGCGGCCGTCGCCGGCCTCGGCAACCACGTCGATATCGGCGTGCGCGCCCAGCAGCGTGCGCAGGCGCTCGCGTGCCAACGGTTCGTCGTCGGCGATGACCACCTTCATGGCGTTCTCCTCCCCGTCGCCAGTGGCAGCTCCAGCTCGCAGGCATAGTAGCCCGCGTCCCAGCCGCAGGCCATGCGCGCCCGGGGACCGAAGGCGTAACCCAGGCGATGGGCGATGCTGCGCTGCGCATGTCCGGCACCGTGCACGCCGGGCGCATCGGATGGCAGCGACGGATTGCGCACCTTCAGCCGCAGGCGGTCGCCCAGGCGCAGCTGCTCGATGCCGAGGTAGCGCTCGGCCAGGCCGACCTCCTCGGCAAGCGTGGAGTCATCCTCGCCCGCGCCCAGCGCTGCGCGGAACAGGTCGGAAAGATCGAGCACCGCGCGCTCCGCGACGTCGGGGTCGCGTTTGAGCAGGGTGGCGATCATGTTCATGCTGTTGAACAGGAAGTGCGGGCGGATGCGCGCCTGCAATGCGTCGGCCTCGGCGCGCGCGTGCGCGGCAAGCTGCGCCTGCCAGCGGTCGATGACGTAGAAGTAGCGCAGCGCCAGCGCGGTGATCAGCGTGACCACGCCCGCCGAACCGGTGACGAAACGCATCGCCGTGGGCCAGCTGCCGGTCTCTCCCACGCTGGCGAACAGGGCGTGCACCACGGCCGCGACGGCCGCCGCGACCGCGGCCGCGAGCGCGACCGCCACCAGGGCCCCGGTCCGCCGCGGCAGCCGCGACAGCGCGCGGCGGGACACGCACAGCAGGACGGATACCGACAGCGCCAGCCACAGCGCGAAGCCGCTGGTGGACAACACGCGGGTGACATCCCAGTACCTGCCGGCGTCGGGCACGAGCACCACCACCACGACCACCAGCTGCGCGATGCCAAGCATCGCCGCAAGCCGCGGCAGCCGGCACAGGTCGGGCAGCCACGGCTCGTCGGCGCGCTGCTCGCCCATTGTCCTCAGCCCGCCGCGAACCGCTGCGAGAGCCAGTCGCCGAGGTCGCGGATTTCCTCGGCGCAAACCGAGTGCGGCATCGGGTAGGCATGCCAGTCCACCTGGAAGCCCAGATCGCGCAGCAGGGCCGCGCTCTGCTGCCCGGCCTGGAACGGCACCACCGGATCCTGGCTGCCGTGGCCCATGAACACCGGCTGCTTTTCGGCGCCGGCGACCAAGGCATCGCGCGCCTTGTTCGCGGAAGGCATGTACGTCGACAGCGCGACCAGCCCGGCCAGCGGCTCGGCGCTGCGCAGGCCTGCAGCCAGCGTGACCGCGCCGCCCTGCGAGAAACCCGCCAGCACCACGCGCGAGCGCGGCACGCCACGTTCGGCTTCACGAGCGATGAGCGCCTCGACCTGCGCCGTCGACTCCGCCACGCCGGCCTCGTCGGCGCGGGTGTCCAGGGCGATGTCGACGATGTCGTACCAGGCGCGCATCGGCACGCGGTTGTTGATCGTCACCGGGCGCACCGGTGCGTGCGGGAACACGAAGCGCAAGGCCGGCCAGTCGCGGCGCAGCAGATCGGGCACGATCGGCACGAAGTCGTTGCCGTCGGCGCCGAGGCCGTGCAGCCAGATGATGCTCCATGCCGGGTCCGGCCCGGTCTCGCGTTCGATGCACTCCAGCAACATGGCAACCCTCTATGGCCTGGCGCGCCATTATGCACAGGCGCGAACGCCGGGCCGGCCGCGTGGCCTATGGGGCGAGGCTGAAGCGCAGGGTGACCGTGGACGCCATGCGCCGACCGATCGGCTCGAACCGGTAGCCACCCACGGCCGCCAATGCCGAGCGGTCGAACACGCCGGGGGGATCGGCGCTGAGCACGCGCGCGTCCTCCACGCTGCCGTCGGGACGGATGGTGAAGGCCACCTGCACTGCACCCTCGATCCGGCGATTCAGCGCCAGTGACGGATAGCGCGGTGGTGGCTGATGCAGCGCCCGCGGAAGTGCGGCCGGCGGCGCGGTACTGGTGCGCTCCTGCGCGGGCGTCGACCGGGCCTGCGGCGGGGCCTTGGGCGGCTCGCGCGTTGACGCAGGCGGCGATGGGGACGCCGATGGCGGCTGCGGTTGCCCGGTCGTGGCGAGGACGGGCGGAGCAGGTAGTGTCGATGTGGCAGGCGATGCACCCGGCACCTCGGCCCGCTGCGTGGCGGCAGCCTGTCCCGCGATCGCCTGCGCGGCAGCGACCGCGCGCTCTGCCTGCGCCTGGGCCGCAGTGATCCCCGTGGCCAGGCGTTGAAGCGCGGGCGCTTCGGGGTCACTGGTCGCGATCAATCCGTGCAGCCGCTGCGCTTCGACGAGGTCGTTGCGTGCGATCGCCTGTTCGCATGCGATCAGGAGATAGGGCTGGAGCTCGACCACGGTGGCGACCACCGCCGCATCATCCGGATCCCGATTCCGGGCCTCGAGCCAGTACTCGATCGCACTGTCCCCGGCCGGCGCGTACAGACGGCCCTCGCGCAGCGCGTGGTCAGCGGCCTCGATCAGCTCCGCGTTCGAGCGGCGCGACAGGTCCACGGCTTCGGCGGGCTCGCTCGGCACCACGAACGACTCCCCGGTTTCCGCATCCTCGACCGAGGGCGCCTGCTGTCCGCACGCGCTGGTGACAAGGGCCGCGACGAGCGCCGCGCCCACGAGATGAAGCCTCATTCCTTAGCCCCCTGTGGCTGTGGGGCACACGATAGGAGGCTTCGATGACGATCCTGCTTCGGTGGCGGGTCAATCCTTCGTCTGCAGGCGCGCTGCGCGCAGCTCGACAGCACGCACCAGTACCGGCGGCGGCGCCAGCTCTTCGGGGGTGGCGAAGATGCGGCGCTGGCGCAGCCACTGCCCCGCGGCGCGCGACGCGCCCAGGGCGACGACCGGGATCGCCAGCACCAGGCCGAGCACCACCGGCGACATCCACGCGGCAAGCGCCGGCGACACCATCCAGGCGGCCACGCCGGCCACGATGCCGGCAAGCGTCAAACCGCCATACAGGCGCAGCAGTTCGCGCAATGGAAGCGTGCCATCGTCGCGCCGCTGCGACTCCCAGCCCGAGTCCTTGCCCGCGAGCACTTCCGCCACGCCGCGCGACTGCACCCACATCGTCACCGGCGCCATCAGCGCGGCGAGCACCGTTTCCAGCAGCACGCCGGCCGCGATGCGCAGCGGGCCGCCGCAGCCGCGGCGCATCGCCGGATCGACGACCGTGGCGAGGTAGCCCATCAGCTTCGGCGCCAGCAGCATCGTCATGGTGACGATGAAGACGCCGATGAAGCGTGCGCTGTCCTGCTCGCGCCAGTAGGCCGTGGGCGTGAAGCCCGCGAGCGAGAAATGGCCCCACGAGAACCCGGCATGCAACAGCGGGATCGCTACGCCTACCAGCATCAACATCGCCCACATGGGCGCGGTGAAGTAGTGGCCGATGCCAATCAGCAGGTGCCATCGGCTGACCCAGTGCAGGCCGCGTGCCGGCAACACCGCGCCGTGCTGCAAGTTGCCCTGGCACCAGCGGCGGTCGCGCACCAGCATGTCGGTCAGCGAGGGCGGCCCTTCCTCGTAGCTGCCGCCAAGACCGGGGATCATGTGCAGCGCCCAGCCGCCGCGGCGCATCAGTGCGGCTTCGACGAAATCATGGCTGAGCACCGTGCCGGCGAAGGGCTTCACGCCGCTGAGCTGCGGCAGCCCGGCGCACTCGGCAAACGCGCGGGTGCGGATCATCGCGTTGTGGCCCCAGTAGTTGCTCTCCGCGCCGTGCCACCAGGCCACGCCATAGGCGATCACGGGGCCGTACACGCGGCCGGCGAACTGCTGCATGCGCGCGAACAGGGTGTTGCCGTTGACGATCACCGGCAGCGTCTGGATCAGCGCAACATCGTCGTGGCGCTCCATCGCCGCGGCCAGGCGCACGATCGTGCCGCCGTCCATCACGCTGTCGGCGTCGAGGATCAGGAACTGCGGCCAGGCGCCGCCCCAGCGCCGCACCCAGTCGGCGATGTTGCCGGCCTTGCGTTCGCTGTTGTCCTCGCGCAGGCGGTAGTGCACGCGCGCATCCGGGTCCAGGCGCTCGCGCAGCGCCATGAACGCGGCGGCCTCGGCGGCCTGGATGTCCGGCTTCCGGGTATCGCTGAGCACGAAGAAGTCGAAACGTCCGAGCTGCCCGGCAACCGCCAGCGACTCGTGCATCGCCTGCAGGCCTGCCATCAGGCGCTCCGGATCCTCGTTGTAGATCGGCATCAGCAGCGCGGTGCGCGTGGACAGCACGGGCAGCGGGCCCTGCGCACTCATGCCCATGCGCAAGGGGCGCCGCTGCAGCAGCAGCACGAAGCCCGCGATCGCGCCGACGAAGGCCTGCACGATCCAGGCGAACAGGGCCACGAACAGCACCAGCAACGTGCCTTCGAGCGGGTCGATCCCATCGCCGCGCAGCAGCCACCACATCTGGTAGGTGGCGACGAGGGTCAGCAGCGCCGCGCCACCGATCACCGCGAAGCGGCGCCAGGCCATGTTCGGCGGCGTGGTCGGGCGTGTCGGGTTGGCCACCTGGCCGTGGCCGAGCGCCTGCACGCGCATGTCCAGCGGTGAATCGGGTGGCAGCGGCGGCATCTGCGGGACGTCGCCGCCCGCGCGGGAGCTGTGATGCGCGCTCAAGGCGTCCATCTCGACAGCCAGGTTTCGGACACGCGCCCCTGGTCGCCCTCGAGCCAGAGGCGCATTTCGACCGCAGGCGCGTCGCCGGGCTCGAGCTCGAAGCCCACGCGCCAGCCGCCGCTCTGCGGATTGCGATAGACGACCGCATTGCGCAGCGCACCGACGTTGTCCGATGCGTGCACGCGCACGCTGCCTTCTCCTTCGGGCAGGGCGCCGCCCGCGAAGTCGACCAGGTACTGGCGGCCTTCAGTCCGGTCCAGCGCGCCACTGCGCGTGGCCACCACGCGTGCCAGCGACGGGTTCCAGCCGTGGCCCGCCGCCCAGTGCAGGCGGTAGCGCCAGCGGTGCTCGCGCCCCGCGGCCAGCGGCGCGCGCGGGCGCCAGAAGGCGACGATGTTGTCCGCGTACTCGCTGTCGGTCGGGATTTCGACCAGGTGGACCTCGCCTTCGCCCCAGGCATCCATCGGCTCGACCCAGCAGCCGGGGCGCCGCTCGTAGCCCGCCTCGAGATCCTGGTAGTCATCGAAACCGCGCTTGCGCTGCATCAGCCCGAAGCCGCGCGGGTCGCGGTCCTGGAAGCCGCTGTGCTCGACGACGCGCGGATTGCGCAGCGGGCGCCAGGCCTGCTCGCCGCTGCCGGCCAGCAGCGCGAGGCCGTCGGAATCGTGCACCGCCGGCCGCGGATCATCGATGCGCGCGCGGTCGTGGGCGTCGAACTCGTACATGCTGGTCAACGGCGCGATGCCGGCCACCGCGAGTTCGACGCGCGGATACAGGCGCGCGTCGACCTCGAACACGGTCTCGTCGCCGGGCAAGATGACGAAACGGTAGGCACCGGCGACGCTGGGCGAATCCAGCAGCGCATGCACGACCAGCTGCGTCGCGCCTGGCGCGGGCGTCTCCAGCCAGAAGGCGCGGAATACCGGGAATTCCTCGGGACCCGGGTCGCCGCTGCCCAGCGCCAGGCCACGGGCCGACAGCCCGTAACCCAAGCCGCGCGCGACCGCGCGGAAGTAGCTGGCGCCGAGGAAGGCGGCGATCTCGTCCGGCGGCGTAGCTGCCCGTGCCTCGGCGCCACCCTGCAACCATCCATGCAGGCGGAAGCCGGCAAAGCCGAGGTCGCTGTCGTCCGGCGGTGCCGGTGCGCCGTGGTCGAAGCGGAACAGGGACGGCGAGTACGCGAACGGCTTGCTGCGCCCGTCCTCGACCACGTGCACGTCCACGCGCTCGCGGAACATGTAACCGCGGTGGAAGAACTGCGCCTCGAAGCCCCTGCCCTGCCCGTGCCACAGCGCCCGCTCGGGCCGGTAGCGGTAGTCCCGGTAGCGGTCATAGCCGATGTCGGCGAGGGCGGGGGGCAGTTCGCGTGTCGGCGCCCGGTACGCGCTTGCGGCAAGCGTCGCAGCCAGCGCCGGCACCGTGTCGTCGTCGAAGGGCACGTCGCGCTGCGTGGCGGTAGCGATGGATCGGCCGGGCAGCGCCGCAGCCACCGGCAGCGCCAGGCCCGCCAGCAGGAGTTCTCTTCGATGCAAGGCGTTCGCCGGGGAACAAGGGGATGGCGGCGGAATATAGCGCGCACCGGGGCGCGACTTTCACGTGCGGATAACGAACTGGCCGCCTCGAGTGACGCAGGCGCCACACCGAGCGTGCAATGCTCCGACCGCTGCGTGCCCAAGGATGCCGATGCCAAATACCACTCCTTTCGTCTGGGAGGCGACGATCGCGCTGATCATCGGTCTGCTGGCGTTCGACTACTTTTTCCACGTGCGCAAGGCGCACGCCCCCACCCTGCGCGAAGCCACGATCTGGTCCGCCCTGTACGTCGGCATCGCGCTGCTGTTCGGCGTCGCGGTGTGGAGCTGGGGCGGCGCCGACATGGGCGCGGAGTACTTCTCCGGCTACATCACCGAGAAGGCGCTGTCGATCGACAATGTCTTCGTGTTCCTGGTGATCATGTCGAGCTTCAAGGTCCCGCGCGAGGACCAGCAGAAGGTGCTGCTGTTCGGCATCACCTTCGCCCTGATCGCGCGCACGGTGTTCATCCTGCTGGGCGCGGCGCTGATCGAGCGCTTCTCATGGGTGTTCTACCTGTTCGGCCTGGTGCTCCTGGCGACCGCCGGCAACCTGCTTGCGCCCGACGACCACGACGAGGACCGGCCTAACATCGTGGTACGCATGGTGCGGCGGATGTTCCACTCCAGTCCCCATTACGACGGCGACAAGCTGTTCACCACCTACCAGGGACGGCGCGCGCTCACGCCGATGCTGCTGGTGATGCTGGCCATCGGCGGCACCGACATCCTGTTCGCCTTCGACTCGATCCCGGCGATCTTCGGCCTGACGCAGAACGTCTTCATCGTGTTCAGCGCCACTGCGTTCTCGCTGCTCGGCCTGCGCCAGCTGTACTTCCTGGTGGGCGGACTGCTCGAGCGCCTGGTCTACCTGTCGTTGGGCCTGGCGGCGATCCTCGCCTTCATCGGCGTGAAGCTGGTGCTGCACGCACTGCACGAGAACAACCTGCCCTTCATCAACGATGGCGCGCCGGTGCCCGTGATCGAGGTCGGGACCTGGGACTCGCTGGTGGTCATCGTTTCGGTGCTGGTGATCACCGTGCTGGCATCGCTGTGGAGCCCGAAGGGCAAGGCGAAGGTGGCGGTGTCGACCCTGCGCCTGCGCGTGGCCGACTATCTTTCGCTGCGCGAGGACGCGTTGCCGACGATGCGGCAGTCGGTGTTCCGGGACATCGCCGCGGCACAGGCGCGGGTGCAGGCGCTGGAGCCCCGCTTCAAGGCCATGGTCAAGCATCCGGATGCGCTGCAGCACGACCTGCGGCGCGCGTACGAAGCACACGCCGCGGCGGCCGGGACTACGACCGCTTCCAGCGACCTCGGCCTGCCGCCTACGCCGCCCGAAGACAGCGAGTGAAGCTCAGCCTTCGCCTGGACCCACGGCAAGCGACGCGCTGTCCGCACGCCAGCCGCCGCCAAGCACGCGATACAGCGTGACCCGGTTCGCCTGCTCCGCAAGGCGCGTGGCGACGAGTGCCTGCTGCGCCGCATAGAGCGTGCGCTGTGCATCAAGCTGGACCAGGTGGCTGTCGACGCCCGCCTTGTAGCGGGCGGTCGCGAGCGCTTCCGCGCGCGTGGCGGCGTCGACCAGGTCTTGCTGCGCGCGGACCTGCTTCGCCAGCGATTCGGCCTGCACCAGCGCGTCGGCCACGTCGCGGAAGCCGGACTGGATCGCACGCTCGTACTCGGCCAAAGCGATGTCGCGGTCGGCGGTGGCCATGCCCAGGCCGGCTTTCAGGCGGCCGCCCTGGAAAATCGGCAGGTTGATGCGCGGGATGAAGCTCCACACCCTCGTGCCGCTGTCGAACAGGCCCGAGAGTTCATCGCTGGCCGAACCGATGCTGCCGGTCAGGCTGATGGACGGAAAGAACGCCGCGCGCGCCGCGCCGATATTGGCGTTGGCGGCAAGCAGGCGGTGCTCGGCGGCGATCACGTCCGGGCGGCGCAGCAGCACCTGCGCATCCAGGCCCGCTGGAACAGCGGCGATGCCGGTGACCGGGACAACGCGGGCGTCGGCGGTCGGCAGCAGCGATGCGTCCAGCTGCGCGCCCGCCAGCAGGTTGAGGACGTTGCGGTCGCGCGCGACCTGGCCCTTCAGCCGTTCGACGTCGGTGCGTGCGGTCGCGACCTGGGTCCGCACCTGCTCGACCTGGAGCGCGGAGGTGGCGCCCAGTTCGTGGCGCTTCATGCTCAGGTCCAGCGTCTGCAGGTAGGTGCCGAGCGCCTGCTCCGACAGCTGCAGCTGCTCCTGGTCCGCGGCCAGCCCCAGCCAGGCGCCCGCGACTTCCGCCACCAGCGACAGTTGCGCGGCACGCTGCGCTTCCCCGGTCGCCAGGTACTGCTGCAGGGCCGCCTCGCTCAGGTTGCGAACACGGCCGAACAGGTCGAGTTCGAACGCCGCCAGGCCAACGCCCGCGGTGTAGGTCTCGCTGACCGGGATGTCACCGCCAACGCGCTCCATCATCGCCTCGGCGCCGAACGACGGCAGGCGGTCGGCGCGCTGGATGCGGTACTGCGCCCGCGCGCGCTCGACGTTGAGGATCGCCACGCGCAGGTCGCGGTTGTTGTCCAGCGCCAGCGCCACGACCTGCTCCAGTCGCGGATCGGCGAAGAAGTCGCGCCAGCCGATGTCGGCCATCGGCAACGCGGCTTCGGCACCGCTGGCTTCGGCACCGGCGGCATCCACGCCTGCCTGCGTCACTTCGGGCATCGGCCAGGCGGCCGGGATACCGGCCTGCGCCTCGGGCGTCGCGGGCACCAGGGTGGCGCAACCGCTGGCGACGAGGACCGCCGCCAGGGCCAGCGCGAGGCTCGCGTGCTTACTCATGTTCGATCACTCCTGCGGCCGCGGACTGTTCGCCGGCCTTGGCCTTGCCGCCGAACATCTTCTGGATCACCACGAAGAACAGCGGGATGAAGAACACGCCCAGCAGGGTGCCGACCGCCATGCCGCCGACAACGCCCGTACCGATCGCGCGCTGCGCGCCGGAGCCCGCGCCGGTGGCCAGGGCCAGCGGCAGCACGCCCAGGCCGAAGGCCAGCGAGGTCATGATGATCGGGCGCAGGCGGTCACGGACGGCCTGCATGGTCGCGGCGACCACCTCCATCCCGCTCTCTACGTTGGCCTTTGCGAACTCGACGATCAGGATGGCGTTCTTGCTGGTCAACCCGACAGTGGTGAGCATCGCCACCTGGAAGTAGACGTCACGCTGCATGCCCATGATCGTGTTGGCCAGCACCGCGCCAAGGATGCCGAGCGGGGCCACCAGCAGCACCGCCGTGGGCACCGTCCAGCTTTCGTACAGCGCGGCCAGGCACAGGAAGATGATCAGCAGCGACATCGCGTACAGCAGCGGGGTCTGGGAGCCGGATTCGCGCTCCTGGAAGGACACCGCCGTCCACTCGACGCCGAAGCCCGGTGGCAACTGCTGCGCCAGGCGTTCGATCTCGTCCATGGCCTCGCCCGAGGACACGCCCGGCGCGGCCTCGCCCTGGATCTCGACCGACGGCACGCCGTCGTAGCGCTCCAGCCGCGGCGAACCGTACTCCCAGTCCGAGCTGCCAAAGGCCGAGAACGGCACCATCTCGCCGGAGGCATTCTTCACCGACCACGCGTTGAAGTCTGCCGGCGTCATGCGGAACGGCGCATCGGCCTGGATGTAGACGCGCTTGACGCGGCCACGATCGATGAAGTCATCGATGTACTGGCCGCCCCAGGCCGGCGCCAGGGTGGCGTTGATCGCGTCCTGCGACAGGCCCAGTGCGCCCGCCTTGGCCACGTCCACGTCGATCCGCAGCTGGGGCGTGTCCTCCTGGCCATTGGGGCGCACGTTGGCCAGCATCCCGCTCTGCCCGGCGAGGCCGAGCAACTGGTTGCGGGCGGCGATCAGCGCGTCGTGGCCCTGGGCTCCGTTGTCCTGGAGATAGAACGAGTAGCCGGTGGCGATGCCCAGCTCGGGCATGGCCGGGGGCGCGAACACGAAGATCGCGGCATCCTTGACCTGGCTCATCGCCGCCATGCCGCGCCCGGCGACCGCGGAGGCGCTGAGCTCGGCGTTGGCGCGCTCGCTCCAGTCCTTGAGCTTGATGAAGGCGATGCCGGTGTTCTGGCCCATGCCCGCGAAGCTGAAGCCCTGCACCGCGAACACCGACTCGACCGCATCGGTCTCGTTCTCGAGGAAGTGCTGCTCGAGCTTCGCGATCGACTCCAGCGTGCGCTCCTGGGTGGCACCGACCGGCGTCTGGATCATCGCCATCAGCACGCCCTGGTCCTCGTCGGGCAGGAAGGCGGTGGGCAGGCGCACGAACATCAGGCCCATCAGCACCGTCAGCACCGCGAACACGGCCATGAACTTCCACGGGCGACCGAGGATGCCGCGCACGCCGTTCTGGTACTTGCCGCTGGTCTTCTCGAAGCTGCGGTTGAACCAGCGGAAGAACCGGGCGAAGAGCCCCTTGCCTTCGTCGTGCTGCGCGCCCTGCTCGACCGGCTTGAGCATGGTCGCGCAAAGCGCCGGGGTGAGCACGATGGCGATGAACACCGACAGCGCCATCGCCGACACGATCGTGACCGAGAACTGCTGGTAGATCACGCCTGACGAACCGGACATGAAGGCCATCGGCACGAACACCGCCGACAGCACCACGCCGATGCCCACCAGGGCGCCGGTGATCTGGTCCATGGACTTGCGCGTGGCCTCGACCGGCGACAGTCCTTCCTCGCTCATGATGCGTTCGACGTTCTCGACCACCACGATGGCGTCGTCGACCAGCAGGCCGATCGCCAGCACCATCGCGAACATGGTCAGCATGTTCACCGAGAAGCCGAGCGCGGCCAGCACGGCGAAGGTGCCCAGCAGCACAACCGGCACCGTGATCGTCACGATCAGGGTGGCGCGGAAGTTCTGCAGGAACAGGTACATCACCAGGACCACCAGCGCGATGGCCTCGACCAGGGTCACGATCACGCCCTTGATCGACACCTGCACGAAGGGCGTGGTGTCGAAGGGCACGACCGCCCTCAGGCCCGGCGGGAAATAGGTTTCGAGGTCGGCCATGGCCGCCTCGACGCCCGCGGCGGTGTCGAGCGCGTTCGCGCCCGTGGACAGCGAGATCGCGACGCCGGTGGCCTGGTTGCCGTTGTAGCGGGAGTCGAACTCGTAGATCTCGGTGCCCATTTCCACCCGCGCGATGTCGCCCAGGCGCAAGGCCGAGCCATCGGGGTTGGAGCGCACGATGATGTCCCTGAACTGCTCGGGCGTCTGCAGCCGGTCCTGGGCGTTGATGGTGGCGTTGAGCTGCTGGCCGTCGATCGCCGGCGCACCGCCGAGCGAGCCGATGGCGACCTGCGCGTTCTGCGAACGGATGGCCGCGGTCACTTCGGGAATGGCGAGTTCGTAGGTGTGCAGCTTGTTCGGGTCCAGCCAGATGCGCATGGCGTATTTGCCACCGAACACCTGGATGGTGCCGACGCCGGGCACGCGGCTGAGCGGGTCGACGATGTTGGCGCTGACGTAGTCGGAGATGTCGACCTTGTCCATGCTGCCGTCCTCGGACACGAAGCCGACCACCTGCAGGAAGCTCGACGTCGTCTTGCTGACGTTCACGCCCTGGCGCTGGACCTCCTGCGGCAGCAGCGGCATCGCCAGCTGCAGCTTGTTCTGCACCTGCACCTGGGCGATATCGGGATCGGTCCCGCTTTCGAACGTGACCGTGATCGTGGCCATGCCGTTGGACGACGACTGCGAGGAGAAGTACATCAGGCCGTCGAGGCCCTTCATGTTCTGCTCGATGATCTGAGTCACCGAGTCCTCGACCACCTTGGCCGACGCGCCGGGATAGGTGGCGCGGATCTCGACCGCGGGCGGGGCCACGGTGGGGTACATCGACACCGGCAGGCTGAAGATCGACAGCAGGCCGGCGAGCATGATGATGATCGCGATGACCCACGCGAAGATGGGTCGATCGATGAAGAAACGTGCCATCGGGGCTTACTCCTGGGCTGCCGGGGCGTCGGCAGCGTCTGCCGGATCGGCGGCATCGGCGGCACCGGATCCGGCCGCGGCCGCGTCAGGCTGGCGCGGGGTGTTCGCTTCCGCAGTGACCTCCACCTCGACTCCCGGAGCGATCTTCTGCAGCCCCTCGACCACCACGCGGTCGCCTGCGGCCAGGCCGGATTCAACCAGCCACTGGTTTCCGATGGTCTGGCTGACCACCACCGGGCGCAGTTCGACCACGCCCTCGGCGTTGACCACCATGGCCGACGTGTTGCCCTTGGCGTCACGCGCCACGCCCTGCTGCGGCACCAGCAGCGCATCCTGGCGCACGCCGGCGCCGAGCATCGCGCGCACATACATGCCGGGCATCAGCACATAGTCGGGATTGGGTACTTCAACGCGCAGCGCGTAGCTGCCCGTGCTCGGGTCGACGGCCACTTCGGAGAACTTGAGGCTGCCCGGGTGCGCGTATTCGCCGCCACCCTCGAGCTGGATGTTCACCGGCATGCCTTCGGTGCTCTGCAGGCTGCCCTCGGCGAGTGCGCGTCGCAGGTCGAGCAGTTCGGTACTGGACTGGGTGAGGTCGACGTAGATCGGGTCGAGCTGCTGCACCGTCGCCAGCGCCGCAGGCTGGTTCGCGGTGACCAGGGCGCCCTGGGTGACGCTGGACCTGCCGATGCGGCCGCTGATCGGCGACGTGATGCGTGCGAAGCCAAGCGTCACGTTGGCGGCATCGAGCGCGGCGCGCGCGGCGCCAACGTCGGCCTCGGCCTGCGCGAGCGCGGCGACCGCGTTGTCATTGTCCTGGCGGCTGACGGCGTCGATTTCCACCAGCTCGGCGCTGCGCCTGGCGGTGAGCCGCGCCGCCACCACGGTCGCCTCGGCGCGCTTGAGCTGCGCGCGCGCACTGTTCGCGGCGGCGCGGTAGGTCGCGTCATCGATCTGGTACAGCGGCTGGCCGGCTTCCACCGGGCTGCCCTCGGTGAACAGCCGCTTGGCCACGATGCCGCTGACCTGCGGCCGGACTTCGGCCACCAGCCAGGCGCTGGTGCGCCCGGGCAGCTCGCGGGTGATGGTCACGGGGCTGGCCTGCAGGGTGGCAACGGTGACCGCCGGCTTCGGCGGCTCGCCCCCCTCCTGCCCACCGCCACAGGCGGCGAGCGCGAGGGCGAGGACGGCAAGCAAGGGTCGGGCACGGCGGAGGGTCGTGGTCATGAAAGGCAGCCTTGGTGGTATCCAGAAAATGGAAAGCCCAGCCGCCGGGGTTCGAATGAACGGGGTCGGCGCTGGGCATCGGAAGCGAACCGGCGTAGTATACATACACGGATGTATGTTGGTCAAAGTAGATGGGGGACACCCCGTACGGGAGGCATTAATGGCGCGCAGGACCAAAGAGGACGCACAGGCGACCCGGGAAGGCATCCTCGACGCGGCCGAGGACTGCTTCCGCGAGAGCGGCCTGTACCGCACCAGCCTGGAGGCCATCGCGGTCCGCGCCGGGGTGACCCGCGGCGCCGTCTACTGGCACTTCAAGAACAAGGCCGAGGTGCTGGACGCGGTGATCAGCCGCGTCAGCGTGCCCTTCTTCCACGGCCTGGAACGCGTGTCGCGGCCTGACGGCACCACGCCGCTGCTTGACCTGCGCGAGATGCTGCGCCAGTCCTTCGCCGACCTCGTGCACAACCCGCGGGTGCGCAATGCCCTGGAGGTGATCGAGCTGCGCTGCGAGGTCCCGGCGGAAGACGACGCGATCAACGTGCTGCGCAAGGCAGGCATGCGCAATACCCATGCCCGGATCACCGCCGCGTTCCAGCGTGCCGAAGCGCTGGGCCAGCTGCGCGAGGACCTGACGGCCGAACACTGCGCGCGGAGCCTGCATTTCATCATCAGCGGCGCGTTGCGCATGCACCTGCTTGCCCCGGAGGAGGTCGATCTCGAGCGAGACGGACTGCCCGCGGTCGATCTTGCCCTGCACGCGATGGCCCGCGATCCGTCGTACCTCGACCCGCCCGCTTCCTGATCCCTCCGGATCGCGGACAGCACAGGGCCGCCGCACCTTGCGCTGCGGCGGCCCCGGCCGTGCGTGCAGCTTTACTCGCCCTGCTTCGGCACCGAAGCTTCGGTGGTGATGCGCAGCTGCACTTCGTCGCTGACGTAGGGCGCATTCATGCCCAGGCCGAAGTCGGTGCGCTTGAGCGTGGCCACGGCATCGAAGCCGGCGGCAGGCTGGCTGGTCATCGGGTGGCTGTCGATCTTGTTGATCGTGGCGTCGAGCACCACCGCCTTGGTGATGTCCTTGATGGTGAGGTCGCCGGTGATCTTCAGCTTGCCCTCGCCCACGGCCTCCACGGCCGTGCTCTTGAAGGTCGCCTGCGGGAACTTCGCGGCGTCGAAGAAGTCGTCGCTGCGCAGGTGGTCGTCGAAGGCCGGCACGTGCGATGACAGGCCGGCCAGCGGCAGAATGACTTCGACGCTGGACGCGGCGACATTGTCGGCGTCATAGGTGATGGTGCCTTCGACCTGGCCGAAGTGCGCGATCGGGTTGGAGAAACCGAGGTGGTTCCACTGCGCGACGACATCGGTATGCGTCGGGTCGATGGTATAGGTGACCGGGGCGCAGAACGCGTAGGTCGACGCGGCGAGCAGGCTGACGGCAAGGGCGCCGCGGGAAAGAAGGTTGATCATGGGATGCTCCGATGGCTGCATGGATGGAATGGGTCGAACAGGCCGGCACGGTGATCCGTCGACCGGGGACGCACAGAATATCGTTCTGATTTCGATTTGAAACAGCAGAATTCAGAACGAATGATAACGTTTATGGAATGATCGGCTTGATTCCTGCATGCCGGCCTTGCTACTGAATCAATCGCGACTGTTCTGATTACAGAACAATGATGGCTATATTATCATGTTTATTCTGAAATCGAAGCCAATCAGACTGGGCTCCAACGCGGCGCTGCCGCCTGAAAAATGATGGAGCATCACCGATGATCACCCTGCGACCCGCAAACGAACGTGGCCACGCCCAGCACGGCTGGCTTGATTCCTGGCACAGCTTCTCGTTCGCAGATTACCGCGACCCGCGCCACGTGCACTGGGGCCCCCTGCGCGTGATCAACGAAGACCGGGTGGCGGCCGGCCAGGGCTTCGGCACCCACAGCCACAGCGACATGGAGATCATCAGCTACGTGCTCGATGGCAGCCTGGCGCACAAGGATTCGATGGGTAACGCCGCCAGCATCGTGCCCGGCGAGGTCCAGCGCATGAGCGCCGGCACCGGCGTCACCCATTCCGAGTACAACCACGAAGCCGACCGGACCACGCACTTCCTGCAGATCTGGATCATCCCCGACACCATGGGCATCGCGCCCGGCTACGAGCAGAAGACCTACCCCGACGCCGAAAAACGCGGCCGCCTGCGCCTGGTCGCCAGCCCCGACGGCAGCAACGGTTCCGTGCGCATGCAGCAGGATGTGCGCATGTATGCCGGACTGTTCGACGGCGACGAGGACGCGGCGCTGGACATCGCCGCCGGCCGTCTGGCCTATGTGCACGTGGCGCGCGGCACCGCGGTGGTCAACGGCATGAGCCTGTCGGCCGGCGACGCTCTGCTGTATGCCGACGAGCCACGCGTGGACATCGCGCGCGGCGATGGCGCCGAGATCCTCGTGTTCGACCTGCCACGCCTTCAATAAGACGGAGCTACACATGCAACTGCGCAATTCCGCCGACCGCTGGGGTCCGATCAGCCAGCTGCTGCACTGGGCCATCGTGGCGCTGATCGCCTGGATGGCCTGGCGCGGCCTGACCATGGTCGACATGCCGCCGACGCCGGCCAAGATCAACGCCTACGCGCTGCACAAGTCGGTGGGCCTGACCCTGCTGGCGCTGGTCGTGCTGCGCCTGGCCTGGCGCCTGTTCGCCGGCACGCCCAAGCCCGTGCCCGGCACGCCCACCTGGCAGGAACGCATCGCCTCGGTCACCCACTGGGCGCTGTACGCACTCCTGTTCGCGATCCCGCTCAGCGGCTGGGTGTTCAACTCGGCCTCGGGCTATCCGCTGCAGTGGTTCAAGCGGTTCAACCTGCCGGCGATCGCCGGGCGCAGCGAAGACCTGGCCGCCACCGCCATCCAGGTCCACGAGTACGGCTTCTGGCTGCTCCTGCTGCTGGTCGTGATGCACGCCGGCGCCGCCTTCTACCACCACCTCTTCCAGGGCGACGACACCCTGCGGCGCATGCTGCCCGCGCTGCGTCGCGCCCCTGCCGACCAGACACAGGAACACTGACATGACCTTCCGCAACCGCACGCGTTCCACGGCACTCGTCGCCGCCCTCGTGGCCGCCCTCGCCGCCGCCGCACCCGCCACCGCCGCCGATTACGTGCAGTCCTCGGGCGCGCTGAGCTTCGCCAGCGAATACCAGGGCCAGACCTTCGTCGGCCTGTTTCCGGACTTCAGCAGCACGCTGAGCTTCGACCCCGCCGCACCGCAGGACGCGAAGCTTGACGTCACCATCCCGCTGGCCAGCGCAAGCACGAAGAACGGCGACCGCGACAGCACCCTCAAGACCGCCGAATTCTTCGACATCGCGAAGTTCGCACAGGCGCGCTACACGGCCAACGGCTTCCGTAGCCTCGGCGACAACCGCTATGCCGCAGACGGCACCCTGGAACTGCGCGGAGTGAAGAAGCCGGTCACCCTCACCTTCACCTGGACCCCCGGCGACCTTCCCGTCCTGGCCGGCAATGGCACCGTGAAGCGCCTGGACTTCGGCGTCGGCGCCGGCGACTGGGGCGATCTTTCGATCATCCCCAACGATGTCGCAGTGTCGACCAAGGTGACCTTCCAGCCCGCCCCCTGAGCCGCACAAGCGCGCAGGCTCCTACCTCTCCCCTACAAAGGGCGCGCGCTTCCAACTACTCCCTGCTTGCCCCAACGCTGAAAGCGGAGGGTGCGTGGGGTACGCAGCCGGCATAAAGCCCACCACGTGGGCAGCCGGCGGAGTACCCCACGCACCCTCCGCCGCCGCAGCCATCGCCGCAGCCATCGCCGCAGCGCGCTCAATCAAACACATCAGGACATCGGCTCAGGCTCCCGCGCCTCCCCGATCTTCGGCGGCAACGGAATGAACTCGCCGTCATCCAGGTCCGGCAACTTCATGCGCCCCGCCTTCCAGTCCTCGCGCGCCTGCTCGATGCGTTCCTTCGACGACGACACGAAGTTCCAGTCGATGAAGCGCGGACCCACCGGCTCGCCGCCAAGCGCCATCACCACCGCATCGCTGATCGCCGTGACGGTCGCCGCCTTGCCGGGCGCCAGCACCGCCATCGCCCCGGACTCGACCCGCTGCCCGTCCACCTCGACTTCGCCGCGTGCGACGTACACCGCGCGCTCCGGGTATTCGGCCGGCAGCGACGCGCGCGCACCGGCGCGTAATTCCCAGTGCACGTAGAACTGCGGCGAGTCCGTCTTCACCGGTGACTGCACGCCCGCAAGCCGGCCCGCGATCAGGCGTCCCACGATGCCGTCGCCATCGAACACCGGCAGCGCTTCGCTGCCGTAATGCCAGAACCCCGGCGCCATTTCCTCGCGCTCGTCGGGCAGCGCCACCCAGGCCTGGATGCCGTCGATCGGACCGCCCTCGCGGCGCAGCCGTTCGAAGCGTTCCGAGTGCGTGATGCCACGGCCGGCGGTCATCCAGTTGACCTCGCCCGGCCGGATGCCCTGCTCGGAACCCACGCTGTCGCGGTGCATGATCTCGCCGTCGAACAGATAGGTGATCGTCGACAGGCCGATGTGCGGATGCGGGCGCACGTCGGCTTCCCGCGGCAGTCCCGGCGCAAGGTCCTTGGGACCCATGCGGTCGAAGAAGATGTAGGGGCCGACCATGCGCCGCTTCGCGTAGGGCAGCACGCGGCCCACCTCGAACGCGCCGAGGTCGCGGCGGCGCTGCTGGATGACGAGTTCGATCATGGGGCGGCTCCCGGTGGGTTCGGCGGCGGGGGGGGGGGGGGGGGGCGTCACCCCCCCCCCCCCCCCCTCCC
>NZ_JBSVRR010000002.1:615208-751582 GCF_054072805.1 Luteimonas sp. A534
ATAGTGCAGCAGTGGGGTGTCTTCGGGTGGTTTTGTCGTCAAGCGGGTTTGGCACTTTCGCCGCATCATCGCACTACGCATCCGCAGCCGCCGGGCACCCCGCCCGGGCCGGGTCAGGCGGGTTCGGCAGCCGCCTGGTACACCGGGTAGTCGATGTAGCCGGCCGCGGAGCCACCATAGAAACTGGCGTTGTCGGCCTCGGCCAGCGGCCAGTCGTTGCGCAGGCGCTCGACCAGGTCCGGATTGGCGATGAACGGGCGACCGAAGGCGACCAGATCGGTGAGCCCGGCGGCCAGGTCTGCTTCGGCAAGTTCGCGCGTGTAGTTGCCCGCCAGGACGAGCGTTCCACCGGCATACGCCGCGCGGTAAGCCTTGAGGAAGTCCTCGCCGCCACCGGCCAGGATCGCATCGCGGTTGCTGAGGTGCACGTAGGCGAGATCACGCGTGGCCAGCTCGCGGGCCAGCGCAAGCCCCGTGTCCGCTTCGCCATCGAACGCCTGCATGTCGAACACGCGGTTGAACGGCGACAGGCGGATGCCCGTGCGATGGTTGCCCACGGCCGCGGCGACGGCGTCGACGGTCTCGAGCACGAAGCGCAGGCGATTGGCGATGTCGGCGCCGCCGTAACGGTCGTCGCGCACGTTCAGTCCGCCGTTGATGAACTGCTCGAACAGGTAGCCGTTGGCGCCGTGGATCTCGACGCCGTCGAAGCCCGCCTCGATCGCATTGCGCGCGGCGGCGGCGAAGTCCGCGGTGATGCCCGCCAGTTCGTCCGCGGCCAGCGCGCGCGGCGTGCTGGTCGGTATCTGCCCGGGCGTGCCGTCCTCGCGATAACCGAAGGCCTGCACCCCTTCCGCGGCCTTCGCGACCGAGCTCACCGGTGCGCGCTCACCCGGCTGCACCGAGCAGTGCGCGACGCGACCCACGTGCCACAGCTGCGCGAAAATCGCGCCGCCGGCGTCGTGCACCGCGGAGGTGACCGCCTTCCAACCCTCCACCTGGGCCCTGGAATGCAGGCCCGGCGTGAACAGGTAGCCGCGCGCCTGCTCCGAAACCTGCGCGCCTTCGGTGACGATCAACCCGGCGCCCGCGCGCTGCGCGTAGTAGGTCGCGGTGAGCGCGTCGGGCACGGTGCTCGGCGCGCGAGAACGGGTCATGGGAGCCATGACGATGCGGTTGCGCAGCGCAAGGCCGCGCAGGTCATGACGGTCGAAAAGTGTGCTCATGCAGTGGGTCCGGTGTTCCAGTGACGTATGCGGTCAATCTACGTCGCAGGCCCCGCTGGCGGGAGTCCTGCAGTGGAACGATGGATCCCGGACACGCCGTGCCGCGGCGTCATTCAAGGCCGCGGCACGACGCTGCGTATCAGACGCGCGCGAACACCAGGCTGCCGTTGGTGCCACCGAAGCCGAAGCTGTTCGACATCACCGTGTCGAGCTTCGCCTCGCGGCTTTCGCGCACGACCGGGAAGCCCTCGGCGCGCGGGTCGAGCTGGTCGATGTGCGCCGATCCGGCGATGAAGCCGTCACGCATCATCAGCAGGCTGTAGATCGCCTCGTGCACGCTGGCCGCACCGAGCGAATGCCCCGTCAAGGCCTTGGTCGACGACAGCGGCGGCATCGCGTCGCCGAACGCCGCGCGCACCGCCTCGAGCTCGACGATGTCGCCCAGCGGGGTCGATGTGCCGTGGGTGTTCAGGTAGTCCACCGGCGCGTGCACGGATGCCAGTGCGTTCTTCATGCAGCGCACCGCGCCTTCGCCGCTGGGTGCGACCATGTCGGCGCCATCGGACGTCACGCCATAGCCGACCAACTCGGCATGGATGGTCGCGCCGCGCGCCTTCGCGTGCTCGTATTCCTCGAGCACGAGCATGCCGCCGCCGCCGGCGATGACGAAGCCGTCGCGGCCGGCGTCATAGGGACGCGAGGCTACCGCGGGCGTGTCGTTGAAGCCGGACGACAGCGCGCCCATGGCATCGAACATGACGCTCATCGCCCAGTGCTCTTCCTCGCCGCCGCCGGCAAAGACCACGTCCTGCGCGCCGTGCCGGATCAGGTCCGCGGCCGCGCCGATGCAGTGCGCCGAAGTCGCGCACGCGGCCGAGATCGAATAGCTCAGGCCGAGGATCCCGAATGCGGTGGCCAGCGTGGCCGAGACCGTCGAGCACATCGTGCGCGGCACCATGTACGGCCCGACCTTGCGCACGCCCTTGTCGCGCAGCAGGTCGGCGGTGGCGACCTGCCACTCCGCCGAGCCACCGCCGGAGCCGGCGATCACGCCCACGCGCGGGTCGCTGACCTTGTCGGGCGACAGGCCCGCGTGCGCGATCGCATCCCGCATCGCCACCCACGCATACGCGGCGGCATCGCCCATGAAGCGCTTGCGCTTGCGGTCGATCTCGGCCTCCAGGTCGATCACCGGCACGCCGGCAACCTGGCTGCGCAGGCCCAGCTCGGCGTACTTCGGCACCGCGGTGATGCCACTGCGACCCTCGCGCAGCGCGCGCGAGACGTCATCAAGTTTGTTTCCAAGGCACGAGACGATGCCCATGCCGGTCACGACTACGCGACGCATCAGTTGTCCTCCAGGTCCTTGAACAGGCCCACGCGCATGCTGCGCACGACGTAGATCTCACGGTCGTCGACGAACGTGCGGCCATCGGCGATCACCATCGGCACCTTGCCGCGCATCACCCGGCGGATGTCGATTTCGTAGCCCACGCGCTTCGCGCTCGGCAGTACCTGGCCGGAGAACTTGAGTTCACCGCAGCCCAATGCCCGGCCGCGGCCGGGTTCGCCCAGCCAAGGCAAGTAGAAGCCAGCGAGCTGGAACATCGCGTCAAGGCCGAGGCAACCCGGCATCACCGGGTCGGCCAGGAAGTGGCATTCGAAAAACCACAGGCCCGGATCGATGTCGAGCTCGGCCTGGATCACGCCCTTTCCGTAGGCCCCGCCATCACTGGAGATGTGGGTGATGCGGTCCATCATCAGCATCGGCGGGGCCGGCAGGCGAGCATTGCCCTCGCCGAACATTTCGCCGCGGCCACAGGCCAGCAGCTGCTCGCGATCGAGCGAAGAAGGACGGGTCATGAGGCTCCTGTTCACGGACGGCCGGAGGGCCGAAAAAGACCGTCATTTTTACCACACTGGCGGGCGGCGCATTGACGCAGGTCAACGTCCCGGAGCGCACTTCCCGGACGCGGACCAATGCGCTTGCGTATGGTGCGCCGGCCAGGTGAGGTGGCGATGACATACTCGTGGATTGCCATGACAGCGGGCCGCCGCAGCCGATGAGTCCCCTGCTTGTTTTCAAGGTCGCCACGCTGTTCGCGGTCACCGCGCTGGCCGAGATCGTCGGCTGCTGGGTGGTGCTGCTGTGGCGCAAGGACGGCGGCAGCCCGTGGCTCCTGGTGCCGGCCGCGGCCAGCCTGGCGCTGTTTGCCTGGTTGCTGACCCTGCATCCGGTCGCGTCGGGCCGGATCTATGCCGCGTACGGCGGCATCTACGTTGCGACCGCGCTGGCCTGGCTGGTCTGGGTGGACCGGGTGCCGCTCAATCGGATCGACCTGCTCGGCGGCGGGCTGATCCTGGCCGGGGCGCTGGTGATGATTGCCGGACACTGGCGCGCCTGAAGAACGACCGCGCGAATTGCGCGGCTTGCAACGAAAAATCGCGCGGCCGTGGCCAGACGACGAGGACTGACCACGACCACGCGACACGATCCCGCGACGTTGGACCGTCGCACGGTTCGTCAAGTGACGGATTACATCCCGTCGGTGTTGTTCTCGCCGTCGGCGGCCGCGTTGGCTTCCTCGGCGGCGTCCTGCGCCTGCTCGGCCGCGTCGGCAGCCTTTTCGGCGGCGTCGGACAGGTCGTCGCGGCGGGTCATTTCATCGCCGGTGCCGACCTGGCCCGCGATCTGCGCGGAGGCATCGGCTGCGGCGTCGGCCGCATCGGCAGCGGCCTGGGCCGAGTGGGCCGCAGCGCTGTCACCGGTGGCCGCAGCGTGCTGCGCGGCCTGCTGCGCTTCGGTGGCCGACTCGGCGGCTTCCTGGGCGGAATTGGCAGCCTGGTCGGTGTTGCTGCAGGCCGCGAGGGCCGTGGCGAAGCCGAGGGCAAGAAGGGTCTTGGCAGTATTCATGGACATCTCCGGATCTGACGCCTTGGTGCGCCGTGGCGGGCACGATGCACTCCGGCATGTCGCTGCGGCGCGAAGACGGCATACCCCCATCGTGCGGCATTCAGGTTCGGAGCACATTTGAATCGGGTAGCCGCAAATTCCGGGAGTGCGTTGCGACCGCAGGCGACGACTCTCAAGCACGGGGGCTCTGTCTGGACGAGGAGCTGGCCTATCGGCAACGGAGCATGGGCGCGCTCTATCAGGAATGGGCGGCCAACCTCGACTCAACGCAGCGCGGTGTCCTGCACGCTGAACATCGCACTTGGCAGCAGGAGACCGACCGGCTGTGTGGCCCGGCAGCCGGAGCCCCACCCGTCGGCCAGGTCTGCCGGCTGGAACGCATCATGGCGCGATACGACGTACTGAACCGCCGGCTATCAAACGCCACAGCGGGGCACTGGGCCGAGGATATGCCCGACGCCAATGGCACGCTGGAAATGCGACTGGGCGATGCCGTGATCACCATGCAATCGGATGGCTGTTCTGATCGCCTGCCAAGCAAACTGATCTGCAGCAACGCCCGGCTGAGCGTCTCGACTCCGACGCTGCACCGGCAGACGCTGTTGCTACCGGAAGTCTGGCTTCCAAGGGCACTCCCTACAGATCGCTACCCAGCTGAGACCGGGTTCCGCGGACCATCGCACGCGGGCTTCGCCGAGAGCTGGCATGGGATCATGCTGTCCGACGTCAATGCAGACGAGCACGAAGACTTGATGGTCTGGAGTGGTCCCGACGGCAGCTATGGCGACCCCTCGTACACCTATTACCTGTACGACCCGAAGACCCAACGACTGGTCGAGAACACCGCGCTGGCGGAGCTGATGGAAGGCCATTCCTTGTCGCGAATCGTCGATGGCCGCCTGTTCGCGTGGTACCGCAGCGGACCGTGCGATCGCGGCGAGAGAACGATAGAGGTGCGATACGGCGCTCCCAGGATCGTGGAGAGCACGAATTACAGTACTTGCGGCAAGGACGGTCCGGAGCTTGATGACGCCCGCGAGCAATCAGAATCGCAAAGAGAAGCGCGGTGAGTGATGGATACGGATACAGCGCGGCCTCCCCGATCACCCGGGAGCAAACGGTCCGACTGATCGTGCAGACCTGTCTGGAAGAAGGGGTCACGGACGAACGTCAGATCGCCTACGTCCTGGCGACCGCGGAGCACGAAAGCCGGAACTTTACCAGCCTCGAAGAAGACTATGGCCGCAAGCAGGCAGCGGTGAGAGGCTACAAGGGCGGTGAGCGAGAAGGCTATGGGAGCGGCGAGGAATACTTCGGCCGCGGTTAGGCACATCTCACCCACTATCAAAACTACCGGACGCGGCCTGGACGATTACATCACGGCGGACAATGCCGATTATCAAAACGCCCGCAGGATCGTCAACGGAACTGACCGGGCCGCAGATATCGCCGCGCTGGCGCGCGCACGGGAGCCGGATGTCGCCGATCTGGTGACCTCGGTCCAGCGCGACGGCGTCGACCTGACGCCGGTGCCTGCGACACGCGAGGCCGACGCACCCCTGCAGCGAGGCGACGCGAACGCGCGCGCGTTCGAGTTGCAGCAATACCTGTCGGCACTGAATATCACCCATGCAGCGGGCCGGCCCTTGTCTGCCGACGGCGACTTCGGGCCTTCGACCGAGCGGGCGGTGCTCAGCTACCAGGACATGGCAGGTATCGCTCCGCGGACCGGAACGGTGGATCAGGCCCTGTTCGACCAGATCCGGGGCGAGGTGCTGCGAGCCGATCCGAATTTCCGGCTCAAGACCATCATGGACCTGTACGGACCGCTGAACGACCGCGTGCTCGACCCCGGCGACCGCGGCGATGCGGTCGCCGACCTGCAGGAGCAACTGAGTGGGCTCGGCTACCGTGGAAGTGATGGGCAGTTCCTGCGCATCAGCCGTCGCTATGATGCGGATACGCAAGCTGCCGTTCGTCGGTTCCAAGGCGACGAGAACATCGTCCCCGAGAGCGGACTGGCGGATGAGCAGACCCGCGACGCGATCAATGCCCGCGCAGTGGAGCGCGACCTACCCGAAGCTGTCGAGGTGATCCGCCGAAGGGAGGAAGCTCAGAACGCACAACAGCCGCGACAAGAACCGGCACAGGAAGGAAACGGCCCGGTGGAAGATCGCCAAGGCATGCTCCAGCCCCAGACCGGCCCGTTCAATGACCCATTTGTGGACCGTTACCTCGCCGCCGTCATGGCCGGCGACAGCGATCTGGCCGACCGATCGCTGGACCAGCAACAAGCCTTGGAACAGCAGCAATTGGAAGAACGGCAGAGGGCCCAGCCGGGACCGGTCATGCAAATGTGACTCGCATGCACATGACAGAATCAAAGGAATACCACCATTCGATCCTGCTGCTTGTTCTTCTCGTCGGCTGTGCGGCGTTAGGTGCAGCGTGGGACAAACTTTGATTTAACGAACAAGGGGCAGCCGAAGGGCTGAGTGTTGGTGGGCCCACCAGGACTCGAACCTGGAACCAAAGGATTATGAGTCCTCTGCTCTGACCATTGAGCTATAGGCCCCTCGCAGCGGGATTATCGCAACTCCACGCCCAAAAACACGAAGCCCCGCTTTCGCGGGGCTCCATGACGTGCCTGTACTGCCGGCTCACTCGATGTCGAGGAAGCTCCGCAGCTGCTCGGAGCGGCTCGGGTGCCGCAGCTTGCGCAGCGCCTTGGCTTCGATCTGGCGGATGCGCTCGCGGGTGACGTCGAACTGCTTGCCGACCTCTTCCAGCGTGTGATCGGTGTTCATGTCGATGCCGAAGCGCATGCGCAGCACCTTCGCCTCCCGCGGGGTGAGGCCGGCAAGCACGTCGTGCACGGTCTCGGAGAGGTTGGTGTTGGTGGTCGCGTCCACCGGGGACTCCACGTTGGTGTCCTCGATGAAATCGCCCAGGTGGGAGTCCTCGTCGTCGCCGATCGGGGTCTCCATGGAGATCGGCTCCTTGGCGATCTTCATGACCTTGCGGATCTTGTCCTCGGGCATGTCCATCTCCTTCGCAAGCTCCTCCGGCGTGGCCTCGCGGCCGAACTGCTGGAGCATCTGGCGGGAGATGCGGTTCAACTTGTTGATCGTCTCGATCATGTGCACCGGGATGCGGATGGTGCGCGCCTGGTCGGCGATCGAGCGGGTGATGGCCTGGCGGATCCACCAGGTCGCATACGTGGAGAACTTGTAGCCGCGGCGGTATTCGAACTTGTCGACCGCCTTCATCAGGCCGATGTTGCCTTCCTGGATGAGGTCGAGGAACTGCAGGCCGCGGTTGGTGTACTTCTTGGCGATGGAGATGACCAGGCGCAGGTTGGCCTCGACCATTTCCTTCTTGGCCTTGCGCGCCTTGGCTTCGCCGTAGGCCATGGTGCGGGTGATCTCGCGCAGGTCGGCGAGCGTCACCATCATGGCCTTCTCGATATCGAGCGTGGCCTGCTGCTCGGCGACGATCTGTTCCTTGACGTCGCGCAGGCCGCTGGCCCACTTCTGCTTGCGCTTGAGCAGGTCCTCCACCCACTCGAGATTGGTCTGGTTGCCGTCCCAGGCGCGGATGAAGTCCTTGCGCGGCATCTTGGCGACGCGGGTGGAGAGGTCCAGGATGCGGCGCTCGTGGTCCTTGATCTGGCCGGCCACGTCGCGCAGCTTGCGCACCAGCACGTCGGTCAGCGGCAGCGGCAGCTTGAAGCTGGTGAAGGTGGCGGCCATCTCCTCGCGGAGCTTCAGCGCCTGCTTGGCACTCGGGCCGTTCTTGGCCACGGTCTTCTGGAACTTGGCGTACGCGGCACCCATTTCCTCCATGCGGCGCGCGACCTCGGCCGGGTCCGGGCCGGTGGGGCCGGTCTCTTCGGCGGCGGCGTCGTCCTTGTCGTCTTCGGCGTCTTCGTCGGCTTCCTCATCGGCGCCTTCGGCACCCGCCTTGGCGGGCTCGGCGGCGGGCGCGGGAGCGGGCGGGGCGACCGGTGGCTCGGGATCGTCAAGGCCGTCGGTGAACCCGACCACGATCTCGGCCAGGCGCTTCTTGCCGGCCTTGTGCAGCTCGAAATCCTCGAGCAGCAGCTCGACCGACCAGGGGAAGGTCGCCAGCGCGGCGCCCATCTGGTTAAGGCCTTCCTCGATGCGCTTGGCGATCGCGATCTCGCCCTCGCGGGTCAGCAGCTCCACGGTGCCCATCTCGCGCATGTACATGCGCACGGGATCGGTGGTGCGGCCGCCCTCGCCGTCGAGCGCGGTCAGCGTCGCGGCGGCTTCCTCGGCGGCGGTGTCGTCGACGTCGCGGCCACCGCTGGATTCGCCGGCCAGCAGCAGGGTCTCGGCATCCGGGGTGGTTTCATGCACCTGGATACCCATGCTGTTGATCATGCCGATGATGTCTTCGATCTGCTCCGCGTCGACGAGATCGTCGGGCAGGTGATCGTTGACCTCGGCATAGGTCAGATAGCCCTGCTCGAGCCCCTTGGAAATCAGGAGCTTGATGTCGGACTGCGGGGCTGGACGCTCGATCGCCATGTGGCGCTCACCGTAGAAAGGGGAACCCGTAATTATACCATCCGGCGCGAGGGCTCAGGACCGCAGCAGGAAGGTGACTGGACCGTCATTGACCAGACTTATCGTCATATGGGCCCCGAAGCGGCCAATTTCCACCCCCGGCGGGTGAAGTCGTCGACATTCGGCCACCAGGGCGTCAAAGGTCCGTTCAGCTTCGGCTGGCGGCGCGGCGGTACTGAACCCCGGGCGGAGGCCGGAGCGGGTGTCGGCGGCCAGGGTGAACTGGCTCACCAGCAGCAGTGCGCCACCGGTGTCAGCCAGCGAGCGGTTCATGCGGCCGGCGTCGTCGGCGAAGACCCGGTAGGCCATCAGGCGGGGCGCCATCTTCGCGATATCGGCCGCGCCGTCGCCGGGCTCGATGCCGGCCAGCACCAGCAGGCCCGGGCCGATGGCACCAACGGTCTCGCCGGCCACCTCGACGCTGGCCCGGGTCACGCGTTGCAGCAGCAGGAGCATCTGGAGACAGCCTCGGAATCGGGATCGGCCGGATAGACTCTAGCGATGACCGAGTTCCTCGCAAGCCTGCTGCACGGCGGGGCCAGCGCCGTCGGGCGCCTGCCGTGGGCGCTGCAGCGCGCGCTGGGCAACGCCCTGGGCGGACTGACCCGCCGCTTGGGCACGCGCGAGAGCGTGGTGGCGCTGCGCAACCTGGAGCTCGCGCTGCCCGCGCTGGACCACGCCACGCGCCAGTCCCTGCACCGCGAAGTGATGCGCACCACCGGCCGCCAGGCCATCGAGACCCTGCGCCTGTGGACCCGGCCGCATGGCGAAAACCTGCGCCTCATCCGCGAGACCCACGGCGAAGGCCTGTTCGATGCCGCCATTACCGCCGGTCGCGGTGTGATCGTGGCCGCGCCCCACCACGGCAACTGGGAGCTGCTCAACCAGTGGCTGGCCGCGCGCACGCCGCTGGCGATCCTGTACAAGCCGCCGGAGTCGAAGGTCGGCGAAGCCTTCCTGCGCCGGGTGCGCGCCGATACCGATGCCGACCGCATCACCCAGGTCCGCGCCGAGGGACCTGGCATCCGCCAGCTCTACAAGGTGCTCAAGGCCGGCGGGGTGGTCGGGATCCTGCCGGACCAGCAGCCGAAGGCCGGCGATGGCGTGTTCGCGCCGTTCTTCGGCATCCAGGCGCTCACCATGACCCTGGTCTCGCGGTTGGCCGAACGCAGCGGGGCGACGGTGCTGTTCGCCAGCTGCGAGCGCATCGACGACGACCTGGGCTTCGCGCTGCGCTTCGATGCCGCCCCGGCCGCGCTGTCGGGCTCTGACATCCAGGCCTCCGTTGCGGCGCTCAACGCCGGCGTGGAACACATGGCGCGCCGCGCGCCTGCGCAGTACCAGTGGACCTACAAGCGCTTCACCCTGCGCCCGCCCGGCAGCGGCGAGACCAACCCCTACCGCGACCTGGAGCACGGCCGGCGATGAACGACCCCGACCCCACGGCCGACGCGAAGGCCGGCATCGGTCCCGCGCCCGATCGCGAGTCCGGCCGCGAGTCCGGCACCGACCACGTGCCGCCTCCTGCGCTGGCAACGGAAGACGGCGGCTGGCAGCCGCTGCCCAGGCGCGCCCGGACCCTGTTCATGCTCGGCAACGGCCTCGGCTTCGGTCTGCTGGCGCTGGGCTCGCTGGTGCCGATCGGGCTGCTGCTGCGCGACCACCAGGGCCTGGCCCTGGGCCTGGCGCTGGCCAGCCTGGTGCTGCTGCCCGGCTACGGCCTGTGGCTGGCCCACCGCCAATACCGCACCGCGCGCTGGCTGCTCGACGACACCGGCTTCGGCTGGCGCCGCGGGCGCCTGTGGCACGCCGAGACCCGGGTGCCGCGCACGCGCGTGCAGCACGTCGACCTCAAGCGCGGCCCGCTGGAGCGGCGCTTCGGGCTGTCCACGCTGGTGGTGCATACCGCGGGCACCCGCGACAGCGCGGTCGCCGTGCAGGGCCTGGACGCCGCCGACGCCGAGCGCCTGCGCGACCGCCTGGCGCAGCAGGTCGACGACGACGACGAGCACCTCGCGGACGGCGGCGATGTCGACGCCTGAGGCCGAACGGCGGCTGCACCCCTGGTCGTGGCTGTTCGTGCTGGTGCAGCAGCTCAAGCAGTTCATCATCCCGCTGCTCGCGCTGGTGTTCGTGGGCCGCGGCGACGGCAACGCGCTGTGGCCGCTGATCGGCGTGGCGGTGCTGGCGATGGCCTCGCTCTGGCAGTACTTCACCTACCGCTACCGCGTTGACGACGACCGCCTGGTGGTCCGTGAGGGGCTTCTGGAGCGCAAGGTCCGGCAGATCCCGTTTGCGCGGATCCACAACGTCGCCCTGCACCAGTCGCTGCTGCACCGCGTATTCGGCGTGGCCGAGGTGCGCCTGGAGTCGGCGGCGGGCGGCAAGGCCGAAGCCGAGATGCGCGTGCTGCGCATGGACGAGGCGCTTGCGCTGGAGCGCCTGATCCGCGACCGCGGCACGCGCGCGCATGCGCCGGGGCTGGCGGACGCGTCGATCGATGCTATCCCCGACAGCAGGCTCCTGCTGGCACTGCCGACCGCCGAAGTTGTGCGCCTGGGCCTGGTCAGCAACCGCGGCATGGTGGTGGTGGCCGGCGCGTTCGCGCTCTCCTGGCAAGTGTTCCCGGATCGCTCGATGGCGCGGCTGGTGCGCGATGCCGGCGAACAGGCCTTCGGCTACGCCAGCCACCTGGCGACCGGCTGGGCCGGGCAGGCCGCCGCCGTCGCGGGCTTCGTACTGCTGGCGCTGGTGGTGCTGCGGCTGCTGTCGGTGCTGCTGGCCGTGCTGCAGTTCCACGGGTTCACGCTGCAGGCCCACGGCCGCCGGCTGACGGTTGAACGCGGCCTGCTGACGCGCGTGCGCACCAGCGCCTCACGGCGCCGGATCCAGGCCTGGACGCTGCGCGAAAGCCTTCTGCACCGGCTTATGCGGCGGCGCGCGCTGCATGTCGACACCGCGGTCGGCCAGCAGCAGGAAGGCGACCAGCGCAGCCTGCGCGAGCTGGCGCCGATCGCGATGGCGGACACCTGCGACGCGCTGGTCCGCGAGGTGCTGCCCGGCATCGCCTGGCCGCCGGATGCCTGGCAGCCGCTGCATCCGCGCGCCTGGCAGCGGCTGATGCTGCCCGGGCTGCTGCTGGCCGCACTGGCCGCCGCCGCCGCGTACTGGCGCTTCGGCCCCTGGGGATTGATGGCGCTGGCCTGGGCGCCGTGGGCGGTGTTCGCCGCGCGCCAGCATGCGCGCCGCGCCGGATTCGCCTGCGACGCGCGGCTGGTCGCGGTGCGCGAAGGCTGGTGGTCACGCCACTGGCGCTTTGCCGAGATCGACAAGCTGCAGGCGCTGGAGCTGCGGCAATCGCCGCTGGACCGCCGCTTCGGCATGGCCACGCTGTGGCTGGACACCGCCGGCGCGCGCGCCTCGGGTACTCCGCTGCGGCTGCGGTTCCTGCCCGAGGCCGAGGCGCGCGCGTTGCACGCGCGGCTGGCGGCCGACCTGGCCCGACTTCCGCTGCGCTGGTAGGAGGCCCGCCGGGCCCGCTCAGGCCACGTCGGCCAGCGGCATCGCGTCGACACCGCCTGACCGGATCCCGAACTCGCGCTCCTGGCCGCCGTAGCCCATGCGCTGGTCGAATCCGTTCACGGCCAGCACGTTCGACGGCTTCCGAAGCCAGAAGCAGTTCGCGGTGGAGCAAGCGACCCACAACTGGGTGCTGTGCGTGGATGCCGACGAACGCATCGGCGACGACCTGCGGGCATCAATCGAAACCGCGCACTTGGCCGGGCTGGACCGCGCCGCGGGGTACCGGTTCGCGCGCTGCTCGGAGTACTTCGGCCGCTTCCTGCGCCACGGCAACGCCTATCCCGACCGCAAGCTGCGCCTGTTCGACCGCCGCCGCGGCGGTTGGCGCGGCGATCGCGAGGTCCACGAGAGCGCGAGCGTGGACGGCCCGGTCCTCACCCTGTCCGGCGACCTGCTGCACCTTCCGTTCCGGTCGTTCGAACACCAGCTCGCCAAGGGCCGCCAGTACGCGCAGATGATGGCCGAACACGCCCACGCCCGCGGCAAGCGAGCCACGCTGGCCAAGCTGGTGCTGGCGCCGGCCTGGCGCTTCTGGCGGGGTTACCTGCTGCACGGGGGCTTTCGCGACGGCTGGGCGGGACTGGTGTACGCCTACGTCACCGCCGACACCGCGCGCCAGAAGACCGTGCGCCTGTGGCTGCTGCAGCGCGGCGTCACCAGCGCGCCGGGCCCCAGTAACCGATCCGGCGGCGAAGCTTGAGCTTGCGCCACCAGTTGCGCGGCTTGGGCCGCCGGTTGCGCCCGCCGGCTGCGATGAACGCATCGACCGCCGCGAGCACGCGTTCGCTGCTGCGGCCGTCGCGGTACGGGTGGATGGCGTCGGCGAATTC
Source organism: Luteimonas sp. A534 (assembly GCF_054072805.1). Lineage (NCBI taxonomy): Bacteria > Pseudomonadati > Pseudomonadota > Gammaproteobacteria > Lysobacterales > Lysobacteraceae > Luteimonas > Luteimonas sp. A534. Next base: position 628,353 of record NZ_JBSVRR010000002.1, read on the forward strand.
GCGGATCGCCACCATCAGCTCCGGAGGCCGCGACAGCGCGCGCTCGATCGCCGGCTCGAACGCGGCCACGTCGTCGATGTCGATCAGCTGCGGCCCCGGGCGGCGGTTCTTGAACGTCACCACCGGCTTGCCGGTGAGCAGGAATTCGCTGAGCGCGGACGAGGTGTCCGAACACATCATGTCGACCTGCGGGAACAGCTCGAGGATGTTGTCGTTTTCGGCGAACACCAGGTGTTCGTTCTCCAGCGCCTTGAACTTCGCCACCGTCTCCGCGGCCATCTTGGGGTGGAAGGTGATGATCCAGCGCCAGCGTCCGTCGCGTGACAGGCGCTTGACCTCGTCGTACAGCGTCTCGGCGGCGCTCCACGACGGCGAGAACGTGGAGTGGTACAGGATGACCGGCACGTCGCGCACCGGCGGCAGCGCGCCGGCGATTTCGCGCATGAACGGATCGATCTTGGTCCAGCCGGTCTCGGCCACGCTGAAGTGGCCCTGCGCGTCGGCCAGCGCCTGGAAGCTGCCGGTGTCGCGCGGGCCGGTGGTGCAGTACAGGTCGAAGAACCCGCGGATGTAGATGTGCCGCGGCTTGCCGGCATCGAAGCCGTGGAAGACCTCCACCTTCACGCCCGGGAAGAAGTGCGGCAGGTGGTTGCCGGGCGTGAACACCGCCTCCGGCCGCCAGCGGCGCACGCCGGCGACGTCGAGCAGCACTTCGCCCTCCACCAGGTCCTCGGCGCCCGGCCCGTCGAAGAACCAGGCGGCGTGGTCGCCGCGTGCGCGGATGGCGTCCTGCAGAGGGCGCAGGATCGCCAGCGCATAGCGCTCGGAGCCATACAGCAGGTAGTGGCGCGGCTCGGTCATCGGGTCGGATCCTGGGTGTGGCGCCTGGCGCCGCGTCAGCGGTCGAGGCCGTGGCGCTGCAGCACCACGCGCGCCTGTTCGACGGAATCGGGGTTGCGCACCATCTCGTAGTAGCGGATGCGCTTGTAGACCGCGTAGCTCGCCGCGGTGTGCGCCACCACCAGCCCGCGCCAGCCGTCGAGCACGGCCAGCCGCAGCAGCGCCTCCTTGGCGAACGAGGCGATGTACACCAGCGGCGCCATCCACACGCGCACCGCCCGGCCGCGCTCGAGCCAGTCGCGGCATTTCAGCTCGGCGTAGCGCAGCACTTTCAGCTGCTTGTGCGGCAGGGTCGGGTTGTGGAGGTGCTCGAAGGCGGCGTCGAAGGTTTCGGCGCGGCCTTCCCAGCGCAGCGATTCATGCACGCGCGCATCGCTCCAGCGCGCGCGCTCGCGGTGGTATAGCCGCGCGAGGCGCTCGCCGACCATCGGCCGGTACCAGCGCATCGGTGCGCCCATGTACAGCGTGCGGCGCCGGAGGATGCCCACTGCGGCATCGCCCTCGATCACCTGCGGCAGCCGGGCGGCGAGCTCCACCGCCAGCTCCGGGCTGAGGTATTCGTCGGCGTCGAGCACCAGGATCCACGGATGCGCGGCCTGGGTGGTCGCGAAGTTGCGCTGCGCGCCGAAGCCGAGCCAGTCCTGGTGCACCACGCGGGCACCGTGGGCGCGGGCGATGGCGATCGTGTCGTCATCGCTGCCGCTGTCGATGATCAGTTTTTCCGCAGCGAAGGGCACGCTGTCGAGGCAGCGCGCGATGTTCGCCGATTCGTTGTGGGTGATGACGACCAGGGAAAGAGGCAGCACGGGCATGCCGCCATTCTAGATCACTCCTGCACCGGCCTCAGTCCGGCGGTGCGCTCCGGCGCAGGCGCGCAGGCAGGTTGTGCAGGAACCAGCGCAGGCTCAGCCAGGCGCGGTAGGCCTCGCGCGTCACCCAGCCCGTCACGCCCACGCCGGCCTTCTTCCTGCCATCGACCCGGATGGTCGAATCGAATACGTCGCCGCCGGACACCACGCCGGGCTTGAGGCCCAGGCACTCCACGCCGTGCAGCCACGCCAGGTCCATGTAATCGTCGACCGGCAGCACCCACTCCGTGGCATGGCGCAGGAATCGCTCCGCCGCCGCCGGGGTCAGGTAGTAGCCGAACGTGCACATCGGGCTGCGCCAGTAACGATGCAGGACGAAGCCCCCGAAGCGTCGCCAGGGCACGCTGGCCCGGTTCGCCGCGTGCAGGCGGAAATACCCGACCTCCGCGGGTACGAGAGGCAAGGCATGCAGCAGTTCCGGAAAGCGCGGGCCCAGAAGGATGTCGTCTTCGAAAACGATCATCGGCTTTCCGCTTGCGACGCACTGTTGCCAGAGCAGGTAATGGCTGGCCCAGCAGCCTATTTCGCCCGGCCGGAACGGCCTGCCCTTGCGGGCCTGCCGCTTGCCGGCATGAACCCGCGCGAACAGGGGATGGGAATCGCCGCCATTCACGGCCTCGAAGAACGTCAGCGACAATCCCAGCGCGGCAGCCTGCGCTTCCATCGATGCGCGGCGCTCGGTCGAGCGCGGCAAATTGACCACATGCAGCGCCAAATCCGTCACGCGACGTGCGTCCTGCACCAATGACGGCACTCGAATCCCAGGGAATCGCTCCACTTGTTGTACATTCGCCGCCACTCAATGCGCGCGTAAAGCCAGACGGATCGACCACGAGCATGCAGCATACCCGCACCATGCGTGACCGCGCATCCTGGCCAAGCGGGTGAAAGGAAGACACGGAATCCCATGAGGGAAACCAGGCGCTGAAAGTCTCTTTGGCGCTCCAGAAGCGAAGACCCCACGACAGGAAAAACCATGCTGCGGAAAATCAGGATGTATCTCACGGCCGCGGGGCTTCCGGGAATTCTGGCTGCCGCAAGAGCCGGCGCCACGAACTCGGTCGTGAAGCTGAAGCTGAAGAAGAGCCACCTCAAACACCCGATTCTGCTGCGCATCCCCTCGTCGGACGTGCCGACGTACCGGCAGGTCTTCATCGACAAGGAATACGCCTTCCATACGGAGAGGGCGCCCGAGGTAATCATCGACGCGGGCGCCAACATAGGCCTGGCATCGGTTTATTTCGCGAATAAGTACCCTGACGCGAAGATCATCGCCATCGAACCCGAGAAGAGCAATTTCGAGCTCCTGAAGGAAAATACATCCCCCTATCCGAACATCATTCCCCTCCAGGCCGCGCTGTGGAACAGGAACGAGGAAATAAACCTGGTCGATCCGGGGCTCGGAAAATGGGGCTTCATGACCGACGGGAAGCAGTCGTCAGGGGAATCGCCGGACAACGTGTGCCACGCGGTCAAGGCCCTTACCGTCGATAGGATCATCGAGGATTACGGCCTCGAGAGAGTGAACATCCTGAAGGTGGACATCGAAGGCGCGGAAAAGGAAGTCTTCTCCGACACTTCCGCCTGGATCGACTCGGTCGACTCGATCATCGTCGAGCTCCATGAGCGCATGAAGCCTGGCTGCAATCGCAGCTTCTACGTTGGCTCGAACGGATTCGACCACGAATGGAGCCAAGGGGAAAACGTCTATCTATCCAGGTGCGGCTTCCCGATAACGCGTCTCGCCTGACCCTGGCCTGCCACGCGCCGAATTCAGCCGGCGCCCGTCAACCGGGCGTAGAAGAAGCCATCCATGCCCTGTTCGCCCGGCAGGCGTTGCCGCCCGGGACCGGCGGCATGGCCATGGCGATCGTCGAGCGGGTCCGCGTGCGCATCGGGCGTGCGGGCGAGAAAGGCCGCGACCTGTCGTTCGTTTTCGTCCTTCAGGATCGAACAGGTCGCGTACACCAGCACGCCGCCGGGTTTCAGCACCTTCCAGCACGCGTCCAGCAATCGCGACTGCAAGACGATCAGCGAAGCCAGGTCTTCGGGGCGGCGATGCAGCAACACGTCCGGTTGCCGGCGCACGATGCCGGTCGCCGAACATGGCGCATCGAGCAGCACCGCGTCGAACGGCGCGCCATCCCACCAGCCGGCGGTGTCGGAGGCGTCGGCGGCGCGCAGCTCGGCACCGCTACCGACGCCGATGCGCGCCCAGCCTTCGCGGACACGGACGAGACGCGCGGGGTCGATGTCGAGGGCGACCAGGCGCAGCGCCGGATCACGTTCCATCAGGTGTGCGGACTTGCCGCCCGGCGCGACGCATGCGTCGAGCACGCGCGCACCCGCGGCTGGGGCGAGCATGTCGGCGACCCGCTGCGCAGCGCCGTCCTGCACCGACAGCACGCCCTCGGCGAAGCCGGGCAGCGTGGCGACGGGCAGCGAGCCTTCGATGCGCAGCGCGTCGGCCATGCCGTCCACGGCGGCCGCGTCGATGCCGGCCTCCTGCAGGCGCGCCAGACTTGTATCGCGGTCGCCGCGCTGGCGGTTCACGCGCAGCCAGGTGGGCGCCGGCTGCGCGCTGGCGGCGAAGATCGCGTCGGCGTCGTCCGGCCAGTCGCCGCGCACGCGCTCGCGCAGCCATGCCGGCCACGCGGCTTCGGCGGCCAGCACCGGCAGGCCTTCGCGCTGGGCGCGGCGCAGCAGGGCGTTGACCAGCTTGGCCTGATGGGCGCGGCCGATCACCCGCGCGGCATCCACGGTGGCGGCGAGCGCGGCATGTGGCGCGAGCCCCAGCGGATCGAGCTGGGCAAAGCCGGCGTGCAGCAAGGCGCGCAGGTCGCCATCACGGTGGCCCAGCGGCTTCGGGATCCATGCCGCCAGCGCGGCGTCGGCGCGTGCGTGCTGGCGCAGCGCGGCGAAGCAGATCGCCTCGACCAGTGCGCGGTCGCGGGTGTCGGGGAGCGCGGGCAGCGCCTGGGCGAGTTCGGCCTTCAGCGAGCGGCCGCGGTTGAGGACCGCGTCGAGCACGCGCGCGGCGGCGGCGCGCGACGCGGCACCGCTCATGGCGCCAGGTCGCGGCGGGCGTTGATGTAGTCGGCCGCGGTGATCGCCTTGCCGCCGTCACGCTGCAGCACGCGGATGCGCAGCGCGCCGCTGCCGCAGGCCACGTCGATACCCTCGCGTCCCGCCGCAAGCACGGTACCGGGCGCTGCGACCGCAGCCGCATCGACCGCGATCGCGCCGTGGATGCGCACGCGCTCGCCGGCCAGCTGCGCTTCCGCCACCGGCCAGGGATTGAAGGCGCGGACCTTGCGCGCAAGCGCTTCGGCAGGCAGCGCCCAGTCGAGCTTGGCTTCGGCCTTGTCCAGCTTGTGCGCGTAGGTCACGCCCGCCTCCGGCTGCGGCTGCGGCACCGGACGGATGCCGGCACGCAGCAGGCCGAGGCCGTCGGACAGCACCTGGGCGCCGAGTTCCGCGAGACGGTCGTGCAGCTCGCCGCCGGTTTCGGCATCGCCGATCGACAGCGACTGCGACAGCAGCACCGGGCCGGTGTCGAGGCCCTTCTCCATCCGCATCAGGCAGACGCCGGTTTCGGCATCGCCGGCTTCGATCGCGCGCTGGATCGGCGCCGCACCGCGCCACCGCGGCAGCAGCGAGGCGTGAACGTTCCAGCAGCCTTCGGCGGGGATGTCGAGGATCTTCTGCGGCAACAGCAGCCCATAGGCCACCACCACCATCAGGTCGGGCTTCAGCGCGCGCAGCGCATCGCGCGCCAGCTGCGTCTTCAGGCTTTCGGGCTGCAGCACGGGAATGCCGCGCGCCAGCGCTTCGCGCTTCACCGGCGAGGCCTGCAGCCCGCGGCCGCGACCGGCCGGACGGTCGGGCTGGGTGTACACCGCCACCACCTCGGCCTTGCCGCAGGCGGCGCGCAGCGAACGCACCGCGAATTCGGGCGTCCCCGCGAACACGATCTTCATCGCGCAGGCCCCGCGCCCGCAGTCCCCGCGTGGCGGCGCTCAGTCATGCCGCCGCATCTTTTCGTACTTCTTCATCGCCCGGTCGCGCTTGAGCGGCGACAGGTAGTCGATGAAGAGCTTGCCGTCCAGGTGATCGACCTCGTGCTGCACGCAGGTGGCGAGCAGGCCATCGACGGCCATGGTGAACGGCTTGCCGTGGCGATCGAGCGCTTCGACCTCGATGCCGTCGGCACGGGTGACGTCGGCGAAGATCCCCGGGATCGACAGGCAGCCTTCCTGGTGCACGCGCAACTCGGCCGAACGCTCACGGATCACCGGGTTGATGAACACCAGCGGCTGCTCGCGGCCTTCGGTGACGTCGACGATCATGAAGCGCTCGTGGACGTCGACCTGCGTGGCTGCAAGACCAATGCCCGGTGCTTCGTACATGGTCTCGAACATGTCGTCGAGCAGGCGCTGGAACGCAGGGTCGGCGATGCCGGCCGCTTCGCGCTCGGCGGCGACCTTGCGCAGGTTCGGATGGGGGTGCTCGAGGATCGTGATCAGGGACATGCGGGCGTGTGGTAAAGGGTGGCAGCCGTCACAACCGTGCGGCACGGGGGTCAATTGTAGCGTCCGCAGGCTTGCGCCGGATCGGTTCCTGTAGGCATAGTGCGGCCGCTATACGGGGAAATCTCCAAGGGGAGCAGGTAGATGGCCGGTAAGCTTCAGCGCCTTTCTCAAGCGCTACGCACGGGTGTTGCGGTAGCAATGCTCACGGTGGCGACGTACGCGGCGGCTCAGGGCCTGCGCGGCGACCACCCGGATACGTATGTCGTCCAGCGCGGCGATACGCTTTGGGATATTTCGGGCCGCTTCCTCGAGAAGCCCTGGCTGTGGCCGGAGATCTGGCAGGCCAACCCGCAGATCGCGAATCCGCACCTCATCTACCCGGGCGACGTGATCAGCCTGGCCTATCTCAACCGCGTCGGCGTGACCCCCGGCCCGCGGACCGAGGCGGCCGCGATCAACGCCGTTCCCCTGTCCGAGGTCGAGCCCTTCCTCAAGGACCTGCGCGTGGTCGACGACTTCGACCACATGCCCTACGTGGTGGGCCTGGAAGACGACCGCATGCGCGCCAGCCGCGGACAGGTCGTCTATGTGCGCGGCCTGGAAGGCGCCACCGCCGGTGCACGCTACGCGGTGCTGCGCCCCACGGTGCGCTACACCCACCTGCTGCGTTCGGGCTGGTGCTGCGACACCTTCGGCAAGGACGAGCTCGACGCCACCGGCCGTCGCAGCGTCGACTTCGGCAAGTTCTGGGCCAACGTCGTCATGCCCGACAAGGGCCAGGAGTCGCTGGGCTACGAGCTGATGCGCGTCACCGCCGGCACCGTGACCCGCGGCGAAGTGGGCGGCATCCAGGCCAGCACCCTGCTGCTCGACGAGGAGGGCCGCGAGGTCCGCATCGGCGACCGCGTGGTGCCGGTGGACGCCCAGGCCTACGACCTGCAGTTCTTCCCGCACCCGCCGAAGGTCCAGACCGACTACGGCAAGGCGCGCGTGCTGGCGGTGACCGACATGCTCACCTCCGGCGGCCCACGCGACGTGATCGCGCTGTCGGTCGGCGCCCGCGAGGGCGTGGACAACGGCACCGTGTTCTCGATCTGGCGCGAAGGCAGCAACGTCGTCGACCGCGTCGAGAAGGGCCTGCACCGCGACGAGGCCACCGTGTTCTTCGAGAACAAGGTGCGCCTGCCCGACGAGTTCGCCGGCCACGTCATGGTGTTCCGCACCTTCGACCGCATGAGCTACGGCCTGGTCATGGACAGCGTCAAGCCGACGCGCGTGGGCTACCACCTGAAGCATCCGGACGCGCCTTACTGAGGCCGCGGCCTTTACCGACTGCAACATGCGACGGCGCCCCAGGGCGCCGTCGCCGTTTCCGGGCCACGCTGGGCCATGGACAGCGAAGACACCCTGGCGCTCCTGCGGCTGCTCGCCGCGGGCGGGCGCAGCGAACCCCGGCGCAGGCTGCTCAAGAGCCATGGCAGCGCCACGGCGGCGCTCACGGCCGGGCGCACGGCCTGGCGCGCCGCCGGCCTGGACGCCGCCCAGCAGGGCGCCCTGTCCGCCCGCAGCGCCAGTGACGATATCGCGCGATGGCGGCGCTGGCTCCAGGCCGCGCCCGGCCACCGGGTCATCGGCCTGCACCAGCCGGACTATCCCTCGCTGCTGGCCCGCCTCGGCAATGCACCCCTGGCGATCTGGGTGCTGGGCGATCCCGACCTTCTCTGGCACCCGTCCGTGGCCGTGGTCGGCAGCCGCGCGGCCAGCGCGGGCGGCCTCAGGAACGCCTTCGACTTCGCTCGCGCCTTCGCCGTCTCGGGCCTGGCGGTCACCAGCGGCATGGCCGCCGGCATCGATACCGCCGCCCACGAGGGCGCGCTGGCGGCGCCGGCCGGACGCACCATGGCCGTGCTCGGCACCGCCATCGACCGGCCCTACCCGCAGCGGAACATCGCGCTCTACGGGCGCATCGCAGCCACGGGCACGGTGGTCAGCGAGGTGCCGCCCGGCATGGCGTACAGCAGCGGCGCGTTTCCCAGCCGTAACCGGATCCTGATGGGCCTGTCGCTGGGCGTGGTGGTGGTCGAGGCGGCGCTGCGCTCCGGCGCCGCGATCACCGCCCGCCTGGCCGGCGAGGCGGGACGGGAGGTCTTCGCCATCCCGGGCTCGATCCACAACCCCAAGGCCCGCGGCTGCCACCGCCTGATCCGCGACGGCGCCGGACTGGTGGAGACGCCGGCCGAAGTCGTTCAGGCGCTGGCCCCGGTGGCGACCAGCCTGGGCGATGACTTGCGCGGGCGTCTGGCCGCCCCCATTGAAGTGCCCGGGACCGCCGACGGGGTGGCCGGCACCGCCGGCCTGCCCGCAGGCTCCGACCACCAGCGCTTGTGGCACGCGCTGGGCCACGACCCCACAGGTATGGATGACCTGGTCTCGCGCACCGGATTGACGGCCGCGGAACTAGGCAGCATGCTGCTGCTCATGGAGCTGGAGGGTCGTGTCGCGGTCGAGCACGGCCGGTATTCCCGAAAGTCTCAGTAACGCGCCCCCGGGCGCAGGCCGGGGGGAAATGAAAGAGAGCATCCTGGACGTCCTGCTCTATCTGTTCGAACACTACTTCACCGAAGACGCGGACCCCGTCCGCGACCGCGATTCCCTGCAGAGCGGCCTGCTCCAGGCCGGATTCAGCCCTGCCGAAACCAGCAAGGCCTTCGACTGGCTCGACGCCCTCGCCGCCCAGCGCCCGGTGGACGCCGCGCCGCGCGCGGACGGACCCACGCGCCTGTTTTCCCAGCGCGAGGAAGCCAAGCTGGACGTCGAAAGCCGGGGTTTCCTGATGTTCCTGGAGCAGCACGGCGTGATCGACGCCGACCGCCGCGAGCTCGTGGTCGATCGCGCGATGGCGCTCGACCAGGACGAACTCGACCTCGACGACCTCAAGTGGGTCGTGCTGATGGTGCTGTTCAACCAGCCCGGGGCCGAGGCGGCCTACGCCTGGATGGAAACCCAGATGTTCGTGGACGAGCCGGAAACGGTGCACTGATCCACGCAAAGCCGCTTGACAGTCCCATTGCGGCCGTGATTCCACTATAAAGAGCGTCCGTCGCGCGCCCGGGGCCTCCGTCCCGGGCGTTGCCGTCTACACATACCCCACCAAGGCGCGGCGTCCGCCGTCCCCGGAGCCCCAGCCGCAATGGCCAAGCATCTCCTCATCGTCGAGTCGCCCGCCAAGGCCAAGACGATCAACAAGTACCTCGGCAAGGACTTCCACGTCCTCGCCAGCTACGGCCACGTGCGCGACCTGATCCCCAAGGAGGGTGCGGTCGATCCGGCGGACGGCTTCCGGATGCGCTACGACCTGATCGAAAAGAACGAGAAGCACGTCGAGGCGATCGCCAAGGCGGCCAAGTCCGCCGAAGGCATCTACCTCGCGACCGACCCGGACCGCGAGGGCGAGGCCATCAGCTGGCACATCGCCGAGATCCTGCGCGAGCGCGGCCTGCTCGAGGGCAAGGAGCTGCACCGGGTGGTGTTCACCGAGATCACCCCGCGGGCGATCAAGGAAGCGATGCTGAAGCCGCGCGCGATCGCCGGCGACCTGGTCGACGCCCAGCAGGCGCGGCGCGCGCTGGACTACCTGGTCGGCTTCAACCTGTCGCCGGTGCTGTGGCGCAAGGTGCAGCGCGGGCTGTCCGCCGGCCGCGTGCAGTCGCCGGCGCTGCGCATGATCGTCGAGCGCGAGGAGGAGATCGAAGCCTTCATCGCCCGCGAGTACTGGACCATCGAGGCCGAGTGCGCGCACCCGACACAGGCATTCAGCGCCAAGCTCACCAAGCTCGACGGCAAGAAGTTCGAGCAGTTCACCATCACCGAGGGCGACACCGCCGAGGACGCACGCAGCCGCATCGTGGCCGCGGCACAAGGCGCGCTGCATGTCACCGACGTCGCCAGCAAGGAGCGCAAGCGCCGCCCGGCGCCGCCGTTCACCACGTCCACGCTGCAGCAGGAGGCCTCGCGCAAGCTCGGGTTCACCACGCGCCGCACCATGCAGGTGGCGCAGAAGCTGTACGAAGGCGTGGCCATCGGCGACGAAGGCACCGTCGGCCTGATCAGCTACATGCGTACCGACTCCGTCAGCCTGTCGACCGAGGCGCTGGGCGAGATCCGCGACGTGATCGCGCGTGATTTCGGCACCAGGGCGCTGCCCGACAAGCCGAATTTCTACCAGACCAAGTCGAAGAACGCGCAGGAGGCCCATGAGGCCGTGCGCCCGACCTCGGCGCTGCGCACGCCGGCGCAGGTTGCCCGCTTCCTCTCCGACGACGAGCGTCGCCTGTACGAACTGGTGTGGAAGCGCGCGGTGGCCTCGCAGATGGTGCCGGCGATCCTCAATACCGTGTCGGTGGATCTCGCCGCCGGCAGCGAGCATGGCTTGCGCGCCAGCGGCACCACCGTCGTCGACCCCGGCTTCCTGGCCGTCTACGAAGAAGGCAAGGACAACAAGGGCAAGGACGACGAGGACGAAGGCCGCAAGCTGCCGGCGATGAAGCTGGGCGATCGCATTCCGGTCGATCGCATCCACGCCGACCAGCACTTCACCCAGCCGCCGCCGCGCTTCACCGAAGCGTCGCTGGTGAAGACGCTCGAGGAATACGGCATCGGCCGCCCGTCGACCTACGCCTCGATCATCCAGACCCTGCAGTTCCGCAAGTACGTCGAGATGGAAGGCCGCGCCTTCCGCCCCAGCGACGTCGGCCGCGCGGTGTCCAACTTCCTCAGCGGGCACTTCACCCGCTACGTCGACTACGACTTCACCGCCAAGCTCGAGGACGAGCTCGACGCGGTCAGCCGCGGCGAAGAGGAATGGGTGCCGTTGATGGAGAAGTTCTGGGGCCCGTTCAAGGAACTGGTGGACGAGAAGACCGAGAGCGTCGACCGCAGCCAGGCCACCGGCGCCCGCGAGCTGGGCACGGATCCCAAGTCCGGCAAGCCGGTCAGCGTGCGCCTGGGCCGCTACGGGCCGTACGCGGCGATTGGCAGCACCGCCGAGGACGAAGAAGAGAAGCCGCGTTTCGCGTCGCTGCGTCCCGGCCAGAGCATGCACACCATCACGCTGGAACAGGCCATCGACCTCTTCCGCCTGCCGCGCAAGCTGGGCGAAGACAAGGGTGAGGAAGTCAGCGTGGGCGTCGGCCGCTTCGGGCCGTTCGCCAAGCGTGGCAGCGTGTATGCGTCGCTGAAGAAAGAAGACGATCCGTACACGATCGACCTCGAGCGCGCGGTGTTCCTGATCGAAGAGAAGGAAGAGATCGCGCGCAACCGGATCATCAAGGAATTCGACGGCAGCGACATCCAGGTGCTCAACGGCCGCTATGGCCCATACCTGAGCGACGGCAAGCTCAACGGCAAGATCCCGAAGGATCGCGAGCCCGCGTCGCTGACGCTCGAGGAAGTCATCACGCTGATGGAAGACACCGGCAAGCCGATGCGCAAGGGCTTCGGCAAGAAGGCGGCGGCGAAGAAGGTGCCGGCGAAGAAGGCTGCGGTGAAGAAGGCCGCAACCAAGAAGGCGCCGGCCAAGAAGGCTGCGAAGAAGACAGCCACCAAGAAGACCGCGACCAAGAAGGTCGCCAAGAAGACCGCTGCAAAGAAGGCGCCGGCCAAGAGAACCGTGGCCAGGAAAGCGGAGCTGTCCGACGACGCTCCGTTCTGATCGCGCATCCGGGTCCGGGCGCATGGACGCGGGATAAGCTGTCGGCGCGGGCCGGTCGGTCCGCGCCACGTCGCGCCGTGAGCCCGCTTGCCCGATGAAGCCGTCACCCCACGTTGAAGCCGCCGTCGTCGCCGTCCGCCACGGCGGCGTCATCGCGTATCCGACCGAGGCGGTCTGGGGCCTGGGCTGCGATCCCTTCGATGAGGCCGCAGTCATGCGGCTGCTGTCGCTCAAGCGGCGCGAGGTCGGCAAAGGCCTGATCCTGATCGCCGCCGACGTGGGCCAGCTTGAAGGCCTTGTCGACTGGAAGTCGCTGTCGGACGCGGGGCGTGATGAAGTCCTGGCGTCCTGGCCTGGCCCGCACACCTGGGTCGTGCCTGCGACCGCGCAGGTGCCGCGATGGATCACCGGTGACCATGCCGGGATCGCGGTCCGCGTCAGCGCGCACCCGTTGGTGGTCGAACTCTGTCGCGCCTTCGGCGGCGTGCTGGTGTCGACAAGCGCCAACCCGGCCGGCGCCCCGCCGCCGCGCACGCTGGCGCAGGCCGACGCGGCGCTGTTCGACGCAGTGGATGCGGTGCTGGCCGGAGAGACCGGCGGACTCGACCGCCCGACCCCGATCCGCGACGCCCGCAGCGGCGCCGGGCTGCGCGACTGAGGCCGGGCGACCGGCTGCCGCAGCGCGACATGCGGCGGGGCACGCGCGGGCATACGATCCGACCGCCGGCATCCGCCGGACCAAGGGAGGAGCGCTCATGAACACCGCCACCCGCATCCACGCCCGCCGTTGCCTGGCCATCGCGCTGGCCTGCGCCATGCCGATCGCCCTGGCCGCGGAGCCCGCGCCGCAGACGGGAACCGCCCAGGCCCGGCAGGGAACCATGTCGGCCGAGCAGCAGGCGATGATGGACGCCTGGACAAGGGCCGCGACCCCCGGGGCCGAGCACGCGCAGCTCGCCGAACACTTCGCTGGCAGCTGGGACGTCGCCATGTCGATCTGGATGGAGCCTGACGCGCCACCGGTCAGCCAGCGCGGCACCGCCACCATCAGCCCGGTGCTCGGCGGCCGCCAGCTGCGCCAGGACTTCAAGGGCACGTTCATGGGTGCGCCGTTCGAAGGCACGGGCATGAGCGGCTACGACAACGTCCGCGAGCGCTACACGTCGAGCTGGACCGACAACATGTCGACCTCGCACATGCTCACCGATGGCGACTACGACGAGGCCACCCGCACGTACACGTTTACCGGGGAGATGGCCGACCCGATGCACCCGGGCACCATGATCCCGGTGCGCGAGACCGTCCGTGTCATCGACGCCGATCATCACGTGATGGAGATGTTCGAGCCCAAGGACGGCAAGGAGGTGCGCACGATGCAGCTGGAGTACACGCGGGTGAAATGAGCGTCGTCGGACGCAACCGGCTTTCATCGGCAACAGCTTCAGCGCAAGATGGCCGCGTGCGCCGTGCCCGCTCCATAGTCGCAATCTCCGGTCTCCTGGCTGTCTTGTCCGTGCCGGTGGCCGCGCCGCTCAGTGCGCAGGATGACGTCACCATCTACCGCTGCGTCGACGCGAGCGGCACGGTGAGCATCGGCAACCTGCCCTGCGCCGACGGCGATCGCCAGGAGACACGCAGCATGGCCCGGCCGGTGGACGGCACGCCGGCGCCGGTCATGTCCGCGCCGGCCGCGACACCCGCGTCCGCCAAACCCGAAGTGCGCTACGTGGTCGCCCAGCCGCCGCAGCCGCTGTACGAATGCGTGCGCCCGGACGGCAGCACCTACCAGAGCGACAGCGGTGACGGCGAACCCCGATGGGTGCCGCGGTGGACCGAGGGTTGGCCCGTCGGTGGCATCGGCGCCGGACATCCCGGGCATGGCGGGCGGCCCGGGCGTCCCGGCGGCCGCGGCGACATCGGCAGCCGTGGCCAGACGACCCCTGCAGGGAGTGGCCTGAGCGCACCGCCGGTCAGCCGCATCAGCATTCCACCTGATCCACCTCGTCCCGACCCGGGCAGCGTCGGTCCCCGCCCGCGCCCGCCCCATGGCGGCTACGGTTGGCCGGGCGGCGCCGGCAGCTGGGAGCGCGACGCATGCCACGTGTTGCCCCAGGCCGAGACCTGCTCCCGCCTGCGCGACCGGCGCGAAGACCTCCGCCGCCGCTTCTTCAACGCCCAACAGCGCGAGCGCGATACCCTGCGCATCGAAGAGCGCGGGCTCAACGCCCGCATCGACCGCGACTGCAGGACGTATTGATGCTCCGATCCACCCGATGCCGCCTGGGCCTGGCGGCACTGCTCGCCGCCGCTGCGTTCGCCACCCCCATCGCCGCCACGCCGCAGGTCGTGATCTACCGCTGCACCGACGCCAGCGGTGCGCTCACCGTGCAGAACGACGAACCCTGCCCTGCCGGCAGCCGGCAGGAGCGCAGCGTGGTCCAGCCACCGCCACCCATGCCCGTCTACGTTCCGCAGGCGCCACCACCGCAGGCACCGGTTCCTGAGCCCGAACCCGAGGCCACGCCTGCCGCGCCCGATCGTCCCGACGCCCCACGGCCCGCGCGCATCACCGATGCGGACCGCCTGCCGCCACCACCGATCTTCCGTTGCCACACGCCCGGCAATGATCGCTACATCAGCGAAGACGCCGAGCCCAAGCCGCGCTGCGTCGCGATGCAGACGGTCGGCATCAACGGCGATCCGGCCCTCGCCGCGGGCGCTGCCTGTGAATGGCAGTACGACCGCTGCGAACGCATTCCAGACGGCGAGGCCTGCGACGGCTGGCGCCAGCGCAGCCGGGAGATCGAGTCGAGCTGGCGCTACGCGCGCGGCGACGGCAAGGCGCCACTGCAGGAGGAGTTCGCACGCGTGGCGACGATCCTGTCCGACACCAGCTGCGGCATCCCGGGGCAGCGCTGACGCGCGCATTCCAACGGGGCAGGCGCACCTCCGCCCGGGGCGTGCGGGCCACGAATACGTGCAGACGACACGGCTGCCGGTCCAGGGACCGGTGACGGCCAATGTCCGTTCGCGCCGCCATCGGTCGTCTTAAGGCTTTCATCATGCCCAGCAGGAAAACAAAACATGAGTGAACAGCCGAAGTCGACACGCTGCTTCCGGTTCCGTGCGTTGACCGCGTTGCTGGCGTTGCTGGTAGCCGCGCCCACCGCGCTCGCCAACACCAATAGCAACACTGCGAGTGTGCCGCCCGCGCCCACAGTGACGTCACCCGCGGCCGGCTCGCGGCTGGCGGATCCGTCCAAGGTCACGGTGCGGGGTGGCGCGCCCTCGTTCACCAAGGCAACGGTCACGGTGCGCGTGTTCCATGTCCGCAATGGCAGACGCATCGATGGGGGGCAGCACCTCACCAAGGGAGCCACGGTGTCCAACGGCCAGTGGCAGGCGACCTTTGACCTGCCGAGGATGCAGCGGGGCTGGGAGGATGTGCGCTACGAAATCTCCGCGGTCCTACACTGGGACAGACGACCCGAGCAGCATCACATCATCAAGGACCCATCCGCGGCGACGGTCGTTGAGGTGTTCCCGCAGTCGCAGCCCGAGCCGCTGCCGACCGCGCCGCCGGCACCGGTGATCCAGACACCGACCTCGAGCACGATCCTTCCCGCCGACAAGCAGTTCGTCATCAATGGCACGGGTACGCCGGGCAACCGCGTGCGGGTGGCCACCGAGCTCTTGTACGCCCTGGATACCCGCCCGGGCTATGAGCTCAAGAGCAACAGCGCCAGCACCACGGTCACCGTCGGCAGCAACGGAGCGTGGCAGGCACGGGCAGCAAGCGGCCGGACACGGGACAACTACGTGAACGCCCGGAATCGCATCACGGCGACGGAGATCCATCGGGAAAGCGACTCGCTGGCGTCGAACGCGACCATCCGCGACGTGCCGGTGGAGGTTCCCACCAAGCGCGCGCCGACGCCGCAGGAAGCCGCCAGGGCATCGGTGGATGCGCAGATTCCGGCGGGCGTCACGATGAGCGCGCGTGACGAAGCAAGGATCGCGGAAACCAGGGAGGTGTTGACGCGCCCTGTAGCCACGGTCACCGCGCCTGCAGCAGGCAGCCGCGTCAGCGGCACCATGGAGGTCAGCGGCACGGCGGCACCGGGCAGCAACCTCCGCATCAACGTGAAGCGCACGATCGCCTCGCGCTCGCGACCCGGCGGCAAGCCTGTTCCGCCGCGCAGTGGCGCCGGAGACGACCTGGGCACCTTCACGGCCAAGACGAACGCCGACGGTACCTGGAGGATCAGGGCGGTGACGCTGCCGACCATCCGCGAGATGGAGAACGCTCCCGACGTGGACGTCGTTGTCTCGGTGGTGGAGATCCGCGCCGATGGCAGCAGCGGGACGCCGCACACTGTGAGCGCAAAGCAGGTGCCCTGACGCCAGGGCCGCGCGCTCCTGCACGGGGTTACGCACCCGCTGCAGGAGCGCGCATCGATGGCCCGGATCGGGCGGCGACGCCTAACCCGGCGCCTTCGGATTGCGCATCACCGACTTCAGCCCGGTCTTGATCCTGGCGTGGGCGGTGACACCGGCTGCAACGAACGATGTCTTCCATTCCTCGTACTGTTCGTCGAACTCAGCCAGCTCCTGCGGCGTGAACAGTTCACGCGCGGAGGCGAACATCTCCTTCTCCTCCTCTCCGCGTGATGGTCGATGAACTCCGACAGCACCTTCACCCAACCCGCGAACTTGGGGCTGCCCGCATGAGGCGGACGTCAATGCCCGATCAGGCCCCGTCGCCCTCTTCCCCCGCTGGCACGCCGAGCTCCCGCAGGATCGCCGTCCGCAGCTCCTGCACCTCGGGACTGGTCAGCCTGCGCGGATGCGGCAGGTCCACTTCGAAGGTCGCCTGGATCCGGGTCGGCCGCGGCGACAGCACCAGCACGCGATCGGCAAGATGGATCGCCTCCTCCACGTCGTGCGTGATCAGCAGCGCGGTATGCCGCTCCTGCGCGAGGATCTTCAGCAGTTCGTTGCGCATGCGCAGGCTGGTCAGCGCGTCCAGCGCCGAGAACGGCTCGTCCATGTACAGGACCGCCGGCTTCACCGCGAGCGCGCGCGCGATCTCGACCCGCTTGAGCATGCCGCCCGAAAGCTCATGCGGATAGCTGCCCTCGAATCCTTCCAGGCCGACGATACGTGCGTAGTGGTCCGCGATGGCGGCCTTCTCCACGCCGCCGAGCGCGTCACCCAGCCCGAACATGAGGTTCTGCCGCACCGTCAGCCACGGGAACACGGAGCCGTGCTGCGAGATGAGGATGCCCTGAGGGCCGGGCCGCTGCTGCACGACGCCATCGATCTCGACGTGTCCTTCGTCGGCGGGGATGAAGCCCGCGATCATCCGCATCAAGGTGGACTTGCCGCAGCCCGACGGCCCCACGATCGCGATGAATTCGCCGTCGGCCACCTGCAGGGTGACGTCGTCGACCACCGGCAGCCGGCCGGTGTCGGTCGCGAAGCTTTTCCGCAGGCCGGACACCCGGATCTTAGTGGGCATAGCGCCACCGCACGATCTTCGCTTCTTCCAGCTGGCGCATCAGTCCATCCAGCAGCAGGCCGATCAGGCCGATGATGATCATCGCGGCGATCACCAGGTCGTAGCGGTTGCCGGCGTTGCGCGAATCCATGATCAGGTAGCCCAGGCCGGAACGCAGCGCGATCATCTCCGCCGCGACCACCACCAGCCAGGCCACGCCCAGGCCGATGCGCATGCCGACGATGACCTGCGGCAGCGTCGCCGGGATCACGACCTGGGCGAACAGCTTCCGCCTCGATACGCCAAAGTTTTCGGCGGCGCGCAGGTAGCGCTTCTCGATCGTATGCACGCCGGCGACGGTCTGCAGCACCAGCGGGAACACCGACGAAATGAAGATCAGGTAGATCGGCGACGCGTTGCCGATGCCGAACCACAGGATGGAGATCGGGATCCAGGCAATCGGGGAAATCGGCCGCAGGATCTGGAACAGCGGATTGAGAGCGTCGTGGGCCCCGCGCTTCCAGCCCATCCACAGCCCCAGCGGCACGCCCACGGCGACAGCCAGCGCGAAACCGGCGCCGACGCGGCCGAGCGAAGCGGCGATGTGCCACCACAGGGTGCCGTCGCGCACCAGCTCGAGGGTGCCCGACATCACCTTCCACGGCGTCGGGAAGATCACGCTGTGCGTCCAGGCCACCGTGGCCCACCACGCGGCCAGCAGCAGCACGATGACGACGACGCCGGGCAGCGACTGTCGCAACCTCATGTCGGTTGATGCCTTTGCGTGCCGAGCCGGTCGGCGGCCTGGTGCAGCCGCCAGCGCAGCCGCGCCCAGGGCGTCGCCGGGAACGGGTCGACGATGACGTCCATCTGGCCGCTCGAGTGCGCGGTACAGGCGAACTGGTATTCGGAGGCGCGGTCGAAGGGCAGGCGGAACGTCTGCCCGGGCATCAGCAGCGCCGGCCCGAAGGTCTGCGGCACGGTGTCCCGGTTCTCCAAGCGCAGCACGTCGTTGACGCCAAGGGTGAGCCGGATGCGCTGCGGCAGGATGTCCAGCTCCTCTCCGGCCATCCTGCGTTCCCAGGTGCTCTCGGGAATGATGAAGGCCTTCTCCCGGGTCGGCGGCCCGGCCACCGGCGCGAACGCCGCCCACGCGACGGCCGATGCGAGCACCGCCGCCACGCCCAGCGCCGCGGCCCGTCGCACGCCGCGGCTCATGGCGACACCCCGGCGCGCGGGGCCGGTGGCGGACGCGTCATTCGGCAAGCAGCGCGCGAATGTCGTGGACGAAGTCCCCCGCCGGGCGGCCGTACGGCATCATCCCGCGCAGCAGGCCCTCGCGATCGACGAGGTACACCGAAGACGAATGGCCGACCGTGTAGCTGTCGCCCACGACCTGGCGCTGGGCCATGACGCCGTAGCGCGCCCGCACGGCGGCCAGCTGCGCCGGGGTGCCGGTACCGCCGACGAAACCGGGATCGAAGGCGCGCAGATAGCCACGCATGCGCTCCGCGTCGTCACGCTCCGGGTCGACGGTGACGAAGACCACCTGCACGTCCTTCCCCTGCGGCCCAAGCCGCTTCCTGGCCTGCGCCAGCACGGCAAGCGTGGTCGGGCAGACCTCCGGGCACGCGGTGAACCCGAAGGCGATGAGCACAACGCGGCCGCGGTAGTCCGCAAGCGAAAGCGTGCCGCCGTTCGAGGCCGCCAGGTCGAGTCCGGGCGCCGCGGCGGGCGGCTCGAACGCGCCGGCCTTGAGCACCGCGGCATCGGCCGCGCCGGCGAATGCCGTGCACGCCAGCGCGACGATCGCCGCGCAGCCGAGCATGGGCTTCCGCAGCCACTTCGACAGATCGCCCACGCGGCTCATACCTCGATCGCCACCGGGCGCGTGGCCCGTGAAAAGCTTTCGTCCATGTACGTCTCATAGGCGATCGGATGCTTGATGGTGCCGGCTTCGATTGACAACTGCATCAACTCTTCGAATTCACTGCGGATCATGCGCAGGTCGCCATAGGTCACCCGGTCGGTCGGATTCTCCATCACGAAGCGGATGATGGACGGGTCCTGGTTGAAGTACTCGCGTCGCGCGGCGATCTCCACCGCCTTCTCGCGATTCGCCTGGTCCTGGTCGAGCCAGACACCCGCCGCCTGGACGTAGTCCACCAGCTCCTGCACCAGCGGCCGGTTCGACTCGATCAGCTCTTCGCGCACCGCCAGCACGCAGCAGATGTAGTTGCGCCATTCGTCGCGCGTCATGCGCAGCGGGCGTCCGTAGCCTGCATGCTGCGCGGCGGCGCCGAAGGGCTCCCCCGTGCAATAGGCATCGACCGCGTCCGCGTACAGCGCAGCGGGCATGTCCGGCGGCGGCATCTCGACGATGCGGATGTCGTCGGGCGTCATCCCCTCCTGTTCGAGCATCTTGCGCAGGAACAGGAAATCCACGGCAAAACGGCTGGGAATGGCGATCTGCTTGCCGGCAAGCTCCCGGAACGTGCGGTACGGGGAGTCCGTGCGCACCATGATCACCGCGCCCGAGCGGTGCCCGAGCGACACGATCTTCACCGGGATGTTGCTGTCGGCCAGGTCCATCACCAGCGGCGCCAGCATGTAGGCGGCCTGGATCCGCCCGGTCATCAGTGACTCCTTGACCTCCGGCCAGCCGCTGAACTTGCTGAACTCGATCGCGGTCCGCGGCATGCCGGACGCCTGCATTGCCTTCGCGTGCGCCACGCAGGCGACCGGCAGGGTGAGGTTGCAGGTCACCGGCAGTCCGCCGACCACCAGGGCGTCTGACGATCCGCCATCGGCGCACGACGCCAGCACGCCGGGCACGGCCGCGGCCATCATGGCCTTGAGCACCTGGCGGCGCTGGAACTGGAGCGCATTCGTCATCGAAGGCCGTTCGGGCGGGGGCGTAGCGGATTGTAGCGGGCGGCCCGCTAGGCCTGGCCGCCGGTGCGCAGGGTGATGCCCAGCTCCGGCGCGATCACGCGCATGGCTTCGTCGTCGCGGCTCAGGGTGATCCAGCCCGCGATGGTGTCGGTGCCGGTGTCCCAGGTCCAAAGGGTGTAGCCGTAGGCGCGCAGGGCGTCATGGGCGACCTTGAGCAGGTCGTGGACGCTGGCCTCGTCCAGGAACTCGTCGTCGGTGGGATCGTCGACGCCCCAGTCGAGCTCGAGGTTCCAGCGCGCGACAAGCTCGGTGATGCTTTCGATGAACGCGGCGGCGTCATCGTCATGGACCTGGAAGCCGGACGTCCAGTCGATGATGTCCTTCAGCACCCAGGCCGGCTCGAACTCTTCGTCGCCGGCATCCACGGTGGCCTCGCGGTAGGCATCGAACTGCCGCAGCGCGGTCTCCTCGTCACCGGGATTGATGCGCAGCAGGAGCTGCCAGACCAGTGCCTCGGTGCCGGCCTCTTCCTCGATCGCGGATTCCGGATCCATGCCGCTGAAGTTGTCGTCGGGGTCGAATTCAGAGTCTGGGGTGTGCATGTCGGCGTGGTCGGCGGCTGGGGTGCACAGGATACGGCGCGGCGGTGCAGGCGCAGGTGCAGATGGCCGCCCCGGCGTCCGTCCGCGGGCGCCCACACGGTGCCCGGCGCCGGGCGCGCTGTCGCTCGCGGCCCCAAGCCCTCAAACTATGTGGATGACCACGCCTCCCCCGGCCGCCCCTGCGGCCCGCCCCGACCTGTCCGGCGATTGCTTCGAGCAGCGCCTGAAGCAGGCCACCGACACCCTTGAAGCCGTCGCGGCCGACCATGCGCTGCTCGCCGACCTCGACGACGCCACGCGCGAGCGCCTGCACCGCGCCGCGGCCGCGCTTGGCGCGCCGATCGACGCCGTGACCCGTCGCCAGCGCCGCAAGCAGGAGAAGCGCAGCCGCGTGCAGGCCAGGAACGAGCGCGACGACGCGATCCTCGACGCCACCGGCATCCGCACCCTGCGCCGGCAGCCGGTGTTCACCACGCCCAACTATTTCCCGCCCACCGGTTTCACGCCCCACGACCTCGACGCCGACGTGCCGCCGCACCACGAGGCACTCGAGCCGCAGCACTGCTACGTGTGCAAGCAGAAGTACACGCGCATCCACCATTTCTACGACCAGCTCTGCCCCGAGTGCGCGGAGTTCAACTTCGCCAAGCGCACCGAGCTCACCGACCTCACCGGTCGCGTCGCGCTGCTGACCGGCGGCCGGGTCAAGATCGGTTACCAGGCCGGTCTGAAGCTGCTGCGCTGCGGCGCGCGGCTGATCGTGACCACGCGCTTCCCGCGCGACTCCGCCGCGCGTTACGCGCAGGAGCCGGACTTCGCCGACTGGCACGACCGCCTGGAGATCTTCGGCCTCGACCTGCGCCACACGCCGAGCGTGGAAGCGTTCTGCAGCGAGCTGCTCGCCACCCACGACCGCCTCGATTTCATCATCAACAACGCCTGCCAGACGGTGCGCCGCCCGCCGGGCTTCTACACCCACATGATGGCGGCGGAAACCGCGGCCCTGCGCGACGCGCCCGAACACCTGCAGCGCCTGCTCGGCCGCTACGAAGGCCTGCGCGCGGATGCGCTCCTGCCCGAGGGCGACAAGACCGCACTCGCCGGCCGCGACCTGCGCCACGAAGCCGCCGCCGGCCTCACCCGCGCCGCCGAGCTGTCGCAGGTGCCGCTGCTGGCCGAGGAACTGCTTGGCCAGTCGCACCTGTTCCCGGAAGGCAGGCTTGACCAGGACCTGCAGCAGGTCGACCTGCGCGGCCGCAACTCCTGGCGCCTGCTGATGGACGAAGTGCCGTCGGTGGAGCTGCTTGAAGTGCAGCTGGTCAACGCGATCGCGCCGTTCCTGATCAATGCGCGCCTGAAGCCACTGATGCTGCGCACACCGGACGGCAGCGCGCCGACGCGCGACCGCCACATCGTCAACGTGTCGGCAGTCGAGGGGCAGTTCTACCGCAATTTCAAGACCACCCGGCACCCGCACACCAACATGGCCAAGGCCGCGCTCAACATGATGACGCGCACCTCGGCCGCCGATTACCACGGCGACGGCATCCACATGAATTCCGTCGATACCGGCTGGGTGACCGACGAGGATCCGGTGGAGATCGCCGCGCGCAAGACGATCGAGGAGCGCTTCCACCCACCGCTCGACATCGTCGATGGCGCCGCGCGCATCGTCGACCCGATCATCGCCGGGCTGAACACAGGCGAGCATGTCTGGGGACAGTTCCTGAAGGATTACAAGCCGACGGACTGGTAGCAAAACTCAGCTCGCCGGGCGAGCCACGGGCTCCGGCTTCGACGCCGCCTGGTCCGCCGAAGACGCCGGCAGAAGCTGCGTGTACGCGGGCGACATGATCTGTACGCCGTGCTCGTTGAACACGTCCTGGATGCTCGCGTGCAGCGCGGAGTACAGCAACAGCATGCGCAGCGCATCGTCGCAATAGGCATTGACCTCGTAGTTGGCCGCGAAGTCCCCAAGCGATACCTGCAGCACGAAGGGCTTCGGCTCCGCCTTGAGCCCTTCGGTGCGCGCCACCGCCATCAGCAGCATGGCTTCGACTTCGCGCCAAGGCACGTCGTACCCGATGCCCGGTGCGCAGCATGGCGCCGCAGGCGCTGCATCCACTTGAGCTTGTAGTCGAACTTCGGCCCCGGCTGCGGATTGCCGTTGGGCAGGTAGATGCCGGCGACGATGACGCCGTAGATGGCGGCTTCGATGTAGCGGCTCTGCGTATCCCCGGGATCCCCCGGCAGCCCGCGGCGGCTTTCCACCGGCACCGCGCCGCGCGCGAGCAGGGCCGCGCCGTTCCAGGCCCGCTGGCCTTGCCAGATCGCCCCGTAGCCGGCCGCTTCAAGCTCGGCGGCGGGGAAGGCCTCGTCCACCGCCTTCAGCTCCTGCAGGGCGATGATGTCGGGCTGCTTCTTGTCCAGCCACGCCACCAGGTGCGGCAATCGCGCGTGTCGCCCTCTCCCCGCGTGCCCGGGTCCGCGTTCCGAGTATCGCTGGCGCGGATGATGCGGGAGTCAACGAGGCGGGAGGTGCGATGCCATTGGCGCCCACATGGTTGAAACTGCGGCGTAGTGACCTCGACGGCGCCGCCGCTGGCGAGCGCCTCTCCCGCCACCGAGCAGGTCTGTCATGACCCAAGTGTCCCCGACCCACCGTTCGCGCCTGGTCGCCCTGTTCGAGCGCATGTCACGCCTGCCCATGGGCCGGTGGCTGTTCGCGCGCGCCGTCTGTTTCCGTGCGCCCTATTTCGGGACCATTGCGCCGCGGTTTCTCATGGTCGCCCAGGGCCGCTGCGAGGTCGCGATCCCGGACCGCCGCCGCGTGCACAACCATATCGGCAGCGTGCACGCCATCGCCCTGTGCAACCTGGCCGAACTGGCTGGCGGCGTCATGCTGGAGGCCAGCCTGCCGCCCGACATGCGCTGGATCCCGAAGGGCATGACGGTCGAATACGTGAAGAAGGCCGTGGGCACGATGCATGCCGTGGCCCAGCCGGCCGCGCTGATCACGTCCGGCACCGAGGGGTACGAACTGCCGGTGGTGGTGGATGTGCGCAACGCCGGCGGCGACACCGTGTTCCGCGCCAGCATCGCGATGTGGGTCTCGCCGCGGCCGCGTGCGCAAGCGTGAACGCGAACGCCGGCGGCGCGTCATCCCGGTGTCAATCCCAGCGCTGATGATGCACGTTGGCATCCCGCCGCTGGAGTCCGCCATGATCCGTTGGATCGCTCTCGCCTTCGCCCTGGCCACCATGCCCGTACACGCCGCCGAGACACTTCTCAAGGACCCGCCATCGCCTGCCGCGAAGGCGCTGGTGATCGCTCACCGCGGCGCGAGCGCGGCGCTGCCCGAACACACGCTCGCCGCCTACGCACGCGCAATCGAGGAAGGTGCGGACTATATCGAGCCCGACCTCGTCGCCACCCGCGACGGCGTGCTGGTGGCGCGGCACGAGAACGAGATCGGCGGCACAACCGATGTTGCCGCACACCCCGCCTTCGCCGACCGCAAGACCACGCGCGACGTCGACGGCCAGGCGATCGAGGGCTGGTTCGTGGAGGACTTCAGCCTCGAGGAATTGCGCACGCTGCGTGCCCGCGAGCGCATCCCACAGCTGCGCAGTACCGCGCACGATGGCCTGTACCCGGTACCGACGTTCGCAGAGATCGTCGCTCTCGTGGTGCGCGAGTCCGCGGCGCGCGGCCGCGTGATCGGGCTGATCCCCGAGCTCAAGCACTCCACCCACTTCCGCGCGCGCGGACTGGCGCTGGAAGATCGCCTGCTCGACGCGCTGGCCGCGCATCCCTACACCCGCAGCGCGCCGGTGGTGATCCAGTCGTTCGAAGTGGGCAACCTGCGCGCGCTGCGCGGGAAACTCGGCAAGGACAGGAACAACATCCGCCTGCTGCAGCTGCTCGGCGCGCCGGACTCGGCACCCGCCGATCTTGCCGCGGCCGGCGGCCCGACCTATCTCGAGATGCTCACCGTCGACGGCCTGCGCGGGATCGCCACCTACGCCGACATCCTCGGACCGCACCTGGGCTACGTCATCCCGGTGGATGACGACGGGCGCCTGGGCCAGGCCACGCCGCTGGTCGGCGCCGCGCACGCCGCCGGACTGCAGGTCATGCCCTACACGTTCCGCCCAGAGAACCACTTCCTGCCGCGAAGCCTGTGGCAGGGCGAAGATCCGCGCAGCCGCAGCGACGACGGGGCCATCGCTCACATCCGCGCCCTGCTCGATGCCGGCATCGACGGTTTCTTCACCGACGACGTCGCGATCGGCCGGCGGGCTGTGGACAGGCAGCCGGCAGAGGACCAGCCAGCCCCGTAGGAGCTGTGGGAGCGGCTATAGCCGTGATCGGCGCAATGGATCGCGGCTATAGCCGCTCCCACATCAGGCAGCTACATGAGCTCGCGGATTGGCGTTGATCCGCCCGACAGGCCTAGAATCGCCTTTCTCCGGGCACTCGAGAACACGCCCATGGCAAGTGACAAACGCTACGCGATGAACGTCGGGGATATCGGCCAGCAGGAGCTGGACCTCCTCGAATGCCTGATCAGGATCGACCAGGGCCAGCGCCTTGATTCGCGCGCGGACGACATGCTCGAACGGCTCGTCGAAGCCGGCCTGGTCGACGACGACGACGGCGACTACCGCCTCACCCTGGCCGGCATCGAGCGCTGCCGGTCGCTGAAGCACCGGGTCGCCGGTGACAAAGAGGCCGCGAAGGTGCTGGCCGAGCGCGGCATCATCCTGGAAGCGATCGACGAACCCTGACCGGCGCGCCGGGACCGATGTGGGAGCGGCTATGGCCGCTCCCGCATTATTCACGCGGATGCCATCCCGCGACCGCCAGGATCATGGCGCACCCCGCACCTGGAGCGCCCCATGACCCCCGACCCGCGTGACATCCCCGGGCAAGCCCCGCATCCCGCCCGCGACCCCGTGCCCGACCAGCCCAGGGACCCGGTGCCCGACCAGCCCCACGACCCTGCACCGCCCCAGCCGACCGACCCCGTGCCCGACCGCCCCATCGACCCGATGCCGGACCGCCCGGCCGACCCCACCGCACCGCCACCGCTGCGCGATCCCGGTCATCCGCCTCCTGAGCCCATGCGCTGAGTTGACGTATCCTGCGTGCGGCCCATGGAAGAGCGGTTGCCGAAGCTGGTGGCGCTGGGGAGGGCGCTTGAGCAGGAGGGCGGCCATGTTGCGGTGTGAGCAATACTACTTCTTGGAAATGCCGGGTACTTCTTGTTAGGCCGCTATGAAAGTTCTCGTCTTCGGCAACTCGGGTTCTGGGAAGAGCACATTTGCCAGGCAACTGGCTTCAGAACACTGCTTGGCTCATCTCGACCTCGACTCCATCGTCTGGGAGCCTGGCAAGATTGCTGTCCAGCGGCCTGCTCACGCAATCGAGGCCTCGTTGGTTGCGTTTTTATCCGAACACCCCAACTGGGTCATCGAGGGCTGCTACGGCGAGCTGGTGCTGGCCGCGTCGGCCCACTGCACCGAGCTTGTCTTCCTCAATCCCGGGCTTGAAACGTGCCTGGAGCACAACCGCAAGCGTCCGTGGGAGCCCCACAAGTACGCCTCGAGAGCAGCTCAAGACCAGATGCTGGAGAACCTGCAAGCTTGGGTGGCGGACTATTATGTGCGGCAAGATCAATGGTCTTACCATGCTCACCGTCGGATCTTTGACTCTTTCGCAGGCCCCAAGAGCGAGCGCCTCAGCAGCGGCGCGGTCGCGGCCTGACAATGCCTTCAAGCCGAGACCGCACCGGGCGGGTTGGCTCAGGTATCAAAGGGCGCCAATGAAGTCGATCGCGCTTTTCTCCATGCTGCTCAACGCTCTTCCAGCTACGGGTCAGGACGAAGACATGGATATCCGCAGGGCGCTTCACGCAAAGGTTGCGGGGCTACATGAAGCGGACAGCAAAATACTTCCCTGTAGCCCGACTGGCGCGGTACTGAATCGAGACGACACCGTGCCTGACCTCCTGGAAGAGCCATCAGGTTCGGTCTTTGCGAGGAATGCGGCATCTGGCAGCTTTGATCGGGTTGAGGGCTGACCATGCGACTTGCGGGCCGCGTCACTGACTGGAACGACGACAAGGGTTTCGGCTTCGTAGTGCCCCATGGCGGCGGTACTCGCGCGTTCGTCCATATCAACGAGTTCCAGCGGGGTTCGCGCCGGCCCGTTGTCGGCGACATGATCTCCTACCTCCCCAAGGTTGACCCGCGAGGGCGGACCAACGCACGGCAGGTCCGTCACGCCGGCCAGAGGATCGAAGTGCCGCGCGCCCCTTCCCGGATTCCAAGGGCGGCTATTGGTGTGTGCGCGTTGACGGGCGGCGTGGCCGCTGCTGCCATCGACCTTTTCCCGGCGCTGTTGATGGTCGCGTACCTCGCGTTGAGCGTCTCGTCGTACTTCATGTACAGGTCCGACAAGATCGCGGCCCAGAGCGATGCGCAACGCACCCCGGAAGCCAGCCTCCACCTTGCAGACCTCCTTGGAGGGTGGCCCGGCGCGCTGATCGCCCAGCAACAGTTCCGCCACAAGACCGTGAAGCCGTCGTTCCAGCTCGCCTTCTGGGCTACGGTCATCTTCAACCTGGCCGCGGTGACCTGGCTTCACAAGTCCGGTCTTCTTGCGGACTTGGTCGGGCGTATCAGCGGCTGACAACTCATCTGGCTCTGGGGGCACGCGATGTTTCGTCTGCTACTGGCAGTTTTGTCTCTATGGCCTGGTCTCGCGCTTGCCCAGGATTGCACGCCCGACGCGCTCAGGGATGATTTGCTGCAGCGAAATGAAACAGATCAGGCGGCACGAAGGGCTTTCCTTGCCGAACGCGAGTCGAAGGAAGCCTTGGAGCGCGCCTTGGACGTCGACCGCGAGAACACCCGTTACATGAGGACAGTGGTGGCCAACTGCGGTTGGCCCAAGCGGTCCGAAGTGGGCGAGCAGGCCGCGAAGGCAGCATGGCGGCTGACCCAACACGCAGACATGGATCCGCAGTACCAAGCGCTTGCTGCACAGCAGCTCGAGCTTGCCGTGCACCGGGGCGAGGCCGAGGCGCGCGATCTCGCGCTCCTGGTCGACAGGAATCGTCGGCTGAACGATCAGCCGCAGGTGTATGGAATGCAGTTCCAGGTTCTTCCAGGAGATGTAATACGGTTCTACGACATCGTGAATTCCAGCCAGCTCGACGAGAGACGGGCTGAGATCGGCCTGCCATCTTTCTATTGCTGGGCACAGCAAATCGCGAGCAACAATGAAGGCGCATCAATCGAATGGCCTGGCGGGATCCTGTTCGCGCCACGGGATTGCACCGATGCCCCATAGCGAATCCAATTGCATGGCATCACGCATGACCCGACTGTTGTTGCTCATGCTATTCCTGGTGCCAGCAACTGCCGGCGCCATCGTGATTCGGGATGACGTTGATGACTCCGAGTATCGGATTCCGGCATCCGGTTTCCCGGCGCTGGTTGACATGCCCGGCGAGGGCCACGGCGTACTGATTGCTCCGCAGTGGGTGATCACGGCCGCGCATGTGCTTCCCTGGCACTCCGGGCACATGCAGGTGGTTGTTGGCGGGAGACCAAGGGACGTCGAGCGGGTCGTGACGCATCCCGGGTACAGAGCGCCGCCACATGAGCTGATCGATCAGGCAATGGCCACTGGAGAAGCAGTGCTGATACTGGTACTGCTCGCCTCGTCCGACGACATCGCACTGCTCAAGCTGACACAGCCCGTCACGGATGTTGCCCCCGTCGCGCTCTACAAGGACAGCGACGAGCCAAACCAGATCGTCAAGATCGTCGGAAAAGGCGCGACGGGCACGGGAGCCAACGGGCACGACCCCAAAGGTCCCAATCGCACGGAACTCCGCCGCGCGTTCAACACGATCACCAGCGCGCACGAGCGCTGGCTCTGCCATGTGTTCGATGAGCCATCGTCGGCCCTGCCCCTTGAGGGCACAGGCGGGAACGGAGACAGCGGCAGCCCCGCGCTCATCCAGGCCGAAGGCGAATGGCTGCTGGCAGGCCTGTTCGCCTGGAAGCTCTTGCCGGGCGATGTCCGGACTGCCCGGCCCGGACGCTATGGTCAGGCCAGCTGCAGTGTCCGCCTCAGCCATTACATTGACTGGATCGAAGGCGTGATCTCTGGGGAGGGGAAGACATGAGGATCCTTACGGTAGTGCTTGTCGGACTGCTCGCAGCCCATTCCAGCGCTTTCGCGCAGACGCGATGCTCCACCGACCCGCATGGCAACACCACCTGCCGCAGCAGCGATGGAACCACGACCCGTGCCTCCACCGATCCGTACGGCAACACGACCTACCGTCGCAGCAACGGCCCGACAACCCGCGCCACATCGGACCCTTATGGCAACACGACGTTTCGCAGCAGCGATGGCTCAAGCACGCGCGCAACATCCGACTCCTATGGGAACACCACGTATCGCCACAGCGACGGCTCGACGACCCGTGCCACGACCGATGCCTACGGCAACACGACGTACCGCAACAGCGACGGCACCACCAAGCGCTGCAGCACGGATGCTTACGGCAACACCACCTGCCGCTGAGGGGTCACACTCAAACCCGCCATGCACCAACCCTGCCCCTGCAACCCGCTCTCCACCTACGCCGCCTGCTGCCAGCCGCTGCACGAAGGCGCGCCGGCCGCGAGCGCCGAAGCCCTGATGCGCTCGCGCTACAGCGCCTACGTGCTCGGCCTGCGTGACTACCTGCTCGCCACCTGGCACCCGGATACGCGGCCCGTCGCACTGAACCTGGACGACACGCCCGGCCTGAAGTGGCTCGGCCTGGACGTGAAGCGCCACGCCGATGCCGGCGACGGCACTGCGGTGGTGGCGTTTGTCGCCCGCTACAGGCTGGGCGGCGCGCCGGCGGTCCGGATGCGGGAGCTCAGCCGGTTCGAACGCGTGGACGGGCGGTGGCTGTACCGGGACGGGGACGTGGACTGAAGACGGCGGATGGGCGCGGCGGGATTCAGGCGTCCGCCGCGCCGTCTGGCTTGCCGCAGCACTTCTTGTACTTCCTGCCGCTGCCGCACGGGCACGGCCCGTTGCGCTCCGGTGCCGCTTCGCGGCGGATCGGATCACGCGGGGTCAGTGCTTCCACGCGGTGGTGGTTGAGGTCGGCCAGCATCCCCGGCAGGCCGACGATGATCTCCAGGCGCTCGCGGTAGCTGATCGGGGTCGCCGCTGCGGTGGGATCCCCGGCGTCCATGACTTCGCCGGTGACCAGGCGGTCGAACAGGTTGAAGATGTCATCCATCCACTCGTTGTCGTCCAGCCACCGGTCCCACTCCTGCTCGCGCAGGCCGACGGCGGCGAAGAAGCCCAGCGCCCAGTCGTGGCCGACGTCGAGTTCGTCCTCGCGCAGGGCCTCTTCGCCGGTCAGCTCCGGGTCTTCGGGCAGCCACATCAGCGGCGACAGGTGGTCGGGCAGGTTGTCGCCGTCATGGCGCACGCGCGCGCTGCACATGTTCCAGTGGCCCATCAGCAGGGCCTGTACCTGCGCGGCTTCGTCCTCCGTGTCCCAGCGCAGCGGCTTGCCGCCCCAGACCACGGGCTGCCACTCGCTGGGCGGCACCAGCGACGGCCCCACCACCAGCGCGGACAGAAAGCCGTCCAGCGCCTCCAGGTTGAATCCCTTGAACGGGACGGCGCGCTGTTCCAGCAGCGCGGCAAGACGCTCGATCTGGTCGTCGTCGAGGTAGGCAGGCGTGATCGGGGCGGGCATTGCTTCAGCCGGGCGGTAAGGTGCGCGCATGGTAGTCCGTCGATCCCCACGCGGGGGATTTCCAGCCCGCAGCCTCAGAACCCGTAGCGCAGGAACCCGCCATCCACGGCGATGCATTCGCCGGTGACATAGCCCGCCGCAGGCAGGCACAGGAACGCCACCGCGGCGGCGACTTCTTCCGGTTCGCCGATGCGCCCCATGGGCGTGCGCAGCAGCACGTCATCCAGGTAATCCGGATCGGCCAGCGACGGCGAGGTGCGGCGGGTGCGGATGTACCAGGGCGCGACGCAGTTCACGCGCACGCCGTCCTCGGCCCATTCGCAGGCGAGGTTGCGGGTCATCTGGTGCAGCGCGGCCTTGCTCATGCCATAGGGCGCGCCGGTGCGCACGTGGGTGGCGCCGGACACGCTGCCCACGTTCACGATGCTGCTGGCAGCGTGCTGGGTCAGCAGCGGATAGGCGTAGCGGCTGAGCTCGAAGGCGCTGAACAGGTTGACCTCGAAGACTTCGCGCCATTCGTCCTCGGTGTAGTCGATGGATGGCTTGCTGAGGTTGCCGCCGGCGTTGTTGACCAGGATGTTGAGGCCTTCGCCCTGGTCTTCGACCCAGTCCAGCAGTTCGCGGCGCTGTTCGTCGTCGGCGACATCGGCGATCAGCGCGCGGACGTCACCTTCGGGATGCAGCTCGAGCAGCTCTTCGCGCGCAGCTTCGAGCGCATTGCCGTCGCGCGCGGCGATCAGCACGCGCGCGCCGAAGCCGAGCAGCTCGGCGGCGATCGCGCGGCCAATGCCGGCGCTGCCGCCGGTGACCAGGGCCAGCTGTCCGTCCAGGCTCCAGCGCGACCGGTCCATGCTGCTCACGGCATGCAGAAGCAGTGGGCGACGGCCTTCACCGGGTGGCCGCCGCGTGCGAGCGCCTGTTCGATGAAGCGCAGGTCGCCGGCAACGCCGGGCACGGCCTTGAGCAGCAGACCCTGGGCAACATCGCTGCGCGCCAGCATCGCGGCGCCGACGCGGCTCTCGGCCATGCCGGCCACGAAGTTCTCGAACGGGGTGAGCTGCTTTTCGATGTACTTCACGCCCCAGCTGTCGTCCTCGCCCAGCTCGGCGCGCGATGCGGCGTTGGCAAGCGCGTCGCGCAGGCCGCCGAACTCGTCCACCAGGCCGCGCTCCTTCGCCTGCGCGCCGCTCCACACGCGGCCGCGGGCCACGAGGTCGATCTCTTCGACACTGCGACCGCGCGCAGTCGCCACCTTGCCGGTGAAATCGCGGTAGCCCTTGTCGATCACGCTCTGGATCACCGTGCCCACCTCGGGCTGCAGCGGACGCGTGGGATCGAAGGCACCGGCGAAGCGCGTGGTGCCGACGCCGTCGGTGCGCACGCCGATCTTCTCCAGCGTGCGCGGGATGGTCGGGAACATGCCGAAGATGCCGATGGAGCCGGTGATCGTCGACGGGTCGGCGTAGATCGCGTCGGCGTCCATGCTGATCCAGTAGCCGCCGGATGCGGCCAGGTCACCCATCGACACCACCACCGGCTTGCCGGCGGCCTGCAGCGCCACCACCTCGCGGCGGATCTGCTCGGAGGCGAAGACTTCGCCGCCCGGCGAGTCCACGCGCAGCACCACGGCCTTGACCGCTTCGTCGTCGCGCGCGGCGCGCAGCAGGGCCGAGGTCGACTCGCCGCCGACGCTGCCCGGGTTCTGCTTGCCGCCCATGATCGCGCCTTCGGCCACGACCACCGCGACCTGCGGACGTGCGTCGGCGGCGGCCATCGGGCTGGTGACGTGCTTGAGGTAGGCGTCGTAGGCGATGTCGCGCACGCCGCTGTCGCTGTCTTCGTCGGCTTCACCGCGCTCGGCCAGCAGCTGCTGCACTTCTTCCAGCGTCTTCAGGCCGTCGACCAGCTTCTGGTCCACGGCCAGCTTCGCGAGGTCGCCGCCGGCGGCAGTGACGCCATCGGGCAAGGCGTCCACGTTCGCGGCCAGGGTCGCGGCATCGAGCCCGCGCGCCTTGGCGATGTCACCCAGGAAGCGCTGCCAGATGTCGTTCATCCAGTACAGGTCGGCTTCCTTGGCCTCGGGCGAGGCCTGGTCGAGCACATAGGGCTCGGCCGCGGACTTGAACTCGCCGACCTTGAACAGGTGGATGTCGACGCCGAGCTTGTCCTGCAGGCCCTCGCGGTAGTACTGGCGATAGCGGCCGAGGCCCTCGAGCACCAGGCCGCCGTAGGGATCCATGTAGACCTCGTCGGCATGCGCGGCCAGCAGGTACTGGGCCTGGCCGAAGTAGTCGCCATAGGCAATCACTTCCTTGCCCGCCTCGCGCAGCGTGCCGATGGCGTCGCCAAGCTCGCGCATCGATGCGTAGCCGGAGAACGCCATGCGGTCGGTGCGCAGCAGCACGCGTTCGATGCGGTCGTCTTCGGCGGCCTTCTCGATCACGCGCAGCAGGTCGCGCAGGCGCACTTCGGGCGTGTCGCTGCCGGTGATCTTGGCGATCGCACGGCTGACCGGGTCGACGCTGAACTGCTCAACCAGGGCGCCTTCCGGCGCGATCACCAGCGTCGTGCGGTCCAGCACCGGCTTGGCGCGCTCGGCGCTGAACAGCGCGATCAGCACCACCGCCACGACCAGCAGGAACAGCAGGTTGAACACCAGGCGGCGGGCGAAGTTGACGGAGTCCCAGGCGCCAACCAGCACGCGGGCGATGGGACCGCGGCGGCGCCGGGGGGTGTCTTGCGGGTCGGACATGGAGGCAGCTCGCAGAAGTGTGATGCGTTGCCGGCAGTATCACCGCTGCCGGCCGCCCGAGTCACCCGCCTTTGGTCACTGCCCCGTTCGGGGCAGCCGCCCGGACGTGCGCAGGAAGCGCCAGGCCATCAGCACCGCCGCGACCGAAAGTCCGGCGATCAGGCCGATCCACATGCCGCGCGGCCCCATGCCCATGCCCAGCCCCAGGGTGGCGCCCAGGG
This sequence comes from Luteimonas sp. A534, assembly GCF_054072805.1. Lineage (NCBI taxonomy): Bacteria > Pseudomonadati > Pseudomonadota > Gammaproteobacteria > Lysobacterales > Lysobacteraceae > Luteimonas > Luteimonas sp. A534. The sequence continues at coordinate 662,124 of NZ_JBSVRR010000002.1, forward strand.
CCATGCCCACGCCCCAGTACGCGAACGCGGCCAGCAGCATCGGCACCCGCGTATCCTTGAGTCCGCGCAGCGCGCCGGCCGACAGCACCTGGACGCCATCGGGGAACTGGAACACCGCCGCGAACAGCAGCAGCGATCCCGCAAGCGCCGCCACCGCCTGGTCGGTGGTGTAGATCGACGCGATCACGCCGTGGCCGGCCACCAGCACCAGCGCCGACAGCGCCTGGGTGCACAGCACCAGCGCCAGCCCGGCGACCATGGCCCGGCGCACGCCCTCGCGCCCGGCACCGGCGCCCAGCGCATGGCCCACGCGGACCGTAGTGGCCTCCGCCACGCCGAACGGAATCATGAAGCACAGGCTGGCGACGTTGATCGCCACCTGGTGGGCCGCGGCCTCGATCTGGCCCAGGCGGCCGATCAGCAGCGCCGTGACCACGAACAGCCCGCCTTCCATCGCCACCGTGACCCCGATCGGCAGGCCGGTGCGCAACAGATCGCGGATCGATGCCCACCGCGGCGGGTCGAAGCGCGCGAACAGGCCCAGCGACGCGAAGCGCTTCGCACGCGACAGGTAGATCGCGAAGGCGATCGCCTGCGCCCACATCATCAGCGACGAGGCCAGGCCCAAGCCTCCGGCACCCATCTCGGGCAGGCCGAAGCGGCCGAAGGCGAAGGCCCAGCCCAGCGGCACCAGCAGCAGCAGTCCGCCGAAGCCGAGCAGCATGGTCGGCAGCGTCCAGTGCAGGCCGTCGCTCAGATAGCGCATGGCGTAGTACAGCGTCAGCGCAGGTACGCCCCAGCGGATGCCGTGCAGGAAGTCGCGCGCGCCCGGGCGGATGCCTTCGGCGATGCCCATCGGTGCCAGGACCATCGGCGCAAGGCTCAGGAGCGCGAACAGCAGCAGGCCCAGGCCCAGCGCCAGCCACAGCGACTGCCGGAACAGCGGTGCGATCTCGCCGCGGCGGCCGGCGCCGGCAAGCTGGGACACCGACGGCGGCAGCGCCATCAGCGTGCCCATCGGGATCATCATCGGCAGCCAGAACATGGCCGTGCCCACCGACACCGCGGCCAGCGTGGTGGTGCCGTGGCGCCCGGCGATCACGCTGTCGACGAAACCGATCATGCCGGTGGCGAGGTGGCCGAACACCAACGGGGTGGCAAGCACCGCCGTGGCGCGGACTTCGCCGCCCAAGGGGAGTGGTTCGGTTTGGGTGGCCATTGGTTTACTGGACGGGCGCTACGGTGCGTCGCAGCCAGCGCGCTCGCTGCGCGGCGGGCGTGGCCAGCAGCTCGATGCGGAGTTCCGCGCGCGCCTGCGGAGCGGTACGCGCGGCCAACACGGCGAGGTCGTCACGGGCCTGGGGCTCGAGCCCGCGCAGGGCCTCGAGCAGCGCCGTGCGTGCGTCCAGCGGCACCTGGGCGATCAGGGGGTGCAGCCGCGGATAGTCGGCGCCGAGATCGGGGCCGAGCAGCCAACCGTGGCGATCGCTGGCATCCATGGCGTCGAAGCGGGCGCGCAGCGCGGCGCGCTCGTCGGCGCTGCGAAGCGCGAAGGCGGCAGCGACGTCCCGCAGCTGCGCGCGCTCCGCGGCGGAAAAGTCGTTCCAGGCCAGCCAGCGCTCACGGCGTTCGCCACGCTCGGCATGCGGCAGCGCGTCCCACTGGTCGCGCCGCTGTGCCAGCCGCGCGCGGGCTGCAGGTTCGAGCGCGGCAAGCCGGTCGCCGGCCGGCTGGGGCCGGGGCTCGGGACGCGCAGCGGCGGGGACGGACGTGGTCGTGGGGCTGGCGGACACGGCTTCGGCTTCGGCCCGCGCCTCGGCTTCGCTTTCCGCCACCAGCCAGGCGTGGAATGCGGGGTCCGCCGCCGCGGCCTCCTGGTCGTCGGCGTCCAGCAGCAGGCCGAGGTCGGGATGCAGGGTCAGCGCGTCCTCATCCGCATAGCGACCGGCCGGCGGCTCGGCCATGGGCAGCGGTTCGGACAGGATGTGGCCGGGCGCCGCGTCCAGGCCGGCGGGCAGGCGGTCGATGGCAACGAAGGTGGCGACCAGGCCGCCGAGGGTGGCCAAGGCCACCAGCCACAAGGCGGCCCGGACGCCGCGTCCCAACGGCCCACGCCGCGCGGGGGGCGTGGCCGCGGCGCCGTCCACGCCACCTTCGGCCCGCAGGGACAGCGCCAGGGAGCCCGGCGGCAGCGCACGTTGCATGTCCTGCGCCGCCCGGCCAAGCGCGTGCCAGGCGTCGACGTCGGCGCTGCCGTCGGCGCGGTGCGGCAGCGCACGCTGCAGGCCAAGGCGGTACGTGGGCCGCGCGATGCCGAGGACGCTCGCGGCATCGGATTCCGCCAGCCCCGCGACCAGGCGCAGCAGCAGCGCGGCCCGCGGGCCGTGGCCGATCCGCGACAGCCATTCGAACCCCGGCTCCCAGCCTGGCGCCGCGGGCGTGAGCCGCAGGCTCGGCGCGGCCAACAGCAGCGACCAGAAGCGGCGCGGCCATTCACCGAATGCGGTCTTGCCGGCCTCGTCGGCGAAGCGCTGCAGCGCCCAGGCCAGGGCGTCGTCACCGGCCTCGCGGGACCCCGCGAGCAGCCGCGCGAACACCAGGCCGCGGCGCTCGACGCCGCGAAGGAAGGCGCCCAGGGCGGTCGGCGCGGCGGCCTCGGCAGGTTCTGTCGGGTGTCGTGGGGTCATGGGGCCGGACGCATGCAGGGCGCCATCATAGCCGCGCCCGCCGGGACCGCCGCCCTTGACGGGGCGCACACTTTGCGGTCCGGACGCCCTCAGTGCGCATTCCGCACTGCAAAAGGTTGTTCACAGCAGTCACGCAAATGTCATTGATCCAGCCTTCACGCCCACGTGGAGCATCGGGACCGCCATGTTTCACGGGCAAGTTGTTGAATCGACTGACCTTTGCAGGAATGGTGAATTTTTCGCCAACGCAGCCTGAACGCTGTTCCCATGCGCTTTCAGGCATGCCCCGCGGACACCATGCACAGACTTATCCACAGCTTGTGTGGATAAACAAAATTCCTTTATGTGTCCGCAACTTGCAGCCTTATTGTAGTTTGCAAGGCAGCTATGGCCTGCAACCGGCATCAAAGGCCGCCGAGCGAGTCGCTAGACTGCCGCGATGCCCGCAAATGTCCTGCGCATCGCCCTGCCGCTGCCGCTGCCACGCCTGTTCGACTACCTCGCCCCGGAGGGCGGCGAAGCCTCGCCCGACGACGTCGGCCGGCGCGTACGCGTGCCCTTCGGCCCGCGCGAACTCGTGGGGGTGGTCGCCGCAGTCGGGCCGGTGGCCGACGACGCCCCGGCGCTGCGCGACGCCCTGGCCTGGCTGGATCCGGAGCCGCTCATCCACGGCGAGCTGCTGGCGACGTCCCGATGGCTGGCGCGCTACCTGCACGCGCCGCTGGGCGAGGTGCTGGCCACGGCCCTGCCGGCGGCGCTGCGTCGCGGCGAGCCGCTGCCCGACACCGCCACCTGGGGACGCGCGCTCACCGCCGCCGGCATGGCGGCGATCGAGGGACTGCGCGCAGGCGGGCGCCCCCGGCGCCTGGCCGAGGCGCTGCGTGGCGGACCGCAGGCCGACGACCTGCTCGACGACGCGATCGATGGCTGGCGCACGGCGGCGCGCAGCCTGGAAGAGCGCGGACTGGTCGAGCGCGTGGTGGTGGACGGACCGGGATCGCCTGTACCCGTGCAGCCCGGCCCCGTGCCCACGGACGAACAGGCCGCGGCGCTCGAGGCGCTGCGCGCGGCGGCCGGCTTCGCTCCGATGCTGCTGGAAGGCGTGACCGGCAGCGGCAAGACCGAGGTCTACCTGCAGGCCATCATCGAACGCTGCCTCGCCCACGGCCGCCAGGCGCTGGTGCTTGTGCCCGAGATCGGGCTCACGCCGCAGATGCTGGCCCGCTTCCGCACGCGCCTGGGCGTACCCGTACACGCGCTGCATTCCGGCCTCAACGATGGCGAGCGCGCGCGCACCTGGGCCGCCGCCTGGCGCGGCGAGGCGCAGGTGGTGGTGGGCACGCGCTCGGCGGTGTTCGCGCCGCTGCCCAATGCCGGCCTGATCGTCGTCGACGAAGAGCACGACGGCAGCTACAAGCAGCAGGACGGCATCCGCTACCACGCCCGCGACGTCGCCCTGGTGCGCGGCAAGGCGCTGGACGTCCCGGTGCTGCTGGGCAGCGCCACGCCGTCGCTGGAGACGCTGCACAACGCCCGCGCCGGCCGCCATGCGCACCTGCGCCTGCGGACGCGTGCGGGCGAAGCGAAGCCACCGCGGGTGCGCGTGCTCGATGTGCGCAAGCGACCACTGCAGGCCGGGCTGTCCGAAGAGCTGCTTGCGGGCATCCGCAGCGCGCTCGACGGCGGTGGCCAGGTGCTGGTGTTCAAGAACCGCCGCGGCTACGCGCCGGTGCTGCTGTGCCACGACTGCGGCTGGGGTGCCGCCTGTCAACGCTGCAGCGCACCCGAGCGCGCGACACCGATGACCGTGCACGCCGGCGGCCGTCGCCTGCAGTGCCACCACTGCGGCTCACGGCGGCCGGTGCCGATGGCCTGCCCCGACTGCGCGAGCCTGGCGCTGCAGCCGCAGGGCGTGGGCACCGAGCGCATCGAGGAACTGCTGGCCGCGCGCTTCGGCGATGTGCCGGTGCTGCGCATCGACAGCGCCAGCACGCGACGCCGCGATGGCCTTGCGCGCGAACTGGCGAAGCTCGATGACGGGCCGGGCATTTTGGTCGGCACGCAGATGCTGGCCAAGGGACACGACCTGCCGAAGCTGGTGCTGGTGTGCGTGGTCGGCATCGACGAAGGCCTGTTCTCGGCCGACTTCCGCGCCAGCGAGAAGCTCGCCCAGCTGCTGGTGCAGGTGTCCGGGCGCGCGGGCCGCGCCGAGCGTCCGGGCGAAGTGCTGCTGCAGACGCACCATCCCGGGCATCCGCTGCTGGAGGTGTTGGTGCACGGCGGCTATCGCGCCTTCGCCGACGCCGAACTCGGCCAGCGCGAAGCCGCCGCGTTCCCGCCGTTCGCGCACATGGCCATGCTGCGCGCCGAGGCGCAGAAGCCGGGACTGCCCGAAGCCTTCCTGCAGGCCGCCGCCGCCGCGTTCGGCCAGGCACGTGATGCATTGCCGCTGGCGCAGTCACGCGCGCTGATGCTCGCGGGCCCCGTGCCGGCGCCGATGCCGCGGCGCGCGGGCATGCACCGCGTCCAACTGGTGCTGTCATCGCCGGAGCGGCGGGCGCTGCACGTGGTGCTCGATGCGGTCATCGCTGGACTGCACGCGCTGCCGGTGGCGCGGCGCGTGCGCTGGTCGCTGGACGTGGATCCCATCGACCTCTATTGAGGCGTGATCCGATCCTGTGGGAGCAGATCTTATGTGGGAGGCCGCTATAGCGGCGATTGCCCCAACATCCTGCGGAGTCGGTATCGCGGCTATAGCCGCTCCCACAAGGAAAGGGGGGCTGTTCCGGCGGGTGGGTCAGGGTTTGGGTGGGGTCTTGGGAGGCCTAGGGGCCTTGGCCGCGCCGATGGCTTTCGCCGCCTTGGGCGCCGGGGTCGCGCTGGGCGCTGGCTGCTTGCGCCCGCGCGCGCTGCGGTTGCGGACCTCGATCACCTGCCCCTGGCGGCGCACTTCGAACAGACCGATCGCTTCGATCAGATCGCTCAGTTTGCGGTAGCCGTGGTTGCGCGAGTCGAACGAGCCCTGGTTGCCGACGTGGCTGCCGACCGCGCCCAGCTTCGACCAACCGTCCTCGCCCTGGGTGGCGTCGACCGCGCCGCGCAGCAGGCGCACCAGGTCGGCATCGTGCTGCAGCTGCGCCGGCGACGGCGCGGGGCTGGCGTCACCGTTGTCGTCGTCGGGTTCGCCGAGCTTCTCCAGGTACAGGAAGGTGGAGCAGGCGCGCACGAACGGCTCCGGCGTCTTCTCCTGGCCGAAGCCGTACACCGCCACGCCGTCGTTGCGCAGGCGCATCACCAGCGGCGTGAAGTCGGCATCCGACGACACGATGGCGAAGCCGTCGAGGTTGCGCGCGTACAGCAGGTCCATGGCATCGATCACCATCGCCATGTCCGACGCATTCTTGCCGCTGGTGTAGGCGAACTGCTGGATCGGGCGGATGGCCCAGGTGTGCAGGCACTTTTCCCAACCCACCAGGTGCTGGCTTTTCCAGTTGCCATAGGCGCGGCGCACGTTGGCCACGCCATGGCGCGCGATCTCGGCAAGGATCACTTCGATCTTCGACGCCGGCGCGTTGTCGGCGTCGATCAGGAGTGCGATGCGTTTCTCGTCATCGGGCATTGCGTAGGCTCTGGCGGTGCGCCGAACCGGGCGCGTTGCGAGCACAATAGCGCAATGGATGCTTCGTCCTTTCCACGGGTGGTGGTGGTCGGCGGTGGCTTCGCCGGCCTCTGGGCCACGCGTGCACTGGCCCGCGAGCGCGTGCGCATCACCCTGGTCGACCGCAGCAACCACCACCTGTTCCAGCCCCTGCTCTACCAGGTGGCGACCGCGGGTCTGTCGGCCCCCGACATCGCCGCGCCGCTGCGCCACATCCTGCGGCGGCAACCCAACGTCGAAGTCCGGCTCGCGGACGTGACCACGGTCGATGCGCAGGCCCGCTGCGTGCACCTGGCCGACGGCAGCCACCTTGCCTACGACTACCTGCTGCTGGCCGCCGGCGCCACCCACGCCTATTTCGGCAACGACGCGTGGGCCGCGCACGCGCCCGGCCTGAAGACGTTGGGGGACGCGCTGGACATCCGTCGCCGCGTGCTGCTCGCCTTCGAGCGCGCCGAAGCGGAATCCGATCCAGCGAAGCAGGCCGCCTGGCTCGACTTCGCCATCATCGGCGGCGGCCCGACGGGCGTGGAGCTGGCCGGCACCCTGGCCGAGATCGCGCGGCACACGCTGCGCGACGAGTTCCGCAACATCGATCCGGCCAGCGCGCGGGTGCGCCTGGTCGAAGCGGGTCCACGGGTGCTGGCCTCGTTCCCCGAAGACCTGTCGGCGCGTGCGCAACGGCAGCTCGAGCGCCTGGGCGTGGAGGTGGTCACCGGCGCCCCGGTCACCGCCATCGACGCCAGCGGCTATTGGCTGGGCGACCGGTTCATGCCGTCGCGCACGGTCCTCTGGGCCGCAGGCGTCGCGGCGTCCCCGTTGGCGCAGTCACTGGGCGTGCCGCTGGACCGCGCCGGGCGGGTCCGGGTCGAACCCGACCTTGGCGTGCCGGGCCAGCCACGGATCTTCATCGCCGGCGACCTTGCCGCGATGACCCGGGCCGATGGACAGCCGGTCCCCGGGGTCGCGCCGGCCGCAAAGCAGATGGGCCGCCATGTCGCGGTTGCCATCCGCGCGCGCATCGGCTGTCGTGCCGCGCCCGCATTCGGCTACCGTGACTGGGGCAACCTCGCCACCATCGGGCGCATGGCCGCCGTGGTCCACTTCGGGCGCCTCAAACTGTCCGGCGTGCTGGCCTGGTGGTTCTGGTTGCTGGTACACATCCTCTTCCTGATCGGCTTCCGCAACCGCGTGGTGGTGATGTTCAACTGGACTTGGGCGTACTGGAGCTACCAGCGCGCGGCGCGGATCATTTTCGGAAAGGGCGGGGACAGCGGCACATGATCGAGTTTTCCAACGCCAACCTGCTCATGGCGCTGGCCGTGACCACCGCGGCCGGGCTGGCCACCGGCGTCGGCGGCCTGCTGGTGTTCGCGCAGAAGACACCCAATGCGCGCCTGCTCGCCTTCGGCCTGGCCTTCGCCGGCGGCGCGATGGTCTACGTGTCGCTGTCGGAGATCCTCAACAAGTCGATCCACTCCTTCAGCCAGGGCTACGGCGACCGCATGGGCTTCAGCCTGGGCACGCTGGCCTTCCTGTGCGGCGTCGGCCTGATCATGCTCATCGACCGCCTGATCCCCAACCCGCACGAACGCCTCGAGGCCGACGACCCGTTCTACCGCGAGCACAACGCCGCCTACATCAAGCGCGTCGGCCTGCTGACCGCGCTGGCAATCACCGTGCACAACTTCCCCGAAGGCCTGGCCACCTTCTTCGCCACGCTGGAGAACCCCGGCGTGGGCATGCCGCTGGCCTTCGCCATCGCCATCCACAACGTGCCCGAGGGCATCGCGATCGCGGTGCCGGTGTACTTCGCCACCAACAACAAGGCCTATGCCTTCGGCGCCTGCCTGCTGTCGGGGCTTGCCGAACCGATCGGCGCGATCATCGGCTACGCACTGCTGCGGCCGTGGATGTCGGATGCGGTGTTCGGCAGCGTGTTCGGCATCATCGCGGGCGTGATGGTGTTCCTGGCGCTGGACGAACTGCTGCCGGCCGCGAAGCGCTATTCGAAGGGCCACGAGACCGTCTACGGCCTGGTCAGCGGCATGGCCGTGCTGGCGATCAGCCTGGTGCTGTTCAAGTGGTGAACCCGCCGGGCGACGCCGCCGCGGCCTGAGGCGACGTCCGGATCCGCCGGTCCGCACGTGCCGGCGGCCGCGGCGACGTTCGATTCCGCCGGCCGCGACGACACCCGGGGCGCACGCCGCCACCTTCAGCCATCGATCCCGATGGAGGAAGGACATGCGCCCACGACCCTGCCAGCCCGGACGGCTCGCGCTGCTGGCCGTGTTCTCGCTCGCATGCGTGGCCACCGCGGCCTACGCCTTTGCCTATCTGTACATGGCGTTCCGGCAGGGCGATCCGTTCGCGGAAAACTTCGCGGTCTCCGGCCGGGATGTCCCCGCCCACTTCTTCGGCGCGGGACTGGCGCTGCTGCTCGTACCGCTGCAGCTCTCAGATGCGGTCCGCCAGCGCTGGCCGGCCCTGCACCGCATCGGCGGCCTGCTGTCGGCCTTCGCCATCCTGGTCGGCGGCGTCTCCGGCCTGTCGCTGGCACAACACGCCCAGGGCGGGTGGCCCAGCCGCATCGGCTTCAGCCTGCTCTCGGTGCTGTGGTTGGGCACGACCGCCAACGGCATCCGGTTGGCGATCATGGGCGAGCTCGCGCGGCACCGCCGCTGGATGGCCTACAGCATCGCGTTGACCTCGGCGGCCGTGACCCTGCGGGTGATCCTCGCGGTCGGGGGCGGAATGCTGCAGCTGCCCTTCATGCCGGTCTACATCACCGCCGCCTGGGCCAGCTGGCTGTTCAACCTGTCGGTCTGTGCATGGCTGCTGCGCGCGCCGCGTCCGCGCTGCCTCAGCGCGATGGCGGAGCCGCGGCCGGCGACGCCTGGCGACGCCGGTAGCCGCTGGGCGTTTCGCCGATGATCCGCTTGAAGGCGGTGTTGAAGGTCGACTTGGAGGTGAATCCGGCGTCGTAGGCGATCTCGAGGATGCTGCGCGCATCCTTCGCGTCTGCAAGGCAGGCCCGCACTGCATCGATGCGATGGCGATTCACGTAGTCCCAGAAGTTGCCGCCAAAGCGGCGGTTGATCACCGTCGACACCAAATATTCCGGATAGCCGCTGCGGCGCGCGAGCTGAGCGATGGTGAGGGCGGGTTCGCGGAACATCGCCTGCTCGGACATCAGCGCCGACAGCCGCGCTTCCACGGCGTCGAAGCGGGGATCATCGAGCGCGCTATCCGCTGCCGGCGCGTCGGGGCCAGCCGGCGCGGCGTCATCCGCCTGCGCCACCACCACCGGCGGCTGGCCCTGCGAGAACCAGCCCACCACGCACACCCAGGCGGCGACCGCGACGTAGATCAGGCGGTAGTCGACGAAGGGCAGCCCCAGCTGCCAGTGGGCCATGGCGATGCCCCAGATCGCGAACTGGCAGCCCGCCATCACGGCAAGCCAGCGCAACGACAGGCGGTCGGCGTCCGCGCGGCGCGTGCGCAGCCACGCACGGTAACGGCGTATCTCGAGCACTGCCGCCGCGAGATAGGCGAAGGCCACGCCGAACAGCAGCGGATCGAACCAGCCTGCGTCCCAGGAGCCGTCGACCGGCAGCGGATCGCCCGAAAGCCAACGCCAGGCCGCCCAGGACAGCACCAGCAGGAACCATCCACCGTGGACCAGCGCGCGGACGCCAGGCGCACGGCCTACGGTCAATGAACGCACGTAGACGAAGAACAGCGGCGCGTACACGAACGGTAACAGCCGCGCGACGCCGAACGCGGGGGCGAAGCCGGCGCCGGGTGAGGCCATGTGCAGCGCCTTGACCGCGAGGTCGGCGGCGACGATGGCCAGCCAGGCCGACAGCACCCGGTTGGCCGGTGCGTTCGCAGGCCTGCGCCACAAGGCGACGGCGAGCATCGCCGCCTGCACGGCGCCGACGGCATAGAGGGCGATCCAGAGCCTCATCGCGGTGGCGACGACCTTGTTCCCGTGAGCCCGAAGGGTAACCGCACGCCCACGAAAAAGCCCGGCCGGGGCCGGGCTTCATCGATCGATCGCGCATGGCACTCAGGCCGCGAACAGCGCCTTCATCTTCTTCAGCGCGTTGGCCTCGACCTGGCGGATGCGCTCGGCGGAGACGCCGTACTCGTCGGCCAGTTCCTGCAACGTGACCTTGCTGTCGGCGTCGAGCCAGCGCCGCTGGACGATGTCGCGCGAGCGCGCATCCAGGGTCGCCAGCCCCTCGCGCAGCAGCTCGAGCTGGCTGGACTCGCTGTCCTCGCGCTCGTAGGCCTGCGACGGGTCCTCGGCGTGCGACTTCAGGTAGGCGGCCGGCGCCGGCGGGGCGCGCTCGTCGTCCTCGTCGGCGGACAGGTCGAAGCCGATGTCGCGGCCGGACAGGCGCGACTCCATCTCCACCACCTCGCGCTCGGAGACGTTGAGGTCCTTGGCCACCGCGCTGACCTCGGCGGCATTGAGCCAGCCCAGGCGCTTCTTGCTGCGGCGCAGGTTGAAGAACAGCTTGCGCTGCGCCTTGGTGGTGGCGACCTTGACGATGCGCCAGTTCTTGATGATGTACTCGTGCATCTCGGCGCGGATCCAGTGCACCGCGAACGAGACCAGGCGCACGCCGACGTCCGGGTCGAAGCGCTTCACGGCCTTCATCAGGCCGATGTTGCCTTCCTGGATGAGGTCGCCCAGCGGCAGGCCGTAGCCGTTGTAACCGCGGGCCACGTGGACCACGAAGCGCAGGTGCGACATCACCAGGTCGCGCGCGGCGCCGAGGTCCTCTTCTTCGAGGAAACGGCGGGCGAGCGCCTGCTCTTCTTCCACGGTGAGCACGGGGATCTGGTGCACGGCGCCGATATAGGCATCCAGCGAGCCGAGCGCGCTGGGGACCGGCAGATTGTTCGGGATGAGCGCAGTAGCGGTATTTGCTGTCATGGCGTCGATTTTAGCAGTGGCCTGTTAAGACTGCTAAACGACCAAAGAGTTCATTAAGTTCCATCAACAGGACAATCTTCGTTCATGTTTATGGATTGGACCGAATATGCATTCAATATACGACCCCCCACCCCGGCCGCAAACGGCCGGGGTGGGGGTCGTTGCTTCAAAGGCCGCCGCCAGGGTCGACCTCCCGGTACAGGATCGTACTGATGTCCATCTGTGGCGGCAGGCTGCAGCTGAAGTTGATCGTGCCACCGGTGGAGCCCTTGTGGACATTGTCCCAGGTCAGCCAGACCGTGCCGCTCGACGGCACGACCGCAGTGCCCTCGGTGAAGACCAGATTGTCCGCGGTGCCGGCCACCAGCTGGCAGTTGACCGTGGTTGCTGGAAGGTTGGCGAGCATGGCCAACCGCACGCTGACCGTGGCGCCACCCGGCGGCGCGGCGGCGTCGGTCGGCAGCGCACAGGACACGAAGATATTGGTCGTGCCCTCGTTGCCGATGCCGATCGGGCGCTTGCGCAGGGTGATGTCGTAGACGGGCAACGGCGCTTCGCACACCGCACTGGCGCTGACGCGCTGGACGCGCTCGGTGGCGGCGCTGCTGTCGGGGGCATGCAGCATCGCGCCGAGCGCGAGCGCGCAGGTCGCCATTGCGGGCATGCGGCTGTGGAAAGGCTTGTTCATGCGTCGGTTCTCCATGGGGCGACGGGTCACAGCCGGCCGCCGGTGTCGGTCTGGGTGTAGGTGATGGTTTCCATCACCACCCCGGGCGGCAGGTTGCAGCTGAAGGCATACGTGCCGGACGTGCTCCACTTGTTGATGTCGTTCCAGTCCATGACGACGCGACCGTTCGCCGCAAGGGCTCGTTCCTCGGGTACATAGAACACCTGGGCGCCCCTGGTTCCCGACACCATGGTGCAGCTGATCGTGGCCGCTTCGCCGAAGGTTGCGAACGAGACCCGCACCGAACCCGTGTTGGACTGTCCCGCGGAATCCGTCGGCAGGGTGCAGGAGACGAACACGGGGCGGTCGCTTTCGTTCTGGACCGCGACCGGCCGCTTCCGCAGGTGGACGTTGAAGACCGGCAGCGGCGCTTCGCAGACGCTGGTGGCGGAAAGATTGATGGTGCGCTGGGTCGCGGCGTCGGCAGCCGGCGAGTGCACGGCCATCGACAGGCACACGCACGCGCCGGCAGCAACCAGGGCGCGATGGACGGGGCTTGCGATCATGGGAGTCTCCAGGGATGGAAGGCAGGCAGGGACACGTCAGATGCCACCGGCGCTGTCCGCTTCAGTGGCAAGGATGTGGGTGATCTGGACGCCGGGCGGCAGCGAACACATGAAGGCGAACAGACCGTCCGGACTCCCCTTGTCAAGGGATGACCAGGTGAACCAGGTGTTGGAATTGGGCCCCACCGAGCGGCTGCGAATGTCTTGCACGGGCGCGTCGGCGGTCCCCGTGACGAGGGTGCACGTGACCGAAGCGTTCGCCGGGGCGGACGAAGCCACGTGGATCTCGATCCATGCGCTGCCGACATCGCCCACCGGGTCGCTGGGCATGGCGCAGTTGACGAAGACGTTCTGGTTCCCGACGTTGGCCACCATCAGTGGCGACTTGCGCAGGTAGGCGTCGTAGACGGGCAGCGGCGCCTCGCAGACGCCGGCCGGGCGGGTGTAGCGGGCGCGCTGGTTGGCCGCGTCGGCGTCCGTGGCCTGCAGCCCGGCCACCAGGCCAAGGACGCAGGCGGCCGCCAGCACGGGCGGCATCGTGGCATTGCTCATACAGCTGTTCTCCTCGCAGGGTTGCGGACGCGCCGTCAGGCCGCCCTCACCTCACAGATCGAAGAAAACTTCCGGTTCCCGCCACCCCCGCGAAAAAATTCAGCGGACGCGCGCGCCCGCAGCCCACCGGTACAGGGCCAGGTCGGCGGCGTGATGGCGTTCGATGCGCTGCAACAGGCCCGGTTCGATCCCGTACCCGGCCTCCCCGCAGTCCGGGTTCACCAGCGCGGCGGCCACCACGGCGTCGCAGCCCAGCATGCGGACCAGCCGTTCCAGGTCGGCCTCGTAGCGCTCGGTGATGCCGATGAAGTCGAAACGCGCGGGGTCGAAGCCCCACAGGTATTGGCGGTAGGCGTTGCACATCTCCGGGCCGAGCGCGAAACGCTCGAACGACCACTCCTCGCGCAGCATCCGGTTGCGCAGCGGCTGCGCCGGGTCGCCGCCGTCATAGTCACGGCGCCAGTACGCGTAATGCGAGGCCAGCCGCTGCACCGGGTCGCGCAGCCAGGTGATGTAGCGCGCCGGCCGCCGCCCCAGCGCGATGCGGTATTTCAGCGCCAGGAAGTGCCCGTGGATGCAGGTCACGTCCGCCCCCAGCCGGCCGCGCAGCGCCAGTCCTCCGCGCACCGCGTCACGCCGCCGCCGCCAGGCGTCGTACTGCATGGGAAGGTCCGCGTAATCGGGCCGGTAGCCCTCGCCGTTCGCGGCGCGCAGGGTCTCTGCGAAGCTCGTCCCCGCGGTCTTTGGCAAATGCAGCGACACCACCACCGGCGGCGCCGTCATGCGGCCTCCATCGCGGACCGCGGCGGCAGGGTCCAGTCGACGGGCGCGCTGCCGTTGCGCACCAGGTACTGGTTGGCCGCGGAGAAATGCCCGCATCCGAGGAATCCCCGGTGCGCCGACAGCGGCGACGGGTGCGTGCTGCGCAGCACGCGGTGGCGACGCGCATCGATCACCTTGCCCTTGGCCTGCGCATAGGCGCCCCAGAGCATGAACACCAGGCCTTCGCGCTCGCGGCCCAGCACATCGACCACGTGGTCGGTGAAACCCTCCCAGCCCTGGCGCTGGTGTGAACCCGGGCGCCCCTCTTCGACGGTGAGCACGGCGTTGAGCAACAGCACGCCACGCTGCGCCCAGGGCAGCAGGCAGCCGTGGTCGGGGCGGGCGGTCCCGAGGTCGCGCTGGATCTCCTTGAAGATGTTGTCCAGTGACGGCGGCACGCGCACGCCCGGCCGCACCGAGAACGCCAGGCCATGCGCCTGGCCGGCGCCGTGGTAGGGATCCTGGCCAAGCACGACCACGCGGACGTCGTCGAAAGGCGTGGCGTCGAACGCGGCGAAGATGTCAGGCCCCGGCGGGAAGATGCGCGCGCCAGAAGCACGGCGCCCGCGCAGGAAGGCCGACAGCGCACGCATGTCGTCGCGCTCGAACCAGTCGCCCACGCGTGCCTTCCATGCCGGCTCCATGCGGAGCTCGCCCGCTGCACTCATGTACCGAACACCCTGGACTCGGGCGCACGGGCCAGGCGCAGCTGGAACAGGGTCTTGGTGACCAGCAGGCGCTCTTCGATGGGCTTGAGCACGAGGTCGTTGGCCCCCTCGCGCAGCAGTGCGGCCTGGTTGGCCGGGTTGGCGTCACCGGTCATCACCAGCACCGGCAGGCGGCGCTTGGAGTACCCGAACTCCCCGCGGATGGCGCGCAGCAGGTCGCCGCCGTCGAGCTCGCCCTTGAGGTAGACATCGGTGAGCACGAGATCGACGCCCGGGATGTCGCCCGCCTCGCGGCGCGCATGCAGGAACTCGAGCGCGGCCTCCACGCTGACCACGTGCTCGACGTGCATCTGCTGCGCCTTGAGCATGCGCGAGGTCGCCAGCGCCACGGTGCGGCTGTCCTCGACGTACAGCACGCGCACGCCGGGGATCGGCGCGGGCTGCACATAGCCGCGGATGAATTCCGCCAGTGCATGGTGGCCATGCGACTTGTCGAAATAGTCGGTGATGTCGTCGCTGAAGTGGCGCCCTTCCAGGTGCTCCTGTGCGTTCCCGGACACCACCACCACGGGCACGTAGCGCTGGCTGGCCGCGGCGCGCACGGCTTCGGCCAGCTGCTGGCCGTCACCGTCGGGAAGCACGAGCGAGGTGGTGGCGAGATCGATGGGCGCGGCCGCGAGCGCGGCATGCGCCTCTGCCAGGCCGGCACAGGCCACCACCTCGGCACCGGGCAGCTCACTCTTCAACACGTCACCGATCAGCTTGCGCACCAGGCGCGAACCGTCGACGACCATGATCCTCGGCGCGGTGCCATCCAGGTGCCGGATGTCGTTGGGTTCCGCCATGCGCTCAGGTGTCCGTGGGCCGGGTCTGGCGCAGGAAGTGGCCGGTGACCGCGCCGGCACCGAGCCAGCCGAGCACGGTGGCGCATGCGATGACCGCCAGCACCTCGCGCGGCGCGAAACCCGTGAGTGCGAAACTGCTGCCATAGCTGGTGGCGAGTTCCGCCAGCGGCGTGCCCAGGGCCGCGCCGGCAACGGTGAGCAGTCCCAGTGCCAGCGCACCGGCGCCGAGCCCGTACCAGGCCCCGAGATAGAGGAAGGGACGGCGGATGAAACCGTCGCTGGCGCCCAGCAGCTGCAGCACGCCCAGCTCGTCGCGCCGCGACTGGATGTCCAGGCGGACCGTGTTGCCGACCACGAGCAGCGCGCCCAGGCCGAGCAGCGCCGCGAGCACCCAGGCGACGCGGCCTCCGAAGCGCAGCCAGTTGTCCAGGCGCTCGCGCCAGGCGGCGTCATGCTGCACCAGCTCCGCCTCGGGCAGGGTGCGCAAGGACTCGACCAGCAGCGCCTCGTCGCCCGCCGGCGTCACCACCAGCACGTGCGGCAGCGGGTTCTCGCCCAGCGCGTCGATGGCCTCGTCCAGGCCGCTGCGCGCGCGCAGTTCTTCCAGGCCCTGCTCGGGCGTGCGGTGCTCGACCCGGCCGATGTCGGCGCGCCCGTCGAGCGAGGCAGCGAGTTCCGCCACGCGCGACGCTACCGTGTCCTGCTTGAGGAAGATGCTCAGCTGGCGCGAGGACTGCACGTCGCCGGCGAAGCGTTCGACATTGGCCAGCACCAGCCACAGCCCCAGCGGCAGCGCCAGCGCCACCGCCATCACGCCGATGGTCAGGGCGGTGGATCCCGGCTTGCGCAGCAGCCGGCCGAGGCTCGCCACGATGCTGTAGGCGTGGTGGTCCAGCCAGGCGCCGGGCCGGGACCGGGCAGGCACGCGGCTGCGTGCGATGGGCTCATTCATCGGCCAGGTCCTCGGGCGCGATGTCGTCGGCCAGGCGGCCATGGTCGAGCACCAGCACGCGCTTCTTCATGCGCTTGACCAGGCCCAGGTCGTGGCTGGCAACCAACACGCTGGTGCCCTGCTCGGGCAGCGATGCGAACAGCGCCATGATCTCGGCGGCAAGGGTGGGGTCGAGGTTGCCGGTGGGTTCGTCGGCCACCAGCAGCCGCGGCTCGGCCACCACGGCCCGCGCGATGCCGACGCGCTGCTGCTCGCCCGCGGAGAGCTCGCCCGGCAGTGCGTTGCCGCGCGCGCCCAGGCCCAGGCGCTCGAGCACGGGCCGCACCCGGCGCCCGGCGTCGCCGCGGCGCATGCCGCGCAGCACCAGCGGCAGGGCGACGTTGTCGTGCACGCTGCGGTCGGCCAGCAGGCGGTGGTCCTGGAACACGACGCCGACCTCGCGCCGGTGCAGCGCCACCCGGCCGCCACGGACCTTGAGCAGGTTGCGTTCGCCAAACAGCACCGCGCCGCGGCTGGGCCGTTCGGACAGGTGGATCAGCCTGAGCAGGGTGCTTTTGCCGGCGCCGGAATGGCCGGTGACGAACAGCATTTCGCCGGCCTCGACGTTGAAGCTGACGTCCTCAAGCGCGACGTGCCCGCCCGGGTATTGCTTGCAGACGTTGTCGAAGCGCAGGACGGGCGGCATGGCGGGACTCATGTCGTGGAGAACGTGAGTATCGCCTGCCCGCCGGATTTGTGGGAGCGGCCATGGCCGCGATCGCCGCTATAGCGGCTCCCACAAGAGCGGCTGCCACGGGGAAGTCGGCAGCAGCCGCATGTGATCAGTGCTGCGAACGCGGTGCGCGCGTGACCAGCTTGCGCAGCCCCTGGCCGATGCGGCCAAGCAGCGATGGCGCCTGTTCCGAAGCCGATGCAGCGGGCTGGCCGGCAACCTGCTGCGACCGCGGCTGTGCGCCCTGCGGCTTGGCTGCGGCCTGCGCCCTGTCCTGCGGCTTCGCGCGCGGGGCGCGTGGCGAGGCGGGCGTGTCGGCGCCGTTGCCCTGCTCGGCCCCCTGCGCCTGCTGGTCTTCACCGATACGGCGGCCACCGCGACGGCGGCGACGCTTGCGCGGCCCACGCTCGCCTTCGGCGCCCGCGATGGCATCGTCCGTGCCGGCGGCGGCCGGCGTGGCCGCGATCGGCGCAGCGTCGCTGTTCACTGCTGCAACGGGCGCAACGGCGGCGTCTTCGTCCGCGCGGGGCGCACGCGGCTTGCGCGGGGCCCGTTCACGGCGTGCCTCGCCCTCGCTGCGCGGTCCAGGCGAACGACCGCCGCCTTCGCGACGGCCACCGCCACGACGGGCATCGTCGGCGGCGCGCTGCTCGCGCGCCTCGCGGAAGATCTCGCTGACGCTCTCGCCCGCTTCGGGCTCGAGCTCGACGCCTTCGCGCGGCTTGCGCGGCAGCGCGGTCAGGAGCTCGGCGGACACCGGCTCGGACGGGATCTTCTGCTCGATGAAGGCCTCGATGTCCGGCAGGCCGATCGCGTAGCGCTCGCAGGCGAAGCTGATCGCGTCGCCCTCTTCACCAAGCCGCGCGGTGCGGCCGATGCGGTGCACGTAGTCCTCGGCATCGAAGGGCAGGTCGTAGTTGTAGACGTACTTCACGCCATCGATGTGCAGGCCGCGGGCGGCGACGTCGGTGGCGACCAGGATCTCGAGCTGGCCGGCCTGGAACTTCTTCAGCAGCGACTCGCGCTTCTTCTGCGGCACGTCGCCCGAGAGCACGCCCACGCGGTAGCCGGCGCGCTCCAGAGCACGGGCCACGCGCTCCACGAACACCTTGGTGTTCACGAACACCATCGTGCGGGCACCCTCGCCGCGCGAGAGCAGGCCCAGCAGCAGCGGCAGCTTCTCTTCGTCGGAGGGGTAATAAAGCTTCTGGCGCACGAGCGCGGCGGTGATGGTCTCGGTCTCGACCACCATTTTCTGCGGCTCGTTCATGTGCTCGTAGGCGAGCTCCAGCACGCGGTGGCTCAAGGTGGCCGAGAACAGCAGCGTCTGGCGCTCGGTGCGCACCGGCATGCGGCGCAGCAGGAAGCGGATGTCCTTGATGAAGCCGAGGTCGAACATGCGGTCGGCCTCGTCCAGCACGCAGATCTCGCAGGCGTGCAGGCTGACCACCTTGTGCTGCTTGACGTAGTCGATCAGGCGGCCGGGGGTGGCGATGATGACGTCCACGCCCTCCTGCAGCAGCTGGCGCTGCTTGTCGTAGTCGACGCCGCCGTAGACCAGGGCGAAGCGCAGGCCCAGCTCCGGGCCGAACTTCACCGCATCCTTGTGGATCTGGATCGCGAGTTCGCGGGTGGGCGCCAGGATCAGCGCGCGCGGGTCCTCGGGCTTGCGGTCGGCCAGCGCCGGACGCGTCAGGAGGCGGTTCATCACCGCCACCAGGAAGGCCAGCGTCTTGCCCGTGCCGGTCTGTGCCTGGCCGGCGACATCGCCCCCGGGCAACGCGACCGGGAGGGTCAGCGCCTGGATCGGCGTGAGGCGCGTGAAGCCTGCGGTCTCGAGGCCGGCCTGCAGCCGCGGATGGAGATCGAAGGAAGAAAAGGTGACGTCGGTAAGTGGTTTGTCGGTCATTCGTCGGAAGTCTGCGCGGCGTGGCGCGCTTGCGTGGAAGGCGGCAGCCAAGCAGACTGCCGTGGTGATGGCGCGGCGGCTTGCCCGCTCGAAGCTCGCCCCCTCCGACGGGACAGCCCCTTGAATCGGCCGCGAATCGCCCAAGTTTAGCAGCTACCGCCGCCGCCAACCGCCCGTCCTTCGGGCGGGCCCGGACGCCCCCCACGCAGGAGATCCCCGTGAGCCAAGACGTCATCCACGCCAGCGACGCCGATTTCGACGCCACCGTCCTCGCCTCCGAGGAGCCGGTGCTGGTCGACTTCTGGGCGCCCTGGTGCGGCCCGTGCAAGATGATCGCCCCCGCCCTGGACGAGCTCGCAGGCGAATATGCCGGCCGCGCCAAGGTCGTGAAGATCGACATCGACCAGAACCGCGCCACCGCCATGAAGTACCACGTGCGCTCGATCCCGATGCTGCTGCTGTTCAAGGGCGGCCAGGTCCAGGCCACCCAGATCGGCGCCGTCGGCAAGCCGGCCCTGGCCCAGATGATCGACAAGGCCCTCTGACGGCCCGACTGGCGAGCGCCTCCGGGCGAGTCCTGCGCGCCGCATCCCGCGTGCAGGAGCAGCTGCAGCTGCGACCCGTGCAGCTGCAACCCGTGCAGCCTGCGCTCCGCCATGCCGCGCTCCAGGCCCGGTCCCAGCCGTAGATGCTCCTACACAGTGCGTGCACCGGCTTGCCGTAGGCTGTCGGGAGTGCTAGCTTCAACCGTGCCCCGGCGCGCTCCAGTGACGCCGCACCTTCTGCAACAACCCCACCAGTCCATTCCCAGGCCGCCCTTCCAGGGCGCTCGCAGCAAGCGAGGTTCCGCACTTGTCAGACAATCCTTCCGATCCCGGCGACACCGCCGTGAAGCGCGTGCGCAAGCCGCGCGCCACCAAGGCCGCCGCCCAGGGCGAGGCCCCCACCACGGGTAAGGCCGACGCGCCTGCCACGGCTCCGGTCCAGGCCGAGCTCAAGGTCGATGCCCCGGCGAAGCCCGCAGCACCGGCGCCCGGCGACGCCGCGGCCCCGGCGCAGCCAAAGCAACCCCAGCAGCCCCAACAGCAACAGTCGCAGTCGCCGCAGCAGCCGCAGCAGGGCCAGCAGTCTGACTCCGCCGGGCAGTCCAGCGGTGACGACGGCAATGACGGGCACAAGGGCGGCCAGCGCCAGGGCGGCCAGCATTCGCAGGACCAGCAGCAAGGTCAGGGCAACCGCCGCGAGCGCTTCCGCAACCGCCGCGACCGCGAGCAGCGCCCCCGTGGCGACCGCCCACGCGACGACGGCCTGCCGACCGACAACAACGACCAGGCCAACCGCCTGCCGCCTCCGAACATCCCGGAAGGCTTCCCGCAGTACTCGCTGTCCGACCTGAAGCGCATGCCCGCGCAGAAGCTCATGGACATCGCCGAGCAGCTGAACATCCACGAGGGCGTGGCCCGCGCGCGCAAGCAGGACGTGATCTTCGCCCTGCTGAAGGTACTGACCCGCCACGGCGAAGGCGTCGTCGCCGACGGCGTGCTCGAGATCCTGCCCGACGGCTTCGGCTTCCTGCGTGCCGCCGAGGCCAGCTACCTGGCCGGCCCGGACGACACCTACATCTCGCCCAGCCAGATCCGCCGTTTCAACCTGCGCACCGGCGACCACCTGTCGGGCCGCATCCGCTGGCCGAAGGACGGCGAGCGTTACTTCGCGCTCAACGTCGTCGACACCATCAACGGCGAGCCGCTGGAAGCGAGCAAGGGCAAGGTCCTGTTCGAGAACCTGACGCCGCTGTTCCCGCGCAAGAAGTTCAAGCTCGAGCGCGGCGATGGCAGCAGCGAGGACATCGCCGGCCGCATCCTCGATCTGATGGCCCCGCAGGGCAAGGGCCAGCGCGCCCTGATCGTGTCGCCGCCCAAGGCCGGCAAGACGATGATGATGCAGCAGATCGCCAGCGCCATCACCTACAACCATCCCGACGTGCACATGATCGTGCTGCTCATCGACGAGCGGCCCGAGGAAGTGACCGAGATGCAGCGCAGCGTGCGCGGCGAAGTGATCAGCTCGACCTTCGACGAGCCGGCCGCGCGCCACGTGCAGGTCGCCGAGATGGTGATCGAGCGCGCCAAGCGCCTGGTCGAGCACAAGAAGGACGTGGTGATCCTGCTCGACTCGATCACCCGCCTGGCGCGTGCCTACAACAACGTGGTGCCGAGCTCCGGCAAGGTGCTGACCGGTGGCGTCGACGCCAACGCCATGCACCGCCCGAAGCGTTTCTTCGGCGCGGCGCGCAACGTCGAGGAAGGCGGCTCGCTGACCATCATCGCCACCGCACTGGTCGACACCGGCAGCGCGATGGACAAGGTGATCTACGAGGAGTTCAAGGGCACCGGCAACTCGGAAGTGCACCTGGACCGCCGCATCACCGAGAAGCGCGTCTACCCGGCGATCAACGTCAACCAGTCGGGCACCCGCCGCGAGGACTACCTCATCGAGCCGGAGCTGCTGCAGAAGATCTGGATCCTGCGCAAGCTGCTGCATCCGATGGACGAGATCGCGGCGATGGAGTTCCTGCTCGACAAGATGAAGACCACCAAGTCCAACGACGAGTTCTTCTCTTCGATGAGGCGCTGACCTCCGGGTCAACGGACGAAAAAGCCCCGCACTCGCGGGGCTTTTTTCTTGGGCGCGCCAGTTGCAGGCGCGGTGAATGCTCAGCCTTCGCCCAGCGGCGTCAGCAGCTTCAGTCCCTTGCCTTCCTGGTAGATGCGGCCGGCGATCATCGCGTCCGGACTTTCATCGGCGCGGAGCTCGCGCGTGCTCCAGGGCGCCTTCTGTCGCGGGCCGGGGATATACGCCTGCCACTCGCCATATCCAGGCACCTTGTCGCCGTGGAGCATGTACTCCACCGGGACGCGCAGCGACCAGTAGTCGTCGTCCGCGTCGTCGCCGGTGGTCGGGATGCTGAAGGTCCACCTGCGCGCCGCGGCGAGCGCCGGGCGCGCCAGCATCTGCCGCATCTGCTCCATCTCGCGGCCCGTGCCGACGACCCTCAGGTTGACCTGTTCGGCGAACACGTCCTCGACCCGGCCGTCGCGGTTGATCCGCATCACGAGGTACACCGTGCCCGTCACGCCCGCCGACAAGGCACCGGCCGGATACGCGGGTGGATGCATCCGCACAGAACGGACGTGATCGGTCGTCGCGGCCTTCCGACGCTCCTCGGCGCTCATCGCGTCGTCGCCGAAATGGCCGCTGCGGATCGTGAGCTGGAAGCGATCATCGCCGTGCGGGGTGGCGACCACGCGCAGGCTCATCCGGGCCTTCGCGCGGACCGCCTCGCCGTCGACAATGACCGGTTCGAAGGCCCACAATCCGGCGGCCTTGGTGATCAGCTCGACGACCGGCTCCGTGAGCGCGTCCGGGCGATCCAGCTCCCAGGCCGACACGCGGCCATCGGGTTCGAGTATCAGCGAGCCCGTGACCAGCATGCTCGCCTCCATCTGCTTGCGCACCTCTGCCGGACCAGCGGCAAGCACAGTGCCTGCCGCCAGCAACGCCAGCAACGCCAGCACGATCCCGATCAACATCCTGTTCGTCATGACCCGCTCCCTTTCGATTCCCGGGCCGATCATAGCGTCGCCGCCGGCGTCCCGCCTCATGCGTCGCCCGGGGGTACCTCGACCTCGAGTTCCATCAGCGGGACGTTGTAGCGGACGCGGAATCCTGCCTCGACCGAGGGCATGAACCCTCCGGTGTCGCGGACACGCACCGGCAGACGCAAGGCCTCGCTTCCGGGCGGCAGGTAGCGCACGCTGACATGGTGCCTGCCGAGGGGAATGTCGGTCAGCATACTGCCGTCGGGCGTGCGGGTGAATGGTTCACCGCGGCTCCCGTCGATCAGCTCGATGGGTTCGAAGCGCACTTCGATGTGCTCCGGATCCACGTAGCCACCGCGCGAGTAGATATAGGCGTGGGCACCCAGCGTGCCGTCCTTTCCGTCACTGCCCGACAGCCGCCACTGCAGGTTGCGGATGGCGCCGCCGCGGCCGGCGAATGCGGCAGGATCGTCCACGTGCAGGGGCGTCACATGTCGCGCGCCCTCGAACTCGCGAACGACCGTCGCGCCGACGCGCCAACTGCTGGGCTCGATGCCGGCGAGCTCGATGCGATATTCACCGTTGGCATCGGTGATGCCGAACACATGCGAATCGTAGAGCAGCGTGTGGTCGGCATGGACCTCCACGCCGGTGATCGGCGCGCCCGTCGCGTCGGTCACTCGGCCCTTCACGACATAGGGTTCGGACGTATCCGCTGCGGCCTGCAGCAACGCCGGTTCCTTCGCCGGACCTGAGCCGGCGACGCTTCCCGCGTCGCAGGATGAAAGCAGGGCGACCAGTCCCGACAGGGCAAGGGCGCACAGTGGACGCAGGATCATGCTCGGACTCCGGGACAGGCGTGGGTTCTGCAGCCTCAATCGCAAAGCCCTCCCGGCTACCGCCACCGTCCGAGCCTTGGGACGCGCGGGTACACCCCAATGACGCCGGCCAGCCCGATACGCAATACTCGGCCCCTTCATGCCAATCGCTGGGGTAGTCATGGGCAAGACCTGGTTCCGTGCGTCGATCGCCGCCGCCGTCATCCTGGCCTGGAGCGCCTCGGCCGACGCCAGCCTGTACGGGCGCGACGGCTTCTCCGGCAATCCCGGCACCAACAACGGCGCCAACTGCAGCGCCTGCCACGCGCCCGGCGCCGCGACCCCGACGGTGACGATCAGCGGCCCGCAGGTCCTCGATGCCGGCACGATCGCCGACTACACGGTGACCATCACCGGCGGCCCCGGCGCCACCGGCGGCCTTGGTGTGTCGGCCTCGGGCGGCGTGGGCAGCTTCCAGGCCGTCGGCAAGGACGTGCACGTGGTGGGCGGCGAACTCTCGCATACGCAGCCGAAGGCCTTCGCCGGCGGCGCGGTCAGCTTCAACTTCCGCTGGCAGGCGCCCGGCCACAACGGCCCCGTGACCCTGTACGCGGCCGGCAACTCCAGCAACGGCCTCCTCAACCTGCTCGGCGACGGCATCGGGACCCGGCAGCTTACGGTCACCGTGCAAAACGGCGACCCGGAGCCGCCGCCGCCGCCGCCGCCGCCGCCGGCCGACGCATCGCTGGAGCCGTTCGTGAGCGGACTCACGCAACCTGTGGTCATCACCCATGCCGGCGACACGCGGCTGTTCGTCGCCGAGCAGCCCGGCCGCATCCGGGTGATCGACGCGGGCGTGGTCTTGCCCGTGCCCTTCCTCGACATCCGCGACCGCGTGGACGCCAGCGGCAACGAACAGGGCCTGCTTGGACTGGCCTTCCACCCCGACTACGCCGACAACGGCTACGTCTACGTCAACTACACCCGGGATCCGCCCGGCAGCGGCCTGGACCGCACGCGCATCTCGCGCTTCACGGCGGCCCCGAATTCCAACGTGGCCGATCCCGGCTCCGAACTGGTGTTGATGGAGTTCGAACAGCCCTACGCCAACCACAACGGCGGCGACATCCAGTTCGGTCCCGACGGCTACCTGTACATCGCCTCGGGCGACGGCGGCAGCGGTGGCGATCCGCAGAACAACGCCCAGAACCCCAACCGGCTGCTCGGCAAGCTGCTGCGCATCGATGTCGACGGCGGCGGCAGCGCGCCCGACTGCAACCTGGCGTCCGGCCAGCACTACGGTATCCCCGCGGACAACGCCTACACGGACGGCACCGGCGGCGCGGGCTGCGACGAGATCCACGGCCTCGGCCTGCGCAACCCCTGGCGCATCGCCTTCGACGCGGTCACCGGCGACCTGTGGATCGCCGACGTCGGCCAGAACGCCCACGAGGAAATCAACTTCGTGCCGGCGGGGACCGCGGCCGGCCTCAACTTCGGCTGGCGCTGCTACGAGGGCAACCAGGTCTACAACGGCGCGGGCTGCAACGGTGCCTACTTCGCGCCGCTCATCACCACCACCCACGCCGCGGGCAACTGCTCGATCACCGGCGGACGCGCGTATCGCGGCAGCGCATCGCCGTCGCTGGCCGGACGCTACTTCTTCACCGATTACTGCAACACGGCGATCCGCACGATCACCTTCGACAACGGCCAGCCGCGGGTGGAGACCCCGATCCCGGCCGGCGCGATCAGCCAGCCGGTCGCCTTCGGCGAGGACGTGTTCGGCGAGCTGTACGTGTCCAGCCTCACCGGCGCGATCTATCGCGTCGTCGGCACGGGCGACACCGGGGAGTCGCAGATCAACACGCTCAGCGGGCAGTGCCTGCACGCGCCGGGCACCGCGGCCGGCACCGGCCTGCTGGCCTGGCCCTGCACCGGCGAACCCGGCCAACGCTGGGTGCTGCGCGGCGACGGTTCGCTGTTCAACCCCGGCGCGGACCGCTGCGCCGACGTCGCCATTGCAGCAGGCGTGCGCGGCACTGCCGCGGTGCGCCTGGCCGACTGCAACGGCCAGCCGTCGCAGCGCTTCGTACCGACATCCGACAACGAACTGCGCGGTGCCGCCGGCCAGTGCATGGACCATTCGAGCAGCATGCGCCGCGTGGTGCAGATGTCGGCCTGCAACGGCGCGGGCTCCCAGGCCTGGATCTTCTCGCCCGCGATGACGCCGCCGGACGACAACGACCAGGGCGACCGCGGCCGGCTGCGCTCCCCGGGACCGACCCGGGGCCGCTGAGGCCGGCGCGCGCCGGCCTCAGCTCCGGTCGCGCAGGAACCGCGCCATCGACACCCCGGTCGGCGCCGGCGCGAACTCGGCGGCAACGTCGATGAAGCCGCGCATCACCGCGACTTCGCGCGGGGTGCGGTTGAGGGCGTCGCGCAGGTCCGGATCGCAGCCGGCGCGCAGCAGGTGCCGGGCCAGGCGCAGCAGGCCGTGCAGGGCGGTCAGGTGCAGCGGGCCGAAACCACGCGGGTCCTGGGCGTCCAGGCGCGTGTCTTCATCAAGCAGGCGGTCGACGGCCGAGAGCACCACGTCCTCGTCGCAGGCGGTGCCCGGTTCGGCGCGCGCGCCCAGCAGCAGCAGCAGCGGGGTCACACCGCCGGCGGCGACGGCATCGGGCTCGGCGCCGGCCAGCAGCAGGGTGTCGAACAGGGCGAGCAGGCGGGGGCGGTCGCGCGCGGTGAAGCCGTAGAGCGCGGCGCAGTGCAGCGGCGTGAGGCCCTGTGCATCGGCGGCCTGCACGTTCGCACCCGCGGTGAGCAGGCGCGCGCAGATGTCGGGCATGCCGAGCGCGGCGGCAAGCATGAGCACGGTGACATCGCCCGGCAGGCGCTGTTCCAGCGCGGCGCCGGTGGCGAGCAGGCGTTCGACGATCGCGCCGTGGCGCATGCTCACCGCGGCCGAGAGCGGCGTGGCGCCGGTGTGCGCCGCGCGCTGTGCGTCCGCGCCGCGCTCGAGCAGGAGTTCGAGGGTGTCGGCATGGCCACCGCCCGCGGCGCGCAACAGGGCGGTGCAGCCCTTGTCGTCGGCGGCATCGACCGGGAAGCCGAGTTCGAGGAGGCGGCGCACCGCGCCGGTGTCGCCGACCATGGCCGCGGCCGGGAGGTCACCGGCTTGGAGCGGGCGCTTGGGCAGCGCCCAGCCGTTCCAGTCGAGCCAGTCGGCGAGATCGCGGCGGCCAGCGGACAGGGCCACGCCCAGCGGCGTCTGGCCATCGGCGGCGCGCACGTCGGGCGAGGCACCGCCCTTGACCAGCAGCTTCAGCGCCGGCTCGCGAGCGAGGGCGGCCGCCAGGTGCAGGGCGGCCATGCCATGGCCGTCGCGGCGATCGAGGTCGACGCCATCGGCGACCAGGCGCTCGAGCAGGCGCATCCAGCCCAGGCGCACGGCCAGCGCCGCGGCGGGATCGCCGCCCGGCGAAGACGCGAACACGTCGGCGCCGCGTTCGATGAGTTCCAGCGCGAACTGCTCGAGGCCACGCGCGGCCTGGTCTTCGCGCACGCAGGCCTCGAGGAAGCGCGCCAGGCCGCCGGCCCCCGCCGGCGAGGCGCCACCGCGCAGCAGCGCCTGCGCCGCGGGCAGCGCGGCGGTGCCGCGACCGAGCAGCTGCATCAGCGCGCTGTCGCCGTCGTCCTCGCGCACGTCCGCATCGGCGCCGTTGAGCAGCAGCCATTCAATGCGTGCGGGCGTCGGCGGGGCATCGGCGGGCAGCAGCAGGCCACCGAGTTCGGCCGCGGTCACCAGCTGCGCCAGCGGCTCGAGGCCTTCGAAGCGGCCGTCCCCGAGCTGTTCGCGCAACACGTCCAGCGGCGCGCGGTCGGTCGGCACGTCGCTGTCGCCACCGAGCACGCTGGCCGGCAGCGGATGCGCGGGATCGAGCGCGGCCACCATCGCCCAGCGGCCGCCGGAGGCGGCATGGTCGACGGGCCGCTTGCCCACGGCGTCCTCGATCGCGGCATCGACACCCAGCTCCATCAGGCGCGCCGCCAGCGGCGCGCTGCCCGATGCGCTGAGCCCGGCCAGGTGCATGGCGTTGCGTCCCTCGGCGTCGAGCACGTGGACGTCCACGCGTTCGGCCAGCAGTTCAAGCGCGGCGAGATGCCCCCCAAAGGCGGCTTCATGCAGCGGCGCACGGCCGTGGGCATCGCGGGCATCGGCGTCGGCGCGGGCGTCGAGCAGCGCCGCCATGATCTCGGCATGGCCGGCCAGCGCGGCCTCGTGCAGGGCGCTGCGTCCACGCGCGTCGCGTGCGTCGACCTTCGCCTTGTGACGCAGCAGCAGCGCCACGCCGGCGACGTCGTCGTCATCGCCACCCGCGGCCGCCAGCAGCGGCGGCGAGCCGCCTTCGGGCTCGGTGCGTGCGCCGCGCTCGAGCAGGAAGCGGGCCAGGCGCCAGTTGCCGCAGCCGCAGGCGATGCCCAGCGGAGTCAGGCCGTCGGCGTTGCGGGCATCGAGTTCGGCGGCGGCATCGCGCAGCAGCGCGGCGACGCCCGGATCGGAGCTGCGTGCGGCGTGGTGCAGCGGGGTGTTGCCATCGCGGTCGGCCGCGCGCGGATCGGCGCCGTTGGCGAGCAGGGTCATCACGGCTTCGGGGCGGCCGTGCCAGCTGTCGCGGGTCGCGGCCAGCAGCGGCGTCAGTCCGGCATGGGCGTGGTTGAGATCGACGCCGCTGGCGATCAGCGCGCGCAGCAGGCGCAGGTCGGGCAGCACGGCGGCCAGCACCGCCAGGGCGCGCTGGTCGCGGCTTTCGGCATCGGGCAGCGCGTGCGGATCGGCGCCGTCCTCGAGCAGGGCCAGCGCGCGCTCGACGCGTCCACCCCGCGCTGCGGCGTACAGCGCCGCGGTGGCGTCGCCATCGGTCTCTTCAACGGCGGCCGGCAACGCCGGCTCCGGCATGTCGACCACTTCGATCATGGCCTGCGACAGCGGCGTGCGCAGCACCGCCAGGTGCAGCAGCGGCCATGCCACGGCTGCCAGTGCCGCCAGCGCCCAGCGCGCGCCGCCGGAGACCAGGCCGGGCCAGGCCAGTGCCAGCGCGAGTGCCAGGATGGCGGCAATGGCCAGGGCCGCGCCCAGGCCACGCCAGCTCGAGCCGTCGTAATCGTCCAGCGCGCGCCAGTGGCCTGCCAGGCCCTGGCCGCCGGCACCCTCGACCAGCTGCCACAGCGGCCACAGCCGCCACAGCGCGATCACGCCAAGGCCTGCGGTGGCACTGAGCGCAAGCACCGATCCCAACGAGGCACCGCGGCTTTCCAGCAGCGTGGACAGTGGCCAGCCCACCAGCAGCGCGGTGGCGGCCATGGCTGCGGCCCACAGCGCAGCCAGCGCCAGCAGCTCGCGGCGCAGACCGGGGCCCGCAGGCAGCGCAGCGCCACGGACCGCGCGCAATCCAAGCGCGAACGCCGGCTGCGCCACCCAGACAGCCAGGGCCGCGACCCCGACCTCCGGGAGCCCGGCCAGCAAGGACAGCGCGACGCCGATGACGACGGGCATCCAGCGCTTCATGGGCGGAGTCTTCACGGACGGGGACTCAGGCATCGGTGCCCCAGTCCTCGGTCAGCGGGTCGAGGTCGGCCCGCGGCGGCATCTGCAGGTGGAAGCCGCGGGCGACGAGGTTCGTGCGGACCACGTCGGCGTCCTCGCGGGCGAGGCGGCGGCCGGGTGTGAGCGCGACCTCGAGCACGAAGCGCAGCTCGCCGAGCTCGCCGCGGACCGGATCGGGGATGCGGCCGAAGTCGTCGCGGCCGGCGAGGTAGACGTAGGTATCGGCCTTTCGAAGGCTCTTGTAGACGAAGGCTTGCATCTGCTGGTCCGGCGTGTGGGCGCACGCGTGCAGAGGGAAGCATAAAGCAAGCGCGCCGCGCCGCCGCGCACCGACGGGCGCGGGGTGGCGGGAATGTTCATTGGTAGCCTGCGTCGGCCTGGATCTTGCCGCGGAATACCGAGTACGACCACGCCGTGTAGCCGAGGATGATCGGCAGCAGGATGACCAGCCCCACCAGGGTGAAACCCTGCGAGGACGGCGGCGAGGCTGCATCCCAGATGCTCAGCGAGGGCGGGATGATGTTGGGCCAGATGCCCACCGCCAGGCCGATGAAGCCGAGCACGAAGAAGCTCAGCGTGAGCAGGAACGGACTGGCGTCGCGGCCCTCGCGCATCGCCGCGACCCAGAGCGCGACGGCATTGGCCAGGGCCAGCAGCGGCACCGGCGCCAGCCACCAGAAGTTGCCGCTTTCGAACCAGCGCGCCATCACCTGCGAATCCAGGAACGGCAACCAGGCGCTGACCAGGCCCATGAAAGCCACCACCACCAGCACCAGCGGCCGGGTGAGCGTGCGCGCCACCTTCTGCAGCGGCCCTTCGGTCTTGAGGATCAGCCAGCCGGCGCCGAGCAGCGCGTAGCCGAACACCACGGCGACGCCGGTCAGCATCGAGAACGGGCTGAACCAGTCGAAGGCGCCGCCGAGGTACTTGCCCTCCTCCAGCGGCATGCCTTCCACCAGCGCGCCCAGGATCAGGCCCTGCGCGAACGCCGCCACCATCGAACCGAGCGCGAACGCGCCGCCCCAGAACCGCCGCGCGCGCCGCGCCTTGAAGCGGAACTCGAAGGCCACGCCGCGGAAGATCAGCGCGATCAGCATCACCAGCACCGGCAGGTAGAGCGCCGACAGCAACACCGCATAGGCCTTGGGGAACGCGGCCAGCAGCGCGGTACCGCCGAGCACCAGCCAGGTCTCGTTGCCGTCCCAGATCGGCGCGGCGGTGTTCATCATGTTGTCGAGCTGGCCGCTGTCTTCGGCGAAGGGCGCGAGGATGCCCAGCCCGAGCACGAAGCCATCCAGCAGCACGTACATCAGCACGCCGAAGCCGATCACGAAGTACCAGGCCACCGGCAGCCAGGTCGCAGCGTCCATCACGGGCCCTCCGTCTGCATGTCGTCGCGATCGCCGACCGACAGCGGGCGCGCCGGGGTCTTGTCGCCGCCCTCGGTATCGGGCGCGTCCTCGTGCCGCTGCGGGCCCTTGCGCGCAAGGCCGATGAGATACCAGATGCCGGCGCCGAAGATCACGGCATAGGCGACGGCATACGTGGCCAGCGACGTCATCACGGCCGCGGCGGAGATGTTGGGGCTGAGCGCTTCGCTGGTGCGCATCAGGCCGTAGACGACCCAGGGCTGGCGGCCGATCTCGACCACGTACCAGCCCGCGAGCAGGGCCACGAAGCCCGCGGGACTGAGCAGTCGCCAGCCGTTGAGCAGCCACTTCGATTCGAACAGCCAGCCGCGCCACCAGGCCCAGGCCGAGGCCAGCGCGAGCAGCAGCATCGCCATGCCCAGCCCGACCATGACCCGGAAGCCCCAGAACACCGGCGCGATCGGCGGACGCTCGGTGGCCGGCACGGCGGTCAGCGGCTCGATCTCGCCGTCCCAGCTGTGGGTGAGGATCAGGCTGCCAAGGCGCGGGATCGCCAGCTCGTAGCGGTTGCTTTCAGTCGCCTCGTCCGGCCAGGCGAACAGCACCAGCGGCACGCCGGCGCCCGGCTCGGCGTGTTCCCAGTGCCCCTCCATCGCCGCCAGCTTCACCGGCTGGTGCTCGCCGACGTTGAGCCCGTGCAGGTCGCCCACCAATACCTGCAGCGGCAGCGCGATGGCGGCGAACGCGACCGCCAGCTTCAGCGACCTGCGGCCCGCCTCGACGTGCACGCCGCGGCGCAGGTACCAGGCGCTGACGCCGCCGATCACCATGCAGGTGGTGATGAACGCGGCCAGCACCATGTGCGCGAGCCGGTACGGGAAGGACGGATTGAAGATGATTGCCCACCAGTCGACGGGGTGGAACATGCCGTCGACGATCTCGTGGCCCTGCGGCGTCTGCATCCAGCTGTTGGCGGCGAGGATCCAGAAGGTCGAGAACAGCGTGCCCAGCGCGACCATGCAGGTGGAGAAGAAGTGCAGCTTCGGCGACACCCGGTTCCAGCCGAACAGCATCACGCCCAGGAAGCTGGCCTCGAGGAAGAACGCGGTCAGCACCTCGTACGCCAGCAGCGGGCCGAGGATGGCACCGGCGCGCTCGGACAGCGCCGCCCAGTTGGTGCCGAACTGGAAGCTCATCACGATCCCCGACACCACGCCCATGCCGAACGAGATCGCGAAGATCCGGAGCCAGAAGAAATAGAGGTCGCGCCACATGGCGTCGCGGGTGCGCAGCCAGCGCCATTCCAGGAAGGCCAGCCAGTGCGCCAGGCCGATGGTGAAGGCGGGAAACAGGATGTGGAAGGTGATCACGAAACCGAACTGGATCCGCGACAACAGCAGTGCGTCCACATCCTTCTCCGCGACACGGGCCGGGGTGCCGCGAATGCGCATTGTGCGCCGGCCGCGCGCGCGCGCTGTTCAGGCGGCGTGAAACGCGGGCATGACCACCGGCCCGGGAGCGGCCTTGCACCCGGCTGATACGCTGGCGCGTCAACCGTCCCCGGGGATCCCTGCACCATGCGCCAATGCTTCGTCGTCCCGCTCCTGTCGTTCTCCCTGCTGCTGGCCATCGCGCCGGCGTCCGATGCCGCGGCGCAGCCCGTGCAGGCCCTCGACCTGCACCAGGTCATGGCCGACCCGGACTGGATCGGCCCCCCGGTGGAAGGCATGTGGTGGGCCTGGGACGGCGGCACCGCGTACTACGTGGCCAAGCGCCGCGGCAGCAACGTGCGCGACACGTTCGCGCAACCGATCGCCGGCGGTGATGCGACCCGGGTCGACGGCGCCGACCGCGCCGGCATCGATGCAGCCAACCCGGTCTACGACGCCAACCGCGCGCGCATGGCCTTCCTGCGCAGCGGCGATGTCTTCCTGCGCGACCTGCGCAGCGGCGCGCTGACCCAGCTGACCCGCACCGAGGCCGGTGAATCGCAGCTGCAATGGGGCCGCGACGGCTCGCTGTCCTGGCGCAGCGGCAACGACTGGTTCCGCTGGACCGCGGGCAGCGGCGTCGGCCAGGCCGCGAGCCTGAAGGCCGAGGACGCGCCGGGCACGCCGCCCAAGGCGGACGACCTGCGCGAACGCCAGCTGCGCTACATCGAGACCCTCCGTACCGAGCGCGACCGTCGCGATGAGCTGCGCACCCAGGCCGAGGCCTGGCGCAGCGCCGACCCGAGCCGCACGCCGGCACCCGCCTTCCTCGGCAAGGACGTGGAGCTGCAGGGCAGCGCGCTGTCGCCCGACGGCCGCTGGCTGTTCGCCGTCACCCAGGCCAAGGGCGCCGATGCCGGCCAGACCGGCAAGATGCCCAAGTACGTCACCGAATCCGGCTACGAGGAGTTCGAGGACGTGCGCACCCGCGTCGGCCGCAACGATCCGGTGCCGCAGTCGTTCTGGCTGGTGTCGGTGGCCGATGGCTCGGTGCGCGAGCTCAAGACGGACGCGCTTCCCGGGATCACGCAGGATCCGCTGGCCGCGCTGCGCAAGGCCGCCGGCAAGGACGCGCTGAAGGGCAACCGCGCCGTGCGCATCGAAGGCTGGGGTGGCGACGTCTCCTCGGGCGCACGATGGAGCGACGACGGCGACGCACTCGCGCTGATGCTGCACTCGGTCGACAACAAGGACCGCTGGCTGGCGACCGTGGACCTGGCGCAGGCCACGCTGCAGCCGGTGCACCGCCTGACCGACGACGCCTGGATCAACTGGGGCTTCAACGAGTTCGGCTGGATGCCCGACGGACGCAGCCTGTGGTTCATGTCGGAGGAGTCGGGCTGGTCGCACCTGTACGTCACGACGGGCAGCCGCGCGCGCGCGCTCACCTCGGGCCGCTGGGAGGCTTCGCAGCCGGTGCTGGCCGCCGATGGCCAGGGCTTCTGGTTCCTGTGCAATCGCGCGCGTCCCGGTGACTACGAGGTCTGCCACGTCGGCGCCAACGGCGGCGAGGTGCGCGAGCTGACCGCGCTTCATGGCGTTGAGGACTTCGTCGCCTCGCCCGATGGCAGCCGCGTGCTGGTGCGCCACTCGACCAGCTACGTGCCGCCGCAGCTGTCCGTGGTCGACGCCGCCGGCGGCAGTGCGCGCCAGCTGACCGACACCCGCACCGCGGAGTTCAAGGCGCGCGAGTGGATCCAGCCCGAGACCGTGCAGGTGCCTTCGAAGCACGGCGCCGGCACCATCTGGGGCAAGTACTACGGCCCCGCCACGATGGAGCCCGGCCGCGAGTACCCGATCGTGCTGTTCGTGCACGGCGCGGGCTACCTGCAGAACGTCAGCGACCGCTACCCGAACTACTTCCGCGAACAGATGTTCCACAACATGCTGGTGCAGCAGGGCTACATCGTGCTGGACCTGGATTTCCGCGCATCCGAAGGCTACGGCCGCGACTGGCGCACGGCGATCTACCGGCAGATGGGACATCCGGAGCTGGAGGACTACCTGGATGGCATCGACTGGCTGGTGGAACAGCGACAGGGCAAGCGCGACCGCGTCGGCATCTACGGCGGCAGCTACGGCGGCTTCATGACCTTCATGGCGCTGTTCCGCGAGCCCGGCACTTTCAAGGCCGGCGCCGCGCTGCGGCCGGTGACCGACTGGTCGCAGTACAACCACGGCTACACCGCCAACATCCTCAACACCCCGGAGATCGATCCCGAGGCCTACGCGAAGTCTTCGCCGATGGAATACGCCGAAGGCCTGCAGGACCACCTGCTGATCGCGCACGGCATGATCGACGACAACGTGTTCTACAAGGACTCGGTGATGCTCGCGCAGCGCCTGATCGAGCTGCGCAAGGACAAGTGGGAGCTGGCCAGCTATCCGCTGGAGCGCCACGGCTTCGTGCATCCGGATTCCTGGTACGACGAATACCGGCGGATCCATGAGCTGTTCGAGCGGGTGCTGAAAGCCCCCTGAGGGAGCCTGGTGACGCAATCGCGGCTATAGCCGCTCCTACAAAGGGGCGGCGTGGCTCTGGCCCGCCGTCCTACAATGTGGCGCATGAACGATTTCAACGCCGTCCGCGACTACCTGACCGACTTGCAGGACCGCATCTGCGCGGCCATCGAGGGCGCCGACGGCGCCGCCCGCTTCCACGAGGATGCCTGGACCCGCCCGCCCGCGGCGGAAGGCAGCGCTGGAAGCCCCCTGTCGGGCGGTGGCCGCACTCGG
The DNA here is from genome assembly GCF_054072805.1 of Luteimonas sp. A534. Classification (NCBI taxonomy): domain Bacteria; kingdom Pseudomonadati; phylum Pseudomonadota; class Gammaproteobacteria; order Lysobacterales; family Lysobacteraceae; genus Luteimonas; species Luteimonas sp. A534. The sequence continues at coordinate 696,734 of NZ_JBSVRR010000002.1, forward strand.
ATCCTGCGCGACGGTGCGGTGTTCGAGCAGGCCGGCATCGGCTTCTCCGACGTGTCAGGCACGCGACTGCCGCCCTCGGCCACTGCGAACCGGCCCGAGCTTGCCGGCGCCTCCTGGCGCGCGGTGGGCGTCTCGCTGGTGTTCCATCCACGCAATCCCTACCTGCCCACCACCCACGCCAACGTCCGCCATTTCCACGCCGAGCGCGACGGCGAGACCGTGGCCTGGTGGTTCGGCGGCGGCTTCGACCTCACGCCCTTCTATCCCTTCGACGAGGACGTGCTGCACTGGCACCGCACCGCGCGCGCGCTGTGCGAGCCTTTCGGCGGCCAGGCGCGCTACGACGCGCACAAGGCCTGGTGCGACGACTACTTCTTCATGAAGCACCGCGGCGAGACCCGCGGCGTCGGCGGCCTGTTCTTCGACGACCTGCAGGACGACTTCGAACGCGACTTCGCCTACACGCGCGCGGTCGGCGACGGCTTCCTCGATGCCTGGCTGCCAATCGTGGAGCGCCGCAAGGCGATGCAGTACGGCGAGCGCGAGCGCGACTTCCAGCTCTACCGCCGCGGCCGCTACGTCGAGTTCAACCTGGTGGTCGACCGCGGCACCCATTTCGGCCTGCAGTCGGGCGGCCGCACCGAGTCGATCCTGATGAGCCTGCCGCCGCTGGCGCGCTGGGAATACGGCTTCCAGCCCGAAGCCGGCAGCGCCGAGGCGCGCCTGGCCGACTACCTGCGGCCACGGGACTGGTTGGCGGAGCTGGGTTGAGGGAGCGCTTTTTTAGCCACGGATTTACGCGGATAAGAGCGGATCAAGCAAAGGCGAAAGCTGAAGCTGAAACTAAAGCGAAATGGTGGAGCAAAAGCGGGAATGCTGGCCGCGCTGCACGCGAGCGTTAGCCACCCAGCCTGCGCCATCCGCTCTATCTGCTTATCGCTCTATCGCTCTATCCGCGTCTATCCGCGCAAACCCGGGGCAAAACGCCCTGCTCTACCTGCCCCGACGCTTCAGCGCGCATCCTTGCGCGGCACCACGGTGATGGCGCCGTCGACTTCGAGGGTCACGAGCGCGGCGTCCGATACGTCGGCGAGGCCGTTGCTGCGCAGGGCCTCCTGGACATCCCGCGCGCTGATGTTCTGCGCACGCAGCACGCGCTCGAAAAGCTCGCCGTCACGCGCCAGCATCACCGGGGAGCCTTCCACCAACCTGTCGAGCCGGCGGCTGCGCGCTGTCACGAAGCCCACCGCCCAGTTGCAGGCGATCAGGGTGGCCGCAAGGATCAGACCGCCCAGCAGCGAGAAGTCCTCGCCGATCAGCGAGTTCTGCACCGCCGTGCCCAGCAGCACCACCACCAGCAGGTCGAAGGGCGTGAACTGCCCGACCGTGCGCTTGCCCGACAGCCGCAGCATGAACAGCAGGATGAAATAAACAAGCACCGCGCGGAGCACGAACTCCCACCACGGCATGGCCAGCTCGAACATCCCGGACATGACACCTCCCTGCAACGACGTGGGGGAAGTGTCGGCTCGCGGATGGTGAAGGGCGCGGGAAGAGCGTTTTGGCCACGAATTTACGCGGATAAACGCGAATCAAGCAAAGGCGGGCAATAAAAAGCCCCGCTGGCAGGGGGGGCCGGCGGGGCTGGAGAACGGGGCTCGGGGAGAAGCCGTCGTTCCGGGGTCGATCAACTCCAGGGGAGGGGAGGTGATCTGCGACAGACCTTGCATCTGTCACGGGCTATATGACCATCGCGTACATGGATGGTTCGTGAAGATCAGCGTTAAGTTTTTGTTGGATTCAGCCGCCGTTTACAAGCATCCGACGGACGGTTGCGGCGTCGACATTCCTGAATACTCAGTGCGCCTGTTCCCAGTTGTCGCCGACGCCGCTGTCCACCAGCAGGGGCACCCTCAGTTCGGCCGCCGCGGTCATCCGCGCCACCACCTCGGCCAGCAGGGTATCGACGAATCCGGCCTCGCACTCGAACACCAGTTCGTCGTGCACCTGCAGGATCATCTGCGCGCGATCGGCGTGGTCGGCGAGCCATCCGTCCACCGACACCATGGCGCGCTTGATGATGTCCGCGGCCGTGCCCTGCATCGGCGCATTGATCGCGGCACGCTCGGCGCCGGCACGCTGCGCCTGGGTGCCGCGGCTGATGTACTCCAGGTAGAGGCGGCGGCCGAAGACGGTTTCGACGTAGCCCTGCTCGCGCGCCTGCACCCGCGTGCGCTCCATGAAGTCGCGCACGCCGGGATAGCGCGAGAAATACAGCGCGATGTAGTCCTGCGCCTCGCCGCGCGAGATGCCGAGGTTGCGCGCCAGTCCGAACGCTCCCATGCCGTACATCAGGCCGAAGTTGATCGCCTTGGCGGCGCGGCGCTCGTCGCCACTGACGTCGTCGATCGCGCGGCCGAAGACCTCCGCCGCGGTGGCGCGGTGGATGTCGGCGCCGGCCTCGAACGCGGCCACCAGGCCGGCGTCCTGCGAGATGTGGGCCATGATCCGGAGTTCGATCTGCGAGTAGTCGCAGGCCACGATCTTCCGCCCCGGGGGCGCAACGAAGGCGGTGCGGATGCGGCGGCCGTCCTCCGTGCGGATCGGGATGTTCTGCAGGTTGGGATCGCTCGATGCCAGGCGACCGGTGGCGGCGCCGGCCTGCTGGTAGCTGGTGTGCAGGCGGCCGGTGTGGGGATTGACCATCTCCGGCAGCTTGTCGGTGTAGGTGCCGCGCAGCTTGGCCAGGCTGCGGTAGTCCAGGATCACGCGCGGCAGCTCGTGCAGGTCGGCGATCGCCTCCAGCGCCTCCTCGTTGGCCGAGGGCTGGCCTTTGGGCGTCTTCACCAGGGTCGGCAGGCCGAGCTCGTCGTACAGCAGCGCGCAGACCTGCTTGGGGGAATCGAGGTTGAAGCTGCGCCCGGCGAGCGCAGTGGCGCGTTGCTGCAGCTCAAGCATCCGCCGCCCGAGCTCCGCGCCCTGGCGGCGCAGTTCGCCCGAGTCGAGCAGCACGCCGTTGGCTTCCACGCGCGCCAGCACCGGCACCAGCGGCATCTCGATGTCGCGGTAGACCGGGGCCAGGCCCGGCTCGGCCTCCAGCCGTTCGGAGAGCACGCGGTGCAGGCGCAGGGTGACGTCCGCGTCCTCGGCCGCGTAACGCGTGGCGTCGTCGATGGCGACCTGGGAAAAGGGGATCTGCTTGGCGCCCTTCCCGGCCACGTCCGCATAGGCCACGGTCTGGTAGCCGAGCTCGCGCCGGGCCATCGAGTCCATGTCGTGCCGCGCGCGGCCGGCGTCGAGCACGAAGCTTTCCAGCAGCGTGTCGTCGCCGTAGCCGGCGACGTCGATGCCGTGGCGGCGCAGCACGTGGAGGTCGTACTTGCCGTTCTGGCCGACCTTGCGCACCGAGGCGTCCGTGAGCAGCGGGCGCAGCATGTCCAGCGCCAGCGCGCGATCGAGCTGGGCCGGCGCGCCCGGGTAGTCGTGGGCCAGCGGAAGATAGGCGGCGTGCCCGGGCTCGCAGCAGACACTGATGCCCACCAGGTTGGCGCGCAGCGGGTCCAGGGAATCGGTCTCGGTGTCGAGCGCGAACAGGCCGGCTGCCCGCAGGCGCGCGATCCAGGCGTCGAGCGCCGGGGCGTCGAGGATCGTTTCGTGCCGTCCGGGCGCGGCCAGCGCGGGGTCCAGCGCGGCGTCCGCCGCGGTCGGTGCCGGGGCAACGAAGCCCGTGCCCGGACGCGCGATCGTGGCGCGCGCGGGGACCACGCCGCTGGCGTTGCCGCCGTCGAGTTCCTTCAGCGCCTGCACGAAGCCGTAGCGCTGGTACAGGCCGCGCAGGATCTCGACGTCCGGGTCGCGCAGGCCAAGGTCGGTGGCACCGACCTCGAGTTCAACGTCGGTGCGGATGGTCGCAAGCTCCCGGCTCAGCGGCAGGCGTTCAAGCGCCGCGCGCAGGTTGTCGCCGACCTTGCCCTTGATCTCGCCGGCCGAGGCCATCACCCCGTCCAGGCTGTCGTAGGCGGCCAGCCATTTCGCCGCGGTCTTTGGTCCGCACTTCTCCACGCCGGGGATGTTGTCGACGCTGTCGCCCATCAGTGCCAGCAGGTCGACGATCTGGTTTGGGCGCACCCCGAACTTCGCGATCACCGCGTCGTCGGAATCGGTGCGGCTGCCGCTCATGGTGTTCACCAGGGCCACGCCCGGGCGCACCAGCTGGGCGAAATCCTTGTCGCCGGTGGAAATGGTGACGTCGATGCCCTGGCCTGCCGCCGCCAGCGCCAGGGTGCCGATGACGTCGTCGGCCTCCACGCCCGGCACGCGCAGGATCGGGATGCCCAGCGCCTCGACCACGTCGCACATCGGCTGCACCTGGAGGCGCAGGTCGTCGGGCATCGGCGGGCGGTTGGCCTTGTATGCGGGATACAGGTCGTCGCGGAAGGTCTTGCCGGGCGCGTCGACCACGAAGGCGACGTATTCGGGCCGCTCCTTCAGCGTGGCGCGCAGCATGTTGACCACGCCGAACAGCGCGCCGGTGGGCTCGCCCTGCGCGTTCGTCAGCGGCGGCAGCGCGTGGAAGGCGCGATAGAGATAGGAGGATCCGTCGATCAGTACCAGGTGCGTCATGCCGGGATTCTACGTCGTCGCCGGCAGTGGCCGCGGCGGCTGGCGCATAATCAGCGCCTGCCCCACGGGAGACCCCCATGAACCGTTTCGCCGCCGCGCTCGCTGCCGCCCTGATGCTTGCCGCCTGCGCCACGTACGGTGGAGCCGGCGAGGAGATCCCGGATAACGCCGTTGAAACCGTCCGCACCGAGCCCAACGGCGACATGGTTACCGAGTTCCGGGTCGACGGCCGCCTGCGCGCGCTGCGCGTCCAGCCTGCACGGGGCCCGACCTACTACCTGTTCGACCGCAACGGCGACGGCGTCGTCGACAGCGCGCGCGATGGCGTGTCTCCGGTCTACTTCAAGCTGTTCGAGTGGAACTGATCACGCCACCCGGCCACGACCACGGCCACGACGATGCCGGCTCCGGCCTGAAGAAGCGCCTGCGGCCGCTGCTCACCACCTGGCTGACCGGGCTGCTGGCGGTCCTGCCGCTGGTGCTCACCCTGGTGCTGCTCGGCTGGGCGGTGGGCATCGTCAACGGCGTCCTGGGTCCCAGCAGCCTGTTCGGGCGCTCGTTCACCGTGTTCGGCGCCTGGTTCGCAGCGCACCCGATGGCGGCCTGGCTGCTGGGCACGCTGCTGACCCTGGTCCTGGTGTACCTGCTCGGCCTGCTGGTGCAGTCACGGCTGAAGGGCCCGTTCAAGGCCCTGCTCGACAACACCATGCGCCGGATCCCGCTGGTGGGCAGCGTGTACGCGCTGGCGGAGCGCTTCGTCTCCGTGATCGGGGACCGGCAACAGGCCGACATCGGCGCGATGAGTCCGGTGTGGTGCTTCTTCGGTGGTGACGGCGTGGCCGTGCTCGGCCTGCTGCCGAACCCGGAGCCGATCGAATTGCAGGGCCGCATGTATCTCACGGTGCTGGTCCCGACGGCGCCGATCCCGGTGGGCGGCGGCCTGCTGTACGTGCCCGCCGAGTGGGTGACGCCGGCCGAGATCGGCATCGACACCCTGACCAGCGTCTACCTGTCGATGGGCATCACCGCGCCCAGGCCGGGCAGTACGACAGCGCGTGATAAAATGCAGGCCCCCGTTGGGGAGTAGCCTGCTTCCTTGATCGAGGAAGCGTCCGCGTCAACATGCTCGGCAGCACCTGCCGTGGCGCGCGACACCATCCAGGTTGGCGAGACCATCGGTATGCAGGCGCAGCAGGGTTCGGGCGCGCCGGCATGCCGTCGTCCGCGCGCCCGGCCCTGGACAGCACATACACCCCCTATCGATCCTCATGCTCGGCATCGCGATGTCGACCGACGCCTTTGCCGCGGCCGTGGGCAAGGGCGCCGCGATGCGCACGCCGCGCCTGCGCGATGCTCTGCGCGCGGCGATGGCGGTCGGCGTGGGCCTGGCCTTCCTCGAGGTCAACATCCTCGTGGTCGCCTCGGTGATCGGCCTCACCACCTTCGTGATGGTGACGCTCGGCATCCTGCTCGGACGCGTGCTCGGCGCGATGGCCGGGAAGCGCGCGGAGATCGGCGGCGGCGTGTTGCTGGTGCTGATCGGCGCCTTCATCCTGTTCGAGCACCTCACCGGCGCCGCCTGACGCACGCCCGCGCCCGCACCTCCGGCGCGCGGGACTCCTAGGCGATGTTGCGCAGCCGGTCGAGGACATCGTGAGGATGATGCGCTTCTGCGACGAGCAACTACCTGCCGCAGTCACTGGCATGTTCGCTGCTGTTCTACGGCTATGGCCTGGCCCTGTGGGGCAAGCTGCCGTACGCCGGCCTGATCGCCGTGGCGCTCGCGATCTACGCCCTGCAGATGGTGTTCAGCCGCTGGTGGATGGACCGCTTCCGGTTCGCACCCATGGAATGGGCGTGACGCACGCCTGACCTGTCTCGAGCCGCAGCCGATGCGGCGCGACCGCCGCGAAGCTTGACCTGCGGAGGCCGGCCCGCGGCGCGGCCGATTTGCTACCGTGGCCTGCCGTGTTCCCGGCTGTTGCCAAGGTGATGCCCATGCGCAGATTCCATACGCTTTACATGCCGGCGTTGCTGGCCGTCGGCCTGCTTGCCGCATGCGGCGGGCAGGACCCGTCGACGAGCGCTGCTCCCGCCGCCGGTTCCGACGCCCAGGCGACGCGGTATTCCGCGGCGCAGTTCTTCGAGACCACCAGCTTCAGCATCGCCCCCGCCAGCGGCCTGCCGTTCTCGCCCGACGGCACGTCGCTGCTGGTCTCGTCCGACCGGACCGGCGTGTTCAACGCCTACGCGCTGCCGGTGGACGGCGGCGACCCGGTGGCATTGACCGCCTCCACCGACAACACCGTGTTCGCCGCCAGCTACCTGCCCGACGGGCGGATCGTGGTGGCCTCGGACCAGGGCGGCAACGAGCTGACACACGTCTACATCCGCGAGGCCGACGGCACGCTGCTCGACCTGACGCCCGGTGACAACGTCAAGGCCTCGTTCTTCGGTCTCGACCCTGACGGCAAGACCCTGTACATCAGCTCGAACGCGCGCGACCCGAAGGCCTTCGACCTGCTCGCCTTCGATACCGGCACGCTGCAGGGAAAGACGGTCTTCCGGAACTCGGGCGAGTTCTATCCGTCCGATGTGTCGCGCGATGGCCGCTGGCTGGCGCTGGAGAAGCCCAACACCTCGGCGGATTCGGACGTGTACCTGGCCGATCTGCAGGGCGGGGGTGCGCCGGAGTTGATCACCCGGCACACCGGGAACATCGCGTACGGCAGCTACGGTTTCACGCCCGATTCGACCGCGCTGGTGCTGGCCACCAACGAGCATGGCGAATTCAACCAGGCCTGGACCCATGACCTGGCCAGCGGCGAGCGCACGCCGCTGGTGCAGGCCGACTGGGACGTGATGTCCGTGACGTGGTCGCCGTCGGGGCGCTATCGCGTATCGGCGATCAATGCCGATGCCAAGGGCGAACTGACCCTGCTCGACACGCAGACCGGCCAGCCGGTGGCCTTCACGGGCCTGCCGGACGGCGACATCGGCGGCGTGCGCTTCTCGCCGGACGAGGCCCGCGTCGCCTTCACCGTGGCCTCCGACACGTCACCGTCCGACGTGTTCGTCGCCGACCTTGCCGACGGCAAGGCGCGCCGGCTGACCCACGCGCTGAATCCGGCGATCGACGAATCGCAGCTGGTCGAGGCGAGCATCGTCCGCTACCCGGGCGAAGGTGGCGTGCAGGTGCCGGCGGTGCTGTACAAGCCGCGCGGCGCCAGCGCGGCCAATCCCGTTCCCGCGGTGGTGCTCGTGCACGGCGGGCCGGGCGGGCAGACCCGCCGCGGCTACTCCGCGATGACCCAGCACCTGGTCAACCACGGCTATGCGGTGCTCGGCGCCAACAACCGCGGCTCGTCCGGCTACGGCAAGACCTTCTTCCACATGGACGACAAGGCCCACGGCGAGGCCGACCTGCGCGACATCGTGGCCGGCGGCGACTGGCTGCGCGCGCAGGACTGGGTCGCCAGCGACCGGGTCGCGGTGATGGGCGGCTCCTACGGTGGCTACATGACGGCCGCCGCGCTCGCGTTCCATCCCGAGGCGTTCGAGGCCGGCATCAACATCTTCGGGGTGACCAACTGGGTGCGCACCCTGGAATCGATCCCGGCCTGGTGGGGCGCGCAGCGCGATGCGCTGTTCGACGAGATGGGCGATCCGGCGACCGACGCCGAGCGCCACCGCAGGATCTCGCCGCTGTTCCACGCCGGCAACATCGTGCGTCCGATGCTGGTGGTGCAGGGCGCCAATGACCCGCGCGTGCTGCAGATCGAGTCGGACGAACTGGTCGCAGCGGTGCGCGCCAACGACGTGCCGGTCGAGTACGTGCTGTTCCCCGACGAAGGCCACGGCTTCCTCAAGCGCGAGAACCGCATCACCGCGCAGGAGGCCTACCTGGAGTTCCTCGACGAGCACGTCGGCGGGACGAAGGAGGCCGCCACGGCGCAGTGATGCGTTCCGCCGGGCCGGCGCCCTCGATGTCGGTGACCACCCCGCCGGCGAAGTCCGACCCCTTGCTACCGCGGCCTCAGGCGGCCACTGCCTGCCGCGCGTACAGCCCGCTGTCGAACATGTAGCGGTGCTTGCGGTAGATCAGCGCTTCCACGTCCGCGTCCAACTCGTCGTCGACGCGGCCGTCGTAACCGGTGCGGTTGACGTGCGGGAAGGGGAATGCGGCACCGGGCTTCAGGAACGGCGCCACGGCGCGCGGGAACGCCTCGCTCAGTGCTTCGTAGCGGACCAGCTCGACGTTGCCGGGCAGCTGGCCGTCGACCAGGAAATAGCCTTCCTGCGGCGTCTCCTTGCGGTGGTAGCCGGCGCGGGCGGCGAAGTCGCGCAGGTCGCCGGAGGTGCGCTCCAGCAGCGCCGGGTTGCCCTTCTCGCGCTCGCGCACGTCGGGCCGCTTCATGTAGTGGTAGTGCGAGTATTCCAGCGTGTACGGATTGCGGATCACGGTCACGATCTTCTCGAAGTCGTGGATGGTCCGGCCGTCGATGGCGTGCACGTAGTCCAGCGCTTCGGGCAGCGTGCAGTGCCGCTTGATGTCGGTCCGCGGGTGCATGCCCTCGATGCCAAGCGGCGCCAATTCGAGATCGGCATCGGCATGGCAGTTCCAGGCCGGCCCCTGCAGGTTGTGGATCAGGTAGTCCGAACAGCTCGACCCGCCGGTCTTGCCGATGTGGATGAACATCATCCGGTCATTGAAGATCATGCGCGCCCTGGTCAGCGGATCCGAAGCGTCGAAGCTTAGCGCAGGCTGGCGGGGGCTCGCGATTCACGCGGCGTGCAAAGCAGGGAAGGCAGCATGTGCAGTGGACGACGCACCACGGATCCCCCCCATGTTCGGACGCGAGCGGCGCAAGCCCCAATCCCAAGCCCAGGCCGCGCTCCGTGCCGGGCTGACCCCTGCACAGTCCAAGGCGCTGGACACGCTGGAACATTTCCAGTGGACGCTGAGGTTCGTGCGCCGGCCGATGTTCCAGGATCCGATCCCGGTGGTGTTCGACCGTACGGGCGAGCGCTGGGCCGTGCTCGAGCCCGACGGCTCGCTCAACGAGTCGCCGGGCTTCCGCCTGCGCGAGTGAACGCCCTCAGGCCGGCTGCAGCTTGGCGTAGGCCAGCACCAGCCACTTGCTGCCCGCGCCGTCGAAGTTGACCTGCACGCGGGCATGCGCACCGCCACCCTCGATGTCGGTGACCACGCCGCTGCCGAAGCTGGCATGGACCACGCCCTGGCCCACCGCGATGCCCGGCGTCTCCTCGACCACCGCGTGCCCGTAGTCGCGGCGCGGCGCCTGCGGGTAGCGCGGCCGCGACACCTGCACCTTCGGCCGCACGTCGTTGAGCAGCGCCGGCGGGATCTCGCGCAGGAAGCGCGAGGGCATGCCGTACATGTCCTGGCCGTGCAGGCGCCGGGTCTCGGCGTGGCTGAGCACCAGCTTCTGCCGCGCACGGGTGATGCCGACGTAGGCCAGGCGCCGTTCCTCTTCAAGGCGACCGCTTTCGTCGATCGAGCGTGCGTTGGGGAACAGGCCCTCCTCCATGCCGGCCAGGAACACCAGCGGGAACTCGAGCCCCTTGGCGCTGTGCAGGGTCATCAGCTGCACGCCGTCCTCGCCGGCCTGGGCCTGGCCTTCGCCGGCCTCGAGCGCGGCGTAGGCAAGGAACGCGACCAGCTCGCCCATGGCCGCGGTTTCGTCGTCCTCGCCGCGCACGAAGCGAGACGCCACCGACACCAGTTCGTCGAGGTTGTCGACGCGTGAATCCAGGCTGCCCTTCGACTCGCGCGCGTAGTGCTCGCGCAGGCCGGAGCGCAGCAGCACATGGTCGATCTTGTCCTTGAGCGGCAGGTCGCCCAGCTCGCCTTCGATGGCATCGACCAGCGCGTGGAAGGCCGCCAGCGCGTTGCGCGCACGCCCTGCCAGGCCGCCGCCCTGCGCGCAGCGCAGCGACGCCTCCCACAGCGACACGCCATCGGCGCGGGCGCGCATGCGCACCTCGTCCAGCGTGCGTCCGCCGATGCCGCGCGTGGGCGTGTTGACCGCGCGCTCGAAGGCGGCGTCATCGGCGCGGTTGGCCACCAGCCGCAGGTAGGCCAGGGTGTCCTTGACCTCCGCGCGTTCGAAGAAACGCACGCCGCCATACACGCGGTAGGGTACCTGCGACTGCAGCAGCTTCTCTTCGATGATCCGCGACTGCGCGTTGCTGCGGTAGAGCACGGCACAGTCGCCGTGGCTGCCGCCGTCGCGCACCCACTCGCGGATGCGGCCGACGATGTAGTCGGCCTCGTCGATCTCGTTGTAGGCGGCGAACAGGTCGATCGGATCGCCCTGCCCGCTGTCGGTCCACAGGCGCTTGCCCATGCGGCCCGGGTTGTGCGCGATCACCGCGTTGGCGGCATCGAGGATGGCGGCGGTGGAGCGGTAGTTCTGCTCCAGGCGGATGGTCTGCGCGCCCGGGAAGTCCTGCAGGAAGCGCTGCACGTTCTCGACCTTGGCGCCGCGCCAGCCGTAGATCGCCTGGTCGTCGTCGCCGACCACGAACACCTGGCCAGCGTCGCCCGCCAAAAGGCGGATGAAACCGTACTGGATGGCGTTGGTGTCCTGGAACTCGTCGACCATCAGGTGCGCGAAGCGCTGGCGGTAGTGCGCCAGCAGCACCGGCGTATCACGTAGCAGTTCGTGCGCGCGCAGCAGGATCTCGGCGAAGTCGACCAGCCCGGCGCGGTCGCAGCGCTCCTGGTAGAGCGCGTAGGCCTTGAGCATCACCGAGCCCCACTCGTCCTGGCCGTCCTGGATGTGCGCCGGGCGCCGGCCCTCGTCCTTCTGCGCGTTGATCCACCAGGCGATCTGCCGCGGCGGGAAGCGCGCCTCGTCGAGCTCCAGCTGCTGGACCACGCGCTTCACCATGCGCAGCTGGTCGTCGGAGTCGAGGATCTGGAAGGCCTCGGGCAATTTCGCGTCCTGCCAGTGCAGGCGCAGCAGGCGGTGGGCGAGGCCGTGGAAGGTGCCGATCCACAGCCCGCGCGCGCCATTGCGCAGCAGCGCGTCAGCGCGGTGCCTCATCTCGGCCGCGGCCTTGTTGGTGAAGGTGACCGCGAAGATGCCGTGCACCGGCACCCCGAAGACCTCGTTCAGCCAGGCGACGCGGTGGGTGAGCACGCGGGTCTTGCCGGAGCCGGCACCGGCGAGCACGAGGTAATGGCCGGGCGGTGCCGACACGGCCTCGCGCTGGGCGTCGTTGAGGCCGTCGAGCAGGTGGGAGACATCCATCGCGCCATTTTACGCGACCCTGTCGCGCAAGCCGGGATTCAGCGGCCGGGGCCCGGCCCCAGGCGTTCCAACACCTCGTCGAACGGCGCCGGCATCGCCAGCAGGTAGCCCTGGAACTCCTCGCAGCCGCGCGAACGCAGCCATTCATGCTGGTACACGGTTTCCACGCCTTCGGCCGTGACCCGCAGCTCGAGGCTCTGCGCCATGCCCAGGATCGCCATGCAGATCGCCTCGTTGTCGGGGTCGCGGCCGAGGTCGCGCACGAAGGACTGGTCCAGCTTGAGGCGCTGCAGCGGCAGGAGCTTGAGGTAGGCCAGGCTGGAATAGCCGATGCCGAAATCATCGATCGCGATCGACACGCCGAGGTCGCTCAGGGCCTCCATCACCCGGCGCGCCGCATCGGGGCTGGCGAGCAACACGCTCTCGGTGAGCTCGAGCTCCAGTGCGCAGCGCGGCAGGCCGTAGTCGTGCATCGCCTGCGCGACATCGTCGACCAGGTGGCCCTGGATCTGCAGCGCGGACACGTTGACCCCCATGCGCAGCCGGCCCCAGCCGCGTTCGTCGAGCAAGCACCAGCGGCGCGCGGCCTCGCGCAGCACCCAGCGGCCGAGAGGCAGCACGAGGCCGGAATCCTCGCAGGCATCCATGAAGGCATGGGGACCCAGCAGGCCGCGCTCGGGATGACGCCAGCGCACGAGGGCCTCCATGCCCAGCGGCCGGTCGCCGACGTCGAACTGCAGCTGGAAGGCGAGCTCGAACTCCTCGCGCTCGAGTGCGCGATGGAGCTCCTGCACCAGCAGCAGGCGGTCGCCCGCGCGCGGATCGAACTCCGGCCTGTACGCGACGCTGCGGTTGCGGCCCAGGCGCTTGGCCTGCGCCCCGGCCTGGCTGGCCGCGCGCAGCAGCGCGTTCCCGTCATTGCCGTCGGCGGGGTAGCAGCCGTAGCCGAGGCTGGGCGTCACGTGCAGGGCCACTCCGCGCACCTCGCTGCTGCCCGCGACCGCCGCGCGCAGGGCTTCCACGCGCGCGGCGACCTCCGCATCGCCATCGCAGTGCAGCAGCACCCCGAACTCGTCGCCACCCAGCCGCGCCACCTGCGCGCGCGCTCCGGCAGCCGCCTCCAGCTTCCGCGCCACCGCCACCAGCAGCTCGTCGCCGACGCCATGGCCAAGGCTGTCGTTGACCAGCTGGAAACGGTCGAGATCGAGATGGCAGACCGCCAGCCGGCCAGCCGCATCGCGGGCGATGGCGTCGTCGATCGTTGCCACCAGCCGGTCCCGGTTGGCCAGCCCGGTCAGGGCGTCGTGGCTGGCGCGGTAGGCCATGTCCGCAGCCACGCGCTTGCGCTCGGTGATGTCGGTCACGATGCCGACGAAGTGCGTCGGCCGGTGTCCTTCGCCGCTTACCGGCGACATGCGGATTTCCAGCCAGCGCGGCAGGTCGGGTCCGCGCGCATCCGCCCATTCCACGGCGAAATCCTCGCTGCGCCGCAGCGCGCCGAGCAGGGCCGCGCGGGCATCGGCGTCCAGGATGCCCATGGCCGCGGCATCCTCCACCGACGGCTCCAGGTTCGCGTCCACGCCCGTGAGCCGCAGGCATGCGGCGTTGCCATACACCGCCACCCCGCGCGCCAGCTCGATGATGAACACGCCTTCTTCCGAGGCTTCCACTGCACGGCGCAGGAGGTCCAGGTTGGCCTCCGCGCGGATCCGGTCGCTCACGTCCAGCGCCAGGATCAGGCGCGCGGGCCGGTTGGCGAAGGAGGCCAGGTTGCAGGCGAAGATCAGCGCGCTGAAGGTACTGCCGTCGCGTCGGCGATGCACCCAGATCCGTCGTCCGTAGGCGTCTGGATGGGCCTGGATTTCGCCGTGCACGTCGTCGGCCGAAGCCTCGGCGAGCAGGTCGTCGACGCCCAGTCCCGTCATCGCTTCACGATCGTAGCCGTACTGGTGCAGTGCGGCGTCATTGGCTTCGAGGATGTCGAGGCTTTCGCGGTCGCAGACCACCGCCGGCAGTGGATGCCGCTGGTAGAGGAGGCGGTACTGGGCCTCGGCATCGCGCACGCGCTCGCGCAGGTGGCCCACGGTATGCGCGCTTGCGGCGATGCTCTGCCGCATCTGCGACTCGCGCAGTGCGGCCCGCGCGAGGAAGCGCATCCCGACCATCAACGCCGCGAGCAGCAGCAGCATGCCCAGCGCCAGCGTGGCGACGAAGGCCCACCAGCCGCCGTACAGCGCGCCGGGCGTCATGCCCACCGTCGCGACCAGGGGCTGCCCTTCCACCGCGCGGTAGCCGACCACCCGGCGCACGCCGTCCAGGCGGCTCCTGCTTTCCACCACCCCGCGTGGCTGCGTGGCCAGGGCGGCGAACACCGGCGAGGTCCGCGCGTCCAGACCCGCATGCAGGGTGCCCGAGTCGGAGCGCGCGATGAGCAGGCCGTCATCGCTGAGCACCGAGGCGACGCCCCGCTCGCCGACTTCGTGTGCGCGCAGGATATGGCTGAAGATTTCGGTGTCGATCTCCGCGCGCAGCCAGCGCGGTCCGGCCGGCACGGCTTCGAGCTGCATCGCGATCGGAATGCCCCAGCGGCCACCGGCAGCCGGGCCGGGCCTGCCGAGGTACAGGCGGCCGGGCACCGCCCCGCCGGGAGGCAGGAAGTCCGGCGCCACGGGATCCACGCGCATGGTCCTGATGCGCCGGTTGCCTGCGGCGATGTTGGCCATCGCTTCGCGCGCAACCACCGGCGCAGCCTCCGGCGCCAGCGCCTGGACGGCCGCCACGCCATCGGCAAGGCCGTCGAAGGCGCGCTCGATGTTGGCGATCTCCTGTCCCACCTGCCGCGCATGGCTGTCGACCAGCGCCTGCACGTAGCGCTCGCCGGCCTCGCGGCGCACGCGCAGGTCGTTCAGGGCCACCACCACCGCGGCCACCAGCACGCAGAGGAACAGGGCGCCCCCGACACGCCAGGCGCGACGCGCGCGCACGGCCCCCAGACCCATGCCACCCCGATCCGGCGCACTCACCTGCCGTACCCGATGCCGCCGGAGGAGCTGGTGCGGATTCCTGCCATCACCCCATGCTGGGCGCCGCCGCGTCAACGCAGGGTGGTTGCTCCGACCCGGAGCGCGGGCTCAATGCGCGGCGTCTCGACGGCCGCTGGCCACGGCAGTCATCAGCTTGTCGGTCCAGGCGATGCCGATCGCCGAGAGGATGAATGCGAAGTGGATCATCGTCTGCCACAGTACACCGAGCTCGGTGGCGTTGGTGCAGGCCTTGCCCTTCAGACTGGCCGCGGCGGCGGCCGCGACGGCGGCAATGCCTTCGGCCGACGTGCAGTGCGGCAGGCCGCTGCCGAGCGTGCCGGCTTCGATGAAGGTCTTGAGCAGGTGGATCGAGGAGATGCCGATGATCGCCATCGCCAGCTTGACCTTGAGCACGCTGGCGTTGACGTGCGACAGCCATTCCGGCTGGTCCGGATGGCCCTTCAGCCCCAGGCGGGAGACGAAGGTCTCGTAGCCGCCGACGATCACCATCACCAGCAGGTTGGAAATCATCACCACGTCGATCAGGCCGAGCACGATCAGCATGATGTCCTGCTCGCCCAGCGACGGGGTCAGCTGGATCAGGTGCAGCAGCTCCTTGCCGAACAGGAACACATACACGCACTGCGCCGCGATCAGGCCCATGTACAGCGGCAGCTGCAGCCAGCGCGAACTGAAGATCAGGTAGGGCAGCAGACCGAGCTTGGGAACTTGCGATTGCGACACGGGAATCCTTGGCGTTGGGAAAAACCGGCGAAGCGTAGCGGCCGCACCCCGCCGCTGCCAAGCGCCGCGTTGCCGCCCGGGGTGGCGCCGGCCGCGGGACCCGCGACGCTGCGTTGCGGACCGGTGGCGCCGCCACGGCCCGAAGGCACCTAGACTGGCCGATCCACCTCCAGGAGAACCGGCATGATCGACCTCTACTACTGGCCCACTCCCAACGGGCACAAGGTCGCCCTGTTCCTCGAGGAAGCGGGGCTGGACTACCGCATCCACCCGGTCGACATCGGCAAGGGCGCGCAGTTCGAAGCGGATTTCCTGGCGATCTCGCCCAACAACAAGATGCCGGCCATCGTCGACCACGCGCCCGCCGACGCCGGCGCGCCGCAGAGCGTGTTCGAGTCCGGCGCGATCCTGCTGTACCTGGCGGAAAAGACCGGCCGCTTCCTGCCCGCCGACGCCCGCGGCCGCATCCAGGCGCTGGAATGGCTGTTCTGGCAGATGGCCGGGCTGGGGCCGATGACCGGCCAGTACGGCCACTTCAATGTCTACGCGCCGGAGCCGATCCCGTATGCGATCGAGCGCTACACCAGGGAAGCGCAGCGGCTCCTCGGTGTGCTCGACAGGCGCCTGGAGGGCCGCGCGTTCATCGCCGGCGACGACTACGGCATCGCCGACATGGCCGCCTATCCCTGGATCGACGCCTACGACAGGGCGCCGCTGGATCTCGGCCCCTTCCCCGAAGTCCGGCGCTGGCAGGCCGTGATCGCCGCGCGTCCGGCCACGCAGCGCGCGTATGCGCTTGCGAAAGAGGTGAATCCCGACGCGGGCAAGCCGATGTCCGACGCGGAGAAGGCGCTGCTGTTCGGCCAGGGCCCCGGAGGCCGCTGAAGCGGCGTGCCACTGCGATCCCGCCCGTCTTTGCCCGGGCCGGACGCGGTGTCCCTGCCCGGTTCGGACCACGGTCCGGAGAGGCCGCTTGCGGTCCTGCGGCATCATGTCGGCTTCCACCGTCCCGGAACGCCCCATGCGACTGCTGCTGGCCACCGCCCTGATGACACTGACCCTCGCCCCCGCCCACGCCGCTCCACCCGACGCATCCCGCACGGTTCCGCTGACGCTGGAGGCCATCACCGGCGACGCGCCGCTGTCGGGGCCGACCCTGCTCAAGCCGCGCGTCGCGCCCGACGGCTCGCGGGTGACCTTCCTGCGCGGCAAGGACAGCGACCGTAACCGCCTCGACCTCTGGGCCTTCGACGTCGCCAGCGGCCGGACCGCGATGCTGGTGGACTCCGCCGTGGTGCAGCCCGGCGACGAAGTGCTCAGCGACGAGGAGAAGGCGCGCCGCGAGCGCCAGCGCATCGCCGCGCTGTCGGGCATCGTCGACTACCAGTGGGCGCCGGACTCGCGCCACCTCCTGTTCCCGCTGGGCGGCGAACTCTATCTGTACGACCTCGACCGGTCCGGCGCCGAGGCCGTGCGCCGGGTGACCAGCGGCGAAGGCTTCGCGACCGACCCGCGGGTATCGCCCAAGGGCGGCTACGTCAGCTTCATCCGCGGCCGCAACCTCTGGGTGGTCGACCTGGCCAGCGGCGACGAAGTGCAGCTCACGCGCGATGGCGGCGGCGCCATCGGCAACGGCGTGGCCGAGTTCGTGGCCGACGAAGAGATGGCCCGCCACACCGGCTACTGGTGGGCGCCCGACGACTCCGCCATCGCCTATGCGCGCATCGATGAATCGCCGGTGCCACTGCAGAAGCGCTACGAGGTCTACCCGGATCGCACCGAAGTGGTCGAGCAACGCTATCCCGCCGCCGGCGACCCGAACGTGCGGATCGAATTGTTCGTTACCCGCCCCGGCCAGCCCGACGCCGCACCGACCCACATCGACCTTGGCACCGATGCGGACATCTACCTGGCGCGCGTCGACTGGCGCGATCCACAGCGCCTGGCCTTCCAGCGCCAGTCGCGCGAGCAGCAGCTGCTCGAGCTGGTCGAAGTGGAACTGGCCGGCGGCCGCCAGCGCACGTTGGTGACGGAGACGTCCGACACCTGGGTGCCGCTGCACGACAACCTGCGCTTCCTCGCCGACGGCCGCTTCCTGTGGTCGTCGGAGCGCGACGGCTTCGAGCACCTGTACATCGCCGACGCGGACGGCTCGGGGATGACGCAGCTGACAAGTGGCGACTGGCCGGTGGATGCGCTGGAAGCGGTGGACGAGGCGCGCGGCCTCGCCTATTTCACCGCCGGGCGCGCATCGCCGACGCAGCGCGCGCTGTATTCGGTGCCACTGGCAGGCGGCGATGTCGTCGAACTGACCAGCACGCCCGGCACCCACGCGATCACCTTCGCCGACAACGGCAGCGTCTACGTCGACAGCTGGTCGAACACGCGCACGCCGCCGCAGCTGGAGCTGTATCGCGCCGACGGCCGCCGCATCGCGGCGCTGCTCGAGAACGACCCCGCCGATCCCGCGCACCCATATGCGCGGCACATGGGCGCCCACCTGCCCACGGAGTTCGGCACGCTCACCGCCGCCGACGGCAGCACGCCGCTGCACTACAGCGTGATCAAACCGGCCCGCTTCGATCCCGGGACGTCGCACCCCGTGGTGGTGTACGTCTACGGCGGCCCCGCCGCGCAGACCGTGCTTGACGCCTGGCCCGGCCGCGCCGACGCCTTCTTCAACCAGTACCTGGCCCAGCAGGGCTACGTGGTGTTCTCGCTCGACAACCGCGGCACCCCGCGGCGCGGGCGCGACTTCGGCGGCGCCCTGTACGGCAAGCAGGGCACGGTGGAGGTCGCCGACCAGCGCAAGGGCGTGGAATGGCTGCGCGCGCAGCCCGGGGTCGACGGCGAGCGCATCGGCGTGCACGGCTGGTCCAACGGCGGCTACATGACGCTGATGCTGCTGGGACAGGCGCCGGATGATTTCAGGTGCGGCATCGCCGGCGCGCCGGTGGCCGACTGGGCGCTGTACGACACGCACTACACCGAGCGCTACATGGGCCTGCCAAAAGCGAACGTCGACGGCTACCGCGTCGCCAGCGTCTTCACCCACCTCGACGGCATCCGCGACGACGCGCTGCTTTTGGTGCACGGCATGGCGGACGACAACGTGCTCTTCAGCAACGCCACCGCGCTGATGTCACGGCTGCAGGCCGCGGGCACGCGCTTCGAGCTGATGACGTATCCGGGCGCGAAGCATGGACTGCGCGGCGCGGACGCGCTGCACCGGTACCGGCTTGCGGAACGCTTCCTCGGGCGCTGCCTGGCGCCCTGAGGGGCGTTCGCGGGTTGCCCCGGGAGCGCCTGGGGGCAGCCTTGCGGGAAGCTCCTCCATCATCCGGCCACTCCACGGCCGTGGCTATACTCGCCTCCTTTCCATCGCCGGACCCCTGCCTTGCCGTCATCGCCGCCGTTGCCCCCCATGCCGATGCCGGCCCTGGCGATCACCGCCTACACCGCCACCACCGCCCTCGGCCGCGGCCGCGTCGCGCAGGTCGATGCGCTGCGCGCACGCCGTGGCGGACTGCGATCCAACGACTTCGGACCCGATCCGCTGCCGGCATGGATCGGTCGCGTGGATGGCCTTGAAGACGAAGCCTTGCCCGCCGCGTTCGCGCAGTGGGAGTGCCGCAACAACCGCCTGGCCTGGATGGCCCTGCACAACGACGGGCTGATGGACACCATCGAGGCCGTGCGCACTCGCCATGGCGCGGAACGCGTCGCCGTGGTCATCGGCACCTCGACCTCGAGCATCGGCGCCAGCGAAGAAGCCTACTCGCGCCTGGTTCCCGGCGCCGACGGCATGCCCGCCTTCCCGGCCGACCTCGCGCGGCCGATCGTGCATACGCCGCATTCTCTGGGTGACTTCGTGCAGGCGGCCACCGGCCTGCGCGGCCCCTGCGTGACCGTGGCCACGGCCTGCTCGTCAAGCGCCAAGGTGTTCGCGCAGGCGGCACGGCTGATCAATGCGGGGCTGGTCGATGCCGCGCTGGTGGGCGGCGTCGACACCCTGTGCGGCAGCGTGCTGTTCGGCTTCAATTCGCTGGGCCTGGTCTCGGCCAATCCCTGCCGGCCCTTCGACCGCGACCGCGACGGCCTGTCGCTGGGCGAGGCCGGTGGATTCGCCATGCTCGAGCGCACCACGTCCGGGAGCCGGGGCCTGCAGCTGCGCGGCTACGGCGAATCCAGCGATGCCCACCACATGTCGGCACCGCACCCCGAGGGCCTGGGGGCGACGCTTGCCATGCGCGACGCGCTCGCACGCGCGGGGATCGATGCGGCCGACGTCGGCTACCTCAACCTGCATGGGACCTCCACGCCGGCCAACGACGCCGTCGAGGCGGCCGCGGTGGCGGCGATGTTCCCGCCGACCCTGCATGCCAGCTCCACCAAGGGCTGGACCGGGCACACGCTCGGCGCCGCGGGCATCGTCGAGTCGGTGTTCGCGCTGATCGCGCTCGAGCACGGCCTGCTCCCCGGCATCCTGCACAGTGAAATCCCGGATCCCGTCTGCGGTCCACAGATCCGCTTCGGCAACGCCGAGGACCCGACGATCCGATATGCAATGAACAATTCCTTCGGCTTCGGCGGCAACAACGCCAGCCTGGTGTTCGGCCGCGCATGAACACGCTCACTGCATGCATCGAGGGCATCGGCTTCTGGGCGGACGGACTGCCGTCGTGGCAGGCCGCGCTCGACCACGTGTCCAATGGCGTCGCGGTGGGCGAGAGTGGCAAGCCCTCACCGCGGCTGCTGGCGCCCAACGAGCGCCGCCGCGCCCCGCCGTCGGTGGCGGTGGCGCTTGAAGTCGCGCTGGCCGCCTGCGAGGCCGCCGGCCGCGATCCGGCAACCCTGCCCTCGGTCTTCGCCTCCACGCACGGCGACCTCGCGATCACCGATTACATGTGCGCGACGCTGGCCGACGACCCGCGCGCGATCTCGCCCACCAGGTTCCACAACTCGGTGCACAACGCCGCTGCCGGCTACTGGACGATCGGTACCGGCTGCCTGCATCCCGCCACTGCCCTGAGCGCGCACCGCGCCAGCTTCGCGCAGGGCCTGCTGGAAGCCCTGGCGCAGATCGCTTGCGGCGACGAGGCCGTGCTGCTGGCCGCCTACGACACCGCGGGCGCCGGCCCGCTGGGCGCGGTATCGCCCAGCAGCGGACTGCTGGGCGGCGCGCTGGTGCTGGCCGGCTGTGCGCGCGCCGGCGATGGTCACGGCACCCTGCTGCGCGCGACCCTGGTCGACGCCGACGCACCCGCGCGCCACGGCCCCCTCGCGCGCCGCGGCGCCGCCAACGCCATGGCGCCCATGCTGCCGCTGTTCGACGCGCTGGCCGGCCACAGCGACCTCGCACTGCTGCATGCCGGCCACGGCCGCACGCTTCGCGTGGAGCTCGCGCATGGCTGACCAGGCCCCGCTGCGCCGCGAGGACGTCGCGGTGGTGATCCCCGCGCTGAACGAATCGCTGCGCATCCGCGGCGTGGTCGAAGCCGCGCTGGCGCAGGTGCCGACCGTGATCGTGGTCGACGACGGCTCCGACGACGACACCGTTGAACGCATCGCCGATCTTCCGGTGCGCGTGCTGCGCCATCCGCAACGCATGGGCAAGGGCGCCGCCCTGCGCAACGGCTTTGCCGAGGCCGAGCGCCTGGGTGCGCGCGCGGTGGTCACGATGGACGGCGACGGCCAGCACGATGCCGCCGACATCGCGCGGCTCGTGGCCTCCGCCAACCGCCATCCCGGCTGCGTGATCGTCGGCGCGCGGCTGCGCAAGCGCGCCTCGCAGCCGCCGCACCGGCGCCTGGGCAACGACTTCGGCGACTGGGGCATCAGCTGGGCCTGCGGCTTCCGAGTGGTCGACAGCCAGAGCGGGCAGCGCCTGTATCCGCGCGAGGTGTTCACGCTGCGTGACGTGGCCGGCGAAGGCTTCGTGTTCGAGGCACAGATGCTGATTGCCGCCGCACGCGCCGGCGCCGGGGTGGTCGCGGTGCCGATCGAGACCCGCTACGCCTGCGCCGAAGAGCCGCTGGAATTCCGCAAGAGCCACTTCCGCCTGTTCCGCGACCTGTGGGCGATCACCTCGCACGTGATCACGCAGGTGCTGGGCAATGGCAACGTGGTCGCCGAGTACGCGAGGACACGGCGCACGCCGCCGGTCATCGACGACAGCAACGGCCAGTTCGCTGCCCCGCAGGCGGGCGACGGCACCAACAAGACCAAGGGAGGCTACGGCTGATGGACAATGCGCAACGCGTGGACGTCGCGATCCTGGGCGGCGGATTGGCCGGCCTGACGCTGGCACTGCAGCTCCGCCAGGCCGACCCGGCCCTTTCGATCACGGTGTTCGAGCGTCGCGCAGACGCCGCGCCCGAGGCCGCCTTCAAGGTCGGTGAATCCACGGTCGAGATCGGCGCGCACTACCTCGCCCGGACGCTGGGCCTGCGCGAGCACCTCGAAGGCGAACAGATCCGCAAGTTCGGCTTCCGCTTCTTCTTTTCCGATGGCCGCAGCGACATCGACCGCTGCACCGAAATCGGGGTCAGCCGGCTGTTGCCAACGCCCTCATGGCAGATCGACCGCGGCCGTTTCGAGAACATGCTGGGCGAACGCGCGCGCGCGCAGGACATCGATCTCCGCCACGGCACGGTCGTGCGCGGCGTCGCGCTGGGCGAAGGCGGCGACGACCACCGCATCACCTGGTCGCGCGAGGGCGATGAGGGCGTCCTCGACGCGCGCTGGGTGGTGGACGCCAGCGGCCGCGCCGGCGTGCTCAAGCGCAAGCTTGGCCTGGCCCAGGCCAACGACCACGACGCCAATGCGGTCTGGTGGCGCGTCGACGGCATCGTGGATCCCAACGACTGGTCCGACGATCCCGACTGGGTGGCACGCTGCACGCCGCCCGACCGCTGGCGCTCGACCAACCACATGTGCGGCACCGGCTACTGGTTCTGGCTGATCCCGCTGGCCTCGGGTGCGCACTCGCTGGGCATCGTCTGCGACGCGACATTGCATCCGCTCGACGGCATGGACAGCCACGACAAGGCCATGGACTGGCTGCGCCGGCACCAGCCGCGCGTGGCCCAGGCGCTCGACGGGCATGCGGTGAAGGACTTCCGCTTCCTCCGCCACTTCTCCCACGGCTGCCGCCAGGTGTTTGGCGAGCGCTGGGCGCTGACCGGCGAGGCCGGACTGTTCCTGGACCCGTTCTACTCGCCGGGCAGCGACTTCATCGCCATCGCCAACACCTACATCACCGACCTGGTGGCGCGCGACCGCGCCGGCGGGCCGTTCGCGCCGCACGCGACGCTGTACGAACAGCTGTACTTCTCGTTCTACGAAAACACGATGCCGCTGTACCAGGACCAGTACGCGCTGTTCGGCGACGAGCAGGTCATGCCGGTCAAGGTGATCTGGGACTACACCTTCTACTGGGCGCTGCTGGCGCCGGTGTTCTTCGCCGGGCGCATCACCGATGTGGCGATGTATTCGCGGTTGCGGCCTCTGTTCGAGCGCGGCAGCGCGCTCAACCGCGCCGTGCAGCCTTTGCTGCGCGAGTGGGGCGAGCGCAACGCGGATGCCCTGGAGCCCGGTCCCGGACGGCAGCTCGACCAGTACCTGATCGACTGGTTCCACGAACTCAACCGCGGGCTGCGCGACGTGCTCGACGACGCGGCCTTCGATGCACGCATCGGCGCCAACATCGCCCGCATGCAGGCGTTGGCCGCCGAGATCCTTGCCTACGCGCGCCTGTCGCATCCGGCCATCGACGCCCACGGGCTTGACGCGCTGCTTGCGGAGCATCCGCCGTCCGCGCCCTCGCTTCCTCCCGTCTGGTACCGCGCTGCCTGACCCCCGAACCGGGAACAACGATGCAACACAGCCCGCTGCTGCTGCAGCTCGTCATCATCCTTGCCACCGCCCGCGCCTGCGGCCTGCTGCTGCGCTACGTCGGCCAGCCGCCGGTGATCGGCGAGATGGCCGCGGGCCTGGTGCTGGGGCCGATCGTATTCGGCGCCTGGTTCCCCGACTTCCACGCCGTGGTGTTCGCGCCGGAATCCCTGCCCGGCCTGGCCTCGCTCGCGGAGCTGGGCCTGGTGCTGTTCATGTTCATCGTGGGTGCCGAACTGCGCGCGCCCAACGGCGTGCGCGCGCAGCTGCGTTCGGCGGGGCTGGTCGGCGTGGCCAGCGTGCTGGTGCCCATGGTGCTGGGGTTCGCGGTGTCGCCGTGGCTGCATCCCTACGCGCCGGAAGGCGTCGGGTTCTGGCCGTTCGCGCTGTTCATGGCCGCGGCGATGTCGATCACCGCCTTCCCGATCCTGGCGCGCATCCTCAAGGAACGCGCGATGACCCACACGCCGATCGGACGCCTGTCGCTGAGCGGCGCGGCGATCGCCGACGTGCTGGCCTGGGTGATGCTGGCCCTGGTCGTGGCCCTGGTCGGCGTCGGCGAGGGCTACGGCGGTTTCCTGCGCGCCACCGTCGGCCTGGCGGTATTGGCGACGATCGTGTTCGGCGTGCTGCGCCCGCTCTACGCCTGGCTGTTGCGTACCCATGCCGCCGACGGCGTGCCGTCGTTGATGGTGCTCGCGGCGCTTCTGATCGGCGCCTTTTCCTGCGCCGCGGTAACCGAGTGGCTGGGCGTGCACGCCGTGTTCGGCGCCTTCCTGTTCGGCGCCTGCCTGCCGCGCGACGACCGCTTGTTGAAGTCGCTGATCGAGCGCGTCGAGTACCTCTCGATCGTGGTGCTGATGCCGATCTTCTTCGCGCTTGCCGGGCTCAGCACCACGGGGGATGCCTTCGTCGGCGCCGGCCTGGGGGCGATGCTGCTGATCCTCGTGGTGGCGGTGGCGGGCAAGCTGGTGGGCGGTGCGATCGGCGCGCGCCTGTCTGGCTACGGCTGGCGCGAGAGCTTCGCCGTGGGCTCGCTGATGAACGCGCGCGCGCTGATGGAGCTGATCGTGATGAAGGTCGGCCTGGACGCCGGCATCATCGGCCCGGAGCTGTTCACCATGCTGCTGGTGATGGCGATCATGACCACCGTCTTCACCGGACCCCTGCTGACGCTGTTCCTGGGTCGCGATTCCGCGAAAGGCAACGACGCCATCGGCACCAGGGCCGCGGATGCGGCCGATGCCCCCGCGCGGCAACGCGCTTGAGCAGGTTTACTCGTCCGCAGCGGGCAGCGGCAACGCCTGCTCCGGCGGCGGGTTGGGCAGGTAGATCGCCACGCCGCGGCCGTGCTTCTGCGTGGGGCTGATGTTCACCCCGACGCCGCCGCTGGTGTAGCTGCGGCCCCCGCCGCGCGCGGTGCCCGCGCCGATGCTGACGCCACCGCCGCCGTATCCAACCGCCGTGCCCTGGAACAGGATGCCGTTGGCACCCAGCGATGCGGCCTCTTCGCGCAGCTTGCGCATGACGGCATTGCTCTTGTTCTGCTCGCCATAGGTGAAGGCGCCGCTGGAAGTCTCCAGCAACGCGACCTCTTCGTACGGAACGCCCGGGGCGCCGTAATAGACCCGCACCTGCGCGGGATCGATCGGGGCGCGCGGCGTACCGGTCAGGACGTGGGACGTCGCGCAGCCTGCCAGCAGCAGCACGGCGCTGGCGGCGGCGATACGAAGCATGCGTGCAGGATTCATGGCGGCGGCACCTGTCGTGGACGAATGCCGATCATCCTCCCACCTCGATGAATCCGGTGTCACCAGGCACCCCGGTGACTCAGGCCATGCCGCCGTTGACGCCGATCACCTGGCCGGTGACATAGGACGCGGCATCCGAACACAGGAAGCGCACGACTGCCGCCACCTCGTCGGGCGCGCCGGCGCGGCCTGCCGGCACCATCTGCTTCACCACCTCGGGCGGGAAGGCCTCCTCAGCCATGCGCCCGACGACCACGCCGGGCGCGACCACGTTCACGGTGATGCCGCGGCTGGCCATCTCGCGCGCAAGCGATTTCGACGCGCCATGCAGCGCCGATTTGGCCGCCGCGTAGTTGGCCTGGCCGCGGTTGCCGAGCACGGCCGCCACGCTCGACACGCTGACGATGCGTCCCCAGCGCGTGCGCGCCATCGGCAGCAACAGCGGCTGGGTGACGTTGAAGAAGCCGTGCAGCGAGACATCGATGACGCGCCGCCACTGCTCCGCGGACATGCCGGCCATCGGGGCGTCGTCGTGGATGCCGGCGTTGTTGACCACCACCTGGACCGGACCGGCTTCGAGCAGCGCAGCGATGGCGACGCCGGTGGCGACGCCGTCGGCGACGTCGAAGGCCACGGCCTCGGCGCTTCCGCCGTCGCCGGTGATGGCGGCAACCACGTCACCGGCCCGCTCGAGGTTGCCGTTCGCGTGGACGATGACGTGGAAGCCGTCGGCCGCCAGCTGGCGGCAGATCGCGCCGCCCAGGTCGCCGCTGCCGCCTGTGACCAGCGCGCGGCGGAGTGTTCGCGAGTGTTCGTTCATGCGCCGATTATCACGGCATCGGCGGCGCATCGGCGAGCACCACCGCCGCCCGGCCTTCGGCCAGCAACACGCCGGCATGGCGGATGCGGAACGCGTACTGCTGGCTGGCCTCGCCTTCCATCAGCAGTTCGGCCTCGCCTTCCAGCGCACCGTCGAGGTCGTCGATGCGCGCGCAGTGGAGCTCGACGCCGCGCAGCGCGACCAGCACCCCGGGCCGCACGCCGCCGCCGGAATCGCGCGCGCGCAGGCCGCCGTGCACCGCCATCGCCTGCGCGCCGTACTCGCACAGGTGGACGGCGCGCAGCATGCCGCCGCTGCGCAGCGGGTGCGCGGGGTCGCGATGGTTGTGGGCGCGCAGGTGGATGCGGCTGGCGTCGAAGTCGGCGACCTCGTCCCACAGGCACATGGCGCCCTGGTGCGGGATGAGGGCGAGGATGTCGTGGCGGGGGATCATGGAGCCGCTTCCGCGGGCAGGGGGATGGTGTCGGCGGCATCGTGGCGGGACACCAGCAGCGCGAGCAGGAAGTTGGACAGCACGCCGATGGCGACGGTGCTGCCGATCGCGCGCAGCACGGGGATCGAAGACAGCGCCAGCAGGCTGAACACCAGCAGCGTCATCAGGCTGCAGACCAGCACCGCGTGCAGGGTGCGCAGCTGGTCGGCGCGGCGGTCGCCGGCGTGCTCGAAGAACAGCGCGTAGTCCAGGCCCAGGCCCGCGGCCAGGATCAGCGCCACCAGGTGGAACAGGTTCAGCTCGATGCCGAAGCCGCGCAGCACCGCCAGCACCACCAGCGTGGTCAAGGCCATCGGCAGCAGCACGCGTGCGACGCGTCCTGGCGTGCGCAGCGCGATCCATACCGTGGCGGCCAGCAGCAGCGCGGCCACCGCCAGGGCGGCGAGCAGCCGCCCGCGGTATTCGCCGACCAGCGATTCCGAGGCCGCCTTCATGTCAAGCAGTTCGCCGCCACCCTCGGCTGCGACGCGAGCCACGGCATCGACGTCCTCGAGGCCGCTCAGCGAGACCAGCGCGGTGGCGCCCTGGGCCGCCGAGCCGTCCGCACTTTCCGTGGTCGCGTCTTCCGCGGCGACGCCGGCGTCGCCCTGCAGCAGCAGGCCTTCTACGGTGGCGGCCAGCGGCGTGCCGGCCAGGTCCGCCGGCCGCAGCGGTTGCGCCGTGCGCGCGCGCTCGACGTCCGCCAGGAACGGTGCGAAGGCGTCCTCGCGGAAGGGCGAGTCCGCGAGCGCTTCGGCCATGGCCGTGCGCAAGGCTTCGGGCGTGGGCAAGGCCTGCTGCCGCGCGCGCTGGGTGGCCGCCGACGGCAGGTAGCGCGCGGCGCTGTCGTACCCGCCCAGCGCGCCTTCGGCCACCAGTGCGTCGAGCCGGGGATGCAGGGCTTCGGTCGCCGCCAGCGCGGCATCGGCGTCGGCGCCACGCAGCACCAGCAGGTAGCGCACATCGGGCGCGCCCAGGGCCTGCCGCAGGCGCGCGTCGAGTTCCATGCCTTCGGCCGGCACCGGAGTCAGCTTCGACAGGTCGTTTTCCCAGAACGGACCGCGCGCGGTGGCAATGACCACCAGGCAGCCGACGGCAAGCAGCAGCAGCGACCAGCGCGGCCGCGGCAGGCGTTGGATGCCACGCCACAACGCCTGCAGCCGCGGCGAATCGGCGAGGTCGCGCGGCGCCGGATCCACCAGCGGCGGCAATCCGAAGCGCGTGGCCAACGCGGCCGCCGCCAGCGCCGAGATCGTGAACACCGCCAGCTGCCGCAGGCCATCCACGCCGGAGAACAGGAAGGTGAGGTAGGCGATGCAGGTGGCGACCACGCCCGTCACCAGCGCCGGCCACAGCGCGCGCACGTTGTCACGCGGACTGATGCCGGCGCGCTGCTGGCTGAGGAAATGGATCGGATAGTCCTGGACCACGCCGATCAGGGTGAAGCCAAACGCCACGGTGATGCCGTGCACGGCGTCGAACGCCAGCGCCACCGCGGCCAGGCCGGCGATGCCGGCGGTGGCCAGCGGCAGCACGCCCATCAGCGGTGCGCGCCAGCTGCGGTAGGCAACCAGGAGCAGCAGGATCAGGCCGATGCTGTCGATGGTGCCGATCCACTGCGCCTCGCGCGCGGTGCGGCCACCGATCTCGACCGAGAACGCGCCCGGGCCGGCCATCTGCAGGCGCGCGCCACTGTCGCCGGCAGCATCGGCAAAGGCCGCATGCACCGCGTCGTAGGCACGCTGCTGCGCGGTGGGGTCGAAGCCGGCCGCGCGCGTCTGCGCGAGCATCAGCGCCTCGGTGCCGGCGGCGTCGAACCACACGCCGTGCAGGCGCTGCGGCGCGATCTTCGGCTGCCAGGCCTCGGCCAGCGTGAGCATCTCCAGCGTCGGGTCGGCGGGCAGCAGCGGCTCCACCAGCCCCGCCATCGGCGAACCGAGGTCCTGCAGGCGCTCGTCGAGCTGTTCGCCAAGGTAGTCGGCATCCAGGCGTCGGTGGTCGAGCGTGGGCGACAGCAGGTAGCGATAGGGGCGCAGGGAGTCCGGCACCGCGTCGAGTCCGGCGTCGACGCCGTTGGCGATGAACTCGAAGTCGGGGTCCGTGGCCAGGGCTTCGGCCATCGCACGCGACTGCGCGGCCAGCGCCTCGGGTGCCGCGCCCGACAGCGACACCAGCAGCAGGCGCGTGCCCGGACCGTCGCCCAGTTCGTCGACCAGCAGCGTCTGCGCCGGCGTGCGCGGCTCGGGCATGAAGCGGCGCAGGTCGCCGCTGAGTTCAAGCCGCTGGCCGATCACCCAGCCCGCGACCAGCAGCGCCGCCAGCCACAGCAGCGCCAGCGCGGTGCGCCGGGCGGGCGTCATTGCGCCGCGGCGCCGGGCTCGCGGCACAGGGCCTGGTAGTCGACGCCTTCGCCGGCGGCCACGGCGGCGCGCGCGGCGCCGGCAAGCAGGGTGCGCTGCAGCTCGCCTTCGGCGGGCCGGGTCTCGATGCAGCGCAGCTCGGCGCCGCGACCGTGGAGGGTGATGTCACGGACGGTCGCGGCCAGCGCGGCATCGCGCGGGACCAGCACCAGCGTCCAGTCCTCGCGGCGGCCGCGGGACGCGATGCGGTAGTCGCGCTCGAGTGCGGCGGCGTCACCGGCCAGCAGGGCACCGAAGCTGGCCTGCAGTCCGGCAAGTTCGGGCGCGCGCGACAGCGCGAAGCTGCGCGTGCGGCTGCCGCGGGTGATGCTGGCTTCGCCGCCCCGGATGGTGGTGGTCTCGGCGTAGGGCACGCGCACCTCGCGCACCAGGGTGGCGTCATCGGGTCGGGCGTACTCGCCTTCGATGCGCAGCGGCGCCTTCAACATGGCCGAGCCGCGCAGCTCCACGAAGGGCGTGCTCACAGGCGCCGGCCGTGCCAGCCGCTGCAGGATCCAGGCGCTATCGACCGCCGCCGGCTGCGCGGCCAAGGGCAGCGTGGTCGCCGCCAGCAGCAGGGCGAGCAGGATCCGACCCGGGCGCCGGGTCGCGCGGAGCGTGTCCTCCAGACCCGCCTGTCGCGGGCCCTTCCGGCGGGGGGTTGGCGTCTTGCTGGCTTCGGCTGTGCTCACGGTCGCCCCAGAAATCGTAGAAGTTGAACCAGTTGAACGGCGCATCGCGCACGTGATGTTCGAGGCGCTCCGCGTAATGGCGGATGAGTGCCGGGACTGCCGCGGCGCGCTCGCGCCGCGGGATCGCGACGCCGTCGCTGAAGGGCTCGAACACGAGATCGTAGCGGTTGCCGCCGCGGTACAGGCCGAAAGCGAGCTGTACCGGCACCTTCAGTACCGACGCCAGCAGCCACGGCGCCACCGGGAAACGCGCCTCGTCGCCCAGGAATGGCGCCGCGATCGACGCCTCGCCCGGCTGCGTGCGGTCGACCAGCAGCGCCACCAGCGCGCCTTCGGAGGTCGCCTTCTGGATCTCGAACATGATCCCCGGGCCGTCCTGCGAGGCATCGATCACCGAGGCCGCGATCTCCGGATTGAGCGCGTCCAGCAGCTGCGTGACCGCGGGGCTGTGCGCCTTGTCGAGCACCACGCGGATGGACTGCTCCGGACGCTGGCGGCCAAGCACGCGCAGCACTTCGAAGCTGCCCAGGTGGGAGCCGTACACCAACACGCCCTGGCGACGGTCTAGCGCGGCGTGCAGCGACTCCAGGCCGCTGACCCTGACGTCGAAGCGGCGCATGTCGCCGCCAAGCAGGAACACGCGGTCAAGGATGGTCGCGGCGAAGGTGTGGATGTGGCGCGCGACGTCGCCCAGGCGCGCGCGTCGGCCGAGCACGCGCGACAGGTAGGCGCGTGAGTCGCGCCGCTCCTCGCCGCGGCGAAGCAGGAAGTAGGCCGTGATCGGATACAGCAGCAGCCGCGCCAGGCCGCGACCGCCGTACACGCTGAAACCAAGCAGCAGCCGGGCCGCGAGCCGGCCGCCACCCTCGCGGCGTTGCTTCCAGTCGCCGCTCACGCCAGCGCGACCTCGCCCGAGGCGACCAGGGTCGCGCCACGCAGCACGCGGAAGCGCCAGCGCGGCGCGCTCCCATCGAGCTCGATCGACGCGGCCTCGCCGGGCAGCAGGGGATTTGCGAACTTCACCTGCGGCAGTCGCAGTGGGCCCAGCGGCCCGTGCCCGGCTTCGATGGCCGCCAGCACGTGGTCCAGGACCACGACGCCGGGCACCAGCGGCCGACCCGGGAAATGCCCCGGCAGGCAGGGATGGCCGTGCTCTACGACGAACTCCATGCGACCGCGCACCCGCCCTCAGTCCTGGCGGCGCAGCAGCGCCACCACCGAGGCATGGGCGGCATCGGCCAGTGCCTGGCGGGCGCCGGCCCCCGACCCGCAGTCGACGGTCGGCAGCGGCGTTCCGAAGCGCACCCGGATCACGCCCGGGCGCGCGCGGAAGCCACCGGCTGGCAGCACCGCGCCGGCGCCGTCGATCGCGACGGGCAGCACTTCGACCCCGGCATCGATCGCCGACTGGAAAGTGCCGCCCTTGAACGGCGCCACCATGCCAGAGCGGCTGCGCGTGCCTTCCGGGAACAGGCAGAGCGTGCTGCCTTCGCGCAGCAGCGCCGCGGCTTCACGGCGCAACCGCGCACCCGCGCGCGGGTTGTCGCGCTCGATGAACAGCATGCCGCAGGCGCGCGCGTACCAGCCCACGAACGGCACCCGGGTCATCTCCTGCTTGAGCAGGAAATGCAGCGGCACGGGCACGGCGCGGAACAGCGCGCAGATATCGATGATCGACTGGTGGTTGGACACCAGCAACCGCGGCTGCGACCAGTCGATGTCGTCGGCGCCCTCCACCACCAGGCGCGCCGCGGTCCCGGCCAGCAGCGCCGGCGCCCAGCAGCGCGCAGCCATGCGCAGGGCGATGTCGCGGCGCCGGGTGGCCAGCAGCAGCATCAGCGCGAGGCTGATCCAGCCGATGGTCCACGCCGCCATGAACACAAATCCGAGTGCGTTGTGCAGTCCCCAGGCCAGCCTTTGCGCGGCCGGTTCGGCCACATCCATGTTGTCAACGCGTTGCTGCATCGGCAAAGCATACCCAAGGCGGCGGCAGAACCGCCCGTTCAGCGGAGGAAATCGCGCCAGAACGCCGGCCCGAGGCTCGCCATCTGCCGCAGGAAGCCCGTGAAACTGCTGTAGCGCCCCGGGAATCGGTGCTTGCGCCAGGCGAACTCGATGGCGAAAAAGCCGCCAACGATGCCGTAGTTCAGGATGTTGGCGAACAGCGACCACTGCTCGCGGGTGATCGTGACCGGCGCACGCAGGCCCAGGCTCGACAGCAGCCCGCCGGGCTCGGCGACCATCGCCAGCGCCAGGTTGGCCAGCCCGAGCACGGCAAGCGCCGCAGCCCAGCCGGCGGTGAGGCCGCGGCTGTAGGACACCAGTTCCGGCGCCAGCGTGTCGGGCGTGCTGCCGTCGAGCGCCGCGACGATGCGCGTGATCAGGGCGCCGCCCGGCGCCCGCAGGCTCCGCGCGAACAGCCAGGCGATCGCGGCCACGAAAGCCACCGGCGCCAGCAGCAGCGGCAACCCGGCATGGCCGGACACGTACAGCAGGTGGCAGGCGAGCAGCGACAGCGGCAGCGCCACCCAGGCCCAGGGGCGGCGCGCGACCAGGCCCGCGGCGAGCATCATCGCCACCAGCGCGAGCAGGGCCGCGTAGGCGTAGCGGTCATCGAGGGTGGTGCTGGCCAAATGCGCGAGCGCGGCATAGGCCACCGCCATCGCAAGCGTCAGGGCCAGGCCCATGGCCTGCACCGGGGCGCGCCGTCAGGCGCGTTGGGCTTCGACGTGCGCCGACAGCGCCCGCAGCGAGGCGAAGATGCGGCGGTTCTCCTCGCTGTCCGAGCGCAGTTGGAAGCCGTAGCGCTTGCCGACCGCCAGTGCCAGTTCAAGGGCGTCGATCGAGTCCAGGCCCAGGCCGGCGTTGAAGAGCGGCGCCTCGGGGTCGATGGACGCCGGATCGACGTCATCGAGGTTCAGGGCTTCGACCAGGAGCTGGGCGAGTTCGAGTTCGGCGGGGGACTGGCTGGACATGCGCTGGCTTCCGTTGCGGCTATCATTCGCGTCCCCCGGATGATCGCATGGCCGCCACGCGCCGCGAAATGCACAGCCTCATGGAAGACACCTCCACCCGCGCCCAGGCCACGGACTGCGACGTCCTGGTGATCGGCGGCGGACCGGCGGGCAGCACCGCCGCCACCTTTCTGGCGCAGGCCGGCTGGCGGGTGGTGATGCTGGAGAAAGACGCGCACCCGCGCTTCCACATCGGTGAATCGCTGCTGCCGATGGGGATGCCGATCCTCGAGCGCATGGGCGCCTTCGACAAGGTCGCGGCGATCGGCGTGCACAAGGCCGGCGCCGATTTCCCGGCCGATGGCGGCGGCTACAACGTGTTCCGCTTCGACTACGCGCTCGACGCGCGCTGCGACCACGCCTTCCAGGTGCGACGGTCCGACTTCGACCGGGTGCTGTTCGAGCACGCCGCCTCCAATGGCGTCGATGCGCGGCAGTGCGTGCGCGTGGTCGGCGTCGAACCCGACCCGGCGGGCGGGAGCCTGGTGGCCGCGCATGGCCCCGAAGGCGCCTGCGCCTGGCGCGCGCGCTACGTGGTCGACGCCAGCGGCCGCGACGCCTTCATCGGCGGCCGCCGGAAGATCAAGCGCAAGAACATGCGCCATCAGTCGGCGGCCGTGTTCAGCCACTTCCACGGCGTCGAGCGCCGCAAGGGCATCGACGCCGGCAACGTCAGCATCTACCGCCACGCCCACGGCTGGATCTGGCTGATCCCGCTGCCCGACGGCATCACCAGCGTCGGCGCGGTCTGCTATCCGGACTACATGAAGACCCGGCGCGGCGACAGCGAGGGCTTCCTGATGCGCACCCTGGCCACCGTGCCCGAGGTTGCGAGGCGCATGGCCGCCTCCACCCGCTGCGCGGACGTGCATGCCACCGGCAACTACGCCTACGAATGCAGCGAGATGGCCGGTCCGGGCTGGGTTCTGGTGGGCGATGCCTATGCCTTCGTCGACCCGATGTTCTCCTCGGGCGTGTTCCTGGCCATGCACGGCGCCGAAAAGGCCGCGGGCATGGTCGATGCCGCGCTGCGCGAGCCCGCGCGCGAGGCCGCGCTGCAACGCGCGCTGCGCCGCCATCTGGACGACGGCCTGGACGAGTTCAAGTGGTTCATCTACCGATTCACCTCGCCGGCCATGCGCCACCTGTTCGCCAATCCCAGGAACGTGTTCCAGGTCGAGCAGGCGGTGGTGGCGATGCTGGCCGGCGACGTCTTCGACAACCCCCGCGTGCGCCGCCGCCTGCGCGTGTTCCGCGCGCTGTACGCGGTCACGTCGCTGGCGATGCTGCCGCGTGCGCTGAGCAACGGCCTGCGCCGCCGGCGCCAGGCGCGGGTCGGCTTCAGTGGCGAGACCCTGCAGGTGGACGAATCGTGAGCCTGCCGCTGCCCACCGCCGTGCCTGTCGACGCGCCGCGACTCCAGGTCGAGTACGTCGACGCCGCGACGCCGGCGACGCTGCTCGCCGGTGACGACGTGCTCGCCGTCTTCGGATTCGGCGCCGGCGCGCCGGCCGCACTGGCCGACCCCCGCTATCTGCGCGTGCCGCTTGATCCGTATGGCCCCGCCTGCTTCGAGGTCTGGCACGGCAATGCGCCGGTAGTCCGGGGCCGCGACGATGGCGTGCGCTGGGCCAGCGACGGCCAGCTGCTGTTCGGCGCGATCGAGGTCCCCGAAGGCAACGACGGCATCCAGGAAGCGGCGCGGCGGGCCTATGCGCGCCTGGCGGCGTTCACCGCCAGCAGCCGGACCCCCCACCTCCTGCGCATCTGGAACTACGTCGACGCCATCACCCTGGGCGCGGGCGACGACGAGCGCTACCGCGCCTTCTGCGTCGGACGCGCGCACGGACTCGGCGACTTCGACGTCCAGGCCCTGCCCGCCGCCACCGCCATCGGCCGCTGCGACGGCGAGCGCGTGGTGCAGGTGTACTGGTTGGCCTCGGCCGCGCCCGGCACGCCGGTGGAGAACCCGCGCCAGGTGAGCGCCTACCGCTATCCGCGCCAGTACGGCCCGCAGTCGCCCAGCTTCGCGCGCGCCATGCTGCCGCCGCAGGGCAGCGCGATGCCGCTGCTGCTCTCGGGGACCGCGGCCGTGGTCGGCCACGCCTCGATGCACGACGGTGAACTGCTGGCGCAGCTGGACGAAACCTTCATCAATTTCGATGCCCTGGTGGATGCAGCGCGCGTGCACGATCCGTCGCTGTCCACCCGCTTCGGCGCAGGCACCCGGCTCAAGGTCTACGTGCGCGACGACCACGACCTGCCGCTCGTCGCCGACGCGCTCGACCGGCGCTTCGGCGACACCGTGCCGCGGCTGCTCCTGCACGCCGCGATTTGCCGCCGCGAGCTGGCCGTGGAAATCGACGGCGTCCACGGCAGCCCCATCGCCTGACGCAGCCTGCACCGTGCGCGGCCGTTCTGTTGCGGCGCACGATTGAGCAAAAGCGTGACTCGTTGCATATTCGGGGGCGGGCCAAGGTGACGCGGCCTGCCGGCAACATCCTTTGCATTGACCATGTGAGGCACCGTGGGGGACGGTGGCTACGGCCATGAACTTTCCGAGTGCCTCGATTCCGAGGAACGACCTGATGAAACGCACCACACTACTGTTGCTGGCCGGCCTGTCCGCCGGCTTCGCCGCGCACGCGACCGAGCCGGTCGCTGGCGAGACCACCACCACCTCCCATGCCGGCGTCACCGTCGCCATCGATCCCGCCACCGGCCGCCTGCGCGCGCCGACAGCGGCTGAACAGGCCCAGCTGCGCACCAACGTCAGCGCGCGCATGCGCACTGCCGATCCCATGTCCATCGCCAAGCCGGGTCCGCGTACCCGCGCGGAAGCCGAGCGCACCTTCCGCCGCCACCGCGACGGCTCCTTCTCGATGGCGACTTCGGACGACATGATGTCCTTCGCCACCGCCACCCGACTCGAGGACGGCTCGATCGTCATCGGCCACGGCGATGCCGACGGCCATGCCGCACCCCTGACCACCGTGGAGGCCGTCCGTGAATAAGACCCTCCTCGCCTGCGCCCTCGCGGCCGCGTCCACCTTCGCCATCGGCAGCGCCGATGCCGCCAACGTCGTCCTGGTCAACATGAACGCCCCGAACGTGGGCCTCAACGACCCGACGCCGGCCACTCCGATCGGCCTCAACCCGGGTACCACCGTTGGCGAGCAGCGCCAGATCGCCTACCAGTTCGCCGCCGATCTCTGGGGCGCCGTGCTGGAGAGCGACGTCGACATCCGCGTACGCGCCCAGTTCACCGCCCTGAGCTGCAGCGCCACCAGCGGCGTGCTCGGCTCGGCGGGTGCCCTGACCGTCCACGGCAACTTCGCCAACGCCGGCGTGCTTGACACCTTCTACGGCGCCGCGCTCGCCGACTCGATCGCCGGCACCGACCTGAACCCGGCTGGCGACGACATCAACAGCAACTTCAACGCCAACCTCGGCAGCACGGGCTGCCTGGAAGGCTCCGGCTGGTACTACGGCCTGGACGGCAACACCCCGGCGGGGATGATCAACTTCATCGACGTGGTGATGCACGAGATCGGACACGGCCTGAACTTCCAGGGCTTCTACAACCTCGCCAGCGGTGCTCCCTTCAACGGCTACCCGGACATCTACTCGAGCTTCGTGTTCGACAACAACTCGGGCCTGGCCTGGATCGACATGACCGATGCCCAGCGTGTGGCGGCGGCAACGGGTGGCGCGCTGGCCTGGACCGGCCCCAGCGTCAGCGACCAGGTCCCGGTCGCGCTTGCCCCGAAGATCGCGCTGTCGGCGAGCGGTTCCGTCACCGGCACCTTCGAGTTCGGCACCGCCGAGTTCGGCGCACCGGCCACGCCGGCCAACTTCAGCGGCGCCCTGGTGCTGGTGAATGACGGCAGCGCCACGCCGACGCAGGGCTGCGTGGCCTCGCCCGCGAATGCCTACGCCGGCAAGGTCGCCGTCGTCGACCGCGGCACCTGCGCCTTCGAGATCAAGGCCAGGTTCGCCGAGGACGCGGGCGCGATCGCCGTGGTCGTGGCCAACAACGTCGCCGGCGTGATCCAGATGGCCGAGGACGCCACGGTGGTCGCCACCGTGCCCACCATCAGCGTCTCGCTGGCCGACGGCAATGCGCTGAAGGGCGGCATCCCGGGCACCGACGTGGCACTGCAGCAGATCGCGGGCGCCTATGCCGGCACCGACAGCAGCGGCCGCGCGCTGCTGTATGCACCGACCCCGCTGGCCCAGGGCTCGTCGTTCTCGCACTTCGACGTCAGCCACTCGCCCAACGCCCTGATGGAGCCTTCGATCAACCAGGACCTTGACGGCAACCTCCGCCTGGACCTGACCCCGGCCCTGTACGAGGACCTGGGCTGGGTGCTGAACGCGGGCAACGCCACCACCAACGGCGGTACCTGCAACACCGGTATCCCGGCACTGGAGATGCCAGGCCTGGTCGGCGGCGCCAACCTGCAGGCGGCCGACGCGCTGTGCCGCGACGTGCATGGTGGCGGCACCGCGGCCTACCGCAGCTGCATCGCGCCGTTCGTGAACACGCTGCGCGACCTCGGCTTCGTGCCGAAGTCCAAGGCCAGCGCCGTGACGCTCTGCACCAGGCGCTGATCACGCCATTGCGTTGAAACACAGGCCGGCGCCCTTCGGGGTGCCGGCCTTTTTCTTTCGTAGAATGGCGCCATGACCTATCCAGACACCCGCTTCCGGCGCATGCGCCGCGACGACTTCTCGCGCCGGCTGATGCGCGAGCACACGCTCACCGTCGACGACCTCATCTATCCCGTGTTCGTGCACGAGCCCGAGGGCCGCGCCGCGGTGCCTTCGATGCCGGGCATCGAGCGCATGTCGATCGACGAACTCCTGCGCGAAGCCGAACAGGCTTCGGAACTCGGCGTGCCGGCCCTGGCATTGTTCCCCGTGACCGCACCCGAAGCGAAGTCGCTCGACGCCGCCGCGGCCTGGGACGACGACGGCCTCTGCCAGCGCGCGGTGCGCGCGCTGAAGTCGCGCTTCCCCGAACTGGGCGTGATCACCGACGTCGCGCTGGATCCCTACACCAGCCACGGCCAGGACGGCATCGTCGACGACGCCGGCTACGTGCAGAACGACGTCACCGTGGAAGCCCTGGTTAAGCAGGCGCTGTCGCACGCGCGCGCCGGGGCCGACGTGGTCGCGCCCAGCGACATGATGGACGGCCGCATCGGTGCCATCCGCATGGCGCTGGAGGAAGACGGCCACGTCCATGTCCGCATCCTCGCCTACGCGGCCAAGTACGCCTCTGCCTTCTACGGCCCGTTCCGCGACGCCGTGGGTTCGGCCTCGGCACTGGGCAAGGCCGACAAGCGCACCTACCAGATGGACCCCGGCAATACCGACGAGGCCCTGCGCGAAGTCGCCGCGGACCTCGACGAAGGCGCCGACATGGTGATGGTGAAGCCCGGCATGCCCTATCTCGATGTCGTGCGCCGGGTGAAGGAGACCTTCGGCGTGCCCACCTACGCCTACCAGGTCAGCGGCGAGTACGCGATGCTCAAGGCCGCCGCCGCCAACGGCTGGCTGGACGAGCGCGCCTGCGTGCTCGAGGCGCTGCTCGGCTTCAAGCGCGCGGGTGCGGACGGCGTGCTGACCTACTTCGCGCTCGACGCCGCGCGCTGGCTGCGCGAGGGCTGATCGACGGACAGCCAGCCGGGCCAGCTGCCCCGCCAACCATTGTGGGAGCGGCTATAGCCGCGATCGCGGCTATAGCCGCTCCCACGATCACGGGTCGTTGCCGAACCCACAGGCGTAGACTGGCCCGACAGGGGCGGTGCGCCGCGTGCCGCCATGCTTCGGGGAGGCAGTCATGAAGCACTACGCCGTGTTCGGACATCCGGTCGGGCATTCGCTGTCGCCGCGCATCCACGCCGCCTTCG
This sequence comes from Luteimonas sp. A534, assembly GCF_054072805.1. Lineage (NCBI taxonomy): Bacteria > Pseudomonadati > Pseudomonadota > Gammaproteobacteria > Lysobacterales > Lysobacteraceae > Luteimonas > Luteimonas sp. A534. The sequence continues at coordinate 735,387 of NZ_JBSVRR010000002.1, forward strand.
GCCGCGAGGCCGGCATCGCCATCGACTACACCGCCATCGACGCCGACATCGGCAGCTTCCGCCAGCGCCTGGCGGAGTTCTCCGCCCGCGGGGGCGTTGGCGCCAGCGTGACCCTGCCGCTGAAGCAGGAAGCCCTGGCGTTGTGCGCCGACGTCACCGAGCGCGCACGCCGCGCCGGCGCGGTGAACACCCTGGTGCGCAACGGCGACCAGTGGCACGGGGACAATACCGACGGCGAAGGCCTGGTGCGCGACCTCACCGGCCGCCACGCGCTCGACCTGCGCGCACGCCGCACCCTGCTGATCGGCGCCGGTGGCGCTGCACGCGGCGTGGCGCCGTCCCTGCTCGACGCCGGCATCGGCGACCTCTACATCGTCAACCGGACATCCGCGCACGCCGACGCCCTCGCCGACCAGATCGGCCAGCCCGGGCGCGTGCATCCGCGCCACTTGGCCGACATCGGCTCACTGGGCGAATTCGAGCTGGTGGTCAACGCCACGTCCGCCGCGCGCGGCGACGGACTGCCGACGCTGCCGCGCTCGCTGGTCGGCCGCCGCATGGCCGCGGTCGACCTCAACTACGGCGAAGCGGCCGTGCCCTTCCTCGCCTGGGGGCGCGCCAGCGGCGCGTACGCGGTCGTCGACGGCCTGGGCATGCTGGTGGAGCAGGCGGCGCTGGCATTCGCGCGCTGGCACGGCGTCGTGCCCGAGACCGACACCATCTATGGCGACCTGCGCGCCGAACACTCGCACCTGATCACGGCTGACTGATCCCGGGCTTTCGCCGGTTGTGGGAGCGGCTATAGCCGCGATCGTGCTGCTTCAATCGTGGCTATAGCCGCTTCCACAACCCGGCGATGCAGGGCAAGCCGGTCATCCAGCGGCGAGATACTCGTCCTTCAGCCGCACGTAGTGCGCGGCGCTGTACAGCAGGCCTTCGACCCCCGCGTCATCGATCACGCGCACGGGCTTGGCCGGGTTGCCCAGCCACAGCTCGCGGCTGCGCACCACCTTGCCGGGCGGTACCAGTGCGCCGGCGCCGACATAGCCGTGGTCTTCCACGACCACGCCGTCCATCACCGTGGCGCCCATGCCGATCAACACGCCGTTGCCGATCGTGCAGGCATGCACGATGGCACCGTGGCCGATGGTGACGTCATCGCCGATCAGCGTCGGGTAGCCGTCCATGCGCGAGTGCGGGCCGGCATGGCTGACGTGGACGATCGTGCCGTCCTGCAGGTTGCAGCGCGCGCCGATGCGCACGAAGTTGACGTCGCCGCGCACCACCGTGCCCGGCCAGATCGAACTGTCGTCGCCGATCACGACGTCGCCGATGACGGTCGCGGCGGGGTCGACGTACGCGCGCGCGCCGAGGGTCGGCAGCGTGCCGCGGAAAGGACGGATGTTGGCCATGGCGGGATTCTAGCCCGGCTATAGTCGCCGCCATAAGCGACGACACCACGGCGGCCGCGCTGCGACCGGCTGACCTTTTACGCACTGCGCGCGGATGCGCGAAACCGGACCCATCGAATGAAAATCGCCAGCTGGAACGTGAACTCCCTCAACGTGCGCCTGCCGCACCTGCAGCAGTGGCTGCAGGCCTTCGCGCCGGACGTCGTCGGCCTGCAGGAAACCAAGCTCGAGGACCCGCGCTTCCCCGACGACGCCCTGGCCGCGCTGGGCTACCGAAGCGTCTTCTGCGGCCAGAAGACCTATAACGGCGTCGCCATCCTCGCGCGCGAACGCGCCATCGACGAGGTGCAGTACGGCATCCCCGGCTTCGAGGACGAGCAGCAGCGGGTGATCGCCGCGACCGTGGACGGCGTGCGCATCGTCAATCTGTACGTCGTCAACGGCCAGGACGTCGGCACCGACAAGTACGCTTACAAACTGCGCTGGCTGGCGGCCGTGCACGACTGGCTGGCCGGCGAACTGCAGCGCCATCCGCGCATGGTGGTCATGGGCGACTTCAACATCGCGCCCGACGACCGCGACGTGCACGACCCGGCGGTGTGGAACGAGGGCCACATCCTGACCTCCACTGCCGAACGCGCGGCGCTGCAGGCCCTGCTCGACCTCGGGCTGCACGACGCCTTCCGGCTGCACAGCGACGAGGCGGGGGTCTTCAGCTGGTGGGATTACCGCCAGGCCGCCTTCCGTCGCGACCTCGGGCTGCGCATCGACCTGACGCTGGTGTCGGATGCGCTGCGCCCGGTGGCCGCGGCCTCGGGCATCGACCGCGAACCGCGGACCTGGGAGCGGCCCAGCGACCACGCGCCGGCCTGGGTGCAGCTGGCCGGCTGAGGCCCGCCGCACTGGCCCCCAACAAAGAAGGCCCGGGAATCCCGGGCCTTCGTGTCACGCCTTGTCGCGTGATTGCGTTGCGTCGGCTCAGCGGACGCTGCCGCGCCGGAACAGATTCACGATCGCCAGCAGCACGATGGCGCCGATCAATGCCGTGATCAGGAAGCCGAGCCAGCCGCCCCCCAGACCGAGGCCGATGGCCGGCAGCAGCCAGCCTCCGAGGAATCCGCCGATGATGCCGACGATGATGTTCAGCAGGATGCCCTGCTGGCCATCGGTGCGCATGATCATGCTGGCCAGCCAGCCCGCGATGCCGCCGACGATCAGGTAGATGATGAAGTTCATTGCTCCTCCAGTGCCTTGACTTCGCCGGAACGGCGCAACGCCAGTCTGGGGGGGGCTTTGTGATGGCAGCGTAGGCAAAACGGGAAGGCAGTCACGCCCCCGACAGCAACTCCAGCAGCCGCTGGCGCGGCAGCTTTCCGGTCTCGTTGCGCGGCAGCGCCGGCACCAGGCGCAGCGGGCGCGGCAGGAACACCGGATCCACCGCGCCTCGCAGCGCGTCGCGGACTGTCGCTTCGTCCAGGCCCGGCGCCACGACCACGGCGGCCAGCCGGCGTATGCCGCTGGCATCGGGTTCGAGCTGCACCAGGGCGGCGTCGCGCACGCCCGGAATCGCCAGCAGGCGGTGGGTGAGGTCGGACAGCGAGGCGCGCTTGCCCGCGATCTCCAGCAGGTCGGACTGGCGGCCGCAGAGGCGGAAGCGGCCGCCGGGCAGCAGCTCGACGATGTCGGCCAGCGCCACCGGCGCCCCCAGGTGCGCGGCATGCACCAGCGTGCCATCAGGCTGCGGGTGCAGGTCGACGCCGGGCAGCAGCGTCCAGGCCTCTTCGCTGGCGGTGCGGCGGCGCGCGAGGATGCAGGTCTCGGTCGAACCGAACAGTTCGCGCACTTCGCAGCCGAAGGCGGCTTCCGCGGCGCCGGCAAGCTCCGGTGGCAGCGGCGCGGTGGAGGTGACGATGCCGGCCAGCGACGGCAGCGCCACGCCGGATTCGACCAGCGCGCGCAGGTGCACCGGCGTGGTCACCAGCAGCGGCGGCTGCGGCGCGGCGGCCAGTGCGGCGGCGATGTCGACCGGGAAGAACGGGCGCGCCTCGTGCACGGCCACGCCGCCGACCAGCGGCAGCAGCACCGACATCTCCATCCCGTACATGTGCTGCGGGGGCACCGTGGCGACCACGTGCGCGGCGCCGTCGGCGGGCAGCATGCCGACCAGCGCAGCCATGTTCTGCGCGGTGCTGGTGGCGAAGCTGCCCCAGGTCTTGGTGTTGGCCTTGGGCGTGCCGGTGCTGCCCGAGGTGTAGCCGATGGCGACGATGGCGTCCCGGGCCACGCAGGGCATGTCGCCGTCGGCGCGCGGCAGGACGTCGGGCAGGCGCAGGTAGTGCGGCAGCGGCGCGATGTCCTCGCAGCCACAGGCATCGGCATCGCCCAGGCAGTAGCTGTCGGGGTGGTGGGCGCGGACGTCATCGATCGCCGCGCGCGTGCGCGACGGCGGCAGCAGCGTCACCTGGCCCCGCACGGCGGCCGCGGCGAAGGCGACCAGGAAGCGGTAGCGGTCTTCGCAGAGATTCACCGCATAGGGGCGGTCGGGCAGCAGCGCAGCCACGCCGCGCACGTCGGCCAGGAAATCCGACAGCGCCACGCTGCCGTGCGCGCCGAATGCCAGGGGGCGCTCCGGCGCGCCGACCGCCAGTGGTGACGCCTGGTGGCTGGCGGCGTCCTGCCGCCCGTGGATGCTGATGACTGCCGACATGCGTTCGATTCTCCCGGACGCGCGTGCGTTCCCCGTGACTGCGGCCGGATCCCCACCGGCAGGGGCGGTACTTTACGCTGGCCGCCCCCGTGTCGAAAGGATCACCGCCCTGATGCCGCTTGCCGCCGGCCAACTCCAGCTCGGCCCCGTCCGCTGCGCCTGGCGGCCCTACCTGCACGGCCAGCCGGCCGAGCCGCTGGCGCGCGAGTGGCTGGCGAGCGAACTCGACACCGCCGCCGACACCCTGGCGATCCACCGCACGGAGCACGGCCGCCCGCTGTTGGGCGCGCCGCATGCCGACTGGGACGCGAGCTGGAGCCACAGCGGCGAAGGGCTGCTGATGGCGCTGGCACACGGGCTGCGCGTGGGCATCGACCTCGAGGTCCGGCGGCCGCGGCCCAAGGCCGGGGTGCTGGCCGACCGCTTTTTCGCCCCCGAAGAGGCCGCGGCGCTGGCGGCCATGCCCGACGCCCGGCGCGAGGCCGCCTTCGTCCGCCTGTGGTGCGCGAAAGAGGCAGTGCTGAAAGCACACGGCCAGGGCCTGTCCTTCGGCCTGCACCGGCTGGTCTTTGCGCCCGAAGGCGACGACTGGCGGCTCGACGCCTGCGATCCACTGCTCGGCACCCCGGCCGACTGGACGCTGCGCACCTTCCGCCCCGCGCCCGACTACATGGCCACCGTGGCCTGGCGCGCCCGCTGGACCTGAGCCGGCGCCGCCTACAATGGCGCCCATGCATACCGATCCCCACGCCGCGCTCGATGCCGGCCTCGCCGCGCTTGGCCTGGATCCGGCGCTGGCCAGCCCGCTGCGCCGCTACCTGGAACTGCTGGCGCGCTGGAACCGCACCTACAACCTGACCGCCATCCGCGATCCGGGCGAAATGGTCACCCTGCACCTGCTCGACTCGCTGTCGATGCAAGTGCATGCGCGCGGCATCGCATCGCTGGCCGACCTCGGCGCCGGCGCCGGCCTGCCTGGCATTCCCCTGGCGATCGCGCTCCCGGAGCTGCAGGTCACGCTGGTCGAGTCGAACGGCAAGAAGGCGCGCTTCCTGCGCGAGGTGGTGCGCACGCTCGGGCTCGCCAACGCGCGCGTGGCCGAATCGCGGGCCGAGGCGGTGGACATGCCCTGCGCCTTCGAGGCGATCACCGCCCGCGCCATGGCCACGCTGGCCGACATCCTGGCCGTCGGCGGGCACCTGCTCGCGCCGGGCGGCCGTCTGCTGGCGATGAAGGGCGCGCGCCCGGATGCCGAAATCGCGGCGCTGCCCGCCGGCTGGCAGGTCGAGGCGATGCATCCGCTGGCCGTCCCGGGGCTTGACGCCGAGCGCCATCTGGTGGTGGTGGGCCGAGCGGCGCCAGCCGGGGCATAATCATCGACCCGGCCGGGGTTCCGGGCCGGGTCCTTCCGCCGCATTCCCTGCATCGAGGCAGCCGAGCCCATGGCCCGCATCATCGCCATCGCCAACCAGAAAGGCGGCGTCGGAAAGACGACGACGGCGGTGAATCTTGCCTCCGCGCTGTCGCAGACACCCAAGCGCGTGCTGCTGGTCGACCTCGACGCGCAGGGCAACGCCACCATGGGCAGCGGCATCGACAAGCGCGAGCTCGCGGCGTCCACCTGCGACGTGCTGCTGGAAGAAGTCGCCGCCGCCGATGCCGTGGTGCGCACGCCCGAAGGCTTCGACCTGCTGCCCGGGAACACCGACCTCACCGCCGCCGAGATCGAGCTGATGGACGAAGAGGGCCGCGAGCAGCGCCTCAAGCGCGCGCTCGATCCGCTGCGCCCGAAATACGACTACATCATCATCGACTGCCCGCCGGCGCTGTCGCTGCTCACGCTCAACGCACTCACCGCCGCCGACAGCGTGCTGGTGCCGATGCAGTGCGAGTACTACGCGCTGGAGGGCCTGAGCTCGCTGCTGCAGACCATCGAGGCGCTGAAGGCGCGGCTGAACCCGGGCCTCGAAATCGAAGGCGTGCTGCGCACCATGTACGACGTGCGCAACAACCTCACCAACGCGGTGTCCGCCGAACTCGTCACGCACTTCGGCGACAAGGTCTTCCGCACCATCGTGCCGCGCAACGTGCGCCTGGCCGAAGCACCCAGCCACGGCCAGAGCATCGTCGGCTACGACCGCGCCTCGCGCGGCGCCATCGCCTACCTCGGCCTGGCCGGGGAGGTGATCCGCCGCCAGCGCGAGCGCGAACAGAAGGAGAAGGCGGCATGACCGCTGGCAAGAAGGCGGCCCCCGCGAAGGCCGCCCCCAAGAAGCGCGGTTTAGGCCGCGGACTCGAAGCACTGCTCGGCCCCAAGGCCGCCGAAGAAGCCCCGGCGCTGGAAGCGCGTCCGGGCGACGCGCTGCGCACGCTGCCCGTGGACGCGCTGGCGCCCGGCAAGTACCAGCCGCGGCGGCACATGGACCCGGCCAAGCTCACCGAGCTTGCGGAATCGATCCGCGCCCAGGGCGTGATCCAGCCGATCGTGGTCCGCCAGCTGCCCGACCGCACCTTCGAGATCATCGCCGGCGAACGCCGCTGGCGCGCTTCGCGCGAAGCCGGCCTGGCCGAGATCCCGGTGGTGGTGCGCGAGGTCGACGACCGCACGGTCGTAGCCATGGCGCTGATCGAGAACATCCAGCGCGAGGACCTGAACCCGCTGGAAGAAGCGCAGGCCCTGCAGCGCCTGATCGACGAATTCGACCTGACCCACGCCGCGGCCGCGGAAGCCGTCGGCCGCTCGCGCGCGGCGGTATCCAACCTGCTGCGCCTGCTGGAGCTGCCGCCGGCGATCCGCGCACTGGTCGAGGCCCGCCGCCTGGAAATGGGCCACGCCCGCGCCCTGCTGACCCTGTCGCCGGAGCTGGCGAGCAAGCTGGCGTCTGATGCCGCGGAGCATGGCTGGTCGGTGCGCGAGGTGGAGCACCGCGCCCAGCAGTTTGCCGCGGGCCGCGTGCCCAGCACCGCGAAAAAGAAGGCCGGCAGCGGCGCGGCCAGGCCGCATGCGGACATCGTGGCGCTGGAGAACGAACTCTCGGAAGTGCTGGCGACCAGGGTCAGCATCGCCCACGGCCGCGGGAACAAAGGCAAGCTGGTGATCCACTACAGCGACCTGGATTCGCTGGACGGGGTGCTGGTGAGGCTACGCCGCCAGCGCTGAGCTTGCCTGGAGGCGAAAAACCACGCACAATGCTCGGCTCGCTGCGTCCGGTCACCCTTGAGGTGGCCCCGGCGGCCCGGAGTGCGATCCGGCGCCCCGCCCGGCAGCGACCTTGACCCGCTTCGCATGGCATGCCCCGAAAGGGCTTGCCGGGGCCGCCGTCCCCCAGGCCATGGGGTACACCAATCACCATCGAGGTGCGTTATGTCCCGAGTTTGCCAGGTCAGCGGCAAGGGCGTGCAGACGGGTAACAACGTCTCACACGCCAACAACAAGACCCGCCGCCGTTTCCTTCCCAACCTGCACGAGCGCCGGTTCTGGGTCGCCAGCGAAAACCGCTGGGTGAAGCTGCGCGTGTCCGCCCATGCCATGCGCACCATCGACAAGAACGGCATCGACGTCGTTCTGGCCGAACTCCGCGCCCGCGGCGAAAAGGTCTGAGGAGAACACCATGGCTAGCAAGCGCGACAAGATCCGACTGATCTCCTCGGCCAACACCGGCCACTTCTACACCACCGACAAGAACAAGAAGAACACGCCCGGCAAGATGGAGATCAAGAAGTACGATCCCGTCGTCCGGAAGCACGTGATCTACAAGGAAGGCAAGATCAAGTAAGGCCTGCCTCCGACTGTTCCGCGAGAAGCCCGCCGCAAGGTGGGCTTTTTCGTTTTTGGGAACGGCCATGGCCGCGATGGCACGCGCTATCCTCCCCCGGTGACTTGTGGGAGCGGCTATAGCCGCGATTGACAGTCGCGAACGCCGATCGCGGCTATAGCCGCTCCTACGGGAAGGAGGGGAACGCGGATGCTGCCGGGCTGGATCCTGCTGCTGGTCTCACTGGGATACGCGGCGCTGTTGTTCGCGGTCGCCTGGTGGGGCGACCGCCATCCGGTGCACATGCGCGCCGGCGGCACCTGGCTTCGGCCGCTGGTCTACAGCCTGTCGCTTGCGGTGTATTGCTCGTCGTGGACGTTCTACGGCGCGGTCGGTACCGCGACCCGCAACGGCATCGGCTATTTCGCGATCTACCTCGGCCCGCTGCTGATGCTGCTGTTCGGCTGGCGCATCCTCGAGCGCCTGGCGCTGGTCGCGCAGAGCCAGAGCACGGTCTCGATCGCCGACTTCATCGCCGCCCGCTACGGCCGTGCGCAGCGGCTGGCGGCCCTGGTCACGCTGATCGCGCTGATCGCGGCGGTGCCCTACCTCGCGCTGCAATACAAGGCGGTGGCGCTGAGCCTCAACGTGCTCGGCGGCGGCGACGAACTGCTGGACAGCATCGGCGACCCGGCACTCTATGTCGCGGTGCTGATGGCGCTGTTCGCGATCCTCTACGGCACCCGCCAGGTCGATGCCACCGAGCACCGCCCCGGCATGATGCTGGCGATCGCGCTGGAGTCGATGGTCAAGCTGGTGGCGCTGGTATTCGTCGGCGTGTTCGCCGTGTTCTGGTTCAAGGGCAGCGACCTGCCGCTGGCCGAGGCCACGACCGCCCTGCTGTCGCAGTCGGCGCCGACGGGCTTCATCGGCCAGACCCTGCTCGCCTTCGCCGCCATCATCTGCCTGCCGCGGCAGTTCCACGTGGCGGTGGTGGAATGCATGGACGTGTCCGACATCCGCCGCGCACGCTGGATGTTCGGCGGCTACCTGGTGCTGGTGTCGCTGGCGGTGCTGCCGATCGCGGCGGCCGGCCTGGCGATGCACGGCGGAAGCGCCGGCGCCTCCGCCGACACCCTGGTGCTGAGCCTGCCGCTGGCCGAGGGCCGCGACCTGCTGGCGCTGTTCGCCTACGTCGGCGGCTTCTCGGCCGCCACCGGCATGGTGATCGTGTCCAGCGTGGCGTTGGCGACCATGGTCTCCAACGACCTGGTGATGCCGCCGCTGCTGGCGCGCGGCTGGGCGCAGCGCCGCGGCGGCAACGTCGCCTCCACCGTGCTGTGGATCCGCCGCGTCGCCATCGTCTGCTTCGCGGCGATGGCCTACGGCTACTACCGGGTCAGCGGCAGCGACACCACGCTCGCGTCCTACGGCCTGATGTCGTTCGCGGCGGTGGCGCAGTTCGCGCCGGCGCTGATCGGCGGACTGTACTGGCGCGGCGCCAGCCGGCAGGGCGTCGAGGCCGGATTGCTGCTGGGCTTCGGGATGTGGATCTACACCCTGCTGCTGCCGACGCTGACCGAGGCGGGCTGGTTCGACGGCGCGTGGCTGCTGCAGGGGCCCTTCGGCATCGAATGGCTCCGCCCCTACCAGTTGTTCGGACTGGCCGGCTGGGACCCGCTGACCCATGGCACGTTCTGGTCGCTGCTCGCGAACATCGGCGCGCTGTTCCTGGTCTCGGCGCGCTGGCGCCCGAGCTTCGAGGAGCGCCTGCGCACGGCGCCCTTCCTCGATCCCTATTCCTCAGCGCAGCTGCTTCCGGGCACCGGCGTGCCGCACTCCTCGGTACAGCTGGGCGACCTGATGACACTGGCCGGCCGCATCGTCGGCGAGTCGACCGCGCGCCGCGCCTTCGCCGACCACGCCGCCGGCAGCGAGCGCGAATTCGATCCGGCCACCCCCACCGACCGCGCCTGGGCGCAGTTCACCGAGCGCCTGCTGGCGGCCGCCATCGGTGCCGCCTCGGCGCGCCTGGTGATGACCAGCGCGCTGAAGGGCTCCGGCATGGACGTGGCCGAGGTGGTGGCGGTGCTCGACGAGGCCGGCCAGGACCTCAGGTTCGACCGCGCGATCCTCTCGGCCACGCTCGACAACCTCGACCAGGGCGTGAGCGTGGTCGACCGCGACATGCGCCTGGTGTCCTGGAACCTGCGCTATGCCGAAATGTACGGCTACCCCGAAGGCATGCTCTACGTCGGCCGTCCCGTGGCCGACCTGATCCGCTACAACGCCCTGCGCGGCGAGCTCGGCGGCGGCAGTCCCGACATCGACACCGAGGTCGAGAAGCGCATCGAGTACATGCGAGCCGGTTCGCCCCACGTGTTCGAACGCGTGCGCAGCACCGGCCAAGTGGTGGAGATGCGCGGCCAGCCGCTGCCCGGCGGCGGCTACGTCACCAGCTACAGCGACGTCACCGAATACAAGCGCGTCGAACGCGAGCTGCGCGAGGTCAACGAAACGCTGGAGCAGCGCGTCGCCACCCGCACCCGCGAGGCCGAGGCCGCGCAGGCCTCGCGCACCCGCTTCCTCGCTGCGGTCAGCCATGACGTGCTGCAGCCGCTCAACGCCGCGCGCCTGTTCGCCTCCGCGCTGCGCGAGAGCGACACGGCCGCCGAGCAACGCCACCTCGCCGAACGCGTGGACACGTCGCTGCGCGCCGCCGAGGAACTGCTGGAGGGCCTGCTCGACGTCTCGCGCCTGGACACCGGCGCGCTGGAGCCGCAGCTCTCCGACTTCGACGCCGCCGAACTGCTGGCCGAGCTTGCCGCCCAGTACGCGCCGTTGGCCGCGGCCCGCGGCATCGACCTGCGCGTGCACGCGCGACACCTGCCCGTGCGCAGCGACCGCCGCCTGCTGCGCCGCGTGCTGCAGAACTTCCTGGCCAACGCACTACGCTATACCCGCGAGGGCCGCATCGTGCTCGCGGCCCGCCCGCGCGGCGGCGCCGTCGAACTGCAGGTCTGGGACACCGGCCCAGGCATCCCCGACTACCACCTGCGGCAGATCTTCGACGAGTTCTTCCGCATCGACCAGCCGGGCAGCTGGGATGCGCAGGGCCTGGGCCTGGGCCTGTCGATCTGCCAACGCATCTCCAGCGTGCTCTCGCATCCGCTGAACGTGCGCTCGCAGCCCGGCCGCGGCAGCATGTTCGCGATCCGCACGCCGCGCTCGGCGCTGGCCGAACTGCCGCCCGCGCCGGTGCAGGCGATCAGCCTGCCCGACTCGCTCGACGGCATGCGCGTGCTCTGCGTGGACAACGACGTCGACATCCTCGCGGGCATGGTGCTGCTGCTGGGGCGCTGGAAGATCGAGGTGCTGCGCGCGACCACGGTCGACGAGGCGCTGCAGAAGATGGCCGAGACGCCAGACGTGCTGCTGGTGGACTACCACCTGCATGACCGCATGGATGGCCTGGATACACTCGACGCGCTGCGCGAGCATGGCCCCCGCGTGCCCGGCGCGCTGGTGACCGCCGACGGCAGCGACCAGGTGAAGCGCGATGCGCGCGCGCGGGGTTATCGCGTGCTGACCAAGCCGATCAAGCCGGCGTCACTGCGGGCGTTCCTGGCGGCGCAGCGGAGTGCGCATGTGGCAGGGCATACGCCCTGACCACCGGACCGACCAACTGACAAGAGCCCTGTAGGAGCAGCTAAAGCTGCGACCAGCAGCCCGCGAGATCGATCGCAGCTGTAGCTGCTCCCACACGGGGTTGGGGGCGCGCGGATTGCATGGTTGGTGCGGGACGCACGCAGGAACGGTCAGTCGGCTTCGTCGGGCTGGGGCGCTACCGCGCCCGGCTCCAGCGCCAGCTTGCCGGCGATCAGCACCGCCTGGGTGCGGTTGTTCGCGCCGAGCTTCCGCAGGATCGCCGTCATGTGCGCCTTGATCGTGGCCTCGGACACGCCGAGTTCCCAGGCGATCTGCTTGTTGAGCAGGCCTTCGCCCAGCATCTGCAGCACGCGGAACTGCTGCGGCGTGAGATCGGCCACGCGCTGGGCGGCATCGTGTTCGTCGGCACCGGCGGCCGGAGCGGCATGCGCGGCGGCCGGGGCCCAGCGGTCGCCTTCCAGCACCTGGGTCAACGCCAGGCCCAGGGTGGCGGAGTCCACGGACTTGGGGATGAAGCCCATCGCGCCGTGGTCGAGCGCGCGGCGCATCACTGCGGGCTCCTCGCGCGCGGACACCACGACCACCGGCAGCTCCGGATGCTGCGCGCGCAGATGCACGAGCGCGCTGAAGCCATGCGCCCCCGGCATGTTGAGGTCAAGCAGCAGCAGGTCGGCGTCGGGCTCGGCCTCGACCAGCGCATAGAGCTTGTCGACGTTGTCGGCCTCGTGCAGCGTGGCGCCCGGCAGCACGCGCGCAACCGCCCCCCGCAGCGCTTCGCGGAACAGGGGGTGGTCGTCGGCGATCAGCAGGGTGGCCACGTGCGTCTATGCACCTCGTCGGTTGCCCAGCAGTGCGTCGACCACGGACGGATCGGCCAGGGTGCTGGTGTCGCCGAGCTGGTCGGGCGCGTTCTCGGCGATCTTGCGCAGGATACGCCGCATGATCTTGCCCGAGCGCGTCTTCGGCAGCGCCGGCGCCCACTGCAGGAAGTCGGGCGATGCGATCGGGCCGATCTCCTTGCGGACGTGCGCAACCAGCTCCTTCAGCAGTTCGTCGCTTTCCACCTCGCCCGCCACCAGGGTCACGTAGGCGTAGATGCCCTGGCCCTTGACGTCGTGCGGGAAGCCCACCACCGCGGCCTCGGCCACCTTCGGGTGCAGCACCAGCGCGCTCTCGACTTCGGCGGTGCCGATGCGGTGGCCGGAGACGTTGATCACGTCGTCGACGCGGCCGGTGATCCAGTAGTAGCCGTCGGCGTCGCGGCGGCAGCCGTCGCCGGTGAAGTAGGTGCCGGGATACGCGGCGAAATAGGTGTCGAAGAAGCGCTCGTGATCGCCGTAGACGGTGCGCATCTGGCCCGGCCAGGAGTCGAGGATGACGAGGTTGCCCTCGGCCTCGCCCTCGAGGAAATTACCCGCCGGGTCCACGATCGCGGGCTGCACGCCGTAGAACGGCCGCGTGGCCGAGCCGGGCTTGGTCGGCCAGGCGCCGGGCAGCGGCGAGATCAGGATGCCGCCGTTCTCGGTCTGCCACCAGGTGTCGACGATCGGGCAGCGGCTGTCGCCCACGACATCGTGGTACCAGCGCCAGGCCTCGGGATTGATCGGCTCGCCGACGCTGCCGAGCAGGCGCAGCGACTTGCGCGAGGTGCGCTTCACCGGCTCCTCGCCCTCGCGCATCAGCGCGCGGATCGCGGTGGGCGCGGTGTAGAAGATGGTGACCTGGTGCTTGTCGACCACCTGCCAGAAACGCGAGGCGTCGGGATAGCTCGGCACGCCCTCGAACATCAGCGACGTGGCGCCGTTGGCCAGCGGGCCGTAGACGATGTAGCTGTGGCCTGTCACCCAGCCGACGTCGGCGGTGCACCAGTAGACGTCATCGTCCTTGATGTCGAACACGCACTCGTGGGTGAAGGACGCGAACACCAGGTAACCGCCGGTGGTGTGCAGCACGCCCTTGGGCTTGCCGGTCGAGCCCGAGGTGTAGAGGATGAACAGCGGGTCTTCCGCGTTCATGCGCTCGGGCTCGCAGGTGTCGGGCTGGCCATCGACGACCGCGTCATACCAGCGGTCGCGCGGCATCTGCATGTCGACCGCGCCGCCGGTGTGGCGCACCACCAGCACGGTTTCGACGGTGGTGGTGCCCGGAAGCTTGAGCGCGGCATCGACGTTGGCCTTCAGCGGGACCTTCTTGGTGCCGCGCAGGCCTTCGTCGGCGGTGATGATCAGCTTGGCCTTGCAGTCGCCCACGCGGTCGGCGATCGAGTTGGCGGAGAAGCCGCCGAACACCACGTTGTGCACCGCGCCGATGCGCGCGCAGGCCAGCATCGCCACCGCGGCCTCGACGATCATCGGCAGGTAGATGGTGACGCGGTCGCCCTTGGCGATGCCGAGGTTGCGCAACGCATTGGCCAGGCGACAGACGCGGGCATGCAGCTCGCGGTAGCTGACGCGGAGGGCCTCGCCATCGGGCGAGTCGGGTTCGAAGATCAGCGCGGTCTTGTCGCCTCGCGTGGCGAGATGGCGATCGAGGCAATTGACGCTGACGTTGAGCTCGCCGTCGTCGAACCAGCGGATGCGGAAGTCCTTGCGGTCGAAGCTGACGTCGCGGATGCGGGTCGGCGGCTTCATCCAGTCCAGGCGCTGCGCGATGCGGCCCCAGAAAGCGTCGGGGTCGCGGATGGACTCGGCGTAGTCGCGCTCGTAGTCGGCCGGTTTGACGTTGGCCTGCGCGGCGAAGCCTTCGGGGACGGGATACAGATCGGTCATGGTGGTTCACCCTCCTGGAACGTGTCGACCCCAGTTTGCCGCATTGCAACGCAGCCGGGCTTAGACCTTGGTCTATCCGCGGGCCGGCATTCGACCAATGGCGAATAGGATCGCCCGGCGATGCAACGCAGCATCGTGCGGGCACCGTCCGCAAGGCCACTTTGGCCCGCCGGACAAATCCGTGCGCCGCTATTCCGGAGGGAAACCATGACCGCACCGCTCGCCCCCCAGGGGACATGCCTGGACAGGCCCCGGCCTGCCGTGAAAGCCCCGCGGCGCCTGCTCGCGGCCGCCGTGATGGTCGCCCTGCTGGCGCCGGGCGTGGCGCTGGCCCAGACCGCCAAGGAACGTGAGCTCGAAGCCCGCGTCGCCCAGCTCGAACGCATGGTGGAGCAGCTGCTGGCCGCGCAGGACCAGACCAGCGCCACCGTGGCCGAAACGCAGGCACAGGTGACCGAGGTCCGCACCGCCCAGGCCGCCGCGCCGGCCGCCCCCGCCGCCGACGATGGCAAGCCACGGATCCAGTCCTCGCCGATCATGACCGCGGCAAGCCCCGGCACCACCTTCTCCTACGGCGGCATGATCAAGTTCGACACCATGGTCACCGACACCAGCGACGGCCGCATCGCCGACGGTGGCGCAGGCCGCATGTTCTACCTGCCTTCCACGATCCCCGTGGGCGGTCCCGGTGCGGACGGCGGCGACGCGTACTTCGACTCGCACGCCGCGTTCTCGCGCTTCTGGCTGGGCGCCGACCACGTCACCGAGGGTGGCGACAAGGTCAAGGCGCTGATCGAGGTCGACATGTTCGGCGGCGGCAGCGCGAACCTGGGCAACGAGGCCTCCACCAACACCCACGGCGTGACCGTGCGCCACGCCTACGTGAGCTGGAACGAGTGGATGGCCGGCCAGACCTGGTCGAACTTCATGGACCTCGCCGCGCTGCCTGAAGCGGTCGATTTCGTCGGCCCCACCGACGGCACGATCTTCGTGCGCCAGGCGCAGCTGCGCTACAGCAAGGGGCCGTGGTCGTTCTCGATCGAGAACCCTGAGACCACCGTCACGCCCTACCTGGGCGGTGCCCAGTTCCGCACGGGCGACAACAGCCTCCCCGACGTGACCGCTCGCTGGATCACCAAGGGCGACTGGGGCCACTTCTCGGTGGCCGGCATGCTGCGCCAGTACAAGTACGCGAACCAGGACGACAGCGGCGGCGCGGTCAGCGTCTCGGGCCGCTTCAACATCGGCGCCAACGACGACATCCGCTATGCCGTCAACGCCGGCTCCGGCATCGGCCGCTACCTGGCCTTCGGCCTGGGCAGCGACGTGATCGCCGACGCCAGCGGCAACATCCACGCACTCGACGGCTACGGCGCCTTCGTCGCCTGGCGCCATGCGTTCACGCCCAAGTTGCGCAGCAACCTGATGTACTCGCGCGCCGAGTTCGACAACGACAAGGCGCTCACCGGCTTCGGCGTCACCGAGATGGCGCATTCGTTCCACGCCAACCTGATCTACTCGCCGTTCCCGAAGCTCGACATCGGCGCCGAACTGATCTTCGGCCAGCGCTTCCTCGAGGACGATCGCGAGGGCGACCTGAGCCGCCTGCACACGCATATCAAGTATTCGTTCTGAGGCACGCCCGCGGCGCCTTCGGGCGCCGCATTCTTTCGGAAAGCATCCCGCACCGCCCGGCACCCAGCGTGCCGGGCTTTTTTCTGGTTCATCTCCCAAGTCCGGGGAAACCGCTTCGACGAGGAGTGCCTGCTTCTTTCGCTACGCCTCACCGTGACCTGGAGAGCCCCGCCGCGGCCGGGAGGCCTTCGCGGCTCATGTCCCCCGGCATCCGCCTGGCGGCGGATGCCTCCTCCTTTACTTCCCCGCG
>NZ_JBSVRR010000003.1:0-423572 GCF_054072805.1 Luteimonas sp. A534
ACCGAGGAAGCGCTACGACTATGAAACGCCCGAACAGCGAATCCGCGCCTGATCAGGACTGTCGCACTTGGTGGTTGAATTCACCGCTCAACCCCATACCTTCGCGGTCTCCGTGCCATAGAATTTGATGGTTAGCGGTTTGCGTGGAGAACGAGAAAGTGCGAGCGCATTCGCCCGACGCTTGATCTCTGTGTTTTCCGGAGAGTTTTCATCACCATGCAGGCCGACGTACAGATGGCTCGTTCTGCCTTTCCCAATCCTTGATATGTAATGGTCGTCGTTATCTGCGAATGAGTGGCCAAACACAAACAGGGCGCCTCCAATAGCAGAGAAGCTTTTGTAGCATCTCGTCAGATAGTCGTTGTGTCGGATCTTCTCGAATTTCTCCGCACTTTCCCCTTCCGAAACGAAGAGCGGAAAGTGATCCTCTTCAAGCGCGGCGCGTATTTGCTCGACGAGTCGAACCCCTGTGTTGCACCAAGTGTACTTCCGCAACTGCATCCCTGTGTCGAACAGATGCAGGGCGCCGTGCAAATAGAACAGATTCTGTGTGTGGGCGCTGGTTGAATCCCAGACTACGTATTCGCCTCCGTAGTTATCTTCCTCACTTCGGAATCCATCGTCGGAGGTTGGGTCGCGACCCTCTTCCGTGTGCATTACGACCCAGTAAAGAAGAAGGTCGTAGTTGAATGTGTAGGTGTAAGAAAAGTGGGATAGGAACTGGCGACATGATGCGTACTGATCTTCAGAAAGCTCTCCTGGCCAAGCCGGGTGACTTGCTGAGATAGTGTCAACAAGAAGGTTCTTGAGTGCTTCCGCGTCAGCCCTCAACGTTTCGCAGGTTGCTGCGTCTACACCGTAGCCAGCAGCAATCTTGGCACTATCGCGTAGTGTCCTAATTACGCGCTCAAAATCCTGTGTTTCCAGCGCATTGAACCCTACTCTTGCGGTTCTTGAGTGTGCGTCAAAGTTTGCTTGTTCGTAGAGCTTTCCGTAGCGAAATATGTCTGGCTTACATGCAATGCTGAAGCCATTCCCCAACAACAGGTGGCGCTTAGTGATCGCCGCAGAGTCCTCAATCGCTTCTTGAAATGTCAGCAGCATTGTCAGCCCCCCCCCTGAGCGCTAACGCCAGAATTAAGCCGCGCCGCGAAGCGGTGTCGGCTTGAATGAATTGTTAGGCATTGCTGCCATAAGATAAGCAGTGAACGACGACGGGATACGTCTCATTGCCGGGCATCCGACCACTAACGGTCCTCGACTCCACAAAGCCAATGGACTTGTAGAAGTCTAAGGCAGCGTCATTTCCTTTAAGTACTTCAATGCAGAGTCCGCCTGGGCGCTCTTCAAGAGCTGCTCTCGCCAAGAGCCGCCCGAGACCTTTGCGGTAGAAGGCCGGATCTACATACAGCCATGTGAGCTCATCGTTGCCATAGGCCACGAAGCCCAGAACTAAACCATCCTTATCTGCAACAAGAAGGTCGTAGTCAAAGAGGCCCTCTCTTTCTGCGGCTACTTCAAGTGGCAGGAAAGCCTCCTCTAGATTTGCTCCCCGAAGTTCATCCATGCGAGCTAGATCATGAATCTCGCAGATCCGATTCCAATCATATTTCTGATAGCGACGAATCTTCATGCAATGCCTAACGCCAGAGTTAAGCCGAGACGCGTAGTGGAGCGAAGCACATGGCAAGCTCTCTCTGCCATGTGGTTTGCGTAACGAAGCGGCTTCGGCTTGAACGACTTGTTAGGCCGACGATGCCTGGCACCCCGTGCCGGATTTGCGGCGGCCCAACCCCTGAGCCGAACAGTACAACAAGTCTTGCCGGAGAGCCTGGGCTGGCACTTGGGGCGACCGGGGCCAAGTAAGTCGGCTCGCGTGGCCAAGAACTCACACCGCGTCCTGGCCGAGGCCGGCTCGGCAGGTCGAGTCTTGCGGAGGGTCGCGCCTGTCCGAAGCCGAGGTGTTTCAGGGCCGGCTGCCGATGCCACCACCGCGCGTGCGAGGTGCAAATGCCGTGGATGAGCGAAATGCTCGAGACCGCTTGGACCTTGCCACCGACAGTGCGGGAAACAAGGCCTAACGCCTGAGTTAAGCCGAGACGCGTAGTGGAGCTAACCACATGGCAAGCTGTATCTGCCATGTGGTTTGCGGAACGAAGCGGCTTCGGCTTGAACGACTTGTTAGGCCGCCGCACACCGAGCTTGCGCCCGACCTTGCGACAGCCCAACCCCTGAGCCGAACAGTACAACAAGTCTGGCCGAGCGGCCTGAGACTGGCATTTGCCGGGGCCAAAGCCAGAACACTGGACTCGCGCGGCCAAGAACTCTCATTGCGGCCTGTCCGAAGCCGACTCGGCCGGTCAAATCTTGCGGAGAGTCGCGCCTGTCCGAAGCCGACCTGCTGCAGGGCTGACTGCCGATGCCAGCACCGCGCGTACGAGGTGCAAACGCTGCGGATAAGCGATGCGCTACAGATCGCCTGGAACCCGGCAACAGCAGTGCGGGAAACAAGGCCTAACGCCAGAGTTAAGCCGAGACGCGTAGTGGAGCGAAACGCATGGCAAGCTTTACCTGCCATGTGTTTTGCGTAACGAAGCGGCTTCGGCTTGAACGACTTGTTAGGCCGCCGCACGCCGAGCTTGCGCCCGACCTTGCGACAGCCCAACCCCTGAGCCGAACACTACAACAAGTCTGGCCGAACGGCCTGAGGCTGGCACTTGCCGGGCCCGAAGCCAAAACCAGCGACTCGCGCGGCCAAGAACTCTCACAGCGCGCTGTCCGAAGCCGACTCGGCCAGTCGAATCTCGCGGAGAGTAGCGCCAGTCCGAAGCCGAGGCGCTGCAGGGCTGACTGCCGATGCCTCCACCGCGCGTGCGAGGTGCAAACGCTGCGGATACGCGATGCGCTACAGATCGCCTGGAGCCCGGCAACAAAAGTGCGGGAAACAAGGCCTAACGCCTGAATTAAGCCGCGCCGCGAAGCGGCGTCGGCTTGAATGAATTGTTAGGCCTCACCGCTGCCTTGCCTGATCTTGCCAAGAGCTGAGAAAAATAGGTAGCTGCCCATAGCTGAGAACGTTGCGATCAGCACTGCCGCTAGAGGTCCATCGATGGACGTGCCCTTGAAGGTGAACATGAAGTGCCCGAGGTTGAGAGATCGTACGGCCGAAGAAGCTCCCAGCAGCATTGCTCCACCAAGCACAAGAATCATGCCTTGGCCTATCGGGGTTTGACTGGGATCTTTCATGAGGCCTAACGCCAGAGTTAAGCCGAGACGCGCAGTGGAGCGAAGCACATGGCAAGCTTTACCTGCCATGTGGTTTGCGTAACGAAGCGGCTTCGGCTTGAACGACTTGTTAGGCCGCCGCACGCCGAGCTTGCGCCCGACCTTGCGACAGCCCAACCCCTGAGCCGAACAGTACAACAAGTCTGGCCGAGCGGCCTGAGACTGGCATTTGCCGGGGCCAAAGCCAGAACACTGGACTCGCGCGGTCAAGAACTCTCATTGCGCACTGTCCGAAGCCGACTCGGCCGGTCAAATCTTGCGGAGAGTCGCGCCTGTCCGAAGCCGAGGTGCTGCAGCGCTGACTGCCGATGCCTGCACCGCGCGTGCGAGGTGCAAACGCTCCGGATAAGCGAGGCGCTACAGATCGCTTGGAACCCGGCAACAACAGTGCGGGAAACAAGGCCTAACGCCTGAATTAAGCCGACCCGCGAAGCGGGTTCGGCTTGAATGAATTGTTAGGCCGCCCCTAGCGCTCTGAGGTTGGTGGCCTAGTTGAGGAAGGAGGGTCCGATACGCGCTGATGGTGCGGCGACGCGTTCAGATTGTCCATGTCCGAGAAGATCAGCCACGGCTTGCCTGGCGCACGATGCAACGTAAGGGTGAACTTCCCTGTGTCGCCCGGAGCATCGCCATAACCGTACGCACCGATGATGTAGCCGCTCTTTTCTCCGGCGGTAAAAGCGAGCGCGCGTAGCCGCAATCGACCGCCCCCTTGGCCCTCATAAGCTGCCTGGATTGCCGTGCGTCCGCGGATTGGCGGCCGATTGCTTTGAAGCACGAATCCATCCACGTCGAACAGCGAGGCAAGAGCCTCCGCGTCGCCCGCGCGCCATGCGCGCTCGTAGTCACGCAGCACTCGATCGAGGTCGGGCGGTAATGCAGCCTCGGGTAGCTCTGTGGACTGGGCTAGTACTGAGGCGTTCTGCCCGAGCAGTGGACCCGTCACCAACACGAGGCCGAAGACGACAACGGAGAGAATGTGACGACTCATATGTCTCAGTCCCAATAGGGTGTCAGGCGGCCTAACGCCAGAATTAAGCCGTGCCGCGAAGCGGCATCGGCTTGAATGACTTGTTAGGCCGATGCACCGCAACCCAGCGGCGGAGGGCAGGCCCCAAGTCGCGCAGCCAGCCTGCGCAGTGAGTCATGGCACCGGAGCCGGGCGCCGAACCGCAAGAACCTTGAATCTATTCAGCTCCCCTCGCGCGTTCACCACGCGCGTTACATCGAGATAGATTTTGCCGTCGTTACCTTGGGAGCGCTCGTGAAGCGACCAGGTCAGAAGCGCCTTCTCCTCCGCCGACACGTCCTCTCCCAGATCAAAGGAGACGGTCCTGTTCTCTTCATCGGAGAAGAACCTACCGAATCCACTCAACACGTTGTATCGCGTCACATTGCCAATTACATCTTCTGCGACCTCCGTGTCGCTTCGCGTCGAAACATAGGCCAGAGTGTCAGCGTCAAGTTGGAGAATAGACCCGACGCGCGGCCGGACCATATCGATCGTAATATCGCGATCTCCTTCGATGGGCCGGTGAAGTTCTTGCATGGGAGTTTCTAGGATTGTCGCAATCTCGCCAATGAACGGTTCCTTTCGGTCGGCAAGGCGCCGAACGAACGGTGTCGTCGGCTCTGATTCCCTACCGGTGGCGGCGGACCAAGTCCACTTTAGGAAGTCGTAGAACGCGTTTCCAATGATGCTTCCCCCTATTCCTAGGACGAATGGATCCGCGATTGCAACGCGTACCACCTCTTCGAAGCTGCCATGCCGAGGGGCCGAAATGAAGATCTTCGCGCCGTTTGCTCGCTCCGCGCGACGACGAATCTCGCCATCGTTCAAGAACGCGTGGACGGTGATTGCTAGGCTTCTCGACAGTCCGCGTGCCGACACCGCTGCGTTGTACACGTCCAGAAAACCGTCGCTCGCGGATCCGCCGTCGTAGACAATCTTGAAGTCGATCTCTTTGGGCATGCGAAGTTATCCCTATCGGCCTAACGCCAGAGTTAAGCCGAGACGCGTAGTGGAGCGAAACGCATGGCAAGCTTTACCTGCCATGTGTTTTGCGTAACGAAGCGGCTTCGGCTTGAACGACTTGTTAGGCCGCCGCACGCCGAGCTTGCGCCCGACCTTGCGACAGCCCAACCCCTGAGCCGAACAGTACAACAAGTCTGGCCGAACGGCCTGAGGCTGGCGCTTGCCGGGTCCGAAGCCAAAACCAGCGACTCGCGCGGCCAAGAACTCTCACTGCGCCCTGTCCGAAGCCGACTCGGCCGGTCAAATCTTGCGGAGCGTAGCGCCAGTCCGAAACCGAGGCGCTGCAGGGCTGACTGCCGATGCCTGCACCGCGCGTGCGAGCTACCAACGCTGCGGATAAGCGATGCGCTACAGATCGCCTGGAACCTGGCAACAAAAGTGCGGGAAACAAGGCCTAACGCCAGAGTTAAGCCGAGACGCGCAGTGGAGCGAAGCACATGGCAAGCTTTATCTGCCATGTGTTTTGCGTAACGAAGCGGCTTCGGCTTGAACGACTTGTTAGGCCGCCGCACGCCGAGCTTGCGCCCGACCTTGCGACAGCCCAACCCCTGAGCCGAACAGTACAACAAGTCTGGCCGAGTGGCCTGAGGCTGGCATTTGCCGGGGCCAAAGCCAGAACACTCGACTCGCGCGGCCAAGACCTCTCACCGCGTCGTGGCCGAAGCCGACTCGGCAGGTCGAATCTTGCAGAGGGTCGCGCCTATCCGAAGCCGAGGTGTTTCAGAGCCGGCTGCCGATACGCCCACCGCGCGTGCGAGGTGCAAATGCCGTGGGTGAGCGAGATGCTTGAGCCCGCCTGGACCTTGCCACCGACAGTGCGGGAAACAAGGCCTAACGCCTGAATTAAGCCGACCCGCGAAGCGGGTTCGGCTTGAATGAATTGTTAGGCCTGCGGGCCCTGATTGCACGGCTGACGATCATGGCAATGGGGACGCCGAACAAGAGCATATGTGACAGCAGGTCCAAGACCGTGGCCAGCGGCTTGAAAGTGACTGGGTGGGGATAGGCCGACAGCGGCAACACGAGCAGCCGCATGCCCAGAAAGACAATCAGCCCGAAGGCCAGACCAGCCACAAAGGGCCGACGTGCCAGGACCGGAAGTTTCCAAGCAGCGATTGCGAACACAACCGCCCAAAGGACTGACAACGCGAAATGGCAACCGACACCTATGGCGGCAACGCCACCCCCACCTGAAAAGGCAGCGTCACCTAAGAGGCCGCTGGCGATGGTTTGGAAGATGCGGCTCGGCGCGACACCGTTGTAGCCGGCGAACGAGACTGCGAAGAGAAGATCAAGGGCGCCACCGATGAGGCCGCCGATCAAGATGGCTTCTAGAATTGGCCGCTGCGCCATGATCCTTCTCCTGAGGCCTAACGCTTAAGTTAAGCCGAATTGCAGCGCGTAGCTGGCAACATGGCAAGCTCTTTCTGCCATGTTGACGGCGTAGCGATGCAATTTCGGCTTGAACGCATTGTTAGGGCCCAGCCCTACAGGATGAAGAACCATACGAACAGCAGTATTGGCGAGGCTGCTAGGAGCACCAAAGACCAGCCGATAGCAAGCCTAGCTGGTCTATAGCGACCTGCCCGTTCTGTGAGAAATGAGATGCCAACGAAGGCCAGCCCAAAACAGAAGACTGGCATGGCAAATAGGGTTTCGAGGTATCCATGGGGAGAGGGACTGAAGAAGCGATAAAGACTATAGCCAATCAGCATGAGCGCGATGCCACCGCCCAGAACAGGCAGATTGACGGGGATAGTGGCTTTAGCGGACATGCAGTTGAGGCCTAACAACTATTAGGGCTCATCACGGAATCCGCAAGCAAAGGGCTTGTCGCGATTACCAGTGAAAATGAGCTTATGGCACGACTCGCGAGTGAGCTTGGGTAGGAGCTCTTTACGGCCATAAGGATTCGAGTCGTAGTGGAATACCTGGTGCAGCCCGGCGGTGCTGAGTAGTGCGCCGTCCCAGATTGACGAGTCAATGCCGGGGTGCTCAACAGCTACCCAAAATGGTTGAATCGATTTTGCAGCGGTTTGAGCACACAAGATCGCGGAAGACTGATCTTCGCCAAGCCGGATCAAGCCGCACATTTTGGCGGAACGCCCGGAGGCGTGGGTTAGCTCAGAAGCAACGATCTCAGCGGATGTGGATGGGCTTGCCTTGTGGCATCCAATCGCGAGCATTGTGAGAAATAGAAGTGCCAGAGTCTTTGACATGAGCCCTAACGCCGGAATTAAGCCGCACCGCGAAGCGGCGTCGGCTTGAATGACTTGTTAGCTTGCAACGCAAGCCTCCCAGATCCTGTTACGGATGGCAACGCAAGCATCTTCAATCGCGGCGAGGATAAGCTCTTGATTCTTCATTGCTTCATCCCAGTACTCGTGCTGCGGCCTTTCCGTGTAGTCTGAATAGACGGCCTCTCTGTGGCAGATCTTGATGACCTCGCGCGCCTTTTCATAAACATCCGGCGCATAGAATGGCTTGTTCTTCTCGACTTGCTCTTGGACGAAGCCGAACGCATCGCGCGCTTTGGACATTCTGCGCTTTTGACGGTCTTCTTTGCTTTCGTGTGGATCGTGGAAGTCCATCACCGGCCGAATTGCGAGAGTTGCGGCGCGCAGATCCACAAGGCAAGCCCAAATGGATTTGTAGTTGCCGAGCTCCATGTCGAATTGAGACTTGCCGATATGTAGATCGCGATCCAGCTCAGACTGGAGCCGTCTATTAGTCTCATCCAGTTGGCGTTGAAGCGAACTTCTCTCCCGCTCGATGATGCGCGACACCCATATCTTCCCAATGATGGCGAACAGGCCGGCTAGCACAACTGCATAGCCGCCCAATGCTGCTATCAGTTGACCCATCGTTGCCGTGATTGCGCTCGAATCTGCCGTTGCAAGCTAACGCCAGAGTTAAGCCGACCCGCGTAGCGGAGCCAATAACATGGCAAGCTTTTCCTGCCGTGTTATTGGTGTAGCGAAGCGGGTTCGGCTTGAACGAATTGTTAGCTGCCATGCTGCGATGGCTAGGTCCCACACGCAAGTAGCTCGGTGCCAGATTGCGCGGGGGGGTACAAAGTCCAGCCATCCGCATCCGCAGCAGACGTGAGCTCGACGGCGGTGTATCCGAGAGCGTGCAGGTGAGCTACGACCTTTATGGCCTCCGTGGTGTCAGTGGTAGTGGATGCCGAGACCACAATGGTCTGCGTCTTCTCCGTATGTCCAAGCAGGGTCGGAAGCTCATGGAGACAGCGGATCCGCCCGGAGGTGCCGTGGACTCCGTCAACCGCCACATGCAATTCAACCGCCCGGGAGGACGAAACAGTGTGGCACCCCGACACTAGGAGAAGAGCTGCAAGACTGGGGAGGATGCTTTTCATGACAGCTAACGCCTGAGTTAAGCCGACTTGCGTAGCGGAGCCGACAACATGGCAAGCTTAATCTGCCATGTTGTTGGTGGAGCGAAGCAAGTTCGGCTTGAACGAATTGTTAGGCCCCGCCCCACGCTTTGGGAGCGTAGGGAAGTGGAGACGGTATGTGTACTCGAACACGCCCTTGCCCTCGAAGCTGCAGCGGCCAGTATTTATCAACACTGTTGCTTCCGGAGGGCGCGCCGTAAAAGTGAAGTATTGAGGGTTGTAGAAGTGGCCTTCCGATTTTTCCAGCGGCAAGATGAACTCTTGCGATGTCGCTCCGGGATCAAGCTCTTCCTTGGGATTGCCGAATGCAGTGGGCCGGGACTGCTCAATGTTGCAATCCAGTTGATCGCCTGCCTGGGCGCCGCGGTAGTCAAACTCGAAGCCTACCCAAGTGCATAGTTCATCTTTTCCGTTATAGCGACATTGGCCTTGGTCAGTCACCAGAACGTCTTCTGTTACATGGCAGATCCATCCCGCCGTATTGTCACGCGTTGAGGTGTTGGTGCAAGCGAGACCAGACCTGAAATTGGAGATCTCCAACGCCTGCGCTGGTGCATTAGCGACGAGAAGCAAAATGGCAGTAGCAAGAAGCCGCATTCTTTCCTCCGGGGCCTAACGCTTGAATTAAGCCGACCCGCGAAGCGGGTTCGGCTTGAATGAATTGTTAGGCCTCTCTCTCAGTCAATGAGGCTGCTCTTGGCTTTAGGCCAGTTCTCCGACAAATCCTTGAACACTTGTTCGACCCAGTGTGCGTCGTGCGCAGCTTGAAACCCGACGTAGTTGTTGCCAGCACACCAAGTCTCTAGCCGAAATGCGAGGTCTGAAATGTCGTTGCCACCGACCACGGGAGACAAGTAGGCGATTCCGTCTTTCGTAACGCGTAGCTGCCAGTGCTGTGTGTCCAGCACTGATCCGATGAGTGTGGCGACGTTCTCACGCGTGAGTTGGGTTGGATCTTTGAGGTCAATAGTGAACATAGATGGTCAGAGAGGCCTAACGCCTGAATTAAGCCGACCCGCGAAGCGGGTTCGGCTTGAATGAATTGTTAGGCACCGCCTCCACAGCTGCAACGGCGCGCCTGCGCAGTGGTACTAAAACTAGTAGCGCAACATTAAGTGCAATCGGGATGGGACGTGGCAACCCGCCGGCCCAGGCAAGTAGAAGAATGGCAATGGAGATACCCGCGGGAACTGCGACGGGCCACCAGCGCGTATCGTCTTTGCTCCAAACACGATAGACACCCAGCGAATACAGAATGCCAAGTACGAAACCAAGTCCAGCATCCACTGGAGAGCTGGCTAAAGCCATTACCCCGCCTAGGAAATTGGCAAACGCAGAGTAGGCCATGAGTCCAAACACAGCCATGGAAAGCTTGCGCTCACGTCCATCTAAGACTCGACGGCGACTACGTAACGCAATTTCAGATCGGTAGCTATCTGCTTCTTCAGTCTCGCTCACGGAGTTCTCCCCTGTGGTGCCTAACGCCTGAGTTAAGCCGAACCGCGTAGTGGAGCCAAAGGCATGGCAAGCTTTTCCTGCCACGCCTTTGGTGCAACGAAGCGGTTTCGGCTTGAACGAATTGTTAGGCGGCGCCCCGCACTGCAGCGACGTACATGCTGTACGCGGCATACGAGAACCACCCACCTAGAACCAAGGAAAGCAGCAACAGTACCCAGAACTTTGTTGGATGCTCTGTGCGGCTGAACCTCGCTACCCACATCCCATCGAGAGCGTAACCGGTAGTAGCTTGCACGAGAAATGGAATGAAGCCGGCTACGGCAAGCAACACGGCCGCCCACGTCGGGCTGAGCCCAACCGCCGCGCCCCAGAAGGCGGTGGCAGAGAATAAGGCAAGGCACAGAACGAAGGCCCAGAGGAAGGACTTGCCTTGCAAGTTTGGATCGGGAGGAGCCATAGCCGCCTAACGCCTGAGTTAAGCCGAACCGCGTAGTGGAGCCAACAACATGGCAAGCTTAACCTGCCGTGTTGTTGGTGGAACGAAGCGGTTTCGGCTTGAACGAATTGTTAGGCGGCCGCTGACAGAGGTAGGCCGTCCGATCCTTGTACTTCTGCGCTCTCTCCAGCAGGTCACTATCGCTGTCGGCGCCAGAGGAACACATATGAAAGCAACCGCCCCCGACTCCCTCGGCGCATCCGCTGCGCATGCACGAGAGGAGACATGCATCCATTGCGTTGCAACGTTGAGCAAGTTCTGCACGGAAAGTACGGTCTTCTGGATACGAAAACGACATGCCGCCGAGGTGGCAATGACTAGCCCAGGGCTTGCTTGAGCTGCTTGAAGCGGGCGCTTGCTGAGTCGCAGCGACCACAACCGACAGAAGCAGTAAGAGGAAGATCAGCGCGATTCTCGACATGGCCGCCTAACGCTAAGTAAGCCTCACTTTTGAGGCGGTATAGCCCCGATTAGAGCGCAAAAATGAGGCGGTAACGAGTACCGCCCTGTTTTCGCCGGTATGCACCGGCTCCACGCCTGCCGCACATCAGCTGCATGAAGCCTTCGTCCTACTCCCGCACATCCAGCAGCTCCACCTCGAACACCAGCGAAGCCCCCGGCGGAATCACCTTGCCCGCGCCCTTCGCGCCGTAGCCAAGATCCGCCGGAATCAGCAGTTCGCGCTTGCCACCCACGCGCATGCCGGCCACGCCCTCGTCCCAGCCGCGGATCACGCGGCCCGCGCCCAGCATGAAAACGAACGGCTGGCCGCGGTCGAGCGAGCTGTCGAACTTGATGCCGCGCTTGTCGGCAGCGGCCTCGTCGTAGAGCCAGCCGGTGTAGTGCACGCTGACTTCGTCGCCGGCGGCCGCCTGCCGACCTTCGCCCACCTGCACGTCGACGCGCTGCAGTTCGGCCACATCACCGCCGGTATAGGGCAGCGGCTGGCTGCAGCCGGTGGCCAGGGCCACGGTCAGGAAGAGGGCGGCATGGCGAAGGCGGCGTGCAGGCATCGGGAACGGCTCCATTGGGCGGGGCCGGTAGGGTAGCCCACGGCCTCGCCGTGGGTCAGTGGCCGATCAGCGCTTGAGCGCCACGTCCGGTACTTCCAGGTCCACCGACAGCGCCAGGTGATCCGAGAACGCCGCCGGGAAGGCCTGCATGTCGCGGCATCCCAGCGTGTCACTGACCAGGATGTGGTCGATCGCCTTCTGCGGCTTCCAGCTGGGGAAGGTGTGCACCATGCACGACGGTGGTTCCAGGCGCGTCTGCCGGAACAGGGCCTGCATTTCGGGCCGGTCGACGGTGCAGTTGAAATCACCCATCAACACGGCGTGTGGGGTGTCGGACAGCAGTTCGCCGATGAAGGACAGCTGCGAGGCGCGCGACTGCGCGCCCAGCGAGAGGTGGGCCACGGCGATGGTCAGGCCTTCGTCGCCCGTGCCGAAGCGCGCGACCAGCACGCCGCGGCCCGAGATGCGGCCGGGCAGTGCGTGCACGGCGATGTCGAGCGGTTCGAACTTGCTCAGCAGGCCGTTGGCGCTGGAGGCGAACTGGCCCACGCGGCGGTTGGGCTGGTGGGTCCAGTAATCGAAGCCGCCGCGCTCGGCCAGGTAGTGGGTCTGGTTGGTGAAGCCGGAGCGCCAGCTGCCGGGGTCGGCCTCCTGCAGGCCGACGATGTCGTGGCGGCCGGCCAGCTTGGCGATGGCGTCGAGCATGCCGCGCTTGTTGCCGGCGGGCAGCACGTGCGACCAGCTGCGGGTCGCGTAGTCGCTGTAGCGGCGGGTGCTGGAGCCGGCCTGGATGTTGGCGCTGAGCAGCTTCAGCCGCTGCGTCGCGGTGTCGGTGTCGACAGCCGGCGCAGGGTCGGGCGCAGGCATGTTCGCCTGCGCCGCGGTGCTGTCGTCAGTTCGAGCCACCGGCCTGGGCGGCTGCGCGCTCGCGCGCGACGAGCTGGTCGGTGATGCGCAGGATGTCGTCCAGGCTGCGGCCGCGCACCTTGTATTTGCCGTTCACCACCACGGTGGGGGTGGCGTCGATGCCGCTGCGCACGATGAACTGCTTGGTGCGCGCGATCTTGGCGTTCACCGCGAAGCTGTCGATGGTGCCGCGCAGCTGGCCGGCGTCGGCGCCGTGCTTGCCCATGAAGGCGATGATGTCGTCGGCGCTGGCGTTCGGGCGCAGGCTGCGCTCGATGTGCATGGCGTTGAACAGCGGCGTGTGCACGCGGTCGAGCACGCCCACGGACTCGGCGGCGAAGAAGGCCTTCGGGAAGTTGTCCTGCTCGTAGAACACGGCCGGCAGCATGGTGAAGCGCACGTCGGCGGGCAGGCGGCGCTTCCAGGCCGCCACCAGCGGATCGAACGCCGCGCAGTGGCCGCAGGAGTAGGCGAACACTTCCACCACTTCCACCTTGCCCTCCAGCGGAGCGAAGGGCTGGCCGCCGGGGATCTCGACGTAGTCGGTGCCCGGGACCAGGGCCGGACCCTGCTGGGCGGCCTGGCTGGCCGCGGCCACGGCGGCTTCGGCCGCGGGATCCTGGGCGGCCGCTGCGGGCTCGCCTTCGGCCGCGGCGTCGGCGGGCTGCGCGGCGTCGGTTGCGGTGCCGTCGGCCGCGGGCTCGTCGGCGATCGCGGCGTCGGCAGGCGGCGCAGTGGCTTCGGTCTGCGGGGCGGGGGCCGCGGCGTCTGCAGGCGTCGAGTCGCCGCCACAGGCGACGAGCAGCAGGCTCAGCATCAGGGGAACGAACAGCAGGCGTTTGGTCATGGCTTGGACTCGTGAGGTGCGGAAGCGTGGGGAGTGGCCTGGGTGGCGCGTTCGCGCGCGACCAGCAGGTCGGTGATGCGGAGCATGTCGCCAAGGCTGCGGCCGATCACGCGGTAGCGGCCGTTGACGATGATCGACGGTGTGCCCTGAATGCCGGCAGCCACGATGAACGCGCGCGCGGACTCCATGTGCGCGTCGACTTCGGGCGAACGCATCGCCCGGGCGACCGCGGCAGGCTCGAGGCCGAAGCCCGCATAGAGCGTGGCGACTTCGCCCGCCGAGGCGCCGCGCGACGGCAGCGACTGCTCCGTGTGGATGGCGCGATAGGTGGGTTCATGCGTGCGTGCCAGCGCGCTCAGCGACTCCGCGGCGAAGTATGCGCGGGCATAGGGGTCGGCGTGCGTGAACGCGGCGGGCAGGTAGCGGAAGGCGACGTCGGCGGGCAGCTTGCGCTCCCAGGCCGAAAGCTGTGGCTGGAAGTCGTTGCAGACGTGGCACCAGTACGCGAACACCTCGACCACTTCGACCTTGCCTGGCTCGGCGGACAGCGGCTGGCCGCCGGCGATGGTGACGAAGTCGCGTCCTTCCACCAGGCCGTCATCGGCGCTGGCCAGTCCCGTGGCAAGCAGCGCGCACGCTGCGAACGCGAGGGCGAGCAGGGCGGCGGGCAGGCGCTGGGTCATCGGTTTCGGTCCTCGAACAAAAAAGCGCCGGCACAGGGATCTGGCCGGCGCTGCGATTCACGCATTGTGAATGCCGTCGACCCGCGGGGGTCGGGCAGCCGTCATGGAGTCTGGAGCTCGTTTCCTGCGTCCGCGTCCGCTTCGGCCGGCTCGGCGTTCGCGGCGGGCTCGGTGGAATCGCGGGCGGCGGGCTCGCCACCCTCGGCGCCTTCGGCTGCCGGCGCGGTCGCGTCGACGGCGGCTTCAGGCGCAGGTGCAGGTGCAGGCGTGGCCGGCAGCTTCGCTATCGCGGCCAGTGTGGCGGCGTCGGGACGCGTGTGCAGGCCCTGCATGTAGCTCGACAGGGCGCCGATCTCTTCGTCGGTCAGCTCGGCGGCGATCGCGGCCATGATCTCGAACATGCCGGTGTCGCGTTCGGTGCTGGTGCCGGCGCGGTATTCCTCGAGCCGGCGCGCGGTGTACCAGGACTCCTGGCCGCCGACGTGCGGGTAGGCCGGGCCGGGGTTGCCGGCGCCCGACGGGCCATGGCAGGCCATGCAGGCGGGGATGCCGCGCTCGAAATCACCGCGGCGGAACAGCTGCTGGCCGATCTCGTAGAACTTCAGGCCCTCGTAGTCACCTTCCGCGACCACGGTGTCGTCGGCGATGCCCGCCCCGGCCGACTGCGCGGCGTAGTGCGCGCCGACGTCGCGCATGTCCTGCGGCGACAGCATCGAGGCGAAGGGCTGCATGATCGCGTTCGCGCGCTCGCCGCTCTTGAACAGCGCCAGCTGGCGGGCCATGTACTTCTCGCTCTGGCCGGCGATGTCGGGATAGATCTCGGGGATCGTGCTGTTGCCGTCCACGCCGTGGCAGGCCGCGCAGACGGCGGCCAGGGTGGCGCCGTTCTGGGCGTTGCCCGGCACCGTGGTGGCGAGCTGCGCCAGCGCGTCGACCGCCTCCAGCGGCAGGGTCTCGACCGGCTCGGCCTCCTCCAGCGGGGCGACCGTGGTCTGGGCGAAGGCGACGGCTCCGACCGCCAGGGCGGCGAAACCGGCGAGGAGGTAGCTGCGGGCGTGACGCATCTGGCTGGACTCCGAGGATCTGGGCACCGCGCCCTGTGGGCACGGTCGCAAGGTCTCGCATTATCCGGTCGCCGGCTCGGCACGGTCAAACCGGCCCCGCGCGCGTTCCGTGCGATCCTGTACGCCATGGCCAATCCCCTTGCTCGCGCCCAGTACATGCTGGCGGCGCATCTTCCCCGCCAGCTGCCTCCCGATGGCGGTTTCGAGGTGGCCCTTGCGGGCCGCTCCAACGCCGGAAAATCCAGCGCGCTCAATGCCCTGTGCCAGCAGAATGCGCTGGCGCGGGTGTCGAAAACCCCCGGACGGACCCAGCAGCTGGTCTATTTCGAGATGCCGCAGCATCCCGACCGCTTCCTGGTCGACCTGCCCGGCTACGGCTACGCGAAGGTCCCGCACGACCTCCGCGAGCACTGGCAGGCCTTCCTCGACACCTACTTCCGCACCCGTCTCGCGCTGCGCGGGCTGGTGGTGGTGATGGACATCCGCCATCCGCTGAAGGATTACGACCGCCACATGCTCAATTACACGGTGGAGCGCGGCCTGCCGGCGCACGCCCTGCTCACCAAGGCCGACAAGCTGTCGCGCAGCGCGGTGGGCAATGCGGTGCAGGCGGTGCGGCGCGACCTGGCCCAGTCCTATGGCGACACGGTGAGCGTGCAGGCCTTCTCGGGCGAGTCCAAGCTCGGCGTGGAAGAGGCGCGCGCGGTGATCTGCAGCTGGCTGGAGATCCCGGCCAACTGAGCGTGGGCCATGGGCCCCTGCGCATCGCACGTTTCCCGCGAGCCGCCGACACCGATTGCGCCGATGACGGCGACGCTGCAATCCGGTGGCGTGGCCGGCTGCGCGGGTGTCACGGGATATAGTGGCGGCTTCCGCGCCGGACCGTGACCGGCGGCCTTGCAACCTGCGTCGACGAGTCCGCCCCGTGTCCAACCCCAGCACCTCCCCCGACGCTCCGATCCGTTCGCGCGACGAACTCGTCGCCTACCTCGCCGATGGCTGCAAGCCGCCGGCCGACTGGCGGATCGGCACCGAGCACGAGAAGTTCGGCTTCCGCCTGGACGACCTGCGCCCGCCGTCGTATGAAGGTGATCGCGGCATCGGCGTGCTGCTCGACGGCCTGACCCGCTACGGCTGGGAGCGCGTGGAGGAGCACGGCCAAGTGGTCGCGCTGCTGAAGGATGGCGCCTCGGTCACGCTCGAGCCCGCGGGGCAGCTGGAACTGTCCGGCGCGCCGCTGGAAACCATCCACGACACCTGCCGCGAAGTGGGCAGCCACCTGTTCGAGGTCAAGGCGGTGGCCGACGAGCTGCGCCTGGGCTTCCTGGGCATGGGCTTCCAGCCGAAGTGGACCCGCGCTGACATGTCGTGGATGCCCAAGGACCGCTACAGGATCATGCGCGCCTACATGCCCAAGGTCGGCAACCTGGGCCTGGACATGATGACGCGCACCTGCACGGTGCAGGTCAACCTCGATTTTTCCAGCGAAGCGCAGATGGCGAAGATGTTCCGCGTGTCGCTGGCGCTGCAGCCGGTCGCGACCGCGCTGTTCGCGGACTCGCCCTTCACCGAGGGCAAGCCCAACGGCTACCTCAGCTACCGCTCGCACATCTGGACCGACACCGATCCCGACCGCACCGGCATGCTCGACTTCGTGTTCGAGGACGGCTTCGGCTTCGAGCGCTACGTCGACTACCTGCTCGACGTGCCGATGTACTTCAGCTACCGCGACGGCGTGTACCACGACGCCAGCGGGCAGTCCTTCCGCGATTTCATGCAGGGCCGGCTGCCGGTGCTGCCCGGCCAGCTGCCCACCATGCGCGACTGGACCGACCACATGACGACCTCGTTCCCCGAAGTGCGCCTGAAGCGCTTCCTGGAAATGCGCGGCGCCGACAGCGGCCCGTGGAACCGCATCTGCGCACTGCCCGCGTTCTGGGTCGGCCTGCTCTATGACGACGCGGCGCTGGATGCCGCTTGGGACCTGGTGAAGGATTTCAGCCTGGAAGAGCGCCACGCCCTGCGCGACGGCGTGCCGAAGCAGGCGCTGAAGCTGCCCTTCCGCGGCGGCACCGTGCGCGACCTGGCGCTGCGCGCGCTGGAGATTTCAGCCGCGGGCCTCGCGCGCCGCGACCGTCGCAACGACCAGGGCCAGGACGAGCGCTTCTTCCTCGATCCGCTGATCGAATTCGCCCAGGCCAACGAAACCCCGGCCGAACGCAAGCTCGCGCTGTACCACGGCGAGTGGGGCGGCGACATCGACCGCGTGTTCCGCGAGTTCGCGTACTGACCGCGTCAGCGGCGGCGGCGGTTGATGGATGCGCCTTCGCGGGAACCCATGACGGACGAAAAGCGGAAGGTGACCGGCACGGTGCCGCCGTGGGGGGCGAACGCGTACTGCTGCAGGCATTTCCTGATTTCGTGCGCGATGCTGGCGTTGGGCACGAAGTTCTCGAGCACGATGCGGCCCGTCTCGCCCGTGGGCAGCACCTCGACGATCCACGCCGCCGAGGCCGCTCCGAGGCGGTCGAGGTCGCGGACGTAGCATTTCCCGGGATCGTTCGTCGTCGTGACCCCGATGTTCTGGGCGGAGGCGCGCCGGTGCGTTGAACCCTTCCCGTTGGCGCGCACGCGCTGGAGGAGGTGCGGCTGCGTGGCCAGGTAGGCGTGGAAGTCCTCGCGCTTCAGCTTGCGCGGAAGCGACGGCTTGGACCAGTTCCAGATGAGTTCGACGCGGGTCAGCAGGTTGCCGTTGTAGGCCGAACGCTGGTAGTGGCGCTCGGCGGCGTCGGCGCCTTCGAGCATCACCTCCTGCACCAAGTAGAGGTAGACCTGCGTCCAGAGCATGGCTTCGCGCGCGTTCGCGTGGCGCATCTCCATTTCCGCCAGGTCCGCGAAGGCACCGATGTAGCCGGCCTCCTCGGCCATCGGCCGGATCAGCTCCCGCGCGCGGGGCACGTCCTGCGCCAGCGGATTGCCGGGCAGGTCGTGGCCGTGGCGGTACAGCTGGCCCAGCGTGTATGCGAATTCGGGGCATTCCTTGATGGTCGCCAGTCGCTCGTAGGTCTCGAGCGCGCTGGCCCGGCGTTCGGCCGGCGCCTCGGGATCAAGCAGGTCCAGGATGGTGCCGTATGGCAGCGCCTGGTACTCGCGCTCGCAGATGGCGCCGGCGACGGCCTCGACCGGGTTCGCCGCGTCTGCGGCCACGATGGCTTCGACCGGATCCTCCGCGGCCAGGCCGGCCAGCGGAATGAGCATGCCGGCGATCAGGCCGATCCATTGCGGTTTCATCGGGCTTCCCCCATCACCTGTGTCCCCGGCGCGGAGCATATCGCACGGATGCAATGCCTGGTGCGTTAGCGTAGGGCCATGGCCAATCCGCTCCGCGACCAGCTCGACTTCGTTGAATCCGACGCGCTGTTGCGCGATGACGTGCGCCGACTGGGCGCGATGGTGGGCGACATGCTCGCCGAACAGGTGTCGCCGGCGCTGCTGGACCAGGTCGAGGCCGTGCGACGCGCGGCGATCGCGCGGCGCGAGAACGGCGCGCCGGTCGACGCACTGGCCGGCGAGCTGGCGCAGGTGTCGCCCGCCAATGCCGACGCGCTGGTGCGTGCGTTCTCGGCGTGGTTCGGCGCGATCAACCTGGCCGAGCGCGTGCATCGCATCCGCCGCCGGCGCGACCACCAGCGCAGCGATGAAGGCCCGCAGCCCGGCGGACTGGAAGCGGTGCTCGGCGCGCTGCATGCCGATGGCGTGACCCTGGATGAACTCGAGTCGCTGCTGCCCGGCCTGTGGGTGGAGCCGGTGTTCACCGCGCATCCCACCGAAGCCGTGCGCCGCGCGCTGCTGGCCAAGGAGCGCGTGATCGTCGAGCGCCTGGTCGCCGACATCGACCGCACGCGGACGCCCGACGAACGCCTCAGCGACGAGTCGCGCATCCGCCAGGCGCTGGCGACCACGTGGCAGACCTCGGAAGCGCCGCCGCTCAAGCCCACCGTGACCGACGAGGTCGACCACATCGGGCACTACCTGGGCGTGCTGTTCCGCGTGCTGCCGGCGTTCTACGAAGTCTTCGCCGACGCCGTGGAGGCGGCCTGGGGACGGCGCATCGAGCTGCCCAACGTGCTGCGCTTCGGCACCTGGGTGGGCGGCGACATGGACGGCAATCCCAACGTCGGCGCCGAGACCATCGAGGCCGCGCTGGCGGCGCAGCGTGCGCAGGTGCTGGGCCAGTATCGCGACGAACTGAAGGCGCTGGGCCAGGTGCTGACCCAGACCCGCGATCGCGCCGGCGTGGACGAGGCGGTGGAAGCACGCCTGGCCCAATACAAGTCCTTGATGCCCATGGCGGCAGCGAAGCTCCGCGCGCGCCAGGCGGACATGCCCTATCGACAGCTGATGGAGCTGATGTCGGCGCGGCTTGCGGCCACGGCGGCTGGGGGCGTTCGAGAAGTCGGGAATGGACATGCCACGAACGGCGCCGATCACGACGGCCCGGAAGTGGATGGGCCGGCGGGCGCCGCGTATGCCCGCGTCGACGACTTCCGCGGCGACCTGGAGCTGCTCGATGCCAGCCTCGCGCGCAACCGCGGCGAGCACGCCGGACGCTTCGCGCTGCGACGCCTGCTGCGGCGCGTGCGCAGCTTCGGCTTCCATCTTGCCGCGCTCGACCTGCGACAGGATTCGGCGGCGCACGACGCCGCGTTGGCGGCATTGCAGGGCGACGACGACTGGGCCGCGCAGCCGCTGGACGCACGGCTCGCGCAGCTGCACGCACTGATCGATGCGCCGACGCCGCCGCTGCCGGATGCCGAAGCCGCCGTGCCGGCGCTTGATGTCTTCCGCACCGTGAAGTCCGCGCGCGCGCGCTACGGCGCCGATGCCTTCGGCCCCTATATCGTCAGCATGAGCCGCAGCGCGGCGGATGCGCTGGCGGTGCTGGCGCTGGCGCGCATCGCCGGCTGCATCGAGCACGACGGCGCGGCCACGCGCGAAGACGCGGGCGCATCCGGCGGCACCGGGCAGGTGCCGCTCGACGTCGCCCCCCTGTTCGAAACCGTCGACGACCTCGACGCCGCGGCGGGCGTGATGCGCGCACTGTTCGATGATCCGGTGTACCGCCGCCACGTGCGTTCCCGCGGCGATCGCCAGATCGTCATGCTCGGCTATTCCGACAGCGCGAAGGACAGCGGCCTGGCTGCCTCACGCTGGGCGCTGCAGCGTGCGCAGGTCGATCTGATGCGGCTGGCGCGCGAGGCCGGCGTGCGCCTGGTGTTCTTCCATGGCCGCGGCGGCTCGGTCAGCCGCGGCGGCGGCAAGACCGAACGCGCGATCATCGCCGCGCCG
Organism: Luteimonas sp. A534; assembly: GCF_054072805.1. Classification (NCBI taxonomy): domain Bacteria; kingdom Pseudomonadati; phylum Pseudomonadota; class Gammaproteobacteria; order Lysobacterales; family Lysobacteraceae; genus Luteimonas; species Luteimonas sp. A534. The sequence goes on from NZ_JBSVRR010000003.1 coordinate 20,555, forward strand.
CGCGGCACCGTCGACGGCCGCCTGCGCGTGACCGAGCAGGGCGAGGTGATCCATCGCAAGTACGGCATCCGCGCGCTCGCACTGCGCAACCTCGAGCAGATGACCGGCGCGGTGCTGCGCGCGAGCCTGCGGCCGCGACCGCCGGAGCCACGCGTGCAGGGATGGCGCGCCATCGCCGACGGTCTGTCCGCCGACTCGCGCGCCTGCTATCGCGCCCTGGTGCACGAGGATCCCGGCTTCAATGCCTACTTCCGCATCGCGACGCCGGTCGACGTGATCGAACGGCTGCAGATCGGTTCGCGCCCCTCGCGTCGCCGCGATGGCGGGATCACCAACCTGCGCGCCATCCCATGGGTGTTCGCCTGGTCGCAGAACCGCTCGGGCCTGACCGGCTGGTACGGCGTGGGCCATGCGCTGGAGGCCGGCATCGCCGCGCACGGGCTTGACGCCATGGCCGAGATGGCGCGCGACTGGCCGTTCTTCGCCGCTATGCTCGACGACGTCGAGATGCTGCTGGCCAAGTCCGACCTCGACATCTTCGAGCGCTACTCACGCCTGGCCGGCGACGCGCACGACGCCTTCTTCCCCGGCATCGCCGCGGAGTTCGTCCGCACCCGCGATGCCATCCTCGCGATCAAGGGCGAAGACGAACTGCTGGCCCACGACTACCGCCTGCGCCTGTCGATCCGCCTGCGCAATCCCTACGTCGACCCGATCAGCCTGCTGCAGGTGGAGCTTCTGCGCCGCTGGCGCGAGGGTGGCAGCGAGGACGAGGAGCTGCTGCGGGCGCTGTTCGCAACCGTGAACGGCATTGCCGCGGGCATCCAGAACACGGGCTAGACAGGCGGGCGAACAGCACGCCGGCGTGCCCGTCGGCCGCCCGTCGCAGCGTTAGACTGGCTCGGCCCACCCCGGAGCCGCAGCCATGTCCCAGCCAAGCGAAGCCATCGTCCTCCATACCAATCCCATGTCGCGCGGTCGGATCGTGCGCTGGATGCTGGAAGAGCTCGGCGTCGACTACCGCGCCGTCGTGCAGGACTACGGCACCGGCATGAAATCGCCCGAGTACCTGGCCATCAACCCGATGGGCAAGGTGCCGGCGCTGCAGCACCGCGGCGTATTGGTGACCGAGGCCGCGGCGATCTGCGCCTACCTGGCCGATGCCTTCCCGCAGGCCGGCCTCGCGCCCGCACTGGACGATCCGCTGCGTGGCCCTTACCTGCGCTGGATGTTCTTTGCCGCCGGACCGGTGGAGGCCGCCGTGACCGCCAAGGCGCTGGGCCTGGAGCCGCCGCCGGAGAAGTCCGCGTTCGTCGGCTACGGCAGCTACGGCCAAGTGATGGCCGTGTTGGAGCAGGCGGCGGGATCGGCTTCGCCCTGGCTGCTCGGCGATCGCTTCAGCGCCGCCGACGTGTACGTCGGTAGCCAGGTGGATTTCGGCTTGGCCTTCAAGTCGATCCCCGATCGCCCCGCGTTCACCGCCTGGGCCGAGCGGCTGCGTGGCCGCGAGGCGTACCAGCGGGCCAAGGCGCACGATGACGCGCTGGTGCCGCCGCAGGGTTAGCCCCGCGCCGTGGGCAAGGCCCCGGGCATTGACAGCGGGCCGTGCGAGGAGGACACAGGGGCCGGGCCTGCCGTCCCGCGGCGGGCGACGTTGCCGGGGAAGCCCGGGGAGGACAGCGCCATGCTCGAATGGAACGACTATCGCCGTGACCTGATGAAGCGCATCTCCGAATTCGGAGCGCTCTCGCCCGACACCGTGCGCGGCTACGCCACGCTGGATGGCGCCGGGGCGAAGACCAATCACCTGGATGCGAAGACGCGCGAGCTGATCGCGCTGGCAGTCGCGGTCACCACGCGCTGCGACGGCTGCATCACCGTGCACGTTGACGCCGCGCTCAAGCACGGCGCCACCCGCGAGGAAATCGCCGAAGCCCTGGGCGTGGCGGTCACCCTCAATGCCGGCGCGGCGCTGGTGTTTTCGGCGCGGGTCATGGATGCGGTCGACGCCCACGGCTGATGGTGTCGCGCCGCATGCGGCACGTGCGATGCGGCTGCACCAGGGCGTGCTGCCGCTCGCTCAGGCGCCGCGCGGCAGCACCGTCAGCACGCGCGCGATGAACTCGTGGAATTCCTTCATGTACGTACGCAGGAACTCCGCGGTCGAGGCATCCGCGATTTCGCCGGCGTCGTTGAGCATCCCGTCCTTGAACTGGATGTAGGCCTCGGGTGCGTTCATCTGCGGCGAGTTGAGGAAGCCGAGGATGCTGCGCAGGTGTTGCTGGCCTACCGCGGTGCCGATGGCGCCCGGCGAGGTGCCGATCACGCCAGAGGGAATGTTCGCGAAGGAGTTCGTCCCCCAGGGACGGCTGGCCCAGTCGATGGCGTTCTTCAGCGCGCCCGGGATGGAGCGGTTGTACTCCGGCGTCACGATCAGGATCGCATCGGACGCTTCGATGGCCTTCTTGAAGTTGCTGCCCGATGCCGGGTAATCGGCGTCGTAGTCATAGCTGTAGAGCGGCAGGTCGCCGAAGGGGATTTCCTTGAAGCTCAGCTGTGACGGCGCCAGCTTGAACAGCGCCTGGGCGAGCTTGCGGTTGATCGATTCCTTGGCGAGGCTGCCGATCAGGTAGCCGACGTTGTAGGTCTTCATGGGCTGCTCCGGGATGTGGGTGGGCACCGCCCGTAGGCCAGGCGGCGCGGCAGGACCCGAGGAAGGGTCTCGCAGGCGCCAGTGTGCCCGGGCACTTGTTATGTCGGTGCCACCGTCCCGGGGCCGGACGCAGGATCCGTCAGCGCGGTGCCGGTGTGATCGAGTCGCGGAACAGCCACAGCATCGCGCGCCGGTAGACCTCGCCGATGCTGGCGGCGTGGGTGCCCTCGGGCAGCACGACCAGTTCCACCTGCCATGGCGCGTCATCGCGACCGGCCCAGGCGGCGCTCCACTCCGCGGCGTTGCGCACCCGCTCCGCGGTATCGCGGGCGCCGCTGGCCACCACCACCGACAGGTCATCGCGCCGGTGCGGCGCGGGCGCGGCGAACAACTGCTCGCGCGCCGGTGCCAACGACGGATTGCTGGCGATGCGTCCCCAGAACAGGTCCGGATCCTTCAACGCCGACCAGAGCACGAAATAGCCGCCGCGCGACTGGCCCACGAGCACCCGGCGTGCGGGATCGGTGCGATAGCGCCCTTCGACCTCGGGCAGCAGCTGCTCGGCGAGGAAACGGTGGAACGCCTCCGCGCCGCCCTGGCCGGGCGCCGTGCCCTCGCCGCGCGCGGTGAAATCGACGTCGCGCTTGTTGGTCGCGGGATCGAAGCTGCCGTAGGCGATGCCGACGATGATGGCTTCGGGGAGCTTCTCGTCGTAGCCGAGGAACAGGTGGGTGGTCGCGAGCAGCGGGAACAGGCTGTCGCCGTCGAGCAGGTAGACGACGGGCCAGGTCCGCTCGCCGGTGGCGTCGTAATCCTCGGGCAGGCGCACGTAGATGTGGTGCGTGCGGCCGGTGGCCTGGGAGGTGATCGGGAAGTAGCCGCCCTTCAGTGCCGGGAGGTGGTCGAGCGGGACATGGGCTTCGGTCGGGGCCATCGGGACCGACGACGGAGACGGCGGATGTGCCATCGCCATGCCGCACGGCAGCGCCGCGAGCAGGAACGCTATCAGGGGCCGCCAGATGTGCATTGCGCCGGAGTCTAGCGCGCTCGTGCGCTGCGCGGTCGTCATGGCGGGCATCGAACACCCGACGCGCGTGGGCCCCTCTGCGACCTCGCCGCTCACCGGCGCGGTGATATACTGCCCCCCACTATCCAGTGGGCGCATCCGGATGCCGCATTCGCCAGAAGAAAAGCGCAAGGTCCTGGCGCGTATCCGTCGCATCCGCGGCCAGTGCGAAGGCCTTGAGCGCGCGTTGGAAGCCGGTGTCGACTGTGCGCCTGTGCTGCAGCAGATCGCGGCCATCCGCGGCGCGGTCAACGGCCTGATGAGCGAAGTGCTGGAGTCGCACCTGCGCGAGCAGTTCGGACAGCCCGCCGCCGATCCGGCCGACCGGCAGGCGCGCGTCACCGAGATGACCGGCCTGATCCGTTCCTATCTGAAATGACCCTCGCCTACCCGTTGCGCCGCCGCCGCGCCGCGGCAGCCACCCATGCCATTGCATTGCAGGAGTTGAAACCATGAAGACCCGTGCCGCCGTCGCCTTCGAAGCCGGAAAGCCGCTGCAGATCGTCGAACTCGACCTCGAGGGCCCGAAGAAGGGCGAGGTGCTGGTGAAGATCACCCACACCGCGCTCTGCCACACCGACGCCTTCACCCTGTCCGGCGACGATCCGGAAGGCGTGTTCCCGGCGGTGCTCGGTCATGAAGGCGCGGGCATCGTGATGGAAGTGGGCGAGGGCGTCACCAGCGTCAAGTCGGGCGACCATGTGATCCCGCTGTACACCGCCGAGTGCCGCGAGTGCCTGTTCTGCAAGAGCGGCAAGACCAACCTCTGTGTGGCCGTGCGCGCGACCCAGGGCAAGGGCGTGATGCCCGACGGCACCACCCGCTTCAGCTACAACGGCCAGCCGGTCTACCACTACATGGGCTGCTCGACCTTCAGCGAATACACGGTGGTGGCCGAGGTCTCGCTGGCGAAGGTGAACCCGGACGCGAACCCGGAACACACCTGCCTGCTCGGCTGCGGCGTGACCACCGGCATCGGCGCGGTGCACAACACGGCCAAGGTGCAGGAAGGCGACACGGTCGCGGTGTTCGGCCTCGGTGCGATCGGGCTGGCGGTGATCCAGGGCGCCGTGCAGGCCAAGGCCGCTCGCATCATCGCCATCGACACCAATCCGTCGAAGTTCGAACTGGCGACGCAGATGGGCGCCACCGACTGCGTGAACCCGAAGGACCACGACACGCCGATCCAGCAGGTGGTGGTCGAGATGACGGGCTGGGGCGTGGACCACAGCTTCGAGTGCATCGGCAACGTCAACGTGATGCGCGCGGCGCTGGAGTGCGCGCACCGCGGTTGGGGCCAGAGCGTGGTCATCGGCGTGGCCGGCGCGGGGCAGGAGATCAGCACCCGGCCATTCCAGCTGGTCACCGGCCGCAAGTGGCTGGGCACCGCGTTCGGCGGAGTGAAGGGCCGCACGCAGCTGCCGGGCATGGTAGAGGACGCGATGCGCGGCGACATCCAGCTGGCGCCGTTCGTGACCCACACGCTGCCGCTGGAGCGCATCAACGAAGCCTTCGACCTGATGCATGAAGGCAAGTCGATCCGCACCGTCATCCACTACTGACGGGGAAGGCATGGACACTGAAGGCGGCAGCGCACGGGCCAGTGGCGGACGGGTCGCGCTCGTGGCCGGCGCGAGCGGGCTGGTCGGGCGCGCGCTGCTCGCGCGCCTGTGCGCCGACCGCGGCGTAGCGCAGGTGCATGCGCTGGTGCGCCGGCCGCTGGCGCTGGACATGCCGAAGCTCCGGCTGCACGAGGTCGACTTCGGGCAGCTGCCGGCGCTGCCGCGGGCGGACGAGGCCTACCTCGCGCTGGGCACCACCATCCGCGTGGCGGGCAGCCGGGACGCCTTCCGCGCGGTCGACTTCGACGCCAAGCTCGCCGCGGCCCGGGCCGCACTGGACGCCGGTGCGAAGCGGATCGGACTGGTCAGCGCGATGGGCGCGAACGCCACGTCCCGGGTGTTCTACAGCCGGGTGAAGGGCGAGCTGGAAGACGCCCTGTCGGCCCTGCCGCTCGATGCGCTGGTGATCGCGCGGCCGGCGCTGCTGCTGGGCGATCGCGATCGTCTGGGCCAGCCCGCGCGCCGCGGCGAGCGCCTGGCCGAGGGACTGGACCGCTGGCTGCGTCCGCTGATCCCGGCGCGCATCCGCGCCATCGCCGCGGAGGATGTGGCGGCGGCGCTGGTCGCCGCCGTTCCGGACGCGAGTGGCCGCCAGGTCCTCGACTCCGCAGACATGCAGGGCGCGGCGCGCCGCTGAGCCGCCGCCGCGCCGTCATCCCGTCAACGAACCCTATTGGAGGAACGCCATGGAACGTATCGAACACCGCGCCTGCGCCGGCGGCTGGCAGGACGTCTACCGCCACCGCTCCGAAGTGCTTGGCTGCGACATGACCGTCGGCGTGTATTTCCCGCCGCAGGTGGCCGATGGTCCCTGCCCGGTGCTGTACTGGCTTTCGGGCCTGACCTGCAACGAGCAGAACTTCATCACCAAGGCCGGCGCGCAGCGCTATGCCGCGGAGCACGGGATCATCATCGTCGCACCCGACACCAGCCCGCGCGGCGAGGACGTCGCCGACGCGCCGGGCTACGACCTCGGCAAGGGTGCGGGCTTCTACGTCAACGCCACGCAGGATCCGTGGGCGGCGCACTACCGCATGTACGACTACATCGTCGACGAGCTGCCGGCATGGGTGGAAGCGGATCCCTCGGCCAGCGACGCGCGCGCGATCAGCGGCCACTCGATGGGCGGCCACGGCGCGCTCACCATCGCGCTGAAGAATCCCGGCCGCTACCGCAGCGTGTCGGCGTTCTCCCCGATCGTTGCGCCAAGCCAGGTGCCCTGGGGCGAGAAGGCCTTCGGCGCCTACCTCGGCGACGACCGCGAGGCCTGGAAGCAGCACGACGCCGTCGAGCTGGTGAAGTCCGCGAAGGAACAGCTGCCGCTGCTTGTCGACCAGGGCGATGCCGACGAATTCCTGGATGGCCAGCTCAAGCCGCACTTGCTGCAGGCCGCCTGCGAAGCCGCCGGCCACCCACTCGAACTGCGCATGCAGCCCGGCTACGACCACAGCTACTACTTCATCGCCAGCTTCATCGGCGACCACATCGCACACCATGCGAAGGCGCTGCGTGCGGCGTAGAGGCAGAGCTTTTTTGCCACGGATCTACGCGGATAAACGCAGATAGGACGTGGAACAGCGATGCGCGGCGGCCCATCTGCCTTGATGGGTTTTTGATCCGCGTCATCCGTGGCAAAGCTTTTGCCGTCCGTTCTTTCCAACCGTGATCCGCGCACGTGCATGGGTCAGCGGCGTGGCGGGAGAATGGGGCACCCCCCGGACAGGAGAGTGCCTGTGGCGAACCAGGATCTTGTTTTCTACGTGAAGTTGCGCGTCAAGCCGGACTGCATTGATGCATGGCGCACGGCGGTGACGGGGATCATCGAGCAGATGTCGCGGGAGGACACCTTCGTCTCCTGCCAGCTGCACGTCGACGCCCAGGACCCGACGCTGTTCACGCTGTACGAGCGCTGGGCCGAGCCCTCGGTCGAGACCTTCCTGCAGCGACAGGACACGCCCTACCGCCGCGCGTACGAAGCACTGCTGCCAGGCCTCCTGCAAGGCCCCCGCGAGCCGCAGGTCCTGGTGCCCCTCGGCGAATGGCATCGCCCCGCGTAGCGGATTCCTGCAGGAAAGTACGAAAGCTTTCTGCCGCGGATTCACGCGGATAAGAGCAGACAGGGCATGGAGCAGCGATGCTCCGCGCCCCATCTGCTTTGATGGGCTTTTGATCCGCGTCATCCGTGGCAAAGCTTTCGCCCTGATCCCCACTCAGCCCGCCAGCCAGACGTCCGTGTACGCGAAACGCGCATCACGCAGCACGGTTTCGCCGGGCTGCAGCGCGAGCGGCGCGCTGAACATCGGGCCGTCCGACACGCAGGTGTGGAACTCGCCGCGTTCGCCGCAGGAGTCCACGCCGTCAGACAGGGCGTCGAGCAGCGCGGCGTCGAAGTCGCGTCCCGCGAAGGCGGCGTCGAGCTGCTGCGTATCGACGCAGCACAGCGTCGCGCGCAGTCCGCCGGCGATCATTTCGCGCGCCAGCGTTTCGGTCTCACGACCGAACAGGGGGAAGACCGCGCCCCATCCGAGCCGTTCGCACAGCGCCTCGCGCCAGGCGCGGACGTCGGCCAGCAGCAGGTCGCCGAAGGCGATATGGGCGATGCCGGGCCAGCGTGCCCGCGCATCCGCCAGCGCATCGGCGAACGCGGCTTCGTAGCGGGCGTTGTCGCAGTCCTGCGGGATCCGTGACTCGATCAATGGCAGTCCGGCGGCCGCGGCCTGCGCGCGCAGCACGTCGACGCGGACGCCCTGCATCGACGCCCGTTCGAAACCTTCGGTGATCGTGGTCAGCAGCCCGACGACTTCGAGTTCGCCGCCGTCGCGCAGCGCGTGCAGCGCCCAGGCTGCGTCCTTGCCACCGCTCCAGGCCAGCAGCGCGTGCAGGCGCGGTGCGGGCTCAGCCGGCACGGACGTCGCGCAGCTCCCAGGCGTTGCCCGCAAGCAGGCGCATGCGGTGCTTGAACACGTCGCCGCGCAGGCTGGTGGTCGCGACCAGTTCCACGCGGGTCTCGCGCTGTATGCCCTCCACGTTTGCGGCCGGATCGGTGGCGCCCAGCAGCGGGTCGACCTCGTCCGGCTCGTCCTGGGTGGCGCGCCAGCGTTCGAACAGCGCGTCGCCCTGCAGCGCCTCCTGCAGGTCGCGGGCGAAGCCTTCGGCGCCGTGCGCGGTGAAGGCGAACTCGCCCGCGCCGCGCGCGGCCTCGGGATCGGGGATGGCGATGAAGTAGCGTGTGGCCATGGCGTCGTCCGCTGCGTGTCGTTGCGGCAAGCTTAGCCGCCGCCCGTTAACCCGATGTTGTAACGACCTCAGTCGAACGCGTGGTCGGGGGCTGCGAAGCCCACCACCACCGCGCCGCGGCCGACGTTCACCATGCCCGTCGTGCTCATCACGCTTTCGAACACGTCCACGTTTTCGTCGGCGCAGGCTTCGCGCAGGCGGGCGTAGCCGGGCAGGGCGCGCATCTCATCGAGGTGGCCGCCGTAGCAGAGGGTGACGGTCGGGGTCAGCAGCCCGGCGCGCACGCGGCGGGCGGCGAAGTCGAACATCTTCTCCACTGCGGGCTCGAAGCCCTTCACCTTGGCGACCGGGCCGGTCTCGCCGCGGAAGCAGCGCAGCACCGGCTTGATGTCCAGCGCAGTCCCCAGCGCAGCGCTGAACAGGCTGACGCTGCGGTCGCCCTTGGCGCGCGCTCGGTTGCGGATGTAGTACAGGTCGCGCGGCACCAGGTAGCCGCAGGTATGGTTCGCCAGCTCCTCCAGGCGCGCGCGGATACGCGGCGGCAGTTCGCCGGCGGCGCGCAGGCGCGCGGCTTCCACCGGCAGGATGCCCTGGGCGCAGAACAGGTTCCGGGTATCGATCACGCGCAGCGCGAAGGGCGTGGTGTTGCCCGCCGCGGCGCGCGGCTGCTTGTACTCGTTGAGGATGAGGAAGCTCGCCTTCTGCGCGTTGGCGTGGATCGGGCTGCGCGAGCCGGTGATCGTCATGCAGAAGACGTAGTCGTAATCCACCACCAGCCGCTCGAGGAACAGATCGCGGATCTGCTCGGGCGTGTAGGGAATCGTCTCGGCGCTGGCGCCGCGTTCGGCGATATGCGATTCGAGGAAGGCGAGGGTCTGGGTCTCGTCGCGATGGTCGGCCTGCACGGCGTCGCCGATCCGCACCGTGATCGGCATGATCTCGACGCCTTCGCGTTCGAAAAAGTCCCGGGGCAGGTCGCAGGCAGAGTCGACGACAAGTCCGACGCGCATCGTGTTTTCCTTCTGGCAATGCCGATCCAGATGGAATCGTCGCATGGAGCGTGCCCGGGGTCACGCTTGCCGCGTGATCGCCCGCTCGCCCAGCCGGCGAGGATCAGCGCCGGCGCGGTGGTGGCGCACCCCGGCGCTTGGCGTCTTCCGCCTCCGCACGCTCGCGGCTGCGGATGAACAGGGGCACGCCGATGCCGATGCCGAGCATGATCAGCGTGCCGCCGATCAGGAGCCAGCCCACCGGGCGGGCAACGAGTTCAACCAGGATTGGATGCATTGCAGGTCTCCCCAAGGGTCTGGGGAGATCATTGGCCGAGGTGCCGGTCGGGATATTGATCCCGGTCAAAGCCGCCGCAGGGCGTGGTCGGCGGCGGCGTCGGTTCCGCTGGCGTGGCGGTCAGCGCCCGCCGCTGGCCGGATACGCCCGCGGCAGCTCGCCGCGCGCGGCATCGGGTTCGGCGCGCAGGTAGCGGTCGCGCAGTTCGGTCTGGCGCGAGCGCATGTCGATCGCGCGGCCGTCGAACCACACCTGGCTGGCGAGGCTGGCGACGTCCAGCGGGTCGCCGTCCCACAGCACCAGGTCGGCGCGCAGGCCCGGCGCGATGGCGCCGATCTCGCCGTCGACGCCGAAGGTGCGCGCTGGCACGCGGGTCAGGCCGGCCAGGCCGTCGTCCCAAGGCAGGCCGTTGGCCACGGCATTGCCCGCGAGCTGGCGCAGCTTGCGCGCGTTGTGCGAGGAGTCGCCGGCCTGGGTGAAGCCGACCTCGACCCCGGCCGCGCGCAGCACCGCGGCGCTGCGCAGGCTGGCGTGGATGCGGTCGAAGTTGGCAGGCAGGTTGTCCAGCGGATCGATGAAGACCGGTACCCGCGCCGCGGCCAATTCGTCCGCCACGCGCGCGGCCTCGCCGCCGCCGCGGATCGCGACCCGCACGCCGTGCTTCTTTGACCACCGCAGCAGCTGGCGGATGTCGGCCGCGCGGTCCACGGCCACCACCAGGGGGAGGGTGCCGTCGAGGTGCCGCTGCAGGGTGGCGCGGCCGGCGGGCGTCAGCAGCGCCGAGCGTGATTCCGCGGAGATGCGCCCCCGCGCCTCGTCGACAAGCTGGTCGAGCAGCATCCACTGCGCCGCGCGCGAGCCGCCGGTGAGGTTGGCGGCGCGGCTGCCCAGGTCGATGAACAGCAGCTTCGGTCCCGCCGGCTGGTCGCCGCCGTCCAGGCGCATGGTCGCGCCCTGGCCGCCGATGATCGAACCGCCGGCGCCGGTGCCCGCCGACAGCAGGGTGAAGCCGATGCCTTCGACGCGCGCGACCGGCAGCAGCAGCGAGTCGGGGTTGTAGGCCAGGGTGACGTCGAACTCGGGGCGCACGGTCATGTCGTGCGCGTCCTCGCCCAGCGCCAGGCGGCCGTCGGTGGTCGCTTCCTCGCCCGACACCTCTTCGATGCCGATGCCGGTGATGCCGCCGAACAGGGTCGGCGTGACCGGCCGGCCGTTGGCTTCGACCACGGTGGCCCCAACGGCGTCGAGGCCGGTGCCGACCGCACTGATGCGGCCGTTGCGCACCAGTACGTCGGCGCCCTGCAGGGTGCCGCGCTCGGTGGCGGTGTGCACGGTGGCGTTGCGGATCAGCAGGTCCTGGGCGGCGGCGGTCGCCGAGGCGCCAAGCATCGCGGCCAGCGCGACCCCCTGCAGGAGCAGACGGCTCATCGCACACCTCCAACAGCCACGTCCCGTCCCAGCATGAAGTCCGAGCGCGGCTGCAGCGAGGGGTCGTTGCGGTCGTATACGCGGGCGCCGTCGATCCAGACCTGTTCGGCGAGCGCATAGGAGCTGAAGGGGTTGCCGCTCCACAGCACCACGTCGGCCATCTTGCCGGCCTCGAGCGTGCCGGTGCGTTCGAGGATGCCCATGGCCTTTGCCGGGTTCTGCGTCAGCCAGGTCATCGCGCGTTCGGGCGCGATGTCGATGCCCGCGCGGCGCGCATTGGCCATGACCTTGGCCGCTTCCTGGTTCAGGCGCTGGATGCCCTCCTCGGAGTCGGAGTGCACGATCGCGCAGCCGCCCGGCGCGCGGTCGACGATGGCGACGTTCTCCTGGATCCCGTCAAAGGCCTCCATCTTGAAGCCCCACCAGTCGGCCCACAGCGCGCCGCAGACGCCTTCGCGGCCGAGCCGGTCGGCGATCTTGTAGGCCTCCACGCCGTGGTGGAACGCGGCGACCTTGAAGCCGAACTCGTCGGCGAGGTCGAGCATGGTCGCCATCTCGTCGGCGCGATAGCAGTGGATGTGCACCAGGATGTCGCCGTCGAGCGCGCCCGCCAGCGTCTCGAGCTTGAGGTCGCGCTTGCCGTCCTTGCCGCTGCCGTTGCGCTTGTCGCGGTAGTCGGCGGCGTCGATGAAGGCCGCGCGGTAGCCGGCGACGTTGCCCATGCGCGTGGCGGGGCCGCCCTTCTGGCCGTACACGCGCTTGGGGTTCTCGCCGCAGGCCATCTTCAGTCCGTGCGGGGCGCCTGGGAACTTCATCGCCTGGTAGGTGGTGGCGGACACGTTGCGCAGCGTCACCCCGCGGCCACCGACGAGGTTGGCCGAGCCGGGCAGGATCTGCAGCGTGGTGACGCCGCCGGCGAGCGCGGCGTGGAAGCCGGGGTCCTGCGGCCACACCGAATGTTCGGCCCAGACCGCGGCGGTGACCGGCGAGGTCGCCTCGTTGCCGTCGCTGTGCGAGCGCGTGCCGGGGCTCGGGTAGACGCCCAGGTGGGAGTGGATGTCGATGAGGCCGGGGGTGACCCACTTGCCGCGGCCGTCGACGCGGATCGCGTCGGCCGGGGCCTCCAGGCCCGCGCCCACGGCGACGATGACACCGTCGCGCATCAGCACGTCGGCGCCTTCGAGCCGGGCGCCGGCGCCATCGAGCACGGTCGCGCCGCTCAGCAACACCGGCGCGCTGGCGATGCGCTGGTAGGTGCTGGGATAGGCGTCGCCCGGGGAACCGCTGGTAGCGGCCGACGTGTCCGTGCCGCGGCTGTGGTCGCGGCCGCCGGTGGCGCTGGTGGTCGCGCAGCCGGTGGCCAGCGCGATCGTGAGCGCCGCGGCAAGCGCGGCGTGTGGCTTGAGTCCCATGTGTCGCTCCCCGTGGTCAGTCGCACACCCTAGCCGCGTATCGGGGCCACGGGCAATGTGCGGAAAGTCGGGTTCCTGTGGGAGCGGCTATAGCCGCGATCCCCGCCATGCCAGAATCCCCGCAAACCAGGAGGAACCGATGAAGGAAAAAGAACAGATCGTCGAGAACTGGCTGCCGCGCTACACCGGCGTGCCGCTCGACGGCTTCGGCGAGCACATCCTGGTGACCAACTTCGGCGGCTACCTGGGCCATTTCGCGCGCCTGACGGGCGCCGAGATCACCGGCACCGACCGGCCGATGCCCAGCGCCACCGCCGACGGCATCACCATGATCAATTTCGGCATGGGCAGCCCGAACGCGGCCACGCTGATGGACCTGCTGTCCGCCATCGGCCCCAAGGCGGTGCTGTTCCTGGGCAAGTGCGGCGGCCTGAAGAAGAAGAACCAGCTCGGTGACCTGGTGCTGCCGATCGCCGCCATCCGCGGCGAGGGCACCAGCGACGACTACCTGCCGCCGCAGGTCCCGGCGCTGCCGGCGTTCGCGCTGCAGCGCGCGGTGTCGACCTCGATCCGCGACATGGGCCTGGACTACTGGACCGGCACCGTCTACACCACCAACCGCCGCGTGTGGGAGCACGACGCCGTCTTCAAGGAGCGGCTGCGCACCATGCGCTGCATGGCCATCGACATGGAGACCGCGACCATCTTCGCCGCCGGCTTCGCCAATCGCATTCCCTGCGGCGCGCTGCTGCTGGTCAGCGACCAGCCGATGATCCCCGAGGGCGTGAAGACCGAGGCCTCCGACGCGCAGGTCAGCACGCGCTTCGTCGAGGGCCACATCCAGGCCGGCATCGAATCGCTGCGCCTGATCCGCCGCCACGGCAAGTCCGTGCGCCACCTGAGGTTCGACGAATGAGCGCCGTGGACGGACTGCGGACCGCGGCGGAGATCGTGGACTTCTGGCGCGATGCCGGCCCGCCGAAGTGGTTCAACGGCGGTGCCGCGTTCGACGCGGAAACACGTCGGTTCCTGGAGGCCGCGCACTTCGCCGCCGCGCGCCGCGAGCTGGATGCCTGGGTGGACGATGCCGAGGGCGCGCTGGCGCTGCTGATCCTGCTCGACCAGGTGCCGCGCAACATCTTCCGCGGCAGCGCGCATTCGTACGCGACCGATCCGCTGGCGCTGCACTATGCCGAGCGCATGCTGGCATCCGGCCTGGACCGCGAGGTGGATCCGGAGCTGCGCGCGTTCTGCTACCTGCCCTTCGAACACTCGGAGGCGATCGGCGACCAGGAGCGCGCGGTGGCACTCATGGCCGACCTGGGCGAGATGTCGCTGGACTACGCCGTGCGGCACCTGGAAGTGATCGAACGCTTCGGCCGCTTCCCGCACCGAAACCGCGCGCTGGGCCGGGCCAACAGCGCCGACGAGCAGGCCTGGCTGGACGCCGGCGGCGGCTTCTAGCCTTGTAGGAGCGGCTATATCGCACTGTGGGAGCGGCTATAGCCGCGATGCGCTGTGCCGAATCGCACTGTGGGAGCGGCATAGCCGCGATCCGAGGCGCTTATCGCGGCTATAGCCGCTCCCACATGGCCGCTCCCACAGGAGATTGATTGCCGGGGAGTCGGCAGCCCGGCTCAGTAGCGCGGGATCTCCGCGTCCACGTCGGACCAGGCGTCGATGCCGCCTTCGATGTTGTAGACCTCGCGGAAGCCGAGCTGGCGGAAGTGTTCGGCCGCCTGGCCACTGCGGCCGCCGTGGTGGCAGAGGAAGGCGAGCGGCGTGTCCTTCGGCAGTCCTTCAAGCGCGCCCGGACCGTCGTCCAGCGTGGCGTGGGGCACGGGCGCGGTAGCGAGTGCGCGCTCCTCGGCCGGACGCACGTCAACCACCCGCAGGCTGCCGTCCGAGGCGCGGGCATGGGCGTCTGTCGGCGACAGCGCGCGCACCGGCGGTGGCGCGTTCGGGTTCTCGACCACCAGGCCACGGCCGCGGGCGTCGTCGGCGAAATCGATGACGATGCCGTCGGCGCGGCGCGCAGCGGCGACCGCCACCTGCACCGGGATGCCATCGCAGTCCACGGTGATGGCGCCGGCGTCGCGCGTGGCCAGGGCCAGGCGCGTACGGAAGTTCGGGTCGATGTCGATCTGCACGGCGAGGTCGCCACCGGCGTCCTCGATGGCCTTGCGCAGCGTCGGCTGCGCGGTCGGGGTGATGGTGATCACCGGTGGTGTGCGGTCCGGCGGCGGCAGGCCGACCGCGGCGTGCAGTTCGCCGGAGTTCGCCATCTGCTCGATGATGTCGCTGCCGCCGACCAGTTCGCCGCCGATGTACAGCTGCGGGATGGTGGGCCAGTTGCCATAGGCCTTGATGCCCTCGCGGATCTCGGCGTCGGCCAGCACGTTGACGTGCGCGAAGGGCTGTTCGAGCGCGGACAGGGCGGCCACCGCCTTGGCCGAGAAACCGCACTGCGGCGAGCGCGGGTCGCCCTTCATGAACAGCACGATGCGATTGGCCTGCAGCAGGTCGTCGATGCGCTGGCGGAGGTCGGGGGCAAGGGTCATGGCGGGCACGCGGTGTGTAGTGTGGAGGTGCAACAGGGTACTCCCCGTGTCCCCGCATCGCCTTGACCCGCATCACCCGGAAGCCCGTCCTCCCTCCCAAAACCCGTGTGGGAGCCGCCATGGCGGCGATCCGGGCGCGACGCTGCCTCAGCTGGGCCGCCCCGCACGCAGCGACGGATGCCATCATCCCGCCCATGCCTGCCCGCACTGCATTCCACGCCACCCCGAAACACCCCCACGCCTGGGCCTGGGCCGCGCTGCTGCTGCACGCCGGCATCGCCGCGGCCTGGTGGTGGCTGGGCTGGTGCTGGGGCCTGGCGCTGCTGGTCGCGGTGCACCTGGGCTTTGTCTGGGGCACGCTGCGCCCGGGTTCGCGCCTGTTCGGGCCCGTCATCCGGCGCTTCGCCGCCACGCATCGCGGGGTCTGGCTGACCATCGACGACGGGCCCTCCGACGACACCGCGGCCATCCTCGACCTGCTCGACGCCCACGATGCGAAGGCCACCTTCTTCCTCGTCGGCGAGCGCGCCCAAGCGCGGCCGGACCTCGTGCGCGACATCGCCGCGCGCGGCCACGGCATCGGCAACCACAGCCACACCCACCCCCAGGCCCGCTTCTGGGCCCTGGGTCCGCGCGCGATGCGCCGCGAGATCCTCGACTGCCAGCACGCGCTGACCGATATCACCGGCACCGCCCCGCGCTGGTTCCGCGCCGTGGTCGGCCACGCCAATCCTTTCGTGCACGCACCGCTGCGCGAAGCCGGCCTGTCGCGCCTGGCCTGGAGCGCCCGCGGCTACGATGCCGTCCGCTCCGACCCCGCCGACATCGCCGCCCGCATCGCCCGCGACCTCACGCCCGGCGCCATCGTCCTCCTGCACGAGGGCGCCCCCCACGGCCGCAGCGCCGAAATCGTGTCCGCGGTCCTGGCCGAAGTGAAGCGTGCAAACCTCCGCGCAGTCATCCCCGCAGACTGATCGCCGCGCTGCGAAACTGCGGGATCCCGTGGGCAGGACAAGAGCTTTCATGCCACGGATTAGCGCGGATTACGCGGATCAAGCCAAGGCCAGCGCCGGCACCACGCGCTGCACAAGCCTCTTCTTCAGATGGGTTTCCCGCAGCAATCTTGCCTCGGCCAGATCCGCGCAATCCGCGCTAATCCGTGGCAGAAGAAGCTCTCCGCTTTTTCTTCTTCCCTTCCGCTCTATCCGCGTCGATCCGCGCAAATCCGTGGCCAAAAAAGCACCTCGCCTTTTCCGCCCTTCCCGCTTTATCCGTGCAAATCCGCCCTGATCCGCGTAAATCCGTGGCAAAAAATGCTCTTCCCCGGTCAGTGCGAAATCCGAGTCAATCGCGGCGCCCCACGATCAGCCAGTTGTTGAACGGCGTGTTCCCGTACAGCGGCCGGAATTCCACCGCCAGTCCCGCATCGCCCAGCGCCGACTCCAGCTCCGCGCGCGTCGGATAGCGCTTCGGCACTTCCTGCATCCAGCCCGCCAGGTGCGCCAGCCGGTCGGTGATGCGCGTGGTGCGGCCGCGGCGCGAGTCGTCGCCCAGTCCGCTGCGGATCACCAGGCGTGCGCCCGGGGTGAGCATCGCGGCGGTGTCGGCGAGCAGCGCCGCCTGCGCCTGCGCATCCAGGTACTGCAGCACGTCGAGGATCGCCACGCTGCCCGCGTGTGGCGGCCAACCCGCGGCGAGGTCCACGACGTCGAAGCACGCGCCGTCGGCAAAGCCGCCGCGCGCGGCGATCTCGCGGCCGCGGCGGATCTTGTCGGCGTCGATGTCCACGCCGTGCCAGGGCATCGCCTGCCCGTCCAGGCGCAGCGCATGCAGCAGCAGTCCGAGCCCGCAGCCGAGGTCGAGCACCGGTGCGGTGGTGCCGCGCAGCGCGTCGAGCACGCCGGGATACAGCGGGTCGGTGCGCAGCTTCGACAGCGTGTAGTAGTAGTCGTAACGGTTGCCGTAGAAGCGGCGCGGCAGGAACGCGCGTGCGATCGCGCGGGCTTCGTCAGCGGGGAAGGGCGCGTCGGCGGAGCGTGTGGTCATGGCGTCGTCCGTGGCGGCTGCAGCAGGCGGCGCGCGACCGGCAGGGCCAGGCGCGTCCACTCGGTGTACAGGAGGGCGGAAGGATGCAGACCGTCGTCGGCCAGCATGTCGGGCTCGGCGCCGCGGGCGCGGCTCACGGGCGTGATGTCGACGAAGGCGACGCCGCGGGCCTCGCATACGTCGCGCGCGGCGGCGTTGTACGCATCGAGTTCGCGCGCGATCGCTCCGGGATCGCGCCTGGAGGCGGCGGCGAACGGGGTCACGCCCCAGTCGGGGATCGACAGCACCAGCACGCGGTCGGCGTGGCCGCCGGCAAAGCCGATGGTGCGTTCGAGCAGGGCGGCGAATTCGTCGGCATACCCGATGGCGCTGCGCCCGCGGTACTGGTTGTTGACGCCGATCAGCAGGCTGGCGAAGTCGAACGGGCCTTGCGGATCGGCGGCATCGATCGCGGCGTCGAGTTCGTCGGTGGTCCAGCCGGTGGTGGCGATGGTCAGCGGGTCTTCAAGGGCGATGCCTTCGGCGCGCAGTGCGCGGGCGAGCTGGTGCGGCCAGCGGTCCGCGGGTTGGACGCGTTCGCCGATGGTGTAGGAATCGCCGAGGGCGAGGTAGGAGAGGGGCATCGGGGTCAGGCCGTCGCGGGATTGATCGCGGCTGTAGCCGCTCCCACAGGTGCCGCCTTCGTGGCGGCCCGCCGCTCCAGCACCCGGTCGATGCGCCGGAACACTTCGCGCAGCTGGTCGGGTTCGGGCAGCAGGGTGACGCGGAAGTGGTTGCGGTATGGCACGTTGAAGCTCGAGCCCGGCACCACCAGCACGTGTTCGCGCTCCATCAGCTCCAGCGCGAAGGCGTGGTCGTCGAAGCCCCGCGCGGCGTCGCCGACCACCCCGGGGAAGGCGTACAGCGCGCCATCGGGCACTTGCAGCTTGAGGTGCGGGCTGGCGGCGCAGGCTTCGGCAACCACGCGCCGCGCCTCGTGCAGGCGCCCGCCCGGCGCCACCAGCGGGCCGATGGTGTCCAGGCCCGACAGCGCCGCCGGCACCGCGAACTGGCCGGGCACGTTGGCGCACAGCCGCAGCGCGCCCAGCAGGTCGATGGCGTGGCGGTAGTCTCGCGTTGCCTCGGTGCTGCCCGACAGCACGCCCCAGCCGATGCGCCAGCCGCAGGCCCGGTGCACCTTGCTCAGGCCGCCGAAGGACAGGCAGGGCACGTCGCCGGCCAGCGGCGCCAGCGGCTCGAAGCGCGCGTCGTCGTAGGTGATGCCGTCGTAGATCTCGTCGGCCATCAGCAGCAGGCCGTGGCGCGCGGCGATGGCGACGATGCGCTCCAGCAGCGCGCGCGGATAGCTGGCGCCGGTGGGATTGTTCGGGTTGATCAGCACGATCGCGCGCGTGCGCGGCGACACCAGGGCCTCGATCTCGTCCGGGTCGGGCAGGAAGCCGTTGCTTGCGTGGCAGCGGTAGTACACCGGCCGGCCGTCGTTGAGGATGGTGGCCGCCGACCACAGCGGATAGTCGGGCGAGGGCAGCAGCACTTCGTCGCCCGGGTTGAGCAGGGCGCGCAGGCTGATGTCGATCAGCTCGCTGACGCCGTTGCCGATAAAGACGTCGTCGGCGGACACGCCCGGCGTGCCGCGCGCGACGTGCTGCGCGGCCACCGCCTCGCGCGCCGCCGGCAGGCCTTGCTGGTGGGCATAGGGATCGGTGTCGTGGATGCGGTCGGCGATCGCGCGCTGCAAGTGCTCCGGTGCGCGGAACCCGAACGCACCCGGGTTGCCGATGTTGAGCTTGATCAGGACGTGGCCCTGGGCCTCGAGCTCGCGTGCGCGGCGCGCGAGTTCGCCGCGGATCTCGTAGCGCACCTCGGACAGGCGTTGCCGGGTGGCGACGTGGGGCTTGGACATGCGGGCGGGTCGGCGTGGGGCGAACCCGAAAGCCTAGCGGAATTCCCGGCTAGAATCCCCGGTGATGACCACCTCCCGCGCCCCCGTTTGAACTCCGCGCACACCGCCCTGCGGGCGATCGGCTGGCCCCATGCCGGTTCGCCACCCGAGGGCGCATGGGCCGAAGCGATGGCCGCGCATCCCGCGGCGCGCCCGGCGCGGGTGATCGAACAGCACCGCACCGGCTATGTGGTGGCCGAGGGCCCGGATGACGGCGGCGCGGTCGAATCCCTGCCGCAGTGGCAGCGCCCGAAGTGTCCGCCGTCCGAGCGCGCGGCCGTCGGCGACTGGGTGCTGGTGGAAGACGGCCGCATCGTCGCCCTGCTCGCGCGCCGGAGCGTGATCAAGCGCGGCATCGCCGGCGAGCACTACGGCCAGCAGCTGATCGCGGCCAATATCGACACCGTGTTCGTGGTCTGCGGACTGGACGGCGATTTCAACCCGCGGCGCATCGAGCGCTACCTGCTGCTGGTGCAGGGCGGCGGCGCGCAGCCGGTGGTGGTGCTGACCAAGGCCGACCAGCCCGGCGCCGATGCCGATGCCGCGCGCGCGGCGCTGCACGCGCGCATGGGTGACAGCGTGCCGGTGCTCACGGTGAACGCCCGCGATCCCGCCGATGCCGCTGCGCTTGCGCCGTGGCTGGGCCCGGGCCACACCGCGGTCCTGGTCGGCAGCTCCGGCGCCGGCAAGTCGACGCTGACCAATGCCCTGCTGGGCACCGAGCGCATGAAGACCGGCGAGGTGCGCGAGCGCGACGCCCGCGGCCGCCACACCACCACCCATCGCGCGCTGATCCCGCTGCCCTCCGGCGGCTGCCTGATCGACACGCCCGGCATGCGCGAGCTCAAGCCCACCGGCGAGGAAGACCTGGCCGAGGGCGGTTTCGCCGAGGTCGAGGCCCTGGTCGCCGAGTGCCGCTTCAGCGACTGCCGGCACGAGGGCGAACCGGGCTGCGCGGTGCGTGCCGCGATCGAAGCGGGGCGGCTGGATGCGGGCCGCTTCGCCCACTACGCCAAGCTGCGCGACGAGGTTGCCGGTGCGGCCGGCGTGCTGGCCTCGCGCCAGGCGTCGACGAAGCCGCAGTCCAGCGGCAAACGCCCGGATCCGCGCAAGGGCGGCCGTCCCGGGCGGCGCTGAGACCGTGTCGGCCGTGGCCAGCTTCGACGCCGAAACGCTCCGTCACGCCGCGCTCGATGCGCGCATGGTCCAAGCCGCGCGCGGCATCCGCGTGCTCACCCTGGCGAGCTGGCCCGCGGCCGAGCAGGAGCGCTTCCTTGTCGACCATGCAGCCGGCCGGCGGCGGATGCCGGAACCGGTGTATCCCCGGCACGACTTCGGCGAAGCCCGCCGCGAGCTGGCCGCCGTCGCCGAAGAAGCCGACCCCGGCCACCCCGCAGGCATGTACCTGCGCGAGTCCGCGGAGTCCTGGGACGTGGCCGCGCAGCTGCTTGAAACCCTCGGTCGGCCCGAGGCCGGCCAGCACGCCATCACCCTGTATGGCAGCCCCGACCAGCCGCTGCCCGGCAACGGCCCCACGACCCGCGAAGCGGCACAACACTTCATCGGCATCGCCGACGACCTCGACCACGAACTGCTCGCGCCGTCGGAACAGGTGCCGGTGTCCGCGCGCGCGCTGCAGCTGCAGCTGCAGGGCGACCTCGACGCCTTCTTCGGCGGGCGCGTGGTCGCGGTGGAGCTCGATCCCGGCCTGATCGCCAAGGCCGCCGCCGGCGCCCACCGCATCCGCCTGCGCGACGACGCGCTGTTCTCCGGCTACGACCGCGCCCAGCTCTTCAACCACGAAGCCCTGGTGCACTCGCTGACCGCGCTCAACGGCCGCGAACAGCCGCTGTTCGCGAGCCTGGGCATGGCCTCGCCGCGGATCACCGCGACCCAGGAAGGCCTGGCGACCTTCGCCGAGCAGATCACCGGCAGCCTCGACATCGGCCGCATGAAGCGCATCAGCCTGCGCACCGAGGCGACCTCGATGGCGCTGGCGGGCGCCGACTTCCTGCAGGTGTTCGACTGGTTCATCGGCGCCGGGCAGCCGGCCGGTGAATCGTTCGCGTCGGCGCAGCGCATCTTCCGTGGCGTGCCGCTCGGCGGTGGCCACGCCTTCACCAAGGATGCGGTCTACCTGCGCGGCATGGTGGAGGTGCACACCTTCTTCCGTTGGGCGCTGCGCGAGGACCGGCTGCTGCGCTGCCGCCAGTTGTTCGCCGGCAAGATGACCCTGGCCGACACCGCGCGCCTGGCGCCGCTGTTCGAATCCGGCGCGGTCGCGCCGCCGCGCTGGCTGCCGCAGTGGGTGGCGCAGGCCGGTGGCCTCGCGGGCCTGCTCGCGTTCTCGCTGTTCGCCAACCGGATCCGTCTGGACAGCATCGGCACCGACGGCCGCGCCGGCCCGGCAGAGGCGCTGCGCTGACAGGGGCTAGAATGGAACGTCGCCCGAATCGCAGCCCCGCCATGCCCGAACAGCCGCCCGCAAACCCGTCGTCGACCGAAGAATTCAAGCAGGCAGCGCTCGACTACCACCGCTCCGAGCCGCACGGGAAGATCAAGGTCGCCGCGACCAAGGCCCTGGTGACGCAGCGCGAACTGGCCCTGGCCTATTCGCCCGGCGTGGCCTACGCCTGCGAGGCGATCGTGGCGGACCCCGACGAGGCCAGCACGCTCACCGCGCGCGGCAACCTGGTGGCGGTGATCTCCAACGGCACCGCGGTGCTGGGCCTGGGTGACATCGGCCCGCTGGCGGGCAAGCCGGTGATGGAAGGCAAGGGCGTGCTGTTCCAGAAATTCGCGGGTATCGACGTGTTCGACCTGGAAGTCGACGAGCGCGATCCCGACAAGCTGGTCGACATCATCGCCAGCCTCGAGCCGACCTTCGGCGGCATCAACCTCGAGGACATCAAGGCGCCGGAGTGCTTCATCGTCGAGCGCAAGCTGCGCGAGCGGATGAAGATCCCGGTGTTCCACGACGACCAGCACGGCACCGCGATCATCGTCGGCGCGGCGCTGATCAACGCCCTGGAAATCGCCGGCAAGCGCATCGACGAAGTGAAGATCGCGCACTCGGGCGCAGGCGCCGCGGGCATCGCCTGCCTCGACATGCTGGTGGCGCTGGGCGTGAAGCCCGACAACATCCTGGCCGTGGATCGCGACGGCGTGCTCCACTCCGGCCGCACCGGCCTGGACCCCGACCGCGCGCGCTATGCCCGCGACACCGCCAAGCGCACGCTGGCCGAGATCGTCGAGGGCGCCGATGTGTTCCTCGGCCTGTCCGCAGGCGGCGTGCTCACCCCTGCGATGGTGGAAACCATGGCCGCGCGCCCGGTGATCCTGGCGCTGGCCAACCCAAGCCCGGAGATCCTGCCCGACGCGGCCCGCGCCCTGCGTCCGGACAGCATCATCGCCACGGGTCGTTCGGACTATCCGAACCAGGTCAACAACGTCCTCTGCTTCCCCTACATCTTCCGCGGTGCGCTCGACGTCGGCGCCACCGAGATCAACGAACGGATGAAACTCGCCTGCGTGCATGCCATCGCCGACCTCGCCAAGCGCGAGTCGTCCGACCTCGGCGCGGCCTACGGCGGCGACATCCTGTCCTTCGGCCCCGACTACTTCATCCCCAGGCCCTTCGACCCGCGACTGCTGATGATCGTGGCGCCAGCCGTGGCCCAGGCCGCGATGGACTCCGGCGTGGCCCGACGTCCGCTCGCCGACGTCGGCGCCTACCGCGAGAAGCTCGGGCAGTTCATCCACCGCACGGGCCTGGTGATGAAGCCGGTGTACGAGCGCGCGCGCGCCGACATCAAGCGCATCGTCTACGCCGAGGGCGAAGAGGAAACCGTGCTGCGCGCCGTGCAGACGGTGGCCGACGAGCAGCTGGCGCGGCCGATCCTCATCGGCCGGCCCGACGTCATCGCTTCGCGCATCGAGCGCCTTGGCCTGCGCCTTCAGGAAGGCCGCGATTTCGACCTCACCAACATCAACGACGATCCGCGTTTCAACGACTACTGGCGCCAGTACCACGCGTTGACCGAGCGCCGCGGGGTGACGCCCGATGCCGCAAAGAACCTGGTCCGCTCGCGCGCGACGCTGATCGCGGCGCTCATGGTCCAGCGCGGCGAGGCGGACGGCCTGATCGCTGGCCTGGTCGGCCGTTACCACAAGAAGCTGGGCTACCTGCGCACCGTCTTCGGCCTCGACCGTCGCGTGGCCTGCACCTCGGCCATGACGGGCGTGATCAACGAACAGGGCGTGTGGTTCTTCCTCGACACGCATGCCCAGATCGACCCGACCGCCGAGCAGATCGCCGAGGCCACGCTGCAGGGCGCCTACCGCCTGAAGCTGTTCGGCATCGAGCCGCGGGTGGCGCTGCTGTCGCACTCCAACTTCGGCAGCCACGACAATCCGGGCGCCGCGAAGATGCGCCTCGCCCGCGACATCCTGGCGCGCCGCGCGCCGCGCCTGAACATGGACGGCGAGATGCAGGGCGACGCCGCCTGGGACGAGGCGCTGCGCCAGACCATGTTCCCCAGCACCACGCTTACCGGGCGCGCGAACCTGTTCGTCATGCCCAACATCGACGCCGCGAACATCTCCTACAACCTGGTGCGGGTGATGACCGGCGGCGTGGCGCTGGGGCCGATCCTGATGGGCCTGGACCATCCCGCCCACATCCTGACGCCGGGCAGCACGCCGCGCCGCGTGGTCAACATGACCGCGATCACGGCGGTGGACGCGCAGATCCGCGCGACGCTGCGCGGGGATGCGACGGGGGACTCCGCCAGCTAGCCGGTTACCCGGCTGCAGTCGATCGCGCGCGCCAGTTCCACCAGGCGCGCGAGGTCGTCCTTGAGCACCACGTCGTCGTCGGGGAGCTTGCGGTCGAAGGGCAGGGCGCCGGTGACGAACACGAAGCGCGCCCACGGCGCACGGCTGCGGACCGCGGCCATGGCCTCGGGCCCGGACCAGCCGGGCAGGTTGAGGTCGCACAGGACCAGCTGCGGCTCGAAGCCGTCCAGCGCCGCCGCCAGCGCGTCCTCGCGGCAGAGGTTGCGGCAGTCCACGACCAGTCCCGCCTCGCGCAGCGCGAACTCGGTGAGTTCGGCATCGTCGCGCGAGTCGTCGATGATCAGCACGCGCAGCGCCATGGGATCAGCCCTCGGACGGACTTTCGTTGAGCACGGCCCAGAACTTGCCCAGCGTGCGCACGGCCTCGAAGAACTGGTCCACGTCCACCGGCTTCACCACGTAGGCGTTCACGCCCAGGTCCCAGCTGCGCGCGAGGTCGTTCTCTTCCCGCGATGACGACAG
Organism: Luteimonas sp. A534; assembly: GCF_054072805.1. Taxonomy (NCBI): domain Bacteria; kingdom Pseudomonadati; phylum Pseudomonadota; class Gammaproteobacteria; order Lysobacterales; family Lysobacteraceae; genus Luteimonas; species Luteimonas sp. A534. Next base: position 45,128 of record NZ_JBSVRR010000003.1, read on the forward strand.
GATCACCACCGGCAGGCGCTTGAGGTGCTCGTGCTCGCGCAGGTGGGTCAGCACTTCCAGGCCGTCCATGCGCGGCATCTTGATGTCCAGCAGCAGGACCGCCGGGTCGCCCTCGGGACGGTCGGCGAAGCGGCCGCGGCGGAGCAGGTAGTCCAGTGCCTCGACGCCGTCCTCGACGTGGACGATCGGGTTGGCGAGGTGCGCGTCACGCAGCGCATCGATCGCCATTTCGGCGTCGTGCGGGCTGTCCTCGGCAAGGAGGATCGTGCGGATGGCGGTCATGCGTTGTGGCTCCGTGGACCCAGGTCCAGGTTGGCTGGGAGTGTGAAGTGGAAGGTGGCGCCCTTGCCGGGCTCGGATTCGGCCCAGATGCGCCCATTGTGCCGCGTAACCACGCGTTTGACGCTGGCCAGGCCGATGCCGGTGCCGCTGAACTCACTGGGCGCGTGCAGGCGCTGGAACACCCCGAACAGCTTGCCGGCATAGGCCATGTCGAAGCCGGCGCCGTTGTCGGACACCGTGAACAGGTGTTCGCCATCGTCACCCAGCTGGTGCCCGACCGTGATCACCGCCGGTTCGCTCTGCGCGCTGTATTTGACCGCGTTGCCCAGCAGGTTGCTCCAGACCTGGCGCAGCATGTTCTCGTCGGCGACCAGCACGGGCATGGATTCGATCTGCCACTGGATGTGGTGGCCTGGCGTGTCGATGGCGGCATTGGCATCCAGCATCGCGCGCGCTTCCTCCAACAGCGACTGCATGTCCACCGCCTGCAGGCGCAGCGCGCTGCGTCCCAGGCGCGAGTACACCAGCAGGTCGTCGATCAGCTCGGACATGCGTTTGGCCGAACCACCGATGACCTGGATATAGTGCTGGCCCTTGTCGTCGATGTCGTCGCCAAGGTGGCGGCGGAGCTTGTCGGCGAAGCCGGCGATGTGGCGCAGCGGCGCGCGCAGGTCGTGCGAGACCGAATAGCTGAAGGCCTCGAGTTCGCGGTTGACGTCCGAAACCTGCTCCACCTTCCCTTCCAGCTGGCGGTTGAGGTCGCGGATGTGCTCCTCGCTGGCCTTCTGCAGGCTGATGTCGCTGGCGGTCACCAGGGCGACGGATTCGTCGTTGTCGGGCAGCTCCATCAGCCGTGCGTTGACCAGCATCACGCGGTCGATGCCGTCGGCGGTGCGCTGGCGCAGTTCGTAGTCCCACAGTTCGCGGCCGCGGGCGAGGACGTCGCGCAGCCGCCGCAGCATCTCGGCGTCGTCCCAGGCGCCGCCGCCGATGCCCTTCAGCGCGCGGCCCCTCTGGTCGCCGTCGATGCCGAAGAGTTCGGCGAAGGCGGCGTTGTACATCACCATCTCCAGCCCCGAGTCGAGCAGGACGATGGGCTCGCGCACGGTGTCGAGCACCGCGCCGGCGCGCGAGTTGGCGCGGTGCGACGCGGCCTCCGCGCGGGTGCGGCGGTCGGAGTCGCGCACGGCCAGCGTGGCCAGGCCGAACAGCAGCAGGATCTGCGCGGCAAGCGAGCCGGTGGCCAGCCAGTTGGCCTGGCGCCGCGTGCGGTCGGCCGCAACGATGCGGTCGTCGAGCAGCGCGCGCTCGGCGCGGACCATCTCCGCGATCGGGGCCTGGACCGGGAAGTGTTCGGCCAGGCGTTGCAGCTCGTCGTTGTCGATGCGGCCATCCCTGTCGACAAGGCGCGCGATCTGGTCGAGGCGCTGCGAGATGCTCTGGCGCAGGGTGCCGACGCGCACCTGCTGCCGGGCGGATTCGCGGGTGAGCTGCTCGATGCGGTCGAGCGTGGGGAAGACCAGGGTACGGCTGTAGTCGAGGCGCTCCTCGAGGACCGGGGCGGTGGCGCCCAAGGCGCGCTCGAGCGCGGCCGCCTCGATGTTGCGCACCGCGGCGCTGACCATCTGCAGGTTGGTCTCGACCTCGAGGGTATGGGCCACCAGGGCTTCCGCGTCACGCGTGCGCTGCTCCGCCATGCGCAACAGCGCGAACGGCCCCACCACGATCAGGAGCACGGCGGCGGCCAGCAGGAGTGCGCGCCAGTGCGGGCTGACCTTGTACGAGGCGAAGGGCATGGGCAGCGGTGGGTCCCCTGGATTGGTACGGCCGGCGGCGTGCGAATGGAGGGCACCGGTGGCCGCAGGATCATCCGTCAAGCACCGCCCGGTGGCAAACGCCGGATGACCGCGCTGGTAGAATGCGGGGTCCATAGACCATGACTGACACGGCCGGCGCGCCGGTGCGGGAGCAGAGATGAACAGCTGGCTGAACGACGTCCTCGACAACGATCCGGATCCAACCGAGTCCCAGGAGTGGCTGGAGTCCCTGAAGGCGGTCATCGACGCCGACGGCCCCGGCCGTGCGCACCAGCTGCTCGAGGGCATGGTCGAGCTGACCCGCCGCGCGGGCGCCCACCTGCCGTTCGCGCCGACCACCGAATACATCAACACCATCCCGCCGCACCTGGAGCCGAAGATCCCCGGCGACCAGACCATGGAATGGCGCATCCGCTCGATCATCCGGTGGAACGCGATGGCGATGGTGGTGCGCGCCAACCGCAAGCCCGGCGACCTCGGCGGCCACATCGCAAGCTTCGCCAGTTCGGCCACGCTCTATGACGTCGGCTTCAACCACTTCTGGCGCGCGCCGTCGGAAGACCACCCGGGCGACCTGCTCTACATCCAGGGCCATTCCTCGCCGGGCATCTACGCGCGCTCCTTCCTGGAAGGGCGCCTGACCGAGTCGCAGATCGACCACCTGCGCATGGAAGTCGACGGCCGCGGCATCCCGTCGTATCCGCACCCCTGGCTAATGCCCGATTACTGGCAGACGCCCACGGTTTCGATGGGCCTGGGTCCGATCGCCGCCATCTACCAGGCGCGGAACTGGAAGTACCTCGAGGCCCGCGGCCTGATGCCCAGGACCGACCGCAAGGTGTGGTGCTTCCTCGGCGACGGCGAGACCGACGAGCCCGAGAGCCTGGGCGCGATCTCGATCGCCGGCCGCGAGGGCCTCGACAACCTGGTCTTCGTCATCAACTGCAACCTGCAGCGCCTGGACGGCCCGGTGCGCGGCAACGGCAAGATCATCCAGGAGCTGGAGGGCAACTTCCGCGGCGCCGGCTGGAACGTCGTCAAGGCGATCTGGGGCAGCTACTGGGATCCGCTGCTGGCGCGCGACAAGGACGGTGCGCTGCGCAAGCTGATGATGGAAACCGTCGACGGCGAGTACCAGAACTGCAAGGCCTTCGGCGGCAAGTACACGCGCGACAACTTCTTCGGCAAGTACCCCGAGACCGCAGAGATGGTGGCCAACCTCTCCGACGATGACGTCTGGCGCCTCAATCGCGGCGGCCACGACCCGCACAAGGTCTACGCCGCGTACCAGAACGCGGTTGAAACCAAGGGCCAGCCCACGGTGATCCTGGCCAAGACGGTCAAGGGCTACGGCATGGGCAGCGCCGGCGAGGCGCTCAACCCCACCCACCAGACCAAGAAGCTCGACGACGACGCCGTGCGCGCGTTCCGCGACCGCTTCAAGATCCCGCTTGACGACGCCCAGCTCAAGGATGGCGAGGTGCCCTTCTTCCACCCCGGCGAGAAGTCCGAGGAAGTGGAGTACATGAAGGAGCGCCGCGCCGCGCTGGGCGGCTTCCTGCCGCAGCGCCGCGGCAAGAGCACGCAGACGCTGGTCGCGCCGAAGCTCGAGGTCTTCGAGCGCCTGCTCAAGGACACCGGCGAGCGCGAGATCAGCACCACCATGGCCTTCGTGCAGTCGCTGGGCATCACCCTGCGCGACAAGCAGGTGGGGCCGCGCGTGGTGCCGATCGTCTGCGACGAGGCGCGCACCTTCGGCATGGAGGGCCTGTTCCGCCAGATCGGCATCTACGCGCCGGACGGCCAGAAGTACAAGCCGGTCGACCGCGACCAGCTGATGTACTACCGCGAGGACGCCACCGGACAGGTGCTGCAGGAAGGCATCTCAGAGGCCGGTGCGTTCGCCTCGTGGATGGCGGCGGCGACCAGCTACAGCACCAACGACCTGCCGATGCTGCCGTTCTACATCTACTACTCGATGTTCGGTTTCCAGCGCATCGGCGATGCCGCCTGGCAGGCGGCGGACATGCGCGCGCGCGGCTTCCTGCTCGGTGCCACCGCGGGCCGCACCACGCTCAATGGCGAAGGCCTGCAGCACGAGGACGGCCACAGCCACCTGCTGGCCGGCGCGATCCCCAACTGCCGCGCCTACGACCCGACCTTCGCCGGCGAAGTGGCGGTGATCGTCCAGCACGGCATGGAGCGCATGCTCGACCAGCAGCAGGACGAGTACTGGTACATCACGCTGATGAACGAGAACTACGCCCATCCGGCACTGCCCGAGGGCGCGGCCGAGGGCGTGATCCGCGGCATGTACCTGCTCAAGGATGCCGGCAAGCCGAAGAAGGGCGAGCTGCGCGTGCAGCTGCTGGGTTCCGGCACGATCCTGCGCGAGGCGATCGCCGCCGCGGAGCTGCTGGACAAGGACTTCGGCGTCACCGCCGATATCTGGTCCTGCCCCAGCTTCACCGAGCTGCGCCGCGACGGTTTCGATGCCGAGCGCTGGAACCGGCACAACCCGGAGGCGAAGAAGCCGCGCAAGGCCTACGTCACCGGGCTGCTGGAAGGCCGCCAGGGCCCGGCGATCGCCGCCACCGACTACGTGCGCGCTTTCCCCGACCAGATCCGCGCCTTCGTGCCGATGCATTACACGGTGCTGGGCACCGACGGCTTCGGCCGCTCGGACACGCGCGCCAACCTGCGTCGTCACTTCGAGGTCGACCGCTTCCACATCGCCCATGCGGCGATCGATGCGCTGGCGAAGGACGGCAAGATGACCGCGAAGGACGCGGCGCGTGCGCTGAAGCTCTACAAGATCGACACCGATCGGCCGAACCCGCTGCACGCGTGACCGTACCCGCGCAGCGGCTGTCCGTCGCGTGGGACGCACTGCTGGAAAGCACGAAGGCACGCCCTGGGGCGTGCCTTCGCTTTTACGGCCGGAGTGGGGCGTCCCTGCCCCGGACCGGACTCACTCGGCCAGCTGCTTGCCGTCGAAGCGCCACGGGGCCGCGGCTTCGGCCCGCATCGCGGACGATCCGCCCGCATCGGACCGCGCGCAGGCGACCCAGAACGTGACCGTTTCCGAGCTGCCGAACAGGCGGCGGTTCGAGGCGATCACCACCCATTCCCGCGCATTGCTGCCCACGCCGCTGGTGTTCATGTAGATGCCGCTGACGCTGTCGAGGTTGAAGTTGTCGGCCGCGTGGTTGGCCACGTAGACGCCGCCGTTGACCGCGACCTCGTAGGAGGCGCACTGGCCGATGCCGCGACGGATCGAGCCCGACGGAATGCTGGCCGTGGTGGTGGTGAAGCCGATCGAGGAGATGCCCGCCGGACCGGCCGGACCCTGCGGACCCGCGGGTCCGATCGCACCGGCGGGACCTGCCGGGCCTGCGACGCCCGCCGATCCCGCAAGGCCGATCGGACCCATGGGGCCCATGGCACCGGTGGCACCAATCGCGCCCTGTTCGCCCTGCGGACCAGCGTCACCGGCCGCACCCGTCAAGCCTTGCTCGCCCTGCGGACCAGCGGCACCGGTTGCGCCAGTGAGGCCTTGCTCGCCCTGCAGACCCGTCGGGCCAGCCACGCCTTGCTCACCCTGCGGTCCGGCCGCGCCGGTCGCACCGGCAGCACCGGTTGCGCCAGTGAGGCCTTGCTCGCCCTGCAGACCCGTCGGGCCAGCCACGCCTTGCTCACCCTGCGGACCGATCGCGCCGGTCAGGCCCGGCTCGCCTTGCGGACCGGCCGGGCCGGCATCGCCGACGAGGCCTTGCGGACCGGCAATGCCGGTTTCACCGGTGGGACCCTGTGCGCCGGCGGGGCCGGTTGCGCCAGCTGCGCCGGCAGGCCCTTGCGAACCCATCTGCCCGGCTTCGCCGGTGGCGCCCCGCGCGCCCACGGCACCAATGGTCAGGCCATAGTCCAGCTGGGTGGTGCCCTGGCTGCTGAAGTGTTCGATGGTCAGCATGTAGTCGCCGGGCGGCGGCAGGCCGCCGGGCAGCGTGCAGGTCAGCATGGCCAGCGCATCGGGGCCGCGCGAGCGCATGCAATGACGCGAAATGTCCCCCACGTCACCGAGCGTAATCCGTGAACGCCCGAGCGAGTACTGCAGGTCTTCGCCGAGTACGACGAACGCGCCCAGGTCGTCCATCGTGACCACCGAGACGATGCGCGGCTCAGCGAGCGCGCTCCCCGAAGCGATGGCCAGTGAGAGGGCGCCCGCGAGCGCCGTACGGTTACGTGTCTTGCCCATTGCTGTTTCCCCTTTTCCGGATGTGACTCGCGGGTGAGTCCGCGTTCCCATTGGAAAGCGTGAGCAATGACCGTGCCAAACGTGACGAAGTGCCGTTTTCGGGGCTTGACTCCGGCCGTTCCATGCGGCTTTGCGCGTTGTTCAGCAGGATGGAAGCGGGCTGGACGGTACGGATGGACGGGCTGTCGATTGTCAAATCACGGGAGGCGCGGACGCTGCGCGTCCACGTGCGCGGCCCTGCGTCATTCGAGGCCACGATGGCCTACTGGCGGGAAATCGTTGAGGAAAGCCGGCGGGACCGCCCGGATTTCGTGCTCCTGGTCGATGAGCTCCGCGGGCCCGCGCTTGGAGCGGTGGAGTGGCAGGCGCTGGTCGTGAGCCTCGCCGGCTCGAACCTGGCGTCGGTGCGCATCGCCCACGTCAAGCCCCATGGACTCGACGAGGTCGAGTACTGCGAGCTGTCCGCGAGGCAGGCCGGATTCCAGGCGCGGGTCTTCGTGAACGAGCGCCTGGCCAGGCTCTGGCTGCATTACGGGGAGCAGCCGGAGACGCCCTGAGTGCCGGGTCTCAGGCTCTGGGCGTGTACTGCCGTGGCCCGCGGAGGACTGCCGCTACCGGAATCGCCGCATCGCTTCGTCGTAGGCCGCGTTGATCGCGGCCGAGCGTCGCTGCGCGATGTCGCGGATCTCGTCGGCCGCCGGGGCTGCGGGGTCACCGTCGCCCGCGTCCCCGTCGCCGGGCGGTCGCTTCGCATACTCATGGCAGCGTCTCCCGGACATGTCCGAGCTGGGCGCGCATGCCGTCGACGTGGATGGCACTGTCGTCGGCACGCGCGACCAGGTCGATGCGGGCCTCGATCCCCTTGCGCAGGCGTGCGCCGTCCGCCGCAGCGAGTGTCCGGGCCGCGAAGGCGAGCGGATCACCACGCAGGCCGCGTACCAGGCAGACCTTGCGCACGAGGTTGATGGCATGCGGAGGGCAGAGCAGCGCCCCGATGCCGAGCGCAACGACGTCCCGCCCCGACAGGCCCAGGCGCCGGCGCCTTCGCGCAAGCAGCGCCAGCATCAGGGCGATCACCGCGTACGCGCAGCCGAGGATCGCCAGCAGCACGCTTGGCACCCGGTAGGCGAGGATCGCGGCGGGCAGCGCCACCAGCAGCAGGAAACAGAGGGCGACGCAACATCGCCCCAACGCTACGAGCTCGGCCACGAACTCCGACAGTCCGGCAGGCGACTCCTGGACGCTCCGGTCCGCCTCCAGCCAGTTTGCGCGGAACATCGCGCGCGCCGGCAGCAGCGGGTTCGGGACATGCAGGAAGCGTCCCCCGAGTTCCAGCGAGCCCAGCCGGAACCGCCACCCGCGCCGCGTGCCGACCACCACGATCTCGTCCACGTAAAGCAGCTGCGACGAGTCCTGCACGTAGAACGCGACCAGGCCCATTGCCAGCAGGACGCCGGCATCCAGCATCACCGCGATGGCTTCTCGTTCTTGCCACCGAACAGCCTGCGCAGCCAGACGCCGCCGCCGACCACCGCGACGGCAAGCAGCTTCCAGAACTTCAGCAACGCGACGCCGATGGCGGCGAAGAAGCCCTTCTTGGAGGCGACCGCAGCAGCGCCGCCGGTGATCAGTGCGGCAAGGCCGATCTCGGCGACATGGTCGCCCGGCTTGAACTCTGCGTACTTCTCGCCGGCGGCGAACTCGTAACCGGGCATGAGCGTCTTGAACGTGGCGACCGACCCGTCCAGCAATTCCGGATCGGTTACCAGCGTCACCTCCATCACCCCGCGCCGGCCCAGCAGGCGGGTGTTGTAGTTGACGATCCGGGACTGTGATTGCTCGGTCTCGGCAAGGATTGCCCATTCAAGCGCGTTGAGCTGCCCGTCGTACTTGGGCTGGAACGACCAGCCGAGGATCCTGAGCGTGTCCCAGCCGCGTTTCGTGCGTTCTGCGTTGCTGTGGCGGGTGCCCTCGGTGATGCTGTCCAGCAAGGCGTCCGCTTCCAGCGACTCGTCATCCTGGATGTAGCCTACGGAGCTGAAGTTGAAGTAGGCGACCCAGGCGAGATCGTGCGGCGCCACCACGAACTGGTCGGCGTCCGAGGGCGGGTTTTGCATCAGCACTTCGAGGTCGCGCGTCCCCTCGGCGCCCAGGAACGCGAAACCTTCGGGCACCTGGATGGTCGCGTGCCCGGCGATTTCGCCCGTTGTCGGACCAAACTGCCAAGGCAGTTCGCCGATCGGATCGTGTTCAGCGTCCTGGGCGATCGCCGGAAACGCCAGCGCAGCCAGAACGAGTACCGCCGCGCCAAGCGCTGGAAGGATCGTGTTACGCATCCGGTTTTCCCCTGTAAAAGTTGTGCGGCCGCGCTTGGCGGCCTCCGTCCGGACTGGCGATCCCCATCGCCAGGGCCGCTCCATCGCGGCGCCCGGACGCGCAATCCTAGCAGTCGCCGCTCCGCCGGGTAGCACGCGCGGCCTCCTGGCCCGGCACTTGCCCGCGCCGCATCGGCGGCTGCGGGTTCAGCACCCTGCAGGGCGCATGTCCCCGGTATCAACCATGCGCTGGTGCCAGGACAGGGCCTCGCCGAGCAGGTGCGGCGTGTGCTTGCCGTGGCTGTCGCGGCTGGCACGGTCGAAATAGTCCTCGAGCATCGGGCGGAAGTCGGGGTGTGCGCACTTGGCGATGATCTGCCGGGCGCGCTGCCGCGGCGACAGGCCGCGCAGGTCGGCCAGGCCCTGCTCGGTCACGATCACCATGGTGTCGTGCTCGGTGTGGTCGACGTGGCTGGCCATGGGCACGATCCCGGACACCTTGCCGCCCTTGGCGGTGCTGGGCGACATGAAGACCGACAGGTAGCCGTTGCGCGCGAAGTCGCCGGAGCCGCCGATGCCGTTCATGATCCGGCTGCCGGCGATGTGGGTGGAATTGACGTTGCCGTAGATGTCGGCCTCGATCATCCCGTTCATCGCGATGCAGCCCAAGCGGCGGATCACCTCGGGATGGTTCGAGATCTCCTGCGGCCGCAGCAGGATGCGCCGGCTGTAGAAGTCGACGTCGGCGCTGAACTGCTCGATGCCCGCCGGGCTGAGCGAGAACGAGGTCGCCGAGGCCATCCGCAGCACGCCGTCCTTCAGCAGATGCAGCATGCCGTCCTGGATGACCTCGGTGTAGGCGGCCAGGCCTTGGAAGCCGCTGTCGGCCAGTCCGGCAAGCACGGCGTTGGCGATGTTGCCCACGCCCGACTGCAGCGGCAGCAGCTTGTCGGTCAGCCGTCCGCGGGCGATCTCGTGGCGGAAGAAGTCGATGAGGTGGCCCGCGATCTGCCGTGATGCCTCGTCGGGCGGGTTGAAGGGCGAGTTGCGGTCGGGGGCGTGGGTTTCGACCACTGCCACCACCTTGTCGGGATCCACCCGCAGCCAGGGCTCGCCGATGCGGTCATCGGGGTGTTCGAGCAGGATCGGCCTGCGGTCGGGCGGCAGCGCGGTGCCGTAGTAGATGTCGTGCATGCCGTCGAGCGCGGCGGGCTGCCAGGAATTGACCTCCAGGATGACCTTGTCCGCCTGCTCCAGCCAGGTCTTGTTGTTGCCCACCGACGACGATGGAACCAGGCGGCCATCCTCGCGGATGCCGGCGACCTCGACCACGGCGACATCGATATCGCCGAAGAAGCCGAACCAAGTGTGCTGTGCCACGTGGCTGAGATGGATGTCGATGTAATCGAGCGTGCCGGCGTTGATGCGCTCGCGCACGGCGGGGTCGGACTGGTAGGGGAGGCGAAGCTCCATGCCTTCGACCTTCGCCAGCGCGCCGTCGAGCTCCGGTGCGGTTGAGGCGCCGGTCAGGACCTTGACGCGGAAGTGATCACCCACGGCATGCGCGCGTTCCATCCGCGCCGCCAGCGCCCGGGGTACCGCCTTGGGATAGCCGGCTCCGGTGAAGCCGCTCATCGCGACGGTCATGCCCGGCTCGATGATGGCTGCCGCGGCATCCGCGGAAAGGATGCGGTCGCGGAACAGGGGATGGCGGATGCGGTCGGTCACGAGCGTGGTGCTCCGGAGGATTCAAACGCTCATTTTAATGCCCCGGACGCCCGCAGGACGGGAGGAATGCATCGTTTCGGCACTTGCAAGCATGCACGGCGCCCTTGCGGGCGCCGTGCGTCGTGGTTGATGCAGCTGGCCTGCCGGGACTCAGCGGCCGTCGCGGTCCATGTCGCCAGGCAGCCGATTCTCGACGCGATGCCAGGCATCCTTCACCGCCTCTTTCGCTTCCTGCCATCCCAGGCGCGACTGCCCCTTGGCCTTGTCCCAACCGCGCTCCAGCTCCGATTCGGTATCGGGCGACCACGAGGCGTCCGGCCGTGACGTGCGTGCCTGCGTGCCATAGCGATAGGCCGGACGGTAGTCTTCGAAGCCGTAGTCGGCGTTGTGATACCCCGCCTTGTCGTACTGCTGCGCGTAGTGCCTATCGGTGTCCTCGTAGGCCCGATAGGTCCGGTCGGTGCGCGTGTAGGCATCTTCAACAGCCGGGCGCGCCCGTTCCCAGTCCAGGCCGGATTCACCGCGGGTTTCATCCCAGCGGTTCTTCAGCTGCGACTCGGCCTCGTTCCATTCGCGCATCCCGGCTTCGTTGCGATATTCGGCGCCCATGCGATAGGCCGGCGCATAGTCACGGTCGAAGTCGCGGTCGCGCTGGTAGTAGTCGCGCTGCTCTGCGCCCTCGCGCCAATATTCGACTTCGGCGGTCGGGTCCACGCGTTCCGCAAGCGACTTGCCTCCGGCCGCACCGCCCACCGCGCCGATACCGCCGCCGACAAGCGTGCCGATCGGCCCGAAGATGCTGCCGACCGCGGCGCCGGCGAGCGCACCGGCAGTGCCGCCGGCGGCCACGCCGACGGGGTGCGATCCGGGCGTGCCAGTGATCGGGTCGCGATTGGCGTCCGGGGTGCTGTCTCGATTGCTCATGTGATGCTCCAGCGTCGTGGGGGAAGGACGACTATTGCGCGTGGCGGGTTGCGTCCGTGTGCAAGGCGTGCGCAGGCGTCGCTAACAAACGCAAAAAAAGACACCGGCCATGCAGCCGGTGTCTTCATGTGCACTGGCGCAAGTGCGCCTGGCTTCGGGTTACTCGGTCGCGTCGACGCGCAGCGCGGTGGTGTCGACGTCGGTGACGCCCTCGATTTCCGACGCGATGCGGCGTGCTTCGTCGATCTGCGCCTGGCTTGTGACATCGCCACCCAGCGTCACCACGCCATTGAGGGTCTCGACGTCGATCTGCAGGCCGGCGACGTCTTCATCGGCGAGCAGGCTGGCCTTCACCTTGGTGGTGATCCAGGTATCGCCCGCCGGCTGCGCCGAATCGGCGTTGTCCGAGCGCTCGGTCTTCGGATCGTCGGCGGCCAGGGCATTGCCACCGGCCAGGAGCAGGGCCAAGGCCGTTGCCGTGAAGGTGCCGTTCTGAATGCGCTTGTTCATGGGGACGCTCCGTTCTTGGTTCGGGGAGGCTGCGATTCTGTCTGCCCGCGTATCGACGTCATGTGAGCGCAGGCAGCAGCGCATGAACGGGACCCTTGGAACGGCACCTTCGAACGGCACGCCTTCATCGCCGTTTCGCACTGCTGCGCGAACACTGGCCCTTCCCCACGATCCGGAGACGGACACATGAAACATGCAGCCACGCTGACGATCGCCCTCTCGCTCGCGCTGTGCGCGGGTGTCGCCGCTGCACAGGAGAAGACCGCCCAGGCCGACGCGATGACCGCGCCGCAGGTACGCGCCGCGCTCGAGGCCAAGGGCTATACCAAGGTCAACGACATCGAGTTCGAAGACGGCGTGTGGCAGGCCGATGCGCGCAGCGCCGACGGCCAGCGCGTGGACCTGCGCATCGACCCCGCGACCGGCGAGGTCTATCCCGAAGACAGGGTCGCGCAGCTGGGCGAGGCCGATGTGCGCGCCAAGCTCACGGCCGCGGGCTACGCAGACATCCACGACGTGGAGTTCGAAGACGGCATGTGGACCGCCGAAGCCGACGACGCCAACGGCCGCGAGATGAAACTGACCCTCGATCCGGAGACCGGACGCGTGGTCGGCAAGGATCGCGACTGACGCGGGCGCACAGGCGGCACCAACCAGCAGCACCCGTGGGAGCGGCTATAGCCGCGATTCCGGCGGGGTCGGTCGCGGCTATAGCCGCTCCCACAGAAGGCAGGATGGCGTGCGGGGCGCATGGCGCGCCCCGCCGTGGCTTACTCGCCGCTGCGGAAATATGGCTCGACGCGACCGTTGATCTTCATCGTCATCGGGTTGCCGCGGCGATCCAGCGCCCGGCCCACCGCGACCCGGATCCAGCCCTCGCTGACGCAGTATTCCTCGACGTTGGTGCGCTCCTCGCCGTTGAAGACGATGCCGATGCCGCGGCCGAGGATGGCTTCGTCGTAGTGCGGGCTGCCGGGGTGGTTGCTGAGGCGGTCGGGCGGGGTCTGCGTCATATGGATTCCATCGTGTAGTTTGCCGCGGGAGCGGGCGCCAGCGCCTGCGCGTGGCGCAAAAGCATACTTGGCTGCGCTGCGTGCTGCAGTCTTCAGCCCAGCGGACGGCCTTCCGGCGCGCCGCGGTCGAGGAGGTCGGGAAGCGGCTCGCCTTCGGCCACGAAGCCCAGCGCGACCGAGTTCAGGCAATGGCGGTCGCCGGTGGGCGGCGGCCCGTCGGGGAACACGTGGCCCAGGTGGCTGCCACAGCGCGCACAGACCTCTTCGACGCGCACCATGCCGTGGCTGATATCGCGCACCAGTCGGATGTGTGCCGGGTCGAGGGGCTGGAAGAAGCTCGGCCAGCCCGTGCCAGAGTCGAACTTGGCGCTGGAGCGGAACAAGGGCAGGCCGCAGAACCCGCAGGTGTAGGCGCCCTCGCGTCCGTTGTCGAGGAAGGCGCCACAGAAGGGCGCCTCGGTGCCATGCGCGAGCAGCACGCGACGGGCGTCATCATCGAGCGCTTCGGCAAGCGCGCGTCGCTGCGCATCATCGGGTGGAGAAAGGTCGAAGGCGGACATTGGCGGCTCCAGCGGGGTGGACGCGCGCATTATCCCCTTTACTGCAGGTGCCGGCGCCCCTGGCGGCGGGCATTGGCGATCACCGCACGCATCTGTTCGCGATCGCGGTGGCGGGAGATCGGCACCGCGCCGAGCGCGATCGCGCGTGCGCGCAGTTCGGCCGTGACGTCGTAGTGCGCACCGCTGGTCTTGTCCTGGAAGGCATGGCGGGGCATGCCCAGCGCCGCGGTGAACGCGTGCAGTTCGTCCAGGGTGTCGGCCATCAGGTGCGCCCAGCGGCGGCCGCGCCAGAGCGTGACTGCGTCGTCCACATAGACCGTCATTGCGCGGTCAGCGCGCCCCGCGCGCCAGGTCGCGGCGGACCCAATCGTCGATCAGTCGTTTCTCGTGCCGCAAACCGTCGCTCATCGACACGGTACCGCCGGCCCTGTGCAGGAAGCCGAGGTCGGTGAGTTCGCGTTCGCCGCTGTCGACGATGCTTCCGGCGGCATCGCGTCGGGCATAGCGCAGGTGTATCCGGGGAGGGTAGATGTCGCGGACGATGCGCACGTGGTCGTTGCGACCGCCACCAGGCTCGAACTCGCCGGCGCGCTTGATGTCGGTGATCTCGACCTCGAGCGTTTCGCCGGGTGCGAGGGCGCTGGCGGAACGCCTGGCCACGTGCCTGGCGATGTCGCGGACCCAGTCGCCATTCCGGGCCTCGAAGCGGTTGCGGCTGTGGCGGATCTCGGTGAAGAGCGACGGGTCCGTCCACGACACGGCCACGGGGCCGTCCTGCTCCAGGCTGCGGGGATAGTCGGGATCGGTGACGTTGATCGCGCTCGCGGGGCCTGCCAGCACGAGTGCAAGCAGCGCGCCGATCAGAAGCGCCGGGACATGCAGGCGGGACATGGCACACCTTCCTGTGGTCGGGACCCCGAGTCTGCTCTTCCTGTCGGCGTCGCGGCAATCGCATTCCATACGGGTTGCAGGGTGCGTTCAGCCCTCGCCGCACCCTTCACGCTACCCGGGTCGCGGCTGCAGCAGCATCCCATGCGACCTGACCACCAAGGACGAACGCATGACCCTGGCCAAGCCGCTTGCCATCGCACTGTGCATGATCCTCGGATCGGCTCCTCAGTCCGTGTCCGCCCGATCCATCGCGGAATCCGCAGTGAAGGCCGCCGGGCATGCTGCCAACGACGCGGCGACCACGTCCGGCGACGGCGCCATGTTGCGCGCCCAGGTGCTGCTCGAGCGGGCACGCTTCTCACCCGGCGAGATCGACGGCCTGGGCGGCGAGAACACCCAACGAGCGATCGCTGCATTCCAGCGCAGCCGCGACCTGACGGCCAGCGGCGAACTCGACGCCGCCACCTGGGAGGCGCTGAACATGGATGCGGCGCCGGTGCTGGTCGAACACGAACTCGCGGCAGGGGATGTCGCCGGCCCGTTCCGACAGCTGCCCGACGACATGATCGAGAAGGCGAAGCTCGATGCACTCGGTTTCGAAAGCGCCGCCGAAGCTCTGGGCGAGAAATTCCACGCCAGCCCGGCGCTGCTGCAGCGGCTCAATCCCGACACCGACCTGGCCGCCGCGGGGACGCGCATCCTGGTGCCTGGCGTGACCGCCGCGGCGCCGCTGCCGGAGATCGCGAAGGTGGTGGTCGACAAGTCGGATTCCGTCGTGCAGCTCCTTGCCGCCGACGGCACGGTGGCAGCCCAGTTCCCCGCGTCCACCGGCAGCGAGCATGATCCGCTGCCGATCGGGGAATGGACCATCCAGGGCGTCGCGCTCGATCCGACCTTCCACTACAACCCGGACCTGTTCTGGGACGCCGATCCCTCGCACGCCAAGGCAACGCTGGCACCGGGACCGAACAACCCGGTCGGCGTGGCGTGGGTGGACCTGTCCAGGGAGCACTACGGCATCCATGGCACGCCGCTGCCCGCGCACGTCGGCAAGACCGATTCCCACGGTTGCATCCGCCTGACGAACTGGAACGTGCGCGCGCTGGCCGAGGCGGTGAAGCCCGGCACGCCGGCGGTCCTGCAGGAATAACGAATGAAGTACATCGCCATGGCCCTGGCCGGCCTGTTGCTGGCGGCGGCGGTGCATCTGGCGCTGATGTCGCCAACGGAGCGCGCGCAGGTGCTGCACATCACGCGTGCAACGACAGTGCCTGTGGATGCTTCGGGCGGGCGTGCAGTGGAGGCAGCGCCCACTTCGATGCAAGCCGGGGCGGGTGACTCCACCCTTGGCCCCGCAGGAGGCGAGCCACGCATTCCGGCGCTCCCGGTCGACACCGGATCCGTCCCGCCCATGGAGGTGAGTGCGCCGGTGCTGCCGTCTGGCCTCGTGGTTCCGGTGCAGGGCGTGGCGCCGTCGCAACTGTCGCCCACCTTCGAGGACGCGCGCAGCGGAGGGCGCGTGCACGAGGCGCTCGACATCATGGCGCCCGCCGGCACGCCGGTGCTGGCGGTGGCGGACGGCCATATCGAGAAGCTCTTTGACAGCAGGCAGGGCGGGTTGACGATCTACCAGTTCGAGCCCGGCGGACGCCATGCCTATTACTACGCCCATCTGGAGCGCTATGCGCCAGGGCTGGCGGAGCAGCAGCATGTCCGTCAGGGTCAGGTGATCGGGTACGTGGGCAGCAGTGGCAACGCGGATCCGACAGCGCCGCACCTGCATTTCGCCATCTTCGTGCTGGGTCCGGAACAACGCTGGTGGGAGGGCGCGGCGATTGATCCCTGGCCGCTGCTTTCCGTCGAAACGCGCTGACGCGTGGTGCCGGCTTCAGCGCAGCAGTGGTGCGAGTGCCTGCCAGACGTGGTCGCGGATGGCCGGCTGTGCGTCGGCGGTCGGATGCAGGTTGTCGTCCATGAAGTGGCTCCTGTCCACGGCGACGGGTTCGAGCAGGAACGGCAGCAGCGGGATGTCGAAGAACGCGCCGAGCTCGCGGTAGGTGCGCTCGAAGCCCTGCGTGTACTCGGGCCCCAGGTTGGGCGGCATGCGCATGCCGATCAGCAACACCCGCGCGCCGACGTGCTGCGACGCCCCGACCATGCGGGCGAGGTTGTACTTCAGCTCGGCCAGCGGCAGTCCACGCAGCGCATCGTTCGCGCCCAGCGCGATCACCACCACGTCGGGGCGGTGCCGCAGCACCTCGCCCACCACGCGCGCGGAGCCACCGGCGCTGGTTTCGCCGCTGATGCTGGCGTTGACCACGCGCCAGTCCGGATGACCGTCCGCCATGCGCTCGGCCAGCAGCGCCACCCAGCCCTGTTCCGCGCGCAGGCCGTAGGCGGCCGACAGCGAATCGCCCATGACCAGCACGGTGCGTGGCGCAGCGTCCCCGCGCGCCACCTCGGACGATGGCTGCGCATGCGCGGCGGTGGCCAGGAACAGCAGGCACAAACCCATGGCACATTGCAGCCGGCGCCGCAGCCCCCAATATCCAGTCTTCATCCCGCGACTCCCGCTCCTGTCCGTCGTGCTGCCCGGTTACACCGTGGCGGCGAAGCGGACATCATGCCCCGATGAAGGACACCATGGCTGACTCCTCCCGAACCCCTGCCGCCACCACCCCGGCGCTCGTCGCCAGCGACCTCGGCAAGCGCGTGCAGCTGCCCGGTGGCGAGCTCGTGATCCTCGAGGGCGTCGGCTTCAGCATCCGTCCGGGCGAGAGCGTGGCGGTGGTTGGTCCCTCGGGCTCGGGCAAGAGCACGCTGCTGTCGCTGCTGGCCGGCCTGGACGCGCCGAGCTCCGGCGCGGTGACGATCGACGGCGCCCCGCTGTCCACGCTCGACGAGGACGGCCGCGCGCGGGTGCGTGCGCAGAAGGTCGGCTTCGTGTTCCAGAACTTCCAGCTGCTGCCCTCGCTGACCGCGCTCGAGAACGTGATGCTGCCGCTGGAGCTGCGCGGCGATGCGGACGCGGAAGGGCCGGCGCGCGCGATCCTTGGCCGGGTCGGCCTGGGTGAGCGCCTGGCCCACTATCCGCGCCAGCTGTCGGGCGGCGAACAGCAGCGGGTGGCCGTCGCGCGCGCCTTCGTTACCGGGCCGTCGCTGATGTTCGCCGACGAGCCCACCGGGAATCTCGACACCGCTACCGGCCAGGCGATCATCGAGCTGCTGTTCGCGCTCAACCAGGACGCTGGCACGACCCTGGTGCTGGTGACCCACGACGAGCACCTGGCCGAACGCTGCCGGCGCACGCTGCGCATCGAGGGCGGGCGACTGGTCGCCGACAGCGGGCAGGCGGCATGAAGATCGCCGGGCTTGCCTGGCGCCAGCTGCGGCGCGACCTCGCGTCGGGCGACGTGCGCATCCTGCTGGCGGCGCTGGTGCTCGCGGTGGTGGCCGTCACCGCGGTGGGCTTCGTGACCGATCGCGCCGCGCGTGCGTTGGCGATCGAGGCCAACCGCCTGCTTGGTGGCGACGCGGTGCTGCGCTCCGATGCCCCGATCGAAGGCCGGGCGCGCGATGCGGCGGAGAGCGCCGGCCTGCGCATCGCCGACACGGTGGAACTCGACACGATGGTGCGCGTCGGCCGCGGCGCCGACGTCCAGCTGAAGCTCGGCGAGCTGCGTGCGATCGGCGAGGGCTTTCCGCTGCGTGGCGAGTACCGCATCGCCGGCGCCGACGGCGTCGAGCGCGCGGCCCCGGGCGTGCCCGCGCCCGGCACCTTGTGGATGAGCCGCGGAGGCGCCGACACGTTGGGCGCCCGCATCGGCGACAGCGTCGGCATCGGCGAGCTCGAACTCCGGCTCGGCGCGCTCGTGGTGCAGGAGCCCGATGCCGCGCTCGACTACTTCAACGTCGCGCCCAAGGTGTTCATCCATCCCGACGACCTCGCCGCGACCGGCCTGGTGCAGGAGGGCAGCCGCATCCGCTATCGGCTGGTGGTTGCCGGGGACGATGCCGGCGCCGTCGAGCGCTTTACCACCGTCGCGCGCGACAACCTCGCGCGTGGACAGCGCCTGGAGACCGCGGCGGATGCGCGCCCCGAAGTGCGTTCCGCGCTTGATCGCGCCGGTCGTTTCCTGGGCCTGGCCGCGCTGGTGTCGGTGGTGCTGGCCGCGGTGGCGGTGGCGATGGCCGCGCGCCGGCACAGCGCGCGCCACCTGCAGGGCGCGGCGGTGATGCGCTGCCTGGGCGCGAGCCAGGGGACGCTTGCCGGCATCCACATCGGCGAACTGCTGATGCTCGGCCTGCTTGCCTGCACCGTGGGCGTGGCCATCGCGTGGGCGCTGCAGTGGGTGATCGGTGGCTGGCTGGCGGGCATGCTCGGCATTGCGATTCCGCCGGCCGGCGTGATGCCGGCGCTGGGCGGCTATGGCGTCGGCATGGTGGTGCTGCTTGCCTTCGCCGCGCCGCCGGTGCTGGCGCTGCGCCGCGTGCCGGCGCTGAGCGTGCTGCGCCGCGACCTCGATCCCACCGAGCCGGCGGCGCTGCTCGTGCTCGCTGCGGGCGTGGCCGGCATCGGCGCGCTGCTGTGGTGGCAGGCAGGGTCGGCGACGCTTGCGATCGCGATGCTCGTCGGCATCGCGGCCACGCTGGGCGTGCTCGCTCTGCTGGCCTGGTTGATGATCCTCGCGGTGCGCCGTCTGCGCACCCGGCTGCGCGGGAGCGCGCGCTACGGCCTGGCCAACGTCAGCCGCCGCGCCGGCACCAGCATCGCCCAGGTGTCGGCGCTGGGCCTGGGCCTGATGGCGCTGCTGCTGCTGACGTTCGTGCGCACCGACCTGGTCGCGCGCTGGCAGCTGGCGCTGTCAGAGGAGGCGCCGAACCGCTTCATCGTCAACGTGCAGCAGGACCAGGTCGCCGGCGTGGCCGAAGTCGCCGCCGCGCAGGGGCTGGCGGAGCCGGTGCTGTACCCGATGGTGCGCGGGCGCCTGGCCACGCACAACGGTGAGGTGGTGAGCGGTGCCGACTACGCGGATGAAGAAGGCGAGGACGCGCAGCGTGCGCAGCGGCGCGCCGACCGCGAGTTCAACCTGTCGACCGCCGACGCCCTGCGCGATGACAACCGGGTGACCGCAGGCGCGTTCTGGGGTCCGGAAGGCGGCAGTGGCGTGGAGCTGTCGGTCGAGACCGGGTTCGCCGAATCGCTGGGATGGGCGCTGGGCGACCGCGTGGCGTTCGACATCGCCGGGCGCCGCATCGAGGGCACGGTCACCAGCCTGCGCGAGGTCGATTGGGAAAGCTTCCGGCCCAACTTCTTCGTGCTGTTCTCGCCTGGCGCGCTGGAAGGCTATCCGGCAAGCTGGATCACCGCGGTCAGCGTGCCGCAGGGCGACACCGCGTTCACCCGCGCGCTGGTCGAGCGCTATCCGAACGTTTCGGTGATCGACGTCGACGCCGTGCTGGAGCAGGTGAGGAACACCGCCGACCAGGTCTCGACCGTGGTCGAAGTGGTGTTCTGGTTCGCGCTGGCCGCCGGCCTGCTGGTGCTGCTCGCGGCCATCAGCGCCAGCCAGGATGAGCGCCTGCTGGAAGGTGGTGTGATGCGCGTGCTCGGTGCCAGCCGGCGACAGCTGCGCCTGGCGCAGGCTTCGGAGTTCGCGGCCATCGGCCTGCTGTCGGGACTGGTGGCGGCAGTCGCGGCGTCAGTGCTCGCCGGCGTGGTGGCCACGCAGGTGTTCGACCTGCCGTGGGAGCCGGACATCGGGATGGCGGCCCTGGGCGGTCTGGCCGGCATGGCCGCGGCCCTGGTCGCGGGCCTCTGGGCCACACGGCGCGTACTCGACGCGCCGCCGGCAGTGACCCTGAGGGAACTGCAGGGCTGAGGACGCGGCGCGCTCAGGCCCGGGCCTGCTCCGGCTGGGCCTCGAAACGCCGCGCGTAGTCGCGCTCTTCCGCGATCGCGATCACTTCCTCGTCGGCACTGTCGGGCGCGCCGTAGACCGCGTAGACCACCGCCCCATCCTTGCGACCGACCTGGTGCAGGCGGTAGCGCGACTGCCCGCTGCCGGTATCGGGCGGGTAGTGCGTGGGCGGGGTGGTGGCATCGATGTCGAGTTCGCTGTTGTCGACGGGGCCGCCGACGAAAAGTGCGCGCATGGCGTTTCCTCTGCTTGCATGGGTTGGGGTCGATGCTGGCAAAAGCGGCATTCGCGCCCGATGAAGCGCGCGTTGTTGCCGCGTGCACGGCGGCCGCCGCACTACAATCCCCGGTCCTTCCGATGAACCCGAGCCCCTGATGTCCAGCCAAGGCGATCCCGCCCTCGACGCGCTGCTGCTTCCCTTCGCCGACGGCACGCTGGCGCGCGAGCCCGGTGCGCTGTTCATGCACGCCCGGGCCGGCGCGGCACTGGCTGCGCCCGACTGGCCGGACCTGGTGTGCGAAACCGCGTTCAAGCCCGATGCCGACGGGCTGCAGAGGCTTGGCTTCACTGTCGCCGGTGGTGAAGGCGATGCGGCCAAGGCCGGTGCCGACCATCGGGACGTTTCGGCAACGGGTCCGGATTCAGGGGCCCACGCAGCGGCCGGTGTAGACCCTGGTGGCGACGGCAGTGCCGCTGCCGCCTCCGGCCAGAGGCCGCTGGTCCTGCTCCTGCCACCGCGGCAGCGGGAGGAAGCGCGGGCGCTGTTCGCCGAGGCGCTGGCGCGCGCGGCGCCCGGTGCCTTCGTGGTCGCCAGCGTGGCCAACGATGCCGGCGCGAAGTCCGCCGAGGCCGATTTCGCCCGCATCGCCGGCCCGGTGACCAGCCGCAGCAAGCACAAGTGCCGGGTGTTCTGGGCGCGTGCCGGCCAGCCCGGCGGTGACCCCGCGCTGGCGGCGCAGTGGCGCGGGCTCGACGCACCTCGGCCGGTGGCTGGCGGGCGCTTCCTCAGCCGTCCGGGCGTGTTCGCATGGGACCGCATCGACTTCGCCTCGGCGCTCCTGGCGCGGCACCTGCCGGCGGATCTCGCGGGGCGCGCGGCCGACCTCGGCGCCGGCTATGGCTACCTCGCCGCCGAGCTGCTCGAACGCAGCCCGGGCATCACCGCGCTGGACGCCTTCGAGGCCGACGCCCGCGCGCTGGCGCTGGCCCGCCACAACCTCGCCGGCTTCGCGCTGCGCGTGGCGCCTGGCTTCCACTGGCACGACGTGGTGGCGGGCGTTCCGGGCACGTACGACGTGATCGTCACCAATCCGCCCTTCCACTCGCCCAACGGCCGCGAGCGCCCGGACATCGGCCGCGCCTTCATCGCAGCCGCGGCGCAGGCGCTTCGACCCGGCGGACGCCTGTGGCTGGTCGCCAACCGCCACCTGCCCTACGAGCAGGCGCTCGGCGCGGGCTTCGGCGAAGCGCGGCTCGTGGCGCAGGAAGGCGGCTTCAAGGTGGTGGAGGCGGTGAAGGCCGCGGCGGCGCGTCCGGTGCCGGTGCGTACACGGCGATGAAGCTGGTCAAGACGCTGGCCAACCTGGGTTTCGGCAGCCGCAAGCAGGTCGCGATGATGTTCCGCGAAGGCCGGGTCACCGACGCCGCGGGGGAGGTGCTGTACGCGGACGACGAGCCGGGCTGGGACGACGTGCGCGTGGACGGCGAGCCGCTGGATCCGCCGCCGGGCCTGCTGCTGATGCTGCACAAGCCCGCGGGCTACACCTGCTCGACCAAGGACCGCGGTCGCCTGGTGTACGACCTGCTGCCGCCGCGCTTCGCGCTCCGTTCGCCCACGCTGTCGACGGTGGGACGGCTGGACCGCGAGACCAGCGGCCTGCTGCTGTTCACCGATGACGGCCAGCTGCTGCACCGGATCATTTCGCCGAAGTCGAAGCTGCCCAAGGTGTACGAGGCGACGCTGGCCGAGCCGTTGCGGGGCGACGAGGCCGCGACCTTCGCCAGCGGGACGCTGATGCTGGAATCGGAGAAGACGCCGCTGCTGCCCGCGGAGCTGGAGATGGTGTCGTCGACGCAGGCGCGGCTGACGCTGCATGAGGGCCGTTACCACCAGGTGCGGCGGATGTTTGCGGCGGTGGGGAACCATGTCGAAACCCTGCACCGCAGCGCAGTCGGTGGGTTGTCCCTGGGCGGGCTTGCGGAAGGGCAGTGGCGGATGCTCGACGCGGTGGAGCGCGACGGGCTTTTTTTGGGTTCTTCTCCCAACTGAGGAGAGGCGCGCCATTGATGCTCTCGGGCGCCGGGTACCAAGGCCCTTGAGTGCTCATGTCCCCCGGCGATGGCCTGCGGCCAGCGCCTCCTCCTTTACTTCGCTCTCAAGGGCCTTGGCACCCGGTGCGCAACAGTACGCAGTGGCCCGAGAGCGAAGCCCGGACCTTGCGCATCTGCAGCCGAAGCCGAGCCTCGTCGCGGCCGGCAGGCCTTCGCGGGGAAGTAAAGGAGGAGGCATCCGCCGCCGGCGGATGCCGGGGGACATGAGCCGCGAAGGCCTGCCGGCCGCGGCGGGGGCCCTCCAGGTCACGCTCTCTCACGTAGCCTGGAAACAGGCTGGCTTCAATGCCTAGGAATCGTCCCGCAAAAGCTCCCGCCACCCCGCATGCCCCAGATTCTCCAGCGTCGCGATATTGCGCTCGACGATGCTGTCCGGATCCGGGAACGCCTCGACGGCGCGGCTGACGCTGTCCTCGCGCAACAGGTGCAGGGTTGGCCAGGGCGAGCGGTTGGTGCTGTTGGCGATGTCGTCCGGATGGCTGTCGGCGAACTGGTACTGCGGATGGAAGCTCGCGACCTGGAGCACGCCCTCGAGTTCGAGTTCCCCGACGAGGGCGTCGGCGGACTCGAGGAAATCGTTGTAGTCGAGGAAGTCGCCCAGCACCTGCGGGTGCACGATCAGCGTGGTGTCGATGACGTCGGCCGGGGTGTCGCGCAGGCGCAGCAGCTCTTCGCCCAGCTGTTCCAGCAGCGCCGCCTCGTCGCGGGCCTCGCTCAGCACCATGCGCAGCTGGCCCTTGGTGACCACGGCCTTGGCGAACGGGCACAGGTTGAGGCCGATGACCGCGCGCTGCAGCCAGCGTTCGGTGTCAACGATCGGATCGTGGGTCGCGTGCATCGCCGGGGTCAGTCGCGGAAGTTGTCGAACTGCAGCGGCAGCTCGAATTCCTTGCTGCGCAGCAGGGCCATCGCGGCCTGCAGGTCGTCGCGCTTCTTGCCGGTGACGCGCAGCTTGTCGCCATTGATCTGCGTGTCGACCTTCAGCTTGGCGGCCTTGATCTCGTTGCCGATCTTCTTCGCAAGCTCGCGCTCGATGCCCTGCTTGACGGTGACCTTCTGCCGCGCGCCGGCGAGGTTGCTTTCGACGTCGCCGAACTCCAGGCAGCGGGTGTCGATCTTCCGGGCTGCCAGGCGGGCACGCAGGATGTCGGTCATCTGCTGCAGCTGGAAGTCGCTGGGCGCGCGCTGGGTGATCACGGCGTCCTCGCGCTCGTAGGCGGCGTCGACGCCCTTGAAATCGAAGCGCGTGGCCAACTCGCGGTTGGCTTGGTCGACGGCATTGGTCAGCTCGTGGGTGTCGACTTCCGAGACGATGTCGAAGGACGGCATGGCGCGTTCCATCTTGAAAAAACGGGGCTTCAGGGTACCGCAACCCGTCCGCCACGGGCCTCGTGCATCATGGGCGTCCCACCGCCCCCACCGGCCGCCCCCGGAGCCCTTCGATGCACAAGACCGCCGCCTATGCCGCCACGTCCGCCACCGCGCCGCTGGCCCCCTGGAGTCTGGAACGCCGCGACCCGCGCGCAGGCGAAGTCCTGATCGACATCCGCTATTGCGGCATCTGCCACTCCGACCTGCACACCGTGCGCGGCGAGTGGGGTCCGGTCGCATACCCGCTGGTGCCGGGCCACGAGATCGTCGGTCACGTGGCCGCGGTCGGCGAGGGCGTGGACCGCTACAAGGTGGGCGATGCGGTCGGCGTCGGCTGCTTCGTCGATTCCTGCCGCAGCTGCGCGCAGTGCGCGGCCGGCGAGGAGCAGTACTGCGAGAAGGGCATGGTCGGCACCTACGCCAGCGTCGATCCGTCCACTGGCGAAACCACGCAGGGCGGCTACTCCACGCGCATCACCGTCCACCAGGACTACGTGCTGCGCATTCCCGAGGGCCTGCCGCTGGACCGCGCCGCGCCGCTGCTGTGCGCGGGCATCACCACCTTCTCGCCGCTGCGCCAGTTCGGGCTCAAGGCCGGCGACGAGCTCGGCGTGGTGGGGCTGGGCGGGCTGGGCCACATGGCGGTCAAGCTGGGCGTGGCGATGGGTGCGCGCGTGACCGTGCTCAGCACCTCGGAGCGCAAGCGCGAGGACGCGATGAAGCTGGGCGCGCACGCCTTCGAGGTTGCAGGCGATGACAAGACGGCCGTGCGGCGCCTGGCGAAGCGCTTCGACATGATCCTCGACACGGCGTCCGCCGCGCACGACTACAACCTCTACCTGGGCATGCTGAAGATCGACGGCACCATGGTGCTGCTCGGTATCCCGGAGCCGACGCCGGTGGCGGCATCGTCGCTGGTGATGGGCCGCCGCCGCCTGGCGGGGTCGCTGATCGGCGGCATCCGCGAGACCCAGGAAATGCTCGACTTCTGCGCCGCCAACGGCGTGGCCAGCGACATCGAGCTGATCGACGCGGCGAACATCAACGATGCCTACGAACGCATGCTGGCCGGCGACGTGCGCTACCGCTTCGTGATCGACGCCGCCACCTTCGGCGCCTGACGACAGCATGGATCCGGTTACCCCCGGTGTCGCCGGTGACGGCGCGGCGGACGCCGTCGCCGCGCGCGACCACAGCCGTGCGTTGCTGGCGATGCTGTTCGCGGTGGCGGTGCTGTGCGTGATGGACGCCTGCATGAAGCAGCTCGCCGGCCACTACCCGCCGATGCAGGTGGCCGCGCTGCGCGGCATGGTCGGGCTGCCGCTGGTGGTGGCCTGGGCGGCGGCGACCACGGGCCTCAGGCCGCTGTTCCGCGTGCATTGGCCGCTGCACCTGTTGCGCGGCGTGCTCGGCGTGCTGTTCCTGTCGTGTTTCGTCGCCGGGCTGCGCGACCTGCCGATGTCGACCGCCTACGCCATCACCTTCGTCGGCCCGCTGCTGGTGACCGCGATGGCGGTGCCGCTGCTGCGCGAGCACGTCGGCCCGCGGCGCTGGACCGCGATCGCGGTCGGCATCATCGGCGTGCTGGTGGTGCTGCGGCCCGGTGGCGAAGGCATGCTCACCAGCGCCGGACTGCTGGTGCTGTTCGCCACCGTCTGCTACGCGGCGTCCGTGGTCACGGTGCGCATGCTGGCGCAGCGCGACAGTGCGCAGGCGCTGGTGTTCTGGTTCCTGGGCATGGTCGCCGTCGGCGCGGGGCTGCTGGCCTGGCCGGGGTGGGTACCGCTGCGCGCAGCGGATGCCTGGCTGCTGGGCGGGATCGCGGTGTCGGGGACCCTGGGGCAGATCGCGCTCACGCACGCGTTCCGCCTGGGCGAGGCCTCGCTGATCGCGCCGCTGGAATACACCGCGCTGGTCTGGGTGGTGCTGCTCGACCTGGTGCTGTGGCAGGCCTTGCCCGACGGCATGACCTGGCTGGGCGCGGGAATCGTCGTGGTCAGTGGCCTGTACTTGATGCGACGCGAGCGCGTGGTGCGCGCACAGCCGGCGCCCGCTCCCGCGCAGGACACCTGAGTCAGCCCGTGAGCTGGAGGGCCCCGCCGCGGCCGGGAGGCCTTCGCGGCTCATGTCCCCCGGCATCCGCCTGGCGGCGGATGCCTCCTCCTTTACTTCCCCGCGAAGGCCTCCCGGCCACGACGGGGCTCGGCGTTGCTGCAGGTGCGCGGGATACCGGCTTTGCTCGAGGGGCCGCCCCGTACTGCTGCCCAGCGGGGGCCTTGGCCCCCGCCGCCCGTTGAATCACTGGCGCCCCATTCCCTCGAATTGGAAATGAGAGAGCCAAAAAAAACGGGCCCCGAAGGGCCCGTTTACTTGCGTGGTGTCGCGACAAGTTCGCGGCTGGATCAGAAGCGGGCGCCAACGCCCACGCCCAGCACGA
This sequence comes from Luteimonas sp. A534, assembly GCF_054072805.1. Taxonomy (NCBI): domain Bacteria; kingdom Pseudomonadati; phylum Pseudomonadota; class Gammaproteobacteria; order Lysobacterales; family Lysobacteraceae; genus Luteimonas; species Luteimonas sp. A534. Next base: position 71,483 of record NZ_JBSVRR010000003.1, read on the forward strand.
CCGGGTCGAGCTTGGCATCGCCGGCCTTCACGCCGTTGATCTCCACGTCCGAGTCCGCCTGGAAATAGCGTGCGTCGGCACGGGCGAACCAGGTCGGGGTGATGTTGACGTCCAAGCCGACCGTGGCCACCGCGCCCGTGGCGGTCTCCATGCCGAGGCGGTCGCCGCTCGCGAGGCTTTCGCTGTCGTAGTTGGTCTCGTGGTAGCCGAGGCCCACGAACGGACGCAGCGTGCTGTCGGGCGTGCCGAAGCGGTACTGGCCGCTCAGCGAGTAGGGCTGCGCCTTGGCGCTGCCGACCTTGCCGCCGCCAGCGTTGATGCGCTGGCCGTAGCTGTCGGCGGCCCAGGCTTCGACGCCCCAGTTGTCGGTGATGTGGTAGGTCACGCCAAGGGTCGGGGTGCCCTCGCCGTCGAATTCGGTGCGCGTGCCGGCGATCTCGGGATTGCGGGTCGGCTCGACCATCGAATAACCGGCGACCACGGACACGCGCTTGTCGGCGGCGCTGTCCTGGGCGAATGCCGACGGCGCGATGGCGATGGCCAGGGCCGCGGGAACCAGGATGCTGGCGATGGGGGAAATGCGGGACATGGGGGAGTCTCCTCGTTAAAAACCTGTAGGCCCCGGGGAGTGGGGCGCCGCCACCCTATCGATGCGTGCATGAATCGCGCTTGTCGCGGGCCGTTTCGCGATGGAACTTCTGCACGGCCGGTTCATCCGCCCCACGCCGCCTTGACGCGGGTGAACCGCTCGTGACCATGGTCATTGCCCCCAACGGCACGTCCATGGGTGCGGACGCGGCCCACATACTGGTGTCCGCATCCACCATCGAGGGAACCGCCATGCGCAAGTCCACGGGCACGCTGTTGCTTCCGCTGCTGCTGTTCGCCGCTGGTGACGCCGTGGCCCAGGTGCACGTCGATGACTGCAGCGTCGACAGTGACTACGACTTCCATCTCACCGGGCGCAGCGTGGTGCTGCTGGACCAGGACGGCTCCCCGCACACGGTGCTGATGCGCCAGGGGCAGCTGTTCATCGACGACCGCTGGGTCGCGGTGTCGCCGGCCGATGCCGGGCGCCTGGCCGACTATGAGCGCCAGGCGCGCGCGGCCATGCCGCTGGCGGCGGACATCGCGCGCGAAGCGACCGCGATCGCCTTCGACGCCCTGGCGGAAGTGGCCGCGGGCTTCGGCAGCGACCCCGAGGCCAGCCGCAAGCGGCTGGAAGAGGCACGCGTGGTGCTCGACGTCGAGCTGGCGAAGGCCGTGGGTCCCACCCGTTTCGACCGCGGCAACCTGGGCGACGCCATCGGCGAGGCCGTTGCCAAGGTGGTCCCGCACCTGATCGGCGACATCGTCGGCGGCGCGATGCGGGCGGCCTTCAGCGGCGATGCCGCCCGGTTCCAGCGCCTCGAGAACCTCGACGCGCAGATCGAAGCCCTGGTCGAACCCCGCGCCCGCGCCCTGGAAGCCGACGCCCAGGCCCTGTGCCGCCGCATGGAGGCGCTGGACGCGATCGACGAGGCGCTGGAATTCCGCCTGCCCGATGGCAGCCGGCTGGACCTGCTCGAGGTCCGCGCCCCGAAGGGCACGCGCTAGTTCCCCCACGGCCCTGCGGCGACGTCGTGGCGTCGCGGGGCCTCCTTCCCCGGTCGAGGTTGGCGGGTGCATCCCGCAGGGCCACAATAGCGGTCCGATCAGATCGCCCGTGGAGACCCCGATGGCCAGCCCCCAGGAAGCACGCGTACCGGACATCGGTGGCTTCGACGACGTCCCGGTGATCGAGGTGCTGGTTGCGCCCGGCGATGTCGTGGAGAAGGACCAGAGCCTGATCACGCTGGAGTCCGACAAGGCGACGATGGAAGTCCCGGCACCGTTCGCGGGCACGGTGCGCGAGGTCAAGGTCAAGGTGGGCGACTCCCTGTCCGAAGGTGGCCTGGTCGCGCTGATCGAACCGGCCGGTGACGACGCGGGCGCCGAGGATACCGGCGCCGGCAAGGCCGCCGCCGCTGGCAGCGCGGACGCTCGCGGAGCATCGACGGACGCAGCTGCAACGCAGCGCGCCCAGCCCGAGGCGCCCTCGAAGGCCGCGCCCGCCGCCGAGACCGGCACCCAGGTCGAGCCCGTGGCCGTCCCGGCCGCCGCCGACAACATCGCCCAGGCATCGATCGACCGCCAGGCCTCCGTGACCCCGGCCGAAGACACGGCGCCACCGCGTCGTTTCGACGCCGACGCACTGCTGCCGGGCAAGGTCCCCTACGCCAGCCCGGCCGTCCGCCTGTTCGCGCGCGAGCTCGGCGTCGACCTGGCGCGGGTGAAGGGCAGCGCGCGGGGCGGGCGCATCACCCGCGAGGACGTGCAGCAGTTCGTCAAGGCGACGCTGGCCGGCGGCGCTGCCGCGGGTGGCGGCGCGGTGGCCGCGGGCGGCGGGCTCAACCTGCTGCCCTGGCCGAAGGTCGACTTCTCGAAGTTCGGCGAAATCGAAGAGCAGCCGCTGTCGCGGATCCGCAAGATCAGCGGTGCCAACCTGGCGCGCAACTGGGCGATGATCCCGCACGTCACCCAGCACGACGATGCCGATGTCACCGACCTCGAAGCGCTGCGCGTCGCGCTGAACAAGGAAAGCGCGGCCGACAGGAGCGGGGAGGGCATCAAGCTCACCATGCTCGCCTTCATCATGAAGGCGGTGGTGTCCGCGCTGCAGAAGTATCCGGAGTTCAATGCTTCGCTCGATGCTTCGGGCGAGACGCTGACGCTGAAGAAATATTTCCACGTCGGCTTCGCGGCCGACACGCCCAACGGGCTGGTGGTGCCGGTGGTGCGCGACTGCGACCGCAAGGGCGTGATGCAGATCGCGCAGGAGACCTCGGCGCTGGCGAAGAAGGCGCGCGACGGCAAGCTCGGGCCCGCCGACATGTCCGGCGGCTGCTTCTCGATCAGCTCGCTGGGCGGCATCGGCGGCACCAGCTTCACGCCGATCGTCAACGCGCCCGAGGTGGCGATCCTGGGCGTGTCCAAGACCGCGATGAAGCCGGTCTGGAATGGCGAGAAGTTCAAGCCGCGGCTCATCCTGCCGCTGTCGCTCAGTTACGACCACCGGGTGATCGACGGTGCCTCGGCGGCGCGCTTCACCGCCTATCTCGCACAGCTGCTCGGCGACATGCGCCGGGCGATGCTCTGAGGGCGCGGCGATGGCGAACACGATCGAAGTGAAGGTTCCCGACATTGGCGGCCTCGACGGCGTGCCGGTGATCGAAGTGCTGGTGGCGGTGGGCGACACCGTCGCCGTCGACCAGGGCCTGGCGACGCTGGAGTCGGACAAGGCCACGATGGAAGTGCCGTCCTCGGCCGCGGGCGTGGTCCGCGAGGTCAAGGTCAAGGTCGGCGACACGGTGGCCGAAGGCAGCGTGGTGGTGGTGCTTGAAGCGGAAGGCGACGACGCGGCGACCGCGGACAAAGCACCCGCGAACGACAAGGCTCCCGCCGCAGACAAGAAGCCCCCGGGCGACAAGGCGGAGGCTGCTGCCACGGGCGCGGCGCCTGCCGCGGCCGACGCCGGCCCGGGCAAGCCGCCGGTGGCGCGCTCGCACCGCGCACCTGCAGAGCCCGAAGCCCCCACGCCCGCCGCGGCCAGCGGACGCAAGGCCGACATCGAGTGCGCGCTGGTGGTGCTGGGCGCCGGGCCCGGTGGCTACACCGCCGCCTTCCGCGCCGCGGACCTCGGCATGGACGTGGTGCTGGTGGAACGCTACGAACAGCTCGGCGGCGTCTGCCTCAACGTCGGCTGCATCCCGTCGAAGGCCCTGCTGCATGCCGCCGGCGTGATCGAGGAAGCCGCGCACGCCGCCGACTACGGCATCAGCTTCGGCAAGCCGAAGATCGACATCGATGCCCTGCGCGGCCACAAGGATCGCGTGGTCGGCCAGTTCAACAAGGGCCTGGCCGGCATGGCCAAGCAGCGCAAGGTGCGCGTGGTGTCCGGCGGCGCGACCTTTGTCTCGGCCAACGAGCTTGAAGTCGCGGGCGCCGACGGCAAGACGCAGCTGCTGCGCTTCGGGCAGTGCATCATCGCCGCCGGCTCGCAGGCGCTGCAGTTGCCGGGCTTCCCCTGGGACGACCCGCGGGTGATGGACTCCACCGACGCGCTGGAGCTGGCCGGCGTGCCGAAGAAGCTCCTGGTGGTGGGCGGCGGCATCATCGGCCTGGAAATGGCCACCGTGTACCGCGCGCTGGGCAGCGAGATCACCGTGGTCGAGCTGGCCGACCAGCTGATGCCCGGCGCCGACAAGGACCTGGTGAAGCCGCTGGCCGACCGCCTGAAGAAGCAGGGCGTGGCCATCCACCTGAAGACGAAGGTGGTCGACGCCAAGGCGCAGAAGAACGGCATCAGCTGCAGCTTCGAGGGCGACAGCATTCCGGACGGCAAACTGTTTGATCGCGTGCTGGTGGCCGTGGGCCGCGTGCCCAACGGCGGCAAGCTGGATGCCGAGAAGGCCGGCGTGCGCGTGGGCGAGCGCGGCTTCATCGATGTCGACGCGCAGATGCGCAGCAACGTGCCGCACATCTTCGCCATCGGCGACATCGTCGGGCAGCCGATGCTGGCCCACAAGGCGACGCACGAAGGCAAGCTCGCGGCCGAAGTCGCCGCCGGCGAGAAGCGTGAATGGGTGGCAAGGGTGATCCCGTCGGTGGCCTATACCGATCCCGAGATCGCCTGGGTCGGCCTGACCGAAACCGAGGCCAAGGCCAAGGGCATCAAGCCCGGCGTGGCGAAGTTCCCATGGGCGGCAAGCGCGCGCGCGGTCGGCATCGGCCGCGGCGAGGGCTTCACCAAGCTGCTGTTCGACGAAGAGACGAAGCGGGTCATCGGCGGCGCCATCGTCGGTCCGCACGCAGGCGAGCTGATCGCCGAGGTCGCGCTGGCGGTCGAGATGGGTGCCGAGGCCGCCGACATCGGCCACACCATCCACCCGCATCCGACGCTGTCGGAATCGGTGGCAATGGCTGCCGAGATCTTCGAAGGCACCATCACCGACCTCTACATGCCCAAGCGCAAGAAGTAGGGCCGGACGCCCCCGGTGCGGGGCACGCGCCAGGCGGGGCCGGGATAAAGCGTGACCCGGTTCCGCCGCACCGCTGACGCCCGTCGCCGTTCCGTGCGCTCTAGGGCGCACCCTATCTGTCACCTGCATCGCAGCCGGCGCCAACTCCGGGGGCGGGTCCGTGCCCGCTCCAGGCGAGGGACCTGGATCACGCGCGCAAGCGCAACCAGGAGAGGTGACATGGAAGCTGCGAACAGGCAGTTCTTGGCAGTGGCCGCGCTGTGCGTCGGCGTGGCCGGCATGGGCGCGGCGAACGCAGCCGGGGTGGAGGTGGGGAACCGGCTGGATCCGGAAGCGATGGAGCTGAAGCTGCAGGAGCGCGCCATGGATGAGCGCCTGCGCCTGGAGGAGACCCGGCTGCGCATCGAGCGCGCCGCGTATCCCGCCTACTTCAAGCGCGCCTATGCCGCGTACCCGCAGATACCGCGCGGCACGCTCGAGGCCATCGCCTACGTGCAGAGCCGCTGGCACAACGTGCGCGCCGACCAGGCGGGCGACATGGGCGACCATCACCACATGCCCGCCGCCCACGGCGTGATGGGCCTGTACGCCGGCGACGGGTTCGCCGACCAGGTGGGCGAGGCCGCGGCCCTGCTCGGGGTGCCGGCCGAACGCGTGAAGCACGACGCCGCGACCAACATCATGGCCGCCGCCGCGCTGCTGGGCCGCCAGCTGCGCGGCAAGGACATGAAGGATCTCGAGGCGCTGGCGCCGGAGCTTGCGCGCTACGCCGGCTTCTCCGCCTCACCCGCCGAGGGCGCGATCGCCGACTACGCCCGCGCCAGCTTCGCCTTCGACGTGCTGCTGGCCCAGGACCGCGGCGTCGACGAGAAGGGCATGGTGGTGCCGCAGGTGGCGGTGGCGTGGGAACGCGCCTTCGATGCCGACACCCTGGTCAAGCTGCAGGCGCCGTTCGTGCGCCTCGACGTCGAGGGCGACCGCATCGAGGTCGACGGATTCGCCATCGACCCGGTGAGCGAGCAGCTGGTGCGCGCGGCTTCGAAGAAGGATGGCGACGGTGGCGTGCGCGCGCAGAGCACCGACTACGGCCCGGCGATCTGGAATCCCGCGCATTCGAGCAACTACAACGCATCCCGCAGCGCCGCGGTCAGCGCGGTCACCCTGCACACCGCGCAGGGCAGCTATGCCGGCACCATCAGCTGGTTCAAGAACTCGACGTCCAACGTCAGCGCGCACTATGTGATCCGCAGCTCGGACGGGCAGGTCACGCAGATGGTCCGCAACGCGCACACGGCCTGGCACGTGCGCAACCAGAACAGCTACACGCTTGGCATCGAGCACGAGGGCTACGTCAACAACAGCGCCTGGTACACCTCGGCGATGTACAACGCGTCGGCGGCGCTGGTGCGCAACTTCTGCTCGAAGTACAGCGCCATTCCCTGTTCCAGCGCCTACAAGGGCGCGCCGAGCAGCGGCATCAACGTCCTGCCGACTTCGGTCAAGATCAAGGGCCACCAGCACTTCAGCGGCCAGACCCATACCGACCCCGGCATCAACTGGAACTGGGCCAGCTACTACACCCTGCTCAACCCCGGCAGCGGCGGCAGCACGCAGTACCTGGACCGCTTCGAGAGCAACGTCGGCCACTTCAATACCGCGCCGGCGTATTCCGGAAGCACGGTCGGCATCTCCACCGCGTCCACCGCCACGCGCGACTGCGGCACGCGCCGCAACGGCAGCTGCTCGCTGCGGGTGCTGCTGAAGGACAACCCCAACACCACGGCAAGCTGGGCGGTACGCCTGCTGTCCGGTGGCGGCACGCCGGGCAGCAACGTCGCCCTCACTCGCGCCAACGGCAGCGTCGGCTTCTGGGTGTTTGCCGGCGGCAGCGGCATGAGCGTGGGCCTGGGCATCGATGACAGCGACGGCACCGAGCGCTCCGTATCGCGGTCGATCCCGGCCAACAGCTGGACCTACGTGTCCTGGTCGCTGACCGATGCCAACCAGTGGAACGCCTGGGTGGGCGGCAACGGCGCGATCACCGCCGGCACCGTGCGGCTGGACGCGATCTGGCTGTACCACGCCAACACCAGCTACGACGTCAACGTCTACATCGACGACGTGCAGGTCAGGAACTGAGCGCAGGCCGCGGGGCGGGGATGCTGTCCCCGCCCCGCGGCAAGCGTTCGTGCCGCGCGGCTCAGAAGCGGATGGTCAGGCCCGCCAGCGGACCGTGCACCTTGAGTTCGCTGCTCACGTCCGCCGCATAGTCGACCGGCCCGATGCCGGCTTCCGGCGGAAGCGTGAAATCGCCGGTGAAACGGTCGCGCAGCTCCAGGCGGAACCAGTCGTAGCCGACATGCACGCCGATGCGCTCGGTGACCAGGTATTCGACGACGACGCCGGCGCGTTCGAAGTGGCCATCCTCGTCGATGAAGTTGCCCCAGCCCGCGTCGAGGTACTGGCCCTCGAAGTCGACGCGCCAGCGATCCACCGGCCGCCAGGTCAGGCGTGTGTGCAGGGCCGGGCTCCAGCCGCTGATCTCTTCGCCGAACCGCGCAGTGCCGGCATCGATCTCGTCGGTCGCGCTCCAGGCGACGTCGGCCACGGTCTCGAGGTCGACGTGCGTCGCACCCAGGCCCACGCCCCACTCCAGCGCGGGCGTCGCGACCACGGCGTACTCGTAGTGCACGGACGCCATCGCGAACTTGATGCGACCCGTGGCATCGGCCGCGGGCAGCTGCACGGGGTCGCCGGGGATGCCCGGAACGTCCGGATCCAGCACGCCACCGCCGAAGCTCCAGCTGTCGTCGTTCTCGTAATCGTAGTAGCTGGCACCGACCGACTGCCGGTCGCTGATGCGGAAGTTCAGCGCGCCGCGCGGACGCCAGTCGTCGCCGGTGTCGAGGGTGGCGGCGTCGGAGAACAGGACGGTGTCGGTCCCGTCGGTGGCTTCGCCATCGACGCCCAGCCGCAGGTCCGCGCCGGGATTGAAGGCGCTCAGGCGCAGGGTGAAGCGGTCATCGCGGTCGTTGCCTTCCTGGGCCAGCGCCGGCTGTGCGGCAAGCAGCGCGGTGGTGGCAAGGGCCAGCGCAATGGGGCGCAGGGATGCTTGGTTACGGGTATCCATCATGGGGGACTCTCGTTGTGGGGTGCCCAAGTGTCGTGTGCACGCGGGTGGCCGATGCGTGAACACGATCGGCGTTGACCGTGCGAATGCGTCATTCCGCAGGCCATGTCATCGGCCTATGCTGTTCCGGCATCGGCCACGCAAGGGGAGTCCCGCCATGGTGTTCCGCATCTCGCTGCTGCTGGTCGTGCTGCTGGCCATCGTCGCCGGCCTGGCGCCGGTCCAGTTCGGGCAGGTGACGGGTGACGCGCTCGCGGCCGTCATCGCGCACGCAGGCTGGCTCTACCTGCTGATCGTGTTCCTGACCCTCGTCTTCCTCGGCTACCTCGCCTTCGGCCCGCTGGCCCGGCTGCGCATCGGAGGACGCGATGCCGAGCCCGAGTTCTCCGGGCCCACGTGGCTCGCGATGCTGTTCGCCGCCGGCATGGGCATCGGCCTGGTGTTCTGGGGCGCGGCCGAGCCGGTGTCGCACCTGCTCAACCCGCCCGAGGGCCTGGAGCCGGGCACGCCGGCTGCGGCGCGCGCGGCCATGCGCTACACCTTCTTCCACTGGGGCCTGCATCCATGGGCGATCTATGCGCTGATGGGCCTGGCCATCGCATGGTTCCAGTACAACCGCAACGGCCGCGGCCTGATCAGCGACCTGCTGCAGCCGCTGATCGGCGACCGCCACCTGGGCTGGATCGGCAAGCTCGTCAACATCGTCGCCGTGGTTGCCACCGCGATCGGCGTGGCCACCACGCTGGGCTTCGGCACCATCCAGATCAGCGCCGGCATGTCACGCGTGTTCGGGCTGCCCGGCGGCGCCACGATGCAGCTGTCGGTGATCGCCGTGTGCTTCGTGCTGTACATGGCGTCGAGCGCCAGCGGCGTGAACCGCGGCATCAAGTGGCTGTCGACCTTCAACCTCGTCCTTGCAGGCGTACTGCTGGTGGCCGTGGCGCTGCTTGGGCCCACCGGATTCATCTTCGAAACCTTCACCACCTCGTTGGGCAGCTACCTGTCGCACCTGGTCGAGATGAGCCTCGCCATGGCGCCGTTCTCGGGCAGCAGCTGGGTCGCGGACTGGACGATCTTCTACTGGGCCTGGTGGATCTCGTGGTCGCCGTTCGTGGGCGCCTTCATCGCGCGGGTGTCGTATGGCCGCAGCGTGCGCGAGTTCGTGCTGGGCGTGGTGGCAGTGCCCAGCCTGCTCGGCTTCGCCTGGTTCGCCACCTTCGGCGGCGCCGCGCTCTGGGGGCAGATCTTCGGCGGCGTGGACATGGCCGGTGCGCTTGCGGAGGGCTACGAGACGGTGCTGTTCGGGATGTACGACAGCCTGCCGCTGTCGCAGCTGCTGTCGGGGCTCAGCATTTTGCTGCTGGTGATCTTCTTCGTGACCTCCGCCGACTCCGCGGTGCTGGTGCTGGGCTCGATGTCGAGCGAGACCACCGGCGACCCGACGCTTGCGCGGAAGTTCGCCTGGGGCATCGCCATCGCCCTGATCGCGGCGGCCATGCTCCTTGCCGGCGGCCTGGAGGCGCTGCAGACGCTCATCACCGTGGCCGCGCTGCCCTTCGCGCTGCTGATGGTCGGGGTCATGGTGGGCCTGCAGCGGGTGCTCAGCATCGAAGCGCTGCGCGAAAAGGCCGCGGAGCGACGCGCCCGGCGCGCGATCGAGGATTGGATTGCCCGCGAGCAGGCAGGGCAGGATCCCTGAAAAGTCGAAGCCCCGGCGCAATGCCGGGGCTTCTGCAGGGCCTGCACGGATCGACGAGGGGAGAGCGGGCAGGCCAGGCACAGGGTCAGACCGTCGGATTCCAAAAGGGTTCCCCTTGACCCGCTTCTTTCCGCCGAATGCGCCGATCGCCCGCGTTCGGGCCCAAACCGGGACCGCGACCGCCGTTCAGGGAGTGTCTCCTTCCGGCATTGGCCGACCAGTGGATATGACTGCTATAATTCCGGGGCTAGACGGGGCCAGTTGATCCGGCTCCCGCACCACAGCCACAGGTACACCATGTGTTGAATCCCCTTGCCGCAGGTTCGCGGCTGGTGCGGCGCACGATCACCTGGCAGGTGGTCGCCGTCGCCGCGCTGGCGCTGGCACTGGCTGCGAAGGGGTCCGCATGGGCACTCGCGGCGGCGGTGGGGGGTGCGGCCATCATCGCGGGCGGGGCGCTTTACGGTGCGCTGGCCCTCGGTGGCGGCATCGCACCGGCGGCGGGCGCGCTTTCGCGCCTGGTGCTGGGGCTGCTGGCGAAGTGGTTCGTGGTGATCGCAACGCTCTTCGTCGCGATCGCCGTGGTGCGGCTGCCCGCCCTGGCGGTAATCGGGGGCGTGCTGGTCGCCTTGGTGGCACAAGTGCTGGCGATGGCCGGCGGACATCGAAACGGGAAGCATTGAAATGGCGGCTGCGGCGGATCTCACCCCCACCAGCTACATCCAGCACCACCTGCAGAACCTGACCGCGTCGGTCGGCGAGGGAAGTTTCATGACCCTCCACGTCGACACCCTGGTCAGCTCGCTGGCGATGGGGCTGTTGATCACCTTCCTGTTCTGGGCGGGCACGCGCCGCGCCACCGCGGGCGTGCCGGGCAAGTGGCAGGCCTTCGTCGAGATCATGCTCGAGTTCGTCGACCGCCAGGCGCGCGACACCTACCACGGGACCAGCAAGCTGGTGACGCCGATCGCGATCACCCTGTTCTTCTGGATCCTGCTGATGAACATGCTGAAGTTCATCCCGGCCGACTTCTTCGCCGTCCCGCTGTCCTGGGTCGGCGTCGAATACTGGAAGCCGGTGCCGACGGCGGACGTCAACGCCACCCTCGGCCTGTCGATCAGCGTGTTCTTCCTGATGCTGTTCTTCGGCCTGCGCGCGAAGGGGCTTGGTGGCTTCACCAAGGATTTCCTGACCACGCCCTTCGGCAAGTGGATGATGCCGGCCAACCTGATCCTCAACATCGTCGAGTGGGTGTCGAAGCCGATCTCGCTGGCGATGCGACTGTTCGGCAACATGTTCGGCGGCGAGATCGTGTTCCTGCTGATCTGGGTGCTTGGCGGTGCCAGCATCCTCGGCCTGCTCGGCGGTGCCGTGTTCGGCCTGGGCTGGATGATCTTCCACATCCTGGTGGTCCCGCTGCAGGCCTTCATCTTCATGATGCTGTCGATCGTCTACCTGAGCCTGTCGGAAGACAGTCACTAAGAGTTCCAGCTGTAAACCAACCCTTTCGTCCAACCCTCAAAGCACCACGCCCGGAGATCACCATGGAAACCATCCTCACCACGCTTGCCCAGGTCCAGGCCTTCACCGCCCTCGGTATCGGCATCATGGTCGGCCTCGCCGCGCTCGGCGCCGGCCTCGGCCTCGCCATCATGTCCGGCAAGTTCCTCGAGTCGGCCGCGCGCCAGCCCGAGCTGATCCCGGTGCTGCAGGTCCGCATGTTCATCACCGCCGGCCTGATCGACGCCGCGTTCATCATCACGGTCGCCGTCGGCCTGCTGTTCGCGTTCGCCAGCCCGTTCATCGGTCCGTGGACCGCGCAGCTGGCGCAGCTGGCCGGCTGATCGCCTCGCCGCGCACGGTGCGGGTGGCGCAGGCCGCCCGCGCCACGCAGCAAGGCCGGCATGCGCCCCGCATGCCCCGACCACCACGACAGGCACTGCCATGAACATCAATCTCACCCTGATCGCCCAGGCACTTTCGTTTGCCGCGCTGATCTGGCTGATCGCCACCTTCGTCTGGCCGCCGCTGCTCAAGGCCATCGAAGAGCGCCAGCAGAAGATCGCCGAGGGCCTCGCCGCCGCCGACAACAGCCAGCGCGCGCTTGCGCAGGCCCAGGACGCTGCGAACGAGGAGCTCAAGGCCGCGCGCACCAAGGCCAACGAGATCATCGACCAGGCGCACCAGCGCGCCAACCAGATCGTCGACGCCGCGCGCGTGGAAGCGCAGACCGAGTCGATCCGGCAGAAGGCCATGTTCGACGCGGAGATCGAGGCTTCGGCCAACCGTGCCCGCGAAGACCTGCGTCGCCAGGTGTCCGCGCTCGCCGTCACCGGCGCGGAGAAGCTGCTCAAGCGTGAGATCGACGCCAGCGCCCACAAGGCGCTGCTCGACGAACTCGCCGCGGAGATCTGAGTCCGATGAGCCAGGAGATCACCCTCGCCCGTCCCTACGCCCGCGCCGCCTTCGGCATCGCGCGCGACCGCGGCGATTTCGCGGGCTGGTCGCAGGCGCTGGCGTTCTCCGCCCGCGTCGCTGCCGATCCGCGCGTCGCGCCGCTGCTGGGCCATCCGTCGTTCACCGACGCCGAGGCCGTCGAGCTGCTGGCACCGGAGTCCGCGGCGGCCGAGCAGCGTGACTTCCTCGCGCTGCTGGCCAGCAACGGACGCCTGGCGCAGCTGCCCGAGATCGCCGGCCTGTACGAGGACCTGCGTTCGGAGGCCGAGAACATCGTGCGCGCCACGGTGACGTCGGCGGCCGAGCTTTCGGAATCCGAGATGGCCGGCATCCGCGCGGCGCTCGAGCGCCGCTTCGGCAGCAAGGTCGAAATCGATACCGCGGTCGACGCCGCACTGATCGGCGGCGCGGTGATCAGCGCCGGCGACGTCGTCATCGACGGTTCGCTGCGCGGCAAGCTCGCGCGCCTGCAGTCGGCACTGAGCCAGTAAGCAAGGACGTCGCGGCCCGGCACCCGCCGGCGGCGACGCCACCACAAGATCCACTTACCGCGCACCACCCGCTGGCGCGCACCGAGGAACCGGAAATGGCAAGCACCCAGCTCAACCCCTCTGAAATCAGCGAACTGATCAAGAGCCGCATCGAGAAGGTCAAGCTGGCCGCCGAGGCGCGCAACGAGGGCACGGTCACTTCCGTGTCCGACGGCATCGTGCGCATCTACGGCCTGGCCGACGTGATGCAGGGCGAAATGATCGAGCTGCCGAACGATACGTTCGCGCTGGCCCTGAACCTCGAGCGCGACTCGGTCGGCGCCGTGGTGCTGGGCAACTACCAGAACCTGCGCGAGGGCGACGTGGCCAAGACCACCGGCCGCATCCTCGAAGTGCCGGTGGGTCCGGAGCTGCTGGGCCGCGTGGTCAACGCGCTCGGCGAGCCGATCGACGGCAAGGGCCCGATCACCGCCGCGCTGAGCGCGCCGGTGGAGCGCGTGGCGCCGGGCGTGATCTGGCGCAAGTCGGTCGACCAGCCGGTGCAGACCGGCTACAAGTCGGTCGACGCCATGATCCCGATCGGCCGCGGCCAGCGCGAGTTGATCATCGGCGACCGCCAGACCGGCAAGACCGCGATGGCCATCGACGCCGTGATCAACCAGAAGGGCACGGGCATCAAGTGCGTGTACGTGGCGATCGGCCAGAAGGCCTCGACCGTCGCCAACATCGTGCGCAAGCTGGAAGAAAACGGCGCCCTGGCGCACACGATCGTGGTGGCCGCCACCGCGTCCGAGTCGGCTGCGATGCAGTACATCAGCGCCTACTCCGGCTGCACCATGGGCGAGTACTTCATGGACCGCGGCGAAGATGCGCTGATCGTCTACGACGACCTGTCCAAGCAGGCCGTGGCCTACCGCCAGATCTCGCTGCTGCTGCGCCGCCCGCCGGGCCGCGAAGCCTATCCGGGCGACGTGTTCTACCTGCACTCCCGCCTGCTCGAGCGCGCCGCGCGCGTGTCCGAGGACTACGTCGAGAAGTTCACCGAGGGCAAGGTCACGGGCCAGACCGGTTCGCTCACCGCGCTGCCGATCATCGAGACCCAGGCGGGCGACGTGTCCGCGTTCGTGCCGACCAACGTGATTTCGATCACCGACGGCCAGATCTTCCTGGAAACCGACCTGTTCAACGCCGGCATCCGCCCGGCCGTGAACGCCGGCATCTCGGTGTCGCGCGTGGGTGGTGCGGCCCAGACCAAGATCATCAAGAAGCTCTCGGGCGGCATCCGCATCTCGCTGGCGCAGTACCGCGAGCTCGCGGCGTTCGCGCAGTTCGCCTCCGACCTCGACGACGCCACGCGCAAGCAGCTCGAGCGCGGCCAGCGCGTCACCGAGTTGATGAAGCAGAAGCAGTACGCGCCGATGTCGATCGCCCACCAGGCGCTGTCGATCTACGCGGTCAACGAGGGCTACATCGACGACGTGCCGGTCGCCAAGATCGGCGTCTTCGAGGAAGGCCTGCACGCGCACTTCGACAACACCGCCGGCGAGCTGGTCTCGAAGATCAACGGCAGCGGCGCCTGGAACGACGAGATCGAAGCGGCGTTCCGGAAGGGCATCGAAGAGTTCAAGGCGACCGGGTCCTGGTGATGCAGGAGCCGGGTGCCGGGGTCCATCGACCCTGAGCCCCGGACCACGGATCCAGAACCCCCGAAGCGAGCAGAGCGAGCGAAGACATGGCCGGCGGCAGAGAAATCAAAACCAAGATCAAGAGCGTGCAGAACACCCGCAAGGTGACGCGCGCGCTCGAAATGGTCTCGGCCTCGAAGATCCGCAAGGCGCAGGAGCGGATGAAGGCCTCGCGCCCGTACGCCCGTGCGATGAAGCAGATGATCGGCCACCTCGCGCAGGCGAACACCGACTTCCAGCATCCGTTCCTGGTGGAGCGGCCGGAGGTCAAGCGCGTCGGCTACATCATCGTTTCGTCCGACCGCGGCCTGGCCGGCGGCCTCAACAACAACCTGTTCCGCAAGCTGCTCGGCGAGATCCGCCAGTGGCACGAGAAGGGCGTCGAGGTCGACGTGGTCACCATCGGCCAGAAGGCGACGGTGTTCTTCCGCCGCCTGAAGGTGGACATGCTGGCCAGCGTCACCCACCTGGGTGACACCCCGGAAGTCGAGCAGCTGATCGGCATCGTCAAGGTGATGATCGACGGCTTCGTCGAAGGCCGCCAGGACCGCGTGTTCGTGGTCTACAACGATTTCGTCAACACGATGACCCAGCGCGCGGCGTTCGACCAGCTGCTGCCGCTGCCGCCGTCGGACGAGAAGCTGGTGACCCACGACTGGGACTACCTGTACGAGCCCGATGCGCAGACCGTGCTCGAGCACGTGCTGACGCGCTACATCGAGTCGCTGGTGTACCAGGCGGTGATGGAGAACATCGCGTCCGAGCACGCCGCGCGCATGGTGGCGATGAAGGCCGCGAGCGACAACGCGAACAAGCTGATCGACACGCTCAACCTGGTCTACAACAAGGCCCGGCAGGCGGCGATCACGCAGGAAATCTCCGAGATCGTCGGCGGCGCGGCGGCGGTCTGATCCAGACAGCATGTGGGAGGGGCCTTGCGGCCCGGTCCCGACAATCGCGGCCATGGCCGCTCCCACAAACAAGAAAGACATCGGGTTTCAGAGGACTTAAGTGATGAGCAACCAGGGCAAGATCGTTCAGATCATCGGCGCCGTCGTCGACGTGGAATTCCCGCGCAACGAAGTGCCGAAGGTGTACGACGCACTGAAGGTCGACGGCACCGAGATCACGCTTGAAGTGCAGCAGCAGCTCGGCGACGGCATCGTGCGCGCGATCGCGCTCGGCTCGACCGACGGCCTGAAGCGCAACCTCGTGGCCACCAACACCGGCACCGCGATTTCGGTCCCGGTCGGCGCAGGCACGCTTGGCCGCATCATGGACGTGCTCGGGCGCCCGATTGACGAGGCCGGCCCGGTCGACGCCTCGGCGCACTGGGAAATCCACCGCGCCGCGCCGTCCTACGAGGACCAGTCGTCCTCCGCGGAGCTGCTGGAAACCGGCATCAAGGTCATCGACCTGATGTGCCCGTTCGCGAAGGGCGGCAAGGTCGGCCTGTTCGGCGGCGCCGGCGTCGGCAAGACCGTGAACATGATGGAACTCATCAACAACATCGCCAAGGCGCACGAAGGCCTGTCGGTGTTCGCTGGCGTCGGTGAGCGTACCCGCGAGGGCAACGACTTCTACCACGAGATGAAGGACTCCAACGTCCTCGACAAGGTGGCGATGGTGTACGGCCAGATGAACGAGCCGCCGGGCAACCGCCTGCGCGTCGCGCTGACCGGCCTGACCATGGCCGAGTACTTCCGCGACGAGAAGGACGCCTCGGGCAAGGGCAAGGACGTGCTGCTGTTCGTCGACAACATCTACCGCTACACCCTGGCCGGTACCGAAGTGTCGGCGCTGCTGGGCCGCATGCCGTCGGCGGTGGGTTACCAGCCGACCCTGGCCGAGGAAATGGGCGTGCTGCAGGAGCGCATCACCTCGACGAAGTCCGGCTCGATCACCTCCGTCCAGGCCGTGTACGTGCCCGCGGACGACCTGACCGACCCGTCGCCGGCCACCACCTTCGCCCACCTCGACGCCACCGTCGTGCTGAGCCGCAACATCGCCTCGCTGGGTATCTACCCGGCGGTCGATCCGCTGGACTCCACCAGCCGCCTGCTCGACCCGAACGTGATCGGCGCCGAGCACTACGACACCGCGCGCAAGGTCCAGGCGACGCTCCAGAAGTACAAGGAGCTCAAGGACATCATCGCGATCCTGGGCATGGACGAGCTGTCGGAAGAGGACAAGCAGGCCGTGTCGCGCGCGCGCAAGATCGAGCGCTTCTTCTCGCAGCCGTTCCACGTCGCCGAGGTGTTCACCGGCTCGCCGGGCAAGTACGTGCCGCTGAACGAAACCATCCGCGGCTTCAAGGGCATCGTGGACGGCGAGTACGACCACCTGCCCGAGCAGGCGTTCTACATGGTCGGCAGCATCGACGAGGCGGTCGAGAAGGCCGCGAAGATGGCCGCGAAGGCCTGAGGCAGGTAGGCAATCATGACCACCATCCGTTGCGACATCGTCAGCGCCGAGGCCGAGATCTTCCGCGGCGAGGCCACCATGGTGGTCGTCACCGGTGAAGTCGGCGAACTCGGCATCGCGCCGCGCCACGCGCCGCTGATCACCCGGCTCAAGCCCGGCAAGGTCGTCGTCACGCAGGCCAACGGCGAGAAGCTCGACTTCGCCATCAGCGGCGGCATCCTCGAGGTGCAGCCGCAGGTAGTGACGATCCTGGCCGACACCGCGATCCGCGCCGATGAAATCGACGAGGCCGCGGTGCGCAAGGTCAAGGAAGAGGCCGAGCGCGTGCTCGCCGGCCGCGGCGAGGCGATGGACATCGCCGAGGCGCAGCAGAAAATGGCCGAGGTCGCGGCGCAGCTGCAGGCGCTCGAACGCCTGCGCAAGAACCTGAAGCACTGATCCGCGAAGCCGTCATCACGCAGGTTTCCAGGACGCCGGCCAAGTGCCGGCGTCCTGCTATTTGCGGTACACCCAGTGTCGTGAGCCGATGAAGCCGAGCACGCCCAGGCAGGCTTCCACCAGCGGCTTTGCCAGCCATGCCCACTTGCGTCCCAGCACGTCGTCGATCAGCTCGATCGCCACCGTGCTCAGCAGGGTCAGCACCAGCCACATCACCACGAAGCGCAGCAGCTGCCGGCGCCCGATGACGTGCTTGTCGCCGACGAAGGTGACCTTGCCGTTGAGCCAGAAGCCGAGCATTGCGCCGGTGATGCGGCCCGCGATGTTGGCCAGGCCGATGCGCAGGCCGAAGTGGCTGAGCAGCACCATGACGCCCCAATCGAGCAGCCACTGGATGCCGCCCACCACCAGGTAGCGCGGACCCTGGTGTCGCAGCGTCATCGTGCCGGCTCCACGGAAGGCGTCGCCGGGGCGTCGACCGCATCGGGAGGCAGGCGCCACCATTCCACTTCGCCCACGGCGTCTTCCCGGCGGGCACCGGCCAGCGCCAGCCCGGCGGACTGCGCGGGCGTCAGGCGATCCACGCGCAGCACCAGCTCGGCGATGCCCTCTCGCTGCCACAGCGCGACCCAGGCCGCGCCCGTGGCGTCGGCATCCGCGTGCCGCGCCTCCGCTTCAAGCGACGGGTCGTACCAGGACAGCGTGCGCGCGGTGGCCCCGAGTTCCGCCAGCATCGGCACGTCCAGGGCGATCGCGAGGACCGCACCGCTGCGGGTGCCTTCGCGTTCCCAGCGTTCGCGCAGGGCCGCGGCAAGCAGGCGCTCGCGCCCGTACTCGGCAAGGACAGGTGCATCGCGTCCGGCCACCACCACGCTGTCCTTCACCACGCCGGTGCGGAGCATCCAGTGGCCGTTGGCCTGGAACAGCAGGTTGGCGACGCAGGTCGCTCCCAGCAGCACGTGGGCGCTGCGCGGCGCCGCTGCGCGGGTGGCCACCACCAGGGCCGGCAGCGCGAGCACCAGCGCCGGATATACATAGCGCAGGTACTGCGTGGCCAGTAGCGGGGCCACCAGCATGGCCAGCGCGAGCATGGCGAGCGCACGCGTCCGACGCTGCCAGAGCGCGGCCAGCCAGGCACCCGCGAGGGCGACCAGCACGAAGCCTCCGCCTCCCGGGAACGCTTCGAGGTAGCGGCCGGTATCGAAGGTGAGCCGCCACGGCAGCAGCGGCCCCGCGCCGGCGTGCCAGCGTGGATCCTTGAAGTCGCCGCCGAAGTAGGACGAGCCGAAGACATCGTTCATCAGCGGCAGGACCGGGTTGCCGGCGATCGCCCAGGCGTAGGCGTAGCTGCTGCCGCCCAGCGCGGTGACCAGGAACAGCGCGGCCACCGCGGTGCGCGCGTCGAGCACCGTGCGGTGTCGCCAGGCCAGCCACGGCAGCAGGAGCGCGGCGAAGGCGGCCGCTGCGAGCTTGGTGGCCAGCAGCAGTCCGATCAGCGCGCACGCCGCCAGCAGCGTACGTCGCGACGGAGCGGCATGGCCCAGGCAGGCCGCCCAGGCCAGCAGCGCCGCGGTCGGGAGTTCGGTCTGCATGCCCATGGCCAGCACGGCGGTCAGGGGCAGGCTCGCGTACAGCGCCACGGTCCAGGCGCGCGCGCGCAGGTCGCCGCCAAGCGCGGCACACAGGCGCCAGAGTGCGACGCTGGTGAGGACGAGCCATAGCGCGTTCACCGCCCCGCGGGCCTCGGGCCCGGCCAGCAGCTGCGGCACCGCCTGCACCACGTCGGCGGCCCAGGGAGCGAGCGCCCAGGCGTGCACGCCGGGATCCATTGCCAGGCGGCCGTCGAGCTGCAGCGACCACGGCAGAAGCAGGTGATAGCCGACGTCGTCATGCTGTGCGGTCGGCACCCAGCAGCCAGTGGATGCGAGGCCCAGCACCAGCACCATGAGCGCCATCGGTCGCGGGTCCGCGGCCACCGTATCCCGCCAGCCACCGGCCGCATCGCGCAGCGCGATCGCGACAGCGCGGTGCCTCCACGCGACCAGGACCAGCACCACGGCCAGGTAGCTCCAGCGCGTGTGCAGCGGCAGCGGCAGCAACCAGCCGAGCACGCCGGCGCCCAGGGCCAGGCCGGTCACGCAGCGGGTGGCCGCTGCGGCGTTGGGCAGCAGCAGGCCACCGAGGGCGATCGCCGCGGCCACGGCGAGCATCGTGGCCAGCAACGGCAGCGGGCCGCCAAGCCAGGCCAGCGCCAGCAGCCAGGCGAGCGCGAGTCCGTGTGCAAGGGCGAGCCCGGTGATGCGACGCAGGCCCCAGGCGAATCCCAGCGCCAGCAAGGCGATCACCAGCAGGGCGGTGGTGCGCGCCGGCACCCAGTGTTCGAACATGCCGTGGCCGAGGATGCCGGCAAGGCAGGCGATACCGCCGCTCCATGCCAGCCACGCCGGGCCAGGCCGGCCTGCAGCGCGCGGTGGACCGGTGATGGTGGCAGGTTCCGGTGGCACGGCTCGCGACATCGCGCGCATGCTACCAGCACCCCCTTATAGAATGGCCGCGACGACACCAGGCCAGGACGCACCATGCCCGAACAGGACCGCACTGCAAACCCGCTCCACGTCGTGATCCTCGCCGCCGGCGAAGGCAAGCGCATGAAGTCGGCCCTGCCCAAGGTGCTGCAGAAGATCGCCGGGCGGCCGATGCTGTCGCACGTCATGGCGGCTGCACGGCAACTGTCGCCGGCCGCCATCCACGTGGTGCATGGCCATGGCGGCGACCACGTCCGCGAGGCCTACAGCCACCGCTCCGACCTGCACTGGGTCGAGCAGGCCCAGCAGCTCGGGACCGGCCATGCCGTGCGCGAGGCCATGCCCGGCGTGCCCGACGGTGCCCAGGTGCTGGTGCTCTATGGCGACGTGCCGCTGATCACCGCCGACACCCTGCGCCGCCTGCTGGCGGTGGACGGCCGGCTGTCGGTACTGGTGGCGCAGCTCGAGAATCCGCGCGGCTACGGCCGCATCGTGCGCGACTCCGAAGGCAACGTCGGTGCCATCGTCGAAGAGAAGGACGCCGACGCCGAGCAGCGCCGCATCGACATCGTCAACACCGGGGTGCTGGCGGCGGAGTCGACCGCACTCAAGAACTGGCTGCAGCGCCTGTCCAGCGACAACGCGCAGGGCGAGTACTACCTGACCGATGTCTTCGCGATGGCCGCCGCCGAGTACAGCGCCGCGGAAATGGTGTTCGTGGACGATCCGGTCGAAACCGAAGGCGCCAATGATCCCTGGCAGCTGGCGCAGCTGGAGCGCGCGATGCAGCGGCGCCTGGTGCGTGCGCTGTGCGCGGACGGTGCGCGTTTCGCCGATCCGGACCGGGTCGACATCCGTGGCGAGGTGATCGTCGGTCGTGACGTCGAGATCGATGCCAGCGTGGTGTTCGAAGGCCGCGTGGTGCTGGGCGACGGCGTCCGCATCGGCCCCTTCTGCCGCATCCGCGACGCCGAGCTGGGCGCCGGCACCGAGGTGCGCGCGCACTGCGACATCGAAGGCGCACGCACCGAGGGCGCGGTGCAGATCGGCCCGTTCGCGCGCCTGCGCCCGGGCACGGTGCTGGCCGACGGCGTGCACATCGGCAACTTCGTCGAAACAAAGAACGCGGCGCTGGGGGTGGGCAGCAAGGCCAACCACCTGAGCTACATCGGCGATGCCGACATCGGCGCGACCGTGAACATCGGCGCCGGCACCATCACCTGCAATTACGACGGCGCCAACAAGTCCACCACCACCATCGAGGACGGCGCCTTCATCGGTTCGAACTCCGCCCTGGTGGCGCCGGTGACCATCGGCCGCGACGCCACCATCGGCGCCGGTTCGGTGATCACCGGCAATGCGCCCGAGGGCAAGCTGACGATCGCGCGCGGACGGCAGCAGACCATCGAAGGCTGGCAGCGGCCGAAGAAGCAGCCGCGGTAGAAGAGTGCCTTTGTGGGAGCAGCTATAGCTGCGATCGGAATTGCCGTCACCGCCAAATTTGCGGCAGGTCGCAGTGATAGCCGCTCCTGCATCGGCCCGGATCGCGGCTGTAGCCGCCCCACATGGGGGAGCGTCAGGCGGGCAGGACGAGGCTCACGCAGAGCCCGCCACCTTCGCGGTTGGACAGGGCGATGCGGCCGCCGTGGGCCTCGGCGATCTCGCGCGTGAGCGCCAGGCCCAGCCCCGTGCCGTGGCGCTTGGTGGAATAGAACGGCAGCAGCGCGTTGGCCAGCACCGGCTCGTTCATGCCGCTGCCGCGGTCGAGCACGTCCACTCGCCATGCATCGGGAAGCCGGCGCAGCGCCAGGCGCACGTCGCCGGGTGCGGATCCGGACTCGTGGGCGTTCTTCAGCAGGTTGAGCATGGCCTGCCCGAGCTGCGGGGCATCCGCGCGCACGTGTCCGCCGACGTGGCCCTCGATGCCGAAGTCGACCTGGCTGCGCAGGCGCTCGAGGAAGACGCGCCATTCGATCGCTTCCAATCGCGGCGCGGGCAGCTTGGCGAAGCGCGCGTAGTCGCGGATGAAGCCTTCGAGGTGGCGCGCACGCTCCTCGATCGTCGCCAGCGCGGCCGGCAGGCGCTCGTGCTGGCCACGGCGCAGGAGTTCGGCGCCGGAGTGTGCGAGCGACGCGATCGGCGCCAGCGAATTGTTGAGTTCGTGGCTGATCACCCGGATCACCTTCTTCCACACCTGCACTTCCTGGCGGCGCAGCTCGGCGGTGAGCTGGCGCAGCAGCAGCAGTTCGTGGCGGCGGCCATTGAGGCGGAACAGGCGGCGGGAGAGGTGGAAGATGTCCTCGTCGTCATCGCTGCCGACGGTGAACATGCCGTCGCCGCCGCGGGAGAAGGCATCGCGCATGGCATCGGGCATCTGCGCCAGCAGCTCGTCGAAGGCGACGCCCTCGAGCTTGCGGCCGTCGCCGACCAGCTTGCGCGCGGCCAGGTTGCCAAGCACCACGCGGCCCGACGGATCCACCAGCAGCATCGCCACCGGCGTGTTCTGCACCATGGTGTCGAGCAGCAGTTCGCGCTGCACCAGGCGCAGGCGCTGGTCGCGCAGGGTGTCGCCCAGCGCGCGGTGGCTGGCGACCAGCGCGCCAAGCTCGCCGCCGCCTTCCCATGCCAGGCCGAAGCTGTAGTCGCCGTCGCGGTAGCTGGCGACGCTGCTGGCGAGTGCGCGGAACAGCGAGTGCGCGGGCGCGAGCAGGCGGCGTACGTGGTAGAGCAGCAGCGGCAGGGGCAGGACCACTGCAAGCAGCACCGCGAGCCAGCGCGAGGGCAGCCAGTGTTCGAGCAGCACAGCCAGCCCCGCCGCGATGGCCATGTAGGCCAGCGCGAGGGCGGTGAACGTCACGCTCAGCGGCAGTCGCAGCGGACGCCGCATCAGTCGCGCCGGATGCCCAGGCGGTCGAGGCGGCGATACAGCGCCTGTCGCGACAGCCCGAGGTCCGCGGCGGCCTGGGCGAGCACGCCGCCGCTGCGCGCCAGCGCTGCCTCGATCGCGGCGCGGTCGGGCTCCTCGTTGCCGGGGGGCGTGGGCCGTGCGTCGGATACCGGCAGGCCCAGCGCGTCGGCCTGGATCAGTTCGCCCATCGACAGCAGCGCCGCGCGCTGCACCACGTTGCGCAGCTCGCGTACATTGCCCGGCCACGGGTGGCGGAGCAGGGCGCGTTCGGCATCGGCACCCAGGCGCTTGCCGGCAGGCAGGAAGTGCCGTGCCAGCGGCAGGATGTCGTCGGGCCGCTCGGCCAGTGGCGGCAGTTTCAGCTCCACCGCGTTGAGCCGGTAGTACAGGTCTTCGCGGAAGCCGCCGTCGCGGATCATCGCTGGCAGGTCGGCATTGGTGGCACTGACCACGCGGACCTTGACCTGGCGTTCGCGGTTGCCGCCCAGGCGCGCGAAGCGGCCGGTTTCGAGCACGCGCAGCAGCTTCACCTGTCCCGCGGCCGGCAGGCTGCCGATCTCATCGAGGAACAGCGTGCCGCCGTCGGCGGCCTCGAACTTGCCCTCGCGCGCCTTGCCCGCGCCGGTGTAGGCGCCGGCCTCGGCGCCGAACAGTTCGGCTTCGATCAGCTCGCCGGGCAGCGCGCCGCAGTTGAGCGCCACGAACGGCCCGTCCTTCACCATCGAGTTCGCATGCACGATCTCGGCGATCTTCTCCTTGCCCGCGCCGTTGGGCCCGGTGACGAGCACCGGCAGTTCGGAACGTGCCACCTGGCAGGCCAGTGCCAGCAGGCGCTCGCTCGCGGGATCGGCATACACCACGCCGCGCAGGTCGTTGTCGCGCGACAGCGCGTCGCGCCGCCGCTGTTCGCCGCCGCGGTGCCGCGCCAGCTCGCGCCGCGCCTCGGACAGTTCCAGCAGGTTGTTGACCGTGGCCAGCAGCTTGCGGTCGTCCCAGGGCTTGCCGAGGTAGTCCGCGGCCCCGGCCTTGACCAGGTCGACCGCGGCCTCCAGGTGCGTCCAGGCAGTGAGCAGGATCACCGGCAGGTCGGGTTCCTGCACGCGGATGGCCTGGAACAGCGCCATGCCTTCTTCCCCCGACGTGGTGTCGGCGTGGAAGTTCATGTCCTGGATCACCAGGTCGATGTCGCCCCGCCGCAGCCGCGCCAGCCCCTCGTCCGGCGCCTGCGCGGCGACGGTGTCGATGTCATGCAGCGAGAACAGCACCTCCAGCGCGATGGCGACGGCGGGGTTGTCATCGATGATCAGGATCGTCGGCATCGGTCCGGGATCATACGCTCCGGGTGGCAACCGCCGGCGGCACCGAGGCCGCGCGCCGCGCCGGCCCCAGCACCGCCAGCTGCCCGAGCAGCCACAGCGCGATCGCGCCGACCGGCAGGTACACCAGCGGCAGGCGCGGCAGTTCGTAGCGCCCCATCAGCATCTGGTTGATGCCGAAGGCCAGCACCATGCCGATGGCGATGCCGACGGTGGCCAGCAGGAAATTCTCGATCTGGAAGTAGCGCAGGATCTGGCTCCGGGTGGCGCCCAGCGCGCGCCGGATGCCGATCTGCTTGCTGCGCTGCTGCACCCAGAAGCTCGCCAGGCCGATGATTCCGAGCGCGGTCACGATCAGCAGGGCAACGATCACGGCAACCAGCATCCACATCATCGAGCGGTCCTGGCGGTAGTACGTCGCGCGCATGTCGGTGAGCGTGTGCTCGTTGAGGATGATGCGGTTCGGATTGTTCGCAAGCAGCGTGTCCACGGTGAGTTTCAGCAGCTCCGTGCGGCGCTCCGGGTCCACGCGCAGCAGGTAGTTGCTGCCCAGCCCGTAGGAGATGTCGATCGGCAGCAACATCGCGTACTCGTAGGCCTCGGGCCCGCCCTGCTCGCTGGGGCGGATCAGGTGCTCGACGACGCCGACCACCCGCGTGGGGTTCGGGCCGCCCATGCTGTAGAAGGCCTTGCCCAGCGGATCCTCGCCGGGGAACAGCTTGTCCGCCATCTTGCGGGTGATGATGGCCGAGGGAATGCTGGCATCGTCGCCGCCGGTGGACAGCGTCTCCCAGTCCAGCAGCTCGTCGCGGTTGAAGCGTCGCCCGGCCACGAGGGTCAGCCCCATCGAATCGAGCAGCGTTTCGTCGCCCATGTAGTACGCCGCGCTCAGCGTGGACTGGGTCTGGTCCGTTGACAGCCGGATGCCGGTGTTCCACGACGAGTTGCCGAACGGGACCTGGTTGGTGACGCTGGCCGACGTCACCCCGGGCAGCCCGCGAAGGCTGGCGAGGTCGGTCTTCGTCATGGCCAGGGCGTTCTCGTCGCGCCCGATGCCGGTGAGCTGCACGCGGATGATTTCGGCCTCGGCCAGGCCGCTCACGCGGTCCATGCGTTCGATGCGGCCGTTGATCAAGAACAGCGCGTTGCAGATGATCGCGCAGGTCAGCGCGATCTCGAGCACGATCAGCGCGGCCGCGGTCTTGTGCCGGGACAGCGCGGACAGGATGGGACGGATTTCCATGGTGTTCTCCCGGCGCCCCGGTTACTGGGACTTGAGCTGGATGGCAGGCGCGACCTGGCACGCGCGCCAGGCCGGCAGCAGCCCGGCAAGCACGCTGGCGGTGACCGCGAGCAGGAAGGTGAGCAGCAGCATCGCCGGATCAAGGCGCGCGAGTTCGGCATAGGTCGCCGGCTGTTGCCGCACCGCCCACAGGCCGAGCAGCGCCAGCACCAGCCCGAGCACGCCGCCGGCGAGTCCGACCGCGGCGGCCTCGACCAGAGCCTGCGCGAAGATCGCCGCCTTCGACGCGCCCAGCGCGCGGCGCACGCCGATCTCGCCGCTGCGGCGCATGAACTTCGCCAGCAGCAGGCCGACGGTGTTCACCAGGCAGACCAGCAGGAAGCCCAGGGCCAGCCAGGCCTGCAGGCGCACGTCGCTGGGAACGACGCGCTTGTGGTCGAGATGCTCCATGACCGAGCGCAGGCGCGTGTTGACCGGGCGTTCGAAGCGACCCGCGGCGCGCTGCTGCGCCGAGTAGTTGTCGAGGTACTGGCGGTAGGTCGACACCTTCTCCCGCGAGTCCAGCTCGACCCAGTACTGGATCCAGGCGCAGGGGGCGTTGAGTGCGGTCTCCTCGCCGCCCGAGTCGCCCCAGCAGCTCATCGAGCCGTTACGGCCAAGCTGCAGGCCAACGGCCGTGGAGAAGGGCAGGAACACCTGCTCGACCTCGCCATAGCGGTCCAGGTTGAGGTCGTAGAAGCGGGGCGTGGGCATCCATTCCTCCAGCACGCCGACCACGCGGAAATCGTTCTGGTCGATGCGGACGGTCTGGCCGACGCTGTTGGCCCCATCGAACAGCTTGGCGTTGAGCGCGGAGGAAATGACGATCGAGCGCGCCGATCCCTCGTCGTCGGCGGCGGACCAGCCGCTGCCGAATGCGAACGGCACCTTGAACATCGGGAAGAAGTCGGTCGAGGTGTAGCGGGCGTCGACCACGAAGGGATTCAGGCCCTGCTTCGTCGGCTCGATGCTGACGCCGCCGCCGGTCATCATCGCCTGGCGGTCGCCCTTGCGCTCGCGCAGCAGCGCCTCGGCGTCGAAGCGGGTCAGCTGCTCGTCGGGCTCCTCTCCGGCGACGTAGCCGTCCATGCCGTCGGCATCCAGCTGGACGTAGAACAGCGTGTCGCTCTTGCCCGGGATCGGGTCCCCGGAGAGCACGTGGAACACCGTCAGCGTGGTCATCGACGCACCGATGCCGAGCGCGATGGCAAGCACCATCAGCGCGGTCAGCATCTTGTTGCGGCGGAAGCTGCGCAGCGCGAGCCTGGCGTAGTAACCGAACATGGGGGCGTTCCTCAGATTCCGGAGGCAGCGTCGGCCGCTTCGGCTTCGGCGGCGATGCGTTCGGCGCGCGCGGCGCGGGTCAGGCTCGGCTCCACCGACAGGTCGGTCGCCATGCCATCGACGATGTGCACGTTGCGCTGCGCGCGCGCGGCGAGTTCGGGGTCGTGGGTGACCATGATGATGGTCGTGCCCTGCTGGTTGATGTCTTCCAGCAGCTCCAGCACGCTGCGCGCCATCTGCGTGTCGAGGTTGCCGGTAGGCTCGTCGGCCAGCAGCAGGCGCGGACTGCCCGCCAGCGCGCGGGCGATCGCGGCGCGCTGCTGCTGGCCACCCGAGAGCTCCGCCGGGAAGTGCTTCATGCGCGAGCCCAGGCCGACCATGCCCAGCGAATCCTCGATGCGCAGCTTGCGCTCGTTGGCCGGCATGCCGCGGTAGCGCAGCGGCACGTCGACGTTGTCGAACAGGTTCAGGTCCGGGATCAGGTTGAAGCCTTGGAAGATGAAGCCGATCTTCTGGTTGCGCAGCTTGCTGCGCTGGTTGTCCGAGAGTCCGCGCACGTCCTCGCCGTCGAGCATGAACTCGCCGCCGGTGAAGGTCTCGAGCAGGCCGGCGATGTTGAGGAAGGTGGTCTTCCCCGAACCCGAGGGCCCGGTGACGGCGACGAATTCGCCCTCATCCACGCGCAGGTCGAGCGAGCGCAGCGCGTGCGTCTCGACCAGTTCGGTGCGGTAGACCTTGGTGACCTGGCGCATGTCCAGCATGGCGGTGGATCCTTGTTCGATGGGCGTGGTAGTGGGCATCAGTCGACGCGGAACATGTCGGGAAGGGCCGACGCCGGTACGTACTGGCGCGTGATCCGGCCGTGGTGGACGTCGCCGTTGGCGGAGGCCACGTCATCGGGGCCGTCGAACCTGGCGTCGAAGCGGTAGAGCTCGCTCAGCCTGCGCGGCACGGCGTCGGCCAGTTCGAACGAACTCCAGTTCAGGTGGTGGGGGAAGCCGGTCGTTGCGTACATGGTCACTCTCCGGAAATGCGGACGCGGTCCGCCTGCTGGAACTGGTCGCTGCCCGACACGACGATGCGTTCGCCTGCCTGCAGCCCTGAAACGATCTCGACCGCGGACAGGCTGGACGCGCCCGTCTGGATAGGGCGCCGCTGCGCGCTGCCGCCGTCGACGACGTAGGCGAAGCTGCCGCCGTCCTGCTCGAGGAAGGGTCCGCGCTCGACCATCAGCACGTCATCGCGCGTATCCATCACGATCCGCGCCGACAGGCGCTGGTTCTGGCGCAGCCCGGGCGGCTGCTGGCCGTCGGCGAAGCGCAGCCGCGCGTTGACCTCGCCGTTGACGACTTCCGGCGACACTGCCGAAATCTCCGCGGCCCAGGCCTTGCCGACGCTGGTCACCTGCGCCGGCATGCCGATGCCGAGGTCGCGGGCGAAGCTTTCGGGCACCTTGATCTCGACCTCGAACTGCGACAGGTCGACCACGCCCAGGATCGGCGCGTTGGCGGCCACGTTCGTGCCCTGCGCGATCTGCACCTGGCCGACCTGGCCGTCGAAGGGGGCGCGCAGCGTGAGCGCATCCACCTGGCGGCGCAGTTCGTCGACGACCGCCTGCTGGCGCTCGGCCATCAGGCGCTTGTTGCCGGCGTCGATGCCGGCGCCCTGGCCCTGCAGCGAAAAATCCTGGCGGGCCGAGGCGACGCCGATCTCGGCCTTCTTCAATCCGTCCAGCGCGCGGTCGTAGTCGTTGCGCGACACGGCGCCGCCCTCGAAAGCCCGTTTGTAGCGTTCGACGTCGCGCTGCGCGGCGACCTGGTCGATCAGCGCCTGGTCGAGCATCTTCTGCGCATCCGACCGGGTGAGCTGTGCGTCGAGCACGGCGCGGTTGGCTTCGCCCTGCAGGCTGGCGAGGGTGGACTCTTCCTGCACCAGCTTGCTGCGCAGTTCCGGGCTGTCGATCACCGCCAGCTCCTGGCCTTTTTCCACGGCATCGCCCGCGACGACCTTGAGCGCGACGGTGCCACCGGCGATCGCGTACAGCGTCGGGCTGTTGGCGGCGATCACGCGGCCGTCGGCGGAGAGGTCGCGCACCAGGTCGCCGCGCGTCACCTGGGCGATGCGCAGGCGCGCGGCGTCGTGCGAGCGGCCACCGCTGCTCCAGCCCACCGCCACCCAGGCCGCGAGCGCCAGAAGCAGCGCGCCGGCCACCGTGCCCACCACCCAGGGCTTGCGCAGCAGGCGGCGCGCGGCGGGCGCGGCGGCGGACGCGTGGTCCTGGCCGGAGGTGTCGCGGATGCGGGCGCGGATCGGGTCCATGGAGGCGGTGGTCTCTGCAAAGGGGGCTGTCTGCCCTGTAGTGACGCAAGCGCCGTGCCAACGCCAAGCCATTGATTTTGTTTGATTCGTCGCGGGTGTCCGGGTGTCCGCCCGGACACCCGCGCTGTCCGGCGGACGGTCCCGCCGCCTTTCGCCGTTAAACTCGTGAAGTTCCCAACCAAGGCGTCCATCACCTATGTGCGGCATCGTCGGCGCGATCGCGGATCGCGATGTGGTTCCTGTCCTGATCGAAGGGCTCAAGCGTCTCGAATACCGCGGCTACGATTCCGCCGGTATCGCCGTTGTCGAGGGCAGCGACATCCGCCGCGTGCGCCGCACCGGGCGCGTTTCGGAAATGGAAGGGGCCGCCGGCAGCGAGGGCTTCAGCGCCACGCTCGGCATCGGCCACACCCGCTGGGCCACGCACGGCGGCGTCACCGAATCCAACGCCCATCCGCACGTCAGCCACGGCGTCGCGCTGGTGCACAACGGCATCATCGAAAACCACGAGCAGCAGCGCGAGCGGCTGATGGCGCTGGGCTACGAGTTCGAGTCGCAGACCGATACCGAGGTCATCGCCCACCTGATCCACCATTACCTCAAGGGCGGCGACGACCTGCTCGCGGCGCTGCAGCGCGCGGTCAAGGAGCTGCATGGCGCCTACGCGCTGGCCGTGGTGAGCCGCAAGGAGCCCGGGCGCATGGTCTGCGCGCGCATGGGCTGCCCGCTGCTGGTCGGCCTGGGCGAAGGCGAGAACTTCATCGCCTCCGACGTGTCGGCCATCCTGCAGGCCACGCGTCGCGTGATCTTCCTCGAGGAAGGCGACACCGCCGAAGTCACCCGTGAAGGCGTGCAGGTGTTCGATGGCAACGACCAGCCGGTCGTGCGCGAAGAGCACCTGTCCGATGTCTCGCTGGCGTCGCTGGAGCTCGGTCCCTACCGGCACTTCATGCAGAAGGAGATCCACGAGCAGCCGCGCGCGCTGGGCGACACCATGGAGGCGATCATCGACGCCGGCGTGTTCGAGCCCACCCTGTTCGGCAAGGACGCCGAGGCCGTGCTGCGCGAGGTCGAGGGCGTGCAGATCCTCGCCTGCGGCACCAGCTTCTATTCGGGCTCGGTGGCGCGCTACTGGATCGAGGCGATCAGCGGCCTGCCGTGCAGCGTCGAGATCGCCAGCGAATACCGCTACCGCACCGCGGTGGCCAACCCGAAGCACCTGGTGGTCACGATCTCGCAGTCGGGCGAAACGCTCGACACCATGGAAGCGCTGAAGTACGCCAAGTCGCTGGGCCACGCGCACACGCTGTCGATCTGCAACGTGCCCGAGAGTGCGATCCCGCGCGCCAGCAAGCTGGTGTTCTACACCCGCGCCGGCGCCGAGATCGGCGTCGCCTCGACCAAGGCCTTCACCACCCAGCTGGTCGGCCTGTTCGCGCTGGCGGCCACGCTGGCCAAGCTCAACGGCCGGCTTTCGGACGAGAAGGAAGCGGAGTACATCGAAGCGCTGCGCCACCTGCCGGGCAGCGTGCAGCACGCGCTGAACCTGGAGCCGCAGATCGCACTGTGGTCGGAGAGCTTCACGCCCAAGCAGCACGCGCTGTTCCTGGGCCGTGGCGTGCACTACCCGATCGCGCTCGAGGGCGCGCTCAAGCTCAAGGAAATCTCCTACATCCACGCCGAGGCCTATCCCGCCGGCGAGCTCAAGCACGGACCGCTGGCGCTGGTGGACGATGCCATGCCGGTGGTGGTGATCGCGCCCAACGACAGCCTGCTGGAGAAGGTGAAGTCGAACATGCAGGAAGTGCGCGCGCGCGGCGGCGAGCTGTTCGTGTTCACCGACGCCGACAGCAACTTCAGCGAGAGCGAGGGCGTGCACGTGATCCGCACTCCGCGCCACGTCGGCGTTCTGAGCCCGATCGTGCATACGATCCCGGTGCAACTGCTGGCCTACCACACGGCGCTTGCGCGCGGGACCGACGTCGACAAGCCGCGGAACCTGGCGAAGAGCGTGACCGTCGAATAGCGCCCGCGGGCCATTCCCGGGCGCCGGGTCCCGGCCTGGCCCCCGGTGCGCGCTAAAATGGTCGTTTTTTGGCCATCGCATGCCGGACCTCCACTCCCCGGCGCCTGTCCCCGGCGCCTCCCTGGCCCGCCTCCTGGCGCGGTTGACGGGGCGGCATGCCGCCCCGCCGACGCACTCGGCCGCGGACAGGCTGGGTGCGTGGCTGGACTGGCAGCGGGCCGTGGCGCTGTCGCATGCCCTCGATGACGCCCCCGACGTCCCGGACGCCGACGCGGCCGGAGGCGACGCCGGCTCCCCGGACGACGGAGCCGATGGAGCCGACGCGGACGAGCGCATCGCCGACGACTGCCGCCGCCGGCGCGCCACGCTGGAGGCCGCGATCACCGACGACGCCCGCGACTGGACCCTGCCGCTGCGTCCGCGCCGGGGCCAGACCGGCACCGATGCCACGGCCGGGGCCGCCGAGGTGCTGCGCCATTGCCAGGGGCTGCAGCGCGACATGCAGGCCGCCACCGGGCGCCTGCGCGGCGAGTTGCGCGAGCGGCTGGCGCGGCGTCCAAACGGCCACGCGCGCCTGGCTGGCATCGATGCGGTGATGGAAGGCCTGCTGGCGCCGCGCGAACACGCGCTGCTGGCCCCCGTCATCCCGACGCTGGTGGCGCGCTTCGAACACCTGCACGCGCTGCACGGCGCGGGCGAGCCGCCGCCCGCCGCGGGCCCGGACGCATGGCGCGCGCGCTTCCGCACCGAGGCCCGGCAGGTGCTGCTGGCCGAACTCGACTTACGTTTCCAACCCATCGAAGCGCTGCTGGCGGCGCTCCGCACCCCACGACTGGACGCATGAACAAAACCTTCCTCAACGGATTCGTCTTCGCCGCCGGCCTGCTGGCCGTGTGCTGGATCGGTGCGGGCTATGTCGGCAGCCACGCACTCGCGCTGGCGGTCACCGCGCTGATCTGCGTGCTCTACCTCGTGGGCGGCCTCGAGCTGTACCGCTACCGGCAGGCGACCGCGACCCTGGTGGCCGCGCTCGATGCGCCGCCGGCGCCTGCGGACGCGCTTGCCGGATGGCTGGACCGCGTTGACGCCTCGCTCCGCACCGCGGTGCGCCTGCGCATCGAAGGCGGGCAGTCACCGCTGCCGGCCCCCGCGCTCACGCCCTATCTGGTCGGCATGCTGGTGCTGCTGGGCATGCTCGGCACCCTGCTGGGCATGTTGCTGACCCTGCAAGGC
Organism: Luteimonas sp. A534; assembly: GCF_054072805.1. NCBI lineage: Bacteria > Pseudomonadati > Pseudomonadota > Gammaproteobacteria > Lysobacterales > Lysobacteraceae > Luteimonas > Luteimonas sp. A534. The sequence goes on from NZ_JBSVRR010000003.1 coordinate 103,760, forward strand.
ACCGGCTTGGCGCTGCAGTCGGCCAGTGACCTGCAGGCGGTGCGCGATTCGCTGGCAGCACCCGTCGAGGGCCTGGGCGTCGCCTTCGGCACGTCGATCGCGGGCGTGGCGGCTTCGGCGATGCTGGGCCTGCTGTCGGCGCTGTGCCGCCGCGAGCGCGCGGCCGCGGTGCGCGCGCTCGACGCGGCGGTCGCGACCAGCCTGCGCGTGCATTCGCGGGCGCACCAGCGCGACGAGTCGCTGCGCTTGATGCAGCTGCAGGCCGGGGCCATGCCGGCGCTGGTCGAGCGCCTGCAGGCGATGACCGACGCGCTGGAGCAGCAGGCCCGGGCGGCGCACGCGCAACAGGCCAGCCAGCAGGACGCCTTCCATGCCGGAACGGCGGCGGCCTACCAGCGGCTGGCCGACGCCATGGCGCAGTCGCTCGAACGCAGCGCCGCCGACAGCGCGCGGGCCGCGGCCGAGGCCGTGCAGCCGGCAGTGGCGGCCGCGATGGAGACGCTCACGCGCGAGGCGGCGCAGCTCAACGCGACCGTCGCCAGCGCCGTCGACCGGCAGCTGGCCGCGCTCGGCGCCGGCTTCGATGCCAACGCCAGCGCGGCCACCGCGCTGTGGCAGCGGGCGATGGACGAACAGGCGGCATCGCAGCAGTCGCTCGCGCAGGCGCTGCGCACCGGCCTGGACGCCGCCGGCGAGCGCTTCGTGGAGCGTTCGGGCGCGCTGCTCGACGACGTGTCCTCCCGCCTGGATGCCACTGCGCTGCAGGTCGGCGCCGCCTGGGACGAGGCGCTCTCGCGTCAGCAGGCCCAGCACAGGGGCCTGGCCGAGCACCACCGGCAGGCGCTGGATGCGGCCACCGCCGGCTTCGCGGCGCAGGCCACGGCGCTGCTGCACGAGGTCGACGGCTCGCACGCGCGCCTGCAGGCGACGCTGGCCGAAGCCGACGGACAGCGCCTGGACGCCTGGCGTGGGCAGGTGGCGGACATGGCGTCCGCACTGCGCGACGACTGGGAGCGCATCGGCGAGGACGCCGCGCGCCGGCAGCAGGCCGTCTGCGACGCGTTGGCGCGCGCGGCCGACGCCATCGGCACGCAGTCGCAGGCGCACGCCGCCGCGACCATCGCCGAGATCGCCACGCTTGTCGACGCGGCATCGGAAGCGCCGCGCGCGGCCGCCGAAGTGGTGGCCGAACTGCGGCAGAAGCTGTCGGACAGCATGGTGCGCGACACCGCGCTGCTCGCCGAGCGCACCCAGCTGATGGACACGTTGGGCACCCTGCTCGAAGCCGTGAACCACGCCTCCACCGAGCAGCGCGGTGCGATCGATGCGCTGGTCTCCACCACCTCGTCGCTCCTGGAGCAGGCCGGCGCCCGCTTCGGCGACCAGGTCGAGGCCGGCGCCGGCGTGCTCGATGCCGCCGCTGCGCGCGTGGATGCCGGGGTTGCCGGCGTGGCCAGCCTGGGCGAGTCGCTCGCCGGGGCCGTGCAGCAGTTCGGTGAAAGCAATGCCGCACTCACGGAGCGGCTGGAAGGCATTGCCGGCGCGCTGGAGGCAGCAGGCACGCGCAGCGACGAGCAGCTGGCCTATTACGTGGCCCAGGCGCGCGAGGTCGTGGACCTGAGCGTGCTCGCGCAGAAGCAGATCATCGGCGAGCTCCGCCAGCTGCCGGCCGTGCATGCCGGAGCCGATGCGGCATGAGCCTGGAGATCGACGGCGACGCCGATTCGGCGGTGCCGGTCTGGGCCGCCTTCGGTGACCTGATGTCGGTGCTGCTGGGCGTGTTCGTGCTGATCCTGGTCGGCGTGATCGGCGTGCAGCTGCACCTGGAGTCGCGGCTGCAGGAAGAGGTCGCGCAGCGGCAGGCCGAGCAGCAGCGCCGCGAGACGCTGGAGCAGGCGCTGGCCGCGCCGCTGGCGAGCGGCCGCATCACCCTGGTCGATGGCCGCATCGGCATCCGCGGCAGCGTGCTGTTCGCGCTCAATTCCGACCGCCTGCAGCCCGAGGGCGAGGAGCTGCTGGACAGCCTGGCCGCGCCGCTCGCCGAATTCCTCGCCTCGCGCGACGAGATCCTCATGGTCAGCGGTTTCACCGACGACCGCCAGGTCCGTGGCGGCAACCGCCAGTTCGCCGACAACTGGGAGCTGTCCGCACAGCGCGCGCTGACCGTCACCCGCGCGCTGATCGCGCAGGGCGTGCCGGCGTCGTCGGTGTTCGCGGCGGCCTTCGGCGCCGGGCATCCGGTCGATTCCAATGCCGACGAAGACGGCCGCGCGCGCAACCGCCGCGTGGAAATGGCGCCGGTGCCGCGCCAGGGACAGCAGGCGCAGGTGGCCGGTGAGCGGTAGCGTGCGCGACGGCGGCATGTCGCTCGCCGGGCTGCTGGACACGCTGGATGCGTGGCGCGACGAGCGCGAAGTGCTCGCCGCGGATGCAAGGCAGCCGGATCGCCCGGCCTGGCCGGAACTGCCGGCGCTGCAGGGATTCCGCGCCCTGTGGGCACGCATGCGGACCGAAGAGCAGCTGCGCCGTGCGCTGGCGCCCGCGCCCGCCGATGCGGGGCCGCTCAACTCCGTCACCCTGGTGCATCGCACCCTGGTGCTGATGCGCGAGGAGTCCCCGGGCTACCTGCGGCATTTCACCGCGTACGTGGATGCCTTGGCCTGCCTGCAGGACGTCCAGGCCCAGGCGATGCCATCGTCCGCCCCGCAGCCGCCGGCGGCCAGAAAGCAGCGGGCCCCGGGCCGCGCGCGCGCGACCCGGGGCCCGTCGAAGCCCGCTTAGGGCTGTTCCGGCTCTGGCGCGGCCGGAGCGTCCGCGGCGAGATCCGCCGCGTCACCCTGGAGGGCCGCGTCGGCAGGCATGTCGGACGGCAGGGCCGCCGTGCCGCCGACCGGGGTCACGCGCCAGACGATGTTCGCCAGATCGTCGGCGATGAGCACCGCGCCGCGCGGGTCCACGGTCACGCCCACGGGGCGGCCGCGGGTGGTGCCGTCGTCATCGCGGAAGCCGGTGGCGAAGTCGATCGGATCGCCGGCCGGCTGGCCGTTGCGGAACGGCACGAAGACGACCTTGTAGCCCACCGGCTCGGAGCGGTTCCAGCTGCCATGCATGCCGACGAAGGCGCCGTCGGCGAACTGCGGGCCCATCGTTGCGCTGGAGAAGTCGACGCCCAGCGAGGCGACGTGCGCGCCGAGGCTGTAGTCGGGCGTGATCGACGCCGCGACCTTCTCGGGGTTCTCCGGGCGCACGCGGTCATCCACGTTGTTGCCCCAGTAGGCCCACGGCCAGCCGTAGAAGCCGCCGTCGCGGACCGAGGTCAGGTAGTCGGGCACCAGGTCCGGGCCGATCTCGTCGCGCTCGTTGACCACGGCCCAGAGCTGTCCGCTGCCCGGCTGGATGGCCAGCGCGGTCGGGTTGCGCAGCCCGGTGGCGTAGGGGCGGTGCATGCCGGTTTCGGCATCGATCTCCCAGACCTGGGCACGGTTCGACTCGGCCAGCATGCCGCGCTCGGTGATGTTGCTGTTGGAGCCGATGCCGACATACAGGAGACGGCCGTCGGCGCTGGCGGCCATCGCCTTGGTCCAGTGGTGGTTGATCGCGGAGGGCAGCTCGGTGAGCGTTTCCGGCGTCGCGGCGCTGGCCTGGGTCTGGCCCGGCTGGTAGTCGAAGCGCACCACGGCGTCCTGGTTGGCGACGTAGAGCTTGTTGCCCACCAGTGCCATGCCATACGGGGCGTTGAGCTTGTCGGCGAACACTGTCTGCAGCTCGTAGTTGCCGTCGCCGTCGGCGTCGCGCAGCAGGGTCAGGCGGTTGCCGCCCTTCACCGGGGTGGTGCCGGCGGCCTTGATCGGGCCGGCGATGATGTCCTTGGGCTTCAGCGGTGGCGCGTTGCCGCCGCGGCCTTCGGCCACGAGGATGTCGCCATTGGGCAGCACCAGCGTCTGTCGCGGGATCAGGAGGTCGGTGGCGATGGCGCGGACCTCATAGCCGTCCGGCACGATCGGCAGCCTGTCGCCCCAGTCGGCGGGGTCGGCGATGACCATCTGCGGCAGCAGGCCGCGCTTGGGGTCGGGCAGATCCACCTCGGTGCCGTACTGCAGCGGGCCCGGGTCGGGATTGCAGGCGCCCAGGACCAGGGCGGTCGTGGCAACGGCCAGCAGGGAAAGACGGTTCACTTCACACCTCCGGTGCGCGTCGCGCAGACGGCGAAGCAGGTCGCCACGCAGGCGAGGACGAACGTGATCACCGACAGCACCAGGCCGCCGGGCATGCTGGCCCACGCGTCGCGGGCATGCATCAGCGCGTTGAAGAAACCGACGATCCACGTTGCCAGCCACAGCAGCGCATGCAGCACCGCGTTGCGGGTGCGGCGGGACGGTGCCAGGCCGATCAGGGCGCAGACCATGGCGATGCCGGCCACCACGAGGCCGCTGGCGATCAGCCAGGATGCGAAGTTGTTCCACTGGATCTCAAAGGTGCGTGCGTAGGCGATGTCGCTCAGCAATGCGCCCAGGAACAGGGTGACGGCGCCGCCCAGCAGCAGGGCGTGGAGCGGATGGAACGTGGGTGCGTACCGGCGTTCGACGGTTGCGACCATGGTCGGTCCTCCTGGAAGGACGCCGTGGGCGTCCGGTAAGAATGGGTGGCACACCCCGTGCGGAGTGTGAGCCCGTTCATCTTACGGGCGAGGAGTTGACGGCCGCGTGCATGGTGCTGGGAAGCACCGTTCCCTTGACCTGGGAGCGCGGTTGCGCACCAGCCGGGCCTTATTCCGGCTGCCCGGACTCCGGAACCATGTCGCCCGCGGCCCAGCCCTGCGCATGCAGGCGGTCGAGCAGGTCGGTGACCATGGCACGGCTGCCGGCGGCGTGCACGGGCAGCACCAGGCTGTCGTCGGGGCGCGCGCTGGCGAGGATCAGGCGCGTGGCCTCGGTCTCGTCCAGGCATTCGATGATGGCGTCGTCGGCGACACCGTGGCGGACCAGCGACTCGCGTAGCAGCCGGGCGACGGCGCCGCTTTCGCGCCCGCGCAGGTAGCCCTCCATGTCTTTGAGCACGACCCGGTCCGGGCGATTCGCCGCGGCCGTGGCCGCAAGGTCGGCGATGGCGTCATCGCTGCGGTTGCCAGCCTGGCCCAGCAGCAGGTGCAGGCGGCCGCCTTCGGGGTGCGCCTGGCGGACAAGCCCCAGCAGGTGCTGCAGGCCATCGGGGTTGTGCGCGTAATCGACGTAGACCTGCACGTTCCCGCCAAGCGTCCAGCGCTGCAGGCGACCGGGGTTGTCGCCATGGTCGCTGCCAAAGCGCGCGAGCACGTCGCGGATGGTGCCGGCTTCGATGCCCAGGCAGGCGGCCGCGAGCGCGGCGGCGGCGCAGTTTTGTACGTTGTGCGCGGCCAGGCCGCCCAGGGTCAGCGGCATGTCGGCGATCGCGCCGAGGTCGTGCGTGGTGGCGCCGTCGAACAGCCGCAGATGGCCTTCGTGTACGCCGCAGCTGCGGCGGCCCTCCGCCCGCGCCTGCTGCAGCAGCGGATGGGCGTCGTCGACGGAAAACCACGCCAGCGGGGCATCGACGGCGGTGGCATGGCGGCGCAGGAGTGCGTTGTCGGCGTTGAGCGCGAGGGTGCCGCCGGCATCGATCGCGCGGGCGACGGTCAGCTTCACCTGCGCCAGGCCGTCGAGGTCGTGGATGCCGTATTCGCCGAAATGATCCGGACTGACGTTGGTGACCAGGGCCACGTCGGCACGTTCGACGCCGAGTCCGCGGCGCAGCAGGCCGCCGCGCGCTGTCTCCAGGATCGCGGCCTGCGCCTGGCGGTTGCGCAGCAGGCTGCGGGCGCCGCCGGGGCCGGAGTAGTCGCCGCCTTCGATCAGCGCGCCGTCGAGGTAGATGCCGTCGGTGCAGCTGTTCGCCGTGTGCCAGCCGTGTGCGATGGCGATGGCGGTGAGCAGGCGCACGGTGGTGGTCTTGCCGTTGGAGCCGGTGACCAGGGCCACCGGGATCGCGTGCAGCTGCTCCCACGGCACGTCGCCGGGCTGCGGCAGGGCGTGGTTGTCCCAGGTCAGGCTGCCGGTGCCGGTGCCGATCGACAGCTGCTCGTCATCGAGCAGGAAGGGCAGGTTGCGGTCCTTCGCGGCGTGGCGCAGTGCGGGCAGGCGCGGCAGGCCTTCACCCGCCGCGGCGGCGCGCAGCAGCCGCAGGGCGGCATCGTCATCGCCGATGGGTGCATGGCCGGGCTGCAGCACGGCTTCGCCGGTGTCGAGGCCGGCCTCGGCAAGCGCCGACAGCCAGGCCCACTCGTTGACCTCGGTGGCGGTGTACAGCAGGTCGGCAGGCGCGGTGAAGGCCAGGCTCGCGCCGCTGGCGTGCTCGCGGATGACGATCGTGCCGTCGGGCCAGCCCAGCGCATTGCGCGCGCGACCGATGCGCTGGCGCCAGGCGGTGATCAGCGCGGGCGCGACCGGCGCGCCGACCCCCGTCTCCAGCACCGCGCCGGGCGCGGCGAAATACAGGTTGGGACCGGTCAGGCGGCGGGAGTCGTCGAAGGGCGGCGTGGTGTCGGTCATCGTCGTGGCGTGCAGCCCGGTGTCAGCGCGCGACCGGCATGGCCGGCAGCACGCTGCGCCGGGCGTCAGTCGCTGTCCTCTTCCGGCGCGAACACGAGGCCGCGCTCCTCGCGCACCAGTCCTTCCATGTCGTAGGCGGGCTCCTCGACATGGACGACGGGCAGCGGCGGCTGCACGGCCCGGGTGGGGTCGGCGGCCGAGCCTTCGGGCTTGAACTTGGTGACCTGCTTCCACGAGCGCGCCAGGGCATCGGCGAACACCAGCAGCAGGTCGCCCGACGCGCCCATGCGCAGCGCGGCGTCGATGGCCTGCTGTTCGTCGGGGATGACCGAGATCGCGTCATCGCCGACGCCGGCATCGCGCAGTGCCTGGGCGATGATGTTCGGCACCTCGTCGCCATCGCGGCCGCGCAGGTTGTCGTCGCGGCGGCAGACGTAGTGGTCGAAACGGCCGGCCACCGCCTGCGCGATCGCGACCAGGTCGTCGTCGCGGCGGTCGCCCGGTCCGGCCACCACCACGATGCGCCGGCCTTCCACGTCCAGGCGCTGCGCGAGGTCGGCCATCACGCCGACGGCGTGCGCGTTGTGGGCGTAGTCGAACAGCACCTTGAACGGATGTTCGTTGAACACGTTCATCCGGCCGGGCGCCTGGAAGAAGGTGGTGTCGAAGGTGCGCAGCCCGTGGCGGATGTCGTCGAGCTTGAGCCCCATCGCGAAGGCCATGGAGGCCGCGAACATCGCGTTCTGCACGTTGTGCAGTGCGCGGCCTTCCAGCGTCGCCGGGATCAGGTGCGTCCACAGCAGCGGGATGTGGCTGCCCTTGTCGTAGAGCGTGATCATGTGGCCGTTGACGCCTTCCTCCAGCGCGCAGGCGCGGCCGCCGGCGCGCACGTGCTCGCGCACCAGGCCGTGGCCGGGATTCATGGTCACGTAGCAGATGGTGCGTGCCTTGGTGTAGCCGGACATGCGCAGCACATTGGGATCGTCGGCATTGAGCACCGCGCATTCCGTGGCCACTTCCACCACGATGCGCTTGATCTCGGCCAGCTGTTCCAGGGTGTCGATGCCCTTCATGCCGAGGTGGTCGGCCTGTACGTTGATCACCGCGCCGACGTCGACCGCGGTCACGCCCATGCCGGCGCGCAGCAGGCCGCCGCGCGCGGTTTCCAGCACCGCCAGGTCGATGGTCGGGTCGCGCAGCACCATGCGCGCGGACACCGGTCCGGTCATGTCGCCCTCGACCGTGCGCTGGCCGTCGATGTAGACGCCGTCGGTGGTGGTGAGGCCCGGCGTGTGCCCGGACATCTTGGCGATGTGCGCGAGCATGCGCGCGGTCGTGGTCTTGCCGTTGGTGCCGGTCACCGCGGCGATCGGCACGCGCGTGGGCGAACCCGGCGGGAACAGCATGTCGATCACCGGTCCGGCGGCGTCGCGCGGGGTGCCTTCGCTTGGCGCCACGTGCATGCGGAAGCCGGGCGCGGCGTTGACCTCGCAGATCGCGCCGCCGATGCGGCGGTGGCTTTCGGTGATGTCGGGGCTGATGAAATCCACGCCGCCCACGTCCAGGCCGATCGCGCGCACCGCGCGCACCGCCATCTCGCGGTTGTCGGGATGGATGACATCGGTGACGTCGGTGGCGGTGCCGCCGGTGGACAAGTTCGCCGTGGAGCGCAGGAACACGACCTCGTCGACCGCAGGCACCGAGTCCGCGGTGTGGCCGACGCGCTCCATCATCAGGCCCGCCTCGCGGTCGAGCTCGAGCCGGGTCAGCACCTTCTCGTGGCCGATGCCGCGGCGCGGATCCTGGTTCACGCGATCGACCAGCTCGGCGATCGTGCTGCGGCCGTCGCCGAGCACGTGGCCGGGGGTGCGCCGGGTGGCGGCGATCAGCTCGCCGTTGATCACCAGCAGGCGGTGGTCGTCGCCGGGCTGGAAGGTTTCCACGATCACCGAGCGCGAGTGCTCCTGCGCGGCGGCGAATGCGGCGCGGATCTCGTCGTCATCGGTGATGTTGATGGTGATGCCGCGGCCATGGTTGCCGTTGTAGGGCTTGAGCACGACCGGGCCGCCGAGCTTGCGCGCGGCCTTGAGCGCATCGGTCTGGCTGGTGACCAGCACCTGCCGCGGCACGGGCAGGCCGAGCGAGCCGAGGATCTTGTTGGTCTCCTCCTTGTCGCTGGCCAGCTCCACGGCGATGTGCGGCGTCAATCCGGTCACGGTGGCCTGGATGCGCTGCTGGTAGCGGCCGTGGCCGAACTGGATTAGTGACTGTTCGTTGAGGCGCAGCCACGGGATGCCACGCTCCTTGGCCGCGCGCACCAGCGAGGCGGTGGACGGACCCAGCGCGCGCCGCTGGGCGTAGCGGATGAAGTCGTCGCGTGCGTCTTCCCACTGCCAGTCCCCGGGCACGCTGCCTTCGGGACGGATCGCGTCGGGCAGCAGCGAGCAGACCAGGCGCATCGCGAGCTCGCCGGCGGCGATGCCTTCCTCGCGCTGGGCGTACTCGTAGACCACCGTGTAGACGCCCGGGCGGTCGTCGACGCTGCGGGTCTTGCCGAAGGTGACGTCCTCGCCGGCGATGTTCTGCAGCTCGATCGCCACGTGCTCGAACACGTGCCCGAGCCAGGTGCCTTCGTCTTCCCGCATGCGGCGCAGGAAGCCGCCGGGCTCGCGGTAGGAGCAGCCGTGCTCGGCCAGGCCGGGCAGGGCGGCGAGCAGGCCGTCGATGAAGCCGGGGCCCAGGCGTGCGGTGGGCCACTGTTCGAGTTCGCCGAGGTCCAGCAGCAGCCGGATGACCGGGAAATGCGCATGCAGGGACGGGCCAACATAGATGGAGCGTTCAAGAATGCGCATGGAAGGAGTCCCCTGGGTCAGGTCTTGCGGGTGGCGAGGCGTCCGGCGGAAGCCCGCCGCGTATGCAGGTTGAACGTGGCCCCGGCGATCAATATATGCACGCCAAGGCCGAGCATGCACACGGGGTCGTCCTCGTCGGCGTGGGCCATCGAGGAGAACTGCAGGTCATGGGCGTCGACCACCGTGACCGCGCCGCTGCCCTCGACCTCGAGGATGTCGTCGGGCGAAATGAAGGCCGCGGTGTCCTCGTCCAGGCCGATGCCGATCGCGAACGGGTTGTAGGCGAGCGCGGCGGTCAGGCGGCCGAGGCGGTCGCGCTGGCGGAAGTGCTGGTCGATCACGAAGCGGTTGGTCAGTCCGAGCCCTGGTGCGAGGCGCACGCTGCTCGCACGCGGGGATGATCCTTCCTTGCCGAACGCGATCATGTGCTCGCTCAGGAAGCCGGCGCCGGCGCTGGTGCCGGCCACGGTCACGCCCTGGGCGTTGCGCTGTCGCACCGTGCGCGCCACGTCGGTGCCACCGAGGATGGTCGACAGGCGCAGCTGGTTGCCGCCGGTGAAGAAGATGCCGCTGGCCTCGGCCAGCCGGGCCAACCGGCCGGGTTCCTGGCAGTCGCGCCGGGTGTCGAAGTCGAGCACGGTGACGCGGGCCGCGCCCATGTCGCCGAACAGTGTCTCGTAGCGCAGGCCGGTTTCATTGAGGCGGCTGGCGGTCGGAATGACCACGATGTCCGCTTCGCTGCCGCCGCTCAGATCGATGAAGCGCTCGAGGATGCGCGGGTTCGTGTCCTTGTCCTCGGCACCGCCGATCGGAATGATCCAGCCGCGGTGTTCCCCGTCGGGGGGCTTGCTCGGCATCAACTGCTCCTGTTGTCCTGGGGATCCATTTTTTCGAACGTACCATGCCGCAAAACCGCGCCGTCCCGCACGTGGAGATGGCCGCCGGCGAACACATGCGCCACCGCGCCGTCGTCGTCGAGCACCACCAGGTCGGCGTCGGCACCGGCCGCGATCCGCCCCTTCGAGGGCAGGCGCAGCAGGTCGGCGACGTTGCTGGTGAACGCCGGCAGCGCGTCTTCCAGGGCGATGCCGCGGGCGAGCAGTTCGGCCAGCGTTTCAAGCAGTGCACCGGAGTGGCCGACGTCCATGCTGCATACGCGCCCTTCGGCGTCGAAGCAGGGCAGGCAGCCGCCGGCATCGGAGCTGATGGTGACCCGCCCGCGCGGCGCGCCGCTGTCGAGGTAGCGCACGAGCGCGTCGGCGGCGCTCCAGGCGTCCTCGCCTTTCGCCACCGGGAAGGCGGTGATGTCGATGCTGCAGCCGCGTCGCGCAAGCGCGATCGCCTCCTCGAACAGCGCCTTGCGGCGGTTGACGTGGGTGGGGTTGAACACGCGCGGCGGCAGTTCGCTTTCGTCGAGCGCGCGGCGCACGAGGTCGAGCCCGCGCGGGCCGTCGCCCAGGTGCAGGTGGACGATGCCGGCCTTGCCGGTCATGAGTCCCGCCACGTGCGCTTCCGACGCGATGCGCAGCAGTTCCTCAAGCGTCGGCTGGCTCGAGCGGTGGTCGCTGATCGCCAGTTCGCCCACGCCGATGAGGCATTCGATGAAGGCCAGGTCGGCGCGTACGCTGCCGGTCAGCGTCGCCGGGGGCAGGTGGTAGCCGCCGGCAAGTCCGTAGGCGGACAGGCCCTCTTCGCGCAGCGCGTGGATCTGCGCCACGAGCTCACGGGTGCCGCGCGCGACGTCGTCCGTGCCCAGCAGGCCCACCACCGTGGTCACGCCGCTGCGGGTGTAGCGCGACAGCATCGGCGCCGGCACGCGGCTGGCGAACCCGGCTTCGCCGCCGCCGCCGGTGACGTGCACGTGGCTGTCGACCAGGCCGGGCAGCAGGCGGCGGCCACCCAGGTCGAGTGTCTGCGCGCCAAACGCCGCGGGCAGGTCGGGCGCATCGGTCCCGATCCACAGCACCTTGCCGCCACCCAGCAGGAGGTCCCGGCGTCCCAGCGCCTCGGGCGCGTACACGTCCGCGTTGCGGACCAGCGTTGTATTCATCAAGGAAGGTTGGAATGCGCCGGCCATGGCGTCAAGCGCGATACACGCCTGCGTGCGGGACCGTTGTGAAGCGCATGCAATGGGAAAGCCGGGGGCAGGGGCGTAGGTTCGGGGCACTGCCGCATGCGAGGGCCATCATGACCACGCCGACAAGCAACGTCCGCCCCGACCCCGACCAGGCGATGGTCGACATCATCGACTACGTCATCGGCTACGCGATCGACTCGCCGCTGGCCTGGACGATCGCGCGCAACTGCCTGATCGACACCCTGGGCTGCGGCCTGGAGGCGCTGGACTACCCCGCCTGCACGCGACTGCTGGGGCCGGTCGTGCCGGATACGGTGGTGCCGCATGGCGCCCGGGTGCCCGGTACCCGTTTCCAGCTCGATCCGGTGAAGGCGGCCTTCGACATCGGGACGATGATCCGCTGGCTGGACTTCAACGACACCTGGCTTGCGGCCGAATGGGGGCATCCGTCGGACAACCTTGGCGGCATCCTGGCCGTGGCCGACTGGTTGAGCCGCCGCGCCGTCGCCGCCGGCAAGTCGCCGCTGCTGATGAAGGACGTGCTGGCCGCGATGATCAAGGCGCACGAGATCCAGGGCTGCCTGGCGCTCGAGAACAGCTTCAACAAGGTCGGTCTGGACCACGTGGTGCTGGTCAAGGTGGCGTCGACCGCGGTGGTGGCCTGGCTGCTGGGCCTGTCGCGCGGGCAGATCCTCAACGCGGTGTCGCTCGCCTGGGTGGACGGGCAGAGCCTGCGCACCTACCGCCACGCGCCCAACACCGGCAGCCGCAAGTCCTGGGCCGCGGGCGACGCCACCAGCCGCGCGGTGCGCCTGGCGCTGATCGCCGCCACGGGTGAAATGGGCTATCCGGGCGCGCTGACCGCGCCGACCTGGGGGTTCTACGACGTGTCGTTCAAGGGCCGGCCCTTCCGCTTCCAGCGGCCCTACGGCAGCTACGTGATGGAGAACGTGCTGTTCAAGATCAGCTTCCCCGCCGAGTTCCACGGCCAGACCGCGGTCGAGGCGGCGCTGTTGCTGCACGAACGGATGCAGCAGGCCGGCGGGAGCGCCGAGGACATCGCCGCGATCACCATCCGCACGCAGGCCGCCTGCATCCGCATCATCGACAAGCGGGGTCCGCTGGACAATCCGGCCGACCGCGACCACTGCATCCAGTACATGGTCGCGGTGGCGCTGGTGTTCGGTCGATTGACCGCCGCCGACTACGAAGACGATGTTGCTGCCGATCCCCGCATCGACGCGCTGCGCGCGAAGATCACCTGCGTCGAGGACCCGCAGTACACCGCCGACTACCACGATCCGGACAAGCGCAGCATCGCGAATGCACTGGCGGTGGAATTGAACGACGGCACGGCGCTGGACGAAGTCGAGGTGGAATATCCGGTTGGACACCGACGGCGGCGCGAGGAGGGCATACCGCTGCTGGAAGCCAAGTTCCGCCGCAACCTGGGGCGGCGCTTCCCGGAGCCGCGGCGGGAGGCGATCCTCGCTGCGAGCCTGGACCAGGCGGCACTGGAGGCCATGCCGGTCCACGATTACGTCGATCTCTACGTCACCTGAACCCGGGCGCCCGGAGACGGCGGACACGGCGTGCCAGCCGTGCCCGGGTACATCGCGCAGGCGCTTGTATGATCGGCGGGCGCGCGGGCGCCGCGGCAAACGGGCCGCTGGCCGCCTTGCGCAAGGAGCCCCGGATGCACACTGCCCCCCGCGACGTCGCACTTTCCATCCTCGAACTCGGCCGCGTGGGCCAGGGCTCCGACCGGCGTGCGGCGCTGGATGGTGCGCGCGACCTGGCGCGCCATGCCGAAGGCCTCGGCTACACGCGGTTCTGGATCGCCGAGCACCACAACATGCCGGCGGTCACGACCGCCGCCACCTCGCTGGTCATCGCGCATGTCGCGGCCGGCACCAGCACCATCCGCGTGGGTGCCGGCGGCATCATGCTGCCCAACCACGCGCCGTACATCATCGCCGAGCAGTTCGGCACGCTGGCGACGCTGTTCCCGGACCGCATCGATCTCGGCCTCGGCCGCGCGCCCGGCACCGACCAGATGACGCTGCGCGCGCTGCGCCGCGATCCGGCCAGCAGCGAGCATTTCCCGCAGGACGTGCAGGAGCTGCAGGCCTGGCTGGCACCGGTGCGCGAAGGCCAGCGGATCGAGGCGGTGCCGGGCTCGGGCACCGAGGTGCCGCTGTGGATCCTGGGCTCCAGCCTGTTCGGTGCGCAGCTGGGAGCGGAGCTGGGCCTGCCCTACGGCTTCGCATCGCACTTCGCGCCGCAGGCGCTGGACCAGGCGCTGCAGGTGTACCGCGAGCGCTTCAAGCCTTCCGCGCAGCTGGACAAGCCCTATGCGCTGGTCGGCGTGAACATCATCGCCGCCCCCACCGACGAGGAGGCGCGCTTCCTCGCCACCTCGCAGCAGATGTCCTTCGCCGACATGTTCCGCGGCGTGCGCAACCTGACCCAGCCGCCGATCGCGGACATCGACAGCTACTGGTCGCCGCAGGAAAAGATGCAGGCTTCGCAGATGCTCGCCTGCAGCATCATCGGCGGCCCGGAGACGGTGCGAGCGGGCATGCGCGCGTTCGTCGAACGCACCGGGGCGGACGAGCTGATGGTGGTGTCCGACATCTTCGACCCGGCGCTGCGCCAGCGTTCGTTCGGGATCATCGCCGACGTCCGGCCCTGAGCTTCCAGGCTTGAGGACGGTGGGTACCTACGCACTCGAATCCGTGTTCGCCCCGGCATCGCTGGCCCTGGTGGGCGCGAGCCCGCGCGAGCGTTCGCTCGGGCGGCTGGTGCTGCGCCAGGTCATCGACGGTGGCTTCCCGGGCCGCATCGGCGTGGTCAACCGCAACTATCCCGAGATCGAGGGCGTGGTCACCGCGCCGCGGCTGGCGGAGCTGGGATTCGCGCCGGAGCTGGTGATCATCGCCACGCCGCCGGAGGCGGTGGCGCGCGCCGCGTCGTCGGCCGCCGATGCCGGGGCGCGCGCGGTGATCGTGTTGACGCGTGGCATGGGTGACGGCCCCGACTCGCATAACGCCGCGCTCGGTGCGATCGCACGCGCGCGCGGCCTGCGCGTGGTCGGACCGAACTGCCTGGGCGTGATCGCGCCGCATTCAAAACTGCATGCCAGCTTCGCCGCGCACCGGCCGCCGCCGGGTGACCTCGCGCTCATCTCGCAGTCCGGCGCCGTGGCCGCGGCGATGATCGAATGGGCCGGCACGCGCGGAGTCGGGTTCTCCGCGGTGGCGTCGCTGGGTGACGCGGTCGATGTCGATTTCGCCGACCTGCTCGACTGGTTCGCCACCGACCGCCACACCCGCGCAATCCTGCTGTACCTGGAGCGGGTGCGCGACGCGCGCAAATTCCTGTCCGCCGCGCGTGCGGCCGCCCGCGGCAAGCCGGTGGTGGTGGTGCGCCCGGGCCGCCACGCGCATGCAATGGGGCCGATGACCAGCCACGCCGCCGCGCTCGCCACGCCCGACGCTGTGTACGACGCGGCGTTCCGGCGCGCGGGCCTGCTGCGCGTCAACGCACTCGACGAGCTGTTCGCGGCCGCCGAAACGCTGTCGCATCTGGGCAGCGTGCCCGGCAAGCGCCTGGCGGTGCTCACCAACGGCGCCGGCACGGGGCTGCTGGCGCTCGATCGCCTGCAGGATCTTGGCGGCACGCCGGCGAAGCTGGCGCCGGCCACCATCGAACGCCTGGACGCCGGACTCGTGCGCGGCTGGTCGCGCGCCAATCCTGTCGACCTGCTGGGCGATGCCGACGGCCCGCGCTATGCCGCCGGCCTGGAAGCACTGCTCGACGACCCCGGCAACGACGCCGTGCTCGTGGTCAATGTTCCGACCGTGCTGTCCGATCCGCGCGACACCGCCGAGGCCACGGTGCGCGTGCTCAAGGAGCGGCCGCGTGGCGCGCCGCGCAAGCCGGTGCTGGCGCTGTGGCTGGGCGATGGCCACGGCGCCGCCGACCTGCTGGGTGCCGCCGGCGTGCCGACGTATGCCAACGAAGCCGAGGCCGTCCGCGGCTTCATGTACCTGGTGCGCCACCGCGAGGCTCAGGCGGCGCTGATGGAGACGCCGCCAAGCCTGCCCGAGGGCTTCGGCGTCGACCGCGCGGGTGCGCAGGCGCTGGTGGACGCGGCACTTGCCGAAGGCCGTGAATGGCTGGACCCCTGCGACACCGCGCGGCTGCTGGGCGCCTACGGTATCGCCATCGCCACGCCCGTGCTCGCCACCGATGCCGATGCTGCGGTGCGCGCCGCGCAGCCGCTGCTCGATGCCGGTCGCACCGTGGCGGTCAAGGTGCTCTC
Organism: Luteimonas sp. A534; assembly: GCF_054072805.1. Lineage (NCBI taxonomy): Bacteria > Pseudomonadati > Pseudomonadota > Gammaproteobacteria > Lysobacterales > Lysobacteraceae > Luteimonas > Luteimonas sp. A534. The sequence goes on from NZ_JBSVRR010000003.1 coordinate 119,579, forward strand.
GCCCGACATCGGCCACAAGTCCGACGTCGACGGCGTGCGCCTGCACCTGGCCAGCGCCGCCGCGGTACACGAGGCCGCCGCCGACATCCTCGAGCGTGCGCGCCGGCTGCGGCCGGACGCCCGCATCGATGGCGTCAGCGTGCATCCCATGGTGCTGCGCCCAAAGGCGCGCGAAGTGATCGCCGGCATCGCCGACGACCCGGTATTCGGGCCGGTGGTGGTGTTCGGCCGCGGTGGCACGGCGGTCGAGGTGATCGACGACAAGGCGTTGGCGCTGCCGCCGCTGGACCTGCGCCTGGCGCACGAGCTGATCGGTCGCACGCGTGTCTCGCGCATCCTGCGCGCCTACCGCGACGTGCCCGCCGCCGATGAACGCGCACTCGCCCTGGTGCTGGTGAAGCTGGCGCAGCTGGCCGCCGACATCCCCGAGGTGCGCGAGGTCGACATCAACCCCCTGCTGGCCGACGCGTCGGGCGCGATCGCGCTTGACGCCCGCATCGCGGTGGCGCCTTCGACGCGCCTGCATCGCGGCCGCGGCCACCCGCGCTTCGCGGTGTTCCCGTATCCGACCGAGCTCGAGCGCACGCTGGCCCTGTCCAACGACCGCACGGCCGTCGTGCGCCCGGTGCGCCCGGAAGACGACGCGATGTTCCGCCGCTTCTTCGAACGCGTCAGCGCCGAGGACCTGCGCCTGCGCTTCTTCCGCGCGGTGCGCGACTTCAGCCACGACTTCATCGCCCGCCTGGTGCAGCTGGACTACGCGCGCTCGATGGCGCTGGTGGCGATCGATGTGGAGTCGGGCGAGATGCTCGGCGCCGTGCGCCTGCTCGCCGACTCCGACTTCCGGCGCGGCGAGTACGGGATCATGGTGCGCTCCGACCTCAAGGGTGCGGGCCTGGGCTGGCGGCTGATGCAGGAAATGATCGAAGTCGCGCGCTGGATGGGGCTGGAAGCCATCGAAGGCCAGGTGCTGCGCGAGAACAGCACCATGCTCGCCATGTGCCGGCGGCTCGGCTTCAAGGTCGTGCCGGATCCAGAGGACGCCACGCTGATGCTGGTGGAGCTGCCGGTGGCCGTCGCTGCGGGATAATGCGCATATGCGCAAGATCCTGCACATCGACATGGACGCCTTCTACGCGTCGGTGGAGCAGCGCGACGATCCCGCGCTGCGCGGCCGGCCGGTGGTCGTGGCCTGGCGCGGCGCGCGCTCGGTGGTGTGTGCGGCGTCGTACGAGGCGCGCGTGTTCGGCGTGCGCTCGGCGATGCCGGCGGTGCGCGCCGAGCGTCTGTGCCCGGACGCGGTATTCGTGCCGCCGGATTTCGCGCGCTACAAGGCGGTATCAAGGCAGGTGCGCGAGATCTTCCTGCGCCATACCGACCTCGTGCAGCCGCTGTCGCTGGACGAGGCCTACCTGGACGTCACCGCGCCGAAGATCGCTTCGCCCAGCGCCACCGAATCGGCGCGCATGATCCGCGCGGCGATCCGTGACGAAACCGCGCTCACTGCGTCGGCCGGCGTGGCGCCCAACAAGTTCCTGGCCAAGATCGCATCGGACTGGAACAAGCCGGACGGCCAGTTCGTGATCCGGCCGTCGCAGGTCGACGCCTTCCTGGCACCGCTGCCTGTCGGCCGCATTCCCGGCGTCGGCAAGGTGATGGAAGCGAAGCTTGCAGCGATCGGCGTGGCCACGATGGGTGACCTGCGCGGCTTTGCGATCGAGGAGCTGCAGCAGCGCTTCGGCAGCTTCGGCGCCTGCCTGCACCGTCGCGCGCACGGCATCGACGAGCGGCCAGTGGAGCCGAACCAGCCGGTGCAGTCGATCTCCGCGGAAGACACCTTCGCCATCGACCTGCCGCTGGAGGAGATCGAGCCCGCGATCCGCGCGTTGGCGGCCAAGGCCTGGGCGGCCAGCCGCAAGACCGAGCGCGTCGGCCGCACGGTGGTGCTGAAGCTCAAGACCGCGCAGTTCCGCATCCTGACGCGCAGCTACACGCCCGAATCGCCCCCGGCCACCGAAGCCGAATTCACCGCATTCGCGCTCGCGCTGCGCGAACGCGTCGACCTGCCCGGGTCGACACGCTACCGGCTGGTCGGCGTAGGCCTGGGCGGATTCCGCGAGCCCGCGGAGCTGCCGGAGCAGGCGACGTTGTTCCCGGAGTCGGATGTCGTGTCGACCGCCGGTTGAGCGCCGTGCCGATGCGTCGATGCGGGCCAGCGCATGCACCGACACATGATCGCGCGCGCCGCGGTGTAGCCTGCCATGGTGGCGTCGGCTCCCCGACCGGCGAAGGTACGCAACATGGCATTCGCCTGGCCCCTGGTGCTGTTCGACCTCGATGGCACGCTGGTCGACAGCGCCGCCGACATCGCCGAAGCGGTCAACCGCACGCTCGATGAGCTCGGCCACCCGCGCCAGCCCGAAGTGCTGGTGCGCAGCTGGATCGGCCTCGGCACGCGCGTGCTGATGGACAGCGCGCTGCAGCACGTCGGCAGCCGCACGCCGGTGGATGAGGTGTTGCCACGGCTGATGCGCCATTACGGCGATTGCCTGCTGCTGCAGGCGCGCCTGTACCCCGGCACCGTGGAGACGCTGGACGCGCTGCACGCCGACGGCGTGGCGATGGCGATCTGCACCAACAAGCCCGAACGCTACGTGCGCCCGCTGCTCGAAGCGATGGGCATCGGCGACCGCTTCGACGGCATCGTCGGCGGCGACACGCTGCCCGAACGCAAGCCGCACGCGATGCCGCTGCTGCACCTGGCCGCGCACCACGGCCGCCGCGTGGACGAGTGCCTGATGGTCGGCGATTCGGAGGCCGATGCCGGCGGCGCGCACGCTGCCGGCATGGACCTTGTACTGGTGAGGCACGGGTATCCGCGTGACTTCGATCTTGAACGCGCGGGAGCGGTGGCGGTGCTCGACGACTTGCCTGGGTTGTTGGCGCTTCGGGGGTAGGGGGCAACCCCTCACCGCACCGGCTGATACCTCAACGTCAGCCCGTACTCCCGCCCCGGCTGGTTGTACCAGCCCACCGTCTCGTAGTCGCGGTCGAAGACGTTGCTGGCGCGCGCCAGCAGGCTCCAGTCGCGGTGGAAGGCGTACTCCAGGCGCAGGTCGGTGGTGGCGTAGCCGCCCAGGCGCACGGTGTTGGCGGCATCGTCATAGCGGCTGCCGGCGCCCTGCACGGTGATGCCGGCGCGCAGCGGGCCGAAGCCGCGGTCAAGGTCGATGCGGCCGGTGGTGCGCGCGCGGCGCGCGAGCAGGTTGTCGTCGTTGATGCCGCCGCTGCGGTCGCGCGGATCGGCGTGGCTGAGCTGGGTCGACAGGTCGAAGCCGGCGAACGAGGTGCCAAACGTCAGTTCGGCGCCGCGGATGCGGGCTTCGTCGATGTTCTCGCCCACGCCTTGCCAGGTCGGCGGCGCATAGGTGAACACGATCAGCTCGTCGATCCGGCTCTCGTAGATGTTGAACGACCAGTTGAAGCGTTCGGTGGCCTGCGACACGCCAAGGTTCAGGCTGGTGGACTCCTCGGGCTGCAGCAGGGGGCTTTCCGAACCCGGGTAGTACAGGTCGTTGAAGGTCGGCGCCTTGAAGCCGGTGCCGAGCGTCGCGCTGAAACGCAGGCCGTTGTCGAACGCCAGGCCCCAGCCGAGGCCACCGGTCACGTGGTCGCCGAACTGCTCGTTGTCGTCGTGGCGCACGCTGGCCTGCCAGCGCTGGCGGCCGGTGCCGCCGTCGTAGGCGAGGAACACGCCGGTGTTGTCGCGCTCGTCCACGATGAAGCCGGTGGTGCCATCGACGCGATCGTTGCTGTAGTCGACGCCCATGCTGAGCAGGTGCGCCGGCGCCAGCTGTACGTCGGCCTGCACCGAGGCGGTATCGCGGCGGGTATCGAAGGTGCTCACGAAGGTGTCGCCCTGGTAGTCGTCGGACGTGTCCTTGCTGCGGCCCACTGCCGCGGTCACGCCAAGGCGGCCACCCTCGGGGGCGTAACGCAACTGCGCGCCGGTCACCTGCTGCTGCGTCTTCGAGCGGTTGGTCCAGGAGCCGTCGTACTCGTTCTCGCCGCTGGCATCGAGGAAGCTGCCTTCCACCGCCAGGGCATCGGTGACGTGCAGGCCGCCGCGCATGGTCACCGAGGCGCTGCGGTAGCCATCGTCGTCGGGCTCGTCGGTGAAGCAGCCGGTGAACAGCGTGCCCGAGCCGCGGCAGGCGTCGATGCCGTCGGTCTCCTGGTAGCCGCCGTGTGCCGCAACCCAGCCGCGCTCGCCGCCGTAGCCGAAGCCGCCGCTGAAGGCGCGGCTGTTGTTGCTGCCACCGCCCACCGACAGTTGCGGCGTGAAGCCGCTGGCCCTGCCGCCGCGGGTGAAGATCTGGATCACGCCGCCGATCGCCTCCGAGCCATACAGGCTCGAGCGCGGGCCACGCACGATCTCGATGCGTTCGATCTGCGCGACCGGAAAGTCCTGGAACGCCGCCATGCCGGAGCTGGCGGCGCCCACCTTGACGCCGTCGATCAGCACCAGCACGTGGTCGGACTCGGCGCCGCGCAGGAACACGCTGCTGAGCTTGCCGCGGCCGCCCTGGTTGCCGATGTCCACGCCGGCGCGCCCGCGCAGCAGTTCGATCAGGTCGCGCGCCTGGCTGCGATCGATCTCGTCACGATCGATGACCTGCGCCGGCACCAGGCTGTCGGCGAGCAGTATTTCGGTGCGGGTGCCGGTGACGATGACCTCGTCGAGGTCGGTGGCCTGCATTGCACCGCTGGCCATCGCGGCCGGGGACAGGGCGAGCGCCACTGCGAGGGAAAGGAACTGGTGCTGCGGCTTCATCGGGTTCTCCATGCGTCGCGCACGCCCGCGCGACTGTGTCGTGGGGTTGCGGGCAGGGAGCGGGGACGGGAGGGTGACGTGGACGACACGGCGCGCTACCGCCGCGACGCCCTCCGCGTCACAACCAGTGTGTCTTCCAGGCCGGTCTCCGGACTCGCGGGCGGAGCGATGTCGCTGCTCCAGCCCCGGCGCCTTCCCATGCCTGTGCACAGTGGCGGTTTGCCGGGGTGTTCCACGCTTACCGTTGCGGGGGCAGCGCCGGAATGCTTCGTACGCCGTGACGGCGGGCGGAAGGTCACCGGCTTCCCGTTTCAACCGTTGGGGAGAACCCCGCCGGTCACCAGAAAGAGCGCGCAGTCTACGGCATCGCTCCACGGCGCGCCAAAGGCATCCGGCGTGCGGGGCGGGCAGGACGGGCCGCGGCGGGCGGATAGAATGCGCGGCTGCAATACGCACATCGGGGCGAAATGACGGAGTCATGGTTCACGCAGCGCTGCGCGCTGCCTTCGGAGGCGCACCGCGCCCGCGCGCGCGCGCGCCAGCAGCAGCTCACCAAGCCTGCCGGCGCGCTCGGCCGGCTGGAAACGCTGGCGATCGAACTGGCGGCGCTGCAGGCCAGCGACCGCCCCGCGGCGTCGCGTGCCCCGGTGCTGCTGTTCGCCGCCGACCACGGCGTGGTGGCGCAGGGTGTCTCCGCGTATCTGGCCGAAGTCACGGTGCAGATGCTCGCCAATTTCGCGGCTGGTGGCGCCGCGATCGCGGTGCTGGCGCGCGAGCTCGGCCTGCCGTTGCACCTGCGCGACGTCGGCACGCTGGCCGAAGCGCCCTTGCCCGGCGCCGTCGTCGACAAGCCCTGCCGCGGCACGCGCGACCTGAGCGTGGAGCCGGCGATGGCGGCCGGCGAGCTTGCGCATGCGCTCGACGCCGGGCGCCGCGCGGTCGACGAGGCGCTGGCCGATGGCGCCGACCTGCTGTTGCCCGGCGAGATGGGGATCGGCAACACCACGCCGGCGAGCGCGCTGGCCTGCGCGCTCGCCGCGCTGCCGGTCGCCGACCTGGTCGGCGCAGGCACCGGCCTCGACGCCGCGCGCATGGCCCACAAGCAGGCGGTGGTGGAGCGCGCGCTGGCGCTGCACGGCGCGGCGATCGCGGCGGCGCCGCTGCCGGCGCTGGAAGCGCTGCGTCGCGTCGGCGGCCTCGAGATTGGCGCGCTGGCCGGCGCGATGGTGGCGGCGGCGCAGCGCGGTATCCCGGTGCTGGTCGACGGCTTCATCGTCTCGGTCGCTGCGCTGGCCGCGGTGCGGCTCAATCCGGGCGTGCGCGCCTGGCTGCTGTTCTCGCACCGCTCCGCCGAACGCGGCCACCAGCGCGTACTCGACACCTTGGACGCGTCGGCGCTGCTGCAGCTCGACCTGCGCCTTGGCGAAGGCTCGGGTGCGGCGCTGGCGCTGCCGCTGCTGCGCCTGGCCTGCGCGCTGCACAACGACATGGCGACCTTCGCCGAGGCCGCGGTCGCCGACAGGCCGCCGGCATGATCGTCGACCTGGTGCGCCACGCCGATACCGGCCGCCGCGGGCACCTGGACGGGCGCCATGATCCGCCGCTGCGCGACGGTGCCATCCTCGCCCCGTGCCGGCGCCATGCCGGCATCGCCTGGACACGCGTGACCAGTTCGCCGCTGCGCCGCGCGCACGACACCGCACTGGCGCTCGCGGCGCCGGCGGGCCTGGCGGTGCAGCGCGATGCTGGTTGGGCGGAATTCGACTTCGGCGACTGGGACGGCCGCGCGGGCATGGACCTGCCGGCTGCCGCGCTGGCCGCGTTCCACCACGATCCACGCGCCAATCCGCCGCCCAACGGCGAAGCCTGGGATGCGTTCGAAGCGCGCATCGGCAGGGGACTCCAAGCACTGCTCGCGTCCGCGGATCCCGGGCCGCAGCTGGTTGTCAGCCACGGCGGCGCGCTGCGCATGGCGCTGACGCTCGCCTGCGGCCTGCCGCTCGCCTCCGCCTGGGCGCTGCGCATCGACTACGGCACGCGCCTGCGGCTGCGGCTCGAGGCCGGCGACGACGGCCGCCCCTGGGGCGAAGTGCTCGAGCTGGCGCAGCCATGAGCCTGCGCCGGCTGATCCTGGCGGTGCAGTTCCTGACCCGCCTGCCGACGCCGCAGGTGCGCGACTTCCGCGACGACGACCTGTCGCACTCCGCGGTGTACTACCCGCTGGTCGGCGTGCTGATCGGGCTGCTGCTGGCCGTGCCGCTGTGGGGATTCGACCAGCGCCCGTGGCTGGCGGCGGTACTCGCCCTGCTCATGTGGGTATGGGTGACCGGTGCGCTGCACCTGGACGGCCTCGGCGACGTGGCCGATGCCTTCGGCGCCGCGCATCGCGATCCGCAGCGTTTCCTGGCCGTGCTCAAGGACCCGCACATGGGCGTGTTCGGCGTGGTCTCGGTGGTGATGCAACTGCTGGTGAAGCTGGTGCTGCTGGCCGAACTCGCGGGATCGCCGTGGTGGTTCGGGATCGTGCTGGTGCCCGCCTGGGCGCGCTGGGGCACGCTGTGGTGGAGCCGCCTGCTGCCGCCGATCCAACAGGCCGGCATGGCCGAACGCTTCTCGTGGAAGCTGGACCTGCACGTGGTCTGGCTGTGGGCGATCGCGCTGGCTGCGGCCAGCGTGCTGGCGCCGCCGCTGCTGGTCGCGCTGCCGCTGGCGCCGCTGGTCGCGGCGTACTGGCGCCGCCGCCTGGGCGGGATTTCCGGCGACTGCCTGGGTGCCAGCGTGGAGGTGGTGGAAAGCCTGCTGCTGCTGGCGCTGGTGCTTGCCGCCGGCTGGTCGCCGGGCGCGTGGTGGCAGGCCTTCTAGCGCGCAGCGGGGTTCAGTCGCCGTCGGGCCGGTCGAAGTAGTCCGGCGAAGGCATCGCGTCGTCGTCTTCCTGCATCACCGTGGTGGTCACCGGCCCGGCGGGCGGGCGGTTGCGCGGGGGCGGCAGTTCCGCGATCGCGGCCTCCGCCGCAGCCACCAGTTCCACCCGGCGGGCGTCGGGGACGTCCTGCCAGTGGCAGTCGCGCAGCGCGCCTTCAAGCGAATACAGCAGGTTGAGGCTCGGCTTGAAGCCCGCGCGCTTGATGCGCATGAAGGCCTCCAGGGGCCCGGCCTCGATGAGGTCCTCGGGTGTTTTCAACCCGACCTGGCGCAGCCACGCGGCCGACTTCGGCCCGATGTTGCGCATCTTGAGCGGCTGCGCGCTCATGAACCCAGTGATTCGACGTACACCTGTGCGATCTCCTCGAGCCCCTTCTGGTCTTCAACGTGGAAGCGACCGGGAACCGGACTGTCGAGGTCGAACACCCCCAGCAGCGCACCTTCGTGGAACAGCGGAACCACCAGCTCCGAGCGCGATGCGGCATCGCAGGCGATGTGGTCGGGGACGGCGTTGACGTCCTCGACGCGCTGGGTTTCCCCACTGCGGGCAGCCGCGCCGCACACGCCGCGGTCGAGCGGGATGCGCACGCAGGCTGGCTGCCCCTGGAACGGTCCGACCACCAGTTCGGTGCCGTCGAAGAAGTAGAAGCCGACCCAGTTGAGCTCCGGCAGCGCGTGGTAGACCAGCGCCGAGAGGTTGGCGGCGTTGGCGATGCGGTCGTGCTCGCCGGCCAGGAGTGCGCGCGCCTGGGCGACGAGCTGGGCGTACTGCTGCGGCTTGTCGCCGCTTAGAATCTGCGTCGTGAACATGAGCACGAGTGTAGCGCGGGGCGTGTTGGTGACCGGCACCGACACCGGCGTGGGCAAGAGCATGACCAGCGTTGCGCTGCTGCACGCGCTGCGTGCACGCGGCCTGCGTGCGGTGGGCATGAAGCCGGTCGCGGCCGGTTGCGAGGCCACGCCGCAGGGACTGCGCAACGACGACGCGCTCGCGCTGCAGGCCGCCGCCGGCGATCCACGGCCCGCCTACGAAGACGTGAACCCCTGGGCCCTTCCGGAGCCGACCGCGCCCCAGCTGGCCGCGCGCAGCGCCGGGGTCCAGGTATCGATGCCGCCGATACTCGCGGCTTACGCCCGCCTGGCCACCAACGCCGACGTGGTCGTGGTGGAAGGCGCGGGCGGCTGGCTGTCGCCGCTGGCCGATGGCATCGAGCACGCCGATCTGGCGCATGCGCTCGAGCTGCCGGTGGTGCTGGTGGTGGGCCTGCGCCTGGGCTGCCTGAGCCACGCCAGGCTGAGCGCGCGCGCGATTGCCGCCGACGGCTGCCGCCTGCTCGGCTGGGTCGGCTGCGCGGTGGATCCCGCGTTCGACCGCCGCGACGACTATCTCGACCTGCTGCGTGCGGCGCTGGCCCTGCCGTACCTGGGCGTGGTGCCGCACGCGGCTCCGACAGCGGATCCGGCCACGCTGGTGCCGCATCTCGGCATGGCCGCGGCGGCGGTCGCCAACGTCAGCGGGCGATTTCCGCTGCGCCCCTGACTTCCTGCACGTTTGCCGAAGCAGGGCGATGCCATACTTGCGAGTTCGGAATTACCTCCCCCCAAGGACCTCCCTATGCGCCGCATCGTCCTGATCCCGATCCTGCTCGTGGCCCTCGTGGCCTGCGGAGGGGAGGAGCAGCAGCAAGCGCCGCCGCCGCCCGAACTCGGGGTCGTGACCGTGCAGCCGGTGGACGCGCCCCTGCGTCGTGATCTCGTCGGCCGCCTGGCCGCCTACCGCAGCGCCGATGTGCGCGCCCGCGTGCCGGGCGTGGTGCAGCGCCGCGCCTACCAGGAGGGCAGCGACGTCACCGAAGGCCAGGTGCTGTTCGAAATCGACCCGGCACCGCTGCGCGCGGCCGCCGGCGAAGCCCAGGCCGCGCTTGCGCAGGCGCGCGCCAACCAGGCAAATGCCGCCGCCTCCGCCAGCCGCGCGCGCGGCCTGGCGCCGCAGAAGTTCATTTCCCAGTCCGACCTCGACAACGCCCTGGCCGCCGAGCGCAGCGCCAACGCCGCCGTGCAGGCGGCGCAGTCGGCGGTGGAGAGCGCCAACATCAACCTCGGCTACGCCACCGTGCGCGCGCCCATCTCCGGCCGCGCCGGCAAGCAGCAGGTCACCGAGGGCGCGCTGGTGGGGCAGGGCACGGCGACGCTGCTGACCACGGTCGACCAGATCGATCCGCTGTTCGTGAACTTCAGCATGGGCGCCGGCGAACTCGACCAGGTGCACGCGATGCAGCTCGATCGCGAAGGTCCCGTCGCGGTGCAGGTGCTGCTGCCCGACGGCAGCGTCTACCCGCACGCCGGCGAGATGGACTTCTCCGGGGACAGCGTCGACCCGGAGACCGGCGCGGTGTCGCTGCGCGCCACCCTGCCGAACCCGGACCGCCGCCTGCTGCCCGGCACCTTTGTGACCCTGGTGGCAACACTGGGCGTGCAGCATGGCGTGTTCACGGTGCCGCAGGCGGCGGTGCAGCGCGACGCCACCGGCCCGTATGTGATGGTGGTCGGCGCCGACGACACCGTCGCACGCAAGGACATCACCACCGCCCGCGCCGAGGCCGGCAGCTGGATCGTCACCGCGGGCCTTGTCCCCGGTGATCGGGTGGTCGTCTCGGGCCTCCAGCGTGCGCAGGTGGGGCAAGCCGCGACCGCCACGCCGTGGCAGCCGTCGGCGGCACCCGCCACGCCCGGCGCAGCGCCCGCGTCGCCCCCCGCGCCCACACCTGCAGCGCCGTCCGGCGCCCACCCCGATGCAGCGGAACCGGCAGCGGATGACGCAGCGGCCGGCGACGACGCCTCCACGCAAGGCTGACGCCGATGCCCCGTTTCTTCATCGACCATCCGGTCTTCGCCTGGGTCATCTCGATCCTGATCGCGCTCTCGGGCGTGATCGCCGTGCTCAACATGGGCGTGGAGTCCTATCCGAACGTCGCGCCACCGCAGGTCACCGTGGGCGCGAGCTATCCCGGCGCCGATGCCGCGACGACGGAACGCGCGGTCACCCAGGTGATCGAACAGCAGCTCACGGGCATCGACAACCTGCTGTACTTCAGCTCGACCTCGAGCTCGTCGGGCCGCGCCAGCATCACCCTGACCTTCCAGACCGGCACCGATCCCGACATCGCGCAGGTGCAGGTGCAGAACAAGGTCTCGCTGGCCACCCCGCGCCTGCCGACCGAAGTCACCCAGCAGGGCGTGGTGGTGGCCAAGGCCAACGCCGGCTTCCTGATGGTGGTGGCGCTGCGCTCGTCGAATCCGTCGTTCGACCGCAACGCGCTCAACAACCTGATCGGAGCCAGCGTGCTCGAGCAGATCGCGCGCGTGCCCGGCGTCGGCAGCACCCAGCAGTTCGGCTCCGAGTACGCCATGAACATCTGGCTCAACCCGGAGAGGATGCAGGGCCTTGGGCTGTCGGCCAGCCAGGTGCTGGGAGCGGTGCGCGGTCAGAACGTGCAGTTCGCCGCCGGTTCGATAGGCGCCGACCCGGCGCCCGTGGGCCAGGGCTTCACCGCCACGGTGTCGGCCGAGGGCCGCTTCGCCAATCCGGAGCAGTTCGGCGACATCATCCTGCGCGCCGATTCCGACGGCGGCACGGTGCGGCTGAAGGACGTGGCGCGGATCGAGATCGGCGCCCAGGGCTACGGCTTCGACACCAAATTCAACGGCCAGCCGACCGGCGCCTTCGCCGTGCAGCTGCTGCCGGGCGCGAACGCGCTGACCGTGGCAGAGGGCGTCAGCTCGCGCATGGACGAGCTGCAGGGCAGCTTCCCGCAGGGCGTGGAATGGTTCTCGCCCTTCGACAGCACCACCTTCGTCACCATTTCCATCAAGGAAGTGGTGAAGAGCCTCATGGAGGCGATGGTGCTGGTGTTCCTGGTGATGCTGATCTTCCTGCAGAACCTGCGCGCGACCATCATCCCGACGCTGGTGATCCCGGTGGCGCTGCTGGGGACTTTCCTGGGGCTCAGCATGATCGGCTTCACGATCAACCAGCTGACGCTGTTCGCGATGGTGCTGGCGATCGGCATCGTGGTCGACGACGCGATCGTGGTGATCGAGAACGTCGAACGCATCATGTCCGAGGAACACCTGCCGCCGCGCGAGGCCACGATCAAGGCCATGGACCAGATCACCGGCGCGGTGGTGGCGATCACCGTGGTGCTGGCGGCGGTGTTCATCCCCAGCGCGCTGCAGGGCGGCGCCTCGGGCGAGATCTACAAGCAGTTCGCGATCACGATCGCGGTGGCGATGGGCTTCTCGGCCTTCCTGGCGCTGGGCTTCACGCCGGCGCTGTGCGCGACCTTCCTCAAGCAGCACGAACCGCATGACCCTGCTGCGCCTGAAGGTGCCGGCAAGCGCAAGAACGTGGTGTTCCGCACCTTCAACAAGTACTACGACCGCATCGCGGCGGTGTACGTGCGGCACATCGGCAGCGCCGTGAGCCACGCCCCGCGCTGGATGCTGGTGTTCGCCGCGCTGACCGTCATCGCCGGCCTGCTGTACGTGCGCCTGCCCGGCAGCTTCCTGCCCGAGGAGGACCAGGGCTACGCCATGGCCATCGTGCAGCTGCCGCCGGGCTCGACCCTGCAGCGCACGCAGGCGGTGTTCGAGGACGTGCGCACCACGCTGGAAGACGTGCCCGGCTTCGAGGGCATGATGCAGGTGGCCGGCTTCAGCTTCGTGGGCCAGGGCGAGAACGTTGGCATGGCCTTCATCAAGCTGACCGACTGGGGCGATCGCGACGGCACGGTGCAGGACTTCCTGCAGGCCGCGAACGGGGCGCTCCATGGCATCCGTGATGCGCAGATCTTCGTGGTCAACCTGCCCACGGTGCAGGGCCTGGGACAGTTCGGCGGCTTCGACATGTACCTGCAGGACCGCGCCGGCCTCGGTCGCGAGGCGCTCACGCAGGCCCGCAACCAGCTGCTCGGCTCGGCGTCGCAGGATCCGGCGCTCACCGCCGTGCGTCCGAACACGCTCGAGGACGCACCGCAGCTCAAGCTCACCGTCGACCGCGTGCAGGCCCAGGCCATGGGCCTGTCGGTCAACGACATCTACAGCGCGATCCAGCTGATGCTGGCACCGGTGTACGTCAACGACTACTTCGCAGACGGCCGCGTGAAACGCGTCAACATGCGCGCCGATGCGCCCTATCGCACCGACCCGGGTTCGCTGTCGCGCTTCTACACGCCGGCCGCGCCCTCGGCCGACGGCACGCCGAACATGATCCCGCTGACCAGCGTGGTGGACTCGGAGTGGGTGATGAACACGCCTTCGCTGACCCGCTACAACGGGTACTCGGCGGTGAACATCGTCGGCTCGCAGGCGCCCGGCCACAGCTCGGGCGAGGCCATGGGCGCGATGGAGCGCATCGTGACCGACGAGCTGCCCGCCGGCTTCGGCTACGACTGGGCAGGCATGTCCTACCAGGAGATCATCGCCGGCAACACCGCGACCCTGCTGCTGGTGCTGTCGGTGGTGGTGGTGTTCCTGTGCCTTGCCGCGCTGTACGAGAGCTGGTCGATCCCGGTGTCGGTGCTGCTGATCGTGCCGCTGGGCATCCTTGGCGCGGTGGTGTTCACCATGCTGCGCCCGGGGCTGACAAACGACATCTTCTTCAAGATCGGCATGGTCACGGTGATCGGCCTGGCGGCGAAGAACGCAATCCTGATCATCGAGTTCGCGGTGCTCGAGCGCGCCCAGGGCAAGCCGCTGCGCGAGGCGGTGATCGAAGCCGCGCGCATGCGCTTCCGCCCGATCCTGATGACGTCCTTCGCCTTCATCATGGGCGTGCTGCCGCTGGCGCTGTCCACGGGTGCCGGCGCCAACGCGCGCCATGCGCTGGGCACGGGCGTGATCGGCGGCATGCTGTTCGCGACCTTCCTCGGCCTGCTGCTGATCCCGGTGTTCTTCGTCAGCGTGCGCCGGGTGCTGGGCGAGCGGCTGGACGATCCGGCGCCCGCTACGCGGCGGAGTAACGGGACGCTGCCGCCCCCTGCAGCGGGTTGATTTGATGCACGCCTGCGGGCCGGAGTGATCCGGCCCGCTTCTTTTCTGCTGCGAGGACTTGCGGCGCTGCGCTGACGCGGCTCGATCCGTGACGCGTGCACGGGCCGGCTTCGCTCCGTGCGCGCATCTGGTAGAACGGTGGCGCAGCTGCCGGGAGACCGGCCACGGCGCGGCCGCAAGGGGAAGGGGTGGCCAGCGGTAGAAATATCCTGACAGGGAGGTCGGCGATGGTGTGCATCAGCGGACTGGCGGGCCGCGTGGCAAGGGCCGCCGTGGAGGGACCGGGTGCCGCGCCGGGGCGAGGGCGGTGCCATGCGGTGCTGGTCGTCCTGCTTGCCTTGTTGCTGCTGCCAGCCTGCCAGTCGACGGAGCCGCTCGGCCGGATCATCCTGCCGAACCAGGTCAACCCCTGGGATCCGCCAGTGAATCCCGATCCCAGGCATGTCGTGCGGCTCCATGGTCGCGCGCCGGCGACGTTGGACTTTCTGTTCAGCATCGGCTTCATGACCACGAACCAGGAAGGCGACTGCTACAAGCACCTCGGATTCTGGGAGGGCGGGGGCGCGAAGGGGTGGGAGTACGAGCTGCATCCGGTGCGCAATGGCGACGAGTGGGTAGCGGACTGGGTGGTTGATCGTTATCTGCCCGGACGCTGCGGGTGGAACATCAAGGGGAACGCCATGCTCATGGTGACGCCGCTCGAAGTCCGCGAAGGCGACTCGGCCGGCCCTGTCATGAGACTCGTAGTCGCGGACGCCAGGGCGCTGGATGAGAACGCGCCGCGCTGCGAGCCACGTAATCCGCGGTGTACGGAAGAGCGAAGCCGATTGCTCGCCAATACCGATGATGCCATTCCCGTGCAGGTCAGGTGCACGCGTGATGGAGGGAAAGTTCGAGGCCCAGGGGAGAGGGTAATTATTTGCGACCGGTTTCCCGAGCACAAGATCACGCATGGCCTGAAAGCGCATACGCAAAAGATCAGGATCGATCTTTACGACCTCGATCATGAGGAAGTGCCGTAATTTTTGAACCTGTGACGACAAGGAGGTCAGTCATGAGTGATCGAGTGCAAAGTCCTGGCCCGCCCCCTGAGTGGTCGCGCCGCATCGACTATCGGAACGAGCTGGAACTGGCGCGATTCAGTCGCGTTAGTTATCTGGACCAAGCTGACGTTTTCCTTCGTGGCTTGAATCCGGACCACAGGTACTGTTTGCTGAGAGCCTTGGTTTGGAGCGTTGGCTCCAAGAAAAATACGAAAATCTGAGTGATGCGAGTGGCTTCGTCGCCTACGCGTTCGCCAACGAGAGCCAGAAGCGCGTCGTCATCGCCATCCGAGGAAGCGACAACGCCGCTGACTGGAGCGGCCCGAACCTGGCGCTCGCGCGCGATGGCGAGCTGCTCGACCTGCTCGGCCTGCCGTCTCCGGGTACTGACAGGACGCGGGCACAAATGGCCTCGATCCAGGAGAAGCTTCTACCCGGGGATGCGTGGGACCCGCAGTTTCGCGAGGCGCTGGACTTCGCGCTCAAGGTGCAGGACACCTACGGGGCACAGGGCTATCGGATCGAGGTGGTGGGTCATTCCCTCGGCGGCGCCCACGCGCAGGTTCTGAGCCATACCTTCGGCTGGGATGGGCGCTCGTTCGATGCGCCCGGGGCGGCCAATATCGTGCAGTCGCAGGGCTATCGGCAATGGCTGGAGGACAACGGCGCAACCCCTTCCCTCGTGCCCCGGTTCCGTCCATCGTTCTTCGCCGCGGACGGTACCGGCTTCCTGAACTACGAGGTCAACAACAGCGTGGTGTCCAAGAAGTCGGGGCCGCACCTTGGGGAGTCGCAGTCGATTTCCAGCTTCACCGGCCGCGAGGGGCTCGCGTCGCATACGCGCTATGCCGCAGGTGTCGTGGGAGGCGCGATCAACGAGACGCCGCTGCTCCGGCAAGCCCTGAAGACCATGGGGGGAGCGCGGCTGGCATCGACGATCGGCCACGCCGCGCACGGCAGCCATCACGGCATCGATGCGCCGGATCGTCATGGCACGGACCGCATCGTCGCGGTTTTCGAAGAAGCCGTGCGACGGCAGGAGCGTGGTGACCGACAGCCATTGCCGATCTGGGGCCACCATGACGTGCAGGATCCGAAAGCGCTCGCCGGTGTTACGCAGTGCCGCCCGCTGCTCGCGCAAGCGTCCCTGGAACAGCAGCAGCGTGCGGTGCGATCCCTGTTCGACGGACCTGATGACGGGCCATTCGCGCGCTTTTTCGACGCGACCATGGCCGGTGATGCCGATGCCGTGCGCAGGGTCGCGCGGGAGCTGTGCGCGGGTCCCGAGGCAACGGCGTGGTTGCAGTCCGGACGCGAGCGGCTGAAGGCGCTGGAGCAGGCCGGCGCGGGGAGCCATCAGGCTATCGAGGCAACCGCAGAGGTGTCCCGGCAGGACGATGGCGTGCCCCCGCTCGGGCCGGAACGCATGTGTTGAGCAACGGCCGGTCCCTCGATGGCGGCGGCCCTTCGTGGGAGCCATCTTCTTTTGTGGGAGCGGCTATAGCCGCGACGGCCCGCCGAATCGCGGCTATAGCCGCTTCGTGGTCGAGATCGATGAGGCGGCCGCGCATGCGCCGTGGCCGTCGCGGACCATGCCGGCCTCACCGTGCCAGTAGCCGTTGCGGGCACCGAGCGCCGGCAGCGGAGCAGCGGCGTCGCGCGCGGCGTCGAAGCGTTCCACGATGTCGCGGGTGCCCTCTGCCTGCGGATAGATCCGCAGCAGGTCGACGCCGAGGTCCGCCAGCGCGGGCAGCTCCGGCCCGAGGTCGGTGGTTTCTTCGCCCTGCACCTGGATGCCGTTGATGCGCAGGAAGGGCCGCCCCTCGCGCGTGGCCAGCGGCATGCCGTCGGGATGGTCGATGCAGCGGAAGCCGCACTGGTCCTTGGCGATGTCCAGCGCGCGCGCGGTGAAGCAGCGCGCCGACAGCGCCAGCGGCAGCCGGCCCCAGGCGATCACCTCCAGTTGGGGCATGGCGTGGCCGTCGGCAAGCATCGCGTCGCGCAGCTCGGCCACGAGCTGGCGGCCCTGCTCGACGCCCGGCACCCAGCGGCGCAGGCCGTCTTCAACCAGCATCGCCAGCGCCTGGTGGTTGTAGACGCTCAGCGTCGGCCCGCCCACGAATTCGAGTCCGGCGCGCCGGCACAGCTGCACCGCCGACAGGTCGTTGGCCTCGAGCCGGAAGCCGCCGTGGTCGACCTGGCGCTGCAGCACGCCGAGTTCGGACTCGGCCTCGATCAGGGCCAGGCTCGACAGCACGACCTCCTTGCCGGCGGCGGCCAGTTCCTCGGCCAGCGCCAGCCAGTCGACGGTGCGCAGCTCGCGGCGCTTGCTGCACACGGTTTCGCCCAGATAGACGACGTCGACCGGCCAGCCGGCGACCTCGCGGTAAAAGGCGAGGGTGCGTTCGCGCGGCCAGAAGTACTGCAGCGGCCCGAGACTCAGCTTCATGTGGATGGTCCTTTCGTTGCCGCGCGGGTCAGTGCCAGGCGCGGTGGTAGGGGCCGAGCGTGGTCTGGTGGCCCTCGGCGTGCGCCGACAGCTCGGTCTGCCAGCGCTCCTGCAGCGTCCATGCGGCGGGGTCGGCGCGGTAGCGGTCGATCGCCGCGCGCCAGGTGCGCGTGACCGAGGCGACGTAGGCCGCGCCGCGCTGCCGGCCCTCGATCTTCAGCGCCACCACGCCGGCGCGCGCAAGCCTCGGCAGCAGCTCCAGCGTATTGAGGCTGGTCGGCTCCTCAAGCGCGTGGAAGACCTCCCCGCCGACCTCGAAGCGCCCCTTGCACACCGTCGGGTAGCCCGCCGGTTCCTGGGGCTGGAAGCGGTCGATCAGCACGTTGTTCAGGCGCGCGGTGCGGGTGCCGTCGTCGAACTCGTCCCAGCGCACGAACTTCGCCGGCGAGCACACGCCGTGGCGGTTCGGCGAGGCGCCGGTGACGTAGCTCGACAGCTGGCAGCGGCCCTCGACCATGATGCACAGGCTGCCGAAGGCGAAGACCTCGATCGCCACCGGTGCGCGTTCGCACAGGCGCTCCACCTGCTGGATCGAGAGCACGCGCGGCAGCACCGCGCGACTGATGCCGAAGCGCTCGAAGGCGTAGCGCAGCGCCGGCTCGGTGGTGGCCGAGCCCTGCACGGACAGGTGCCGGGGCAGGCCGGGATGCGTGCGTGCGGCGTAGTCGAGCACCGACATCTCGGCGGCGATGATCGCGTCGCAGCCCAGTTCCGCGGCCTTGTCGACCGCCGCATGCCACTGCGCCACGCGCGCGCTGTCGGGATAGGTGTTGAGCGCGAGGTAGACCTTCGCGCCCCTGGCATGTGCATACCGGATGCCTGTGCCCAGTTCGTCGTCGCTGAAGTTCAGGCCGGGAAACGCGCGGGCGTTGGTCTGGTCGCGCAGCCCGGCATAGACCGCGTTCGCGCCGGCGTCGACCGCCGCCTGCAGGGCCGGCAGGTTGCCGGCAGGACACACGAGTTGCATGCGGGGATTCCCGGGCGCGGATGGATGCGCATCCTCGCCGCCGCGGTCCATCGGCGTCGTTGACCTGGATCAGGTGGATGGCATCGACGGCCCGCCCGGTGTGATCGCGGACCACAGCGCATCCACCCGCCGTTCCACGTCGGGATCGAGCCGGATCGGCTGGCTCCATGCGCGGCTGGTTTCGCCGGGCAGCTTGTTGGTGGCGTCGATCCCCAGCTTCGAGCCGACGCCGGCCACCGGGCTCGCGAAGTCGAGGTAATCGATCGGCGTGTTCTCGACCAGCATCGTGTCGCGCGCCGGATCCACCCGCGTCGACACCGCCCACAGCACCTGCGACCAGTCGCGCACGTCGATGTCGTCGTCGGTGACGATCACGAACTTGGTGTAGGTGAACTGCCGCAGGTAGGACCAGATGCCCATCATGATGCGGCGCGCGTGGCCGGGGTACTGCTTGCGGATCGAGACCACCGCGATGCGGTACGAACACGCCTCCGGCGGCAGGTGGAAGTCGACGATCTCCGGAAACACCTTGCGCAGGATCGGCACGAAGATGTCGTTGAGCGCCAACGCCAGCACCGAAGGCTCGTCGAAGGGCGCGCGGCCCATGTAGCTGCCCTGGTAGATCGCGTTGCGGCGCAGGCGCATGCGTTCGATGGTCAGCACCGGGAAGTGGTCCTGCGCGTTGTAGTAGCCGGTGTGGTCGCCGAAGGGGCCTTCCAGCGCGGTTTCTCCCGGATGGATCACGCCCTCGATCAGGATCTCGGCCCCGGCCGGCGCGTCCAGGCCGCTGCGCTCGCTGTGCCAGATGCGCGTGCGCTGGCCGCGCAGCAGGCCGGCGAATTCGTACTCCGACAGCGTGTCGGGCACGGGCGCCACCGCCGCCAGCGTGGTGGCGGGATCGGCGCCGATCGCGACCAGCACCGGGAAGGGTTCGCCGGGGCGGTCGGCCGTCCAGTCGGCGAAGTCCAGCGCGCCGCCCCGGTGCGGCAGCCAGCGCATGATCACTTTGTCGGGACCGATCACCTGCATGCGGTAGATGCCGATGTTCTGCCGAGGCTTCCGCGTGCCGCGGGTGACCACCAGGCCGAGGGTGATCAGCCGGCCCGCGTCGCCCGGCCAGCAGCGCTGCACCGGCAGTCGCGCCAGGTCGATGTCGCCGCCTTCCAGCACCTCGTCATTGAATGCCGCCTCGCGCACGGCCTGTGGCGCCACCAGCGCCAGCTGCGCGAGTTCCGGCCAGGTCGACAGCGCCTGCTTCAGGCTCGACGGCCAGCGCGGTTCCTTGATCGACGCCAGCAGTTCGCCCAGCTCGCGCAGCGATGCCAGCGGCCGCCCGGCCAGCGCGGCCTCGATGCGATCGCGGTGGCCGAACAGGTTGCCCAGCAGTGCGTGCTGCGAGCCGGCGGGCCGCTCCATCAGCAGCGCCGGGCCGCCTTCGCGCAGCGCGCGCAGGCACAGCGCGGTCGACTCCAGCTCGGGATCGACCGGAGCCGTGACGCGTCGCAGCTGGTCGTCGCGCTCCAGCCGCGACAGGAATGAACGCAGGTCGTGGAAAGCCACGCGGGTGCCCCGGGATCGTGTCGAGGGCGACAGGGTCGCGCCCCGTCGCCTCTCGGCGCCCTGACCCCGGTCAAGCGCGCCGTGCATCGACGCTGGCCGGCAAGGATCGACCGCGGTTGATCCAGGTCAGTGCCAGCCTGGGCCGTGGAGTGGTCTGCTGGCAGTCGGGATCCAGAGGACCGCAGGCGATGGCATGGGCGTGATGGTTGACAGCTCGCTGGCGCGCGCGCGCCTTGCGATCGGAGGCATCGACCGCGCGCTGGTGCTGCTGCTCGGCTTGCGTGCACGAGTGGCTGCCCACGCTGGGCATTGCAAGGCGCGCGCCGGCCTGCCGCTGGTGGACGTGGAGCGTGAAGCCCGCGTCCACCGGCGTGCCGAAGCCATCGCACGACGCGTCGGGCTGCCGCCTGCGACCGCAAGCGGCCTGGCCACGCTGGCCATCGCCGATGCCCGCCGTGTGCAGGGCATCGCCGCGGATTCCCCCTCTTCCGTCCACGTCCCGCCCACTGGAATCGTCCCGGCCATGCATCGCGCCTCCGCATCCCTCCACGTCCCCACCACCCTGCTGCGGCTGCTGCCGCCGCCCACGCGCTGGGCGCCACTGCTGCGGGCGATTCCTGCCGGCCTGCAGCAGCGGCTGCTCGAACGCGCCATGGCCGCGGTGCTGGCGGCGCCGGTCGCCGACGGCAGCCTCGACTTCATGGCCGACCGTCGCCTGGGGATCGAAGTGACCGACCTCGGCCTGCGTTGGGTGGTGGAGCTGCGCGGCGGCCGGCTGCAAGCCGGCGATGGCGATGCCGAAGCGAGCGTTCGCGGCACCGCCGCCGACCTGCTGCTGCTGGCGAGCCGGCTCGAGGACGCCGATACCCTGTTCTTCCAGCGTCGCCTGGTGCTGACCGGCGACGTCGAGCTGGGCCTGACCGCGCGCAACACGCTCGAACGGCTGCCCTGGGAGTCGGTGCCGCTGGCGCTGCGCATCGGACTCAACCGCGGCGCCAGGTTCGCGCGCACCGCACGCGCCGTGCACCGGCGCGCGGAGGCATGAAAAAACCCGGCAGCGCGAGCTGCCGGGTCCTGTGATGCGGGCATCGAGCGGGGAGAGAGGTCGCGCGATGCCCCGGTCCCGTTGCCGGGACCGTCGACGCCTCTTACTTGCGGCTCTTGCCGGCAGCGGCCTTGGCGGCGCCCTGGACGGCGTCCTGCGCCTTGGCGGCGGCCTGCTCGACCTGGCCCTTGGCGATCTGGGTGATGGCTTCGTTGGTGGCCACGGCCTGGCCGAAGACTTCCTGGCCGGCGCTGACCGAGCGCTCGACGCTCTCGCGGGCCAGCTGCGCGCCCTTCGGCCACACGGCCTTCAGGCCGTCGACGTCACGCACCTGGGCCAGCTCGCCCCAGAAGGCGAAGGCGGCATTGGTGTTCGCTTCGATGGTCGACAGCTGCAGGCCGAAGGCCTTCTCGGCACTGGCCAGCGCCAGGCGGTTGACCTCGGCGGCGGTGTCGGCGAACTGGCGCGTGGCGCTGCCAAACTGCTCGTTGATGTTCTGGTACATGGCGGGTTCCTGCTGGTGTCCGGCAGGGATTGCCGGTTTGTGCGATGCAGCATAGCCGGCCTTATGTTGCGGTGCAACAACCGCTCGTCGGGACGTTCAGGTTCCCTGATGGCAGCGCGCTATGGTCTCAACCCCGGTAGCGGCACCCGGAGGTGCAGGTCTCATGCACCACCACTTCCGACAGCAGCGGGAGTGCCGGCTTCAGCCGGTCCCAGATCCACATCGCCAGGCGCTCGCTGGTCGGATTCTCCAGCCCCGGAACGTCGTTCAGGTAGTGGTGGTCCAGCTGCTCATACAGCGGCGCGAACGCGGCCTTGATGTCGGCGAAGTCCATCACCCAGCCCGACTCCGCGCCCGGCTCGCCGGAGACGTGCAACTCGATCCGGAACGAGTGGCCGTGCAGGCGCGCGCACTTGTGGCCCGCCGGCACGTTGGGCAGCAGGTGCGCGGCCTCGAGGGTGAAAACCTTGAAGATATCCATGGCGCGATTCTACCCGGGCACCCGAACCGTGCCTTCCATCAGCACCCGCGCGCTGCGGCTCATGATCGCCTTGGTCACCGTCCAGCGGCCATCGGCTTCGCGCGCCTCGGCGCCCACCCGCAGCGTGCCGGAGGGATGGCCGAAGCGCACCGCCTCGCGCGTGCCGCCGCCGGCGGCCAGGTTCACCAGGGTGCCGGGGATCGCCGCCGCGGTGCCGATGGCCACCGCGCAGGTGCCCATCATCGCGTGGTGCAGCTTGCCCATCGACAGCGCGCGCACGTTGAGGTCGCTGTCATCCGCGGCGATGGCCTTGCCGCTGGATGACACGTAGTCCGCCGGTGGCGCCACGAAGGCGACCTTGGGCGTGTGCTGGCGCGTGGCCGCGCCGGCGATGTCGTCGATCAGGCCCATGCGCACGGCGGCGTGCGCGCGGATGGTCTCGAACATGGCCAAGGCCTTGGAATCACCGTTGATAGCGTCCTGCAGCTCGGTGCCGGCGTAGCCGATGTCGGCGGCGTTGACGAAGACGGTGGGAATGCCGGCGCTGATCATCGTCGCCTTGAGGGTGCCGACGCCCGGCACCTCCAGGTCGTCGACGAGGTTGCCGGTGGGAAACATCGTGCCGCCGTCGTCGCCGTCATCGGACGGATCCATGAACTCGAGCACGACCTCGGCCGCCGGGAAGGTGACGCCGTCGAGCTCGAAGTCGCCGGTCTCCTGCACTTCGCCGTTGGCGATCGGCACGTGCACCACGATGGTCTTGCCGATGTTGGCCTGCCAGACGCGGACGGCGAACGTGCCGTTGTCAGGCAGCCGCGCGCGGTCGATGAAGCCGTTGGCGATCGCGAACGGCCCCACGGCCGTGCTCAGGTTGCCGCAGTTGCCCGACCAGTCGACGAAGGCGCTGTCGATTGACACTTGGCCGTAGAGGTAGTCGACGTCGTGTCCCGGCTGCGTGGCCGGACCGATGATCACGCACTTGCTGGTGGACGAGGTCGCGCCGCCCATGCCGTCGGTGTGCTTGGCGTAAGGGTCGGGCGAGCCGATCACGCGCATCAGCAGCGCATCGCGGTCGGGGCCCGGCGCCTGCGCGGACGCCGGCAGGTCTTCGAGGCGGAAGAACACGCCCTTCGACGTGCCGCCGCGCATGTAGGTGGCGGGAATCCTCAGTTGAGGCGCGGGGTGCTGGGGGCCGTCGGTCATGGAATGCGCTCGGATGGTGCCTCGCGTCATTGTCCCATGGCATTCCGGGGCCGCGGCTGCGGGCCGCCCGGCTCAGCCGTCGGGGATTTCAGGTTCGACCAGCTGCGCAAGCTGGGCCAGCGAGTCCTGCCAGCCCAGGTAGCAGAAGTCCACGGGGATGACGTCCGGGATGCCCTGCTGGACGACGCGCAGCACCGTCCCGGCCACGCTCGCCTCCAGTTCCACGGTGACCGACATTTCGCCGGCAAGGGCAGGGTCGTCGAACCGGTCGGCGTGGACGATCTTCCGGTTCTCGACAAGCTCGGTGTAGCGGGCGCTGAAGGATTCGACCTTGCCGGTGCCGAGGTTGGTGAATGACATGCGATAGCCGCCGCCCACCCGCGCGTCCATCTCGTGGACCTTGCCGACGAAGCCGTGTGGCGGCAGCCACTTGGTCAGGGCGTCGGTGTCGACGAAGGCGCGGTAGACGCGCTCGGGAGGCGCGCGCAGCACGCGGTGCAGGGTGACGGTTCCGGGCATGCGGGTTCCTCCCCAGGAGTGAACCCGCCTGATACGCCCCCTGGCGTTACGCCGCTGTCGTGGCCGCCAGGAAATCCTGGGCGAAGCGCTGCAGCACGCCGCCGGCCTCGTACACCGAGACGTCCTCGTCTGAATCGAGGCGGCAGGTCACCGGCACTTCGGCGCTGCTGCCGTCCGTGCGGCGGATCACCAGCGTCAACGTGGCGCCCGGCGCGGGCGTGCCGACGACGTCGAAGGTTTCGGTGCCGTCGATGCCGAGCGTGAGTCGCGTGGTGCCCGGCTGCAACTCCAGCGGCAGCACGCCCATGCCGACGAGGTTGGTGCGGTGGATGCGTTCGAAGCCTTCGGCGACGATCACTTCCACGCCCGCAAGGCGCACGCCCTTGGCGGCCCAGTCGCGGCTCGAACCCTGGCCGTAGTCGGCGCCGGCGATGATGACCAGCGGCTGCTTGCGCGCCATGTAGGTTTCGATCGCTTCCCACATGCGGGTGACCTGGCCTTCGGGCTCGATGCGCGCCAGCGAGCCCTGGCGGATGTTGCCGTCGGCATCGCGCACCATCTCGTTGAGCAGCTTCGGGTTGGCGAAGGTCGCGCGCTGCGCGGTGAGGTGGTCGCCGCGATGGGTGGCGTAGGAATTGAAGTCCTCTTCCGGCACGCCCATTTTTGCGAGGTACTCGCCGGCGGCGCTCGAGGCCATGATCGCGTTCGAGGGCGACAGGTGGTCGGTGGTGATGTTGTCGCCGAGCACGGCCAGCGGACGCATGCCGGTCATCGAACGATCGCCGGCCAGCGCACCTTCCCAATAGGGCGGGCGGCGGATGTAGGTCGACATCGGGCGCCAGTCGTACAGCGGTTCCACGCGCGTGCCGTCATCCACCGCCAGGCGGAACATGGGCTCGTAGACGCGGCGGAACTGTTCGGGCTTGACGCTGGCCTTGACCACGGCGTCGATCTCTTCGTCGCTGGGCCAGAGGTCCTTGAGCGTGACCGGCTGGCCGTCCGTGTCGATGCCCAGCACGTCCTTCTCGATGTCGAAGCGGATGGTGCCGGCGATGGCATAGGCGATCACCAGCGGCGGCGAGGCCAGGAAGGCCTGCTTGGCATGGGGATGGATGCGGCCGTCGAAGTTGCGGTTGCCCGACAGCACGGCCACCGAATAGAGGTCACGGTCGATCACTTCCTGCTGGATCGCCGGGTCCAGCGCACCCGACATACCGTTGCAGGTGGTGCAGGCGAAGCCGACGATGCCGAAGCCGAGCTGTTCCAGTTCCGGCAACAGGTTCGCTTCTTCAAGGTATAGCTGCACCGCGCGCGAGCCCGGCGCCAGCGAGGTCTTCACCCACGGCTTGCGCGTGAGTCCGCGCGCGTTGGCGTTGCGCGCCAGCAGCGCGGCGGCAATCACGTTGCGCGGGTTGGAGGTGTTGGTGCAGCTGGTGATGGCCGCGATGATCACCGCGCCATCGGGCAGCAGGCCTTCGGCTTCCTGCGCGCGGGCGCCGGCGAGGTTGCCGGAGATTCCGCGCTCGGCCAGGTCGCTGACCGGAAGGCGGCGGTGCGGGTTGGACGGGCCGGCCATGTTGCGCACGACCGATGACAGGTCGAAATGCAGCGTGCGCTCGTACCGCGCGTTGGCAAGGTCCGTGGCCCACAGCCCGGCGGTCTTCGCATAGGTCTCGACCAGCGCCACCTGCTCGTCGGTGCGGCCGGTGAGGCGCAGGTAGTCGAGCGTGTTGTCGTCGATGAAGAACATCGCCGCGGTGGCCCCGTATTCCGGCGCCATGTTGGAAATGGTGGCGCGGTCGCCGATGGTCAGCGCAGCGGCGCCCGGGCCGCGGAATTCGAGATAGGCGCCGACCACCTTCTGCTGGCGCAGGAACTCGGTCAGCGCCAGCACCACGTCGGTGGCGGTGATGCCCGGCTGCGGCCTGCCCGCGAGTTCGACGGCGACGATCTCGGGCGTGCGCATCCACGAGGCGCGGCCAAGCATCACGTTCTCGGCCTCAAGCCCACCGACGCCGATCGCGATCACGCCCAGGGCGTCCACGTGCGGCGTGTGGCTGTCGGTGCCGACGCAGGTATCGGGGAAAGCCACGCCGTCCTGCGTATAGATCACCGGCGACATCTTCTCCAGGTTGATCTGATGCATGATCCCGTTGCCCGGCGGGATGACATCGACATTGCGGAAGGCCTTCTTCGTCCAGTCGATGAAGTGGAAGCGGTCGGCGTTGCGACGGTCTTCGATCTCGCGGTTGCGGGTGAACGCGTCCGGGTCGAAACCGCCGCATTCCACCGCCAGCGAATGGTCGACGATCAGCTGCACCGGCACCACGGGATTCACCTGCGCCGGGTCACCGCCGGCGTTGGCGATGGCATCGCGCAGGCCGGCCAGGTCCACCAGCGCGGTTTGGCCGAGGATGTCGTGGCAGACGACGCGCGCGGGGAACCAGGGGAAATCCAGGTCGCGGCGGCGCTCGACGAGCTGCAGCAGGTAATCATCGATACGCGCGGGATCGGCGCGGCGGACGATGTTCTCGGCGTGCACGCGGGCCGTGTAGGACAGGGCGTCCCAAGCGCCGGGCCGCAGTGCCTCCACCGCCTCGCGGGGATCGAACCAGTCGAGCGAGGTTCCGGGAAGGGGCTTGCGATGCTTGCTGTTCATCATGAGTTGCAGGTGCGCGGGTGGGGAACGCCCATTGTATCGCCGCGGCGCGCCTTGCCCTGGATCAATTCCAGGAACGGCTCGTCAGGCCAGTATGGATACACGGGCCAAGCCTGGCCCGGTGCGAGGAGGGCGTTATGCCGGAATACAGCTGGATACTCGCTTCCATACTGCTGCTGGTGCCGTCCCTGGTCGTGGGATTCCTGCGCTTCGGACTGCGCAAGGAGCCTTCGGCAATCAGTGGCTGGGGCGGCGTGCTGTTCGCCCTGATGACGTTTGCCGCCGCGATCTGGATCATTCTCGAAAAAGTCTCCTGATCGCCGGGGAGGCATCAGCGACTCATTCATCCTGTCCGTCCTCATGCCCGGCCGACCGGCCCGCGGCGTCGTGGCGCCGCGGGCCGTACCAGAGCGGCAGTTTGTCCCGGGTGCGCGCCACGCGCCTGGGCGAAGCCAGGAACCGCAGGGTGAAGCGCAGCTTCTCGCCCAGCGAATAGGTGTGCATCTTCCGCGCCGAAGTGACGACGGGTGCGCGCAGGATCGCCACGCGCCCCAGCCGGGCCAACGCCCGCCCGAACGCCACGTCCTCGGCCACGTACAGGGCTTCGTCGAATCCGCCCGCGGCGTCGAACGCATCGCGCGTGCAGAAGATGAAGCAGCCCGGCGTCACGCGGAACAGCCGGAACAGGGCGATCGACGCCGATTCGAAGATCCGTATGTGCAGCGGCAACGGCCGCATGAAGCGGACGGCCGTGCCACCGCCCGGCGCGCCGGAATCCAGCGCCTGCATGGCCGCGTCCACTGCCTGCCGGGTGACCAGGGTATCCGCATCGATGAACAACAGCCGGTCGCCGGCGGCAGCCTTCGCCCCCGCGTTCCGGGCACCCGCGATATGGCGAAGGTCGACCTGCACCACGCGTGCCCCGCGGCCGCAGGCGATCGCTGCCGTCGCATCGGTCGAGGCGTCATCCACCACGATCAACTCGACAACGCGGCTGGATGCGACGGTGGCGATGGCCACCGCGTCGAGGGTGGCGCCGATGACCGGCGCTTCATCGTGCGCGGGAATAATGATTGAAAGCACGTCCGCTCCGGTGGATTGCCCTGAATATCTGGATCGCTTCCAGTCTGCCGCAGGCGCGTGAAGACAATCCGGATAATCCCCGGGGGCCGATTGATAACATTCGCAAATTCCGGATTCGACGCGGCCGGCATTCGAACCTAAACTGCGTCGTTTATCCCCCGATGAAACATGGAGTAATACCCGGTGGCCAATCTCGCAACCGTTCTGAAAGCCGAAATCGCCCGTCTTGCCCGCAAGGAAACCAAGACCCAACTCGACCCCCTCCGCAAGGCCAATGCCGGCTATCGGCGCGATATTGCCGCGCTCAAGCGCGAGGTGGCGGCGCTGTCGCGGCAGCTGAAGTCCGCCGGGCGCCCTGCGAAGAAGGTGCAGGCCGAAGGCGACGAAGGCCGCAAGCTGCGTTTTTCGGCCAAGGGACTGAAGACCCACCGCGAGAAGCTGGGCCTGTCGGCCGCCGAGTACGGCCAGCTGGCCGAGGTCAGTGCGCAGTCGATCTACAACTGGGAAGCCGGCAAGACCGTGCCGCGCCAGGCGCAGGTGCAGGGGCTCTCGGAGCTGCGCGGCATGGGCAAGCGCGAAGCCGCCAAGCGACTCGAAGCCGCCAGCGAGTAATCCGCGGGGTCAGGCGGCCAGCAGGCCGATGACCAGCGCGTTCACCAGGTCGATCACGAACCCGCACACCAGCGGCACCACGAGGAAGGCCTTGGGTGCCGCGCCATACTCGCGCGCCACGGCCGTCATGTTCGCCACCGCCGTGGCGGTCGATCCCAGGGTGATGCCGCCAAAGCCTGAGCAGATCACCGCGGCCTCGTAGTCGCGGCCCATGGCGCGGAACACGACGAACGTGGTGAAGCCCACCACCATCGCGATCTGCAGCGTCATCGCCACCGCGATGAAGCCCAGCATCGGCTGCAGCACCCACAGCTGCAGTCCCAGGCGTGTCCCAGCATCAGCGCAACGTTGAGCCAGAACACCGCCAGCAGCACGGCTTCGTAGTCGAGCGTGTCGCGCGAGTCGCCGCCGTACAGGCGGCCGACCTCGAGCGTGGCGTCGGCGGAGGGCATCACCGGGTGCCGGCGGCCGCGATCAGTCCCACCATGTTCGATGCCAGGCCGAGCTCGGCGGCTTCTGCGATGCCGAGCTCGTCGGTGAAGTGGGCGCCCAGGCCAGCGTGGTGCCGACCCCGCCGGTCAGCGAGATCGAGCCCACCATCAGCCCCGCGCCGTAATACAGCGCGCAGACCACGGCCGCGCACAGCACGCCGCCCAACACCGGCTCCGGGATGCCGTAGCGGCCTAGCGTGCCGATCCGCGCGGCGAGGCCCTTGCCGGCGAACAGCAGCAGGATCGCCAGCGTGATGCTGACGAAGGCGTCGAAGGACAGGACGCCGTCGACGATGGCTTGGGGCATGGTTCCGTCCTCATCGCGGCACAGGCGCCCGCGACATGCACGCCATTGTCGCGCCCGCCGCACCGCGTGGATTGACCATCGTCATTGTCTCGCACGCCCGCTGCCGCGAAACTGGCCGCGTGGCGCTTGTTGCGCGACGCCGCCGATCCGCCCACCGCAAGGGACCCCGATGACCGCAGACAGCCCGTCGCTCGACACTATCCAGAACCGCACCTTCGACGAGATCTCCGTCGGCGACAGCGCCAGCCTCGCGCGCACGCTGACGCGGGAAGACCTCCGCATGTTCGCGCTGCTGGCCGGCAAGGCCATCGATGATCCCGAGGGCAAGGGCGCCGCGACGCCCGCCGCGCAGGACACCGTCGCCATGGGCATGTGGGCCGGCGCCTGGCTGGCGGCGCTGCTCGGTTCGCGCCTGCCGGGTCCGGGCACCGTGTACCGGCGGCAGGAGCTGCGCTTCAAAGGCCCGTTGGCGTCAGGTGACACGCTGACGCTTCGCATCACGGTGACGTCAAAGCACGACGCCAACCGCGCCGTGGTGCTGGCCTGCCTCGGCCGGAACCAGGACGGCGAGGCCGTGATCGAGGGCGAGGTGGAAGTGCTGGCGCGCGACGAGCGCATCGAGCGCGAGCGCGTCGCGCTTCCGGACATCCACGCCAGCGACGCCAACGGCAACGACGGCCTCGCGCGCCTGCTGGCGCACGTCGCCACGCTCGAGCCCGTGCGCGCCGCGATCGTCCATCCCTGCGATGCGCTGAGCCTTGCCGCGGCGCTGGACGTGCGCGACGCGGGTCTGGTGGAACCGGTGCTGGTGGCCCCGCGCGCGCGGCTCGAGGCCGTGGCGGAAGAGGCCGGCCTCGACATCTCCGGCATCGCCATCGAGGACGTCGCCCACAGCCACGCCGCCGCCCTGCGCGCGGCCGAGCTGGCCCGCAGCGGCGACGTGGAAATGCTGATCAAGGGCAGCCTGCACACCGACGAGCTGATGTCGGCGGTGGTGTCATCCGCATCCGGCCTGCGCACCAAGCGCCGCGTGAGCCACTGCTTCGTGATGCAGACGCCGCATTACCCGCGGCCGTTCATCGTCACCGATGCCGCGGTCAACCTCGCGCCCGACCTGCTGCAGAAGGCCGATATCGTGCAGAACGCGATCTTCCTTGCGCACGTGATCGGCGTGGCGCGACCGAAGGTGGCGATCCTGGCCGCGGTCGAGACCGTCAACCCGACGATGCCGGCCACGCTCGACGCCGCCGCTCTGTGCAAGATGTCCGATCGCGGCCAGATCACCGGTGGCGTACTCGACGGTCCGCTGGCCTTCGACAATGCGGTGTCGATGGCGGCCGCGCAGACCAAGGGCATCGAATCGCCGGTGGCCGGGCAGGCGGACATCCTGGTCGTGCCTGATCTGGAAAGCGGCAACATGCTGGCCAAGCAGCTGCTGTACATGGGCCAGGCCACCAGCGCGGGCATCGTGCTGGGCGCGAAGGTGCCGGTGGTGCTGACCAGCCGCGCCGACCCGCGCGAGGCGCGCATCGCCTCCTGCGCGATCGCGCTGATGCTGGCCCATCACAACCGCCGGAGCCCGCCGTGAGCGCACAGCCCGCGGCGCCCGCGGCGCCCGCGGTCGAGTCCTCGGGCGCCGACCTGGTGGTGGTGCTCAACTGCGGCTCGTCGAGCATCAAGTTCGCCGTGTACGACAGCGGCGTCGACCCGCTGCCGCGCAAGCCGCTGTGGAACGGCAAGGTGCAGGGCATCGGTGGTCCCACGCCCGACTTCGGCGAGAGCGGCGTCGAGCCGTTCGCGGTCGAGCTCGACGCCGGCAAGCCCTATCGCAGCGCGCTGGCGCTGATCCGCGACCGCATCCTCGAAAGGCTGGCCGGCCGCCGCGTGGGCGTGGTCGCCCATCGCGTGGTGCACGGCGGCAGCAGGTACTTCGAGCCCGTGCGCGTGGACGCCGGCGTGCTCGACGACCTGCGCGGCTACATCCCGCTGGCGCCGCTGCACCAGCCTTTCGCGCTGGAAGCCGTCGCCATCCTGCTGCGCGAGTATCCGCGGCTTCCCCAGGTGGCCTGCTTCGACACCGGCTTCCACCACACCCTGCCCAAGGTCGAACAGATCCTGCCGCTGCCCTATGACGCCTGGGAGCGCGGCCTGCGTCGCTACGGTTTCCACGGATTGTCATATGCCTACATGGCGACCGCGCTGCCCGAGCGCCACGGCGACGTCGCGCGCGGCCGCACCGTGGTCGCACACCTGGGCAGTGGTGCCAGCCTGTGCGCGATGCGTGAGCTGCAGAGCGTTGCGACCACCATGGGCTTCTCCGCGCTCGACGGACTGATGATGGGCACGCGCACCGGCGCGCTGGATCCCGGCGCGGTGCTGTACCTGATGGAGATCGAGAAGCTGGGCCTGGAAGAGGTCGGCCAGCTGCTGTACCACCGCTCCGGGCTGCTCGGCGTTTCGGGGATCTCGGCGGAACCGCGCGTGATCGTGACGCACGAGGACGACGAAGGCGACAGCGGCGAGCGTGCACGGATTGCGCTTGAACTCTACGTGCGACGGATCGTGCGCGAGATCGGTGCGCTGGTGGCGGTGCTGGGCGGCCTCGACCTGCTGGTGTTCACCGCCGGCGTGGGCGAGCACAACGCCTTCATCCGCGAGCGCGTGTGCAGAGACCTGGAGTTCCTGGGCCTGCGCCTGGACGCGACGGCGAACGATGCGCATTCACCGGTGATTTCCGCGCAGGACAGCCGGGTACTGGTGGGCGTGGAACCCACGAACGAGGAGTGGATCGCGGCCAGTCAGGCGCTTTCCGCGATAATGGCCGCATGAGCACGAAAGCAGACCGCATCCGCGCCGCCCTCGGCGCCCTGTCGCCCACGCACCTGGACGTGCTGGACGAAAGCCACATGCACAGCCGTGGGCTAGAGACGCATTACAAGGCGGTGGTTGTGAGCGACACGTTCGACGGCAAGTCCCCCGTGCGCCGCCACCAGGCCGTGTATGCCGCAGTGGGCGGGCTGATGGCCGAGATCCACGCGCTGGCGCTGCATACCTACACGCCGGGTGAATGGGCCGACCAGGGTGCGGCGCCGGACTCCCCGCGCTGCCTGGGTGGGAGCAAGCACGACAAGATCTAGGGGCTTGCACCGGTGCCGCGCAGTTGCACGGCACCGGCTTGAGCCAGTCGATGAACTCAATCGATCCGCACCCAATCTCCTGGACCGATGTGGGTACCGGGAATCACGGTATTCCCCAGGTCTTCCCAGACCATTGCCGTTGGCAGCACTTTCTGACTGCCGCCACTCACGACCACTTCGAAGCTTCCGCCCCAGCTGAAAGTGGTTCCGACGCTGTTGGCATTGTGCGTCGCATGGCCTGGCGCAATGGTCACAGTGATGGGGCCGGGTGCAACTTCCACTTTGCCCATGCCGATGCGCCATCTGTAAACCGTGACAGTGACCGTCTGCGGCGCGGCGTCATTGTTGATCAGCACCCAGTCCACCGAGCGCGCATTCGCAGGAAGCGAGAAAACGCCGGATGAGAGAGTCACGCGTTCCGGCTGCAGCCGGTCCTGCACGTCCTGGAGTTCCTGGAGAATCTCGATCAGCAGCGTCCGGTTGTCGATCGGTGACGGCACGGGGACGGGAATGGGCTGCCAGATTGGTGCAGCGCTGGCGAGGCAAGGCAGCGTCAAGGCAAGGGCCAGGCCCGAGCTGAGGAGTGGCTTGCCTGGCGCTCGGCGCCTGGAGGTAATGGTCTTCATTGGAATCCTTTTTTGCGATTGGGCGCGGTGGGTGTCTCCATGCGCAGGCCTGAAATCGCGGAAGAGAGCGATGGGCCGCCATGCAGGCGCGAGGCTGCACGCGCTGGCATCGCGCGCAGCTGACATCGGGGTGGTTGGGAGCGCGCCGGGCCGTCATTGCCGCCATCACTCCAGCAGGTCAACATGCGGTTTTCCCGTCAGGTGAAGCCATGGCCGGAATGTCAGGGCGGCGCAAATGGATGCTTGCAGCCGCGGCCGTCGTCGCGGTGCTGGTCCTTGCCTGGGGCGTGGGCAGATGGCGCGGCCCCGTCCTGCCCGGGTACGACGTGGTCGCTGGACCGATGGTGCAGAACGTCGTCGCCACCGGCCGCGTGGCCGCGCTGTCGCGCGTGCAGGTCGGCGCCGAGATCGCGGGGCTGGTGCTCGAGCGGCGCGTGATGGAGGGCGACCGGGTGGCCCCGGGCGATGTGCTCGTCACGCTGCGCGCGCGCGACCTGGAGGCCCGTCGCGACGAAGCGCTTGCCGCGCTCGCCGCGCTGCGCGAGGCCGAGCGCCCCGATGCCGAGGCGCGCCTGCGCGAGGCGAATGCCGAACTGGCGCAGGCGGAGCGTGAACTGGTCCGCCGCCGGGAGCTTGGCGAGCGCCAGCTCGTGGCCAGGGAAAGCGTGGAGCAGGCCGCGCAGGCCGTGGTCGCGGCGCGTGCCGCCACTGACCAGGCACGCGTGGCCGCGGCAGCGCTCAACGGCGGCGCCCGCGAGGCCCAGGCGCGCGAGCGCGTGGTCGCCGCCGAGGCCGACCTCGCGCGCGCGGTGATCCGGTCCACGGTGGCCGGCACCGTCCTCGTGCGCAACGTCGAGCCGGGCGACACGGTCAATCCCGGCGACGTGCTGCTGGAGATCGCGCGCGACGCCCCCGGCGAGGTCCTGCTGCCGCTGGACGAGAAGAACCTCGCCCGTCTTGCGCTTGGCCAGTCCGTCACCTGCATCGCCGACGCGTTCCCGGACCGTCCTTTTTCCGCGACCGTGTACCACGTCGCACCGGGCATCGATCCCGCGCGCGGAACCGTCGACGTCCGCCTGCGCATCGACCCGGGCACGGACTTCGTGCGCCAGGACATGACCGTGACCGCCACCATCCTCACCGGCAGCCGCGACAACGCGCTGGCCGTGCCCAACGACGCGCTGCTCGAGGCAAGCGAAGGTTCCGACCGTGCCACCGTCCTGCGTGTGCGCAACAGCCGGGTGGAACGCACGCCGGTCCGGCTGGGCCTGCGTGGCCTGGCGATGAGCGAAGTGCTTGAAGGCCTGGATGCCGGCGATCGCGTGCTGGCCGCGGGTGCGCTCCAATCCGGCGACCTGCCCGATGATGGCGGACGCGTCCGCATCGAAGGCCAGGCGCCGCCGGACGTCGGCGGCGACACGCGCGGCGAGCTGCCGGTCAAGTTCGACTGATCGATGTGGATCGAATCCACCATCGCGATGCGCTTCCTGCGCCACGGCCGGGCGCAGACCCTGCTGATCCTGTTCGGCATCGCGGTGGGCGTGGCGGTGATCGTGTTCGTGACCGCGCTGATCGCCGGGCTGCAGGACAACCTGATCGACCGCACGCTCGGGACCCAGGCGCACGTCAGGGTGGAGGCGCCGCGCGAGATGAACCGCATCGCGCCCGCAGCGCCCGGCACGCTGCAGCTGGTGCTAGAGGACCGCCGCGCGCAGGCGCTGCGGCCGATCGACAACTGGCTCCAGGTGCGTGACGTGCTCGACGGGCTTGCCGGTATCACGGCGGTATCGCCCGTGGTCTCCGGGCCTGCCTTCGGACGCCGCGGCGAGGCCGTCGAGTCGGTCGCGCTGGTCGGCGTGGACCTGCCGCGCTACCTGCGGGTGATTCCCCTCGGCGACAGCATGGTCGAGGGGCGGCTTGAAGTCGGTTCCGGCGATGCGGTGGTGGGCAGGCAGCTGGCCGAAGACCTCGGCCTGCGCCTTGGCGGCAAGCTCAGGCTCGATGCCGGCGACGGCCGCGAAGCCATCGTCAATATCGCCGGCATCTTCGAGCTCGGCGTGCGCGAGCTCGACGCGCGCTATGTCTACCTCGACCTGAAGCAGGCGCAGTCACTGCTCGCGCTGCCCGGGGGCGTCACCGTCATCGACCTCACCGTCGAGGACCTCTTCGGCGCCGACCGCATCGCCGCGCGCGTGCGCGGCCTGACCGGCCTGCAGGCCCAGAGCTGGATGGAGACCAATGCGCAGCTGATGAACGCGCTGACCTCGCAGAGCATGTCCACGCGGATGATCAGTTTCTTCGTCGCGGTGTCGGTCGCGTTCGGCATCGCCAGCGTGCTCGCGGTGAGCGTGGCGCAGCGCACGCGCGAGATCGGCATCCTGCGCGCGATGGGCACGCGGCGGCGGCAGATGCTGCAGGTCTTCCTGGTGCAGGGCGCGGTGCTGGGCCTGGTGGGCTCGGCGGTGGGCGGGCTGGCGGGTTGGGGATTGATCGCGGCCTTCAACAACTTCGGTCCCGGCCTGTTCTTCATCCCGATGCCGGTGGCGCTGGTGCCGGCGGCGATGGCGCTGGCCACCCTGGCCGGCGTGGGCGCGGCCCTGGTGCCGGCATCGCGCGCCTCGCGACTGGATCCGGTGGAGGCCATCCGCTATGGCTGACGCTGGCGAGGTGCTGCGGCTTGAAGGGCTGCGCAAGTCCTACAACATCGGTCAGCCGAACGAAGTGGAGGTGCTGCACGGCATCGACCTCCACCTGGACAGTGCGGACTTCGCGGCGCTCGTGGGCCCGTCCGGCTCGGGCAAGAGCACGCTGCTGAACCTGATCGGCCTGCTCGACTCGCCCACCGATGGCGAGCTCTACCTGCGCGGCAAGCCCACGCGTGACATGGACGACGAGGGACGCACCGCACTGCGGGGCGAGCACATCGGGTTCGTGTTCCAGTTCCACCACCTGATCGGCGCGTTCACCGCGCTCGAGAACGTGCTGATGCCCACGATGGTCGCGCGCGGGCGACCGGACCGCGAGACCGTCGACACCGCGCGCGGACTGCTGGCGGACGTGGGGCTCGAGAAGTTCGCCGACCGCCATCCCGACCAGCTGTCGGGCGGCCAACAGCAGCGCGTGGCGATCGCCCGCGCCCTGGTGACGCGACCGTCGCTGCTGCTGGCCGATGAGCCGACCGGGAACCTGGACACGAAGACTGCCGCCGAAGTCTTCGAGCTGCTGCGGCGCTTCAACTCGGAATACGGTTGTGCGGTGCTGGTGGTGACGCATGATCCGCGGCTGTCGGAGACCTGCGACCGCACGATCACGCTGGTGGATGGACAGGTGGTTTCCGACGAGCGCCGGTGATGTCGACCGGCCGTGCACGGACACGATCCGTACGCGTCACGCGGGCGGGCGGAATCCTGCCCGTCGCTCCGGGCGGGCGGTAGCCGGGGCCTTGGCTATACTTGCCTGAACGGGGGGCAGCCGCGGTCATGGGGCGCGTGCCATGCCCGCCCGGCCGGGGAGCGGTCGATGGATGATGCAACGCGCTGGAAGCGTGTGTGGGAGCTGTTCGACAGGGTGGCGGAGACGCCATCGGAAGGTCGCGAGGCGTTGCTGGCCGCGCTTGAGCCCGATGCACTGGTCCGCGAGGAAGTGCTGGCGCTGCTTGCCGCCGATGACGCCGCCACCGCCGGTCCGGGGCCCGGCCCGGGATCGACTCCGATGCTTGCGCCTGGCGCCCTCGTCGGCCACTGGCGGGTGGACGCGCTGCTGGGCCGCGGCGGCATGGGCGAGGTGTACCTGGTCACTCGCACCGGCGCCGATTTCGAGCAGCGCGCCGCGCTCAAGCTGATGCTGCGGATGCAGTCGGACGAAGACCGCGCGCGGTTCGCCGCCGAGCGCCGGATCCTGGCGCGGCTGGAGCATCCGGCCATCGCCCACCTGCTCGACGGCAGCGAGTACCAGGGCACGCCCTACGCGGTGATGGAGTACGTCGACGGCCTGCCGCTCAACGAGTACGCCCGCGACCTCCCGCTGCACGAGCGCCTGCAGCTGGTGCTGCAGGCCTGCGATGCGGTGGGCCACGCGCACCGCCACCTGGTGGTGCACCGCGACCTCAAGCCGGGAAACATCCTGGTGACCGCGGACGGCCAGCTCAAGCTGCTCGATTTCGGCATCGCCAAGCACCTGTCGGCGGATGACGGCCTGCCGCAGGATGCCACCCGGGTGATCCGCGCGTCGCCGGATTACTGCGCGCCCGAGCAGCTGAACGGCGGGGCGATCTCCACCGCCACCGATGTCTACGCGCTTGGCGTGATCCTGTTCGAGCTGGTCACCGGGGAGCGCCCCTGGCAGCTGGGCGGCATGCCGCTCATGCGCGCACTGGAACGACTGGCGCTGCAGGAACCGCCGCGCGCCAGCAACCGGCTCAGCGGCGCGTCCGCGCGGGCGCTGCGCGGTGACATCGACAACATCATCCGCAAGGCGCTGCAGCCGAACCCCGGGCAGCGCTACCGCAC
The DNA here is from genome assembly GCF_054072805.1 of Luteimonas sp. A534. NCBI lineage: Bacteria > Pseudomonadati > Pseudomonadota > Gammaproteobacteria > Lysobacterales > Lysobacteraceae > Luteimonas > Luteimonas sp. A534. The sequence continues at coordinate 156,641 of NZ_JBSVRR010000003.1, forward strand.
CACCGACGAGCTTGCCGAAGACATCCGCGCGCACCTGGACCAGCGCCCGGTGAAGGCGCGCAAGCCCACCATCGCCTACGTGTGCCTGCGTGCGCTGCGCCGCCATCGCGTCGGCTTCGCGGCGGCGGCGATCGCCGTGGCCAGCGTGGTCGCGGGCGTGACCGGCGTGGTGCTGCAGGGGCGCGAGGCGGCGATCGAGCGCGACCATGCGCGGCGGGAAATCGTGCGGAACAACGCCGTGCGCCAGTACATGACGCTGATGTTCCGCAGCGCCGGCGAGCTGCAGGCCGATGGCGACGTGACCGCGCGCGACGTGCTGACCCGCGCCGCCGCCCAGGTCGCCGACGAGTTCGGCAGCGATCGGGCGGCCTACGCGGACATCTCGCTGGCGCTGTCGGAGCTGTTTTTCCAGATCAACGACTACACCGGTGCACGGCCACTGCTGGAGCGCCTGGTGGCCGATGGCGCCGTGGATGACGACGTCCAGGCCATGGCCAGGCACGACCTCGCCCAGATCAGCTTCCGCGAGACCCGCCCCGACGATGCCGCCGGCCTGCTGCAGCAGGCGCAGGCATTCTGGGCCGGTGATCCGCGCCGCTACCGGTCCGAGCTGCTCGACAGCCGGCTACTGCAGTCGCAGCTCGAACGCACCCGGGGCGACATCGACCTCGCGGTTCGCACGCTGGAGGACGCGCTGCCGCAGCGCATCGAGCTTTCCGGTCCGACGCACCGCGAAACCGTAGTGCTGGTGAACAACCTGGGCATCGCCTATTTCCAGGCCGGACGCCTGGAGGATGCGGCAAGCCGGTTCCAACAGGCGCACGGCCTCTGGCAGGAACTGGGACAGGACCGCAGCGCAGACGCGCTCAACACGCTCAACAACTGGGCCTCCGTGGAAGCCCGCCTCAGCCGGCCAGAGGTTGCGATCGGGATCATGGAGGACGCGCTGGCGCTGCGCCGCGAGCTGTATGGCCCGTCGGCCGCGATGGCGGCGCTGATGAACAACATGGGCAAGACGCTGAGCCAGCTCGGACGGCACGAAGAGGCCGTCCCGCTGCTGCGCGATGCGATCGACATGGGCCGCATCCATGCCGGTGGCGAGACCGGAGCCATCGCCGTGGCCGCCAGCCTGGGACTGGCCGACGCCCTGTCGGGCAGCGGGCATCCACAGGGGGCATGGGAGCTCATCGACGAGGTCGGCCCCGGCATACTGGAGACATACGGCACGCCGCATGTCCTTTCGGCGATGCTCGACATCTCGAGGGCGCGCGCACACCACGCAGGCGGTGCGGTCGCAGCGGCACAGGCGGCATTGGTGCAGGCGCGATCCGGGCTGGTGGCGCTTGGACCGGCGGGCGCGAACGCACTTCAGCAGCTGGAGGCGCTGCAGCAGGGCTGGAGCGATCAGCCCAGCGCGTCGGAATAGTCGACAAGCTGCGTCTGCAGCCATGCGCGCGCCTTGATCCAGTCGCGTCGCACGGTGCGTGAGGTGACGTTGAGGATGTCGGCGGTTTCGACCTCGGTGTAGCCGGCGAAGTAGCGGCACTCCACCACGCGCGCCAGCCGGGGCTCGATCTGTGCCAGGGTCTCCAGCGCCTCGCCGATGGCCATGTTGAGGTCGTCTTCGTCAGGGGATGACGACAGGGATGACTGTGCCTCCACGGCATGCACCGCCTCGTCCAGCGAGAGCGGGGCGACGCCCTCGCCGCGGCGCAGTCGCGACCGGGCGCGCGCCTGGTCCACCAGCACGTGCCGCATCGCCACGGCGGCGGCGGCCAGGAAGTGGCGACGGCTGGCCCACGGACCGCCGCGCACCACTTTCAGGTAGGTCTCATGGATCAGTTCAGTGGTCTGCAGCGTGCCGCCGCGGGACATCCGTGCGCGGATGCCGCGCGCCGCGCGCCGCAGGTCCGGGTACAGCAAGGGCGCGAGCTCGGCTGCGCTGACGCAGATTTCTTCCGTGACGTCGGGGGTGTCCATACCGTTCCTGGCGCTCGTGATCATGCACAACCATAGCCTGCCGGGGGTGCGTAAATCCCGGGAATGTCCTCTGCCGGGGTCAAGGTGGCGTAGTCCACAGATACAGATGGAGCCGCATCCCGCGAATCGCCGCGGCCAGGCTCCGCGCCGGGGGGCTGGAAATGGACTGGAGGCTGTCGGCACTGCTGTACGCGGTGACCGTGATCGTCGGCTACGGAAACGGTGCGCCATACACTGCTTCCCGGGCGGATGAGCCCACGCGCGTGCAGGTCGGAGTGCATGCAATACGGCAGGACTTCCCGTTTCCGGTCATGCCGGGGTGGATCGAACACAGCACCACGCAAGCGGAAGGCCCACCGCGACGCGTGCTTTCCAGCACCTGGATCCATGATGGCGATGCGGCCTCCCAAGCGATCGCGTACCGCCACGTGCTGGAAGCCGCCGGCTACCGCGTCGCGCCGGGGCGGCTCGCTCCCAACACCGAAATCGCGCTGACGGGCACGGGGATGGTCGCCGGGTGGCCGTACCGCTTTGCGGTGGATTTCTCGCGCGGGCCTGGCGGGGACCCGAGCGTGGTGCTGGTGTTCACGCCGTGTGCGTCGGTTTGCTGAGGCTTGTCCGCTTCCCGCCCCATGGGTCGTGTACAGGGTTCACGGAATGTTGCAGGGCGCCTCCCGGGAGGCGGCGTCCGGCACAAGGAGTGGTTCATGCGCGTGGTCGGGCTTGTCGTTGTCGTTCTGTTTTCAATGCTGCATTCGGGCTGCGCCACGATGACCCAGAGTGAATGCCTGGCCGGCAACTGGGCACGGGTGGGCTACGAAGACGGCGCCGCGGGGTATCCACCGTCGCGCCTGGGGGATCACGAGCGGGCCTGCGTCGCGCATGGCGTGGGCGTGGATGCGAGGGCCTACATGGACGCGCGAGAGCGCGGCCTGGATGTCTATTGCACCCCGCACAGGGGCTTCACCGTGGGCAGCAACGGCCACAACTACGCAGGCGTCTGTCCCTACGAGCTGGAGCGTGGCTTCCTCGCCGGCTACACGGATGGGCGTTACGTGCACGACGCCAGGCAGCTGGTGAACCAGGCCCGGTCCGATGTCAGCTCCACCGAGCACCGGATCCGCACGCTTCGCAAGGACATCGACAAGACCCGCGACCGCATCGGCAAGCAGGACATCGCGGAAAAGGACCGCGACGCCCTGCGCAGCGAACTTCGCCGGCTCCGCGATGACATGCAGCGCGCCGAAGGCGAACTCTCGCGCGCCCAGCGTCGCCGGCAGATCGCGGAGCGGGACCTGGACGATGTGATGCACAGGTTCGCACCGGCATACGGAGGCTGGTGAAGCGGGCCGGGCCAGCAACGAGCGGCAACGATCCAATCAAACAACGAAAGGCAGGGGACACATCATGTTTCGACATCTCACGCTGGCGCTTGCCGTCGGCCTTGCCAGCCCGGCCGTCGGTGCCCAGGCCCAGCAGGCCAAGGCCCACGACACCATCCTGGTGTTCGATGGCTCCGGCTCGATGTGGGGGCAGATCGACGGCGTCGCCAAGATCAGCATCGCCCGTGATGTCGTGCAGGGACTGCTGAAGGACCTGCCGCCCGAGCGCCGGCTCGGTCTGGTGGCTTATGGACATAACCGGAAGGGCGACTGCAGCGACATCCAGACGCTGGTTCCAGTGGGGACCGATCGCAGCGCGATCGGCCAGGCCATTGCGCGCGTCAACCCGGTGGGCATGACGCCGATGACCAGGGCCGTGGAGCATGCGGCGGAAGCGCTGAAGTTCACCGAAAACGAAGCGACGGTCATCCTCGTGTCCGACGGCCAGGAAACCTGCCACCTGGACCCGTGCCAGGCCGCCGCGAACCTGGCGAAGCTGGGCATCGGCCTGACCGTGCATACGGTGGGCTTCGGGCTCGGTGCGGAAGAGGCGGGAGCGAAGGGTGAACTCAGCTGCATTGCCGAAGCCACGGGCGGTCGCTTCTTCGTCGCCGACGATGCCGACGAACTGCGCGACGCGCTTGACCAGATCAGCGCCGTGCAGGCCGCGCCAGCGCCTGCTGCTGAGCCGAAGCCAGCGCCCGAACCGAAAGTTGTCGCCACCGTGGAGGTCACCCTGGTTGCGACCGATCAGGTCAAGGGACCCGCCATCGAGCAAGGCCTGACGTGGACGGTGCGCCATGGTGCGACCGGCGAGATGCTCCACGAATCAGCCGATGCCGGGTCCATCAAAGTGGATCTGCCGCGTGGCGTGCATGACGTGAGCGTGCAGCGCATCTCCGACGGTGCGAGCGCGGAGGGTGAGGTCACCGGCACCAGGGTGACGCTGCCAATCGTCGTGGAACTGGACGCCAGCGTGAAAACGCCCGAGACCGGGGCGGCCGGCTCGAATGCGCGGGTGGTCTGGTCCGGTCCGGACGAGCCCTCCGACTACATCTCGGTGGCCAAGCCCGATGCGGCGGACAACAGGTACGAGAACTACACCTACACGACGAAGGGAAACCCGCTGCAGCTGCTGCTTCCCAAGGATGCCGGGGATTACGAAGTCCGTTACATCAGCCACAAAACCCAGACGGCACTGGCGCGGGAGGCCATCACCATCACGGCCGTCACCGCGAGCGTGGACGCTCCAGCAAGCGCCGGGGCCGGCTCGACGCTCACCGTGTCCTGGACCGGCCCTGATTATGAGAGCGACTACATCTCGGTGGCCAAGCCCGATGCGGCGGGCAACAAGTACGAGCGATACACGTACACCGGACGCGGAAATCCGTTGCAGCTGCAGATGCCTGCGGAAGCAGGGATATATGAGGTGCGCTATGTCCAGAATCAGGGAAGTATCGTGCTCGCACGAAAGACGATCAACGTGACACCGGCGAGCAGCCCTTGACGTCGATGCGCACAGCCCGCCGGTACCCAGACCAGACCGAGGAGACAGGAATGAATCAGCGTTTTCACCCCAGGTGGCCGACTGCAGTCGGTCGCGCCCGACGCATGCTGGCCCTGACGGGGCTTTGCTGCCTGGTCGCCGCATGCGGCGGGGCGCCCGGTGACACCGCCGCGCCCGGTACCTCCGGCAGCCCGGCCACGACCGGAGTCCAGGCATCTGAAAAATCCGCTGGAGCTTCGTTCCAGGCCGCGGTGTCCGGCGACCTGGAGATGACGGTCGCGGGCGAGGGCGCCATTGCCGGAACCAGGTATGGCCGTTACCACCTCAGCTTTTCCGGGCAGCCCGGGGGCGATGCCGGTGCGGTCATCATCTCGCTGGCGCGTGGCGACACCGCGTCTCCCGGGCCTGGCACTTACACGCTTGGAGAAGACGGTGATTTCGACGGCAATATCGAAGTCCACCCTGGCCCGGCCGACTACGCCATCGACGACGGCGAGCTGGTGATCACTGCTGCATCGGGCGACGCGCTGGCGGGTCGGTACATGTTCTCGGCGCAGGAGCGCGGCGGTGCGGCAGCGATCACTGTCGAAGGCAGCTTCCAGACCCGCGCGGCGGACTGACGGTGCCCCGCTGGAATGCCCTGACCCAGCAAAAAGCCCCGCGGTAGCGGGGCTTCGGAATGGTGGCTATGGGTGGAATCGAACCACCGACCTCGGGATTATGAGTCTCGCGCTCTAACCGTCTGAGCTACATAGCCATGGCTCGCGCGCTGCTCGCGGCGAGCCCGTAATTGTCCACTGGGTCGGGTCCGGCGTCAAATTGGGCGGCCGCGGCTTGTCGCCCCCCGCGGCCCGTGGCAGAGTCGGTCGCAGTGACGCCGGAGGCGTCGTAAGACCTCAGGAGTCCGCATCGTGATCGATCCGGACGGCTATCGCCCCAACGTGGGCATTGTGTTGATGCACCCGGACGGCCGGGTGTTCTGGGCGCGCCGCGTGCGCCGCGACGGCTGGCAGTTCCCGCAGGGCGGGATGAACTCCGACGAGACGCCGGCCGAGGCCATGTACCGGGAGCTCGAGGAGGAAACCGGGCTGCTGGCCGGCCACGTCGACGTGCTCGGGGTCACGCCCGGCTGGCTGCGCTACCGGCTGCCACCGCGGGCCATCCGCCGCAACGACCGCCTGGTCTGCATCGGCCAGAAGCAGGTCTGGTTCCTGCTGCGTTTCACTGGCGCCGACGCCGACCTGCGCCTGGACCTGACCGACAAGCCCGAGTTCGACCACTGGCGCTGGGTGGACTTCTGGTACCCGCTGGAGCACGTGGTGAACTTCAAGCGTGGCGTCTACACCCGTGCCCTGCAGCATCTGGCGCCGTTCGCGCGGGAGGTGGCGGGGGCCAGGGCCGTGCCGACGATCAGTCTCGAGGCGCAGCGTTCCCGGGGCCGTTCGTCGCGGCTGGCGGGTCAGGGGCCGGCGCAGGGGCGGCGTCCGATCGCGCAGGATTGACAATCATTCTCATTCTCGATGACAATCGCGGCGTCCCATTCCTGCGAGCCTGCCGTGTACGTCTGTGTCTGCAACGGGGTTACCGATCATGAAATCCGCCAGGCGGCTGCCGCCGGCTGCGGCAGCATGACCGAGCTCACCATGCGCACGGGCTGCGGCGCCAGCTGCGGAAGCTGCGTCGGCACGGCGGTCGGGCTCCTGGAAGAAGAAACCGCGGCCCGCAAGGTCCTGCAGGTCCTGCCGCTCGCCAACGCGGCCTGAGGCCCCGCCCCGGCCGGATGCGGCTGGGGATGATCACGATTCGCGTTCCGCCACGCCCCGCGTGATGGCGCTACAGTCCCGGCATCTTCCCCACGCAAGCCGGAGACATGCCATGAAGGGCGATCCCCAGGTCATCAAGTACCTCAACCAGGCGCTGTTCAACGAACTCACCGCGATCAACCAGTACTTCCTGCACGCCAAGATGCTGAAGAACTGGGGCCTCGAAGACCTCGCCAAGCACGAGTACGAGGAATCGATCGACGAGATGAAGCACGCCGACCAGTTGGCGGACCGCATCCTGTTCCTCGAGGGGCTGCCGAACTTCCAGGCGCTGGGCAAGCTGCGCGTGGGCGAGTCGCCGCGCGAGATCCTGGAGTGCGACCTGTCGCTGGAGCTCGACGGCCTGCCGGTGCTGCGCGAAGCCATCGAGTACTGCGACAGCATCAAGGACTACACCAGCGGCCGCCTGTTCAAGGACATCCTCGATTCCGAGGAAGAGCACGTGGACTGGATCGAAACCCAGCTCGACCTCATCAACCGCGTGGGCGAGCAGAACTACCTGCAGTCGAAGATGGGCAGCTGACGCTGCTCAGGCCTGCGCCGGGCTCGCCGCCTTCAGTGCCGCGCGCGCCCGGGTGAATTCGTTGGCCACCAGCGCCACCGCCACGGCGGGGCGCTCGAGCAGGCGCTCGCGGGCGCCGAGCTCAACGCGCTTGGCCGCGGCCGAAAGCGACATCGCACCCAGGTTGGCACTCGAGGACTTGAGCGAGTGCGCGGCGTCGCGCAGGGCCTCGTAATCTGGACCGGTGGCAGCCTGTTCCATGGTGCCGATCAGGCGCGGCGTGTCGGCCAGGAAGACGTCGATCAGGTGGTCGAGGTCGCCGCCAAGCATGGTGCGCAGTTCTTCGAGGATCTCGTGGTCGAGCACCGGCGGCAGCACCGGTGGCACGGATGCGGTGCTCGGTGAGGCCGCGGGCGCGGGCGGGGCGACGGCCATCGGCGGCGTCGACGGGACCGGCACCGGTGCCGGGCTTGCCACGGTCGGCTGCACGGTCGCCTGGAACGCCATCGGCGGCGCGACCGCGTACAGCTCCGGCAGCGGCGGCACGTCGGGCGCATCGGGTTCAAGCACGGGCGGGATCTCGTCCACGACCTCCACGAAGGCCTCCGCGCCATCGCCATGGTCGATCATGTCGCCGGTGTCCGGGTCCACTTCGTACGACTCGCGCTGCGCGGCCAGCGCGGCCGTCTCGGCATTCCACCAGCGCGCCAGCGTCCGCTCGAGCTCGCTGCGGGTCACGGGCTTGGCGAGGTAGTCGTCCATCCCGGCATCCAGGCACTTCTGGCGGTCACCGGCCATCGCGTTCGCGGTCATGGCGATGATCGGCACGTGGCGGCCGTCGCCGGCGGCGGCTTCCATCTCGCGCCAGCGGCGGGTGGCGGTGTAGCCGTCCATGACCGGCATCTGGCAGTCCATCAGCACGATGTCGTAGCGCGAGGCTTCCATGCGCAGGATGGCGGCCTCGCCGTTGCTGGCGGTGTCGCAGGTGATGCCGAGCACCGACAGCAGGCGCTGGCCCACCATCAGGTTCACGGGGTTGTCTTCGACCAGCAGCACGCGCGCGGCGCGCACGGGTGCGGTGGATAGCGGTGGTGTCGTGGCGGTGGCCATCGCGATGGGTTCCCTGGCGGAGTCCGGTGTCTGTGCGACATTCCCGCCCAGCAGGGCGGCGCGGAGATCGGCATCGGGGGCCTGCCGGCTGAGTAGCGTGACGCTGCGTTGCAGTTCTTCGGGGACCGGGTCGTCCCCGTACAGGCAGACCAGCTTGAGGTCGCCGTACACGGCCTGGCGGCCGAGGTTGCGGTGCAGGGCCACCGCGGTGCTGCGCATGCCGGCAAGGTCCGCCAGCACGAGGGAGTAGGCCCAGGGCGCGCCCTGGTTGGCCGCGGCGCGCAGGCGGTCCAGTGCTTCCTGCGTGGTCTCGACCGAGCTCACGCGCAGGCCCCAGTTGGGCAGCAGCATCGACAGGCGCAGGCGCAGGCGCGGATCCGCGCTGAGCAGCAGCAGGCGGCCGCGGGCGGTGCTGTCCTCGGCTGCGCTGGGCATGTCGCCCGCGGCTTTCAGCAGGGGGATCTCGAACCAGAACATCGCGCCGTGGCCGGGCTCGGACTCGACGCCGATGCGGCCGCCCATCAGGTCGACGATGCGCTTGGAGATCGCCAGGCCCAGGCCGGTGCCGCCGTACAGGCGCGTGGTGGAGGCATCGGCCTGGCTGAAGGCCTGGAACAGGCGCGTCTGCGAGCCCTGTGCGATGCCGATGCCGCTGTCGCGCACTTCGAAGCGCAGCTGGTGCTGGGCGGCGGTCTCGCCGATGCGGCGCACCGTCATCGACACCGAGCCGCGCTCGGTGAACTTCACCGCGTTCGACACCAGGTTGCCCAGCACCTGGCGCAGGCGCACCGGGTCGCCGCGCACGGCCAGGCGCACGGCCGGGTCGATGTTGAGGCTCATGCGCAGGCCCTTGCCCTGGGCCGGGCGGTCCAACAGCTGCATCACGCCATCAAGCAGTTCGCGCAGGTTGAAGCCGGTGGTCTCGAGTTCGAGCTTGTCGGCTTCGAGCTTGGAGTAATCGAGGATGTCGTCGACGATGCGCAGCATCTGCTGCGACGAGGTATAGGCGGTGCGCACCAGCTCGGCGTGGTCGGCCTGCAGCTGTGCGTGCATCAGCAGGTCGAGCATCGGCACGATGCCGTTGAGCGGGGTCCGGATCTCGTGGCTCATGGTGGCCAGGAACTCGCCCTTGGCCATCACCGCCGATTCCGCCGCCAGCTTGGCCTGGCGCAGCTGGGATTCGAGCTGGGTGTGGTGGTCGATCTGCGCCTGCAGCTGCTCCATCACCGCTTCGTCGCGGCGTGCGCGCTCGTCGGCCTCGTCCATTTCCTGGTCGCGCTTGCGCACGCTGACGTGGATGGCGACGACCGCAAACAGCACCAGCAGCACCATCACCAGCGCCGCATGCTGCCAAGGGCCTTCGAGCCCGAACACGTCCAGCACCAGGGTCAGCGTGGCGCCTGCGGCCGCACCCAGGGCGAGCCAGCGGAGCATCAGGGCCGAGGGACGTCCGCGTGTCAGCATCGTCAGAGCACCGAGTGGTCGAAGTCATAGTCCAGTCCGCCCGCCGCGTGCTGCACCAGATTGCCCTGGATGAAATCGACGCCGCTCATCCAGAGCGTGGCCGCGGCCTGCGGATCCTCCACCTGCTGGCCGATGACGCACAGGCCCAGGCGGTGCGCGCGCTCGATCGCCTGGCGCATCTCGTCGCGCACCGCGGGATCGTCGAGCTTCTGCGAGTAGCGCGATGCCAGCCGCACGTAGCCCAGCGGCAACTGGCTGAGCAACGCATCGGCCTCGCGGCCGGAGTGGTACTGGCCCAGGCACAGCTGCACGCCCGCGGGGACCATGGCGTCGCAGAACTCGCGCAGGGCGAGGGCATGGATCAGGGCTTCGTCCTGGCGCACGTCGATCACGACCCGTTCGCCGGCGACGCCGTAGGCGGCGAGCATGCCGAGGACATGGTCGGCGTGGCCGTCGCGGGCCAGGCTGCGCGCGGACTGCGATACGAACAGGCGCACCGGCTTGCCCGCCTCCGCGCGCTGGTGCAGCACGGTCACGGCAAGTTCGAGCACGCGCGCATCGATGTCGTGCATGAGGTCGGCGGCATCCGCGGCCGGCAGGAACTCCGCCGCCGGCAGCAGGCTGCCGTCGTCCTGGCGCATGCGCAGCAGGGTCTGGAACTGGGCTTCGTCGCCACCGGCCACGGCGACCACCGGCTGGAACGCAAGCTCGAAGCGGTTGTCGGCAAGCGCCTGGCGCACGGACTCGGCCACGGCCTGGTCGTGGTCGCGCTGGCGTGGCGGCTGGTAGCCGGCCACCGCGGTGGGCTGGGAGCGGGCCTCTCGCAACGCGCGTTCGGCCGCGGCCAGCGCGCTGCTGGCATCGCCATAGGCGTGGGCCAGGGTGGTGTAGCCGACGAAGGCGCGCAGGCGCACGGTTTCGTCCTTCACGGTGAATCCCTCGCGGCCGAGCGCGTCGCGCAGCGCGCGGGCGCTTTCGGGAAGCTGTTCGGCCTCGAGTTCGGCGGCGTGGACCAGGTAGATGCTGTCGCTCAGGCGCGACACGGCGTGTCCGGCGGCGGCTTCGCCGATGCGGCCCGCGGCATCGGTCAGCAGCTGTTCCAGGCCGGCATAGCCATAGCGGTCGCGCAGGGCGCCGACGCCGGCGACCTCGACCATGTACAGCGCGCCCTTGCCATCGCCGGGGATCATGGAGTTCAGCCGCTGCAGCATGTGCGAGCGCGTGTAGAGGCCGGTGACCGGGTGCCGTCCGCCGCCACTGCGCTCGCGCTGCAGCATGCGTGCGCGGCGCACGCGACTCTGCACCGCGGCGATGAGGTGGCGGGGACGCACGGGCTTTGTGAGGAAGTCGTCGGCGCCGGTTTCGAGCGCTTCGAACTGGCGCTCGGGATCCGGGTCGCCGGTGAGGAACACGATCGGCACGTGCCCGTGCAGTTCGTGGTTGCGGATCAGGTTGGTGAGCTCGACGCCGTCCATGCCCGGGATGTGCAGGTCCATCAGTACCAGGTCGGGGCGGAAGGCCTCCAGCGAGAGCATCACTTCGCTTGCCACCGACACCACCGCCGCCTGCATGCCCGCGCCGCAGAGCACGCTCTCGGCAAACAGGGCCTGGCTGAGGTCGTCTTCGACCACCAGTACGCGATAGGGCGCTTCGGTGGTGCCGTCGGGGGCGACCGGCGGAGCCACGGCCGGCGGAGGCGGCTCGGTCGGGGGCGCATCCACGCGCATGGCAACCGGAGGCGCGGCGTCTTCGCACCAGCGGCGCCAGTAGCCGGCCGGCGGGAACTCGGCGCGTGGCGGGACCCCGGGCAGCGGCGCTGTCGTGCCGGTGCCAGCCAGGGACCGTGTGCCGGGTGCTGCGCTCACTGCGGGGCTCCTCCGTGGGCGAAAACGGAGGCCCGCCGCGTCCAGCGCGTCCCCCGAATCGCCAAGCCTACAACGAACCGGAGCCGGGAGCGTGCGAAGCGCGTCGTGTCAGCGCGTGCTGGCCACCGGTGTGCGCCTGAACAGCCGCCGCCAGACCCACCACAGGGCCAGCGCAAGCACCAGGCTCAGCGTCAGCGCGATGCCGAGCGCCAGCAGCGGATTGGCCAGTGCCAAGGCCAGCAGGCCGATGGCGGCGATGTCTTCGGTGGCCGAGGCGCCGAGGTTGCTGAATGGTTCGGGCGAGGCGTTGATCAGCACCCGGCTGCCCGCCTTGAGCGCGTGGCTGCCCAGGGCCACGCCCGCTCCCGTGGCGAGCATGCCAGCCGACAGTTCGCCATCGGGCGACAGTGCGGCGGCGGCCAGGAAGGCACCTGCGGGCACCCGGGCCAGGGTCTGCAGCAGGTCCCAGCCGGAGTCGACCCCGGGGATCTTGTCGGCGAAGAACTCGACCACGGCCAGCACGCCGGAGACGCCCAGCACCCAGGGCGATGCAGTGACTTCAAGCGCTGCGGGAAGGTCCAGCCAGCCGAAGGCACCGGCCAGGCCGACGCCGAACACCGTGAGGTAGACGCGGATGCCGGCCAGCCAGGCGAGCAGGACGCCGGCGGCGAAGAGGTGGGCTTCGGACATGGACGCGCTCCCGGCGGGCTGCGATGGCGCGGAGTATATGCGGGGCCCGGGGCTCCCGGTGCCCGGCCCCGTGGCGCTACCATGCGGGGATGCCCGAGACGCCGCAGTCCGACGAAGCGCCCCCCGCGTCCCCGCCACCCGGGGACCTGCCGCCGCCTGTCCCGGCCCGCGGCGACGCGCCGCCCGAGCATCCGCATCCGCGCGCGCATGCGCTGCTGCTGGTCGTGCTCGCGGCGTGCCTGCTGTTTGGTGTCTGGGGCGCGTGGACGGTGTCCAGCGGTGCAGGGCGCGGTGATGACGCCGTGCTGCGCGCGGAAGTGGAGGACCTGCGGCAGCAGGTGGCCACCCTGGGGCGCTCCGACCAGGTCAGCCGTGATGCCAACCAGGACCTGCAGGGCACGCTCGCCGAGCGCGACGAAGAGATCTCGGCCCTGCGCGCGGACGTCGCGTTCTACGAGCGCCTGGTCGGCAGCACCAGCCAGCGGCGTGGACTGACCGTGCACGGCCTGCGGCTGCAGTCGCAGGGCGAAGGCGCCTGGCACTTCATCGCCACCCTGACCCAGACCCTGAACCGGGCGGCGGTCAGCAGCGGCAGCTTGACCGTGACCGTGGAGGGTTCGCGCAACGACAGCCTGGAGCGCCTGGCCTGGACCGACCTGCGCCAGCTCGAGGATGCGCCGGGCGTGGAGTATTCATTCAAGTACTTCCAGCAGGTCGAAGGCGACCTGATGCTGCCGGCGGACTTCAAGCCGTTGCGTGTGATCGTGCGCCTGGCGCCCTCCCGCGGCGCCGCGGTCGAAGAGTCGTTCACATGGGCCGAGGCCGTCGCAGCGACGCCGCGTTCCGCGCCGGACGCTTGAAGCCCGTCGCGGCACCCCCCATGCTTGACGGCATGAGCAGCATCACCACGATCGATCTCTCCGCCCCCGGCTACCAGGCGCTCGAGCGCCCGCTGGACTTCACGCCCGCGGCCGCGGCCAAGGTGCGCGAACTCATCGCCGAAGAGGGCAACGCCGCCCTCAAGCTGCGCGTCTACATCCAGGGCGGTGGTTGCTCGGGCTTCCAGTACGGCTTCGAGTTCGACGAGGAGCAGGGCGAGGACGACCTGGCCGTGGCCACCGACGGCGTGACGCTGCTGGTCGATCCGCTCAGCCTGCAGTACCTGATGGGTGCGGCGGTGGATTACGTCGAGAGCCTGCACGGCGCGCAGTTCACCATCCGCAACCCGAACGCGAAGTCGACCTGCGGCTGCGGAAGCAGCTTCACCGCATGAGTCCGCGGCGCGCCGCGCCGTTCGCCTTCGTCGAGGCGCCGCTGGACCGCGCCGAGAACCTCCGTGACGACCGCGAAGCCCTTGCCCGGCTCTGGGCTGGTGGCCGCGCGCTTGTGCTCGACGCGCAGGGCTGCGCGCGGTCGACGGATGACGGTGCGCTGCTTGCCCTGCGCGCGGCGGACCTGGGCGATGCCCCCGGCGATGCGCTGTTCCTCGGCCTGCGCGGCGAGGAAGGCTGGTTCGCGCTTCGCGAAGAAGACATCGCTGCTGCGGATGCAGGAACTCCGGCTGCCAGCGCGTCCGCGGGGCCGCCGCGCATCGACCTGCGCAGCGCGGCTGCGCAATGGCCCGACTTCGAGGCCACCGCCTTCGCCCAGGCGCGTGCGGTACTGCACTGGCGCGCGCGGCACCGGTTCTGCGGCGCCTGCGGCGGCGTTCTGGAGTTCCTGCGCGCTGGCTGGCTCGGCCACTGCGGCGCCTGTGGGCTCGAGCATTACCCGCGCACCGATCCGGCGATGATCGTCGCCGTCAGCGACGGCGAGCGCCTGTTGCTGGGCCGCGGGCCGGGCTGGGCGCCGCGACGCTATTCGGTGCTGGCCGGCTTCGTGGAGCCGGGCGAATCGCTGGAGCAGACCGTGGTGCGCGAGGTGTTCGAGGAATCGTCGGTGCGCGTGCGCGCCTGCCGTTACCTGGCGTCGCAGCCGTGGCCGTTCCCGTCGTCGCTGATGCTCGGCTTCGAGGCCGAGGCTGGACCCGACGAACCGCACTGCCCCAGCGATGAGCTTGAGGACGCGCGCTGGTTCAGCCGCGACGAGGTCGGGGCCGCGCTGCGCGGCGAGTCCGGGCCGGAGGGCCTGTTGCTGTCGCCGTCGATCTCGATCTCGCGCTGGCTGATCGAGCGGTGGCACGCCGGGAGCTGAGCGCCGGCACCGTCGCGCGCGGTCGCTGGCGCTAGAATCGGGGGATGTTCTCGACCCTCTTCGCCGTGGTGGTCGCGCTGGTGCTGGGGCACTTGGCGCCTTCGTTTGCTTCCGCGGTGCGCGACGACGGCTGGTACCGCGCGCTGCTGCAGTGGCTGGACCGCCGCTTCCGCGACGACGGCTTCTGGCGCGGCCCCTGGGGCCTGCTGCTGGCGCTGGTGCCGGTGGTGCTGCTGGTCGGCCTCGTGCAATGGGCGCTGGATGGCGTGATGTTCGGGCTGCCGGCGCTGCTGTTCGGCGTCGCGATGGTGTTCTACGCCTGGGGGCCGCGCGACCTCGACGTGGACGTGGCCGCGGTGGTCGATGCCGAGGATTCGGCCGCACGTGGCGAAGCGCTGGCGCGGCTGCGGCCCGCGGCCGCGAGCGGTGCCGCGGACGGCGGCGACGATGTCGGTCGCGTCTTCATCGCCGCGCTGCGGCGCTGGTTCGGCGTGCTGTTCTGGTTCGTGGTGCTGGGCGCGGTCGGCGCCCTGCTGTACCGCCTGGTCGCGATCGCCGCCGAGGACGAGCCCGCCCTCTACCTGCCCGAAGGAACGGTGGATGGCGCGCGCAAGCTGCTGGTGCTGCTCGACTGGCCGGTGGCGCAGCTGATGGCGCTGTCGCTGGCGCTGGTGGGCAACTTCGACGTCGTGGTGTCGGCCTGGAAAGCCGCCGGGGGTGCGGGTCTGCGCCTGGCCACCCGCGTGCTTGCCGCCGCCGGTCGCGCCAGCGTGCGCTGGGAGCTGGCGGAAGAGTTGCATGAGTCCGCGGACGCGTTCGCCGCGGCCTCCGCGAGCGCGGTCGATCCTGGCGGTGCCGGCGTGCCGCCCGTGGGTTTCACCACGGGTGACGTACTCGATGTTCCGCTGGCCCAGGCCATGCGCGATGCGATGTCCCTGGTCTGGCGCGTGCTGCTGGCATGGCTGGCGGTGCTGGCCCTGTTCGTCGTCGCCGGCTGGGTCAACTGACGCTTTTTTGTGGGAGCGGCTATAGCCGCTATCAACCACCGGAGTGACCCGGCGATCGCGGCTGTAGCCGCTCCCACACACGAGCGCCGCGCTGGCGCGCTGCATGGGAGCTCAGGGATTGTCGCCGCGCAGGGCGCGCACCCTCGCCTCCAGCATCGGGGCGTCGGCTGCGGCACCGGGAACCGGTGCGTCGGCCATGACCGCCACGTGGGCGCGGAAGCGGCGCGGCACGCGCATGCGGGCCATCCGCCCGCTGGCGGCGGATGCACTGCGACGGCTCCACATGCTGCTCCACATGCCGCGCAGCGCCATCGGCACCACCGGCACGGGGCGCCGCTGCAGGATGCGCTCGACGCCGGATTTGAACGTCGTGATCGCACCGTCCGTGGTCAGCCGGCCCTCGGGGAAGATCAGCACCAGCTCGTCCGCCGCCAGTGCGGCATCGATGGCGTCAAACGCGCGGTCCATCATCGCCCGGTCTTCCCGCGGGCTCGCGATCGGGATTGCGCCCGCGGCACGGAAGATCCAGCGCATCACCGGGATCTGGAAGATCCGGTAGTACATGACGAAGCGCACCGGTCGCGGGATGCTCGCCGCCAGGATCAGCGCGTCCATGTAGCTGACGTGGTTGCAGACCAGCAGTGCCGGGCCTTCGTCGGGCACGTGGCGCTCGATGCCGTGCAGCTCCAGCCGGTAGAGCGTGCGCACCAGCAGCCAGCTGACGAAGCGCATCGCGAACTCGGGCACGATGGTGAAGATCCACGTGGCCACCAGCAGGTTGGCGATCGCCACCGCCAGGAACACCTGCGGAATGCTCCAGCCCAGCACCTGCTGCAGCGCGAGGCCGATGACGGCCGCGGCGACGATGAAGGCCGAGTTCTGGATGTTGAGGCCGGCGAACACGCGCGCCATTTCATGCTTCGGCGTACGGCTCTGCACCAGCGCGAACAGCGGCACGATGAACAATCCGCAGGAAAAGCCGATGCCGGTGAGGTCGATGGCGATGCGCCAGCCGTTGTCGCCGGCGAGGAAGCCGGCGATGTCCAGCCCCGCCTGCGGCGCCAACCCGCTGCGCGCGAAGTACAGGTCGAGCATGAAGGCGCTGATGCCGAGCGCGCCCAGCGGCACCAGGCCGATCTCCACCGTGCGCGCGGACAGCTTCTCGCACAGCAGCGACCCCGTGCCCACGCCGATCGAGAACAGCGCCAGGCCAAAGATGTAGAGGCTGGTCGAACGCTCCGGTGCACCCAGGTGCAGCTCGGCATAGTTGGGCAGCTGCGCGGTCAGCACCGTGCCCACGAACCAGAACCACGACACGCCGAGGATCGCGTTGCGCACCGCCGGCGTGCGCCGGGTGAGCTTCCAGATCCGGACCGATTCCGGCACCGGGTTCCAGTTGACCTTGAGCTCCGGTGCGCCGGCGTCGACGCGCGGAATCATGCGCGCGACCAGGTTGCCGGCGATGGCCAGCGCGATCACCGAAGCCGCCGCCGCCTCCGCGCCCCACGTGCCCGCGACCTGGAACACCAGGCCGCCGTAGATCATGCCGGCGAGGATCGACAGCGAGGTGCCCATCTCCACCAGTCCGTTGCCGCCGGTGAGCTCTTCGGGCTTCAACACCGCCGGCAGGATCGAGTACTTCACCGGCCCGAACAGCGTCGACTGCATGCCGGTCGCGAACAGCGCCACCAGCAGCAGCGGCATGTTGCCGAGCAGGAAGCCGATCCCCGCCAGCGTCATGATCCCGATCTCCATCGCCGTGGTGATGCGGATCAGTCGCTGCTTCTCCAGCTTCTCGGCGAACTGCCCGGCGATGGCGGAGAACAGGAAGTAGGGCGCGATGAACAGCGCCGGCGCGAGGTTGGTGTAGAGCGTGCGCTGCCCGGCGTCGACGCCGAGGTAGAACAGCAGGCCGATGATGGCCTGCCGGTAGACGTTGTCGTTGAAGGCGCCCAGCGCCTGCACGGCGAAATAGGGCAGGAAGCGACGCTCCCGCAGCAGTTGGAACTGGTTGTACGCCATGCATTCCCCCATCGGTCCGCAGCGAGACTAGCGTCCCGTTTGCCATTCGTGAAGGCGTGCTAGCCTCGCCGGGCGCCATTCAGGAATGCGCCCAGCGACAGGAAGGATCCGTCATGCACAGAGCAGTTCCAGTCCTGGCGGCCGCCGCCGCCATGTTCGTCATGGTTTCATGTGCCGCTGGGCCGAGCAGCGCCAAGGAGGACACCCGGATGTCGGCAGTCGCTAAAACCCCTGATACCCCTTTCAAGGATCCTGCGGTACGGCCGATAGCCGATGCCGTGGCATCCGGTGATATATCGCGCATCCGCGCCCTGGCTCCCACAAGTGATCTTGCCGCTCACGGCGAGGACGACGTCACCCTCCTGGAGTGGGCGATCTGGAACCGGCAGCCGGAGGCGCTCGCGGCCCTGCTCGACGCCGGCGCGGATCCGTCGCAGCCCGGGATGGACGGCGAGACCGTCGCGCACATGGCCGCCATGGTCGACGACGCGCGCTACCTGCAGGTGCTCATCGACCACGACGCGCCGGTGGACATCGTGGGCGCGCGCGGTGGCCGGACTCCGATCTTTCGCGCCGTGCTGCATCGACGTGATCCGCAGGTCGCCATGCTGAAGGCCGCCGGCGTCGACCTGCAACGCCAGGATTCCATGGGCAACGGGCTGCTGCACGTGGCCGCGAGCGTCAACGACGCGGGTCGGGTGCTGGAGCTGCTCGACGCGGGGGTCGCCCCCGACGCGGAGAACAGCCGCGGCGACACGTTCCAGGTCGCGCTGTTCGCCGGGTCCGATGCGCGGCTCAACGCGCAGACCCGCGCTGCGCGACAGGAGGTTCGCGAGTGGTTGGCGGCGCGGGACATTCCGCAGCCCTGATCCACCGACCGCAGTCAGGACAGGACGACCTGGAAGGGAGCCGCGATGGACGCGCCAATGGACAGACTTCCCGCACGCGCCGACACGGGGCTGGCGGCCGGGGTGGCCGGCCACGAGCCGCACGTGATCGACCGCGAGCTGTCGGCGGTCCTGCAGGACAACTACAACTGGACCGATGAGCGCAGGGGTCGCGGCTCCGTCGCGTCGCAGCCGCCGGAGGGCTGGACGCGGATGGACGACGAGGCGCTGCGCCAGGCGGGCATCGACCCGGCCCTGCTGCACGACACCAGGAGCGGCTTCGGCGCGAACGTCTATACCAACGCGCAAGGCCACGTGGTGCTCGCGTTCACCGGCACCGACGAGGGCCGCGACTGGCGACACAATCTGGGCCAGGGCCTGGGCCTGCGCGATGCGCAGTACGACCAGGCCATCGAGCTGGCGGGGGAAGCGCGCCGCGCATTCGGCCCCGACCTGGTCCTGACCGGCCATTCACTGGGCGGTGGCCTCGCGGCGGCCGCGGCCATGGTGCACGAGGTGCCCGCGGTCACCTTCAACGCCGCCGGCGTGCACGACCGCACGCTGGAGCGGCTCGGCTTCGACGCCGGCGTCCTGAAGCACGATGCCGCCCAGGGACTCGTCCGCAGCTACGCGGTGCAGAGCGAACTGCTCACCCACCTGCAGGAAGACAGCTTCCCGCTGAAGTACGTGATGCCGGATGCGCCCGGGCACCGCATCGACCTGCCCGACCCTGATCCGCTCGGCTTCTTCGAACGCCTGGTGCCGGGGAAGATGCTGATGCACCGCGTCGACCTGCACTACGTGGGTGCGGTGATGCGCGCGCAGGACGCGGCGGGACTGGAGATGAGGCCGTATGCACAGGCCCAGGCCGAGCCCGCCGCAACGCCGATGTCACGCCTCGACTTGCTGCTGGCCGGCGACGTCGACCCGACGGCGCGCAGCGCCTGGGAGCGCGACTTCGCCGCGAGCGGATCCGAGGCGCGGCCCACCGGCATCCGAGAGCAGGAGCCGGCGCCCGTCGAGCTTCCGGAGCAGGCCGCCTACGCGCGTTGACCGCCGCCCGACGCGCGTTCGCGCGCGATCGCGCGCCAGCCGATGTCATGCCGGTGGAACTCGCCCGGCCAGGAGATCCCGGCCACGGCTTCGTACGCGCGAGCCTGGGCTTCGGCGACGCTCCCTCCGATTCCGCAGGCGCAGAGCACGCGCCCGCCAGCCGTCACGGCATGGCTGCCTTCCAGGCGCGTGCCGGCATGGAAGATCCGGGTATCGGCAGGCACCGGCAGGTCGACGCTGTTGATGGCATCGCCCGTCCGCGGCGTACCCGGATAACCCTCGGCGGCCATGACCACCCCGAGCGCCGGGCGCGGATCCCAGTCGGCCCCCAGGCCATCGAGCGCACCGTCGATGGCGGATTCGATAAGTGACGCGAAGTCCGAGCGCAGCCGCATCATCACCGGCTGCGTTTCGGGATCGCCGAAGCGGACGTTGAACTCGATGACCTTCGGCGCGCCGTGGCCATCGATCATCAGCCCGGCGTAGAGGAAGCCGGTGAAGGGCACGCCGTCCGCGGCCATGCCGCGCACGGTCGGTTCGACCACCTCGCGCATGATCCGCGCGTGCACCTCGGGCGTGACCACCGGCGCGGGCGAGTACGCGCCCATGCCACCGGTGTTCGGGCCGGTATCGCCGTCGCCCACGCGCTTGTGGTCCTGGCTGGTGGCCATCGGCAACGCCGTCGTGCCATCGACCATGGAAATGAAGCTGGCTTCTTCGCCATCGAGGAACTCCTCGATCACCACGCGCGCGCCGGCCTCGCCGAAGGCGCTGCCGCCGAGCATGTCGCGCACCGCGGCCTCGGCCTCGGCCAGCGTCATGGCCACGATGACGCCCTTGCCGGCGGCCAGGCCGTCGGCCTTGACCACGATCGGCGCGCCCGTGTCGCGCAGGTAGGCCAGCGCCGGCTCGAGATCGGTGAACACCGCGTAGTGCGCGGTCGGGATGCCGTGGCGGGCCAGGAAATCCTTGGCGAAGGCCTTGCTGCCTTCCAGTTGCGCCGCCGCAGCGCTGGGTCCGAAGATGCGCAGTCCGGCGGCTCGGAAGCGGTCGACCACGCCAGCGACCAGCGGCGCCTCGGGGCCGACGACGGTGAAGGCCACGCCTTCGTCGCGGGCCAGCGCCAGCAGCGCCTCGATGTCGGTGGCACCCACGGCGACGTTGCGGCAGCGGTCTTCGACCGCTGTGCCGGCATTGCCCGGCGCGACCAGCACTTCATCCACGCCGGCCGACTGCGCCAGCTTCCACGCCAGCGCGTGCTCGCGCCCGCCGGAACCAATCACCAGGACCTTCATGTTCGACCTTGCTGTTCAAGCTGTTGGGAGCATAGCCCCCTGAGTCAGGGGGCGGTCCGCGCCGCAAGGCGCGAATGGGGGTGTGGCAGCGCGGGGGCGGGGCCCGAAGTTCGCGCAGCGAACTTCGGGATTGATGCCCGGCGCAGCCGGACATCAATGCCTGAAGTGCCGCACCCCGGTGAACACCATCGCGATGCCGTGCTCGTCCGCCGCCGCGATCACCTCCGCGTCGCGCATCGAGCCGCCCGGCTGGATCACCGCGCGGATGCCGGCTTCGGCGGCGGCGTCGAGGCCATCGCGGAACGGGAAGAAGGCGTCCGACGCCATCACCGAGCCCTCGACCTGCAGCCCGGCGTCGGCGGCCTTGATGCCGGCGATGCGCGCCGAGTACACGCGGCTCATCTGGCCGGCGCCGACGCCGATGGTGGCGTCGTCCTTCGCATACACGATGGCGTTGGACTTCACGTACTTGGCCACGCGCCAGGCGAACAGCAGGTCGCGCAGTTCGGCCGCAGTGGGCGCGCGCTTTGTCACCTGCTTCAGTTCTTCCACGGTCATGCCGCGGTTGTCGGCGGCCTGCAGCAGCAGGCCGGAGCCGATGCGCTTGCTGTCGTACAGGTTGCGGCCGTCGCCGTGCGGGATGCGCAGCACGCGCACGTTCGCCTTCTTCGCGCAGTAGTCGAGCGCTGCGGGCTCGTACTCGGGCGCGATCAGCACTTCCACGAACTGGCGGTCGAGGATCGCCTTCACGGTGGCGGCATCGAGCGTGGTGTTGAAGGCGAGGATGCCGCCGAAGGCCGACGTGGGATCGGTCGCATACGCGCGCTCGTAGGCCTCGCCGCAGCCCGATGCGGTGGCGACCCCGCAGGGGTTGGCGTGCTTCACGATCACGCAGGCGGGCGCGTCGAACTGGCGCACGCATTCCCAGGCCGCGTCGGCGTCGCCGAGGTTGTTGTAGCTCAACTCCTTGCCCTGCAGCTGGGTGAACGTGGCCAACGTGCCCGGCACCGGATGCATGTCGCGGTAGAAGGCGCCGCTCTGGTGCGGGTTCTCGCCGTAGCGCAGGTCCATCACCTTCACGAAGCCGCTGTGCATCTGCGCGGGGAACTCCTCGCGCGCCGGTACCGCGGCCGTGGCATCGGCGACTGCCGACAGGTAGTTGCCGATCGCCGCGTCGTATTGCGCCACGCGATTGAAGGCGGCGACCGAGAGCGCGAAGCGGGTGGCAGCGGAGAGCGCGCCGCCGTGGGCTTCAAGCTCATCGACGATGCCTGAGTACTGCGCCGGATCGGTGGCCACCGCCACGCGCGCGAAGTTCTTCGCCGCCGAGCGCAGCATCGCGGGGCCGCCGATGTCGATGTTCTCCACCGCATCGGCCAGGCTGCAGTCGGTCTTCGCCGTGACCTGCTCGAACGGGTAGAGGTTCAGCACCAGCAGGTCGATGGCGCCGATGCCGTGTTCGGCCATCACCGCGTCGTCCACGCCCAGGCGCCCGAGCAGGCCGCCGTGCACCACCGGGTGCAGGGTCTTGACCCGGCCGTCCATCATTTCCGGGAAGCCCGTCACCTCGGACACGTCGCGCACCGCCAGTCCGGCCTCGCGCAGGGCGCGGGCGGTGCCGCCAGTGGAAAGCAGTTCGATGCCGCGCGCGGCAAGCGCCCGGGCGAGTTCAACCAGCCCGGTCTTGTCGGACACGGACAGCAGGGCCCGGCGCAGGGGCAGGCGATCGGTGGTCATGGCGTGGGAGGCAGCGGGGACGCCGCGATTATACGGCGCGCCAGCGGCGCGGCCGGCCGCGTGGAGCTCAGACGATGCCGTAGTCGCGCAGCTTGCGGCGCAGGGTGGCGCGGTGGATGCCGAGCATCGCGGCGGCGCGGCTCTGGTTGCCTTCGCAGTGGTTGAGCACTTCCACGAACAGCGGGATCTCGAGCTCGCGCAGGGCGATGTCGTACAGGTTCTCCGCGTCGCAGCCGTCCAGGTCGCGGATGTAGCGGCGCACGGAGTTCGCCACGTGCTCGCGCAGCGGTGCCCGTTGCGTGCCGCGGGCCTGCGGCTCGTTGTTGTCGGCAGCGTTCAATCGGACCCCTGGAGCATGCTCGCGCGTCGCGCGCGAGTGGGTATCGAGTCTAGCGCGATGGCGCCATGGCCGCCATTGGCGGGCGATCAGTGGAAGTCGAAGGCGAAGCCGACGGCGCCGGTGCCGGGTTCGAGCACGTCCATGCGGATCACCGCGCCCTGGCCGCTGTCGAGCAGGTCGGAGGGAGGGGCGCCCGCCAGGTATTCCGCCGCCGTGAACGCACGGGTGCCAAGCGGGCGGCCGTCGATATCGGACAGCGTCAGCACCACGTCCGGCCAAGGCTGGGCCCAGGCGGCATCGTTGCGGAAGCTGGCGGTGATGCGCAGGGCGTTGGCGGCGTCCGGGTGCGGGCGCACGTCGCGCTCGAGCAGCACGAAGGCGGACGGTTCGCGCCAGGGCGGCAGGCTGCACTGCAGCACCGCGCATGCGCCCGCGACCAGCGGACGCCAGCCGGGGTCGGCGGCCAGGCGCGCGCGGTCGGCGAGCAGCCACTGCAGTGCGAGCAGCAAGGTGAGCCCGGCGATGGCCACGGGCATCAGCCAGCGGCGTCCGGGCGCGCGTTCGGAGGCGATGGCCGTCCGGCGGCGCGCGAAGCTCGGAGCCACGCGGCCGGGAGCGCGGCGCGTTCCGGTCGCGACCGGGGGAAGGCCAATTGGGGGGGTATGCGCGGCTTCCGGTGCTTCCGGTGCTTCCGGTGCATCCGGGGCCTCCGGCGCCTCCCGGGCCTCAGCGACCTCCCGGGCTTCCGCGACCTCCACGACCGCCATGGCAGCCGGGACCTCAGGAACCTCCCGGACCGCAGCGTCGATGGCGGGCCCGTCGGCTGCCTCCACAGGCGGCTCAATGTCCACGGGCGTTCGCGCCGGTTGCTCGAGCTCTGGGGGAAGCGCGGGTTCCGGTCCGGGCTGCAGCAGCGTGGCGATCGACACCGCCGGCTGCGTCGCCAGGTCCGCGTCCACCGCGTCGTGCTCATGGACGATCCCGGCAATGGCGCTCGCCACGTTGCTGCGCGCATCGTCGACCACCGGTTGCACGGGCGCGCCGTCGCGGATGTGCGCCGCGCAGCGCGGGCAGCGCTCAGGGGGCAGGTCGGTCGCGGGATCCGTGGCGACCAGTGCGCGGCAGAACGGGCAGTTGACGAACATGCGCGCTATTCAAGCATGTGCCGCGGGCGGGCGGCAGCCGTCAGCGGCGGCGGATGCCGTCAATGCGAACCCAGTCACCTTCGACCACGACTTCGAGCGTGTCGAACCACGCGCCGTAGCGCTGCAGCAGCGGTTCCTGCTGGCCGTCGAGGATGCCCGACAGCGCCAACCGGCCGCCCGGCGCCACGCATGCGGCAATGGTGTCCGCGAGCGCGTCGAGCGCCGAGGCGAGGATGTTGGCGACCACGATCGGCCAGGTGCCGTCGGGCGCCGCGTCGGGGGCGTGCACGGACAGCCGCGCGCCGACCTCGTTGCGCTCGGCGTTGTCGGCGGTGGCCAGCAGCGCCTGCGGGTCGTTGTCGATGCCGGTGGCATGCGCGGCCCCGAGCTTGAGCGCGGCCAGGGCGAGGATGCCGCTGCCGCAGCCGAAATCGAGCACGCGTGCATCGGCGAGCAGGCCCGCGCAAGCCAGGTCGTCGAGCCAGCGCAGGCAGAGCGCGGTCGTCGGGTGCGTACCGGAGCCGAAGGCCAGGCCCGGGTCCAGCCGCACCACTGCGGCGGATGCTTCGTCGGCACCCGCGGGGAGTTCGTGGTTCCAGGGCACGATCCAGGTGCGCTGGCCGAATCGCAGCGGCACGTACTGGTCCATCCACGCCCGCTCCCAGTCCTGGTCTTCGACGTGGTGGAAGGAGACGCGACTCCAGTCCAGGCCGGGGTCGAAGCTCTCGAGCGCGGCCAGGAGCAGCAGCGCGTCCGCATCGTGCGGGAACAGCGCGCTCAGCGAGATGGAGTTCCACAGCGGCGTTTCGCCGACTCCCGGTTCCAGGATCGCGTCTTCGTTGCCGGTATCGGCGTCGGCATCGAGCATGGTTACCGCGAGCGCACCGACATCGTCGAACGCATGTTCGTAGCGGGGCTGCTCGGATTCGCGGCAGTGCAGGGTCAGTTCGAGGAAGGGCATCGCGGACGGCCGGGGCTGGGGGGCCTGCATGGTAGCGGCATGCCACGCCAGCACGCCGGCCCGGGGATGTCCCGGGCCGGCGCTGGAACTCAGGGCGCCGGGACGAGGGTCGCCACGTCGTATGCGGTCTCACGGCCGAAACCGTCGGCACGCAAGGTGGCGGTGCCGCTTGTCGGCCGCTTCGGGGACACGATGGTGAACGAGTACAACTCGCCCCAGCCGAGCGAACGACCGGCATCGCCCGCCTTCCATTCGACGCTGGAGGGGCCGGCTTCGAACGCCCAGTCGTTACCCGCGACCAGGTCGCCGTCACGGAAGACCGTCGAAGTGATGGCGCTGCCCGAGGCCGTGGCCAGTGCCAGGGCGTCGAAGCCCTGGCTCGACACGATGCGCAGGTTCGGCGAGTTGCCCTCGGTCTGCGCGAAGGCGAAGTCGAAGTTCATCAGCGCGTAGTGGTATTGCCAGTTGCCGCCGGGCAGGCGCGTCACCTTGACCGCGAGCTTGGCGTGCTGGTCGCCGGCCACGAACTCGGTCATCAGCTTGCGGCTGTCCTTCACCGGGTTCATGCGCGGGTTGCGCGGGTTGATGGGCACGCTGTTGTCCTGCCCGAACCAGCGGTCGATCGCAGACCCCAGGCGCTCGCTGTTGGTGCCGATGTTCCAGATGCTGCCGGTCCACGCGGGCGTGGTCGCTTTGGTGGACATCGAGTTGTAGATGTTGATGTCGCCCCGTGCCACGTACCAGGACTCGAACAGCCAAGTGGCCCCGGGGTTGGCGGCCGCCGACACCTGCGACTCGCCCACCAGCAGGCGGAACGTGTAGTTGTCGCCCGGCGCGGTGTTCTGGACGCCATTGCAGTCGGGGTCGAAGACCGAGCCGCAGCGGCCCCACAGGCCGGGCCCGGGCAGGATCTCGGCACGCGAGGTCATGCCCTGGGTGTAGTCGTTGTTGCCCACCGAGTAGGTGTCGGTGCAACCGCGGCCCAGCGCGTGGCCGTTGTGGTCGTTGCTGTCCAGGCAGCTGCCGTTGGTGGTCAGGTAGGCGTGCTTCACGCCCGAGCGACCGATCTGCTCGAGGCTGCCGTCGGCGTTGGTCCGGTACATGTTCCAGATCAGGTACGGATGCTGGTCGTTGTTGTACGGAGCGGAGTTGCCGGAGAACTTCTGGTGCCAGGGGATCGTGGCCGTCCACATCGCCGTGCTGGTGCCCAGCGGATCGCCGGGGACGGTGGCGTTGATGCTGCCCTCGTTGACGTTGTTCTTCAGCGTCGCCGACGGCGCGATGGCCATGGTGCCGCTGCCGGCGGGACCGCTGCAGCCCTGGCAGCGCAGGTACTGCGCGAAGGTGCTGAGCATGAAGATGTCGTTCTGGTAGGTGCCGCCGTTGGGGGCGGGATCGCCGTCCCAGGTGATGTGGTTGGCGAGCGGGGCGAGGTCGCCGCTGCCGCGGACCTGCACCGGCACGTCCAGCTGCAGTTCGGCGATCGCCATGCCGGCGGCATGGGGTGCGCCCAGGCGCTGTGCGAGGCGCTCGCTGATCCGGATGTCGGACGAGCCGATGGTGAACGACGGCGGATCGTCGAGCAGCTCGTGCATCACATGGTCGACGTGGAACCAGGCATCGCCGCGGGCATCGACCAGGTCGAACTCTGGCTCGGCGCCGCGCTTCACGCTTCGCGGGACCAGGCGGAATCCGTCGAGGTCGATGGTGCCGCCCTTCAGCTGCACCACGTAGCCACCACGCGCCTGCAGCGCGCCGCCGGCCATCTCGCGGGCGTAGCCGTTGTCGACCATGAAGCGCATCTGCTGCGCCTCCTGCACCGCGAAGCGCTCGGAACCGTCGTTGGCGCGGCGGCCGTGGATGGAGCCGGGGACGATGCGCATGCCGAGGTCGGCGGCGAGGTCATGGTTCCAGCGGATGCCGATATCGCCACCGGCGACGCTCCACGGCCGCTCGGTCTGGGCACGGTCTGCACCCTTGGGCGCGGGAGCCGCGGTGTGCGGCTGTGCGAAAACGATCCCGGCGGTGGCCGTGACCAGCAGCCCGCCAAGCATGGCGGTCGCGATCTTGCTCTTGCTGAAGCGCATCGATCTTCTCTCCCTCTGCGGTGGTGCCGGCCCCCGTGCCCGGCGAACGTCCGAGCATATGCGAGGCCGGCCCGGCGCACCAAGGTGCGCTGCCGCATGGTCAGAGGATCGAGAGCGACTTCTCCTTCCGCTCGGCCAGGCGCTTTTCCAGGTAATGGATGTTGCGCCCGCCTTCCTCGAAGCCGCCGTCGGCCAGGATCCGCTGCTGCAGCGGGATATTGGTCCGGATGCCGTCGATCACCATCTCGCTCAGGGCCACCCGCATGCGGCAGATCGCCTGTTCACGATCGGCCCCGTGCACGATCAGCTTGCCGATCATCGAGTCGTAGTTGGAAGGCACCTGGTAGCCCTCGTAGACATGGCTGTCCACGCGCACACCCGGCCCGCCGGGGGCGTGGAAGTGCCTGATCAGGCCCGGGGAGGGCAGGAAGCTGTCCGGATCCTCGGCGTTGATGCGGCATTCGATGGCGTGGCCGCGCATCACCACGTCCTCCTGCCGGATCGACAGCGGGCGCCCGGCGGCGATCATCAGCTGCTCGCGGATCAGGTCGATGCCGGTGACCATCTCGGTGACCGGGTGCTCGACCTGGATGCGCGTATTCATCTCGATGAAGTAGAAGCGCCCGTCTTCGAACAGGAATTCGAAGGTGCCGGCGCCGCGGTAGCCAATGCGCAGGCAGGCCTCCACGCACACGCGCCCGATCTCCTCGCGCATCTGCTCGGTGATGCCCGGCGCCGGCGCTTCCTCGACGACCTTCTGGTGGCGGCGCTGCATCGAGCAATCGCGCTCACCGAGGTGGATGGCGTTGCCCTGGCCGTCGGCCAGCACCTGGATCTCCACGTGGCGCGGGTTCTCCAGGAACTTCTCCATGTAGACCATGTCGTTGCCGAAGGCGGCCTTGGCCTCCTGCTTCGTGGTCATGACCGCGGCCGGCAGTGCCGCTTCGGTGTGCACCACGCGCATGCCGCGGCCGCCGCCGCCGCCGGCGGCCTTCACGATCACCGGATAGCCGATCTCGCGCGCGATGCGGATGTTCTCCGCCGGCTCGTCGCCCAGCGGGCCGCCGCTGCCGGGCACGCAGGGCACGCCCGCCGCCTTCATCGCCCTGATCGCCTCGACCTTGTCGCCCATCAGGCGGATGGTGTCGGCCTTGGGGCCGATGAAGACGAAGCCCGACTGCTCCACGCGCTCGGCGAAGTCGGCGTTCTCGGCCAGGAAGCCGTAGCCGGGGTGGATCGCCTGCGCGTCGGTGACCTCGGCGGCGGCGATGATGCTGGCCATGTCGAGGTAGCTCTGGGGCGATGGTGCCGGTCCGATGCAGACCGATTCGTCGGCCATGGCCACGTGCTTGAGGTTGCGGTCGACGGTGGAGTGCACCGCGACCGTGCGGATGCCGAGCGCATGGCAGGCGCGCAGGATGCGCAGCGCGATCTCGCCGCGGTTGGCGATGACGACCTTGTCGAGCATCGTCGCCGCCTCAGCCGATCACGAACAGCGGCTGGTCGAATTCGACCGGCTGCCCGCTCTCGGCGATGATCGCGAGCACGGTGCCGCCGACATCGGCCTCGATCGGGTTGAACATCTTCATCGCCTCGACGATGGCCAGCGTGTCGCCGGCGTTGACGCTCTGGCCCACGGTCACGAACGACGGCTTGTCCGGCGCCGGCGAGGCATAGAAGGTGCCCACCATCGGCGAACGCACGACGTGGCCTTCGGGTAGCGCGGGACCGGTGGGTTCGGCCGGGCGGCCACCGGTGGCTGCCTGCACGGGCGAATGCATCGGCATGACCTGGCCCTGGTGCGGGTCGACGGCCACGTACTGCGGCGGGGGCGACGCATGGCCGGCGCGCGGCGTGCGCGCCAGGCGCACCGATTCCTCGCCTTCCTTGATCTCGATCTCGGCGAGGTTGGATTCCTCGAGCAGGTCGATGAGCTTCTTGATTTTTCTCAGGTCCATGCGGGCCTCTACGGGTGGGGCCGGGCGCGGGCGCCGGCGGAGGAAAGGGTCAGGATGCCGGCGCCAGGCGGACCAGGGCGGCATCCAGGGCAAGGGAATAGCTGGCCGCGCCGAAGCCACAGACCACGCCCACCGCCAGGTCGCTGAAGAAGCTCTGGCGGCGGAAGGGTTCGCGGGCGTGCGGGTTGGACAGGTGCACTTCGATGAACGGGATCGCGACGGCGGCCAGCGCGTCGCGCAGCGCCACCGAGGTGTGGGTGAAGGCGGCGGGGTTGAGCAGGATGAAGCGGGTGCCGTCGCCGGCGGCGGCCTGGACGCGATCGACCAGGACGTGCTCGGCGTTCGACTGCAGGCTCTCGAACCCCAAGCCCGCCGACTCGACGCGCGTGCGCAGGCCGGCGTCGATCGCGGCCAGCGTGTCGCGGCCGTAGACCTCCGGCTCGCGGGTGCCGAGCAGGTTGAGATTGGGGCCGTGGAGGACGAGGAGCCTGTGCATTCGTGGCGCGGAATCGCCTTCGCGAAAACGGCGGCCAGTCTGCGTCAAGCGGCCGATCGTGTCCAGATCGCCGAAGTTTTGCGAATTAGGCCTGTTTTAAGCGGCCGTTTGAATCAGCCGCCCGGCAGCGCCCAGTCGTCGAGTTCACCGTCGACGAAGGGCCCGATGCGCTGCTTCAGCAGGCGACCATCGGCCGACAGCAGCACCGTGTACGGCAGCACGCCGCGCAGGTTGCCGAGCTGCACGCCGGCGTCGCGCGGCCCCGCGGCGTCGATCAGGATCGGGTAGCGCACCGGGATGCGCTGCAGGAACTCCTCCACCGCGGCCTGGTCGTCAAGCGCGATACCGATCACCTGCACACCGTTGCCACCCTGTTCGGCGGCGAAGCGGTCGAGTTCCGGCATTTCCTCGATGCACGGCCCGCACCAGCTGGCCCAGAGGTTGACCAGCAGCGGCCGGCCGCTGAATTCGGCGGGCAGGGTACGCGGGGCGCCGAAAAGGTCGGGCAGGGTGATGGCCGGCACCTGCTCGCCGCGTTTCGCCACGAGCAGGCCTTCGGGGGGCGGCGGCGCGACGGCATCCATGGCCTGCTGCACCGCGCGCTGCCCGAGTCCGGTGCGCAGCAGCGGGCCGGGGCCGTTCACGGCCAGGCCCGCGACCACGCCGAGGATCCCCGCGGCCAGCGCCACCAGCAGGATGCTGCGCGTGCGCATCAGCGCGCCGCCCGTTCCAGCGCCGCGATCGCGGTGCCGCGGTCGAGCACGGCCGGCAGGATTTCGCCCTCGCCGCCGTCGGCCGGGTAGACCACGTACAGCGGCACGCCGACGGCGCGATGCCGTTCAAGGAAGGCGCTGATCTCGGGATCGACGTTGGTCCAGTCGCCCACCATGTACGTGGTCCCGGTGCGGCGCAGGGCATCGCGGAACGCGTCGCTGGACAGGGTGCTGCGTTCGTTGGCCTTGCAGGTCACGCACCAGTCGGCCGTCATGTTGACGAACACCGGGGTGCCGGCGTCGCGCAGCGTGCGCAGGCCTTCGGTGGAATAGGGGACGCTGCCGTCAGCGACCGTCGCCGCGGCGAGCGCGGGCGCCGGCAGGCGACCCACCAGCCAGGCCGAGGACAGCGCGACCAGCAGCAGGGCGATCGCCGGCAGCCGCCGCAGCCAGCCGCCGTGCAGGCGCGCGCGCTCCAGCCACCACAGCGCCAAGGCCATCACCGCCACGCCGACGGCCACCAAAGCCATGGCATCGACGCCGCGCTGGCGGCCCAACACCCAGGCCAGCCAGATCGCGGTGAGGTACATCGGGAAGGCCAGCACCTGCTTGAGCGTTTCCATCCAGGCGCCGGGCCGCGGCAGGCGGTCGGCCAGCGCAGGTACGAAGCCGATCAGCAGGAACGGCAGCGCCAGGCCCAGGCCCAGCGCCAGGAACACCAGCAGTGCCGCGGCGGGCGATGCGGTAAAGGCAAAGGCCAGGGCGCCGCCCATGAAGGGTGCGATGCAGGGACTGGCGACCACGCAGGCCAGCACGCCGGTGAAGAAGTCGCCGACCGGACCGGTGCGCGTGGCCAGGCCGTGCCCCAGGTTGGCGCTGCCGCCGACGCTGAACACCCCCGACAGGCTCAAACCCACGGCGGCCATCAGCAGCACCAGCGCCGCCACGAAGCCGGGCTGCTGCAGCTGGAAGCCCCAGCCCATCGCCAGGCCCGCCGCGCGCAGCGCGAGTACCGCCAGGCCGATGAGCGCGAACGCCACGAGCACGCCGGCGGTGTACCAGAGCGCATGGCGGCGGGCGGATGCGCGACTGGCGCCGCCCTGGGCCAGGCCCAGCACCTTCAGCGACAGGATCGGCAGCACGCAGGGCATCACGTTGAGCAACAGGCCGCCCGCGAGTGCCAGCAGCAGTGCCAGCGCCAGTCCGATGCGGGGCACGGCGGGGGGCGTGCTGCGCGCGGCGTTGTCCGCGGTGGCGGTGGCGCCGTCCGTGCCGTCCGCGAACGTGCCGGCTGCCGGGATTTCCGTGTCGCCGTTCGCCGCGGCGTCGGCGCTTGCGGCGTCGGCCTGCGCTGCGTTGGTGTCGCCGGCCCCTGCGTCGACGGGGGTGCCTGCATCCGCGGCGTCGGTTCCGGTGCCTGCGTCGGGGTCGGCAGCGGCTGCCGTCGCCACCGTGCCCGCAGGCAGCGATACGCGCACGCGCCGGGTCATCGGCGGATAGCAGATGCCGTCGTCCTGGCAGCCCTGGAAGGTCGCGGTGAGCGTGGCCTCGCGCGGGCCGGCATGGCTGCGAAGCAGGGGCAGCGGGACGTCGACCTGGTCGAAATAGACCACGACGTTGCCGAAGTAGCCGTCGTTGTGGGGCACGCCGCGCGGCCAGCGTGGGGCGCCGGCGCGGATGTCCTCGGCCTCGAGCATGAAGCTGCTGCGGTCGCGGTAGAGGTAGTAGCCCGGTGCCGGGGTGAAGCGCATCAGGATCGTGTCGCCGTCGCCGGCGATGGCCTCGAAGGCGAACGCCTGCTCCTCGGGCAGCGGCAGGGTGTCGCTCGCCCCCGGCAGGGACAGCGGTCCGCTGCCCGCGCTGCCGGAGCCCAGGGCCTGGCCCAGTGCGGCGAAGCCGGCGTCGGGCTTGCCGGCTGCGGCTGCGGCCACGACGGGCAGGGCGACGGCCACGGTGCGGGTCTGCGGTGGATAGCAGATGCCGATGTCCGCGCAGCCCTGGTAGCGGATCTTGAGCTCCGTGCGCGCTGCCGCCGCGGTGCCCGGCAATACACCGCTCACGCGGCCACGATAGGTCTCGACCTCGCCAAAGAATTCGTCCGTGTGCCGCGTTCCGGCCGGGAGCTGGAGCCCTGCGGGATCGGCGCGGAATCCGGCATCCAGCGACTCGGCGCCCATGCGGTGGCGATACAGGTAGTAGCCGTCGGCGATCGTCCAGCTGAGCTGGATGCCGTCGGGGCCGGCTTCGGCGCGCAGCACGAAGGCCTCGTCGACCGGCAGCAGGTCCTCGAGGTCGACCGCGGCATGGGCCGTCCCTGCACACGCCGCGAACAGCGCAAGCGCTGCCAGGGCCGCGCGTGCGCGCTGCCAGAGCTGCGAGGATGCGATCACTTTGCGGGTGCCTGCTTGGGACAACTGCGGTGGCAGATCAGCACGGGGCGTGTTCGTTCATGGGCGCGGACCGGGCCGTCTAGGGTATCCCAAGGGGCTTGCCGAAGTTCGCCGAATGGGTCCTCGCGCACGGAACCTTGATGGGCCTCAGGGCAGGCTGGACCGTGCGACGGGCGCCACCGGCGCCCGCGCGTTGCCTAAGGAGAGACAACCATGGTGAAGATTCTTGCCGGAGTGGCCGGCGCGACCTTGTTGCTGGCGAGCATGCAGGCCGATGCATTGGATGTGCTGAGCACCCAGGGCACCGGTGCCGCGGGAAATTGCCAGGCTGCACTACCCGCGTACGAGGGCGTGATCCGCAAGCGCCCGCTTGCGCTGGCGAACGAGGGCGACACGGCCGCTTTCGTGACCTGTGCGCTCACCACCGAGGAAGTTTCACTGAACGTGCAGAGCTTCCGCACCGATGTGCGCAACCTTTCGAACGTTCCCGTCACGATCAGCTGCACCGCGGTGATCGGGGAGGACGCCGGTTCCGCGGACTACGTGGTGAAGTCGATCAACCTCGCGCCGCTGGCGTCGGGGACCCTGAGTTGGACCGGGCTTGATGCGGGTGGGCTCGTGCTCGCCGATTCGGTGGCCCTGAGCTGCAACCTGCCTCCGCTCACCGCGCTCAATCGCAACCGCATCACGACCCTGCTCTCGCTCATCTGAGCCGGCAAAACAAGAAGGGGCGCCGATTTCCCGGCGCCCCTTTTTTACGCGTGGTGCCTTTGGCTCAACGCATGCGCAGCGTGGTGCGCGGCTTGGTGCCGACCACGGGCGCGGCCGGTGCCGGCGCCACCACCTGCGGCCGCGGGTCGCGCAGCCTCGGGTTGCGCGGCTCCGGGTTCGGGTTCGACGGGGTACCCAGCTCACAGGTGGCCGGAGTGGTCGAATTGAACAGCGCCGCCGTGGCCCATTCGGGGTGGTCGATGAACGGGTTGCGGTTGCCCTGGTAGGCGAACACCACCTCGTTGCGGGCACGCTCGGCGTCATCCGGCGGATCGGCCAGGTGCCACTCGACGAGGGTGGACAGCAGGCCCATGTAGGCCGGCGCGTTGAGCGAGCTGGTGCCGACGATCAGGCTGCGGTTGTCGGTGAGTTCGAGGTTGGGCTCGGACTGGCCGCTGGTCGGATGCTGGCCGCCCTCGTAGCGGATTGCCATGTACATCACCGCGCGCGCCATGTCGCCCTTGCGTGCGCCCCAGACCTGGAACGAGCCCTGGTTGCCGTTGTTTCCCTGGACCCAGTTCGAGTTGCCCGGGTAGGTGCCGCTGCCGCCGCCGCGGCCGTTGTTGAACTCCGTCGCGCGCTCCGCACAGCCGCTGCTGCAGTCCGCGAACGGCATGTTGCCGCGGTTGCTGTTGTAGACCTCGTCGCTCAGGTAGAGCATGTGGGTGTCGGTGTACGGCGCGTTGGGCAGGCCGCCGACGGAGTTGGAGGGGAAGCCCAGCGAATTCGGCCAGGTGTGCTCGCGGTTGTACTTGTTGCTGCCGCCGCTGCCGGCGCGGTCCTGTCCCTTGGTGTAGCTGCGGTTGCGGTAGACGTCGAGGATCTTGGCTGGATCGTTCGGGTCCTCGTCGGCGATCTCGAGGATCGTCCAGGTGTTGGTGCCGCTGCCGCTGTAGGGGTAGGCGACGTGGCCACGGATGGTCTCGTGCAGCGAGCAGCGCAGCTGGCCCGGGCTGGAGTCGTTGACCAGTCCGTAGTACTCGCCGCTGCCGGTGCCACGGTCGGCGCGCTTGACGAGGAAGTCGACGGTGGCGCCGGACTCGGGTGCGGTCTCGTCGAGGTCGACGATCAGGCCGGCGTCGATGTGCAGCGCGCAGGCCTGGCCGGGGACCAGCGGGGTCGCGGGCGTCAGCGTGAAGGTGGTGGCCTGCGCGACGTGGTCGAGCCTCGGAGAGCGGCGACGGGCCAGGCCTTCGCAGGCCAGGGTGAAGGCACCCGGCTGGGCGATGACGGGCTCGCTGAAGGTGACCGTCAGGTCGGCGGCGTAGGGGAAGTTGCTGGAGTCCTGCGTCGGGAAGGTTTCGACCACGCGCGGAGCGGCGTTGCCGGGTTCGCCGAAGGTCTGGTTGTTGTTGCAGGTACCGAAGGTCGCGGTGGCCGATTCGGCCCAGGCGAAGTCGGCGGAGACGTTGCCTGCGCCACCCAGCTGCAGCGACAGGCCCACCGGCGTGTCGTTGGCCTGGGAGACGATGATGTCGGTGCTGGTCACGCCGGCAGCGGGGCCGTTGGCCGCGGTCATCGTGCCTTCGTAGCTCAGGAACTGGACCACGCCGCCTTGCGGGTCGATCAGCGCGATGCCGTCCGGGGAGCCGTTCTGCAATCCGTCCTGCGGATAGTTGACGACCGCGAAGCGCACCTGGCCGCCGCACGTCGCGAGGTTGCCCTCTGGCAGGGTGTCGGTCCGGTAGGTCTGGTTGTTGCTGCCGTTGTATAGAACGAGCTGGTAGCCGGCGAGGTTTTCGCCTGCGCTTCCCACCACCTCGATCGCCTCGCCGACGTCGGCGCCGAGGTTGTCGTAGTGGATCTCGTTGATGAACACCTCGGCCTGGGCCGGGAACGCGGCGGCGAATGCCAGGGCGATGGCGCAGCCCAGCCTGGAACTTTCAAGACGCATGGATCTCTCCCCGTTGTGGACCCGGCAATCTAACCGCCATTTGTGACGCTTGCCAGACAGAAGGCGCACACAGTATTCCGCCCGTCTGCACGCTGATGCGACACGTCGCCCTTATCCTCTGCGTGGCGCGCTTCTTTCCCAATTCATCCAGGTGTTCCCCCCATGCACGTTTCATTCCTCCCCGCCGCCCTGCGCGCGGGGCTCGCCTGTTCGATGTTGCTGTTGTCCGCTGCGTTCCCCGCAGCGGCAGCCACCGACATCGAACTCGCCGCGGGCGTCTCCACCACCACCGACCGCGAGTTCACCCGCGCGGCCTCGGTGGCCTGGCTGCCCGAGCTGCGGCAGCTGGACAATGCCGTGCTCCGCGCCGAAGTGGGCGCGGTCTACATCGACGGTCGGGGCGAGGTGCGCGGCCGTGACCTTGCAGACGACGTCTGGGTCGGCTTCGTCGGCCTGCGCTACGAGCGCACCGACAACGGCCTGACGCTGGGCGCCGCGATCGGCGCGCAGTCCGGCGAAACCGACGCGGTTTCCGGCGACCCGCAGTTCGTCACCACCGCCGGCTGGCGCTGGGACCGCTTCTCCCTGATGCTCCGCCACATCTCGAACGCCAGCCTGCACAGCCCCAACAACGGCGAGACCGGCCTGGTGGCGGCCTGGCGCTTCTGAGTCCGCCTTGCGCGGGGGGCCTTGAACCCCGGCTGGACCACCCCATCTAACAGGCATCCCGGCTTTGCCGGGTTTTCGCGGCGCGCGTTCTGGCACTCGGCTGGCCCGACTGCCAGAATACGCGACCGATTTGCTCCTTAGACGTAACAAATCAATCACTTGTGAGGATTGCATGAACCTGAAGCCGCTCTATGACCGCGTGGTCGTCAAGCCGATCGAAGCCGATGAAGTCTCCGCCGGCGGCATCCTGATCCCCGACAACGCCAAGGAAAAGCCGACCAGGGGCGAAGTGATCGCCGTGGGCGAGGGCAAGGCGCTGGACAACGGCAGCCTGCGCGCGCCGAAGGTGAAGGTTGGCGACAAGGTGATCTACGGCCAGTACTCCGGCTCGGCGTACAAGCACGAAGGCACCGAATACAAGATCGTGCGCGAAGACGACATCCTCGCCATCGTCGGCTGAGCGCGCTCGCGCATCGCAACTCCATTCCCTGATCCAATTTCGAGGTAACTGCAATGTCCGCGAAGGAAATCCGCTTCGGCGAAGACGCGCGCGCCAAGATGGTGCGTGGCGTCAATGTGCTCGCCAACGCCGTCAAGGCGACGCTTGGCCCCAAGGGTCGTAATGTCGTGCTCGACAAGAGCTACGGCTCGCCCACGATCACCAAGGACGGCGTGTCCGTCGCCAAGGAGATCGAGCTGGCCGACAAGTTCGAGAACATGGGCGCGCAGATGGTGAAGGAAGTCGCCTCGCGCACCTCCGACAACGCCGGTGACGGCACCACCACCGCCACCGTGCTCGCCCAGGCCTTCATCCACGAGGGCATGAAGGCGGTCGCCGCCGGCATGAACCCGATGGACCTCAAGCGCGGCATCGACCAGGCCGTGATCGCCGCCGTGGCCGAGCTGAAGAAGATCAGCAAGCCGTCGTCGACGTCGAAGGAAATTGCCCAGGTCGGCACCATCTCGGCCAACTCCGACGCCAACATCGGCGACCTCATCGCCCAGGCGATGGACAAGGTCGGCAAGGAAGGCGTGATCACCGTTGAAGAGGGCTCGGGCCTGGACAACGAGCTCGACGTGGTCGAAGGCATGCAGTTCGACCGCGGCTACCTGTCGCCGTACTTCATCAACAACCAGCAGTCGATGTCGGCCGAGCTGGATGATCCCTTCATCCTGCTGCACGACAAGAAGATCTCGAACGTCCGCGACCTGCTGCCCGTGCTGGAAGGCGTGGCCAAGTCGGGCAAGCCGCTGCTGATCGTCGCCGAGGAAGTCGAGGGCGAGGCCCTGGCCACGCTGGTCGTCAACACCATCCGCGGCATCGTCAAGGTCGTGGCCGTCAAGGCGCCGGGCTTCGGCGACCGTCGCAAGGCGATGCTGGAAGACATGGCCATCCTCACCGGTGGCACCGTGATCTCCGAGGAAGTCGGCCTCTCCCTCGAGAAGGCGACCATCAACGACCTCGGCCGCGCCAAGAAGATCCAGGTCTCGAAGGAGAACACCACGATCATCGACGGCGCCGGCGAGAGCACCGACATCGAAGGCCGCATCAAGCAGATCAAGGCGCAGATCGAGGAGACCTCCTCGGACTACGACAAGGAAAAGCTGCAGGAGCGCGTGGCCAAGCTGGCCGGCGGCGTTGCGGTGATCAAGGTCGGTGCCTCGACCGAGATCGAAATGAAGGAAAAGAAGGCCCGCGTCGAAGACGCCCTGCACGCCACGCGCGCAGCCGTCGAAGAGGGCGTGGTCCCGGGTGGCGGCGTCGCGCTGCTGCGCGCCAAGACCGCCGTCGAAGGCCTGAAGGGCGCCAACGAAGACCAGAACCACGGCATCGTGATCGCCCTGCGCGCCATGGAAGCGCCGCTGCGCGAGATCGTGGCCAACGCGGGTGAAGAGCCGTCGGTCATCGTCAACAAGGTCAAGGACGGCAAGGGCAACTACGGCTACAACGCCGCCAACGGCGAGTTCGGCGACATGGTCGAGTTCGGCATCCTCGACCCGACCAAGGTCACCCGCACCGCGCTGCAGAACGCGGCCTCGATCGCCGGTCTGATGATCACGACCGAAGCGATGGTGGCCGAGCTGCCGAAGAAGGACGAGCCCGCCATGGGCGGCGGCGGTGGCATGGGCGACATGGGCGGCATGGGCTTCTGATCCGCCTGTCTCGCACGAGACTGCAACACTGGAAGGCCCGCCTCGCGCGGGCCTTCTTCTTTTTGGTCAGGGAAGGGCGAGGCAGCTGGTTTCGTTCGGCTGCGCGAGGCAATGCGACAGCGGCGGCGTGGTGGCGTGTTCCCCGAGCTCGGCGGTCAGCGAAGCCACTGCGTCCGCTTGGCCGCGCTGATGGGCGAGCAGTACGGACAGCATCCAGGGCCGCATCCAGTAGCGATCACCGGCCTCTGGCGGCCTGGTCTTGCGGACTTCGGTCGCAAGGGCCGCGGCTTCATCCAATCTGCCGAGGGCGCGGTGCAGCTCCGCGCGGGCCTGGGCATGCTGCAGCTGCGAGACGTCACCTTCGGCGGTGGGACAGGCGGCCAGCGTGGATTCCGCGCCGCGGAGATTGCCTAGACGCAGCTCGATCGCCGCCTGCGTGCCGCAGGTCGCGTATCCCATGGGTGATTGGCGGTAGTCGTGCTGCCCGACGATCTCCCAGCTGCGCTGCACGTCTTCCAGCGCGCCCTGGTAGTCCCCCGTGACGGCGCGGGAATACGCCCCGAACAGGAAGCAGGCCTGCACGTGCAGGTCGCTGAGCTGGAGCTGCCTGGCAATGTCGTTGGCGATCGCGAAATGCTCCACGGCTTCCGCATAGCGTCCGCGCCACTGGAGATGGGCGGCCAGCTGGCAGTGCACGCGGGCCCTTCCCGAGTGCGGCTTCGTGTACGCGCGATCCGCGATCGCGGCCGCCTCGAATGCGACCTGCTCCGCGCGCACATGGTCGCCCGCCCGGCCCAGGTCCGGGACCATGTCCGACAGCGTGGTCGCGTAATGGCCGCTTTCGGGACCGTCGATGCGTCGCGACAGGCGAATCTGTTCTTCGGCCACTTCGAGCACCCGCCGCGTGTCCTCCGGATCGGTGACGCCGAGCGTGACCCCCAGGCCATCGAGTGCGGTGATGTGCAGCACGGTGTCCTGCAGGCCATGCGACGGCAGGGCAGCGAGGACTTCTTCGAACAGGATCTTCGCGGCCTGCGGGTCGCTGGCGAACAGGGTCATGCCCAGGCTGACCTTGGCAGCAAGCAGCGTTTCGGGGTCGCCGTGTTCTGCGAGCGCACGTTCCCCGAGCGCCATGGCTGCACGGGAATGGAGCAGCGCGGCGTCGACTTCACCGCGCACGCGCGCCACCTGGGCCAGTTCGCCCTCGATGTCGGCGCGTTCCCGGTAGGCTTCGGGCGCGGTGGCGGCGAACAGTGCGCGTGCCTGCTCCAGGTCCGCACGGGCGTCGTCGTGCTCGCTCAGCGCCAGGCGCGCCCGGCCGGTGAGCATCAGGATGTCGGCGGCGGCCAGCGGGTCGGTGCTTAGCACGTCGGCCCGTGCGCGGCGCGCGCCTTCGTCCAGCAGCTC
Organism: Luteimonas sp. A534; assembly: GCF_054072805.1. Taxonomy (NCBI): domain Bacteria; kingdom Pseudomonadati; phylum Pseudomonadota; class Gammaproteobacteria; order Lysobacterales; family Lysobacteraceae; genus Luteimonas; species Luteimonas sp. A534. The sequence continues at coordinate 196,143 of NZ_JBSVRR010000003.1, forward strand.
CAGCGCATCCGGCACGCCGCCCGCTGCCGGCTCGGTGGACTCGAACACGCGCTGCAGGAAGTCGCGCACGCGCGTTGCCCGCTGCGCCTGGATCCTGGCGTTCTCCGCTTCCCGCTGCGTTTCCCGGGCCTGCCACAGCGTGGCCCCGATGCCGCCGGCCAGGCTGGCCGCCAGCAGCACCGCCGCCGCCACGCCCACCCGGTTGCGCCCCACGAACTTCCGCGCGCGATAGCCCAGGCCCGGTTTCTGCGCCATCACCGGCCGCCCGTCGAGCCAACGACGCAGGTCGTCGGCCAGGGCCTCCGCCGTGGCGTAGCGCTGCTCCGGCTCCTCGGCGAGCGCCTTGAGCAGCACCCGGTCCAGGTCGGTCTTCAGCGGCAGGTAGTGGCGGTGGTAGGCATCGTCGGTCGCGCGCACCAGCAGCGAGGGGCGCGTCGTATCGGCGCCTCCGGTCGTTCCCTGCGGCGTCCGGCCGGTCAGCAGCCGGTGCAGCAGGGCACCCAGGCCGTAGATGTCGATGGCGGTGCTGGGCGGATCGCCGCGCAGCTGTTCCGGGGCGGCGTAACCGGGCGTCAGCGCGCGCCACATCGTGTGCGTGCGCTCGCTCTCCACATCGGTGAACTGGCCGATGCCGAAATCGAGCAGCCGCACCTGGCCGTCCGCATCCACCAGCACGTTGGAAGGCTTGAGGTCGCGATGGATCACGAGGTTGCGATGCGCATACGCCACCGCGCCGCAAACCTGCAGGTGGAGCCGCACGATCGCCCGCGCATCCAGCGCCTTCGCGTCGCACCAGTGATCGATGCGTTCGCCGTCGACCAGCGGCATCGCCAGCCAGAACGTGCCGTCTTCGGCCACCCCGGAATCGACCAGTGCGGTGACGTTGGGGTGGTTCAGGCGCGCCAGGATCTCGGCCTCGCGCCGGAAGCGCTCGCGCCCGATCGCGCCGAGCGCGCCCAGGGTCAGGATCTTGACCGCGGCCTGCTGGCGCGCCACGCCCTGCTCACGCCAGGCGCGGTAGACCACGGCCATGCCGCCGCGGCCGAGTTCGCTGTCCAGCGTCCAGTCGCCGAGCTGGCAGCCCGCGAGGTTGCTGCCGTCGGGAGCCAGTGCCGCGCGCGGGCGCTCGTGGGCGGCAATGAGCTGCTCGAGCCGGCGTCGCACGGGCGGCGTCAGGTCCTGCGCCGCCAGCCAGTCGTCGCGTCCCGATGCGGGCAGGTCCAGCCAGCGGTCGAAGGCGATGTCGGCCGCCTGCCACTGGGCGAGCTGTTCATGGTCCATCCGCGTCCCCGTCGAGCATCGCGAGCAGGAAGGCGCGCGCGCGCTCCCACTCACGCTGGGCCGTGCGCTCGGAGATCTCCAGCAGCTCGGCGACCTCCTTGAACTCCAGGCCCGCGAAGTAGCGCAGCTCGACCACCTGGCGGCGCTGCGGGCTGATTTCTCCCAGCGCGTCGAGGCCTTCGTGCAGGGCAAGCACGCCGGTATCGGCGCTGCCCGCGGGCGCGGCCGGGGACAGGTCTTCGTCGAGTTCGATGTGGATGGCGCCGCCGCCCCGCTTCTGCGACAGGTGCCTGCGCGCCTCTTCCACCATGATCCAGCGCAGCGCCTGCGCCGCGGCCGCGAAGAAATGGCGGCGGTCGACCAGGCTCAGCTGTTCCGACGCGGTCACGCGCAGGAACAGTTCGTGGACCAGCACGGTGGGCGTCATGGTGGCGTCCCGCCCGCGCAGCCGCGAGCGCGCCATGCGCATGAGTTCGGGATACAGCGCCTTGAATACTTCGCCCATGAGTTCGGGCTCGCCACTCCGGGCACGCACCAGCAGCTGGGTGATTTCCTTTTCGGCCACGCGACTCCCCTCCCGGAGACGTGTGAAGCGGGCGACGGTAGCAGGGGCCGTCGCCTGGTCGCAATCGGGGCGTCCCCGGGGTGAGGGGCCGTCATGCGGGGCCGGTCCGGGCGGTGCGACAATCCGCGTCCTGCCCGAATCCCCGGAACCCGCATGGCTGGTGCCTCCCTGCTCACCCTCCTCGACGACATCGCCACGCTTCTCGATGACGTCTCGATCCTGACCAAGGTGGCGGCGAAGAAGACCGCGGGCGTCCTGGGTGACGACCTCGCCCTCAATGCCCAGCAGGTGGCCGGCGTGAAGGCGCACCGCGAGCTGCCGGTGGTCTGGTCGGTCTTCAAGGGCTCGCTGGTCAACAAGCTGATCCTGGTGCCGGCGGCCCTCCTGATCAGCTGGCTTGCGCCGGTGCTGGTGGTGCCCTTGATGATGGTGGGCGGCGCCTACCTCTGCTACGAAGGCTTTGAAAAGGTGGTGCACAAGCTGTTCCATCGCGAAGCGAAGCCGGATCCGGAGGCGCGGGCGAAGGCCGTGCTGGAATCGGGCGAAACCCCGGAGGAACTCGAGAAGACGAAGATCCGGGGCGCGGTGCGCACCGATTTCATCCTGTCCGCCGAAATCATCGTGCTGTCGCTGGCGGTGGTCGCCGCCGAGCCGCTGCTGACCCGCGCCACCACGCTTTCGGTGATCGCGCTGGGGGTGACCATCGGCGTGTACGGCCTGGTGGCGGCGATCGTGAAAATGGACGATGCGGGCCTGTGGATGGCCCAGAAGCGGGGCGTTGTGGTGCCGGCCCTGGGCCGGGGACTTGTCTACGCGGCCCCATGGCTGATGAAGACGCTCGGCATTGTCGGCACCATCGCGATGTTCCTGGTGGGCGGGGGGATCTTCGTGCACAACATCGATGTCCTGCACCATGTGCTTGAAGTGATGGAGGGCGCGGGCGTGCCCGCGTTCCTCGCCGACATGCTGGCCAGCCTGATGGTGGGCCTGGTGGTGGGCGCGCTGGTGCTGGGCGCGGTCGCCCTGGTCGGGAAGCTGCGCGGCAAGACGGCCGAGGTCGCGCATTGAACACGGGCGTCGGACGCGTGCGTGGGACGGTGGGCCTCGCCGCCGGCGGTACCGGCGGCCACCTGTTCCCGGCCGAGGCGCTGGCGCGCGAGCTGCAGGCGCGCGGCCACGGCGTGGTCATCTATACCGAGCGCCGCGGCGCGCAGTTCACGCAGGCACTTGCCGGCCTGCCGCACCTGGTGCTGCCGGCGCGCAGCCTGGCGGGCGGCCTCGGCGGCAAGCTCGCTGCCGCGGCGGTGATCACGCGGGCCGCGGCGATCGCGCGCGCGGACATGAAGCGGCGTGGCGTGGCACTGGTCGCGGGTTTTGGCGGCTATCCGAGCTTTGCGCCAGTGATGGCGGGGCGCAGCCTGGGCCTGCCGCTGCTGCTGCACGAACAGGGCACGCGGCTGAGCATGGCCAACCGGCAGCTGCTGCGCTTCGCCGACCGTGTGGCGACCTCGTTCGGTGACATCGGCGGGGTGGACGTCGGCGCGCGCGGCAAGCTGGTCGAGACCGGCAATCCGGTGCGGGCGACGATCCTCGAAGCCGCGCGGGCGCCGTATCCGCCGCTGACCGGCGATGCGCCGCTGCATCTGCTGGTGGTCGGCGGCAGCCAGGGCGCGGCGGTGTTCGGACGCGTGGTGCCGCCGGCGCTGCTGGCGCTGCCCGCCGCACTGCGCGCGCGGCTGCGCGTGTCGCTGCAATACCGCGGCGACGATGCCGATGCGGTGGCCGCGCAGCTGCGGGATGCAGGCATCGCGGTCGACCTCCAACCCTTCTTCGACGATATGTCCGCGCGGCTGCGCGACGCACACCTGGTCGTGACCCGTGCCGGCGCGACCACCATCGCCGACCTGCTGGTGGTGGGGCGCCCGGCGATCGTGGTGCCGATCCCGCAGGGCGGTTCGCGCGACGAGCAGCGCGGCAATGCCGAAGCGCTGGAGCGTCTGGGCGCCGGCTGGTGCATGGCCGAGGACGCCGGCGGGTTCACCGCGCCCGCGCTGGCGGCGCGGCTGGATGCGCTGTTCACCGATCCGACGGCCTTGGCTGCGGCCGCCCATTCCGCCGCGCGGCTCGGACGGCCGGATGCCGCGGCACGCCTGGCCGATGAGGTCGAGGCGCTGCTGCAGTCGCGTGCCGGGTCTGCCCGGGGCTGACGCCATGGCCGCGCGCGACGACGTCCTCATCATCGGCGGCGGCCACAACGGTCTGGTGTGTGCGGCCTACCTGGCGGGCGCCGGCCTGAAGGTCCGGGTGCTCGAGCGCCGGGGCATCGTCGGCGGGGCCGCCGTCACCGAGGAGTTCCACCCCGGTTTCCGCAACTCGGTGGCGAGCTACACCGTGAGCCTGCTCAACCCGCAGGTGATCGCCGACCTGCGCCTGGCGCAGCATGGCCTGTGCGTGGTGGAACGGCCGTATTCGAACTTCCTGCCGCTGCCCGACGGCCGCGCTTTCCGCCTCGGTGGCGAGCACGGCACGGCCGAAGTGGCGAAGTGGTCGGCCCGAGACGCCGCGCGGCTGCCCGACTACTTCGCGATGCTCGAACGCGTGGTCGTGGTGCTGCGCGAACTGATGCAGCTGACGCCGCCGAACGTGTCCGATGGCTTCGTGCTCGCCGACTGGCTGGCGTCGGCGTCGGTGGCGCGGCGCCTGGGCCGCCTCGACATGCGCGGCCGCCGCGACCTCCTGGACCTGTTCACCAAGTCGGCGGGCGAACTGCTCGACCACTGGTTCGAGTCCGAGCCGCTGAAGGCAGCGCTGGGCTGGGACTCGGTGGTCGGCAACTTCGCCAGTCCCTACACGCCGGGGTCGGCCTACGTGCTGCTGCACCACGTCTTCGGCGAGGTGAACGGCAAGCAAGGCGCCTGGGGGCACGCCATCGGCGGCATGGGCGCGATCACGCAGGCCATGGCCGCTGAATGCGCCGCGCGCGGCGTCGCCATCGAAACCGACGTCGAGGTCGCGCGTGTGCTGGTGGAGGGTGGCCGCGCCGTGGGCGTCGCGCTGGCCGACGGCCGCGAGCTGCGCGCGGCCGCGGTGGCGAGCAATCTCAATCCCAAGTTGCTGTACACGAAGCTGGTGCCGCGGGAACACCTCGACGACGACACCGCGCGGCGCATCGAGCGCTACCGCTGCGGGTCCGGCACCTTCCGCATGAACGTGGCGCTGTCGGAGCTGCCGGACTTCACGGCCGCGCCGGGCACCGCGCTGCAGCCGCACCACCAGAGCGGCATCCTGGTCGGCCACTCGCTGCGCTATTTCGAGCAGGCCTACTTCGATGCGAAGTCGAAGGAACACAACGCCGGCTGGTCGCGCGCGCCGATCGTCGAGCTGGTAATTTCCTCGACGCTCGACGACACCCTGGCGCCGCCGGGACAGCACGTCGCCAGCCTGTTCTGCCAGCACGTGAATCCGGACGTCGACGGGGGCTGGGACGCGCACCGCGACACCGTTGCCGGCCTGATGATCGATACCGTCGACACGGTCGCCCCCAACTTCCGCGCCAGCGTGCTCGGCTACGAAGCACTGACGCCGCTGGACCTGGAGCGCCGCTTCGGCCTGGTCGGCGGCGACATCTTCCACGGCTCGCTGGGGCTCGACCAGCTGTTCTCCGCCCGGCCGCTGCTGGGCCAGGGAAATTACCGCGGCGCGCTGAAAGCCCTGTACCTCTGCGGTTCCGGCACGCACCCCGGTGGCGGCGTCACTGGATTGCCGGGTCGAAATGCAGCGCGCGAAATGCTCCGCGACTTCGGCCGCAAGGCGGCCACCAGCACTTGACAGTTCCTGTACTCGCCGGTTTCGTTTTGCGCTGCAGCGTGCACTTTGGATAACGTTTCCTTCACGATCACTGCGCACCCGACGTGGGGGAGGGAGCAAAGCCCGGAACGGTCCGCCGTTCCGGGCTTTTTTTCGCCTGGTCAACGCATCGCGTGAACGTCGTACCAGCCTTGGCGGCCATTCATTGCACTGCTTCGCGTCCATCTGTCGAGCAGGACTGCGGCGGAATACCAGTCGCCGTCGCTCTCCCACGGCCCGGGGCCACTGCTGTGCATCAGGGGGAACCACTGGCCGCTGCGCCGCGCCAGGCCGGGCTCGCCGTAGCCGAGCCACTTCATCACGCGGTTGCGGGCCCGGTAGCCGACACCGCGTTCGCGGCTTATTTCCAGGAAGCTGGTCTGCCCGATCAGCTTGAACTTCGTGTAGCCGATCGCGGCCGTGTGATCAACCAGTTCGGCCACGTCCTCGTCGACCTCGAACGAGAGGTAGCGCGGCGCGACGTCGGGCGTCAGCGGCAGGATGCAGTGCCGGTCGGCGCCCTCGATGTCGATCTTCATGAAGTCCGGCGTGCCGTGCCTCGAGATCAACGACAGGATCGTCGTCGCGGCGACCCGCAGCGTGCCGCCGTGGCGCAGGCCGCCCAGCTTCCCGGCGACGATCGAGCTCGAGCCGATGTCGTCGCTGCACAGGGCGAGATCGGCCACCCCCTCCCTGCCTGCGATGGCGACGTTGGCGACCGTCAGTCGGCCTTCCCCGATTTCCTCCGCGAACCGCGTTTCCGCCTGGCTGCAGAGGCCGGGCTGGGCCTCGATGGCGACGACCCGGAAACCCGATCGCAGCAGATAGTCCGTATCCGCGCCGTCGTACATGCCGATATCGAATGCCAGCTTCAAGCGACCCCCCCGTCCCGGCGCGTCCCGGTGTCGGCATGCTCTTGGCAGGAACGCGGCAGACCATCCTGCTCGGCCAAGTGCGCGGCGACCGGGAGGGCGGGGTGCCACAATCCCCCGGATGGATCCCTCCACCGTTGCCGCCCGCGCCCCGTCCCTGGCCCTGAGCGCTCACGTTGCGCGTGCGTTCGCGCGACTGCCGCCAGGACTGGCCGAACGCGGGAGCGAACCGCTGCGTCGCGTGGCCGGCGCCAGCGATTTCGCGCTGGACGTGTTCATCCGCCGGCCGTCCACCTTGGAAGCGCTGCTGGCCGATCCGGTGGCGCAGGTTCCCCTGCCCCTGCTGGACCCGGATGCGCCCGACACCTGGCCCGCGCTGCTGCGCAGGTACCGCATGGCGGCCTCGGCGCGGCTGGTCTGGCGCGACGTGAACGGGCTCGACGATGTCGCCGACACCCTTGCGGGCAGCACCCGTCTTGCCGAGGAGTGCCTGCAGCTGGGACTGGAGGCGCTTGAGGGTGAATTCATCCGCCGCCACGGCGTGGTCCGCGACAGCGAAGGAACCCCGGTCCGCCTGGTGGTGTTCGCCCTGGGCAAGCTCGGCGGTGGCGAGCTCAACTTCAGCTCTGACGTCGACCTGGTCTATGCCTACGCCGAGGCCGGCGAGAGCGATGGCCCGCGCCCGCTGGCCGCCGAGGAGTACTTCGCGCGCCTGGGACGTGCGCTGGCGAAGCTGCTCGACGAACCCACCGTCGACGGCTTCTGCCATCGCGTCGACCTGCGCCTGCGACCGTTCGGCAATGCCGGGCGCGTGGCGCTCAGCTTCGCGGCGATGGAGCAGTACTTCCAGCGCGAGGGCCGCGACTGGGAGCGCTATGCCTGGCAGAAGGCGCGGCCGGTGGCCGGCGACCTCGACGCCGGCGAGCGCTTTCTCGTAGCGCTGCGCCCCTTCGTCTACCGCCGCTACTTCGACTATGGCGCGCTGGCCGGCCTGCGCGAGATGAAGTCGGCGATCGAGGCCGAGGTCGCGCGCAAGGAGCTGGCCGACGACGTCAAGCGCGGCTCCGGCGGCATCCGCGAGATCGAATTCCTGGTGCAGGTGCTGCAGCTGATCCGCGGCGGCCGCGAAGCCGCGCTGCGCGGCCGCCGGCTGCTGCCGATGCTCGATGCCCTGCGCGCGGCGCGGCAGGTGGAGCCGGACGCCGCGCGCGATCTCGCCGAGGCCTATCTGTTCCTGCGCCGGGTGGAAAACCGCCTGCAGATGCTGCGTGACGCGCAGACCCATGTCCTGCCCGACGATCCGCTGGACCGGCTGCGCATCGCCGACGGCCTGGGCTATCCCGACTGGCCTGCGCTGGTCGCCGACGTCACGCGGCGTCGCGCGCTTGTTGCCGCGGAGTTCGACGCCCTGCTGTCGCACCGCGACGAATCGCGCGGCGCGGTCAGCGGTGACCTTGCAGGCTACTGGCGCGCCCTGCCCGAGGGCGGCGATGCCGGCGTGCTCGCCGCGGCCGGCTTCGGGGATCCAGCCGAGGTCGACGCCGCGCTGCGCGACTTCGCGCGGTCGCCCAGCGTGCGCGAGCTGTCCGACGCCGCGCGCGCGCGCCTGGACCGGGTGATGCCGGTGATGCTGCAGGCCAGCGTGCCGGCCGACCGTCCGCTGCAGGCGATTCGCCGCCTGCTGGCGCTGCTGCACAACATCCTGCGCCGGGCCAGCTACCTGGCCCTGCTCGATGAGCAGCCCGCGGCGCTGTCGCGGCTGATCGGCCTGGTCACGCGTAGCGCCTTCCTCGCCGAGCGCGTCGCGGCGCACCCGCTGCTGCTCGACGAGCTGCTCGATGCGCGCGTCGAGGGACCGATGCCCGGGCGCGGGCAGGTCGACGCCGCCTGCGCCGCGGTGCTGTCTCGCGACGATCTCGAGGGCGCGCTGTTCACGCTCAATGAAACCCGCCAGGCGCTGAGCTTCCGCATCGCCCTGGCCACGCTCGATGGGCGCATGCCCGCGGTCGACAGCGCCCGCCAGCTGGCCTGGCTGGCCGATGCCGTGGTCGCCACCGTGGTCGAGCTGGCACAACGCGAAATGCGCGCCGCCCACGGGACGGTGCCCGACGCGCCCTTCGCCGCGATCGGCTACGGCAGCCTCGGTGGCGAAGAGCTCGGGGTCGGCTCCGACCTCGACCTGGTGTTCCTGTATGACGCGTCGGCCGATGCGCAGTCGGACGGCCCGCGACCGCTGGAGGCACAGCGCTGGTTCGCGCGCCTGGCGCAGAAGATCGTGCTCCTGCTCGGCACCCCCACCGGCGCCGGGCAACTGTACGAGGTCGACGTCCGCCTGCGCCCGGATGGTGGCAGCGGACTGCTGGTGTCGTCGCTGGCGGCCTACGACGCCTACCAGCGCGAGCGCGCATGGACCTGGGAACACCAGGCGCTGGTGCGCGCGCGCTGCGTGGCGGGCGACGCGTCGCTGCACGCCGCATTCGAACGCGTGCGCGCGGCAGCCTTGGGGCGTCCCCGCGATCCGGTCGCGCTGGCCGCCGACGTTTCGGGAATGCGCGCGCGCATGCGCGCCGAACTCGACCGCGGCCGCGACGGCCTGTTCGATCTCAAGCAGGGCGAAGGCGGCCTGGTCGACCTGGAGTTCCTGCTGCAGGCCTTGGTGCTGGGTGGTGCGGCCTCACATCCGGAACTGCTCGGCCCGCGTTCGACGCCGGCCCTGATCGACGCCTGCCGCGGTGCCGGCCTGCTCGATGGCGATGCGGCATCCGCCCTGCGCGATGCGCACGCGCTGCTGGTGGCGCTGGGCCTGGAGCGCACCCTGGACCGGCGCGCGCGGGTCGTGCCCGCGGCCGACGACGCCCTCGACGCGGCGCGTGCGGCGATCCGCGACGCGCTGCACGGCGCCGGACTCAGCCCCGGCTAGCGCCCGCGCTGCCCGAGCGGACTTCGCTGCCCGCGGCGGTGTCATCGTCGATGCTGATGCCGGCGAGGCGCTGCAGGGCTTCGGCGTACTTCGCCCGCGTGCGATCGATGACGTTCGCGGGCAGGCTCGGGCCGGGCGCGGTCTTGTCCCAGTCCTGCGTTTCAAGGTAGTCGCGCACGAACTGCTTGTCGTAGCTCGGCGGGCTGGTGCCCACCTCGTACCCGTCGGCAGGCCAGTAGCGCGACGAGTCCGGCGTGAGCATTTCGTCCATGACGTACAGGCGGCCATCGGCATCGGTGCCGAACTCGAACTTGGTGTCGGCGAGGATGATGCCGCGCTCGGCGGCGTAGTCGGCCGCGAACGCGTACAGGCGCAGGGTGGCGTCGCGCACCTGCTCGGCGAGCTCGGCGCCGATGGTGCGCACCATGGTGTCGAAGTCGATGTTCTCGTCGTGGTCGCCGGCGGCGGCCTTGGTCGAGGGCGTGAAGATCGGCTGCGGCAGCTTCTCGGCCTGGCGCAGGCCGTCGGGCAGCGCGATGCCGCTGACGCGCCCGGTGCGCTGGTAGTCCTTCCAGCCGCTGCCAATCAGATAGCCGCGCGCGATGGCCTCGACCGGCACCGGCTTCAGCCGGCGGGTGACGACGGAGCGCAGGCGGTAGGCGTCGGGATCGACGCCGGCCGGCAGCACCGAGGCCACGTCGATGCCCGTGAGGTGGTTGCGCACCAGGTGCTCGGTCATGTCGAACCAGAAGTTCGACACCTGGCAGAGCATCTCGCCCTTGCCGGGAATCGGGTCGGGGAGCACCACGTCGAAGGCGCTGAGGCGGTCGGTGGCGACCATCAGCAGCAGCGGGCCGAACGCCTCCGGCCCGGAGCCGGGAGGGAGCGCGTACACGTCGCGGACCTTGCCGCGGTGGAGCAGTTCGAGGCCGGGCAGGCGGGCTTCGATCAGGGTCGTTGCCATGGGTCGTATCGCAGCCGTCGGGGGGGCATTGTAGCGATGCGTGGCGCGTGCGTGCTCACCGGACGGTAGAATCACGCGCATGAAGCGCTGGTACGGGAAACTCCTCGGGTTCATTGCCGGCTGGCTGCTGATGCGCCACCCGGCCGGCGGTCTCATCGGCCTGTTGATCGGGCATGCCTTCGACAGCGACTGGTTCCGGCGCCCGGCGCACGATGCCTACGACGTGCTGGGCGTGGACAACGACGCCAGCGACACCGAGATCGACCTCGCCTACCGCCGGCTGATGGCCCAGTACCACCCCGACCGCATGACCGGCGCCGCGCCCGAACTGCTCGAGCAGGCCCAGCAGCGCGCCGCCGAGGTCAACCGCGCCTACGACCGGATCCGGAAGCAGCGCGGCGGCCGGTAGAATCGATCCCCGCAGCGCCGCCCGCGGCTTCGCGCCGGGCCGGCATGCACTCCCCATCGTCGCCACGAGCACCGCCATGCTGCCCACCGTCATCGCCCCCTCCATCCTCTCGGCGGACTTCGCACGCCTCGGCGAAGAGGTCGACAACGTGCTCGCCGCCGGCGCCGACTGGGTGCACTTCGACGTGATGGACAACCATTACGTGCCCAACCTCACGATCGGGCCGCTGGTGTGCTCGGCGCTGCGGAAGCACGGGGTGACCGCGCCGATCGACGTGCACCTGATGGTGTCGCCGGTGGACCGCATCGTCGGCGACTTCGCCGAGGCCGGCGCGACGCTGATCAGCTTCCATCCCGAAGCCACTTTGCACGTGCACCGCACCATCCAGCTGATCCGCGCCGCGGGCTGCCAGCCCGGCCTGGTGCTGAACCCGGCGACGCCGGTGGACGTGCTGGACTACGTGCTCGACGATCTCGACCTGGTGCTGCTGATGTCGGTCAATCCCGGCTTCGGCGGCCAGGCCTTCATTCCCTCCGCGCTCGACAAGCTGCGCGCGGTGCGCAAGCGCATCGACGCCAGCGGGCGCGACATCCGCCTGGAGATCGACGGCGGTGTGAAGCCGGACAACATCGGCGCCATCGCCGCCGCGGGCGCGGACACATTCGTGGCCGGCTCGGCGATCTTCAGCCAGCCCGACTACGCCGCGGTGATCGCGCGCATGCGCGAAGAGGTCAAGGCGACGGTATCGCGATGAACTCGCCGCGCTGGCTGCTGGTCCTCAACGGCAAATCCGCCGGCGACGACGACCTGCGCGACGCCGTCCAGGCGATGCGCGCGCGCGGCGTCGCGCTGGACGTGCGCGTGACCTGGGAAGACGGCGACGCCGAGCGCGAAGTGGCGGCGGCGATCGAACGCGGAGTAGATCGCGTCATCGCGGCGGGTGGCGACGGAACGCTGAGCACGGTCGCGGCCGTGCTCGCACATCGCGACGAGCCGGCCGATGCGCTGCCGTCCCTGGGGCTGGTGCCGATGGGCACGGCCAACGATTTCGCATCCGCGGCGGGCATTCCGGACACGCCGCTGGCGGCGCTGGAGCTGGTGCTGCAGCAGCCGGCGCGTCGGATGGACCTGCTGAAGCTCGAAGCCGACGGCGGCAGCGTGCACTGGGCGGCCAATCTGGTCAGTGGCGGCTTCGGCACGCAGGTGACGCTGGAGACAGACGAAGGCCTGAAGAAGCTGCTCGGCGGCCTGGCCTACCTCGTGACCGGCATGGCCAAGCTGGGGCGCATCGAACCGCTCACCGCGCGCGCGCGCGGCCCGGGATTCGAATGGGCAGGAGACTTCATCGCGCTGGGCATCGGCAATGGACGGCAGGCCGGCGGCGGCCAGGCGCTGTGCCCGGATGCACAGCTCGACGACGGGCTGCTCGATCTCACCATCGTCCCGACGCTTGAAGGCGAGGTCGGCGCCACGCTGGGCGCGGTGATGACCGAGGGCCGGCACGCCGCGCTCGACCGCGTGGCCGTCCGCGCGCAGCTGCCCTGGATCGAAATCGAGGCCGACCAGCCACTGGCGTTGAATCTCGACGGCGAACCGGTCGAGTCCTCCCGCTTCCGGATCGAAGCCGTTGCCGGTCGGCTGTGCATGCACCTGCCTGCCGACTGCCCGCTGCTGGTGGCCCGATGACGCCCGAACAGTTCCAAGACCACGCCGCCGCCGGCCATACCCGTATTCCCGTGGTGCGCGAGGTGCTGTCCGACCTCGATACGCCACTGTCGGTCTATTTGAAGCTCGCCGACGGCCCGCACAGCTGCCTGTTCGAGTCGGTCGAGGGCGGCGAGCGCTTCGGCCGTTACTCGATCATCGGCCTGCCGGCGACGCGCGTGTACGAGTTCCGGGGCCATCGGTTGGCGGTGCGCGAGCATGGCGAGATCGTGGACGAACGCGAGGTCGCCGATCCCTTCGCCGAAGTGGAGCGGCTGCGCGCAGCGCAGTCGGTGCCCGAGGTCGAGGGGCTTCCCGGCTTCAGCGGCGGCCTGGTGGGCTGGTTCGGCTTCGAGACCATCGGCTACATCGAACCGCGGCTCGCGCAGGGCGCGCTGCCCGACGACATCGGCACGCCCGACATCCTGCTGATGCAGTGCGACGAGCTGGCGGTGTTCGACAACCTCAAGGGCCGCCTGTACCTGGTGGTGCACGCCGATCCGGCCGAACCGCAGGCGCTGGCGCGCGCGCAGCGGCGGCTCGATGCGCTGGTGCACCGCCTGCGCCAGGCCGGCGCGGGCTATCCCGAAACGCTGCGCCCTGCGGCGCTGGTCGAAGGCGACTTCGTCTCCGGGTTCACGCGCGAGGGTTTCATCGACGCGGTGGCGAAGGTCAAGGACTACATCGCCGCCGGCGACGTGTTCCAGGTGGTGCTGTCGCAGCGCCTGTCGGTGCCGTTCGAAGCGCGCCCGGTGGATGTCTACCGCGCGCTGCGCGCGCTCAATCCCTCGCCGTACATGTATTTCCTCGACGTCGGCGGCACCCAGGTGGTCGGCAGCTCGCCGGAGATCCTGGTGCGCATGCAGGGCGGTGAAGTGACCGTGCGCCCGATTGCCGGCACGCGCCCCCGCGGCGCCACACCGGCCGAGGACGTCGCGCTGGAAGCGGAGCTTCTGGCTGATCCCAAGGAGCGCGCCGAGCACCTGATGCTGGTCGACCTCGGCCGCAATGACGTCGGCCATGTCGCGAAGCCCGGCACGGTCGAGGTCGGCGAGCAGTTCGTGGTCGAACGCTACAGCCACGTCATGCACATCGTCAGCGAGGTCACCGGTCGCGTGCGCGACGGGCTGTCCTATGCCGACGTGCTGCGCGCCACGTTCCCCGCAGGCACCGTCAGCGGCGCGCCCAAGATCCGCGCGCTGGAGATCATCCGCGAGCTCGAGCCGACGCGCCGCAACGTCTACGCCGGCAGCATCGGCTACATCGGCTGGAACGGCGACGCCGACATGGCGATCGCGATCCGCACCGCGGTGATCCAGGACGGCCGCCTGCACGTGCAGGCCGGCGCCGGCATCGTGTACGACTCGGACCCGGTGAAGGAGTGGGAAGAAACGATGAGCAAGGGCCGCGCGTTGTTCCGGGCGGTGGCGCAGGCGGCCGGGGGGCTCTGACTCCGGGGCGTGGCTCGGCTGTCCGGTTGAGACCAGGGACGTCGTACATCAGGCTACCTCAGTGAAAGCGGTACCGGACCATGAAACTCCACGCGCCACTCCTCGCTTTATTTCCGCTGCTCCTGCTGTTCGCGGGCGATGCCGATGCCGATGCCGGAATGGACATCCAGAACGCGACCGGCAACTGCCAGTCTGCCCTGCCGGTATTCGACGGCCAGATCCGCAAGCGCCCCATGGCGATCGGCAACGAGGGCGATGCTCCGGCCTTTGTCACATGTTCTCTGAGCGGCGACTTCATGTACCAGGACGACACGTCTGCGCTCCAGGTTCTGGTGCGCAATCACGGTGCCGGTACGAGCACGATCAATTGCACGTTGGTAGGCGGCTGGGAAAAGGAGGGAGCCGTTCCGCTGTACCTCCCGCAGTCCAGGGTGGTGGCGGAGAACGGGTTCTCTGTTTTCCAATGGTGGCCAACTGAAGACCAGCCCTTGACGGGGCCCATGAATCTGAGCTGCATGTTGCCGCCCGGTACGACGCTCAACACCACGTTGCGTAGCTGGTACGGGAGCCCGAACCCCTGACAGGGCCAGCGTCGCCACCTGCGCGGCGGCTGTCAGGACCCGCGCCGCGCCAGCCGCGCGAAGCCGTGCCACAGCAACCACATCGCGCCGGCAAGGTAGGGAATGCAGCTGGGCACCCACATCAGCACGCCGGCGAGCTGCTGGTCGGCCATGACGTCCAGGCCTAGCTGCGGCGCGCGTTCCGCATAGATCGGATACAGCGGCCGCGGGGCAAAGGTCAGCAGCGCGCCGAGAAAGCCCATCTGCATCATCACCGCGACCATCGCCACCACGCCGGCGCCGGCGCCGACGCGTGGGTCGCGGATGCGCCGCCACATCGCCGCCCACAGCCAGAGGCCGGTGGCGAGGAAGCTGCCGTGCATGGCCCAGTGCACGGGATCGCTCTCGAGCGCGGCGGTGGTGGCGACCGGCAGGTGCCAGGTCCAGAGGACGGCTCCGTGCGCCACCGAGGCGGCAGTGAGGGCATTCGTGGCCCATGCGCGCGCCGCGCCGAGCCATCGATGCACGCGCCCCGCCATCCTGCTGGAGAGCGCGTGCGCGGCGACTGCCAAGGGCTGTCCGGCCAGCAGCAGCGGCGGCACGAACGCGATCAGCAGCATGTGCTGCGCGATGTGCGCCGCCAGCGACCACTCTCCGTACGCATCAAGCGGCCAGGTGGTGGACAACAGGAGAACGACAAGCCCGGTCGCGGCACAGGCGACGCCGCTTGCGCCCACGCCGGCGCCGATGCCGGCCCGGCCCCACAGCCGGTGCAGGCCCACGGAATAGAGGACCACCCACGCCGCCAGCGGCACCAGCAGCCACGCAGACGGCGTCCACGCAGTTGCCAGCGTCGGGGGATGTTCGTGCCCGGCGTGCGCGAAGGCCGGGCCGGTGGCCAGCGACAGCGACAGCGCGACCACCAGCGTCGGGCCCGCCCGCAGTGGCCATGCCGGCACGCAGGCCCGCCGCCACCACGGCCGCTTCGCACGCACGCGTGCACACTGGCGTGAACCGAGCGGGGGCGCACCGTGTATTTCTGGCTGAAGATCCTGCATGTGTCGGCGATGGTCCTCTGGTTCGCGGGGCTGTTCTTCCTGCCGCGCCTGTTCGTGGCCCGCCACCGCGGTGAGCGCGACGGCGCGGCGTCCTACTTCAACGTGGCCGCCAACACCGTGTTCTTCCGCGTGGCGACGCCGGCCGCGCTGGTGGCGGTGGCGTCGGGCATGGTGCTGATCGCGTTCGGCCCGACCGGCGCGTGGCTGGTGATGAAGCTGGTGGTGGTGACCTGCGCGGTCCTGCTGCACCTGTACATGGGCATGGTGCTGTACGAACTCGGCCAGGGACGCGAACGCCATGGCCCGGCGCTGTACCGGCTCCTTGGCTGGGCGCCGCTGTTTATCGTGCTGGCGGTCGCCGGGCTCACCGGTGCCAAGCCCGAAACCGTCGGGGACCTCCCGCCGCCGCCCAGTGCCGGGGCCGAGCGCTGAGGGTCGGACACGATCAGCGTCGCGCACGGAGTCATCCCTCGGGGGGCGCGTCCGGCCCCCGGTCTTCTCCACCCTCATGGCCCGCCACGCCGATGCCGTGGTGGAAGCTCAGGCCGCCGCCGAGCCAGCCGGCAACGCCCACCAGCACCAGCATCACCGCCGACAGCATCAGGCCCCAGGGCCATACGGCGGCTACCGGATCGGGCCAGCGCAGCCAGGTGTTGGCCGCGGCGACCGCCAGCAGCATCACCGCCGCGATCGCGTGGCTCCACGCCGAGACATGCCGCCGCACCACGCGGATCAGCAGCAGGTCGACGCTGCCCACGACCGCCGCCACCAGTCCGATCGCCAGCCCCGCGGCATTGAGCACGGCGCCCATCTGGGCCCAGAACGGCAGCCCGCTCCACAGGTGCAGCAGGTCCAGCGGCATCACCACGGACAGGAAGGCGATGGGGAACACGACCAGCATCGGATGGATCGGATGCTTGCGGATCGCCATCCGGCTTTCGACGGTGCGGGTGAGCTGCGGTGGCGTCGGCTGTTTCAGCGAGCGGCGCATGTCAGGCGCACCCCGGCAGCAGCAGGACAGGGATGGTGGTGAAGCACACCGCGACGATCGCCATCAGCGAGAGCGCGCCCGTCACCGCGGCCGCGAAGCGGCGTCGCGCCGCGCGCGCCGGAACGTCGCTGCCCGGCGGCGCGTCGCGCCAGCCGCGCCATGCACGCAGGCCGAGCCAGGCGAGGGCGGCGAGGGCGACGAGCGTCATGCCGCACAGCCACCAGGCCAGCGCCTCCATGCCGGCGAAGCGGACGTGGTCCAGGCCTTCGGCGCAGGTCACGCCCTGCAGCGAGTAGACGGCTACAAGGTGCAGGGCCCAGACCGCCATGGGGGCGGCGATCCCGGTCAGCCGGTACGGAGACAAGGGCTCCTTCATGTCAGCCTCGGGAACAGGTGGAGCACGCCCCAGGCCAGCAGCCCTTGCGCGACGGTGTAGCGCCATAGCCCGGCCGTGACGCGCGATTCCAGCGGGCGCGCCGCAGAGACCAGCCCACGCTGCAGCCGCGCGGCCACGAAGACGGCGAACAGGGCGGCGATCACCACGTGCAGGGCATGGAAGCCGGCCAGGGTCCACGCCACGGACGCATAGGCATGCATCTGCGGCCGGCCCGAAGGCAGCAGCGCCCAGCCGTGTGCGATGACGAAGGCCATGCCGCAGGCGGCCGCGGCCAGCCAGCACAGCGCCGCCACGCGCCGCGCGTCGCGCCGGAGCGCGCGGGCCGCCAGGCGCGTCGCCGCCGCGCAGGCCAGGAGCAGGCCGAGCGCCACCGCGGCCACCCCCATCGACGACACGCCCAGGCCTGCGGGCGGCCAGGCCTCGGTGCCCAGCCACAGATAGAAATAGCTGAAGACCAGCGAGGCGAAAAGCGAGCCATCCACCAACAGCGAGATCACCAGTGCCCACCAGCCCGGCGCATTGCGTGCGGCGTAGTGGCTGGGCAGGGTCATGCCGGGCCCGGCCTCGAGCATCGCTGGCGCACCGGGATGGCCGGTGGTCCATGCCCAGCGCCAGAGCAGCGCCAGCAGCGGGACGACCAGGGCCAGCGCGAACCAGTAGGCCTTGGCGATGAAGCAGGCCAGCAGCACCGCCAGCGCGAGCGCCGCGAGCAGCGGCAGCCAGGTCGGTCCCGAGATACGGATGACCTGCTCCGGCTTCGCGTCGAGCAGCCCGGTGCCGAGGATTTCGCGGTGCCCGTGGCGGGCATCGCCCAGCAATCCATCGGGCTTCGCGCTGGCCTGCGCCAGCATCGGATCGGCCCAGAGCGGATCGCGCCCCTGCACCTGCGGGATCGAAGCGAAGTTGAACGATGGCACCGGCGCTTCGATCGCCCATTCCAGCGTGCCCGCGCGCCAGGGATTGCGCCTGCAGCGCGGCCCGTGGCGGAAGCTCAGCACCACGTCGAACAGCACCGCCACCATGCCGATGGCGAGCACGAAGCCGGCCGCCGTCGAGACCAGGTTGAGCCAGTGGAAGCCGAGTTCGGGGAGATAGGTGTATGCGCGCCGCGGCATGCCCAGCAGCCCGGTGAGGTACATCGGCAGGAAGGTCAGGTTGAAGCCGATGAACACCAGCCAGAACGCGGTGCGACTGAGGCTCTCCGACGGCTCGCGTCCGCTGGCCAGCGGCAGCCAGTAGTACAGGCCTGCGAACAGCGGGAACATCAGCCCGCCGATCAGCACGTGGTGCAGGTGCGCCACGATGAAGTGGCTGTCGTGCGCCTGCCAGTCGAAGGGCACCATCGCCACCATCACCCCGGTCAGGCCGCCGGGCACGAACACGAAGAAGAAGCCGAACAGGTACAGCGTCGGCACGCGCAGCCACGGACGCCCCGCCCACAGCGTCGCGATCCAAGCGAAGACCTGGATGCCCATCGGGATCGCCACCGCCATGCTCGCCGCGCTGAAAAAGGCCAGCGCCAGCAGCGGGATGCCGACGGTGAACATGTGGTGCACCCACAGCCCGAAGCTGAGGAAGCCGGTTGCCACCAGCGCAAGCACGACCCAGGTGTAGCCCACCATCGGCCGGCGCGCGAAGGTCGACACCACCATCGACACCACGCCCGCCGCCGGCAGGAAGATGATGTAGACCTCGGGGTGGCCGAACAGCCAGAACAGGTGTTGCCAGAGCAGGGGGTCGCCGCCGCGCGCGACATCGAAGAACACGAAATCGAACGCGCGCTGGATCTCCAGCAGGATGCTGGCGAGGATCAGCGGCGGGAAGCCGAAGGCGATCATGAAGGAGGTGACCAACATCGCCCATGCGAACAGCGGGATGCGGCGCAGGTCCATGCCCGGCGCGCGGCAGATGAGGATGGCGACGATCATCTCCACCGCCGCCGCCACCGCCGCGATCTCGGAGAAGGTCACGCCGATCAGCCAGAAGTCGGCGTTGAGGCCGGGCGACCAGGTCGAGTCGGTCAGCGGCACGTACATGAACCAGCCCGAATCCGGTACCGCGTCGAACAGGAAGCTCGAGTACAGGAACAGCCCGCCGAACAGATAGCACCAGTAGCCGAAGGCCGACAGCCGCGGGAAGGGCAGGTCGCGCGAGCCGATCATCTTCGGCACCAGGTACAGCGCGAAGCCCTCCATCACCGGCACCGCGAACAGGAACATCATCGTGGTGCCGTGCATGGTCACGAACTCGGCGTAGCGCTGCGGATCGAGCACCTGATTGCCGAACCAGGCCAGCTGCAGCCGGATGAACATCGACAGCAGGCCGCCGATCAGGAAGAACACCAGGCCGGTGACGATGAAGCGCAGGCCGATGGTGGAGTGGTTGACCGCCGTCAGCGTTCCGCGCCAGCCCGGCGGCGTGGCCCAGGTGGCGTGGAGGGCGCGCAGGCGTTCGTCCATGTCGCCGGTTGCGACGTCGTTCGTCGTAGTGCTCAAGGCGCGCTCCCGTCCACCGGGCGTTCGGCCAGCCACGCCGCGTGCGCCGCGTCGTCGTGCACCAGGACGTTGAAAGCCATCACCGCATGTCCCGTTCCGCAGTATTCGGCACACTGGCCGCGGATCGGCCCGACGCGATCGGCGCGCAGGCGCAGGTGGTTCACGCGCCCGGGGATGGCATCGATCTTGCCGCCCAGGCGCGGGATCCAGAACGAGTGGATGACGTCGTTGCTGGTGATATGGAACTCGACCATGCGCCCGCGCGGCAGCGACAGCGCGTCGAGCGATTCGGCCACCACCTGGCCCTTGTCGTCCAGGTAGCGGAAGCGCCAGCGCCAGCGTTCGGCCACGACTTCGATGCGCGCATCGACCTGGTCCGCCGAACCGGTGATGCGCGCGCTCGAGACCGAGCCATACACCAGCAGGCCCGCCAGCAGGACCGGCGGCAGCACCAGGCCGCCGCCGACGATCAGGCGCTCGGGCCTGGCCAGCGCGCGCGTGTTGCGGCCGCGGTAGAGCGCCCAGGTCACCAGCGCCATCACCAGCAGCCAGACCGCGAGCGCGCCCCAGAACATCAGCCACCAGATGTCGGCGATGGCGGCCGCGGACGGGCCGGCCGGGTCCAGCGCCGACTGCGGGCCGGCGCAGGCGCCGACGGAGAGCGCCACGGTAAGCGCAGACGCGGCGGATGCGCATCGGAAGCGTGACCTGGACGCGATGATCTCCCCTCCTCATGGATGCCGCACCGGACACGGTGTGCGCGAGTGCGGGACAGGCTAGCCATGTCCCGCGGCAGCCGGCGTGAATACGCCGTGGCGCGGCACTTTTGCGAGAGAATGCGGGGATGGGAGGCACGGGCCGCCACTCGAACGGAGCGCGCAGCCGATGCTGCTGATGATCGAAAACTGCCACAGCCGTTCGCTGCAGTTCGACGTTGTTCGGGTAGCTTCAAAAAAACCCTATAAAACAAGGGGTATGTGGCCGCTCCGGTTCGCCATCGTTCGCCCGAAGCCGCTCACATCGGGGGTATAATTGGGGGTACTTTCTTGCGGATACCCCTATGCCACTGACCGACGCCAAGGTGCGAAACGCAAAGCCTCTTAAGAGGCGTTACAAGCTCGCAGATGGTCACGGCCTGTACTTGCTCGTCCAGCCAACCGGGTCGCGCTTGTGGCGCTACAAGTACCGCTTGAACGGCCAAGAGCAGTTGTTTGCCATAGGTCGATATCCGGAAGTGTCCCTCTTGGAAGCCCGGTCGGCCCGGGCTGCGGCGTATCAGCTCGTCAGTGGTGGGGTCCACCCAACCCAGCATCGGAGAGCAGGCAAGTTGTTGGCCTCACATGAGGCAGCCACGACGTTCAAGGCCGTTTCTGAGGAGTGGATTGCCGCAAACAAGAACTGGAAGCCGTACTACCGAGGACAGGTAGCAACAGTTCTTAAGAACGACGTATTCCCTGCTATCGGTGACCTTCCCATCAAGGATGTAACGGCCGCGCATCTTCTATCAGTCGTGACGAAGGTCATGGAGCGGCCCGCACCATCTATTGCCGCACTCATACAGATGTGGTCATCGCAGATTTTCCGTTACGCGATTCGCACCCGGGGGCTGAAAGCGGACCCAGCCAGTGCCCTTCGGGGCGTTGTCGTTCGGCCGCCAACAAAGCACAAGAAGGCGCTGAAGAAAGCAGAGCTGACAGAATTCTTGAGCAAGCTAGACCGGTCGGCCGGCGAGCCGCATGTGCGAATCGCGCTCGAACTTCTTATGCACACGTTCGTTCGCCCAGTTGAGCTGAGATGTGCAAGTTGGTCTGAGTTTGACCTAGCTCACCGGCAGTGGCACATCCCCGGCGCTCGGATGAAGAAGGGGCACGAGCACATCGTTCCCCTATCCGAACAGGTCGTGGCCCTTCTAGAGGAACTCAGGCAGATTCATAGCGGCGCTGGCCTGCTGTTCCGCAATCAACGGGACCCAAAGCGACCGATGTCGGCGACTACCCTGAACCGCCGAATCGAGCGTATGGGTTACGCAGGCAAGTTCTCTGCGCATGGATTCCGCGCTACGGCATCGACCCACCTAAACGAGAGCGGCTGGCGGGCTGACCTGATAGAACGGCAGCTTGCCCACCAAGAACGCAACGCTTCGCGCAGGCCGTACAACCATGCGGAGTACCTGAAGGAGCGCACCGATATGATGCAAAGCTGGTCGAACTTCATCGACGGCTACCGACTGAATGGCCGGAAGGCCGCAGCATCATGAGCGTCCCGCACATTGACGAAAGTAGCGGTTGGGAAGAGGAACTAATCCGCCCGACAATGCGCTCGCTTCCGCCATGGGTTAAGAAGGAGTACCTCACCTACTTGTGGGAAACGCTAGGTCCCGATGGCGAACTTCGAGATGACGCCGCGATTTCTACATCGGACCGGCTGAAGTTCTACGAAACTATTCTCGGAAACGTTACCTCCGCACCGGTGTGGACGGCACTTGAGCAACACCGCTGGCTGGTGTCCGCTCACTTCGCGCAAGGGCGTGCAGAGTGGTCGGACGAAGAACCTCAAATCAACCAAGTGGCCGACCTCTTGCAGGCAGCACACATGGCGCATCGCGGGCATACGCGCTTGGAGGCTATGACCCGCAGCCACCGTAAGACATTGGGTGACGCGATATCCATTTCGGCCCGCAAGCTGGCGTCCGAGCTTGAGACGGTGTGGCTCGCAAGCTCTCCGGACGAGCGTGAGTACCCGTTCGTGTGCCCACTCCCTCACGAAGAGCTGCAGGTTCTTCTGTCGCGGATTGCGGAGGGGGCTGACATTTGGGTGCAGAGAGCACCCGTCCTTCAGCGCCCGGGGAGGGGTGATGCGGCTCGCCGCTACTTCATCATCAGCATGGCCGATTGGTTCGAAGAGTTTTACTCAGCAGAAATGGAGGACGGCACCCGGCTCTCAAAGCGGCTCGACAATGTGACTACCGCGCTCGTGAACTGTCTGTACCCAGAGGGTGTGCTAGACCAGTCCACCGTCGCAAAGGTCATCAATGGAGCTAAGGGCAAGAAATCGCTCGCTTAACTCCTCACGCGGGAATTCCGTAAACAGCAATCATCGCCTCCTGCCTACAGGAGGACACGATGAGCGGCGACCACAACCCAACCCCTACATACGCACCATTCGTCAAGGCGTGCCGTGCTTTCGGCATCGGCAAGACGAAGGCGTACGAGCTGGCATCTGGCGGCCAACTCCGTACATTCCGTCTCGGCACACGCCGATTTGTCTACATCGATAGCCTTCGCTCTTTGCCACTCCGGGTGGGTTCCGCAGAGAGGGGGCAGGCGTGACCAGCTCAATCGCTTGGCACTACACCACTGGTCATTGCGCAATTCAAATCGTGCAAGCAGGCGTCATCCTGCCTGCCACCGAGGGGGTGCCCCGGTGCGAAAGGCCGGCCGTCTGGTTCTCTCTAAATGAATCGTGGGAGCCGACTGCGACCAAAGGAATTCTCGACCCCGGGACAGGACGGAACCGCGACGCCACGATGGATGAGCTGGACCGGCTGGCAGGGGGGCGCTACAGGTTCGGCGTCGAGTCATCCGGCCTATTGAGCTGGCCGTCACTGCGAAAGAAAACGGGGATGCGCCGTAAGGTGGCAAATGCGCTAGAGCGGGTGGCGTATGGAGTCGGTAGCAACCCGAACCACTGGATGGGGTGCGTTGAAGAAGTCCCGCTTCAGAAGGTCGTAGTGCTCCAAAAATTCATTCTGGGGTCGTGGCTCTCCGGCCCGGAGGAGATGACATGACTTGTCTCCCTCCCCTACTTCCCCCTTCTCCTTCGGATAGGGGAGTGAACGAGCACATGAACGAATTCTCGCAGCGAAAGAGGATTTCTCCACGCGGCTCATGCAATCCCCACATCGCCACCCATGAAGAGGTTAGGGCGTGGGCAAAATGGCAACTGCTGCGGGCGAATCGTCTGGAAGGTTTCGTTGACGAAAGACGCGAGGTTAGCATCGCCGGTAGGCCTACGATTGCAGCGAAGCGCAAGAGCGCACCCAGTTCGCTTGGCGAGCCGGAAGGCGACGCACACGTCTCCAGCAGTGATAAATACTCTCAAACGCGATTGCAAGCGGAGTTAGCGGATTGGCTAGGCCAAGGCCACTTCAACGTCATGATTACGCTGACCTTTGACTCTGCGGACGGGGTCAGCCTCGCGTTAGCAACTAAACTATTTGGCAAGTTCCTTCAGCGCCTTGCTCCAATCGTGCTGCGGAAGGGGATTCGAAATGGAAGAGTTCCGATGGTGCCAATAATCGAAGATAGCAAGGAGCAACTTCGAGAATTGGGGCTGACAATGGAGGGCCGGGAAGGAACCCATCTCCATGTCTTGATGCGACTACGTGGTGACGACCCGTACAAGTACAAGGACGCAATCAAAGAGGCTTGGAAAGTCACCGGAAGACTATGCGGAGACCCGAAGATTTACTGTCCTGACAGTGACCAATGGTTCCTACCGCTGACGAGTGGCGCGCTGCGAAAGACGTATGTCGGCTACGTTCTCAAGCAGCAAGCAACGGACACGCTCGGTCTGCTAGTTAAGTACTTACATCTCGATTAGGCTTCGACTGCGGGACTTGTATCCTGCTTTTCGTAAAGGAGGGGTGGTACCTACATCGCAATCAACTGGTTCGCTCGGTGAAGCCCCGTCTAGACTTTCTAGTGCTCTTTAATAATTAGGTACATACAGAATGGTAGTGCAGAACCTTGTGCTACCAGCTCATGTGGCGATAGATGTCCTATTTTGGTATTCACTGACCCGCAGCGTTCAGCATGGCTCGCTGTCACTGCGTCCGACGCATGCTCAACCTCTGAGCTTTTGATAAATAGCTCATAGGTCGCATCTGCGCGACGTCGGAGTATTTTTATGAAGATAGAGGACATCACCGGGGCTGATGGAGCGTCCGCGCCTGACGTACATCTTGGCGAGTATGGGGCTGGGCGGAACGCAATACGTCCTGAAATCGCGGCGCTGCTAAACGCTCGAGTGGCCAACATGCTATTCAACTGCCGTGCGCTAGCCCGGGATGAAATCGAACTGGCCAACTTCATCGTCAACAAGCTTGATGTTGACCCGCACTACCTTCCAAGTGAGACGCTGTTACAAGCCATTCGGTCCATTAATAGAAAGCTCGCCTCAGATAGCCCATTGCAGGGCGTGATTCGCACGGCGTGATACAGGCGGTATGTACCATAGTGCAATCCATACTCGGAGAGTCACCATGGTCACATACCTCGTCACGATGGGCCGTCCGGGCGGCGGAGCAGGTGTTTTCACTGCATTAATTGCAGCGTTGTCTCCGGGTATGGCTCGCAACATCGCCGCGACACAATATCCGGGGATGTCGGTACATGCGGTCAAGGTTGCTCGATGAGTTCCATCGGTCAGTCTTGGCCCGGATTCTCTGCAAAATCGGGGGTTGATGTGGACACAGTGGGGCCGGCTCTGGGTCGCAGTAACTAATCGGTTGTAATGCTTTCAACTCGTAATAGCTGCCGAATTGCTGTGATGAAGACTCTCTCTTCTTGCTCCAAGTCGGAGGCGCCGAGATCCACGAAATAGTGGTAAACCTTTACTCCTCCGACCGTCCCAAGCAACTGAAGACCGATAGGGGATGAGGCGCTCTTTCTTGGGCAGGCAAGCAGCACCGCGTTGCTTCGGTACGTCAAGGCATAGCCCAGCACCTGATTAAGGTCATCTCGACTGGTGTCGGGCTTGTACTTGACGTCAATGACGAGACGCTCGGTAGGCTCTCCTAACGCAGAGCAGACGATATCAGGGGTTGATTGGGTCTTCCTCAGCGGGCTATCGAGAGGAGCATCATGGAACAGGTTTGCGCTCGCGCCTGCGGGTGGTCGCGCGTTTCCATCTTGTACCAAGATGCCATCCGCACCTTCGAGAA
The DNA here is from genome assembly GCF_054072805.1 of Luteimonas sp. A534. NCBI lineage: Bacteria > Pseudomonadati > Pseudomonadota > Gammaproteobacteria > Lysobacterales > Lysobacteraceae > Luteimonas > Luteimonas sp. A534. Next base: position 221,600 of record NZ_JBSVRR010000003.1, read on the forward strand.
GAACGTTACGAAGATAGCTCTCGAACGCCGTCTCCATGCTTATCATCATCGGCGGCAACGATATGTGGCCGCTAGTGCTTCTTAGGTCTATCCCGCTACCAGATAGAACTATCTTTGCGAGAGCCACGGTTGCCGGGTAGCTCGGCCGAGATGCTGGCAGTCGAGTAGGGTCGATTACAAGCGGGTTTGACAGAAAGGTAGTCTCGCTGACGCGACTCACATGCAGCAGCAGTTGCCGCGCCCGGCCAAGTCGTGAAGCCAGAGAGCGAACCCCGGCCCTGTTTCGGATTCCTGAGTAAATCGTGTGCAGCCGGTCCAGCGCCGCAGCTATACATTGGTTAGGCCCTGTATCGTGGGTTCTCTCGTACTGCTCGGATACGGTGGACAGCAGGTCGTGAGTGCGTATGCGATGTTTTGCGGTGGCAAAAGGAAGTAGCCTCCCGCGCGGATTCTGTCCTACTCGAACGCGTCGAACGTACTCGGAATGCAGACCTTCGCTCCAGCAGGCCTCAGTGAGCACTGCGAGGCGCTCGGCTAGGATGTCGATGAGCGATGCGGGCAGCCCGCCTGCAGCTCCTGCAAACGCGTGCAAGTGCCCCTTAAGTACGAGCGGAGATGTGTTGCCTGCAAGGCAGAGCACCCGCTCAAGATTCGCTATTGGAACTCTAGGACGGACTTCGATTGCGACACGGTCGTTGACAGGGATAAACCCAATCCAGCCGCCAGCTTGAAACAATAAATTTCCGTCACGAGAGTAAGAGCGGAGTACCGTTGTCCGGAGCAGTTCCGGGTAGATGTCTAGTCGCCCATTTACCACCAGCAAGTCGATGGGAATCGGAACCTCTTGATATTCAGAGGTCTGGAAGACGAGCCTGCGTTCAGAGCCAACTGGCGCTTGGAGTATGCCGCGCTCACCCGCCTCTTGCGGCAACATTTTCACTGCCATGGCGCTAGGCCGGTTGGCCCTCAACAGCCTGTGGTGCAGGAGCAGCCTCTTCAGAAGCATCGCCAGCCCGTGCCGGCGCGTTTGAAAGTAGCGGTACTACTAGCTGTCCCCACATGCTTTCGAGCTTCTTCAGCTCCTCAGGTTCGAGGCGGCACACGGACCGGAAATGATGCCGCAACTGGAACTCCCACACACGGCCGAGTGAATCAGCGTCATTCACGTGAGCAAAGTAAGCGTGCCCAACGTGGAGCATCGGGTTGGCCTGCTTCTGCAATGCGGCGAAGAACTGAACGACCCCATCTATCAGCTTTTGCTCAACGCCATTACGCGTGAGCAGGTCGTCTAGGATGTTGGCATTCGGGGCCATCTCAATTTGGGCAAAGCGACGAAGTAGTGCCACGTCAACGTCGTCAACACCTCGGTCCCAAGGATTCATGGTGCCGATGATGACGACATTCTTGGGGACGCTAGTAGTGGTGCCTGACGCGAGACTGAATTCCATTCCGCGTTTCGACGTTTCCAGATACGTTAACGCCTCACCAAAGACCCGCGCTGCATCACTGCGGCTAATTTCATCGATAACTAGAACAAAAATTCTATCGGGATTCTCTTCAGCATCGGCGCATACATTCAAGAAGGTTTTTGGTTGTAACTCAAACCCGCCGAGAGAGTTGGGCACCCACCCTTCGATGAAGTCTTCGTACTGGTATGACGGATGAAATTGCACAAATGATGCGGAACTTGGCTCGTCGCCCGCGATTGCCATTGCAATCTCTTTTGCGTACCAACTCTTGCTTGTTCCGGGCGGACCTCGAAGTATGACTCCCGCGTACCCATCCAGTAGGGCATTGCTTACTGCCTCGTAGACTGGGTCCTTCCCGGGTAGGGAGACCATTGTCGACCTTTCAGACGGCGCGATTGGGTCTGGATGTGCAACGCCCAAGTCTTGCAGCGAGAGGCGTGGTTTGCGGATGTTAGCTTCCATACGGCCCCTAAGCGTCGGCGTATTGCACGCCTATGAAAGTATCTGGGTCTAGCTGGTACAGCGTGTCGAAGCGCACTTTGATTGCTTCAACTGTCAAGTCATAGCCGAACGTTTCACAAAAGAGCTGCAAAACCGACTGAATATCGGACGTATCGCTTCGCGGAATCTTGTGGTCGCGAAAGAGGAATGTCGCGAGCGAGTGAGCCGGAAGTCGCTGACCCCCTGTGAGCGCCGCTAGGGCGATTTCCTCATGGTCTGGCTTAAGAGTGTGCGTAACCTGCTGCCTACTGCCCTTGAACTCGATAACCGCTTGGATTGGAGCAACGGCGCGGAGCGAGCTCGGCGCGTACGAACCTGCGACATTCTTGTTGAAAAGCTGCGCAACACCCTTGTCGGAGAATGGCTGCAAGTACGGGCGCTCTGGAGGCGCACCGGCTACTAGCAAATAGTCGTTGTAGAACTGTTGGAAATTAACCCTAAGATTGTCCCGACGATTTTCTGCTGCGGCTGCGCCTACTGCTGCCAAGTAACCTGAGAAATGCGGGTGAACCCTTGTCGAAGTCAGCTTGGCAATCGCCAATTTCGCCGCCTCCGCGGTGACGAAAAACTCACTCTTTCCTTCCTCGCTTCCCATGACTGGTGCTCGCTCCCCAAACGTGCTCGTCGTCTGTTGGAGCGAAGTCTACACCGATGGCGCTTCTCGCCAAGGATTGAGCAACCCGAAGCGTTGTCCCGGTCCCCTTGAACGGGTCGAGCACCACGCCGGGGCGGTAAGGCCCCTTGCACTCGCAGTCCGTCCATCCGGCGCTTCGCTTCCGAGCGAAAGTGAACTCCCGAAAGTACCCGCCAAGCGCCTTCTTGGCCTCATCCGCCAAGCGCCTTACGTTCGCCGCGTTCTTGCCGGTACCCGTTTGGACGCGCAGCGCCTTGCCGGCATCAGAGATGCCGGTCGCTTGAATCGCGGTGATATGAGCCGATGTCAGCTTGTGTTCCTTTGCTAGCTCCATCGCTCGCTTTGCTTGGGGTCGCGAGGGGTCTAGTTCTGCTGTCCTTTCGACAATTCTACGGCGAGCCTTCCCACAGGACATGCAGACCTGCTCTGGACATGCGAGTACAACGGCGCGCTCTACAAGCTCTTCAGGGAATGGGGCTAGGTGCTTGCTCATGTTCCTGCGAAGAGGAATGGACCAGACATCACCCGGCGTACTACCGTTTCCGAAGCGTTCCGAGTATCCGAAAGAGTCGTAGTAGTAGTCGACATTCTTTGTGAAGTGAAGGATGTATTCGTGGCGGTTCGCCAGCCTGTTCTTGGCAGGCTCCGGCATTCCACCTTCCTTCGACCAAATGATGCGATTTCGGAGTTTCCATCCGTCATCGCACGCCGCAATCTCTAGTCGGCCCGGTACGCTCGCGAGAGAACGAGCGCCGTTGTAGCTGTCGCCGATATTGAGGAAAACCGACCCGTGTGGGGTAAGCAAGCGACGCCATTCCTTGAGCGCGGTTACTAGGTGTCCGACAAATTCTTCAGGAGTTGCTTCCAATCCAATCTGTTCGGAGAACCCATAGTCACGCTTTTGCCAATAGGGCGGAGAAGTGACAACAAGGTCAACGCTGCCGTCTGGCAATGGGATGCTTCGCGCGTCGGCACGGACTTCCTTGACATAGGGGCGCTCTCCTTCCGAGCAACGGGTCGCAGTCGATGCGACGCGCTCCTTAATAATGGATTTGCGCTTTGTCACAGGTGCCGTGTTCGACTTCACTTGCTATTTCCTATCGGAGTGCCAGCCGGTTTGACGTCCACGGTTAGCGTGGAGTCGCCCATGGCGGCTATGCATTGGAGGTAGAAGGCAAAACTGAAGGTGCCGCGGCTCATCTTGTTCGCGACACTTGCGTAGGACTCATCAGCGCCGACCGCGTTGAGGCGTCGGACAAGCTCGGAATAAGTCCAGCCATGCCGAGCTAGCAAGGATTTGAGTACCCGGCTCGCCTCTGCATTCCAGTCGTTTTCTGCCGGCACTTCTGTCATATGTGGGAAGAAATTATCATATATGAGAGTAGATGTCAAGGATGGGCTGGCTCTCGTCGCGAACGCGCGCTGTTTTGGTTGTGGCTGCTCCCCGCTAGGAGCTTTCGTTGGGACAAAGCGCGCGTCGCAACGCTACGCTAGATGTCACTGGCGCCCATCAGGAGGCGTATCCGCAGAGAATGGGGGTACGTTAGGGGGTACTTTTCTCCACTTCAAGGATGGTGGCCTTCAAAATCAAATGGTTAGGCCCGCCATGCTGCTGATGATCGACAACTACGACAGCTTCACCTTCAACCTCGTGCAGTACCTGCAGGTGCTCGGCGCCGAGGTCGAGGTGGTGCGCAACGATGCGCTGACGGTCGATGCCATCGCGCACCGCGCGCCCAGCCATATCGTGATCTCGCCCGGCCCGTGCACGCCCAACGAGGCCGGCGTCTCGCTGGAGGTGATCGAGCGGCTCGGCGCGACCACGCCGATCCTCGGCGTCTGCCTTGGCCACCAGGCCATCGGCCAGGCCTACGGCGGCCGCGTGGTGCGCGCGGGCCGCATCATGCACGGCAAGACCTCGCCCATCCGCCATTCCGGCAACGGTGTGTTCGCCGGGCTGCCAGACGCCTTCGAGGCCACGCGCTACCATTCCCTGGTGGTGGAGCAGGCGGGCCTGCCCGGGTGCCTCGAAGTCACGGCCTGGACCGAGAACGACGACGGCAGCCGCGAGGAGATCATGGGCCTGCGCCACCGCGAGCACCCCGTGCAGGGCGTGCAGTTCCACCCCGAGTCGATCCTCAGCCAGCACGGCCACGCGCTGCTGAAGAACTTCCTCGAGGCCTGAGCCTCCCCCGATACGCAGCCAGAACGAAACGATGCCCATCACCCCCCAGGAAGCCCTGCAGCGCGCCATCGAACACCGCGAGATCTTCGAGGACGAGATGTTCGACCTCATGCGCCAGATGATGCGTGGCGAGGTTTCGCCGCTGATGACGGCTGCGATCATCATCGGACTGCGGGTCAAGAAGGAGACGGTCGGCGAGATCACCGGCGCCGCGCGCGCGATGCGCGAACTCGCGCGCAAGGTCGAGGTGGCCGACCGCACGCACCTGGTCGACATCGTCGGCACCGGCGGCGATGGCGCCAACACGTTCAACATTTCCACCGCCTCGAGCTTCGTGATCGCCGCCGCCGGTGGGCGCGTGGCCAAGCACGGCGGGCGCAGCGTGTCGTCGACGTCGGGCAGCGCGGACGCGTATGAAGCGCTGGGCGTTGCGATCGAGCTTCCGCCCGAATCGGTGGCCGAGTCCATCGCGCGCACGGGCATCGGCTTCATGTACGCGCCCGCCTACCACCCGGCGATGAAGGTCGTCGCCCCGGTGCGTCGCGAGATGGGCGTACGCACGCTGTTCAACATCCTCGGGCCGCTGACCAATCCGGCCGGCGCGCCCTCGATCCTGATGGGCGTGTTCCATCCGGACCTGGTCGGCATCCAGGTGCGCGTGCTGCAGGAGCTCGGTGCCGAGCGCGCGCTGGTGGTCTGGGGCCGCGACGGCATGGACGAGATCTCGCTCGGCGCCGGAACGCTCGTCGGCGAACTGCGCGACGGGAAGGTGCGCGAATACGAAGTCCATCCCGAAGACTTCGGCATCCCGATGGCGGCCAGCCGCAACCTGCGGGTCGACGGCGCCGCGGAATCCAAGGCGATGGTGCTGGAGGCGATCACCAATGCGGACGGACTGCCGGGCCGCATCGTCGCGCTCAACGCCGGCGCGGCGCTGTACGTCGCCGGCGTCGCGGATTCGATCGCCAGCGGCGTCGAGCGTGCGCGCGCAACCATCGCCTCGGGCGCTGCGCGCGCGAAGCTGGACGCATTCGTGGCGGCGACCCGTGCGCTCGCCACCGACGGGAGCGTGGCATGAGCGCGACGAGGACACCGGACGTGCTCGCGCGCATCCTCGCCCGCAAGGTCGAAGAGGTCGCCGAACGCAGCGCACGCATGCCGCGTCGCGAGCTGGCCGCGCGCCTGGCCGATGCGCCTGCGCCGCGCGGATTCGCGGCGGCGATCGAAGCGAAGATCGCCGCCGGCCACGCCGCGGTGATCGCCGAGGTCAAGAAGGCCAGCCCGTCGAAGGGCGTGATCCGCGCCGATTTCGATCCCGCCGCCATTGCGCGCAGCTACGAGGCGGGCGGCGCGGCCTGCCTTTCGGTGTTGACCGACGTCGACTTCTTCCACGGTTCCGACGCCTACCTGCAGCAGGCGCGCGCCGCCTGTTCGCTGCCGGTGCTGCGCAAGGAATTCATTGTCGATGCCTACCAGGTCGACGAGGCGCGCGTGCTTGGCGCCGACTGCGTGCTGCTGATCCTTGCCGGCCTGGACGATACGCGCCTGCACGCGCTGTCGGCGCAGGCGCTGGCGCTGGGCATGGACGTGCTGGCGGAAGTCCACGACGCCGGCGAGTTTGAGCGCGCGCTGCGGCTGCCGGCGGTCGATGGTCGCGCGCCGCTGCTGGGCGTGAACAACCGCGACCTGCGCAGCTTCGATGTCTTGCTGGACACGACGCTGGCGCTGAAGGCCCAGACGCCCAGGGGCCGCCGCCTGGTGACCGAGAGCGGCGTCATGACCCCGGACGACGTGGCGCTGCTGCGCGGCGCCGGCATCGATGCCTTCCTGGTCGGCGAAGCCTTCATGCGGGCGGAGGATCCGGGAATCGCGCTGCGCGGGATGTTCGGGACGTGAGCGGCGACCCGTTCGCCGCTGTAGCGGCTCCCACAAATGCTCCGGCCGCTCCGGCCGCTCCGGCCGCCCCTGGCGCCCCTGTAGGAGCAGCTACAGCTGCGACCTCGAAGGCCTCCCGATACGCTCCGCCCCGCGACGACGCGCCGCTGGTCGTCTTCGACTTTGACCACACCCTGTACGACGGCGATTCCGGCAGCCACCTCTTCGCGTGGCTGATCAAGCGCCGCTGGTGGCGGCGCCTGCTGGCCCTGCTGCTCGCGCCGGTGTTCGGACCGATGGTGGCTTTCCTGCCGACGCGGCGCGTGGGCATTTCCGGCTTCGTCTGGGCCGGCACCGTCGGCCTGCATCGCGTGCGCGAACTCGATGCGTTGATCGACGCCTATGTCGCCGGCCACGTCGACGACATCCGCGCACGGCTGCTGCCGGTGGCGCTGGAGGTCTTCCACGCCCACCGCGCGCGTGGCGACCGCGTGGTGGTGGCCACTGGCGCGCCGCCCGAACTGGCACGCGCCATCCTCGCCTTCGTCGCCCACGAGGACGCGCCCGTGGTCGGCACCATCGCCGGCCCGCGGCTGGGCGCGGTGGTGGCCGCCCGCCACTGCCACAACGAAGAAAAGATGCGCATGCTGCGCGAACTGGGCTGGGGCGATATCGACGCCGCCTATTCCGACTCAAGCGCCGACCTGCCACTGCTGCGCGCCGCGCGTGCGCCGGTGGTGGTCAATCCCAAGCACGGCGCGATCGAACTTTTCCGCCGCGAGCTGCCGGCCGGCACGCCGATCCTCAACTGGGGCTGCCCGGCGCGCGGTGGCCAACCCGTGGCTGCCGGCATCGATGCCGGTGCGCCGCTGCCCGGCGACCGCGCCTAGGCGACCAGCGCCCGGACGATCTGGACGCCGGCGATCGCCATCACCAGCCCGCCGACCGCGAACAGCACCACGCGTTCGCGCACATGGCGCACCAGCAGCGCCGCCAGCGGCGCCGCGATCACGCCGCCGACCAGCAGGCCCGCGATCACCCGCCAGTGCTCGAGTCCGATGGTGAGCAGGAAGGTGATCGAGATCGCCAGCGTGACCGCGAATTCCGACGCGCTCACCGATCCGATGGTGGTGCGTGCTTCGCCGCCCTTGGCGAGCAGGGTGGACGTCGCCATCGGGCCCCAGCCACCGCCGCCGATCGCATCAAGCAGACCGGAGATGAAGCCGAGCAGGCCCACGCGACGTACTTCGCCCCGCGGCACCCGGCGCCCCGCCGCGCGCAGCAGGATCAGCAGCGCGAGCACGAACAGGTAGGCATGGATCCAGGGCTTGATGGCATCACCGTCGATCTGGCTGAGCACGGTGGCGCCGATCACGCCGCCCACCACGCCAGGCAGCGCCAGGCGCAGCATCAGCCGGCGGTCGACGTTGCCGAGCATGCCGTGGGCCGCGCCGGACACTCCGGTGGTGAACACTTCCGCGGTGTGCACGCTGGCACTGACCGCAGCCGGCGGCATGCCCATGGCCAGCAGGATCGAGGACGACACCAGGCCATAGGCCATGCCCAGCGCGCCGTCGATGAGCTGTGCGCACAGGCCGATGGCCACGAAGACGAGGAAATGGCTTCCGAGCAGGTCCATGCGGTTCGATCCTGACGCCGGCGGGGCGTCCCAGGCCGGCAGGGTATGCGCGCGGGTGTCAGCGCGCAGTGCGCTGGATCAAGCGTCGCCCAGGCGCTTGACGAAGCGCAGGGTGCCGTCGCCGTAGCCGCAGGCTTTATAGAACGCGTGGGCCTCGCTGCGCTGCGAGCCGCTGGTCAACTCGATCCGGGCGGCGCCGGCCGCGCGGGCGCGGCGTTCGGCCTCGCGCAGCAGCTGGCGGCCCAGGCCGCGACCCTGTGCGTCGGGCGACACCACCAGGGCGGTGATCCTGCAGGTGGTGGTGTCCAGCGGCAGGTAGTACATGAAGTCCAGCGCGATCAGCCCGCTGACCATGCCGCCGCAGCGGGCGACCACCAGGGCCTGGCGGTCGTTGGCGGTGATCGCGGCGATGCGGCGCGTGGCGTCCGTGGTATCGCAGGGATAACCCAGCGCGCTGAGCAGGGCGGCGACGTCGTCGGCGTCGATCGACGACGCGCTGCGCAGGTCCGCGTCCGGCAGCAGGCCCCTGGGCTCGAACGCCGCCATCGCCCTCAGCGGGTGCCGAACAGGACGATGGTCTTGCCGCGGGCGTGCAGCTTGCCATCGATCTGGAGCTTCTTCAGCACGCGCCCGGCCATCTCGCGCGAGCAGCCGACCAGCCGTGCCAGCTCCTGGCGCGACACCCGCAGCTGGGTGCCGTCTGGATGGGTCATGGCCTCCGGCTCACGCGTGAGGTCATGCAGGGTGCGGGTGATGCGGTCGGTGACGTCGAGGAAGGCCAGGCGGCCGGCCTTGCGGCTGGTGTCGAGCAGGCGTCGCGACAGCTGGGCACCGATCGAGTACACGATCTGGGTGGCGTCCCCGGAGAGCGAGCCTTCGAACAGCTGGTACAGCCGCTCGTAGCTGATCTCGGCGAGCTCGGTCTGCACGCGGGTGCGCAGGACCACTTCGCGGATGTCCGATTCGATGAAGAGACCCATCTCGCCGACGAATTCACCGGGGCCGAAGTAGCCCAGGATCAGTTCGCGACCGTCGTCCTCCTCGGTGATGATGCTGACCGAGCCGCTGACCACGTAGTACATGGTCCCGGCCTGGTCGCCGGGGCGGAAGACCTCGGTGCGGGGCGGGTAACGGCGCCGATGGCAGTGAGCCAGGAAGCGCTCGATCGTCGCCGGTGTCGGCATGAGTGGATGCTGGGGGCGTCGGTGTGTGCTGATGATGGCCACAGGGCTCGTTGTCATAAGGAAGTTAAACGGGGGATGAAGCAAGAGTAGGCCGTCCGGCACCATCCGGCAAACCGTTGATCCTTCGTAGGGCGACTCAAGTCCCGCTTCGCTCGCGGTACCGGCCCCTTTGTCGCATAATCGCGCACTTTCCGCCCGAACCGGGATCGCATGACGTGGTCAAACCGCTGCCTCGCCTGAAGCTGCAGGGATTCAACAACCTCACCAAGGCCCTGAGCTTCAACATCTACGACGTGTGCTACGCCGTCTCCAAGGACGAGCGCCAGCGCTACATCGAGTACATCGACGAGGAGTACAACGCCGACCGGCTGACGCAGATCCTGACGGATGTCGCCGAGATCATCGGCGCCAACATCCTCAACATCGCGCGCCAGGACTACGATCCCCAGGGTGCGTCGGTGACGATCCTGATCTCCGAGCAGCCGGTGATCGACAAGGCGGACGCGAAGGGCGTGATCTCCGACGCCGTGGTCGCGCACCTGGACAAGAGCCACATCACCGTCCACACCTATCCGGAAACACATCCGCAGGCGGGCATCGCGACCTTCCGCGCCGACATCGACGTGGCGACCTGCGGCGTGATCTCGCCGCTGAAGGCGCTGAACTACCTGATCGAGAGCTTCGAGTCGGACATCGTGATCGCCGACTACCGCGTGCGCGGCTTCACCCGCGACATCAAGGGCAAGAAGCATTACATCGACCACAAGATCAATTCGATCCAGGACTTCCTGGCGAAGAACATCAAGGCGCGTTACGAGATGTTCGACGTCAACGTCTACCAGGAGAATATCTTCCACACGAAGATGCACCTGAAGGACTTCGACCTCGACCAGTACCTGTTCGAGGAAAAGGCCCGGAACCTGTCGTTCAAGGAGCGCATGAAGATCGAGGCGCTGCTCAAGCGCGAGATCGAAGAGCTGTTCCACGGCCGCAACCTGGTGGAGTGATCCCGCCGCCGCGGGTCAGGCGGCGTTGAGCGGGCTGGTGGGAGGATGATCCCGCCACGAAAGAACCAGCGGGACGGCCCGCGCGCGGACACGGTCCGCGGAACGGAGACCGACGGCGGTCCGGAGCGAAGGCTCCGGGCCGCTTTTTTTTGCGACGCTGCTGCCGGACCCCCGGCCAGCGACGGGAGACAGAGACATGGCGTGGATCTATCTAGTGGTGGCGGGCCTGTTCGAGGTGGTCTGGGCGCTCGGGCTGAAGTACACCGAAGGCTGGACCCGGCTTTGGCCGAGCGTCGGCACCGTCGGGGCGATGGTGGTGAGCTTCTGGTGCCTGTCGCAGGCACTCAGGGTGATCCCGATCGGTACCGGCTACGCGATCTGGACCGGCATTGGCGCGGTCGGCGTGGCGGCCTTCGGCATCCTGGTGTTCGGCGAGAGCGCGTCGCCCGCGCGGCTGGCGTGCATCGCCATGATCGTGGGCGGGGTGGTCGGGCTGAAGCTCGTGTCGGGCTGAGCGATGGTCAGTGGAGCACCGGGGCGGCGACCCCCGCGCAGTGCCGCTGCGCATGATCGCGGCTGTAGCCGCTCCTACAGGCGGTAGGCGACGGTCTTCATGACCTTCGACGCCGTGGCCATCAGCATCGGAATCGGCTGCGGCAGCACACGGGCACCAGCGGCTTCCGCGTTGTCGGCGTGGCGCGCCTCGTCGGCCTTCATCGTCTCGAGGATGGCGCGGCTGCGCAGGTCGGCCCCGGGCAGCGTCTGCAGATGCTCCTCGAGATGGGCTTCCACCTGGCGTTCGGTCTCGACCACGAAGCCCAGGTTCCAGCCATCGCCGCGCAGCCCGGCCAGCAGCCCGATCGCATAGCTGCCTGCATACCAGAGCGGGTTGAAGATGCTCGGCCGGCTGTCGAGCTCCCTCAGGCGGTCGTCGCACCAGGCGAGGTGGTCGGTTTCCTCCTGCGCCGCCTCGAGCAGGTGCGCCCGCGTCGCCGGATCACGCGCCACGGTGGCCTGCCCGACATACAACGCCTGCGCGCAGACCTCACCGACGTGGTTGATCCGCATCAGTCCCGCGGCGTGCCGCCGCTCGGCGTCGTCGAGCTCCACTTCGGGCTCGCCGGCACCGGGATTGGGGCGCTCGGCCCGCGGCCGCCCGGCCACGGTTTCCAGCGCGTTCTGCGCATCCGCCAGCAGACGGTCGAGGGGGGAAAGGGTGCGGGTAGCCATTCGCGCATTGTGGGCCGGGGAGGGCGGGGCGTACAGGCACTCCGCGGACTGACCACGTGGTGGTCTTTATGTCCGCCGCGCACCTGTACGCCCCGCCCGCGCACCCGTCCCGCGGCGTGGGGAAGAGCAACTGCCCGCACCGCCGGGAGGGGGGTGTCCGGGGCCGCGCGGCGTCGCGTGTGCTCAACCCCGCGACGGCGGTTGCAGCCAGGGGTTGTCGGGTCCGCAGCCGGCACAAAGACCACCACGTGGTCAGCCGGCGGAGGACCCGGCAACCCCTGGCCCCCGCCAAGCCAGGCAAGTTGCAGTGCCCGCCGCAGGCCGGTACAATTCCGCCTCTTGCGTTCCCGGAACGTGAAAACGCGAGGCGAAGTTCCGCCGGCGATGGCCAGCGCAACCAGCCCGACCAGTCACCCCTGAGAGTTTCCTGATGAAGACCTTTACCGCCAAGAACGAGACCGTCCAGCGCGACTGGTTCGTGGTCGACGCCGCCGGCAAGACCCTCGGCCGCCTGAGCACCGAGATCGCGCGTCGCCTCCGTGGCAAGCACAAGCCCGTCTACACCCCTCACGTCGACACCGGTGATTACATCATCGTGATCAACGCCGAGAAGATCCACGTCACCGGCAACAAGCTCGCCGACAAGATGTACTACCGCTTCACCGGGTACATCGGCAACCTGAAGTCCGAGACCCTGGGGCAGGCGCTTGAGCGCCACCCCGAGCGCGTCATCGAGCATTCGGTCAAGGGCATGCTCCCGAAGAACACCCTGGGCCGTGCGATGTATCGCAAGCTCAAGGTCTACAAGGGTTCCGAGCACCCGCACGCCGCCCAGCAGCCGCAAGTCCTGGATATCTAAGTCATGGCAATCACCCAGAATTACGGCACCGGCCGTCGCAAGTCCTCCACCGCCCGCGTGTTCCTGCGCCGCGGTACCGGCAACATCACCGTCAACGACCGTCCGCTCGACGAGTTCTTCGGCCGCGAGACCGCGCGCATGATCGTGCGCCAGCCGCTCGAGCTGACCAAGAACACCGAAAGCTTCGATATCAAGGTCACGACCCACGGCGGCGGCACCACCGGCCAGGCCGGCGCCATCCGCCTGGGCATCGCCCGCGCGCTGGTGGAGTACGACGAGACCCTGAAGTCCGAGCTGCGCAAGGCGGGCTTCATGACCCGCGATGCCCGCGAGGTCGAGCGCAAGAAGGTCGGTCTCCACAAGGCCCGCCGCGCGACCCAGTTCTCGAAGCGCTGATCGCGGTATTCAGGGTCGCTTTTTGCGATCCTGCGCTACAATTGCTGCATAGCCCCGTCGCCAAGCGGTAAGGCACCTGACTCTGACTCAGGCATTCGGAGGTTCGAATCCTTCCGGGGCTGCCACATCGCCAGAAAGCCCGAAGCCCGCCACGTGCGGGCTTCGTCCTTTCCGGGTCCGGGTGCCCGGCGGCGGCGGCCGGACCCGTCGCCGCGGCCGCCAGGGATATCGCCATGGCCATCATCTTTCCGCCGCCGTACACGCCCGAAGGTGCGGAGCGCACCGCGCTTCGCGACGACGGCTACGCAGTGCTGTCGCCCGCGGCCGTGGCCGGCGCCACCGGACTGGCGCCGTCGGAGATCGCCGGCTTGGACGTCGGCTGGGACGAGTTGCCCCCGGACGAATACCTGCGCGACGGTGGCCGCTATCGCCACCGCCGCCACTCCTGCTTCGTGGTCGACGATGGCCAGGCGCGACTGGCGCCGCACCGGGCGCACTGGCAGTCGCAGGACTACAACGCCCTGCACGGCGGGATGGAGCGCATGTACCAGCCGCTGTCGAGCGGACTTGCGTCGCAGCCGGCGTGGTCGCGCCTGCTCTCGGCGCTGGGCGCGGTGTGCAGCGACGTGCGTGCCACCGGCCCCTGGTACGTCGAAGCCCACCAGTTCCGCATCGACACCAGCGACGGCATCGGCCGGCCGACGCCGGAAGGCGCGCACCGCGACGGCGTCGATTTCGTGGCCGTCTTCATGGTCGGTCGCAAGGGCATCAAGGGCGGCGAAACCCGCGTCTTCGACGCCGCCGGCCCCGACGGCCACCGCTTCACCCTGGAAGAGCCGTGGTCGCTGCTGCTCCTGGACGACACCCGCGTGATCCACGAGTCCACCCCGATCCAGCCCCTCGACCCCGACGGCCACGGCCATCGCGACACCCTGGTCCTGACCTACCGTTCGGGCGCGTTCCAAGGGGAGGATTGAGGAGCCTTTGCCACGGATCTACGCGGATGAGGGCGGATTTGCACGGATAAGCCAAACGCTTTTTCAGCCACGGATTTGCGCGGATAGGGTAAAGGGCGGATAAGGCAGAAGCGGGCTTGACCAACAGCATCCCGGTGTCCGCGAGCACACCGCAAGCTTGTATTGATCCATCCATCGGTGGGCTTTTCGCCCTATCCGCGTTTATCCGCGCAAATCCGTGGCAAAAAATGCTCTCCCCGCACGCCACCCACCGCCCCGCTACAATCAGGGGATTGTGACTTTTGCGGAGTGGTGATGAAGCTTGGTTCCCTGAAGGAAGGCGGGCGGGACGGCACCCTGGTCGTGGTCTCGCGTGACCTGTCGAGCGCGGTGCGCGCCACCGGGATCGCCACGACGCTGCAGCAGGCGCTCGAGGACTGGTCCAACATCGCGCCGCGCCTGGTCGCGCTGTCGGATGCGCTCAACGACGGCAGCGCCGACGGTGCCTTCGACCTGGAGCCGACGCAGTTGGCCGCGCCGCTGCCGCGCGCCTACGAATTCGTCGACGGCAGCGCCTACCTGCCACACGTCGAGCGCGTGCGCCGCGCCCGTGGCGCCGAGGTGCCCGAAAGCTTTTACACCGATCCGCTGATGTACCAGGCCACGAGCGCCGGCTTCCTTGGTCCGCGCGACCCGGTGCGGGTGATGAGCGAGGACTACGGCATCGACCTCGAGGCCGAGATCGTCGTCATCACCGATGACGTGCCGATGGCGGTCACGCCGGAGCAGGCTGCCGGCCACATCCAGCTCATCGGGCTGGTCAACGACGTCTCGCTGCGCAACCTGATCCCGGGCGAACTCGCCAAGGGCTTCGGCTTCCTGCAGTCCAAGCCGCGCTCGGCGCTGTCGCCGGTGTTCGTGACCCCCGACGAGCTGGGCGACGCCTGGCGCGGCAGCAAGCTGCACCGGCCGCTGGTGACCCACATCAACGGGGAATGGTTCGGCGCGCCGGAGGCCGGTGTCGACATGCAGTTCGATTTCGGACAGCTGGTCGCGCACGCGGCGAAGACGCGGCCGCTTTCGGCCGGAACCATCGTTGGTTCGGGGACGATCGCGAACCAGGACACCTCGTTGGGGGCGTCATGCTTCGCCGAAAAGCGGACCGTCGAGGCGCTGGAGCACGGGGCGCCGAAGACGCCGTTCATGTCGTTCGGCGACCGCGTGCGCATCGAGATGTTCGATGCCGGCGGTGCGACGATCTTCGGTGCCATCGAGCAGTTGATCGAACACCAGCCCGCGCCCTGAGCGCGGCTGGGCCTTGGGGCGGCATCACGGGGAGGGGGATGCATGGCGGCAGCAGGGGAGGTGGTCGCGGGCGGCAGCACCGGCAACGGCGCGCTGTGCCTGCATTCGTACTGGCGGTCGAGCGCTGCGTACCGCGTGCGCATCGGGCTCAACCTCAAGGGCCTGAAGTACGACATCGCGCCCGTGCACCTGGTGCGCGGCGGCGGTGAGCAGCATGCCCCTGGCTTCGCCGAGCTCAATCCGCAGGAGCTGGTGCCGGTGCTGCAGCATGGCCACCGCAACCTGCGCCAGTCGCTGGCGATCCTGGAATACCTGGACGAGATGTGGCCGGAGCCCTCGCTGCTTCCCGCCACGGCGCGCGATCGCGCGCGCGTGCGCGCCCTCGCGCAGGTGGTGGCCTGCGAGATCCACCCGCTCAACAACCTGCGCGTGCTGCAGTACCTCGAACACGACTGGGGCGTGCCCCAGCCCGAGCGCGAAGTGTGGGTGAAGCACTGGATCAACGGCGGCTTCCGCGCGCTCGAATCGCTGCTGGCCGACAATCCCTCGACCGGTGAATTCTGCGATGGCAACCAGCCAACCATCGCCGACTGCTGCCTGGTGCCGCAGGTCTACAACGCCCGCCGCTTCGGCGTGGACATGGCCGCCTATCCGGTGATCACGCGCATCGAGCAGCGCTGCCTGGCCGTGCCGGCCTTCGATGCCGCACGCCCGGAACGGCAGCCGGACGCGCCTCCCGCCTGAGAGGCGCGCCTGCCGGCGTCAGTGCGAGGACTGGCCGATGTCGAACATCTCGGCGTAGGGGTCGTGCTCGCCGTCGCCGCCCTCGGAAAGGCGGAACTTCAGGTCCAGGCCATCGCGCGAGTCGGAGGCGCGCAGCGCGGTTTCGCGCTCGATCCGGCCTTCCTTGTACAGCCGGAACAGGCACTGGTCGAAGCTCTCGATGCCCTCTTCCAGCGACTCCTCCATCGCCTGCTTGATCTCGTGCACCTGGCCGCGGCGCAGCAGGTCGCGGATCATCGGGGTGTTGATCAGGACCTCGGTCGCCGGCATGCGGCGGCCGTCGGTGCCCACCACCAGGCGCTGGCTGACCACCGCGCGCAGGTTGAGCGCCAGGTTCATCAGCACGTTCTTGTGCGCGGCCTCGGGGAAGAAGTTGAGGATGCGCTCGATGGTCTGGTCGGCGTTGTTGGAGTGCAGCGTCGCCAGGCACAGGTGCCCGGTTTCGGCGAAGGCGATCGCGGCCTCCATCGTGGTCGCATCCAGGATCTCGCCGATCAGGATGACGTCCGGCGCCTCGCGCATCGCGTTCTTCAGCGCGTTGTGGAAGGCGTGGGTGTCCAGGCCGACCTCGCGCTGGTTCACGATCGACTTCTTGTGCCGGTGCAGGTATTCGATCGGGTCCTCGATGGTGAGGATGTGCCCGGACGTGGTGCTGTTGCGGTGGTCGATCATCGACGCCAGCGTGGTGGACTTGCCCGAGCCCGTGGAGCCGACGATCAGCACCAGCCCGCGCGGGGCCATGATGATCTCCTTCAGCACCTGCGGCAGCTGCAGCTCCTCGATCGAGGGAATGGTGCTGCGGATCGCACGGATCACCATGCCGACTTCGCCGCGCTGCTTGAACACGTTCACGCGGAAGCGGCCGGACTCGGCCAGCGACAGCGCCATGTTCAGCTCCAGGTCGCGTTCGAACTGCGGCACCTGGCCTTCGTCCATCAGCGAATACGCGATCTTCTTGACCATGCCCGGAGGCAGGCCCGTGTTGCCGAGCGGGTAAAGCTTGCCCTCGACCTTGATATATACCGGCGCGCCGGTGGTCAGGAACATGTCGGAGGCGTTCTTCTCCGTCATCAGCTTCAGGAAGTAGCCGATGTCCATTTTGTGGGATTCCCCGTGTCGCGCCGCCGGACGATTGCGATCCGGGCGGATGCTGTTGACAATGGCCGGGCGTTTTCCCCAATCCGCGGCGGCCCCCTATGCGCACAAGCTTCGCACAATTCCCGAGACCCCTGCATGGCGCGTGTCTCGTTCTGGCCCTTGCCATGGCCGGCTGCGCCAGCCTGCCGCCGCCGACCGCCGAGCTTTACGCAGCGGGCCAGGCCGTCGCCCGGGCCGATGCGGCCGACGCCCAGCAGTACGCGCCACAGGACCTCGATCGCGCCCGAACGGCGCTCAGTCGCGCCCAGGCCGCGATGGCCGAAGGCAAGGAGCGCGATGCCCGCGCCCTGGCCGGGCTGTCCGAGGCGTCCGCCGATCTCGCCAGCGCCCGCAGTGCTCGGGCCCAGGCCGAGGCCGCCGTGGCGCAGCGCCGCGCCGAGGTGGCTTCACTCCGCCAGCGCCTTGGCATGGAGAACCCGCGATGAAGCGCCTGACCGCCGCCGCACTCGCGGCCCTGCTGATGCTCCCCGGCTTCGCGATGGCCCAGCAGCCGCGCGCCGCCACCGACGACGGCAGCGCCGCCCTTGAATCGCGTCTGCGCACGCTCGATTCCGATCCGGAGCGTGCCTCGCTGGCGGCCTATGAACGCCTGCGCGCGCGCCAGGCCATCGACGCACTGGTGGCCGCGCGCGGTGCCCAGGCCAAGGCCGACGCCCGCAACGTCGCCGAGTGGCGCGTGGACATCGTCGAAGCCGTCGCTGCCACGGAGCTGGCCCGGCGCGAGATCGACCGTCTCGACCGCGAGCGCAGCGAACTCCTGGTCGAGGCCAGCCGCCAGGACGCCGCCCGCGCCCGCGCCGAAGCCGAGCGCCTGCGCATCCAGGCCCGGATCCAGGCCGAGGAGGCCGAACGCCTGCGCCTGGAGGCGGAGATCGAGACCGGTGCCCGCCAGCGTGCCGAAGGCGTGCTCGACGACGTCGCCAGCACCCAGGCCGCGCGCCTGCGGGCCGCGCGCGAGCGCGAGGCCGAGCTCAAGCGCCAGGAAGCGGAGCTGCTGAAATCCCTGGAAGACACCCCGCGCTGAGGCGCGTCGCGGGGCGTTTCGGCAGCGGATTCCGGCTTCCCAGGCGCCGCTGGACGCTCCTTGAACGGATCCCCCGGGCGACCCTTGCCGCCCTTCCCGGGGAGGAGTAGGGTCGGTCCCAGAGGCGGATTCCACCCTCCGGCGGAACCGCCTCGCTGAAGGGTGACTCTGTGACGGAATCCAGCGACTCCAACGGGAATGTCGCCGCGGGCAAGCCCCCGCGGATGCTCCCGAGGGAGGGTGTCTGGAGCCTGCAGCGTCCCCTCCCCCCGATACGCCCCGTGCCGCAAGGCCCGGGGCGTTTTTGCATGCCCGTGCCCGATGCAGGCGCGGGCCCTGGCTGAAGGAGGTCTCCATGTTCGAAGGGCAACCCCAGGCGGAACTCGACGCGCTGTTCAAGGACAACCCCGAGTTCCGGCAGCTCTACCACCACCACAAGGAGCTGGACAAGAAAGTGCTCGATGCCGAGCTCGGCGTGCTGCCGATCGACGACACCACGCTCTCGCGGATGAAGCGCGAGAAGCTCGCCGCCAAGGACAAGCTGTCCGTGATGTACCAGACCCTCACCCACTGATTCCTGCGTCCCCCACGTAAGAAGCCCGGACTGTCGCGGGCGGCGGTGACCTTCCTCGTCGGAGGCCGCCGCCCGCGCCGGAGTGCTGGCCCCGGGCCTGCCCCGGCCGGCAGGCGATGCGATAATCGGCGCCCCACCGCACGACAGGCTGCCACGCATGCCGATCCACGATTCCGTCCTCGGGCTCATCGCCGACACGCCCATCGTCAAGGCCCGAGGCCTCGATGCCGGCCGCTGCGAGATCTATTTCAAGCTCGAGAGCCAGAATCCCGGCGGTTCCATCAAGGACCGCATCGGCCTGAGCATGATCCAGGCGGCCGAGAAGCGCGGCGACATCAAGCCCGGCGACACCCTGGTCGAGGGCACCGCCGGCAACACCGGCATCGGCCTGGCGCTGGTCGCCCAGCAGAAGGGCTACAAGCTCATCCTGGTGGTCCCGGACAAGATGAGCCGGGAGAAGATCTTCAACCTCAAGGCGATGGGCGCGGAAGTCGTGCTGACGCGGTCCGACGTCGCCAAGGGCCACCCCGATTACTACCAGGACCTCGCCGAGCGCATCGCCCGCGAGACCCCGGGCGCCTACTTCATCAACCAGTTCGGCAACCCCGACAACCCGGCCGCGCACCAATTCGGCACCGGTCCGGAGATCCTGCGCCAGATGGCCGAGGTCGGCGGCGTTGATGCCGTGGTCTTCGGCTGTGGCAGCTCGGGCACGATGAGCGGCCTCTCGCGCTGCTTCGCCGAGCACGCGCCGGATGTCGAGATGGTGCTGGCCGACCCCGTGGGTTCGATCCTGGCCGAGTACATCAACGAAGGCACCCTGTCCGAGAAGTCGGGGAGCTGGATGGTCGAGGGCATCGGCGAGGACTTCCTGCCGTCGATTTCCGACTTTTCCCGCGTCAAGAAGGCCTACGCGATCAGCGACAAGGAGAGCTTCCTGGCCGGGCGCGAGCTGCTGGCGAAGGAAGGCATCCTCGGCGGCTCCTCCACCGGCACCCTGCTGGCGGCGGCGCTGAAGTACTGCCGCGAACAGACGGAGCCGAAGAAGGTGCTGGTGTTCGTCTGCGACACCGGCAACAAGTACCTGTCGAAGATGTACAACGACTACTGGATGCTCGACAACGGCTTCATCGAGCGCGAGCAGCACGGCGACCTGCGCGACCTGATCCTGCGCCCGTTTTCCCAGCGCGACACCGTGGTGGTCGGCCCCAACGACCTGCTGGTGACCGCCTACCAGCGCATGAAGCTCTACGAGATCTCGCAGCTGCCGGTGATGGATGGCGAGCGCCTGGCCGGCATCCTCGACGAGTC
This sequence comes from Luteimonas sp. A534, assembly GCF_054072805.1. Classification (NCBI taxonomy): domain Bacteria; kingdom Pseudomonadati; phylum Pseudomonadota; class Gammaproteobacteria; order Lysobacterales; family Lysobacteraceae; genus Luteimonas; species Luteimonas sp. A534. Next base: position 241,690 of record NZ_JBSVRR010000003.1, read on the forward strand.
CGACGTGCTGCTTCACGTCTACGGTGACGAGGCCCGGTTCCGCGACCCGGTGTCAACGGCCATGGTCAGCAAGCTCGAAGTGCTGGACGTGAAATCCCCGGTCGAGGCGCTGCTGCCCGTGTTCGACGGCGGCAAGGTCGCGATCGTGATGGACGGGGACCATTTCCTGGGCCTGATCACCCGGATCGACCTGCTGAACTGGTTGCGTCGACGGGTCAGCTGAGGGTCAGTTTGCGGGCGCCGGAGGGGCGGGGGCGGCAGGGGGCGGTGCTACAATTCAGGGTCTTTTACAGCGGAAATACAGCCATGCATGACGATCACGGCCGGGATGGCGCGGACTCCTCCGAGTGGGGCCACGGCACCAGGGCGATCCATGCCGGGCAGTCGCCGGATCCGTCGACCGGGGCGGTGATGGTGCCGATTTACGCGACCTCCACGTACGCGCAGTCCAGCCCCGGCGTGCACCAGGGTTTCGAGTATTCGCGCACGCACAACCCGACCCGCTTCGCCTACGAGCGCTGCGTGGCCGGGCTTGAGCGCGGCAGCCGCGGCTTCGCCTTCGCGTCGGGCCTGGCGGCGTCCTCGACGGTGCTCGAGCTCCTGGACAGCGGCGACCACGTGGTCGCCATGGATGACCTCTACGGCGGCAGCTACCGGCTGTTCGAGGGCGTGCGCCGCCGCAGCGCGGGGCTGGACTTCAGCTTCGTCGACCTGTCCGACGCCGCGGCCTTCGAGGCCGCGATCACGCCGAAGACCCGCATGGTGTGGATCGAGACGCCGACCAACCCGACGCTCAAGATCGTGGACATCCAGGCGGTCTCGGCCGTTGCACGCAAGCACGGGCTGCTGGTCGTGGTCGACAACACCTTCGCCTCGCCGATCCTGCAGCGTCCACTCGAACACGGCGCCGACCTCGTGCTGCATTCGGCCACCAAGTACCTCAACGGCCATTCCGACATGGTCGGCGGCATGGCGGTGGTGGGCGACAACACCGAACTTGCCGAACGGCTTGCCTACCTGCAGAACTCGGTGGGCGCGGTGCAGGGGCCGTTCGACAGCTTCCTCGCGCTGCGTGGCCTGAAGACGCTGCACCTGCGCATGCGTGCGCACTGCGACAACGCGCTGGCGCTGGCGAAGTTCCTCCAGGACCATGCCGCGGTCGCCGACGTCATCTATCCCGGCCTGCCATCGCACCCGCAGCATGCGCTGGCGATGCGGCAGATGGACGGCGGTGGCGGCATCATTTCGGTGCGCGTGAAGGGCGGCTACGAAGGCGCGAAGCGTTTCTGCGAGCGGCTCAAGCTGTTCACCCTGGCCGAGTCGCTCGGCGGCGTGGAAAGCCTCGTCAACCATCCCGCGGTGATGACGCACGCGTCCGTTCCCGCGGAGCGTCGCGAGGCGCTGGGCATCGGCGACGACCTGGTCCGCCTGAGCGTGGGCGTGGAGGACGTCGCGGACCTGTGTCGCGACCTCGACGAAGCGCTCGCATGAAGCGAGCGGTCGGCAGCGGTGCGATCGAACTCCTGCTGGAGCCGACGCACCACCTCGAGGCGATTCAGGACGAGGGCGGGGGGCAGGCATGGGCCGCAGTGGGCGTCGATCCGCAGTTCCTCGTCCGCCACGGCGGCGGTGAGCGCTTCGCCGCCGGCTGGTACCTGCTGGAGCTCGATATCGAAGTCGCCGACGGCTACTTCGACAACCCCTGTTTCTACCCCGACTATGGCGCGGGTGCCGGCGACGGCAGCCGCATCAATTTCGCGCCGACGGTGCAGGGCGGCAGGCCGCTGCGCGCGGTGGTCCGCCTGGACCATGACGTCGTCTCGCTGCGCTTCGATCCCTCGACCGCACCGTGCAGCTTCACCATCCGCCGCGCGGCGCTGGTGCCGATGGGCACGGTCACCGCGGCGGCACGCATGCTCGCGAAGCTGTGGACACGGCTCAACCGCGACCGGTCACTGTGGTCGTTCGCCGCGCGCGAGGCCTTCGACAGCTTCCGGGAAGGCGGCCTCGGCGGCTTCGGCGACTGGCTTTACCTGATGCACGAGGAGCGCGCGCGTGGTGGCGTGGTATCGCTCGACTACGGCGCATGGATCGAGCGCTTCGACCGGCTGTCGGACTCGGATGTGAACCTGGTGCGGCAGCGGTGCGAGCGCCTGGCCAGGCGTCCCCTGGTGTCGGTGCTGGTGCCGGTCTACAACACATCCGAAGCCTACCTTCGGCGCTGCATCGAAAGCGTCCGCGCGCAGTTCTATCCGCACTGGGAGCTGTGCCTGGCCGACGACGCCTCGCCCGATCCGCGCGTGGCCGAAGTGCTGGCCGAGTACGCGGCGCTGGATCCGCGCATCCGCGTGGTCCACCGCGAGCGCAACGGACATATCTCCGAAGCCTCCAACACCGCCCTGGAAGTCGCCCGCGGGGAATACGTGGCGCTGCTTGACCACGATGACGAGATCGCCCCGCACGCGCTGTACCTGATCGTGAAGGCGATCAACGAACAGCCAGGGCTCAAGCTGCTGTATTCCGACGAAGACAAGCTCGACGCGAACGGGATCCGCTTCGACCCGTACTTCAAGCCGGACTGGAACCCGGAACTGCTGCGCAGCCAGAACTACCTGTGCCACCTGGGGGTCTACGACGCCGCGCTCGTGCGCGCCGTGGGCGGCTTCCGCCGCGGCTTCGAGGGCAGCCAGGACCACGACCTCGCCCTGCGCTGCGCCGCGCGCCTGTCTCCGGCCGAGATCGGGCACGTGCCGCACGTGCTGTACCACTGGCGGGCCATCGAAGGATCGACCGCACTGTCGGGCAGCGCCAAGGAGTACACGGAGGCCGCAGGCCGCAAGGCGATCGAGGAGCATCTGGAAGCCACCGGCGACCGGGGTGCGCGCGTGGAATGCGTCACCGGTGGGTACCGCGTGCACTATGCAGTCCCGGCCCCGGCGCCACGGGTCAGCCTGGTGATCCCGACCCGCGACCGGGTGGACCTGATGCGCACCTGCGTCGAAAGCATCACCCGCCTGACCCGGTACCCGGACTACAACCTGCTCATCGTCGACAACCAGTCCAGCGACCCCGAGACGCTGGAGTACCTGCGTGCGATCGACGGCAACGGGCTGGTCCGCGTGCTGCGCGACGACCAGCCGTTCAACTACTCGCGCATCAACAACGCCGCGGTGCGCGCGAGCGACGGTGCCATCGTGGGCCTGGTCAACAACGACATCGAGGCGATCCATCCCGGCTGGCTCGAAGAGATGGTCGGACATGCCGTCCGGCCGGGCACCGGCACGGTCGGCGCGATGCTCTATTACCCGGACGACCGCATCCAGCATGCGGGCGTGGTCATCGGGCTGGGCGGCGTCGCCGGCCACGCCTACGTCGGGCTGCCGCGCGGCTACCCCGGCCAGCAGAACCGTGGCCTGCTCGCGCAGAACATGACGGCGGTGACTGCCGCGTGCCTGCTGGTGCGACGCGAGGTCTTCGACGAGGTCGATGGCCTGGACGAATCCCTGGAAGTCGCGTTCAACGACGTGGACTTCTGCCTGCGGGTTGCGGAACGCGGTTACTACAACGTCTGGACGCCCTGGGCCGAGCTGTACCACCACGAATCGGCGTCGCGCGGCTACGAGGACAGTCCCGAGAAAAAGGCGCGCTTTTCGCGCGAGGTGAACGCCATGGTCGCGCGCTGGGGCAAGGCACTGCGCTGGGATCCGGCATACAACCCGAACCTGGGGCTGGAAGGACACGATTTCCCGCTGGCGATCCCGCCGCGACTGCCGTTGAAACAGGCGTTGCGCGGCAGCGTCGCCGCCTGCGTCCGGCCCGATCCCGCGCTGCGCCGCGGCGTCGACATGTCGAGCCTGCGCCAGGCGGGGGGCTGAGATGGGGGCGGTACGTCCGCTGCCCTGGCCGCTGGCGCCCTGGGGCGCCTTTGGCCGCTATCGCGACCTGACGAAGGAGCTCGTGCGGCGCGACGTGCTCGGGCGCTACCGCGGTGCCAACTTCGGCATGCTCTGGTCCCTGATCGGGCCGCTGATGCTGTTGGCGATCTACACCATCGCCTTCGGCGAGGTCCTGGGCAGCCGCTGGAACCAGGCCTCGGGCGACACGGCCGCGTTCGGTATCGTGCTGTTCCTGGGCATCATCGTGCACGGCTTTTTCGCGGAGTGCTTCGCGCGTTCGCCGCGGTTGATGATGGACAACGCCAACTACGTCAAGCGCGTGGTGTTCCCGCTCGACATCCTGGCCTGGTCGGTGGTGCTTTCGGCGCTGTTCCACATGGTGATGAACCTGATGGTGTTCGCGGTGCTGAACTGGCTGTTCTTCGGCGGATTCTCGCCCACCATCTGGTTGCTGCCGGTGGTGCTGGCGCCGCTGGTACTGCTGACCGTGGCCACCTGCTGGCTGGTGTCCTCGCTTGGTGTGTACATCCGTGACATCAGCCAGGCCGTGCCGGTGGTGGTCACCGCGCTGCTGTTCCTCTCCTCGGCGATCGTGCCCGTCGACACGCTGCCGCCGAAGTACCAGTTCGTGTTCTCGCTCAATCCGCTGACCTTCTTCATCGACGAAGTGCGCGAAGTCGCGCTCTGGGGCCGCTACCCCGACTGGGCCGGGCTGTCGCGCTACGCGCTGGGCAGCGTGCTGGCCGCCTACGTTGCCCACGCGTGGTTCCGTGTCACCAGCAAGGGGTTCGCCGATGTCCTCTGAGGTGGTGATCAGCCTGCGCGGGATCGGCAAGTCGTTCCCCGTCGCCGACAAGCCCTACAAGCGCCTGGCGCAGGTGCTGCTGCCCGGCCTGGCGCGAGGCGGCGAATTCCATGCGCTGCGCGACGTCGACCTGGAGGTGCGGCGCGGGGAGGCCGTGGGCATCATCGGCCGCAACGGCTCGGGCAAGTCCACGCTGCTGCAGGTGATCGCCGGGATCCTGCAGCCGGGCACCGGCACACTGAAGGTGTCTGCGCGGATCGCGGCGCTGCTGGAACTGGGCGCCGGCTTCAATCCCGAGTTCACCGGCCGCGAGAACATCCGCCTCAACGCCAGCCTGCTTGGCCTGGACGCGCGCCAGATCGACGAGCGCATGGACGCGATCATCGGCTTCGCCGAGATAGGCGAGCATGTCGACCAGCAGGTCAAGACCTACTCCAGCGGCATGTTCGTCCGCCTGGCCTTCGCGGTCGCGGTGCACACCGATCCCGACGTGCTGATCGTCGACGAGGCGCTGTCTGTCGGCGACATCTACTTCCAGCGCAAGTGCCACCGCCGGATCGAGGAGCTGCGCCAGCAAGGCTGCACGCTGCTGTTCGTGACCCATGCGATCGACTCGCTGCTGCGGCTGTGCGATCGCGGCGTCGTGATCGATGCCGGACGGGTGCTGTACGACGGCGAGGTCGGCCAGGCGGTCAAGGAATACCTGCGCCTGGTATTCGGCGACAACAGCACCGGCGGCGGGGACGAACCGGTGCCCGCACAGGCCCTCGCCGGTGGCGGCGACAGTGACGGCGCGGATGAAGCCGACGACGAACTGGCCGTGTTCCTCCGCGGCGGCGGACGCGACCACTTCGCGAAGCGTGCCGGCTACAACCGCGACGAGACCCGCGTGGGCAACGGGGAAGCGATCACCTGCGACTACCTGGTCACCGGCAGCCATGGACACGGGCCGGTGGTCGCCGCGCGCGAGCCGTTCACCGTGCGCGTGCGCTACCTGTTGCCGACCGCGCTCGACAATCTGGTCTTCGGCGTCCGCCTGTGCACCATCAGCGGCACCGTGCTGTACAGCTGCAACACGATGGTTTCCAGCGGCTGCCTGTATCGCGCCGAGGCGGGCACGGTCGCGGTGGCGGCGTTCGACATGCGCTGTTCGCTGCTGCGCGGCCACTATTTCCTGACGGTCGGCGTGTCGCGCTACGACCCGTCGGGCAACGAGTACGTCGCGCTCGACCGGCGCGTGGATGCGATCGTCCTCACGGTGACCGGCCCGGACACGCATGCGGAGGGCGTGACCGACCTCGAGGCCGGGATATCGATGTCCGCGGCCGGCGCCGGCGCGATCGGGATCATGCGATGACGGGATCATTCCAGGACCGGCTGCTGGTGTCGTGCCCCAACGCCAATGGCGGCCTGCTGCTGCTGGACGGCATGGAGGTGGAGCGCCTGTCCCCGATCCAGACCACCGGCATCTGCGCAGTGCCCGGCGGCTTCCTGTGGGCGCGCCAGTCGGGCGACAGCAACGTGCTGCGCCGCGCGGTCGACGGCGGGTTCTCCACCACCATGCTGGCCGAGGATGTCCTCGACCTGCATGACGTTGCCTGGCATGGCGGGCAGGCCTGCGTGGTTGCCACCGCGCGCAACGCGGTGCTCCAGCTTGACGCCGACATGCGCGAGACGCGGCGCTGGGCGCTGCGCGGCGAACGCGACAGCGCGCACCTGAATTCGATCTGCTTCCACGACGGCCGCCTGCTTGCGTCGAGGTTCGGGCAGTTCGACACCCATCGCGGCTACAAGGGCGCCACCGCCGGCGCCGGCGAGGTGTTCGACGTCGAGACCGGCGAGGTGCTGGTCGCGGGCCTGTCGCAGCCGCATTCGCTGGCATCGCAGGACGGTGTGCTCTGGCTGTGCGATTCCGAGGCGCGACGCATCGTCGCCTGGCGGGGTCCGGACCAGCCGCTGCAGGCGCAGGGGCTCGACGGGTATGCGCGCGGACTGGCCTTCGGCCGTGACCGGATCTACGTGGGCCTGAGCCGCAGCCGCAACGCGCCGGACCCTGCGCTGGCGCGCGCGCGCATCGTGGTCCTGGACCGGCTGACGCTCGAGGTGCTGGGTTCGGTCGAGCTTCCGGCGGACGAGGTCTACGACATCGTGATCGTCGACGGTGATGTCGACGCGCTGCGCAGGTCCGCGCTGGCGGAGGTGAATGCCGAACTCGTGGCCACGGAGCAGCAGCGCGGGGCGGTCGATGCGGTCGTGGCCGACCGCGACGCGCGCCTGTCCGCGATGGGAGGGCGGTTGGCCCTGGCCAGCGAGGCCCACGCCGCAGCCCAGGCCCACCTCGTCCAGGTCCTGCACCGCGAGGAAGAGAAGGAATTCCGCCTGCAGTGCCTCGAGGCGGACGCGCTGTCGGACGCCGAATGGGTCAAGTTGCTCGAAGCCGAAGCCGTGCGCCTGCGCAGCGGGGTCGATGCGCTGCAGGGCGCGGTGCGCGAGCAGTCACGGCTGCTGCAGGCATGGCAGCAGACGGTGTCGGCGCTTCGTGGGTCGCGCTCGTGGCGGGTCACCCGGCCGCTGCGCTGGCTGGCCACGAAGCTCGGCCGTCCCGCGGAGGACGACGGAAACCCGGCGCTCCCGGTGGCGCTTCCCGCACCGATCGACCTCGCGGAGCCCCGGCGCGCCGGCCTTCCGATCCACGGCCTCCAGTTCGCCACCCACGATGCCCCGCTGGTCAGCATCGTCGTGACCGCCCACGGCGGCTTCGCCATGACCCTGGCCTGCCTGCGGTCGATCCGTCGCCATGCCGGCGACATCGTGGTGGAAGTGCTGCTGATCGAGGACGCCTCGGGCGAAGCGGAGATGGAGCGCTTCCGCAGCGTGCCCGGGCTGCGCTACGTCGAGAATCCCGCGAACCTCGGGTTCCTGCGCTCGGCCAACCAGGCCCTGGTGCTCGCGCGCGGCGAGTACATCCACTTCCTCAACAACGACACGATCGTCGGCGCCGGCTGGCTTGACGCATTGCTGCAGACGTTCGCGCGCTTCCACGATTGCGGCCTCGCCGGATCGCGGCTCGTCTATCCCGATGGCCGCCTGCAGGAGGCGGGCGGCGTGGTCTGGAACGACGGTCGCGCGCTCAACTACGGCCGCGACGGCGATCCCGCAGGCCCGGACCATGCCTTCGTGCGCGAGGTCGACTATGTCTCCGGTGCCGCGATGCTGGTGCGCAGCGGTCTGTTCAGGCACCTGGGTGGCTTCGACGAGCGCTACGCACCCGCGTACTACGAAGATACCGACCTGGCCTTCCGCATCCGCGAGGACGGCGGCTTCCGGGTCTACTACCAGCCGGCTTCGGTGGTGCGCCACGTCGAGGGCGCGTCCCACGGCACCGACGTCGATGCGGGCGGCAAGGCGGGACAGGAAGCCAACCGCGCCACCTTCGCCGCGCGCTGGAAGGACGTGCTTGCGCGGGACCAGTTGCCGCCCGGCGCGCACCTGTTCCTGGCCCGCGAGCGCGCCCAACGCAAGCCGGTCGTGCTGGTGGTGGACCGGACGCCCCCGCGCCCCGACCGGGACGCGGGATCGCGCGCGATCTGGCAGCTGATGCGGGTGCTCGGCCTGCACGGCATGCTGGTCAAGTTCTGGGCCGAGGAAGCCGATGCCGACGGTGTCTACGCCGCGAGCCTCGCCGCGCACGGCATCGAACTGGCATCGGGCACCGGCGCCGGCTTCGGGGAATGGATGGCGGCCAACGGCGCCTACCTCGACCTCGTGGTGCTCAGCCGTCCGCTGGTCGCGCATCGCCACCTTGATGCGGTGCGCAGTCACAGCGCCGCGAAGATCCTGTTCTATGGCCACGATATCCACCATCTGCGCTACATCAGCCAGATGCGCGTGGATCCGGACCCCGACCTCGCCGGCCACGCCCACCATGCACGCGAGGTCGAGGAAGCCCTGTGGCGCAGCGCCGACCTGGTGGCCTATCCGTCGGACGAGGAAAGCAGGCACGCCGGCCAGTGGATGCGCCAGCACGACGCGCCGGGCCAGACGGTGACGGTGCCCCTGTTCGCCTACGAGGGCTTGCCCGACGAGGTGGGCGAGGATCTCGCCGCGCGGCGGAACATCCTGTTCGTCGGCGGCTTCGGGCACGCACCCAACGAAGACGGTGCGATCTGGTTCGTGCGGTATGTCTGGCCGTTGATCCAGCGAGGACATCCCGGCTACCGGCTCTGCCTGGTCGGGTCCGATCCGCCGGACACCGTCGCTGCTCTTTCCCGCTCGGACGTGCTGGTGACGGGACATGTTCCCGAACACGAACTGGTGAACTATTACCGCAGCGCCAGGCTCGTGGTGGCACCGCTGCGCTTCGGCGCGGGCGTCAAGGGCAAGGTGCTCGAAGCGATGCGCCACGGCGTTCCCTGCGTCACCACCGGCGTCGGCGCGCAGGGACTGGGCGCTGCCGATTGCCTGCGGGTGGCCGACGATCCGGCGACGTTTGCCACGCTGGTCGGTGACCTCATCGATGACGATGCCGCGTGGATGGATGCTGCGCGTGGCGGGCTCGATTTCCTCGCCCGGAACTTTTCGGTCGACGCGGTATGGCGTGCGCTGTCGCCGGTGGTCGATGGTGCCGGGCATGCCGACGTCGCCGCTCGCCTGGCCGCGGTGGAGGCCGCGGGGCGCCGACGGCACGATGGGCCGGTCGGTTAGAATCGGCGCCCCGGGCCCGCGTTTACGGCCTGGACCCCCACGACAGGATCGCCGCATGAGCACCTACACCACCGCAGCCTGGCTGGCCCCGCTCGCACTCGTCCTGCTTGCAGGCTGCGGGCGCCAGGATGAAGGAACGGCCACCCCGAACCCGTCGCCGTCCATTGCAGGAGTGGCGGACACGGCCTTCGTCGCAACGACGCTGCCGGCGCTCGACCCCACCGCGGTCGCGCGCTGTTCCATCGACAAGGTGGGCGGGCAGCCGAAGCAGCAGGGACCGCATGCGGCCACCGGCACCACGGTGCTGGTCGAAGGCTGGGTCGCCGACGCCGCGCTGAAGGTTCCGGCCGAGTTCTCCGTGGTGCTCACCGGCACCGGCACCTATGCCGTCCGGAGCGAGGCCAAGGTTGCACGCGAGGACGTCGCTTCGGTGCTGGGATCCCCCGACCTCGCCATGTCAGGCTTCGGAGTCAGCGGCTCGCTGGCGCAGGTGCCCGCGGGCGAATACACCATCGAGCTTCTGGTCGCGCATGGCGACGGCCGCCATTCGCTCTGCGCCACCGGCGCGCGCCTGGCCGTGGATCCGGCGGGCTGAGCGCGACGCCCCGGCTCAGGCCGGGGTCGGACCCCCGTCGCGCCGCGGTGCCGGCGCCGCGGCGGCACCGCCTGCGGAGTACTCGAGGCGCTGCATCCTCAGGTCGATGCGCTCGAGCAGCTTGCGGTTCACCGTGATCATGTCGGCGATCAGCGCGATCATGACCATCAGCGCGCCCAGGATCAGCATCACCGCGCCGAAGATCAGCGACTGCACGTGGCCGCCACCCGAGCCGGTGGCGTAGTAGTACAGGAAGCGGCAGGCCAGCAGCAGGCCGCCCAGCATCAGCGCGAAGCCGGGCAGCATGAAGAACGTCACCGGCCGGTAGATCACGAAGATCCTGAGGATGGTCACCAGCGAGCGGCGCACGTAGCTGGAGATGCTCTTGACCAGCCGCGACGGGCGCAGGTCCTCGTTGGTGCGGATCGGCACCGAGACCACCCGCATGTTGCTCTGCCCCGCCTGGATGATCGTCTCCAGGGTGTAGGTGTAGGGGTTGAAGACGTTGAGGCGCATGGCGGTCTCGCGCGAGATGGCGCGGAATCCGCTGGGCGCGTCGCGGACGTCGGTCATGCTGGCCTGGCGCACCGCCCAGCTGCCGAGGTGCTGGAGCTTCTTCTTGATCCAGGAGAAGTGCTCGGTATCCGCGATCGGGCGCGCACCCACCACCATGTCCGCGCTACCGGCCAGGATCGGCGCGGTGAGCTTGGGGATATCGCGCGCTTCGTACTGGTTGTCGGCATCGGTATTGACGATGACATCGGCACCCAGTGCCAGGCCGGCCTCGAGGCCGGTCATGAACGCCGCCGCCAAGCCCCGGTTCACGGGATGGCGCACCACGTGGTCCACGCCGAGTTCCACGGCGAGCTCGGCGGTGCCGTCGACCGAACCGTCGTCGATCAGCAGCCACTCCACGCTGTCGAATCCAGGCACTTCGCGGGGCAGGGCGCCGATGGCGATCGCCAGCGTGCCTGCTTCGTTGAGGCACGGCATCTGGATGATGAGCTTCATCGTGCGGGAGACCCGGTTCCAAAGGGGCCGATATGGTAGCTGATCACTCGCAACCGGCCGGCGACAGGATGAGATCGCCGCCGCCGGCGGCTTCCACCACCAGCGAGAGCTGGCAGGTGGAGGTGCCGGCGGGCACATCCGGCACTTCGATCTCGAAGCCCGAGGTACCGGCGTTGTCGCTGCCCAGGGCGGCAGCCACGTCGGGTCGCGCCATTCCGGTCGCGAAGCGTCCCAGCGCTTCGCCCCCGGCCATCACCACCAGCGCGTCGACGTCGCACATGCAGCGCGTGTCGAAGGCCCAGCCGCGCAGGCGCGCGCGGTCGCCGGTGATCCCGGCCTCGTCGAGACTGCCCCGCAGCCTGTCCGCAGGAGGCGGTGCCGGTGCCGCGGCTGCCGCCGCCGCGGCCTCGGCGACTGCCCCGACCTGGTCCACCAGGAGGCGCGGCACCGACGCCCAGAAGGCGACGATGGCCGACACGGTGAATGCAACAGCGAGCAGCCGTCGCGGCCGGCGCCGGGTCTCCAGCAGGAAGGCGGGCATCCACAGCCCCGGCAGCAGGAACAGGAAGTAGCGCGGCTGCAGACCGGCCAGGAGACCGGTGGCCCGGTACCCGATGTAGGTCGTGTACCAGTGCACGGCGGCCATCCCGATGATTGCGAGGCCGAATGCATCGGTGGCGCGCGCCACCGCCGGTGCCACGCCACGCCGCGCCGCGCGTGGACGGGCCACAAGCCAGGCCAGGAGGGGCAGCACGAACATCAGCTGGAGCACGTGCTCGCCGGCGGGCGTGAACGGCTTGAACGGCGCGTGCGACATCACCAGGGGCAGGCGGTCGAACATGATCTGCGCGTAGCGCTGCGCGAAGCGCGCCGGAACCATCGGGTCCGCCGGGGGCACGGCATCCGTGTACAGGGTGCCCGGGGCCGGCAGGAACGTGCCGTGCACGAACCAGGCGTAGGCGTACCAGGCCACGCACACCGCGCCCGCCAGGCCCAGCCACGCCACGCAAGCGGCGTGGCGGCGGAGCAGCGCGGGCAACTGCCGCCAGAACGGCGCCAGGCTGGCGGCGACGAACATCACGAGGAACGCGGCCACCGTCGCCTTCGTGAGCATGGTGACTACCAGTCCCGCGGCCATTGCCACGTGCGCACCCCGGCCGGGGCGCCCCGACACGAACTCGCGCGCAGCCCCGAGCAGGAACAGCGGCGGACCCACGGCCGCCAGGGTGTCGTTGTTCACGCTGCCGGCCAGGAACCCGTACATCGGTACCGCCGCCGTGGCCAGCGCCAGCAGCCAGGGCGCGCCGCGGCCCAGGCCCAGTTCGCGGCCGAGCAGCAGCCACAGCGCGAACGCGCACGCCGCGAACACGGCGCTGACCGCGCGCAGGGGCACAAGGTCGGTAAAGGGGTCGAGGCCGGCCATCGCCGCCACTGCGCCAAGGGCGGTGTAGTACAGCGGCGGGTGCGTCAGGTAGTTGGCCTGCGACGAATCGCGGATGCGGCCCTCCGCGTAATCGGGCAGGCCCGCCTGGGCGGCGTCCCGCACGTAAGAGAGGTGCGCCAGCTCATCGGGTGGGATCCCCGGCGGCGTGGCCTGCAGCAGGACCCAGGCCTGCATCAGGATGAACAGCGCGGGCAGGGCCACCCACCAGGCGGGCCAGCGTCCGCCGGACGTGTCGCGGATCGGGTTCATCAGGGTGGTGACTCGGAAACGGAGCGGCAAGGATGCCGGGAAGCCAGGATCAAGTCGAACCGCGGCATTGTCCGAAGGGGCGATGGGGCACCGTCCCGGGCGTGGCTAGAATGTGGTGTCCGGTCACCCCGAGGATCCACCATGGTTGCAGCCAGTTCCCAGCATTCCGCCGGAAAGGTCCGGCCCGACGCGGTCGCCGCCCTGGCGGACATCGTCGCCGACGGGCAGACGCTCGCGGTCGGCGGGTTCGGCCTGTGCGGCATCCCCGAGGCCCTGATCGCGGCCCTGCGCGACTCGGGGGTGTCGGGGCTTACCGTGATTTCCAACAACGCCGGCGTCGACGGCTTCGGACTCGGCCAGCTGCTGGAGACCCGGCAGATCCGCAAGATGATTTCGTCCTACGTGGGCGAGAACAAGGAGTTCGAGCGCCAGTTCCTGGGCGGCGAGCTCGAGCTCGAGTTCAATCCGCAGGGCACCCTGGCCGAGCGCCTGCGCGCCGGCGGCGCCGGGATCCCGGCCTTCTTCACCGCCACCGGCTACGGCACGGTGGTGGCGGAAGGCAAGGAAACCCGCGAATTCGACGGCAAGCATTACGTCATGGAGACCGCGCTGGTCGCCGACGTGGCGCTGGTCAAGGCGTGGAAGGCGGACAAGGCCGGCAACCTGGTCTTCCGCAAGACCGCGCGCAACTTCAACCCGGCCTGCGCCATGGCCGGCAATGTGTGCGTCGTCGAGGTCGAGGAACTGGTGGAGGTGGGCGACCTCGAACCCGACCAGGTCCATCTGCCCGGCATCTACGTCGACCGCATCGTGGTCAACGCTTCGCCCGAGAAGCGCATCGAGCAGCGCACCGTGCGCGAAGGAGGCAAGTAATGGCCTGGACCCGCGACCAGATGGCACAGCGCGCCGCGCGTGAGCTTGCCGATGGCATGTACGTCAACCTCGGCATCGGCCTGCCGACGATGGTGGCCAACCACATCCCCGAGGGCGTGGACGTGTGGCTGCAGTCGGAGAACGGCCTGCTGGGCATCGGCCCCTTCCCGACCGAGGACGAACTCGACGCCGACCTGATCAACGCTGGCAAGCAGACCGTGACCGCGCGCGCTGGCGCCAGCTACTTCGGCAGCCACGATTCCTTCGCGATGATCCGCGGCGGCCACATCGACCTGGCCATCCTTGGCGCCATGGAAGTCACCGACAAGGGCGACCTCGCGAACTGGATGGTGCCGGGCAAGATGGTCAAGGGCATGGGCGGTGCGATGGACCTGGTCGCCGGCGTGAAGCGCGTGGTCGTGCTGATGGAGCATTGCACCAAGGGCGGCGAGCCGAAGATCCTGCCCGAGTGCACGCTGCCGCTGACGGGGGTGGGCGTGGTCAGCAGGATCATCACCGACCTGGCGGTGTTCGACGTGACGCCCGGTGGGCTGGTGCTCGTGGAAACCGCCGAGGGCGTGGACGAGGCGCTGCTGCGCGAACGCACGGGCGTCCCCATCACGATCGGCTGAACGGGCCGGCTGCGGCCTGCGGCGGGGACCCGGGCGCCCGTCCCGTGACAGACGAACCCGGCCGCCGCCCGGCGGGACGGAGCACTGCATCGAAGCCCCGGCACGGGTACTCTTGAGGGCCCTGTAGCCCGGATCCGACCCATGACGCGACGTCCGACCCCCTTGTTAGCCACGGCCCTGGCGACCGCCTTGCTGGCCGCGTGCGCTCCCGAATCCTCGACCACTGCGGCCCACCCGGCCAATGCCGCCGCGGCTGCGGCAGCCGGTGGCGTCGTCGATGCCCGGCGGGGCGCCGCCAGCCGGCAGTCCGGCAGTCTCCAGTCGCACCTGGCGGCGGTCCGCACCGCAGATGCGATCGCTGCCCACCCCAACCGCGGCGACCTGGTCGGCTACGACCGCGTGCGCGTGCCCACGCAGCGCGGCGCGCACACCTTCTACCCGGTGCGGGTGAGCGAGGCGCATGCGCTGGAAGCGATCGGCACGGGCACCCTGTTGCTGACCGGTCCCGACGACCGCCGGGTGGCACTGAAGTACGAGCGCCACGTCGAGCACCGCAGCGGCGACTGGAGCTGGATCGGCCGCGACGAGCACGGCGTGGAAGGCATCCTGACGTTCGGCGAGCAGGCCGTGTTCGGGGTGGTGCCCTATGGCGAGGGCGATACCCTCCGCCTGACCACGCAGGCCGGCCAGACCTGGATGGCAACGACGGACCGCAGCGTGCGGTCGCCGCTGCAGCAGCGCATCGATGCCGGACTCACCGGGCCGGACTTCCGTATTCCGCAGCTCACCGATGACGACGACGACGGCATTTCGGCGGCGGCGCTGGTGTCAGCGGCCACGGCCTCCGCGGCAACGCACGGGGTGCGCGCGGAGGGTGCGCCGGCACGGGCGGCCACCGGAGGCACCACGATCGACGTGCTGCTGGGCTACACCGCGGGCTTCGTCTCCATGATGGGCGGGGCGTCGCAGGCGCAGACCCGCCTCAACCACATCATTACCGTGGGCAACCAGACCTTCGTCAACAGCAATGTCGCGGTGAACCTGCGCCTGGTGGGCACGCTGCAGGTCAGCCATCCCGATACCGGCAGCAACAAGACCGCGCTGGAGCAGCTCACCGGCAGCAACGGCCAGTCGAACGTGACGGTCCCGGCCTCGCTGCAGCCGCTGCGCAATGCGCGCGAGACCTACGGCGCAGACCTGGTGGCGCTGGTGCGACGCTTCCGCGACGCCGACCACGAAGGTTGCGGCATCGCGTGGCTGGTCGGTGGCGACCAGGCCCCGATCACGCAGCCCTACGAGAAGTTCGGCTACTCGGTGATCAGCGACTCCAATGGCATGCAGTCCCCGGACAACAGCCATTACTGCCGGGACGAGACCCTGGTGCACGAGCTCGGGCACAACATGGGTTCACAGCACGACAGGGAATCGGCGACGGACGACAACGGCCAGCTCGGCTACGGGCGCTATCCGTACTCCTTCGGCTACAAGACCAGCGCGGCGAACGGCAACTTCTACACGGTGATGGCTTATGGCGACACCGGGCAGACCGCCTATCGCATCTTTTCCAACCCGCAGTCGACCTACTGCGGCGGTCGCGCCTGCGGCATCGCCAACGAGGCCGACAACGCGCGCAGCCTGCGCCAGACGGCACCGCTGATCGCAGCCTTCCGGGCCGGTACGTCCGATGGAAACGCGCGTTCGGACTTCAACGGCGACGGCGTCTCCGACCTCCTCTGGCGCAAGTCCAGCAACGGCAGCAACTCGATCTGGCTGGGTGGCAACTCGGCGACGCAGCAATCGATCCTGGCGGTGACGGACAGGAGCTGGCGCGTGGTTGGCGCCGGGGACTTCGACGCCGATGGCCTGACCGACATCGTCTGGCGCCACGACGCCAGCGGCCGCAACACCATCTGGCGTGGAGGCAACGGCAACTCCACCATCAGCGTGACCACGGTGACCAGCCGCTCCTGGCAAGTGGTGGGCGTTGGTGACTTCAACGGCGACGGCCGGGCCGACCTGCTGTGGCGCGACGCAGCGAATGGCCGCAATGCCATCTGGCTTGCGGGCAATTCCGCCACGCAGCAGGCCATCATCGATCTTCCCGATCTCCGTTGGCGGGTCGCCGGCGTGGGTGACGTCGACGGCGACGGTGTGGACGACATTGTCTGGCGCCATGCGCTGGGTGGCCGCAACGTGGTCTGGCGCAGCGGCAACGGCAACTCGACGATCCCGATGTCCACGGTCGCGGATGGCAACTGGCAGGTCGTCGCGGTCGACGACTTCAATGGCGACGGTCGGGCCGACGTGTTCTTCAGGCATATGACCGCCGGCCGCAACGCGCTGTGGCTGAACGCGAACTCGGCCACGCAGCAGGCCATGCCCAACGTCGCCGGCGCCTGGAAGGTCGAAGGCAGCGGTGACTTCAATGGTGATGGCAGGGCCGACCTGGTGTGGCGCAAGATCACCGGCGAGAACACCATCTGGCTGTCGGCGAACCCGAACAACACGCTGTCCCTGGCCACGGTCGCGGACCGGGCCTGGGACATCGTGCCCTGATGCCAGCGCGTTATCCGGCGCCGCCGGGTGACGCGGCTTCGGGGGAAGTGGAACGGGCACGCAGGCGGCGCAGCAATGCGCCGCCTGCGGCGAAATGGATGAGGTCGCCCAACGTGGTGACCGCCCGCAGCAGCGCGATCATCACGACCGCATCGGCGGCCGGCATGACGTCACCCACCAGCGCGAACAGCACGCCCTCGCGGACGCCGAGCCCCGCGGGGGCACCGGGGACCAGCAGGCCGATCACCCACGCGGCCGCGAATGCACCGCACAGCGCGAGGTACGGGAAGCCGACGCCAGGCGCGATCACCGGCGCCATCGTCGTGAAGCCGAGGCCGACGACGAGGAAGCTGCACAGGGCAATGCAGTAGCAGGCGAGCAGGGTGCCGGCATCCGGCGTGATGCCCCTGCCTGGCACCGCGGGAGCGCCGCGAAGCCGCTGTACCCAGGAGACCAGATGCCGCAACAACACCAGGCCGGCGGCTGCGCCCACGGTTGCGGCAAGAAACAGCCACGGGCGCCACGCGGTGGGCAGCCACTGCTCGAGCGCGGGGACCGGCCGCAGGACCAGCAGGACCACGGTGAGATGCGCCGCCGCCAGGGCATTGAGCAGGTTTTCGTACACCACCGAAAGCGACAGGCGGGGAAGGTCGCCGCCCACGGGGCGTGCAACGACCACTCGCCCGACGTGGTGGGCCACGTTTCCCGGAAGATATTTTCCGAACTGCGTGAAGGCGACGATGCCGTAGGCCCACGCCGGCGTGAACGCGACATCGACCGCGCGCAGCAGGCGCCGCCACATCAGGGCGGCGAGCGGCACCGCCAGCAGGTAGGCGGGCAGCATCACCGCGAACGCGGCCGCCATGCGCGCCGGCGACAGCTCGGAAGCGCGCACCGAACCGAACGCCGCCACGGCGTGGCGGAGGAAGTAGGCCCCGGCCAGGATCGCCACGGCGAACCCCAACCAGCGTACTGCCCGCTTCATCGCGCCTTGGCCAGCACCAGGTAGCCGTTGCCGAGTTCGGTGGAGAGGAACGGTCGCTGCGCGAGCTCAGCCATGGCGATGGCGGTCTTCCCCAGCGGGTTGTTGATCAGCGGGAACCACTTCATCACGTGCCCGCGCTCGATGCCGCTCCGGTGCGAGTTGGCCTGCTTGCCCTCGACCGTGTCGTCGTCGCCCGGATTCACGGCGCGCGCATAGCGCCCGGCGGTGAGCTTTTCGGACACGGTGGCCAATGGGAACCCGTAGCATTCGATGACCTCCGGTTCGAAGCCGGCATCGCGCAGGAGTGCCGCAAGCGCGTCGCGCTCGTATCTCCGGAAATGGCCCGCCCAGACGTCCGACGGATTCCACTTGGCCATGTGCGCGGGGACCGACAGCAGCAGCGTGCCGCCGGCCGGCATCCAGGAACGCCAGACGTCCAATGCCTGCCGGTCGTGCTCGATGTGTTCCAGCACCTCGAAGGCCATCAGCAGCGGGAACCGCCCTTCCCAGTCCGATTCGGGAGCGTCCACGATCGGGATGTCGATGCCGGCATCGGCGGCCAGGCGTTGTGCCAGCGCGCGCGCCTCGGGCGAGCTCTCGAGCGCGGTGCAGCGGAATCCGCGCGCGGTCAGCTCGTGCAGAAGCACCGCGGCACCGCAGCCGATCTCCAGCGTTTCGCAGGGCGCGATTCCCGCCAGCTGCCGCAGGATACGTGCACGGCGGAGCAGGTAGCGCGGGGCGGGGACCCAACCCGCTTCGGGAGCCGCCGGGCCAAGGTTTCCGTATGTCTTCATTGCATTTCCAAATCGCTGTGCGCCGTGGAGGGGGGCGACGCCAGTCTACTTGCTGGCAGGCCCGGCCCGTAGCAGCGCGAGGAGTTGCGCGCCGATCGCCGGCGGGTGCGTCGCACCCGCGATGGCGGCACGGGCCGGGTCGGCCGCTGGAGGCATCGCATGCCAGTCCGCGACCGCGGCCGCGAGCGCTGCTGCGTCGTGGGGCGGGATCAGCCGGACGTCGTCGAGATGCGCCACGGGAAGTTCCCGGATCGCCAGTGAGTCGCGGCTGATGAGCGGCCTGCCGGCGGCAAGGATCTGGAAGACCTTGTTGGGGATCACGCTGGCCGCCTTGTCCGACGAGCCGAAGATGCCCAGGCAAATATCCGCGGCGTCGATCGCAGTCACCAGTTCTGCATAGGGAATCCAGTCGTCCCACTCCAACCGTTCCAGCGGCTGCTCTTCAAGCATGGCGCGGATGTGGCCGGATTCCTGCCCGCGGCCGACGATTCGCCACTGCACGGGCTCGTCGCGCAGGATCCGCGCGGCCTCGATGATCGTGGGAATGCCGTGGAGCGGGATGAACTGCCCGTAGAAGAGGACGCGGGTGGGCGCGTCGGCTTGTGGGGCCGGCGCGGGGGTGGTATCCGCCTTGCCCAGGAATCCCTGTTCCACGCCCACCCAGACATGGCCGCAACGCCCCTGCGCCAGCCCGAACAGCCGCTCCATGCGTCGTGCGTGCGTCGCGGTGTCCATGAACGGCGCATCCGCGAGTCTTACCGCCAGCCATTCGATGGCATGGACCAGCCATGCCAGCGGATGCCTGGGCGTCACCAGCCGTCGGTCCAACACGATGGTGTCGTAGGCCGACAGGAACCAGTCCATGGCGATGGGCGTACCGCGCAGCCAGGCCAGCAGGCGGATGACGAAGATGTCCGGCATTGCCGGGTACCCGAGCAGGACCCAGTCGTGGGCTGGCGCTCGCATATAGCCCCAGGCGAGCTTCGGATAGGCAAGCAGCACGCTCGCCAGCAATCCGAGCCAGCGGCCGATGCCCTTGACCTGGCTCTTGTCCTCGATCCCGCGCCACGGATTGGCGCGGACCTCGATCACTTCGACACCCTGCGCGCGCAGCCCTTCGATCAGGATGCGCACGCGCGGCTTGCCCGTATCGCACGTCCCCCAGAGCACCACCCGGCGGATGCCGGGCGCCGCGTGCGGGGATTCGCTCAAAGCGCGGTTTCCAGCTCCTGCAGCACCTGGAACAGGTCGCCCACCAGGCCGATGTCGGCGATCTCGAAGATCGCGGCATCCGCGTCCTTGTTGATGGCAACGATGGTGCCCGCATCCTTGATGCCGGTCAGGTGCTGGATCGCGCCGCTGATGCCGATCGCGACGTAGAGCTCCGGCGCGATGATCTTGCCGGTCTGGCCGACCTGCATCTCGTTGGGGCAGTAGCCGGCGTCGACCGCGGCACGCGAGGCGCCCACGGCGGCGCCGAGCTTGTCGGCAAACTTGTAGATGACGTCGAAGTTCTCCTTCGACCCCACGCCGCGTCCGCCGGAGACCACGCGCTTCGCGCCCTGCAGGTCGGGGCGGTCGGAGCTGCCTGCGGCCAGGCCGATGTAGCGGGTGTGGGCCGGCACGTCGGCTTCGACGCTGGCGGCTTCAACCGCGGCGCTGCCGCCCTTGCCGGCTTCCTTCCACGACGCGGTGCGCACGGTGGCGACCACGGTCTGGCCCGCCGGTGCCTCGACGGTGACGATGGCGTTGCCGGCGTAGATCGGGCGCTTGAACGTGTGCTCGCCCTCGACCGACATCAGGTCCGAGACCTGCGGCGCGTCGAGCAGCGCGGCCACGCACGGCATCAGGTCCTTGCCGAAGGTGGAGCTGGGGCCGAACACGTGGCTGTAGCCTTCCGCGAGCTTCGCCACCTGCGGCGCCAGCACCTGCGCGATCGGGTTGGCGTTGGCGTCATTGGCCACGGTGAGCACGCGGGAGACGCCGGCGATCTGCGCGGCTTCGGCGGCCACGGCGGCGGGGTCGGCCGCGAGCACCACCACATCGATGGCTTCCGGCGACAGCGCCTGCGCGGCGGTGACGCACTTGGCGGTGGAGCCGTTGAGCTTGCCGTCCAGGTGTTCGGCGACGATCAGTACCTTGGCCATCAGAGCAGCCCCTTGTCCTTGAGTGCGGCAACGAGCTCGGCCGCGTCCTTCACCATCACGCCCTTGCTGCGCTTTGCCGGCGCGGCATGGTGCGTGGTCTTGAGGCCGGCACCGGCTTCGACGCCGAGGTCGGCCCAGGCAATGGATTCCATCGGCTTGGATTTGGCCTTCATGATGTCGGGCAGCTTGATGAAGCGCGGCTCGTTGAGGCGCAGGTCGGTGGTGACCACGGCCGGCAGGTCGACTTCGAGCGTTTCCAGGCCGGCGTCGACTTCGCGGGTGACGGTGGCCTTGCCGTCGGCGACCTCGAGCCTGCTGGCGAAGGTCGCCTGCGGGCGGCCCCAGATCGTGGCCAGCATCTGGCCGGTCTGGTTGGCGTCGTCGTCGATCGCCTGCTTGCCCAGGATGACCAGGTCGGGCGACTCCTTCTCCACCAGCTTCAGCAGCGCGCGCGCCGCGGCCAGCGGCTGCACCTCCTGGCCTGCCTCCGTGACCACGTGGATGGCGCGGTTCGCGCCCATGGCCAGGCCGTTGCGCAGGTGCGCCTGGGCGTCGGCGGGGGCGATGGTGGCGACGATGACTTCGGTGGCGATGCCCTTGTCGCGCAGGCGAAGGGCCTCTTCCAGCGCGATCTCATCGAAGGGATTGGCCGAGAGCTTGACGCCATCGGTGACCACGCCGGAGCCGTCCGGCTTGACCTGGATGCGGACGTTGTAGTCCACCACTCGCTTGTAGCCGACGAGGATCTTCATCGTTGCGGTGCGTCCTTGGGGGTAGGGCGGAAACCCCCGATTTTAGCTGGCGCGGGCTCCCCATGCGAGCCGGGCCGCGGGAACGCCGCGCCCGCGGCGAGGGAACGCTGTTAAGGTTGGCGCGCGGCCCAGGCCCCTCGCGGGGCCGGGGCCGCTGCCCATGGCCCCTGTCACCGTCCTCCATGACCCCATCCCCGGATGTTCCCGTGCGTTCCCCGGCCTGGCCCCGCTGGCTGATGTGGGCGCTGGTCGCGCTGGCGACCGCCAACGTGCTCGCGTTCGCGCGCACGGTGGCCAACCCGATGATCATGGCCGACAACTGGATCTTCGTGGACACGTTCCTGCGCCACGTGATCGATGGCGGCGGCGATATCGGCGATTTCCTGGTCAAGCGCACCGGGTTCGACCATGGGCTGCCGCACTACAAGTTGATGATGCTGCTCAATGCCTGGTGGTTCGATCTCGACTTCGTGTACGAGTCGATCGCCGGTGCGGTGTTCGCCTTCCTCGGCTGGGGGGTGCTGTGCCGCGCGGCGCTGTCGGATGCGCCGGCCTCTGCGCGGCCGCCCGCCCTGTACCTGGTGCTCGCGGCGATGGCCGCGGTGCAGCTGTCGCTCAATGCCTTCTACACCTGGCTCTACTCGATGGTGGCCCTGGGCTTCCTCGACTACCTGCTGGCCTTCCTCGCGTTCGCGGGCGCATGGACGGCGCTGCAGGGCGGGCGCCGCTGGCCGTTCGTCGCCTGGATCGCGCTCTATGCGTTCTGTGCGGACACGTCGGCCACGATCACCGGGCTGGCGCTGTCGATGGCCCTGGTGTTCGCGGGCTGGAAACTCGGACAGCTGCGCCGCGCCTTCGCGCTGGTCGCGGTGGTGGTCGCGGCGCTGGTCGCGTCGCGGATCGTCTATGCGGCCTTCGGCGAAATCCGCGGCGAGACGCTGGCGGTGTTCGACGCGTCGTTCGGCGAACGCGTTGCGGGCCTGGCGGGACAGGGACTCGAAGCCTGGCGCTGGGCGATCAGCCCGATCGCATCCGGCGTCGCCTGGCGCAATGCCTTGAGGTGGGCCTTCGGCGACCAGTGGCAGGCAGCGCAGGTGGTGCTCGGCCTGCTGTTGCTGGTCGCGCACGGCTGGTTCTGGTGGCGCGCGCTGCGCGACCGCCCGCGTGCCGCGAGCTTCGTCGCGATCTGCCTGATGCTGCTGTTCTACGGCTACATCGCCGGCGTGCTGTACGGGCGCGTGTTCGTCCGGGGCGCGGCGTACTTCGACCAGGGACGCTACGTCAGCCTGTACCAGATGGGCGTGCTGGCGCTGCTGATGATGGTGGCGGCGCGCCTGACCGACCGTCCGCGCGCACCGCGGTTGCAGCCCGTCGCGATCCTGGCCGCGACCGCGCTGCTGCTGGTGCAGGTGCCGCTGTCGCTGCACTCGTGGTCGCAGCTGACCGGCATCCACAACTATTTCCTGGTGATGGCCACGCAGTACGGGGAAGTCGCGCGCAATCCCGCACCGGACAGGGACTGCGTCGACCAGCTCACGGTCTGCGGGCTTGGACCGGACCTGCGCCTGCGGGCCCTGGACATGCTCTGGCGACACCAGCTGGGCGTGTTCTCGCCGCGCTTCGCCATACGCCACCCGGAACTCGCGGCCGCGGCCGGTCCGCTGCCACCACCACCGCCGCCCGGGGACTAGTCCAGGGCGAGCAGCGCGCGGTCCGCGGCCTCGAGCACGCGCGGCAGGTGTCCTTCCAGCCCGATCCACAGGGGCAGGCGCAACAATCCATCACCGGCGGTATCGGTCACCGGCAGTTCCCCGTGGCTGCGGCCGAAGCGGCGGCCCGCGGGCGAGGAATGCAGCGGCACGTAGTGGAACACCGCGTTGACCCCGTCCTCGCGCAGCGCATCGATCATCGCCGTGCGCGCCGCGAGCGAGGGCAGCAGCAGCCAATACATGTGTCCGTTGTGCTCGCAACCCTCGGGCACGTGCGGTCGGCGGATGCGCCCGGCGCGCGCGTGCGGCTCCGCCCAGGCGTGGTAGGTGTTCCAGATCGCGAGTCGGCGCCGGGTGAGCGTTTCGGCCTCGTCGAGCTGGGCCGCAAGGAACGCGGCGGTGAGCTCGCCCGGCAGGTAGGACGACCCCCGCGACACCCAGGTGTACTTGTCGACCTGGCCGCGGAAGAAGCGGCTGCGATCGGTGCCTTTCTCGCGCACGATCTCGGCACGCTCGATCAGCGCGGGATCATTGACCAGCAGCGCACCGCCTTCGCCGCAGATCACGTTCTTGGTCTCGTGGAAGCTGAGCGCGCCGAGATCGCCGAGATTGCCGGCCGGCCGGCCGCGGTAGCGCGACATGATGGCCTGCGCCGCGTCCTCGATCACCACCAGGCCATGGCGCCGTGCGATGTCCTGGATGACGTCCATCTCGCAGGGCACGCCGGCGTAGTGCACCACGCAGATCGCGCGGGTGCGCGGGGTGATCGCCGCTTCGATCAGCCGTTCGTCGATGTTGAGCGTGTCCGGGCGGACGTCGACGAACACCGGTATGCCGCCGCGGAGCACGAAGGCATTGGCGGTGGACACGAAGGTGTAGGAGGGCAGGATGACCTCGTCACCCTCGCCGAAGTCCGACAGTATCGCCGCCATCTCCAGCGCCGCGGTGCACGAGTGGGTGAGGAGGGCACAGGGACTGCCGGTCATCGCACGCAGCACGTCGTGGCAGCGCCGGGTGAAGGGGCCGTCGCCGGACAGGTGCATGTTGAGATGCGCCTGGCGGATGTTGTCGATCTCGGCGCCGGTCATCCAGGGCTGGTTGAACGGGATCATCGCGCCTCCTGCCTGCGCGCGAGCACGAGCCGGCTGCCACCGACGGGGAACCGCAGGCCCAGTGCGATGGCGCGGCGCTCCAGCGCCATCACCGCGCCCAGGGCGCGGCCGAGGAGGCGCGGCGGCGCCAGCTCGGCCTGGTTGTCGCCGGCGGCATCCGCGCCGGCGAGGCGACGCGAGAGCCACATCGCCGGCAGCAGGAGACTGGTGAACGAGGTGCTGTCGATGATCCGGAAGCCGCCGGCACGCAGCTTGGCTTCCAGCTCGCCGCGGCGGTAGCGGCGGACGTGCCCGCCGACGTCGTCCTCGGCGCTCCACAGCCACCGGTGCTGCGGCACGGTGAGGATCACGCCGCCACCGGGGCGCAGGGCGCGATGGAACCGCGCCAGCACCGCTTCGTCCTCTTCGATGTGTTCGAGCACGTCGAAGGCTCCGATGACGTCGAACGCGGCCTCGAACGGCAGCGCGCGCGCGTCGAGCTGCAGCATGCGCGCGCGTGGCACCCGGGGCACCGCGTGGGCGAGGCCCGAGGCCAGCACCTCGCTTGCCGTGAGTGCCATCGCCGGGAACGCCTTGGCGATCGCGGACAGTACGAACCCGGTGCCGGCGCCCACCTCGAGATAGTCCCGGGCCCCGGCAAACACGGCGCGGAAGCGATCGACGATGAGCCGGTTGCGGGCCTCGAACCAGAAGTGCCCCGCTTCGCTCGCGGCAAGGCTCGCGATCGCACGGTCATCGAAGCCTTCGACCTCGGCGGCCAGCGCGGGGGCGAGCAGCGGTACGCCGTCCTGCACCGTCGGCCGGTAAGCGCAGTGGGGGCAGTTGAAGTCGGCGTCCGCGTGTCCGGCGCCGCAGGCCGGACACAGGATCACCAGCGGCTCCCGACCACCAGTCCGGCCATGATCAATCCCACCCCGACCACGCGACCGGTGCTGAGCGGCTCGGAAAATACCAGCGCGCCACCGAACACCACGCACGCGAACACCAGTGCGGTCAGCGGATAGGCTTCGCTGAGCGGCAGCCGCGTCATCGCCAGGATCCAGGTCAGCGAAGCGCCAAAGGCCGCGACGAACGCGCTGATCACCCAGGGGTTGAGCAGCAGCCGGAACACGAAGCAGGCGCGGGCGGCGGTGCCGTCCGGCAGCGGGCCGGCCAGATTGACCTGCCACTTGATCACGAACTGGCCGTAGACGGTCATCGCGATCGTCAACAGCACGCAGACCCAGGCCATGCCCCTGGTCATCGCTGGCCTCAGTCCGGCCGCGGTGCACGGGTCACGGCGACTTCCTCACCAGGATGGTGAAGTCGTACAGCTCGTAGTCGTGCAGCAGCGCCACGTTGCGCGAGTAGCGGCGCTTGCAGAGATCGAACAGCACGCAGGGGTCGGCGTAGAAGAGCTCGTCGCGCATCTTGTCGGCGTCGGAATAGATCGTCAGCGAGTTGAACGCGAAGCCGTGGCGGCTGTTGCGATCCAGGCCGTCGAGGACCGATTCGACATAGGCCAGCCATTCCTCGTCGCTGCGGCCGACGCGCAGGCTGAAGATGCCGCTGGCGATGCTGTAGTCCGCCGGCTGCAGTTCACTGGACAGCACGAAGCGCGCGCGGTCGTCGCTGGCGTGGCGCGCGCCTGCCGCCTCGATCATGGCGTCGGAGACGTCGTAGCCGGCGTAGTCGAACGCGCCGTGGCGCGGACGCAGGTAGTCGAGCAGCGCGCCATAGCCGCAACCGAGGTCGTTGAGCGAAAACCCGGTGTCGTGGCGGATGATCTTCGCCAACTGTTCGAAGCGGGTCGCCTGGGCCGGCTCGCCGTTCCAGCCGGCACCCCTGGGGTTGACGCCGTGTTCGGCGAGCTTCTCGCTGTGGAAGCTCGCCAGGTCGGCATGGATGGTGTCAAGGTCAGCGGCCATCGCCCTGCGCTCCGTGGATGCGACGTACGATGGTATAGGGCCGCCGTTTGATCTCCAAGAACATCTTCGACAGGTAGATGCCGATGATGCCGAGGAACAGGATCATGAGTCCGCCAAGAAGCCAGATCGAAGCCATCACCGAGGTCCAGCCGCTGAGCGGCGCGGCGACGAACAGCTTCAGCAGCAGCAGATAGGCGATGTTGGCCGCGGCGCCCAGCGAGATCGCAAGCCCGGTGTAGAAGATCGCCACCAGCGGCTTGCTGCTGAACGACGTCACCGAGTTCACCAGCAGCGAGACCTTGCGCGCGAGGGTGTAGGTGGTGGCGCTGGTGGCGTGCTTGTCGACGACCTGCGGGCGCTGGTCGAAGCCGGTGATCACCTGCAGGCCGCCGATGTCGAGCTCGCGTTCGTCGTGGCTGACCAGCGCCTGCACGTAGGCGCGCGACATCAGTCGCGCGGTCACCACGTTTTCGGGCAGGTCGATGCCGGTAAGGGCGTGGAAGTAGCGGTAGAACAGCCGCCCGCTGGCGCGCTCGAGGAAACCGCCCTTGCGCGAACGCTGCACGCCGTAGACCACGTCGCAGCCGTCGCGGTCGTACTGCTTCGCGAAGGCCTGGAGCCATTCGGGATCTTCCTCGAGGTCGCTGTCGATCAGGAACACCCGCTCGCCGCGCGCATGCGCCATGCCGGTCATCATCGCCTTGTGGTGGCCGAAGTTGCGCGACAGGTCGACCACGGTCAGCCGCGGCTCGCGTTCGCACCAGGCCACCGCGCGCGCCAGGCTGTCATCCGGCGAGCCATCGTTGACGAGCACGATCTCGTAATCGTCACCCGCGACCGCACGCGCGGCGGCGGCGGCGCGGGCCAGGAACTCGTCGATATAGGCGGCCGACTGGTACAGGGTGGCCACGACCGACAGCCGCGGCGACGAAGCGGCGGCGCGGGCCTGGTCCGGAAAGGTTGTCGGTTGGGCGTTCACGGCGATATCCCCGGTGTGTCCACGATCAGGCGATGCGCCGGTTGGGCGCGGTGCTCTTCAGCGCCGGGCGCGCGTCGCCGCCGAGGTTGAACAGCAGGTCGAGGATGGTCACTTCGCCCAGGAAGGCGCCGTGCAGCTGCGGATAGTCTACATATTCGTAGGACTTGGCCTCGAGCCCGATGCCGGCATCGCGGAAGGCGTCGGCGGGCGTGTAGTCCAGCGCCGTCGGGCCGGTCAGGTAGTCGGTGGCGCCGAGCTCGCGCAGCATGTCCAGCGGCCGCGTCGACCTGTCGCCGGTGACGCCGACCTCGCGCGACATCATCGTGCGGGTCGTGATGCCCAGCGCCGCCATCGCCCACTGGCAGGCGCGGACATTGAGCTCGGAAATCGTTCCCGGGCGGCTGCGCAGGATGTCGAAGAAGCCGCCGGAAAGCTGCTCGAAGTGGGGCGCTTTCGCATAGGCCAGTTCGAGGCTGCGCACGTGCTTGTCGATCCAGCGGCTGTCGTAGGCGATGCGTGCCGCTTCGATGGTGGTATCGCGGTCGTGCAGCACCGGCACTGACAGCCACGCCGGACCGTTGGCGGTCTTGATCCGGTTGCGGTTGCGCCAGCCCTTGTGCGTGTACTGCACGTCGTCATAGAAAACGAACAGGTCGCAGTCGTCGATGAAGTCGAAATATCCGCGCCACGGGATGTAGTTCGACTGGATCATGCCGACGCGCATGTGTCCTCCGCGGCAGTGTTCAGAGGTTCTGGTAGTTCGGACCCGAACCACCCTCCGGCGTGACCCAGGTGATGATCTCGTAAGGATCCTTGATGTCGCAGGTCTTGCAGTGCACGCAGTTGGCGGCGTTGATCTGCAGCCGCTTGCCGGTGCCCGCGGGGCCATCGGGATCGTCGACGATTTCATACACGCCGGCGGGGCAGAAGCGGGTGCAGGGATTGCCGTATTCCTCGGCGCAGCGGGTGACGCAGACCTCGGTGTCGTGCACCAGCAGGTGCACGGGCTGGTCTTCGTCGTGCTCGGTGGCGGCAAAGTAGACGCCGGCCAGACGGTCGCGCGGTGCCAGCTCGCGCTGTCCCCAGTCGCGCTCGGGCTGCGTGCGCGTGCCCAGCTTGTCGAGTGACGACCAGTCCGGGGTGACCTTGAGCGTCCACGGCGAGTGCCCGCCGACCGCGGTTTCCCAGGCGCCATTGAGCAGCCCGAACCACAGCCCCTTCTTGAAGCCCGGCTTGATGTTGCGCACCGCGCGCAGCTCGCGCATGGCGTCGGAGTCGCGCAGCTTCGCATCGAACCCTTCGGGCACGAGGTCGCCCGCGGCCAGGTGTTCGGCGGCGAGCATGCCGGAGCGGATCGCCTGGTGCGTGCCCTTGATCTTGGGCACGTTGAGCAGTCCGGCGGTGTCGCCGATCAGGAGCGCACCCGGCATCTCCACCTTCGGCAGCGACTGCCAGCCGCCGGTCACGATGGCACGCGCACCGGCGGAGAGGATGTTCCCGCCCTCGAGCAGCGGCTTCACCGTCGGATGGTTCTTCCACTGCTGGAAGGCCTCCCAGGGCTTGAAGTCCGGGTCGCTGTAATCGAGGCCGCTGACGTAGCCCAGCGCCACCTGGTCGTTTTCCAGGTGGTACAGGAAGCTGCCACCGTAGGTGTTGTTGTCGGCCGGCCAGCCAAGTGAGTGCACGATCTTTCCGGGCGTGGCGCGTCCGGCGGGCAGCTGCCACAGCTCCTTGATGCCGATCGAATAGGCCTGCGGGTCGCTGTCGGCGTCCAGCTTGAAGCGCTTCACCAGCCGCTTGGTGAGGTGCCCGCGCGCGCCCTCGGCAAGCACGGTGACCTTGGCGTGGATGTCGATGCCGGCGGTGTAGCCCGGCTTCTCGGAGCCGTCGCGGGCGATGCCCATGTCGCCGATGCGCACGCCGGTGACGCGGCCGTCTTCGGCGTGCAGGGTCTGCGCGGCGGCGAAGCCCGGATAGATCTCCACGCCCAGGGCTTCCGCCTGCGGCGCCAGCCAGGCGCACATCGCGCCGAGGCTGACGATGAAGTTGCCGTGGTTGCGCATGCCCGGCGGCACGATCGGGAATTTGCGGCCGCCATCCTTCGTCAGGTACCAGAGTTCGTCTTCGGTCGCGGCCACGCAGACCGGTGGCGGGTTGTCGCGCCAGCCGGGGAGCAGCGCATCCAGCGGACCCGGTTCGATCACCGCACCCGACAGGATGTGCGCGCCGATGGTGCTCGACTTCTCGATCACGCAGACCGAGATGTCCGGATTGATCTGCTTGAGCCGGATCGCGAACGCCAGGCCCGCGGGGCCGGCGCCGACGGTGACGACGTCGTACTCCATGACGTCGCGCGCGGGCTGGGGAACCTCGACGGTGGTGCTGGGATCGGCTTGCTGGTTCATGCTGGCGGCCCGTGTGGCGATGCGGCGATTGTCGCGGCTGTGCACGCGCGCGGCAAACCGCGGCCGTACCGCGCGCCGCGATGCGGCGGCACCGCGTCAGTCGATCGTGCTGCGCGCGTGCGCGTCGCCCGCGGTGAGGGTCCAGGCGGCCACGTCCCGTCCCAGCGATTCCAGCGCGCGCTCGTAGGCCACGGCGACGCTGCCCACGTCGGTGGCGGCCGCCGGTTCGGCGATCAGGAAGGTGCGCGCCGCGACGATGCCCTGCTCGCGCGCGTGCAGCAGCTTGGCGTGCAGTTCGATGGTCGCGGAGGGAACGGCGCTCCCGGCGTAATCGGCCTCGAAGCGGCGCAGGTCCAGCAGCAGCCGGTAGTCGGGCGCGATGCCGCTGCCGCGGCGGGCCACGCCGGGGACGTGGCCGGAGTCCTCGAGCGTGCGCAGCACCACCTCTTCGACCATGTCCGAGGGCGAGCGCGCCCAGGTTGCGCCGCCGTAGACCTGGAGCTCGCCCGGGACCGGACGCACGGCGATGCGGAACGTGTCCACGGTGCGCCCCGCGGTTGGCGGATTCACCGAGAGCTGCCAGTCCACGCGCGGCCAGGCGGGATCGGCCTGCACCTGCGGGCTGGGCGAATAGATCGTGCCGCGCTCGCGTTCGCCTGCACCGCCAAGCAGCGAGCAGGCGCCCAGGGCCAGCACGGCGGCGGCCAGCGCACCGCGCCCGAAGAGGTTGATCGGCTTCATTCGGGTTCGAACTCCTTGGGTGCGTCGCGGCCGAGCAGGTAACGCGCGGGGTTGGAATCGAAACGGTCGCTGATGCGGCGCAGGTCGCGCACCAGCGAACGCAGTTCGGCAAGCGTCGGGCCCAGCTGCGCCAGGCCGTCGTTGGCGAAGCTGTTGATGGCGTTGCGGTTCTCGCCAAGGATCGCGTCGGCGCTGCCGGCGGCGGAGTCGATCCGCGCCAGCGTGGACTCCAGGCGCTCCACCATGCCGGGCAGCTTCTGCACCAGTTCGCGGTCGATGCCTTCCATGGCGCGGTTGGATGTCTCCACCGTCTCGATCAGCTTCTCGCTGGCCACGCGCGCATTGGTGATGAACACGGCGAGGTCTTCGCGCTGCCCGGCCACGGCGCCGGTCATGCCTTCGATGTGCTCGAGCGTGTTGGCGATGCGCTGGACGTTCTCGTCGCTGAGCACCTCGTCCAGCCGCGCCACCAGGCGATTGGCGGTGTCGGCGATGTTCTGCAGCGCGGAGGCTTCGGTGAGGATCACCGGGATCGCATCGCTGTCGCGCGCGGCCAACCGCGGCGCGTCGGGGCTGCCGCCGGTGAGCTGGATGAAGGGCGAGCCGGTGAGGCCGGCCATCGACAGCTTGGCGCGGGTGTCCACCTTCACCGGCACATCGGCCAGCACGCGGATCCGGGCCACCACGCGCCGTGGATCCTGCGGCGCGAGCGCAAGCGAATCGATGGTGCCGACCGCGATGCCGTTGTACTGCACCGTGCCGCCTTCGGTCAGGCCGGTCACCGGCTCGTCGAAGACCACGTGGTAGATCTGCCAGTTGCGGTCGCTGGAATACTTCGCCGCCCACAGGCCGAACAGCAGCATGGCCACCGCCACGAGCAGGGTGAAGGCACCGATGAGGACGTAATTGGCCTTGGTTTCCATTGCTCAGGGCTCCACGGCGGCGCGTTCGCCCGCCTCTCGTGCCGCACGGCCACGCGGGCCATTGAAGTATTCCTGCACCCAGGGGTGGTCGAGACGTTCGATCTCGTCCACCGGGCCGGTCGCCACCACCTTGCGGTCGGCGATCACCGCGATGCGGTCGCAGATAGCGTACAGGGTGTCCAGGTCGTGGGTGATGATGAAGACCGTCAGTCCCAAGGCCTGGCGCAGGGTCAGGATGAGGTTGTCGAATGCCGCGGCGCCGATCGGATCCAGGCCTGCCGTCGGCTCGTCGAGGAACAGCAGTGGCGGGTCCAGGGCCAGCGCACGCGCGAGCCCGGCGCGCTTGCGCATGCCGCCCGAGAGCTGCGACGGCAGCTTGTTGATCGCATCGGCCGGCAGGCCCGCGAGCTTCACCTTCAGCAGGGCCAGTTCACGGCGCAGGCCGTCGGACAGGCCGGGGTGGTGTTCCTTCAGGGGCAGCTCGACGTTCTCGCCAACGGTGAGCGACGAGAACAGCGCGCCGTCCTGGAACAGCACGCCGGTATTGCGTTCGATGTGCTGCCGGTTCGCCGGCTCGGAGGAACGGGCGTCGACGCCCAGGACTTCGATGCTGCCCTCGTTGGGCGTGCGCAGGCCGATGATCGAGCGCATCAGCACCGACTTGCCGCTGCCCGACCCGCCGACCACGCCCAGGATCTCGCCCGTGCGCACGTCGAGGTCCAGCCCCTCGTGCACCACTTGGCTGCCGAAGCGATTGGCCAGCCCGCGCACGTGGACGATGGGCGGCGTGTCACCCGCCTGCCTGCCGCTCACCAGCCCACCTGCATGAACCAGATCGCCGCGAACGCGTCGAGGATGATCACCAGCGAGATCGTCTGCACCACGCTCGAGGTGGTGCGCTCGCCCAGCGACTGCGCCGTGCCCTGAACCTGCAGGCCCTCGAGGCAGCCGATCAGGCCGATCACCAGCGCGAACACCGGTGCCTTGGACATGCCGACGAAGAAGTGCCGCAGTTCGACGGTGTCGTTCAGGCGGGCGAGGAAGGCCTGCGGCGGGATCCCGAGTTCGAACGCGCCCACGGCCATGCCGCCCAGCAGGCCGGAGATCATGGCGATGAAGGTCAGCAGCGGCAGCATCACCAGCAGCGCCAGCAGCCGCGGGATCACCAGCAGTTCGATCGGGTCCAGGCCCAGGGTGCGGATCGCATCGACCTCTTCGCGCGTGACCATGATTCCGATCTGCGCGGTGAACGCGCTCGCGGTGCGTCCGGCGAGCAGGATCGCGGTGAGCAGCACGCCGAACTCGCGCAGGAAGGCGAAGCTGACCAGTTCCACCACGAACAGCGTCGCGCCGAACTCGGCGAGGATGGTGGAGCCGAGGAACGCGATCACCGCGCCGACCATGAAGGACAGCAGCGCCACCAGCGGCATCGCGTCCAGGCCCACCTGTTCCATGTGGTGCACGGTGGAGGTGAGGCGCAGGCGCCGCGGCTGGCGCGCGATCCGTGTGGTCTTGGCCAGGCTCTCGCCGAGGAAGCTCACCAGCGCCACGATCTCGCGGCTGTTCTCGTGCATTGCGCGGCCGAGCCGGGCGAGGGCGGCTGCGACGCCGTATTCGCGCCGCTTCTTCGGGCGGTCGTCGGCCACGTCTTCGATCGCGGACACCAGTGCGAGGTGGTCCTCGCGGAAATCCAGCGCGCCGTCATCCAGGCCGCGGCGGTGGGCGAAGCGCAGCAGCTGCAGCACACCCATCGTGTCGAGGCGGCTGACGTCGTTCGCATCCACGTGCGCGGCGCCATCCGGTGCGTCGGCCAATGCCGCCGCGACCGCACCGGCATGGTCCAGCGTCCAGCTGCCCGACAGGCGCAGCGTGGCACCGTCGAGTGAGAGCGCGGGTGGACTGGCGGGGTCTGCGGGCATCGGGCGAGGATACCGAACACCGGGTGTGCTGCGCGTGCCATGCTTTACGCATGTCACGCCCGTTTCCCCAGGAAGCCTACGCCGCCCGCATCGCCTTCATGGTCGAGCTGGCGGAGCATCTGCACGCCTATGGCACTACCTGCCCGCGCCTGGAAGCCGCGCTGGAGATGGTGGCGCAGAAGCTTGCCCTGGAGTGCGAGGCCTGGACCAATCCCACCGGGATGGTCCTGTCCTTCAGCGATCCGATGCGACCTCCCGGCGACAGCGACACCACCCGCGTGATCCGGATGTCGCCGGGCGACAACGACCTCGGCCGCCTCTCCGACGTCGACCGCATCGCCGAGGATGTTTTGGCCGGACGCATCGGCTTGGCCGAAGGCCATGCCGCGCTGCGCGCCCTGGACCGGCCGCCGACCCGGCGCCAGAACCTGATGCAGGCCCTTGCATTCGGCCTCGTGGCTGCCGGCGTCGGCGGGCTCCTGCGGCTGCCCTGGCTGGACATCGCCACTGCGAGCGCGATCGGGCTGGTGATCGGCTTCCTGTACGTGGCGGCGCGCAGCCGGCCGCGGCTGCGCGAGGCCGGCGATGCCGTGAGCGCGATGATCGCCGCGGCCATCGCGATCCTGGTCGCGGCCTACGTCGCGCCGATCAACCTCAATACCGTGATCATTTCCGCGCTGATCGTGCTGATGCCGGGACTGATGCTCACCAACGCCATCAACGAGCTCACAAGCCAGCACCTGATGTCGGGCACCGCGCGCTTCGCCGGCGCCGTGGCGACGATGATCATGCTCACCGTGGGCACCATGGTGGCGATGGTGGCCGCCGAGATGGCCGGCATCGAACCGCAGGTCCGCGCCCTGCGTCCGCAGCCCGAGTGGGTGGAATGGAGCGCGTTGGCACTGACCTCGTTCGCGTTCGCGGTGCTGTTCCGCGCGAAGCTTCGCGACTACTGGCTGGTGGCCGCGGCCGCTGCCACCGGTTACCTGGTGTCGCGTCTGGCCGGGCAGGCCTGGGGAAGCGAGTTCGGGATCTTCCTGTCGGCGCTGGTGATCACCGCCGCGGGCAACGGCTATGCGCGCTGGGCCTGGCGTCCGGGCGCGATCATCAGGGTGCCGGGCATCATCCTGATGGTGCCGGGTAGCGCCAGCGTCCGAACCCTGATCACCTCGGTGCAGCAGCAGGACCTGGACGTGGGCCAGTCGGCCGCGATGGCGGTGATCAACATCCTGATCGCCATCGTCGCCGGGCTGATCTTCGGCAACCTGCTGCTGCCCGCGCGGCGGAGCCTATAGGAGCGGCTATAGCCGCTCCCACAGGATTGTCGGGCCTTCGGTGGGCGCTCAGACGATCAGGAAGTCCTGCGGGGTCTTGCCCTGCGCCACCTGCTCGGCCATCCAGCGCGGCTGGCGGCCACGGCCGGTCCAGGTTTCTTCAGGCTTGGCGGGATTGCGGTACTTCGGTGCCACCTTGATGCCGGTCTTGCGCGGCGCCTTGGCCGGCTTGGCGGCGCGGGTCGCGGTGCCGGCGGCGGTGCCGAACAGTTCTTCGATCGTGTAGCCCTCGGCGGCGGCCGCGGACTTCAGGCGCGCGCGCACGGTGGTGATCGGCTTGCGCTTCTTGAGCGTGGTCTTGCGCTTCTTCGCCTTGTTGATCAGCGAGTCGAGTTCCTTGGCCGAAAGGGCGTTGAGGTCGATTGCCATGGTGTCTCCGGGTATTTGCAGAAGGGTGCCGGGAGTCCCGGCGACGTCGTGATGGTAATCCGTCAGCCCGACAGGCGTGCCAGCAGCGCGTCCCGATCCAGGTTTTCAGATTCCGCGGCGCTGCGCGCGCGGTATTCGAAGCTGCCGGCTTCCAAGCCGCGTGCGGAGACCACGACGCGGTGCGGAACGCCGATCAGCTCCATGTCGGCGAACATCGGGCCCGGGCGCAGGCCGCGGTCGTCGAGCACCACGTCGACGCCGCGGGCCGCCAGTTCGTCGTGCAGCGCGGTGGCCGCCGCGACCACCGCGGGATCGCTCTTCGGGTTGATCACGCACACGGCCACCGTCCATGGGGCCATCGCTTCGGGCCAGATGATCCCGGCCTGGTCGTGGTTCTGCTCGATGGCGGCCGCGACGATGCGCGAGACGCCGATGCCGTAGCAGCCCATCAGCGGGATCGCGGCCTTGCCGCCCGCGTCGAGCACCTTGCAGTCCATGGCGCGTGCGTAGGTGTCGCCGAGCTGGAAGATGTGGCCGACCTCGATGCCGCGCATGATGCGCAGCGTGCCGCCATCCTCGGCGCGGTCGCCCTCGACCACGCTGCGGACATCGGCGACGGTGTCGGGTTCAGGCAGGTCGCGGCCCCAGTTGACGCCGGCGATGTGCTCGTCCGGGCGGTTGGCGCCGACCACGAAGTCGGCCATCGCCGCCACTTCGGCGTCGGCGACCACGCGGATCGGTTTCGCCGGCGCGACCGGCCCGAGGAAGCCGGGCTCGCTGCCCAGGTGGGCGAGGATCTCGGCTTCGGTGGCCATGCGGTAGTCGCCAAGGCCGGCGACCTTCGCCAGCTTCACCTCGTTGGCCTCGTGGTCGCCGCGCACCAGCACGAGCACGAACTGCTCGCGGCCTTCGGCGTCGTGGCCGACCACCGCCACGGACTTCACCGTGCGCGCCAGCGGGATCCCCATCAGCTCCGCCACGGCCTCGCAGGTCTTCTGAGTGGGCGTGTCGATGCTGCGCATGGCCTCGGCGGGTGCCGGGCGCGGGCCGGGCGCGGCGGCGCGCGCGGTCTCGACGTTGGCGGCATAGCCGGCGGAGTCGCCGTCATTGCCGCTGTCCGACCAGGCGATCGCGTCCTCGCCGGAATCGGCCAGCACGTGGAACTCCTGCGAGGCGTCGCCGCCGATCGCGCCGGAGTCGGCCAGCACCGCGCGGAAGCGCAGTCCAAGGCGGCTGAAGATGCGGGTGTAGGCGGCGTGCATGCCCGCGTAGGAACGCGCCATGCCCTCGGCGTCGATGTCGAAGGAATAGGCGTCCTTCATCAGGAACTCGCGCGCGCGCATGACGCCGAAGCGCGGCCGGATCTCGTCGCGGAACTTGGTCTGGACCTGGTAGAAGGTCACCGGCAGCTGCTTGTAGCTCGCCAGCTCCTGGCGCGCGAAGTCGGTGATGACCTCCTCGTGCGTCGGGCCGTAGGCGTACTCGGCATCCTTGCGGTCGCGGATCTTCAGCAGCTGGCCGCCGAACTTCTCCCAGCGCCCGGTCTCGTCCCACAGCTCGCGCGGCTGGATCGAGGGCATCAGCACTTCGATCGCCCCGGCGGCGTCCATTTCCTCGCGCACCACCGCCTCGACCTTGCGCAGTACGCGCAGGCCCAGCGGCGACCAGGTGTAGATGCCGGCGGCAAGCTTGCGGATCATCCCCGCCTTGAGCATCAGCTTGTGGCTGACGAGCTCGGCCTCGGCCGGGGTTTCCTTTTCGGTGTGGAGGTGGAACTGCGACAGGCGCATCGGCGGCATCATCGGTCTGGTGGTTCGGCCGGTGATTGTGCCATGCAGCACGCGCCGTGCCGCCGCGACGCCGGGGCTATTGCCGGCTGCCGTCGACCTCGATGCCTTCGCGAGGCTGGATGTCGACCTTCTCGAAGCGCCGGCCGCGCTGAGGAGGCTCCTGGGTCACCTGCACCACGCCGGCGTCGTCGGTCCAGCGATACAGCACCGGGCGCGTGTCTTCAAGCGTGTCCGCGGCGGCCTGGTCGGCGCGCTCACGACGCGCCTCGGCGGCTTCGGGCGCCTCGCGCGAAAACCACCATGCCACCGCGATTCCGGCGGCAAGGCCGGCGACGCTGGCCCAGCGCGTCTGCACGGCGGCGTCTGTCCGCGTGCGTCAGGGCGTGCAGTAGGCCTTGACGGCAGCCTGGGCCAGGTCGAGCTGGGCGCTGCGCTGGTCGGCGTCGAGCACGCTGTCGGGCTTGCCGTCACCGTCGGTGTCCTGCTGGACATCGCCCTCGCCCTGCAGGGCTGCGATGTTGGCGCGCGCGGTCGCACACTGCGGGTTCTCGACCGCGGCCGCAGGCTCGGTGGCCGTCGTGGCGGCCGCCCCGGACGATGTGATCAGGCGGTGCTCGTAGCGGCCCTTGTCCGGAGGCGTCTGCGAGTAGTGGGTGACGCCGCTGGCGTCGGTCCACTGGTAGACCTCGCCCGCGGTCTGCTGTGCGATGGCCGGCGACGCGGCAAACGCCAGGATGGCGGCGAAGACGAAGCGATGCATGCGGAGCTCCTGCCTTTGGGGGGCGTGGGCGCTGATTGCAGCACCGGGGGCAGCCTGGCGCAAGCGCCGGCACGTGGTTCCGTGACCGCGGCGCTGCCTGCGGCAGGCACCACGGCGGCGGGTACACTTGCGGCCATGGACGAGACCAGCCCCAAGGCACGCCGCGGACGCGGCATCTACCTGCTGCCCAACCTGCTCACCACGGGCGGGCTGTTCGCGGGCTTTTTCGCGATCATCGCGGCTACGCAGGGGCGCATCGAAGCCGCCTGCATCGCGATCTTCGTCGCCGCCATCCTCGACGGCCTCGACGGCCGCGTGGCGCGGCTGACCAACACCCAGAGCGAGTTCGGCGTGCAGTACGACTCGCTCGCGGACCTCATCAGCTTCGGCATGGCGCCGGCGCTGGTGATGTACCACTGGTCGCTCGTGGCGATGAAGCTCGACGGCAACACCCTGGGCAAGATCGGCTGGCTGGCGGCGTTCCTCTATGCCGCCTGCGCGGCGCTGCGCCTGGCGCGTTTCAACAGCCAGGTGGGCAAGGTCGACAAGCGCTGGTTCATCGGCCTGGCCAGCCCGGCGGCGGCGGGCGTCATGGCCAGCTCGGTGTGGACCTTGCACAGCCTGGATCTCAGCGGCGAGTCGCTGCGCTACGTGGCGCTGGCGATCACGGTGGTGTCCGGCCTGCTGATGGTCAGCCTGTTCCGCTACACCAGCTTCAAGGGCAGCGGCAGCGGGCCGGGCTCGGACCGGGTGCCGTTCTTCGCGCTGCTGCTGGTGGTGGCGGCGCTGATCGCGCTGTGGATTGATCCGCCCAAGACCCTGCTTGCGGTGCTCGGCGCCTATGCGCTGTCCGGGCCGCTGACCTCGTTGTGGCGGCTGCGCGGTCGCCGCGGGGCGCGGACGGAGTGAGCGCGGTGGCCTGGGATCCCTGGCAGCGCGAGGTGCTGGAGGCGATGGGCCACCGGGTCTATGCGCGTGCGCCGCGCGCGGAAGACGTGGTTCCCGACGATCCGCTGGCGCATGCCCTGCTGCGCGCGGCCGGGCGCAGCGCCGGTTCCGACGACGCTGCGGCGCTGCTGCGCGGCCTGCCGCCGCTGGCCACGCTGCGCACCGATCCGGCCGCCAAGCGCGCGCTGTGGCCGAAGCTGCGCGCCCTGCGCCGCGGGACCCCGCCGGGATGAACGCCGCGGTGGTGGCCGACGCCGGGGAACGGCCGGTCATGCGGCCGATGCGCATCGAGGACCTCGATGCGGTGATGGTGGTCGAGCGCCGCGCCT
Source organism: Luteimonas sp. A534 (assembly GCF_054072805.1). Classification (NCBI taxonomy): domain Bacteria; kingdom Pseudomonadati; phylum Pseudomonadota; class Gammaproteobacteria; order Lysobacterales; family Lysobacteraceae; genus Luteimonas; species Luteimonas sp. A534. The sequence continues at coordinate 280,358 of NZ_JBSVRR010000003.1, forward strand.
ATCCCTACCCGTGGTCGATCGGCATCTTCCGCGACTGCCTGTTCGCCGGCTATCCGGCCTGGGTGCTGGTCGAGGGCGGCGCCTTCATCGGCCACGGCGTGCTGAGCATCGCCGCCGACGAAGCCCACGTGCTCAATGTCTGCGTCGATCCTGCGCGCCAGGGCCGCGGATACGGCCGCGGCCTGCTGCGGGCGATGATCGATGTCGCGCGCGGGCGCGGCGCCTGCCGCGTGTTCCTCGAGGTGCGGCCCTCGAACCCCGTGGCCGTGGCCCTGTACGAGGACGTGGGCTTCAACGAGATCGGCCGTCGTCCGCGGTATTACCCGACGGACAATGGCCGCGAGGACGCGATCGTGATGGCGATGGAGCTGTTCGCTTCGTGAGGGGGCTGCTTGGCCGGGGCAAAGACAAAGAGCCTTTTTGCCACGGATTTACGCGGATAAGAGCGGATTTGCGCGGATAAAGCAGACGCGGGCAAAGAAAGGGCGTTCATCAGGAAATGCGCTTGCGTGGGTCAGCTGCTCGCGGAGCGCAGCTCGCGAAGAACGATCCGGCTTTTTCTCCAGCCCCCCACGACCTTGCCTCGGCCTGATCCGTGTAAATCCGCTCTTATCCGCGTAAATCCGTGGCAAAAAAAGCTTTTCAAGCCGTGGCGACCATAGCCGCCAGCAGCGAACTTGCGCGCGCGGTCAGAGACGGGCGCGCTGCGCGGCGAGGGCCTCGTGCTGGCCTGTCCAGTCGGCCAGGCGCGTGCGCTCCTGCTCGACCACGGCCGCCGGTGCGTTGGCGACGAAGGATTCGCTGGCGAGCTTACCTTTCGACTTCGCGAGTTCCCCGGCCACGCGCTTGAGCTCCTTGTCCAGGCGCGTGCGCTCCGCGTCGAGGTCGACCAGGCCTTCCAACGGCACGAACAGCTTCAGCTCTCCGACCAGCGCCGCCGCGGCCGGCGGCGGGTCGTCGGTGATGGCTTCGACGCCCTCGATCCTTGTGAGGAAGCCCAGCTGCGTAGCGAAGCGCGCGATGCGGTCGGCATCGTTCGCGCTGCCGCCCGACACCAGCAGGCGCACGGGCTTGCCCGGCGACACGCCAAGCTCGCTGCGGATGCGGCGCAGCGCGGACACCATCGCCTTGAGCCATTCCACGTCGGCGGCGGCCGCGGCGTGGTCCTGCCCGGCGAAGTCCCTAGCCTGCGGATAGCGGCGCGCCATGATGCTGTCGCCTTCGATGCCCAGGCGCGGCGCGACCTGCTGCCACAGCTCCTCGGTGACGAAAGGCACCAGCGGGTGCAGCAGGCACAGCAGGCGTTCGAGCACGTGCAGCAGGGTGTGGCGGGTGCTGGCGGCGGCGGCTGCGTCGTCGCCGTTGAGGGCGGGCTTGGCGAGCTCGACGAACCAGTCGCAGAACTCGTTCCACGCGAACTCGTACAGGCACTGCGAGAGGAGGTCGAAGCGGTAGCTGGCGAAGTGGGATTCGGCCTCGGCGGTGACGGCGGCCAGGCGGGAAAGGATCCACTGCTCCGGTGCAGTGTGCGCTGCGGGCGTGCCGGCCATCGCGTCGGCGCCCTCGGTGTTCATCAGCACGAAGCGGGTGGCGTTCCAGAGCTTGTTGCAGAAGTTCTTGTAGCCCTCGGCGCGGGCGAGGTCGAACTTGATGTCGCGGCCGGGGCCGGCGAGCGCGGCCATGGTGAAGCGCAGGGCGTCGGCGCCGAAGGCGGGGATGCCGTCCGGGAACTCCTTGCGCGTGGCCTTCGCGATCCTGTCGGCCATCTTCGGCTGCATCAGGCCGGCCGTGCGCTTGGCGACCAGGTTGTCGATCGAAATGCCGTCGATGATGTCCAGGGGGTCGAGGATATTGCCCTTCGACTTGGACATCTTCTGGCCGTCCTTGTCGCGCACCAGGCCGGTGATATAGACGTCGCGGAACGGCACCTGGCCGGTCAACCGGTCGGTCATCATGATCATCCGGGCGACCCAGAAGAAAATGATGTCGAAGCCGGTGACCAGCACGCTGGACGGCACGAACCCGTCGAAACCGCGCGTGGCCATGGCGTCCGCGTCGGGCCAGCCCATGGTGCTGAACGGCCACAGGGCCGAGGAGAACCAGGTCTCCAGCACGTCGGAGTCCTGTTCCAGCGGGCCGGTGTAGCCGTCGGCCTCCGCACGCGCGCGCGCCTCGGCCTCGTCGCGGCCGACGTATGCCTTGCCGTTGGCGTCGAACCAGGCCGGAATGCGGTGCCCCCACCAGAGCTGGCGGCTGATGGTCCAGTCCTGGATGTTCTCCATCCAGTGGCGGTAGGTGTTGATCCAGTTCGGCGGCACGAACTTCACCGCGCCCGGCTTTCCATCGACGTTCTCGACCAGCTCCATGCCACGCCGGCCCATCGCGTCCATGCGCACGAACCACTGGTCGGTGAGCCAGGGCTCGATCACCTGGCCGCTGCGGTCGCCGCGCGGCACCTGCAGCTTGTGCGGCTTTGCTTCGATCAGCAGGCCGGCGGCCTCGAGGTCGGCCAGCACCGCGGTGCGCGCATCGTAGCGGTCCAGGCCGAGGTAGCGTTCGGAGATACCGTCGACGTCGGACACGATCCTCGCGTCGGCGGTCAGCACGTTGATCATCGGCAGGCCATGGCGCTGGCCGACGGCGTAGTCGTTGAAGTCATGCGCCGGGGTGACCTTGACCACGCCGGTGCCGAAATCGCGGTCCACGTAGTCGTCGCTGATCAGCGGGATGCGGCGGCCGGTGAGCGGCAGCTCGACGGAGGCACCTTCCAGCGCGGAATAGCGCGCGTCGTCGGGATGCACCATCACCGCGGTGTCGCCGAGCATGGTTTCCGGTCGCGTGGTGGCCACGACCAGGTAGTCGCGCGTCTCGCGCATCGTCTCGTTGCCGTCGGCATCGCGCTCGACGTGTTCGTAGGTCACGCCATTGGCCAGCGGATAGCGGATCGACCACAGGAAGCCGTCCTCCTCCTCGCTCACGACCTCCAGGTCGGACACCGCCGTCTGCAGTACCGGATCCCAGTTGACCAGGCGCTTGCCGCGGTAGACCAGGCCGTCCTCGTGCAGGCGCACGAAGGCCTCGATGACCGCCTTCGACGGCATCGCATCCATGGTGAACACACTGCGAGACCAGTCCCCGGAAGCACCCATGCGACGCATCTGGCGCTCGATGGTGTCGCCCGATTCGGCCTTCCACTCCCAGACCTTGGCGATGAAGCCGTCGCGGCCGAGCGAATCACGGGTCTCGCCGCGGCCCTCGCGGTCGAGGTTGCGCGCCACCACCATCTCGGTGGCGATGCCGGCATGGTCGCTGCCCACCTGCCACAGGGTGCGGAAGCCGCGCATGCGGTGGTAGCGGACGAGCGCGTCCTGCAGCGTGTGCTGGAACGCGTGCCCCATGTGCAGGGTGCCGGTGACGTTGGGCGGCGGCAGCAGGATCGAATACGCCGGGCCATCGCCAGCCGGCGCGAACGCGCCGCTGGATTCCCACTGGGCGTAGAGGCGGGATTCGAAGGACTTCGGGTCGTAGCCGGTGGCGAGGGTCATCGATGGGCTCGGATTCGGGGCAGGACGGGGCAAGCGCCCCGCGTTACATGTCGTACTTGTTCAGCGTGAAGCCGCGCGCCTTGTACTGCTTCCAGCGCTCGCGCAGCGGCTCGCGGGCGGACGGGTCGGCGGGCACCACTTCCAGCACGCGCTGGAACGCGCCCTCGACGGCCGCGTCGCGCAGGTTGAGCACCAGCGGGCGCAGCGGCGCATCGATCTCTGGCGGGGCGATCAGCACATCGGCTTCGTCCTCGCTGCCGTCGCCGTCACCGTCGTCGAAGCCGGTCCCGGCGATCTCGTGCGGGATGAAGGCATCGGGCTCGAAGGACCACAGCAGGTCGTCGAGGCGTTCGGCCTGTTCCATGTCGCGCGCGAGAACCAGCAGCGGCTGGTTCGCAGCGTGCGCTTTCTTCGCCAGCTCGCAGACCAGCAGCAGCGGCTCGTCGCGGAAGCGGGGCTTGGCAATCAAGTAGAAGTCGGCGCGCATGCGGGCTCCCGGTCAACGGCAGGGGCCGGGCGGCTTTCGCGGACGAAAGCCGGTGCCGGCCCCGCGCGGCTTACTGTGCGGTCTGGTCCAGCAGCCACTGCGACAGCAGGCCGACCGGACGGCCGGTGGCCAGCCCGTTCTTGCCGCTGTGGCTGGCGCTGCCGGCGATGTCGAGGTGCGCCCAGCGCTGGCCTTCGGTGAAGCGCGCCAGGAAGCAGCCCGCGGTCACCGCGCCGGCCCAGCGGCCGCCGATGTTGTAGACGTCGGCGAAGCTGGAGTCGAGCATGGTCTGGTACTCGTCCCACAGCGGCAGGCGCCACGCGCGGTCGAAGACCTGCTCACCGGCGGCCAGCAATTCCTGAGACAGGTCGTCGTGCTTGGACATCAGGCCGGTGGCGAAGCTGCCCAGGGCGACCATGCAGGCGCCGGTGAGCGTGGCCACGTCGACCAGGGCCTGCGGCTCGAAGCGCTGCGCATAGGTCAGCGCGTCGCACAGGATCAGGCGGCCCTCGGCGTCGGTGTTGCCGACTTCGATGGTCTTGCCGGACATGCTGGTAATGACGTCCGAGGGGCGGTAGGAATTGCCGTCGATCGCGTTCTCGACCGCCGGCACCACCACCACCAGGTTCACGGCCAGGTCCATGCCGGCCGCCGCGACGAAGGTGCCCATCACCGAGCCGGCGCCGAGCATGTCGTACTTCATCTCCTCGATGCCGCCCTGGGTCTTCAGGTTCACGCCGCCGGTGTCGAAGGTGATGCCCTTGCCGACCAGCACGTAGGGCTTCGAATCGCCGCCGTTGTTCCACTTCAGCACGATGAGCTTCGGCGCGTTGGCCGAGCCGCGGGCGACCGCCAGCAGCGAGCCCATGCCGAGCTTCTCCATGTCCTCGCGCTCAAGCACTTCACAGGAGGCTTTCTCGAAGCGGCCCGCGAATTCCTGTGCCTGGCTGGCCAGGTAGGCCGGGTTGCAGATGTTCGGTGGCAGGTGGCCGAGCTCGCGGGTGAAGGCAACGCCGGCGGCGATGGCCTGGCCCTGGGTCAGCGCGGCAGCGTCGGCACCGGCGATTTCGAGGCGCTCAAGGCCCTTTTCGCTGCGCTTCTTGTTCTTCTCGCCCAGCGTGGCGGTGTAGCGGTAGGCGGCGTGGCCGGCGGCGATGGCGGCCTGGCGGATCGTCCAGGCGGCGTCGCGGCCGGGAACCTCGAGTTCCGACAGGGTCAGCAGGGCGGAGCGCACCGGGCCGGTCTTCAGCGCGCGCACGGCGTCGGCCACGGCCTTGAGGTACTGCGGCACCGCGAACTTGCCGGGATCGCCCAGGCCGACCACCAGCACCCGCGGCGCGGTCACGCCGGCCAGGTCGAGCAGCACCGACGTGCGGCCGGTGGCGCCGTCAACGTCGCCGCGTGCGGCCAGGGCCGTGAGGCGGCCGCCGCTGGCCTCGTCGATGGCGCGGGCGGCGGGCGTCAGGGTCTTGTCGGCATAGGCGCCAACCACCACGCAATCGACGTTGGCGGAGGCGGGGGCGGCGGTGTTGAGGGCGAGTTCGAGGGTCATGGGATCCTGTTCTGGGGTTTGGCGTGAAGTGTTCCTTACAATCCGCGGTCCAGAATGCGGCGATGCGCCGCGGCGCCAGTGTCCCGGCGCGGCCGTAAGCGGTGTATGGACGAACCCCCGATTCTAATGCAAGGCCGCCCCCGGATGCCGAAGCTCGACAGTTACCTGTTCCGCGAATTCACCCAGTCCACCTTCGCGGCCGTCGTGGTCCTGATGATCGTGAGCCTGGGCGGCGTGTTCGCCGAGGTGCTGGGCGACATCGCCCGCGGGCGGGTCCCGGCGGGGCTGATGCTGTCCCAGCTGGGGCTGCAGGTGCTCAATTACCTGCCGCTGATCCTGCCGCTGGGCCTGATGCTGGGGCTGCTGATGGCCGTGGGCCGGCTCTACCGGGACTCCGAAATGCCTGTCCTGGTGGCCACCGGGGTCGGCCCGGGTCGGCTGCTGCGGCCGCTGATGATGCTGGTGTTGCCGGTGGTTGGCTTCATCGGCGCCTGCTCGCTGTGGCTGGGCCCCTGGGCGAATGACTATTCGCAGCGGATGGTGGCCGAGGGCAACCGCAACCTGCTGCTGGCGGGCCTGGAGGCCGGGCGCTTCGTGGAGCTGCCCGGCGGCAGCGGCGTGGTCTACGTCGGCGCGATGTCGGGCGAGGGCTCCGCGCTGGGGCGGGTGTTCGTCTACCGCCAGGACGAGGAGCGCATGGACGTCACCACCGCCCGCACCGGGCTGCTGACCGTGGACGGCGCCGAGCGCTACCTCGACCTGGGCGAGGGCTTCCGCGTGGAAGGCCCGCTGGCCGACACGCTCGACTTCCGGATGATGCGCTACCAGCGCAATGAACTCCGCCTGCCCGATGCGCAGACCCGTCCGGCCGACGAGAACCCCGAGTTCGATTCCACGTTCGCGCTGTTGGGCGACCCGCGGCCCGAAGCGCGCGCGCAGCTGCATTCGCGCATCGCGCCGCCGCTGCTGGCGCTGGCCTTCGCCCTGCTCGCCGTGCCGCTGGCGCGCAGCCCGCCGCGGCAGGCCCGCTACGGGCGGATCGCCCTGGGCTTCCTGGCCTACGTGGTCGGGATCAACCTCATGCTGCTGGGGACCAAGTGGCTGGCCAACGGGGTGATTCCCCTGGGCCTGGGTCTGTGGTGGCTGGTGCTGCCGCTGCTCGGGGTCGGTGCCTGGCTGTACTTCCGCGACGGCCGCGTGGCCGTGCCGCGTCGACGCCGCGTGGCGGAGGCGGCGCGATGATGCCCTTCCCGAAGATCCACGACCTCCACGTCGCCCGCGTGGTGGTGGTCACCGTGCTCCTGGCGTGGACGGTGCTGGTCGGCCTGGACGCGGTGCTGGCGGCGGTGGACCAGATCGACGACATGGGCGAGGGCGACTACGGCTTCGTCAGCGTGCTGACCTACGTGGCGTACACGCTCCCGCGACGCGCCTACACCATGTTCCCGACCGCGGCGGTCATCGGCACGCTGATGGGCCTGGGCCAACTGGCGGCTTCGTCGGAGCTCACCGCGCTGCGGGCGCTGGGCGTGTCCCGGCGCCGGCTGAGCATCTCGGTCGCGGTGCCGCTGGCGGTCCTGACGGCGGTGATGATGCTCAGCGGGGAGACCCTGGGTCCGGCCGCGCAGCGCAGCGCCGATGCCATGAAGGCGGCCGCGCGCTCCAGCGACATGATCGTCGCGCAGTATTCGGGGCTGTGGGCGCGCGAGGGCAATACCTTCCTCAACGCCCGCGACGGCCGCGAGCGCAGCGAAGGCGACCAGGCCTGGCTGGAGCTCAACGATGTGCGCCTGTTTGAATTCGACCGCGACGGGCGGCTGGAATCGATCGCCCAGGCGGGCGTGGCCGAGCACCGGGGCGGCGGCTGGCACCTGCGCGACGTCCGCAGGGTGACTTTCGAAGAGCGCTCGGTGACCGAGATCCACGTCGACGAGGAGCGCTGGGATTCCCAGCTCGATGCCGCCGCGCTGGCGGCCAGTGCCGGGGGCGCCTTCCGCCCGCGCTACATGTCCGCGCGCGACCTGGCCCAGGGCATCGACTACCGGCATCGCAACCGGCTCGATGCCAGCGAGTTCGAGGAACACTACTGGGGCCGCTGGTTCTACCCGGTCAACGTGCTCGCGCTGTGCCTGGCCGCCATGCCCTTTGCGTTCGGCTCCCTGCGCAGCGGCGGACTGGGGCGAAGACTGTTCATCGGCGTGGTGTTCGCGCTGGGGTTCTGGATGCTGCAGAACCAGGTGGCCAAGCTCGCGGCGGTCTACGGCTTCGACTACCGGCTTGCGTACGCGGCGCCGCCGCTGTTGATGCTGACAGTGTCCTGGCTGCTGTTCCGACGGCGCAGTGGCTGACGCCGCGGTTGCGCCGGCGTGCCGTCGCGATGGAGAATCGCGGCCGACGCCGTGGAGTGGTTGGCCCCGATGCCCGCGGCGGGCGTTTGCAAGGGGGGGCACAATCACAGGGAGAGCAAGTAATGCACAGCAAGATGCGAGTGATCGCCGTCGCGGCGGTGATCGTCGGCGCAGGCCTGTTCGTGGCCGGGGACGCCGATGCGCGCCGCGGTTCGAAGGCCAAGGAAGCGCCGGCGTGGATGAACGCCGAAGGTGAAGTGACCGATTCCGCCGCGGTCGAGGCCGGCTACGGCGAGACCGTCACCGGCGTTGGCGACTGGGAGGGCGAGATCACCGGCAAGCCGGCGCCCGGCAGCAAGTTCACCCAGCTGCAGATCGGCATGCCGATGAAGCAGGTGACCGACATCGCCGGCGAACCGACCGACCAGGGTGCCTACGTGACGGGCAAGGCGTTCATCCCGTTCTACTTCGGGTCCGACCGCCACCGCTACGAGTTGGCCTACAAGGGCCAGGGCCGGCTGATCTTCGCCGGCAGGGGCTGGGACACCGGCGGCAACCTCATCTGGATCATCCACAACAAGGACGATTCCGGATATCGCAACTGAGGCCATAGCAGCCTGACCGGGGCCCCGCGCAAGCGGGGCCTTTCCGTTTTCGGCGGCTTGGACCGGCGGTTTGAATATGGCTCCGGCGGCGCCGACAATGGCCGCCCCGCAGACCACCGGCCCTCGCACATGCCCATCCTCCGCATCACCGACCTCGACCTCGCCGGCAAGCGCGTGCTCGTCCGCCAGGACCTCAACGTGCCGGTGGCCGCGGGCCGCGTGACGTCCGACCAGCGCATCCTGGCCTCGTTGCCGACCCTGCGCGCGCTGCTCGACGCCGGCGCGGCGGTGATGGTGATGTCGCACCTCGGCCGTCCCGAGGAAGGAACCTGGAGCGAGGCCGATTCGCTGGCACCGGTCGCGGCGCGGCTGTCGGAGCTGCTCGGCCGCGAGGTCCCGCTGGTCCGTGACTACCTCGACGGCGCCGATGTCGCCCCGGGCCAGCTGGCGCTGCTCGAAAACTGCCGCATGAACATCGGCGAGAAGGCCGACGACGAGGCACTGGCGAAGCGCTATGCCGCCCTGTGCGACGTGTTCGTGATGGACGCCTTCGGCACCGCACACCGCGCCCAGGCCTCGACCCATGGCGTGATCCGCCACGCCGCCCGCGCCGCGGGCGGCCCGCTGCTGATGGCCGAACTCGATGCGCTGGGCAAGGCGCTGAAGGCCCCCGCGCGCCCGCTGCTCGCGATCGTGGCCGGTTCCAAGGTCTCGACCAAGCTCGAGCTGCTGTCGTCGCTGGTGGGCAAGGTCGACCAGCTGATCGTGGGTGGCGGCATCGCCAACACCTTCATCGCCGCCGAAGGCCACGCGGTCGGCACCTCGCTGCACGAGGCCGACCTCATCGATACCGCGAAGCAGATCATGGCCGATGCCCGCGCGCGCGGCGCCGACATCCCGGTGCCGACCGACGTGGTGGTGGCGCCGGCCTTCGCCGCCGACGCCCCGGCGACGGTGAAGGCGGTCGACGCCATCGACGCGGGCGACATGGTGCTCGACATCGGACCGGAGACCGCGGCGCGCTACGCCGCGCTGATCGCGAAGGCCGGCACCGTGGTCTGGAACGGCCCGGTGGGCGTGTTCGAGTTCGACGCCTTCGGCAAGGGCACGGAGACCCTGGCGCGTGCGATCGCCGCGTCTGATGCGTTCTCGATCGCCGGCGGCGGCGACACCCTGGCCGCGGTCGACAAGTACGGCATCGCTGGTGGCGTGTCCTACATTTCCACCGGTGGCGGCGCGTTCCTGGAGTTCCTGGAAGGCAAGACGCTGCCGGCGGTGGCGGCGCTGGAGCAGCGCGGCGGCTGAGGCGGACGGCGGGCCGCCGTTCGCCATGCGGCTCGGCTAGCATTGGGGCGCGTTCCCCGATCCGCTCCCACGAGACCCGCATGTCCGAATACCGCCGCGGTACCCGCATCCTCGCCACCCTCGGTCCGGCGACGGATGCGCCCGGAGTGCTCGACGCGCTGGTGCGCGCGGGCGTCAACGCGGTGCGGCTGAACCTGTCGCACGGCGAGCCGGCCGACCACGTCCGTCGCGCGCAGGAAATCCGAGACGCCGCGCGCCGGGCCGGGGTCGAGGTCGGCATCCTCGCCGACCTGCCGGGCCCGAAGATCCGCATCGACCGCTTCGCCGGAGGGCGCGTGCAGCTGCGCGCCGGCGAGCGCTTCGACCTCCACGCCCGCGCGGATGCCGCGCCGGGCGATGTGCATGGCGTCGGCGTGAGCTATCTCGGCCTGCCCGGTGATGTCGCCGAGGGCGACGTGCTGCTGCTCGACGACGGCATGGTGCAGCTGGGCGTGCTGGGGGTCGAGGGCGACACCATCGCCACCACCGTGCTCAACGACGGCGTGCTCTCCGACCGCAAGGGCCTCAACAAGCAGGGCGGCGGGCTGTCGCTGGGCGCGATCACCGACCACGACCGCGAGCTGATCGGCGTAGCCGCGGCGATCGGCGCCGACTTCATCGCGGTGTCGTTCTGCCGCAATGCCGAAGACATGCACGAGGCGCGTCGGATCGCGGAGGCCCACGGCAGCAATGCCGCCCTGGTGTCGAAGATCGAGCGCGCCGAGGCGATCGAGAACCTGGCCGAAATCATCGAGGCCAGCGACGTGGTGATGGTCGCCCGTGGCGACCTTGGCGTGGAGATCGGCGATGCGGAGCTTCCCGGGCTGCAGAAGAAGATCATCCGCGAGACCCTGGCTCGGCAGCGCGTGGTGATCACCGCCACGCAGATGCTGCAGTCGATGGTCGAGAGCCCGATGCCCACCCGCGCCGAGGTGCTCGACGTCGCCAACGCGGTGATCGACGGCACTGACGCGGTGATGCTGTCGGCCGAGACCGCGGCCGGCGCCTATCCGGTGAAGGCAGTGGAGGCGATGGCGCGCATCTGCGTCGGCGCCGAGAAGCAGTTCGAGCACGACACCGACTTCGAGCAGGCCCAGCGCGGCCTGCAGCGCGCCGACCAGGCGATCGCCATGGGCGCGATGTTCCTCAGCGAGCACATCGGCGTGGCGGCGATCGTGGCGATGACCGAGTCCGGCGGCACCGCTCGCTTCCTGTCGCGCTTCCGCTCCAGCGCGCCCATCTACGCCTTCTCGCGCCATGCCGATGCCCGCCGGCGCATGAGCCTGATGCGCGACGTGTTCCCGATGGCGCACGACAGCCGCGGCCAGAGCGCGCGCCAGGCCGCGCACGACGCCATGGGCCTGCTGGTGGCGGCCGGCCTGCTGTCGGCCGGGGACCGGGTGGTGTTCACCAGCGGGGAAACCATGGAAACCCACGGCGCGACCAATACGCTGCGCCTGCTGCAGGTGGGCGCCGACGGCGCCGCCCAGGGTCTCGGGACGCTCTGACCGCTCCCACAACAGCAGGCCTGGGGGTGGCTCCCTGCAAGGGCCGCCACCTGGGCAAACGGCTATACTGGGCGGCCCCGTCGCCAGCCCGGAGTTCCACAAGAATGAGCATCGAACAGCTTGCCGAGACCGCCCTCGCCATGGTTGCCCCGGGCAAGGGCATCATCGCGATCGACGAATCCACCGGCACGATCGCCAAGCGTTTCGCCGGCGTCGGCATCGAGAATACCGAGGAGAACCGCCGCGCCTACCGCGAGCTGCTCCTGACCACGCCGAACCTGTCCGACCACATCAGCGGCGCGATCCTGTTCGACGAGACCCTGCGCCAGAAGACGAAGGACGGCGTGCCCTTCGCGCAGTACATGTCCGACAACGGCATGATCCCGGGCATCAAGGTCGACAAGGGCACCCATGCCCTGGCCGGTTTCCCGGGCGAAGTGGTCACCGAAGGCCTCGACGGTCTGCGCGCGCGCCTCGAGGAGTACTACAAGCTCGGCGCCCGCTTCGCCAAGTGGCGCGCGGTGATCAACATCGGCGAGGACGTGCCCTCGGGCACCTGCATCGAGGCCAATGCCCACGCGCTGGCGCGCTACGCCGCGCTGTGCCAGGAGCAGGGCCTGGTGCCGATGGTCGAGCCCGAGGTGCTGATCGACGGCGACCACGACATCGACACCTGCTTCGAAGTCTCCGAGGTCACCCTGCGTGCGCTGTTCGATGCCCTGTACAACCAGAACGTGGCGCTCGAGGGCACGATCCTGAAGGCCTCGATGGTGCTGCCTGGCAAGGACAGCGACGACACCACCAGCGTCGAGGAAGTGGCCGAAGCCACCCTGATGTGCCTGAAGTCGTCCGTGCCGGCGATCCTCCCGGGCATCGTGTTCCTGTCCGGCGGCCAGTCCGACGATGACGCCACCGCGCATCTGGACGCCATGAACCGCATGGGCCCGAACCCGTGGCCGCTGTCGTTCTCCTACGGCCGCGCGATGCAGTCGGCCGCGCTGAAGCTGTGGTCGCAGGACCTGGTCAACAACTACGACAAGGCGCAGGCGACGGTGTTCGAGCGCGCCAAGGCCAACGGCCTGGCGGCCCTGGGGCAGTGGACCCGCGGCTGAGTGTTGCAGCGGCTGTCGCCGCGATTCCATGAAAAAGGGCGGCCCCAGGCCGCCCTTTTTCGTTGGACTACAGGGGCGGTCAGGGCAAGCCGGCCAACCATTCGTCATCACTCCCGTCGGACACGCCCTCGAACAGCGGCGTCGAGAAGTAGCGTTCGCCGGTATCGGGCAGCATCGCCAGGATCACCGCGCCGTCCTTCGCGCCCTTCGCCACCTCCAGCGCCGCCGCGACGGTGGCGCCGGCCGAGATCCCGACGAAGATGCCTTCCTCCGCCGCCAGCCTGCGCGCGGTGGCGATGGCCACGTCGTCCGCCACCGACAGCACGCGGTCGGCGATGTCGCGGTTGAGCACGTCGGGCACGAAGTCCGGGGTCCAGCCCTGGATCTTGTGCGGCGTGAATTCCGCGCCCTGCAGCAGCGCCGCCACGGCCGGCTCCGCCGCCACGACCTCGACTTCGGGACGCGCCAGCTTGAGCATCTCGCCGACGCCGGTGAGGGTGCCGCCGGTGCCCCAGCCGGTGACGAAGTGGTCGAGCCGGCGGCCGGCGAAGTCCTGCAGGATCTCCGCGGCCGTGGTGTTGCGGTGGTACGCCGGATTGGCCGGGTTGGCGAACTGGCTGGCGAGGAACCAACCGTGCTCGTCGGCGAGTTCCTTCGCCCTGCGCACCATGCCGGTGCCGCGCTCGGCGGCGGGGGTCAGGATCACCCGCGCGCCGTAGGCACGCATCAGCTTGCGGCGTTCGACCGAGAAGCTTTCGGCCATCGTCGCCACGAAGGGATAGCCGCGCGCGGCGCAGATCATGGCCAGGGCGACGCCGGTGTTGCCCGAGGTCGCCTCGACTACGGTGTCACCGGGCTTCAGTACGCCGCGCTGCTCGGCGTCGAGGATGATGGCCAGTGCGAGACGGTCCTTGACCGAGCCGCCGGGGTTGAAGGATTCGACCTTGGCGTACAGCGCCACGCCGTCGGGCGCGAGGCGGTTCAGGCGCACGATGGGCGTGCGGCCGATGGTGTCGAGGATGCTTTCGTGGATCATGGCGTCGTCCTGCGTGAGTGGAGGGGACGTGCCGCCGGCCCGGGCCGCGGCGGGACCCAGAGTGCGCCGTAACGCACGAAGGCGCCACAGGTTGACCGGAACGCCGTATTCCACGCCCGGGCCTCATGGCATACGTCGTCGACACGGGGTGTCGATAGAATCGACCGCTTCATCTTCCCGTCGCCCCCGCAGAACATGTCCGAAGCCTCCACCCCTGTCCCCAGCCCCAGCCTCCGGGCCTGCTGCGCCGCCGTGCTCGCCCTGGTCCTCGCGGCCTGCGGGGCCGAGGGCGATGCGGGCGGCCGGGGCGGTCCGGCGCCGGCGGTGGTGACCACGGCCGCGGTCGCGGTGCAGCCGTTCAACGACCGCATCCGCGCGCTGGGCACGGTGAAGGCGCGGGAGTCGGTGGAGGTCACGGCCAAGGTCAGCGAGATCGTCGAGCGCGTGCACTTCGACAGCGGCGACATCGCCGTTGCCGGCGCCCCGCTGGTCACCCTGAGCGGCCAGCAGCAGCAGGCCTCGCTCGCGGCGGCGCGTGCCACGGCCAACGAGGCTGACAGCCTGCTCAAGCGGCAGCAGGAGCTGGCCGCGCAGCAGCTGATCGCACGCGCCACGCTCGATACCCAGCGTGCGACGCGTGACAGCGCCCTGGCGCAGGTGCGGCAGATCGAGGCCAACCTGGCTGACCGCGTGATCCGCGCGCCCTTCGCCGGCGTGCTCGGCATCCGCCAGGTCAGCCCGGGCACGTTGATCACGCCCGGCACCGTGATCGCCACGCTCGACGACCTGTCCTCGGTGTACGTCGATTTCCCGGTGCCCGAGGCGCACCTGGCGCACGTCGCCGATGGCCAGCGCATCACCGGCACCAGCACCGCCTGGCGCGGCCGCGGCTTCGAGGGCGTGGTCAGCAACGTCGGTTCGCGCGTAGACCCGACCAGCCGTGCCTTCAGCGTGCGCGCCGATTTCGCCAATCCCGAGCGCCTGCTGCGCCCGGGCATGCTGATGCAGATCGAACTCGAGCGCGCCGAGCGCGAGGCCCTGCTGGTGCCGGAGATCGCCGTGGTCCAGGTGGGTCGCGAATCCTTCGTGTACCGGGTCCGGCCGGACGACACGGTCGAGCAGGTCGTGGTCGGCCTCGGTTCGCGCGCGGCCGGCATGGCCGAGATCGTGGCGGGCATCGAGCCCGGCGACCGCATCGTGATCGACGGCACCGGCAAGCTGCGCGACGGCAGCCCGATCGTCGAGGCCGGGCCGGGCGTCGTCGATACCGACGAGGCCGCCGCACCCGGCGAGGGCTGAGCCATGCTGCTGTCCGATCTCTCCATCCGCCGGCCCGTGTTCGCCACGGTGATGAGCCTGATGCTGATGGTGATCGGCATCATGGCGTTCTCGCGCCTGACCCTGCGCGAACTGCCGGCGATCGATCCGCCGATCGTCTCCGTCGACGTCAATTACCCCGGCGCCTCGGCGGCGGTGGTCGAGACCCGCGTCACCCAGGTGCTGGAGGACGCGCTGTCGGGCATCGAGGGCATCGAGACCCTGCAGTCGCGCAGCCGCAACGGGCGCGCGTCGGTGACCCTGGAGTTCACTCTCAACCGCGACATCGAGGCCGCCGCCAACGACGTGCGCGACGCCATCAGCGGCGTCGCCGACCGCATGCCCGACGAGGCCGATCCGCCCGAGGTGGAGAAGGCCGACAGCGATTCGGACACCATCATCTGGCTCAACATGAGCTCGGCGTCGATGGACACGCTGGAGCTGTCCGACTACGCCGACCGCTACATCGTCGACCGCCTGTCGAGCCTGGACGGCGTCGCCCAGGTCCGCATCGGCGGCCGCCAGCGCTACGCCATGCGGGTGTGGCTGGACAGCGCGGCGATGGCCGCGCGCGGCATCACCCCCAACGACATCGAGGCCGCGCTGCGCGCGGAGAACGTCGAGCTCCCCGCCGGTCGCATCGAGTCCGGCAGCCGCGACTTCACCCTGCGCGTGGAGCGCAGCTACGTCGAGCCGGCGGATTTCGAAGTGATGCCGCTGCGCAAGGGCGACGACGGCTACGTGGTGCGCCTGGGCGACGTCGCCGACATCGAGCTGGCATCCGCCGAGCGCCGCGCCTACTACCACAGCAACGGCCAGCCGAACATCGGCTTGGGCATCGTCAAGACCTCGACCGCGAATGCGCTCGACGTCACGCGCTCCGCACGGGCGGCGGCCGTGGAGATCCAGAAGTCGCTGCCCGAGGGCACCGACATCTTCGTCGCCTACGACGACACGGTGTTCATCGAGGAATCGATCAAGCGCGTGTACTGGACGCTGGCAGAGGCCATCGCCCTGGTGCTGATCGTGATCTGGCTGTTCCTGGGCAGTTTCCGCGCCGCGCTGATCCCGGCGGTGACGGTGCCGGTGTGCCTGCTGGCGGCCTTCATCCCGCTGTTGCTGTTCGGCTACTCGATCAACCTGCTGACGCTGCTGGCGCTGGTGTTGGCGATCGGCCTGGTGGTGGACGACGCCATCGTGGTGCTGGAAAACATCCAGCGTCGCGTCGACCTCGGCGAGCCGCGGCTGGTGGCCTCGGTGCGCGGCACGAAGCAGGTGGCCTTCGCGGTGATCGCGACCACGACCGTGCTGGTGGCCGTGTTCCTGCCCGTCGGTTTCATGGAAGGCAATACCGGTCGCCTGTTCCGCGAACTTTCGGTGGCGCTGGCCGGCGCGGTGGCGCTGTCGGCGTTCGTCGCGCTGACGCTGACGCCGATGATGGCCTCGAAGATGGTGCGCCCGCAGACCGAGGAGAAGTCGAACCCGGTGAACCGCTGGTTCAACGCGCGCCTGGCGTCGGTGACCGCGGGCTACGGGCGCAGCCTGCAGTGGATGGCCGGGCTGCGTTCGCGGCAGGTGTTCGGTGGCGTGATGCTGGTGATGCTGGCCTGCCTGGCGGCGGCCTGGGGCCTGTCGCGGCTGGTGCCCTCCGAGCTTGCGCCGGCCGAGGACCGCGGCTCGTTCTTCGTGTCCATCGTCGGCCCGGAGGGCGCGGGCTACGACTACACGGTGGAGCAGGTGCGCGAGGTGGAGAAGGTGTTCGCCGCGCGCGTGGCCGAGGACGGCTCTGCGATCCGCCGCTACAACACGCGTGCGCCGGGCGGCTGGGGCGCGAGCGAGGAAATGCACACCGGCAACGTGATCGTGTTCCTGGAGGACTGGGACAAGCGCGAGCAGAGCACGGCCGAAGTCGCCGAGTCGCTGCGCGCCGAGCTCGACACGCTCAGCGGCGTGCAGGCGCAGCCGCGCGTGGGCGGCGGCCTGGTCGGCAGCCGCGGGCAGCCGATCCAGATGGTGCTGGGTGGCCCCGAGTACGAGGAGATCGCGGCGTGGCGCGATGTCGTCATGCAGCGCATGGAGGCGCATCCCGGTTTCTTCTCGGTCGACTCCGACTACAAGGAAACCCGGCCGCAGATGCGCGTGGTGATCGACCGTGTGCGCGCCGCCGACCTCGGCGTGAGCGTCACCGACATCGGCCGCGCGCTGGAAACGATGATGGGCAGCCGCCGCGTCACCACCTTCGTGCAGGACGGCGAGGAGTACGACGTGCTGGTGCAGGCCGGGCGCTCGGGCCGCGCCGAGCCCGCGGACCTCGCTGCGATCGAAGTGCGCGCGCGCAGCGGCGAGCTGGTGCCGCTGTCGAACCTGGTCACCCTGAGCGAGCTTGCCGAAGCCGGCAGCCTCAACCGCTTCAACCGCATGCGCGCGATCACCATCAGCGCCGGCCTCGCCCCCGGCTACCCGATGGGCGATGCGCTCGCCTTCCTCGACGACCTGGTGCGCACCGAGCTGCCCGATTACGCCCAGGTCGCCTGGAAGGGCGAGTCGCGCGAGTTCCAGAAGGCCGGTGGCGCCGTGCTGCTGACCTTCACCCTGGCGCTGCTGGTGGTTTACCTGGTGATGGCGGCGCAGTTCGAGAGCTTCATCCATCCCTTCGTGATCATGCTGACGGTGCCCCTGGGCGTACTCGGCGCGCTGATCGGACTCGCACTGACAGGAGGCACGCTGAATCTCTTCAGCCAGATCGGCGTGGTGATGCTGGTGGGGCTGGCGGCGAAGAACGGCATCCTGATCGTCGAGTTCGCCAACCAGCTGCGCGACGAGGGGCGCAACGTGGCCCAGGCCATCGTCGAGTCGTCCACGGTGCGCCTGCGGCCGATCCTGATGACCTCGATCGCGACCGCGGCGGGCGCCCTGCCGCTGGTGCTGGCGGGCGGGCCGGGCTCGGCCAGCCGCGCCACCATCGGCGTGGTGGTGATCGCGGGCGTGGCCTTCTCGACCCTGCTGTCGCTGTTCGTGGTGCCGGCGTTCTACACCCTGCTGGCGCCGTTCACGCGCTCGCCCGAGGCCGTGGCCCATGAGCTCGCGCGCCAGCAGCGCGAGGTTCCGAGCGTGGGCGGCCACGCCTGAGGCGCTCCGCCCCGCGGGCGGCTGTGCATCCGGAGGGGTTGCGTCGCGCAGCCCCTTCGCGTTTGTGTCCCGATCGTGGAGAATCGGGACGGTTCCGGCCCGGGCAACGCGGCGCCGGTGCATCGACGTCGTCCATCCCGGAGCCAGCCTTTGGAACAGATCCTCGATTTCATCAACGCCATCATCTGGAGCAAGGGGCTGATCGCGCTCTGTCTCGGTGCGGGCCTGTGGTTCTCCTTCCGCACGCGCTTCATGCAGGTGCGCGGTATCGTCGAAATGACGCGCCTGACCTTCAGCGGCCAGAAGTCGGATGCGGGCGTGTCCTCGTTCCAGGCGCTGTCGCTGTCGATGGCCGGGCGCATCGGCATCGGCAACATCGCCGGCGTGGCCACCGCGATCGCATTCGGCGGTCCCGGCGCGATCTTCTGGATGTGGGTGATGGGCTTCCTTGGCGCATCGACCTCGTACATCGAGTGTTCGCTGGCGCAGATCTACAAGGAAAAGGACAACGAGGGCCGCTATCGCGGCGGTCCGGCGTACTACATCGAGAAGGGCCTGGGCCTGAAGTGGTATGCGGTCGCATTCGCGGTGGCCACGCTGCTCGCTGCCGGCCTGTTGATGCCAGGCGTGCAGGCCAATGCCATCGCCGACGGCATCGCCAATGCCTGCCAGGGCGGCGCGCTGTGCGGTGACCTCGGCGGCCAGTGGATGGGCATGCCCGCACGCGACGCGCTGAAGCTCGGCGTGGGCGTGGTGGTGGCCTGCCTGTTGGCGATGATCATCTTCGGCGGCGTGAAGCGCATCGCGGCCTTCGCCGAGCTGGTGGTGCCGTTCATGGCGATCGCATACATCTGCACCGCCGTGTTCGTGATGGTCGTGAACTACGAGTTCGTGCCGGACATGTTCCGCATCATCTTCAGCAGCGCCTTCGGCATGCACGCCGGCTTCGGCGCGATGCTCGGCCTGGCGGTGGAGTGGGGCGTGCGCCGCGGCGTCTACGCCAACGAGGCCGGACAGGGCACTGGTCCGCATGCGGCCGCGGCGGCCGAGGTCTCGCACCCGGCCAAGCAGGGCTATGTGCAGGCCTGGGCGATCTACTTCGACACCATGCTGATCTGCACCTCGACCGCGTTCCTGGTGCTGGCCACCGGCATGTACAACGTGCAGTTGCCCGACGGCACGCTGGTGCACGAGGCCCTGCCCGGCATCGAGGCCGGCGCCGGCTTCGTGCAGAACGGCATCGACACCGTGCTGCCGGGCTGGGGCTCGGGCTTCGTGGCGCTGGCGCTGTTCTTCTTCGCGTTCACCACGATCATGGCCTATTACTACATGGCCGAAACCAACCTCACCTACCTCAACGGCCACAAGACGCGGCCTTTGGCCACGACGCTGCTGCGCCTGGCGATCATCGGCATGGTCGTCTTCGGCGCGTACCACAACGCGAAGACGGCATGGGCGCTGGGTGACATCGGCGTGGGCCTGATGGCCTGGCTCAACATCGTCGCGCTGTTCCTGCTGCAGAAGCCGGCGCTGGCGGCGCTGCGCGACTACGAAGTGCAGAAGAAGGCCGGCAAGGAGCCGGTCTTCGATCCGGAGGCGCTGGGCATCCGCAACGCGACCTTCTGGATGCGGAAGAAGTAGGGATGGCAAAGGCCGGCGCTGCCGATGAGATCCGCCTGCACGGCTTCAACGCCGTGCAGGCCGTGTTTGCGCGCCGCCCGACGGCGATCCGCAAGCTGTACCTGGCGCAGGCGCTGATCCCGCGCCTGCAGCCACTGCTGAAGTGGTGCGTCGCAAACCGCGTCGGCTACCGCGTGGTGGAGGAAGACGACCTGCGCAAGCTGGCGGCCAGCAGCCATCACGAGGGCGTGGTCGCCGACGTGCTGCGCGAGGCACCGGTGGCGCTCACCACGTGGCTGGACGACCTGGGCGAAGGCCCGGCCTGCGCGCTGTGGCTGGATGGCGTCGGCAACCCGCACAACCTCGGCGCGATCCTGCGCTCGGCGGCGAACTTCGGCGCCTCGGTGCTGCTGCCCAAGCATTCGCCGCTGCAGCTGTCGGGCGCGGCGGCACGCGTTGCCGAGGGCGGCGCGGAAGCCGTGCCGCTGGTGCGCCTGGGGCGCGAGGACAACGCCATCGCCCAGCTGCGCGGTGCCGGCTTCGCGCTGGCGGCGACGCTGGTGCGCAGCGGCGACGACGCCTTCGCCGTGCCGCTTCCGCAGCGTCTGGTCTTTGTGCTCGGCCACGAAGGCGAAGGCATGTCGCCGGCGCTTGCCGACGCCTGCGACCTGCGCATGTCGATCCCGGGCACCGGCGCCGTGGAAAGCCTCAACGTCGCCGCCGCCACCGCAGTGCTCCTCGCCCGCTGGTGGCAGTCCGTCGCCAACGCGCCCTAGGCGGCTGGCGGGGAAAGCCTTTTGCCACGGATTTACGCGGATAACACGGATCCGGCCGAAGCCAGGGCCGGCACAACGCCATGCACCCAGCGCTTTTTCCTTATGGCTCCCTGCACCACTCTTGCCTCGGCTAGATCCGTGTTATCCGCGTAAATCCGTGGCAAAAAAGCTCTTGCTCCATGTTGGCGAACCGAGCTGACGCGGCTTTGCCGCGGTGAAGTGTCAGGGAGCTGCGACCGGGGCGCTGCCGAAGTCGCCTTCCGCCTCGGCCGCCAGCCAGGCGAACACGGCATAGGCCGCCGCGTTCTGCGCCAGCGCGGCCGGGTCGATCTTGTCGAGGGTGTCGTCGGGCGTGTGGTGGAGGTCGAAATAGTCGCTGCCGTCCTGGCCAAGCCAGGCCCAGGCCGCGCCCTTGCCCGTGATCGGGATGAGATCGGGACCCGGGCCGCCCGCGTCGGAGCGTTCTATTCCCAGCGGCGCCAGCGCCTCGGCAATGCGCGCTTCAGCGGCGTCGGCATGCGCGGGCGCGCTGGTGTTGAAGGCATAGATGCGCCCGGCGCCGAAATCGCTCTCGGCCACGATCTGGTGGCGGGTGATGTCGGCGGCGTGCGCGTCGGCGTAGGCGTAGCCACCGTGCAGCCCCTGTTCCTCGTTGGCGAAGGCGACCACGCGGAGGCTGCGCGCCGGGCGGCGCTCGAGGGCGGCGACATGCACCGCCGCGGCCATGGTGATGCCGATGCCAGCGGCGTCGTCGACGGCGCCGGTACCCAGATCCCAGGAGTCGAGGTGGGCGCCGAGCAGCACCACTTCGTCCGGGCGGCTGGCGCCGGTCATCTCGCCGATCACGTTCTGCGAGGTGTATTCGCCGTCCCAGCCACTGTCCAGGGCCAGGCCCATCCGCACCGGCCCGCGCTGAAGCAGTCGGGCGAGCTGGTCGGCATCGGGTACGGCAAGTGCGGCGGACGGCACCGGCTGCAGGCCCTCGTCGAAGCGGGTGATGCCGGTGTGCGGATTGCGGTGCGAGTCGGTGCCGGCCGAACGCATGACGAATCCCGCGGCGCCGGCGCGGATCGCCTCCGACGGTCCGCGGCTGCGCACGCGCGAGCCCGGGCCGTAGCCGCTGCCGTCGCGTGCGCGCTCCATCCGGTAGTCGACGAAGGCGATCTTCCCGACCAGCGAGCCCGCGGACGCGGCTTCGAGCGCGGCGAGGTCGGCGAAGCGGACCACTTCGGCTTCCACGATGCCGCCGGGGCTGCCCCCCAGCGCGGTCAAGGCCAGCGGCTGCGCGTGGGCCCCAAGGACTTCAGCGCTTTCGCTGCGCCGGACCCACTTCGGGAAGGTGACGGGCTCGGTCCAGACGCGGTCGAACCCGAGCTCGGCGAACTTGGCCTTTGCCCATTCCACTGCGCGTGCATCGGCCTCGCTGCCGGCCAGGCGCGGGCCGACCTCGGTGGTGAGCGACTCGGTGATGTCCCAGGCCAGGCTGCTGGCCAGCGCGGTGTCGCGCAGACCCGCGACAAGGGCCATGGCTTCGTCCGGGATGCGGGTTTCAGCGCGGGGCGGCGTGGCGTCCACGGCAGCATCAGCGGCAGTGGCGGGGAAGGTGGCGGCGGCGATGGCCGCGGCGAGCAACATCGGGACCAGGCGCATGGCGCTCCGCTGCAAAAAGGACGGGGCCGCGAGCTTAGCAACTCGCGACCCCGTGCCAATGTGCGACAAGTCCCCCCTGCGGGCGGCGCGCTACTTCTTCAGCGAATCGCGGATCTCGCGCAGCAGCAGGACGTCTTCCGACGGCGCTTCCGGAACCGGCGCTTCCTCCGGCTTGCGGTTGAGGCGGTTGATCGCCTTGACCACCATGAAGATCGCGAAGGCGACGATGGTGAACTGGATCAGCGCATTGATGAACTCGCCGTAGCCGATCACCACCGCGGGTACGGCCTCGCCGGCGGCGTCCACCGTCGCTGCCTTCAGGGTGATGACAAGTTCGGAGAAGTCGACCCCGCCGATCAGCAGGCCGATCGGCGGCATGATCACGTTGTCCACCAGCACCGTCACGATCCTGCCGAAGGCCGCGCCGATAACCACGCCAACCGCGAGGTCGATGACGTTGCCGCGCATCGCGAATTCCTTGAACTCACTCATCATTCCCATCGCGGATCTCCCTGGTTGGCGGTGGTGGCGTGCCTAGCCTACACGCGGCGGCGCGATCCGGCAGCGCAGCACGATGGCATCGCCCAGGCGCGCTTCGCACATGTCGCCGGGCGACAGGGCGGCGACGCCCGCGGGGGTGCCCATGAACACCAGGTCGCCCGCGCGCAGTGCATAGAGCCTGGACAGTTCGTGGAGGATGTCGGGCACGTCCCAGATCAGGCCCGACAGCGGGGCGGCCTGGCGCTCCTGGCCGTTCACGGCCAGCGACAGGCGCAGCGGCGCCAGTGCGCCAATATCGGCGGCGGGCACCAACTCGCTCAGCGGTGCCGATTCGTCGAAGCCCTTGCCCGTGTCCCAGGGCAGGCCGGCCTTCTTCGCCGCGGCCTGCAGGTCGCGACGGGTCAGGTCGAGGCCGACGCCGTAGGCGAAGACCAGTGACTGCGCCGCATCCCGGTCCAGCACGCCGTCGGGCGCGTCGCGGCCCAGCGCCACCACCAGTTCCACTTCGTGGTGCAGGTCGGCGGTGGCGGGCGGGTAGTGCACCGTGCCTCCGGTCACCACGGCGTCGCCCGGCTTCATGAAGAACACGGGCGTGCCGCGCTCGGCCTTCGATGCCGGCGCCTGCGCGCCCATTTCGCGCGCATGGTCGGCGAAGTTGCGGCCCACGCAGTACACGCGGCGCACGGGAAAGCTGCCGCCGCCGCGGACCGGCACGCGGACGGGCGCCGGCGCGGGGATCACGTCGGACATGGAGTGCTCCAGGGAAGGTGTCGCAGGGGGCTCAGTAGGGCAGCGTGTGCACCGGCTTGTCGACGACGCGGTACTCGGCGTCGACCACGTTGCCGGCGCGCACCTGCGGCTTGGCGCGCCCGCCCAGCAGGCGGCGCGCGAGGCCGGCGGCGAGCATCGCCGTGCCGACCACCACGCCGACCACCAGCAGCACGCCCAGCAGCGCCAGCCCGAGCAGGCCGACGGCCAGGCGCAGGAGCGGATGCCGGGGCTTGCGCGGCGCGAACATGGCGCCGAACTGGCTGGCATCGAAGCGAGCGTGGGCGTGGCGGAAAGTGCGGTTGATCATGCGGAAGTGCCAGAATGTGAAGCATTGGTGATGGCACGAGTATCGGACCGATGGCCGCAAAAGATGTAAGTGAAGCGTTAACCGGACCGGCCGAGACGGCGCTGGTGGCGCTGGACGACCTGCCTCCGGGTGGCTTCACTGAAGGCGAGGGGCTGGTGGATGGCAGCGCGGAATCGATCATCGTCCATCGCGATTCCGCCGGATCCGTACGCGCCTGGCTCAACGTCTGCCCGCACGCCGGCCGTCGCCTGGACTGGGCACCGGGCCGCTTCCTGGTATCGAAGGAAGGATCCCTGGTATGCGCGGTGCACGGCGCCAGCTTCGAGACCGTGGGTGGCGTGTGCGAAGCCGGCCCCTGTCGCGGCGAGTCGCTGCACGCGGTGGCGATCGAGGTGCGCGACGGAATGGTCTGGCTGGCCTGAGTCAGAAGATCATGTTCACCATCGCCACCACCACCAGCAGGTAGGCGATCGACAGCGCCGAACCCACCCGCCAGAGATCGCGTGACGAATAGTCGGCGGGGCCGGTGACCATCGAGACCACCGGGTTCGACGAGGTGACCAGGTTGTTCGAGGCCGCCAGCGCCACGATGAGCGCGAACGACGTGGGGTCGCCGCCGGCCGCCAGCGCCAGGTTGATCGCCAGCGGCACCATCACGATGGTCGCGCCGACGTGGCTGATCACCAGCGAGAACGTGGCGGTGAGCGCGGCCACGGTGAACTGGATCACCCACACCGGCAGGCCGTCGGGCAGCTCCTCGATGGTGTGGCCGGCGATCCAGGCGGCGGCGCCGCTGGTGTCCATCGCCCAGCCCAGCGGGATCAGGCAGGCCATCAGGAACACGGTCTTCCAGCTGATCGCCGAATAGGCCTCGTCCATCTTCAGCACGCCGCAGACCAGCATGCCGGCGACGCCGGTCATCAGCGCGATCGAGGTCGGCAGGTCCGAGCCCAGCGCGACCAGGATCGTGACCGCGAAGATCGCCATCGCGACCTTGAACTTGTGCGGCCGCTGCTCGCCCTTGGGGAAGTCGGTGACCACCACGAAGTCGCGGTTGGCCGCCGTCAGCGCCAGGTCCTGCCAGATGCTGTGCAGCACCAGCATGTCGCCGGCGCGCAGCGGCAGGTTGCGGATGTCGTCGCGCAGCACTTCCTTGTCGCGGTTCACGGCCAGCAGGCTGATGCTGTAGTTCTTGCGCAGGGCGAGCTCGGCCGAGGTCTTGCCGATGAACTTCGAGGTCGGCGGCACCACGGCTTCGGAGATGCCCGCGCGGCTGGGGTTGAACAGGTCGCCGAACTCGCGCAGCCGGCTCGACATCCGCAGCATGTTGTTCTGCGCGAAGTCCGCCACCTGCTGGCGATCGCCCATGGCGCCGATCACGCTGCCGACCCAGATGCGGGCGTCGGCCGGCGGCGCCAGGCGTGAATCGTTGCCGGTCTTCAGCGCCAGCAGCAGCGGCGCGCCGTGCAGGTTCTCGGCTTCGCCCAATGCCATGCCCACCAGCGGGCTGTCGGCGCTGACGGTGAGTTCGAACACATCGCCCTCGATGCCGTAGGCGCGCGCGAAATAGCTCTGGGTGCGGGCCGGGGTCACGCTGCCGTCGCTCTCGCCGCCCCGGCCGAGCAGCCTGTCGCCGAAGAAGTGGAAGTAGGCCAGCGCGATCACCAGCAGGGTGAGGCCGATCGGCAGCGGCGCGAACATCGGCAGCGGCTCGAGCGTGGCCACGCCGGACGGCAGGTTGGCGTTGGCGGCGACCAGCAGGTCGTTGAGCAGGATCAGCGGCGAGTTGCCGACCATGGTCAGCGAGCCGCCCATGATGATCGCGGCGCAGATCGGGAGCAGGAAGCGCGACAGCCGCAGGCCGGTGCGCGAGGCCAGGCGCGAGGCCACCGGCAGGTACAGCGCCATCACCGACGGGTTCTGCATGAACGACGAGTTGAGGCCGGCGATCGCCGAGGTGTAGAGCAGCAGCCGTTTCTCCTGGCCCCTGGAGCGCCGCAGCAGCCACGCGGCCAGGCGGTTGAGCGCGCCGGTCCGGTCCAGGCCGGTGCCGAGGATCATGGTGGCGATGATGCTGATCACCGCGTTCGACGAGAAGCCGCTGAAGATGTCCTCGGAGGCCACCAGGCCGGTCAGGCCCAGCACCACCAGCACCACCAGGGCCACGAGGTCGGCGCGTACGCGCTCGAACAGGAACAGCACCATCACCAGCGCCACCAGCCCGAGGACGAGCTTCATGTCGGTGGTGAGGGCAAGCGTGTCCATGTGCTGCGTCTAGTCCCCGGTCCTGTCGTAGAGCAGGTCCCACACCCCGTGGCCCAGGCGCTGGCCGCGGCTTTCGAAGTGCGTCTGTGGCCGCCACTCCGGTCGTGGAACGTGGCCGCGCTCCCCGGCGCGGTTGCGGAGTCCTTCCGTCGCGTCGAGCACATCCCACATCTGCTCCGCATAGTCCTGCCAATCGGTGGCGAGGTGCAAGCGGCCATCGGGCGCAAGCTTGCGCACCAGCAGCGTGGCGAAGGCGTTGCTCACCAGCCGTCGCTTGTTGTGGCGTTTCTTGTGCCAGGGATCGGGGAAGTAGATGCGGACTTCGTCGAGGCTGCCATCGGCGATCTCGTTCTCCAGCACTTCCACGGCATCGTGGTGATAGAGGCGGACGTGTTCGTTGCCATCCTCGGCCAGTGCGTTGAGCAGGCGGCCGACGCCCGGTGCATGCACTTCGATGCCGATGTGATCACGCGCGTGGTCGCGCGCGACGGAATAGCGCAGTGCCTCGCCGTTGCCGAAGCCGATCTCGAGGATCCGCGGCGCGCTGCGGCCGAACACTGCGTCGAAGTCGCGCGGTTTGCCGGCATAGTCCAGCCCGAAGCGCGGCCACAGCGCGTCAAAGGCACGCTGCTGCGCGGGCGTGAAGCGGCCCTGGCGCAGCACGAAGCTGCGCACGCGGCGATGGCCGTCCTCGATGGTGAAGGGCTTGGGTGGTGCCTTCGATCCAGGACTGGAGAACGGGTCGGTCACGAGCGCTGCGTCATCAGCCGACGAGGCCGTCGACCGGCGACGACGCGCTGGCGTAGCGCTTGCGCGGGATGCGGCCGGCGCGGAAGGCGGCGCGGCCGGCTTCGACCGCGAGCTTCATCGCGTGCGCCATCAGCACCGGTTCGCGCGCGCCTGCGATCGCGGTGTTCATCAGCACGCCGTCGCAGCCGAGCTCCATCGCGATGGCGGCGTCGGACGCAGTGCCCACGCCGGCGTCGACGATGATCGGCACGCGGGCGTTGTCGACGATCTCCAGCAGGCTCCACTTGTTCTGGATGCCCAGGCCGGAGCCGATCGGCGCGGCCAGCGGCATCACCGCCACGCAGCCGATTTCTTCCAGCTGCTTGGCCAGGATCGGGTCGTCGGAGGTGTAGACCATGACGTCGAAGCCCTCGGCCACCAGCAGCTCGGCGGCCTTGAGGGTCTGCACCACGTCCGGATACAGGGTCTTCCTGTCCCCCAGCACCTCCAGCTTGACCAGCGTGCGGCCGTCGAGCAGCTCGCGGGCCAGGCGCAGGGTGCGCACGGCCTCTTCGGCGGTGTAGCAGCCGGCGGTGTTGGGCAGGATGGTGTAGCGGTCCGGCGGCAGGACGTCGAGCAGGTTGGGCTCGCCCGGGTCCTGGCCGATGTTGGTGCGGCGGATGGCCACGGTGACGATCTCGGCGCCCGCGGCCTCGGTGGCCAGGCGGGTTTCCTCGAGATCCTTGAACTTGCCGGTGCCGGTGAGCAGGCGCGAGCGGAAGGGCGTGCCGGCGATGACGAGCGCGTCGTCGCCGTGGGTGGGTTGGCTGTTCATTGCGCCATTATTGCGCAAGCTTCGCCTTTCAGCCGCCTCCCAGGGCGTGCACGATCTCGATCCGGTCGCCGTCCTTCAGCGCGTGTTCGGCATGCTGGCTGCGCGGCACGATGGCGCCGTTGACCTCCACCGCTACTTTGCGCCCGGCCAGCTCCCTGGATTCAAGCAGGGCGAGGATGGTGCAGGGGCCGGGCAGGGCCTGCGGCTCGCCGTTGAGGATGATGTCCATGGCGTCATTGTCGCCCGCCGGGGGCGTGATTGCATGTCGCATGGCCCGGACTTGCCGCAGTGCACATTGAGCGCGCGGGCCGTGCCGTGGAACGATGGACGGTCACTGTCGGGCATCAGCGCCACGACAGCCCCCCGCAAGGAGCCCTCGATGTCGAAGTCCCGCACCGTCCGTACCGTACTTGCCGCCGCGCTCGCGCTGGCCGTGCTTCCCGTCGCCGCCAACGACCAGCCGTTCTCGCAGACGGTGTTCTTCGGCGATAGCCTGACGGATGCCGGCTACTTCAGGCCGCTGCTGCCTCCGGAGGTGCAGGGCGTCACCGGCCAGTTCACGACCAACCCCGGGCTGGTGTGGGCGCAGTGGCTGGCACAGTTCTACGGCACCGATTCCAGCCCCAACGGCAACGGCCAGGTCGGTGACAACCATGCCGCCGGCGGTGCCCGCAACGGCGTCGACGTCACCGGTGCGCTCGGTTTCACGCCTTCGCTGGCGACGCAGGCCACGCGCTACCTCGCCGCCAACGGCGGCCGGGCCGACCCCGACGCGCTGTACACGGTCTGGGGCGGTGCGAACGACCTGTTCGCCGTCGCGGCCGATCCGGGCAACGCCCAGGCGATCATCGGCGGCGCAGTGGCGGCGCAGGTGGGCATCATCGGCAGCCTGCAGGCCGCGGGCGCGCGCTACGTCCTCGTCCCCAACATCCCCGACCTCGGCCTGACCCCGGCGCAGGTCGCCCAGGGTCCGGGCGCGCAGGCGCAGGCCACGGCGCTGGCCGCCATGTACAACGACGCCCTGTTCGGCACCCTGGCCGCCACCGGCCTGAGCGTGATCCCGGTGGACACCTTCAGCTTCCTGCGCGAAGTGGCCGCGAATCCGGCGGCGTTCGGCATCAGCAACACCACCGGCACCGCCTGCATGCCGCAGATCACCGCGCAGTCGCTGACCTGCAACCCGACCAGCCTGGTCAGCCCCGACGCGCCGCAGACCTACCTCTTCGCCGACGGCGTGCATCCGGCCAGCAGCGCCCATCGCGCGCTGGCCGACCTGGCCGTGGCCGCGATCGAGGGTCCGCGGCAGATGGCGGTGCTGCCGCATTCCGCCGCCGGCACCGGCCGCAACCGCGCCGCGCGCGTGGGCGCCCAGCTGGCCGGCCGTGGCGATGCCTCCGGTTCACGCTGGTGGGCCGACGCGCGCGGCGATTTCCAGCGCTACGACCACGGCGATCACTACGATGGCGTCGGCCCGACGCTGACCGTCGGCATGGACTGGGGCGACAGCGGCCTGGCCTACGGTGGCTTCCTCGGCTACGGCGAGCAGGGCAACGACTGGGGCAAGCGCCGCGGCAACTGGGACCAGACCGAACTGTCGATCGGCGGTTACCTCGGCTGGACCGGCGAATCGGGCGCGTGGGCCAACGGACAGCTCAGCTACACCAGCATCGATTTCGACATCGAGCGCCAGGTCCCGCTGGGCCAGGTGCTGCGCACCCACAGCGGCTCCACCGATGGCAGCAACGTCACGCTGGCGGTGCAGGGCGGCTGGGACTTCGGCGAGGGCGCGCTGCGCCACGGCCCGGTGTTGGGCGTGGTCGCGCAGCGCATCGAGGTCGACGGCTTCAATGAAAGCGATCCGACGCTGTCGACCTCGCTGGCCTACCTCGACCAGGAGTTCGACTCCACCGTCGGCAGCGCCGGGTGGCAGCTGGCCTACACCATCCATGACCACCTGGCGCCGTATGCGCGCATCACCATGGACCGGGAGTTCGAGGACGAGGCTGAGCAGGCCTTCGCCCGCTCGCAGTCGATCGCGGGTTCGCTGCCCTATGCCGTGCCCGGCGTGGAGTACGACCAGTCCTGGGTGACGCTGACCTTCGGTGCGCGCACGCAGCTGTTCGGCATGGATGCCAACATCGGTGCCAGCGTCAACAACGGCCAGAAGGGCGGCAAGCACGCCATGGTGTTCGCCAGCGTCGGCGCCGGTTTCTGAGCGGCCCGGCGCCGCGCGGGTGGTCCCGCGCGGCGTTGCCAAGTCCGGCGGCCAGGTCCTAGACTGGCCGCCTCGTGCGGGCGTAGCTCAATGGCAGAGCTGTTGCTTCCCAAGCAACTGACGAGGGTTCGATTCCCTTCGCCCGCTCCAGCTCACGACCTGGTCCTTGGCCGTCGGGCGTGCTGCCGGCAGCCGCCCGGGCATGCGTCTGGTAATGGGATTCATTATCATCTGCTGCCCAGACCCGAGGAGTTCCCCATGAAGTTTCCGACCGCGCTGCTTGCCGGCGCCCTGTTTGTGTTGTCCCTGCCGTCCATCGCGCAGGCCGATGAGCGCCCCGCCCACTTCAAGGGCGAGGCTTCGCCCACGCTGGACGCGGCGATCACCAACCTCGGCGAGTACAACGCGCAGCTCGCAGGGATCCTCGCCAAGGACGAACTCGGTCCGGAGGACACCGCGAAGATCCACGAGCTGACCTACACGCTCGAGAACGCGCTGGCGAAGATCAAGTCCGAAGTCGAGGACCTGGAAGAAACCCTCGAAGACGTGCACGTGGCGTCCGAGCGCTACGAGGTCGATACCGTGAAGACGCAGGGCCGCAAGTACCTCGAGGGTGCGGCGCAGCTGACCCGCTGACGTCACACGCACTGCGCGCATCGGTCTCCACGCTGTTCCAACCGCAATCCCCACCGCGCAGGCGCCCATGAAGCTCGCGATCCTTTCGCGCAACAGCAAGCTGTACTCCACGCGCCGGCTGGTCGAGGCGGCGCGGCAGCGAGGGCACACCGTCCGCGTGCTCGACCCGCTGCGCTGCTACATGCGCATCGGCAAGGACGGTTTCGCGCTGCACTACAAGGGCCAGTCGCTGGCCGGTTTCGGCGCCGTGATCCCGCGCATCGGCGCCTCGATCAACCGCTACGGCAACGCCGTGCTGCACCAGTTCGAGCTGATGGGCTGCCATACGCCCAACCCGTCGGCGGCGATCATGTCCGCGCGCGACAAGCTGCGCTGCCACCAGCTGCTGGCGGCGCAGGGCATCGACATGCCGGTGACCGTATTCGGCGACAACCCCGACGACACCGATGACCTGCTGGCGATGCTCGGCGAGCCCCCGCACGTGATCAAGCTCACCGAGGGCAGCCAGGGGCGCGGGGTGATGCTGACCGAAAAACCCTCGGCCTCGCGCGGCGTGGTCGACGCGCTGCGCGGGCTGTACGCGACTTTCCTGCTGCAGGAGTTCATCGCCGAAGCCGGCGGCGCCGACCTGCGCTGCCTGGTGGTCGGCGACGAAGTCGTGGCGGCGATGCGCCGGCAGGCACCGGAAGGCGACTTCCGGGCCAACCTGCACCGGGGCGGGAGTGCCGAGGGCGTGCAGCTGGATGCGCCGGAGGTGGAAATCGCGGTTCGCGCAGCCCGGGCCCTGGGCCTGGGCGTGGCGGGAGTGGACCTGGTGTCGTCCGCGCGCGGCCCGCTGGTGCTCGAGGTCAACGCATCGCCTGGCTTGGAGGGCATCGAACGTTCCACCGGTGTCGACGTTGCCGGCCGGATCATCGACTTCGTTGCGGCAGGCGCAACCGGAGCCGGGATGCCGTCGCGCAAACGTGTGAGACGTGGTTCCGGAATGAAAGTTTAACGCTGCGTTTAACGCCTCTTTAATCGATCCGCGGGTAGCGTGGCCCGACCGAAATCCCTTAGTGCGTCATCGGATCTCTCCTGTCGTCAGTGGTGGATTGCGGCATCGGGGCAATACTTTTCGGCCCGGGCATTTGCCCGGGCCTTTTTCTGCGCGCGCCGCCATCGCGCCGGGCATGCGGCACCGTGTGCAAGAATCGGCCGCGGCGGAACGCGCGCGCCGCGCAGCGGTCCAACACCGACCCATCCATAGGACCCACGCATGCGCATCCTCGTGATCGAAGACAACCAGGACATCGCCGCCAACATCGGCGACTACCTGGAAGAACGTGGCCATACGGTCGACTTCGCCGCGGACGGTGTCACCGGCCTGCACCTGGCGGTGGTCCACGATTTCGATGCCGTGGTGCTCGACCTCAACCTGCCGGGCATGGACGGGCTGGAGGTCTGCCGCAAGCTGCGCAACGAGGCGCGCAAGCAGACCCCGGTGCTGATGCTCACCGCCCGCGACAGCCTCGACAGCAAGCTCGCCGGCTTCGACTCCGGCGCCGACGACTACCTGATCAAGCCCTTCGCGCTGCAGGAGGTCGAGGTCCGGCTCAACGCGCTGGCGCGCCGCGGCAAGGGCGTGCAGACGCGCGTGCTGGAAGTCGCCGACCTGGAATACAACCTCGATACCCTGGAAGTGCGCCGCGCCGGCAAGCTGGTGCAGCTCAACCCCACGGCGCTCAAGATCCTGCAGTCGCTGATGGAAGCCTCGCCGGCGGTGGTCACCCGGCAGGAGCTCGAGACCCGGGTCTGGGGCGAGGAACTGCCCGATTCGGACAGCCTGCGCGTGCATATCCACGGCCTGCGCGCGGTGATCGACAAGCCCTTCCCGACCCTGCTGGTGCAGACCCGCCATGGCATCGGCTACCGGATCGCCGCACCCGATGTCGCAAGCTGAGGGCGGCGCTCCGGCGCCATTGGTCTCCGGCCGGCGGCGTTATCGGCGCCGGCTGCGCACCCGCATCATCCTGTCGTTCGCGCTGCTCGGGCTCGGGTTGACGGCAATGTTCGCGATCGCGGCGGCCTTTGTGGGCGCGGTGGTCGAGGACCAGGCGGTCGGCGCGGTACTGAAGGAGAACCTCGACGACTACGCCGAGAATTTCTACCGCGACCAGTCCGCCCAGCTGTCGCCGCTGGGCAGCGTGCGCGCCTATGTCTTCGGGCCGGACAAGTGGCACAACGCACAGCCGGACTGGATCGAGCTCGAGTCGGGCGTCTACAACATGAACGGCGTCGAGGACGGCGAGCCGTTCGTCTACCGCCTCGTGGTGAAGAAGGACCCCGAGTACTGGTTCTTCGTCGCCCAGGACATGACCAGCACCGCCGAGGTGCGCGACCGCATCAAGCTGATCCTGATCGCCGCGGTGGTGCTGTTCACCCTGCTCGCCGGCGTGATCGGCTGGTGGTCGGCGGCACGCGTGATGCGGCCGGTGTCGGAGCTGGCGAACCTTCTCGGCTCGTCCGGCAGCAATGCCGGCCCCGGGATGCTGGCACCCCATTTCCCCGACGACGAAGTCGGCGAGCTCGCCACCGCGCTCGACGACTATGCCGCGCGCCTGACCGAAGTGGTGCAGCGCGACCGCGAGTTCAACGCCGACGTCAGCCACGAGCTGCGCACGCCGCTGGCGGTGGTCAAGGGCGCGGTCGAGCTGCTGCTCAGCCGGCCCGACCTGGACGACAAGACCGTCGCGCGCCTGCAGCGCATCCAGCGCGCCGAGCAGCAGTGCACGGACCTGATCAGCGCGCTGCTGCTGCTGTCTCGCGCCGAACGTGGCCACGGCAACACCGACGTCTGCCGCGTCGCCGAGCAGTTGCTGGACGCCCACCGCGCACAGATCGGCGGCAAGGCGCTGGAACTGCGCATGGAAGGCGAGGCGGGGACGCTGGTGGTGGATGCGCCCGAGGCGGCCGTGTCGGTCGCGCTGGGCAACCTGATCGGCAACGCGGTGAAGTACACCACCGCCGGCGAGGTCGTGGTCCGCCTGCACGACCGCGCCGTGGACGTGATCGACTCCGGGCCGGGCCTGAGCCCCGAGGACGCCGCGCACCTGTTCCAGCGCGGCTATCGCGGCAGCCACGCCGAGCACACCCACGGCGGCGGCATCGGCCTCTCCATCGTGCGCCGCCTGTGCCGGCTGTATGACTGGCAGGTGCGGGTGGTGCCGGGCGAGGAGCGCGGCGTGGTGGCGACGCTGCGCTTCGACGTGGATCCGGCGGAGGCGGGTTGAGGCTTACGCCTGCACCGGCTCCAGCCAGCCGTAGTGGTCCGGCGTACTGCCTTCGAACAGTCCGAAGAACAGTTCCTGCAGGCGCAGGGTGACCGGACCGGCCTTGCCGCTGCCGACCTGGCGGCCGTCGACCGAGCGGATCGGCGTGATCTCGGCGGCGGTGCCGCACATGAAGAGTTCGTCGCACAGGTACAGGTATTCGCGCGGCAGGTCGCGTTCGACCACGGTGATGCCGGCGTCGCGCGCCAGGCGGATGATCGAGTCGCGGGTGATGCCATTGAGCAGCGCCGCGCTGACCGGAGTGGTGTGCAGCGCGCCGTCGAAGACCAGGAAGAGGTTCTCGCCTGCGCCTTCGCTGAGCAGGCCCGTGGACGCCAGCGCGATGCCTTCGCCGAAGCCCAGTCGCCGCGCCTCGCGCGCGATCAGCTGGCCGGACAGGTAGTTGCCGCCGGCCTTGGCGCCGGCCGGGATGGTGTTGGGCGCGACCCGCTGCCAGCTCGACACGCAGGCGTCGATGCCTTCGGTGAGCGCGCCTTCGCCCAGGTATGGCCCCATGTGCCAGGTGGCCACGGCGACGTCGACCGGGGTGTCCGCGCTGAGCCCGAAACCGCCGAGGCCGCGCCACGCGACGGGGCGCAGGTAGGCCTGCTGGAATCCGTTCCTGCGCAGGACTTCGTGGCACGCGGCGTTGAGCTCTTCGAGCGTGTAGGGGATCGCCATGTCGTAGATGTGCGCCGAGGCGAACAGGCGGCGGTTGTGGTCCTGCAGCCGGAAGATCGCGCTGCCCTGCGGCGTCGCGTAGGCACGGATGCCTTCGAACACGGAAGAGCCGTAGTGCAGGCCGTGCGACATCACGTGCGTGGTGGCGTCGGCCCAGGGCTTGATGCCGCCGTTGTGCCAGATCCATTCCGGGTACTGCATGGCGCTGCTCCGCTGTGTGGAAGGCCCATTGTGCCGCAGGCCGGAGTCTGGCCCGCAGTGCTCAGAGCGTGATCCACCAGCAGTCCATGTGCCGACGCAGGCCGAAGGTCGTGCTGGACGGCGTGATGCCGTCGGCCAGTGCCTGGTCGATGCGCAGCGCCACCGGTCGCCGTGGCGAGGGCGGCGTGGCCGGCATCGCTGCGCTGCCGTCGAGGGCCGCCAGCGGTGCGGGCTCCGCCGATGCGACCACTGCCTCGGCGGGGCGCAGTGCGGAAATGTTGAGCAGCGGACGCCGGGCGATCGCATCCAGGCGTTCGATCACCGCATAGCCATTGCTGTGCGACATCCCCACCCAGTGGTAGCTGCGCGCAAGCCGGTTGGTGTCGCCGGCGTCGATCG
Organism: Luteimonas sp. A534; assembly: GCF_054072805.1. Taxonomy (NCBI): domain Bacteria; kingdom Pseudomonadati; phylum Pseudomonadota; class Gammaproteobacteria; order Lysobacterales; family Lysobacteraceae; genus Luteimonas; species Luteimonas sp. A534. The sequence continues at coordinate 315,238 of NZ_JBSVRR010000003.1, forward strand.
CCGCGGTGACTTCGAACACCAGGTCCTGCAGTCGCCTTGAACAGCCGCCGCGATAGCGCAGCGCGGCGGCACTACCGCTGCCCTCGGTGCGCGGCCGGTTCTCCACCGCGCCCAGGGATTCGCAGCTGCGGTCGGTGTACACCGCGCCGCCATCGGGCGTGGTGCAGCGCCGGACCTGGGCGGCGGCAGGCGAGGGCAGGGCCGCGGCGATCGCCACGGCCGACAGCAGTGCGCCGGCCAGGGCGGGGTGTCGCAGGTACGGCATGGGCTCAAGGGTACAGCGGCGGCGTGCCGCGCAGAAGCGCGCGCAGGCGGTCAGCCGAGGCGGTCGAGCACCGCGATCGTCGGCCGGGCCAGGTTGAGCGTGTAGAAATGAAGCGCCGGCGCGCCGCCGTCGATCAGGCGCTGGCACAGGCCGGCCACCACGTCCGTGCCCAGCTTGCGCACGCTGTCGGCATCGTCGCCATAGGCCGCCATGCGCTTGGTCACCCAGCGCGGGATCTCGGCGCCGCAGGCCTCGGAAAAGCGGCGCAGCTGGGTGAAGTTCGAGATCGGCATGATGCCGGGGACGATCGGCACCTCGACGCCCGCGGCGCGGGCCTCGTCGACGAAGCGGAAGTAAGCGTCGGGGTTGTAGAAGTACTGGGTGATGGCGCCGTTGGCACCGGCATCGACCTTGGCCTTGAAGTGGCGCAGGTCGGCGATGGCGTCCTCGGCCTGCGGGTGGGTTTCGGGATAGCAGGCCACTTCGATGTGGAAGTGGTCGCCGTGCGCCGAGCGGATGAAGGCGACCAGGTCGGCGGCGTGGCGGAACTCGCCGGGATGGCCCATGCCGGAGGGCAGGTCGCCGCGCAGGGCGACGATGCGGCGGCAGCCGGTGTCGCGGTAGGTCAGCAGCAGCGCGGCGATTTCATCGCGCGTGCCGCCCACGCAGGACAGGTGCGGTGCGGCCTCGAGGCCGTGCGCATCGATCAGCCCGCGCACGGTGTCGCCGGTATAGCTGAGCGTCGAGCCGCCGGCACCGAAGGTGCAGGAGACGTACTCCGGCGCGTAGGCCTTGAGCCGCGCCGCGGTGCGGTCGAGCTGCGCGCGCTGCTCCTCGTTCTTGGGCGGGTAGAACTCGAAACTGATCGGTGTCATGGCGTCCGGCAACTGGCAGGGTCGGCGGATCATATCTCTTTATCGCGATGGATGTGAATATAGGAAAGCAAAAGCGTTTGCCACGGATGACGAATCTGCGCGGATTCACGCGGACAAAGCCTTTCAGAAAAGATGTTGCCTTTGCCCTATCCGCGTTGATCCGCATAGATCCGTGGCAAAAAAGCGCTTGGACCCGGCACCCCGCCCGTCGGCGCGAAGCAAGAAGGGCGCCTTGCGGCGCCCTTCGTTTTACATGTGCTGTCGAGGACTGGCCTCAGTAGCGGTAGTGGTCGGCCTTGAACGGGCCATCCACCGACACGCCCAGGTAGTCGGCCTGGTCCTTGGTGAGCTTCGTCAGCTTCACGCCGATCTTCTCCAGGTGCAGGCGCGCGACTTCCTCGTCGAGCTTCTTCGGCAGGATGTAGACCTTGTTCTCGTACTCGTCCTTCTTCGCCCACAGGTCGATCTGCGCCAGCGTCTGGTTGGCGAACGAGTTCGACATCACGAAGCTCGGGTGGCCGGTGGCGCAGCCCAGGTTCACCAGGCGGCCCTCGGCCAGCAGGAACATCGCGTTGCCGTTCGCGAAGACGAACTTGTCGACCTGCGGCTTGATGTTGATGACCTCGACGCCGGCCACGGCCTTCAGCGCATCGACCTGGATCTCGTTGTCGAAGTGGCCGATGTTGCAGACGATGGCCTGGTCCTTCATCGCCGTCATGTGCGCGACGGTGATGATGTCCTTGTTGCCGGTGGTGGTGACGTAGATGTCGGCCTCGCCCAGCGTGTCCTCGACGGTCTTGACCTCATAGCCTTCCATCGCCGCCTGCAGGGCGCAGATCGGGTCGATCTCGGTGACGATCACGCGCGCACCGTAGGCGCGCAGCGAAGCCGCCGAACCCTTGCCGACGTCGCCATAGCCACAGACCACGGCCACCTTGCCGGCCAGCATCACGTCGAGCGCGCGCTTCAGGCCGTCGGCCAGCGACTCGCGGCAGCCGTACAGGTTGTCGAACTTCGACTTGGTGACCGAGTCGTTGACGTTGATCGCAGGCACCAGGAGCTGGCCGGCTTCGGCGAGCTGGTACAGGCGGTGCACGCCGGTGGTGGTCTCTTCGGAGACGCCCTTCCAGTCGCGGACGACGATGGTCCAGAAGCCGGGACGCTCCTTGGCGACGCGCTTGAGCAGGTTCTTGATCACCTGCTCTTCGTGGCTCGACGCCGCGCCGTTGACCCAGGATTCGTCACCCTGTTCCAGCTCGTAGCCCTTGTGGATCAGCAGCGTCACGTCGCCGCCATCGTCGACCACCATCTGCGGGCCGAGGAAGCCGCCCTTGCCGTCGGGGAAGCTCAGCGCCTCGAGCGTGCAGTCCCAGTACTCCTCCAGCGTCTCGCCCTTCCAGGCGAACACGGGGGTACCGGTGGCGGCGATCGCGGCCGCGGCGTGGTCCTGGGTCGAGAAGATGTTGCACGACGCCCAGCGCACGTCGGCGCCGATGTCCTTCAAGGTCTCGATCAGCACCGCGGTCTGGATGGTCATGTGCAGCGAGCCGGTCACGCGCACGCCCTTCAGGGGCGCTTCGGCGGCGTGCTTGCGGCGGATGGACATCAGGCCGGGCATCTCGTGCTCGGCGATGTCGATTTCCTTGCGGCCCCAGTCGGCCAGGGAAATGTCGGCGATCTTGTAATCGCCCTCGGTGGAGAAGGTCTTGACCTGTGCGTTCATGCGGAAGCTCCGGTTTCTGCTCCCTGTCCCGCTCGGGGAGAGGGTGGGGTGGGGAACCGGGCGCCGTTGGGGTGTATTCCGCCGAGCCTGGCCGTGCAGGTTCCACGGTCGCAGCGCCCCTCGGCGGAGCCGGCGATTATATCGCTTGTGCCCCGGCGCGGGGCGTACGGCCGCCGCTTCGCTGGCACGCAGCTGAACAGGTGGCGGCGCGGCTTCGCGAGGGTCTGCGCCGTGCCCGGCGGGGTAGGGCAGGATCTTCGCGGCGGGCAGGAGGCGCTCCGTTGTCGTTCCTTGACCCCATCTGCGCTGCGCTGTACGCAGCATTCCCTAGGGTGTACGGAGTCAAGTTATACCACCGCACTAATATCTGGTGGTATAACTCACCTGTTCTTGAGGAAAGCCGATGGCCCTTTACCGCGAACTCGCCGCATCCGCGCAGACGGCCTATGCCGAACTGCACGAGCTCGTGCAGGTGGCCGAGGCCACGCGCTCGCCTGCGTCGGTCACCGGCAAGGTGGCGTACAAGACCATCAAGGGCTCGCGCTACGCGTATTGGGCTTTCAAGGAGTTGGACGGGCGCAAGCGCGAGTACTACCTCGGACCGGCGGGGCCGGCGATCGACGCGATCGAGCGCGCGCGCATCGCGGGTTCGCCGACGCTGGACGCAGTGGCACGGCAAGCAGCGGCAGCGCTTGCGCACGGCTGCGTCGCAACGCCGCCAAAGCACTTCCGCATCGTGAAGCGGCTGTCGGAGTACCAGTTCTTCCGTGCCGGCGGCCTGCTGGTGGGGACACATGCCTTCCTGGCACTGGGCAACCAGCTGGGTGTCGCATGGGGCAGCGGAACGCGGACGCTTGACATGGACTTCGCCCATGCCGGCCGCGGGGGCAACATCGCCGTGGCGCTGCCGGCCGACCTGCGGGCGAATGCGCATGATGCGCTGAAATCGCTCGAACAGGGATTCCTGCCCGCGCTGGGAGGCAGCAAGGGGATGGCCAGCCTGTACGTGAGCGAGCGTGACCCCGGGCTGCGTGTCGATTTCCTGACGTCCAGCCGGCGCGGTGGGCGGAGCGATGTGCATGCACCCGACCTTGGCGTGTCACTCAGTCCGATGAAGTTCCTCGATTACCTGATGGAGCGGTCGGGGCAGGCCGTGCTGCTGGATCGTGCGGACGCCTGCCTTGTGAATCTTCCGGACCCGGCGCGCTACGGGCTGCACAAGCTGATCGTCGCGCACGAGCGCGGGCCCGCCAACCCCAAGCACGATAAGGACATCGCCCAGGCGCTGGCCTTGATCGACTGGCACCTGCAGCGCGCGCCCCATGCCCTGGCGGATGCCTGGAACGACCTTGCAGGGCGCGGCGCGGGCTGGGAAAAGCGCGCGCGCGCCTCGCTGGCATTGGCGCCGAAGGTGCATGCGGACGTTGTCGCGCGGTTCGATCGCGAGGTTGTCGCCGTGCGTTGAGTGCACGGGCCACCATGACCCTCGCCACGGTACACGCCGTGGCGTCCGGGCTAGGCTCGAGGTTCGTGTCAGGGGAGTCACCCATGCCAAAATCCGTCGCGCGGCCGCGCTTCGCACCGCTCATCCTTTTTGCAGGCCTGCTGTTCGCGACCGCCGCGCTGCAGGCCCGCGAACCCGTGGGCATACTGGCCGATTCCGATTCCGATTACCGCCTGCCCACGCCCGCCCTGCGTGCGATCGTGGACGCCCCTCAGGCACCAAGCCTGTCGCTGTCGCCCAGGCGCGACCTCATCGCCTACATGCAGGTGCCCTCGCTGCCGGGCATCGACGTCGTGGCACAACCCGAGCTCAAGCTCGCCGGCCTGCGCATCCATCCGCGCACGCATTCGGCCAGCGCCTTCAGCTTCATCGACGACCTCTGGCTGCAGGCGGTGGACGGCGGCGGCGAACGGCGCATCGAGGGCCTGCCCCGGCCGCTGGCCCTGCGCTCGATGCAGTGGTCGCCCGACCAGCGCCACATCGCCTTCAGCCACGTCGATGCCCGCGCCGGGCGCGTGGAGCTGTGGCTGGTGGATGTGGCCGCGGGGCGCGCGCGCAGGCTGCTTGAGCAGCCGCTGGGCAGCGTGGTGGGCAGCGGGTTCGACTGGTTGCCCGACAGCCGTGGCCTGATCGCCCTGCTGCGTCCGGAAGGGCAGGGGCCCGCGCCTGAGAGCGATGGCGTGCCGGCCGGCCCGAACATCCAGCAGACCAACGGCGACGGCCGCGTGCAGAGCCTGCGGACCTACCAGGACCTGCTGGGGAATGCGCACGACGCGGCGCTGTTTGCGTACTACATGACGAGCCAGCTGGCGCGCGTCGGGCTGGACGGTCGGGTGGAGCGCATCGGCGCGCCGGAGATGTACGTGGGAGCCTCGGTGTCGCCCGACGGCCGCCACCTGCTGCGGCAGCGGCTCGAACGGCCGTTCTCCTATCTGGTGCCGTATTCGCGCTTCCCGCGCCGCATCGACGTCATCGACCTCGGCGGCCGCTTGCTGCACACCGTGGCGGTGCTGCCCGTGGTCGAAGGCCTGCCGACCGGCAACGACGCCGTGGCCACCGGCGTGCGCCGTATCGGGTGGCGCGCCGATGCGCCGGCGACCCTGGTCTGGGCCGAGGCACAGGACGGCGGCGATCCCGCGCGCGAGGTCGACGTGCGCGACCGCGTGTTCGCCCACGCCGCGCCGTTCAAGGGCGAGCCGCGGGTGCTGGCCGACCTCTCGATGCGCTACGGCGGCGTGTACTGGGGCCACGATGGCCTGGCACTGCTGACCGAGTCCTGGTGGAAGACGCGCCAGCTGCGCGAATGGCGGCTTGCGCCCGGTGCATCAATCGCGCCGGCGCTGTTGCGAGAGGGCTCGTACGAAGACCGCTATGCCGATCCCGGCACGCCGGTGATGCAGATGGACGACCGCGGCTTCGCACGCCTGCTCACCACCGGCGATGGCGAAACCATCTACCGCATCGGCGCCGGCGCGTCGGCCGACGGCGACCGGCCCTTCCTCGACCGGCAGGATCTTGCCGGCGGCGTCACCGAGCGCCTGTTCCAGTCGGCGGCGCCCTGGTACGAGTCGCCGTTCGCGCTGCTTGATGCCGATGCCTCGCGCATCCTCACCACGCGCGAGTCGCCGACCGACCCGGCGAACGTGCTGTTGCGCAGGCTCGATGCGGATGCGGATGCGGATGCGGATGCGGATGCGAGTGCAGGTGCCGGTGCGGATGCCGCGCCGATCGCGTTGACGGACTTCCCGCACCCGACGCCCGAGCTGCGCGGCGTGAGCAAGGAGCAGATCCGCTACGCCCGCGCCGACGGCGTGGAGATGACCGCCGACCTCTACCTGCCGTCCGGCTATGACCCCGCGCGCGACGGCCCGCTGCCGATGCTGATGTGGGCCTATCCGCGCGAGTTCAAATCCGCCGATGCCGCCAGCCAGGTGCGCGGCTCGCCCTACCGCTTCAACCGCATCAGCTACTGGGGTCCGCTGGCCTACCTGGCACAGGGCTACGCCGTGCTCGACGGTCCGACCATGCCGATCATCGGCGAGGGCGACGCCGAACCCAACGACACCTACGTTGCCCAGCTGGTGGCGAGCGCGCAGGCGGCGGTGGACGAGGTGGTGAAGCGCGGCGTGGCCGATCGCGACCGCATCGCGATCGGCGGCCACTCCTACGGCGCGTTCATGACCGCGAACCTGCTCGCGCATTCGGACCTGTTCCGCGCCGGCATCGCGCGCAGCGGCGCCTACAACCGCTCGCTGACGCCCTTCGGCTTCCAGGCCGAGGAGCGCAACTACTGGCAGGCCACCGACACCTACCACGCGATGTCGCCCTTCGACCACGCCGACCGCATCAACGAGCCGGTGCTGCTGATCCATGGTGAGGAAGACAACAACTCCGGCACCTTCCCGATGCAGAGCGAGCGCATGTTCGCCGCGATCAAGGGCCTGGGCGGCACCGCACGCCTGGTGATGCTGCCCAACGAGTCGCATGGCTACCGCGCGCGCGAGTCGATCCTGCACATGCTGGCGGAGACGCACGCGTGGTTGGACGAGCACGTCCGGGAGGCGCCGGCCCGCTGAACGCAGGCGCTGCGCATGATGCTGGACACCTGTTCAGCATCGCGCGCAGCGCTTCGGCGAGGGTTTTCCCCAGCTTCATCGGTCGGCGGGGCGGCGCCAGAATCGCGGCATCCCCCTCGCGAGAGTGTGTCGCCATGCCCACGATCGACTCCAACGTCCGCGCGTTCGAGCAGCATTTCAACGTCTTCGATACCGCGGCGAAGGGCGGCGGCGCCGACGGCAAGGTGAGTCGCAACGACATCGAAGCGGTCGCAAACGGCTCGCAGTACACCGCCGGGCAGCGCGCGGCCGCCCAGTACCTGCTCGACAATCCTGACGTCTACGCCGTGCTCGACACCGGACGCGACGGCGGCGGCCTGTATGCGGCCGACGGCGTGATATCCGACCAGGACATGGCCGCGGTGATGGAAAACGCGCCGCTGTTCGAAGACACCGCGCTGTTCACCAGCGACAGTCCCGCGATTCCCGAAGGCGCCTACCCGGGTTTCGATGATCCTGTCGGCGCGGCGGCGCAGACCGAGCAGGTCGGAACGCACGGCAGCGGTGCGGAGTCGGCGGGCACGTCCCAGTTCATGCACTTCGTGCGCGAACACCAGGATGACCCGCAGTGGCTGCAGGACTACTTCGCTGCCCTGGGCGCGGAAAAGACCGCGCAATACCTGGGCAGCGTCGCCGAGCCGGGCCGCTACACCGACCTGTCGGCCGACTACGCCAATGGCGAGATCGAAGCCGTCCGCGGCGCGATCGAGAACATGTACGAAAGCGGCGTGATCAATGATGCCGACATCGCCCGCCTGGTCGAGCACTGGGCGATGGATCGCGGCAACTTCAACCCGGGCGTCGCACAGCTGTTCGGTGGACTGGGCGGCAGCCACGGCCAGGACATGCAGAACGCGTTCTTCCGCGCCGCCGGCGAACTCGCGCTTGCCGGGCAGGACCTGTCCAACCGCGAGTTCCTGTTCTCGGACGAGGCGATCGACAGGCTCAGCGATGGCGACCGCGAAAGCCTCGCCGCCGCGTCGGCCTTCGTGCTGGGACAGACCAGCACCGAGAACCAGGTCAGCCGCATGATCGACCTGCAGGCCGATGGCGACAATGCGGTCGACAGGTTCATCACGCTCGCAATGTCGACGCCGCCCCATGCGGCCGCCTTCGATTCATACACGTCCGATGCCCAGACCGAACGGCTGCGTGATCCGGATGCGCGCGGGATCATCGGGCAGGAGGTCGACTACGACGGCGTCGCGCAGCTGGTCAGCGCGCTCAGCTTCGACTCCGCGCACTTCAGCGGCCCGGGCAACCAGCCGCCGGCGCCGTACAGCCACGCGGCCCTGCAGTCGGTGCGCGACGAGGTCTTCTACAGCGCGACCAACGGCCTGGATGCCAACCGCGACCAGTGGCAGGACAACACGCTGCTGAAGGATGGCCTGTCGCGGATCCTGATGTCCGACTTCGACCGGATGGTGGCCGATTCGACCGGCGGCAACGGCGCCATGCTCGATGACGACCACCCCTTCCCGGAGGCGCTCGAGAACTTCGCCCAGAACGTGCTGTTCACCGATCCCACCGGCAACCTGCGCGACGCCACCAGCCAGTTCCTGGTGGACAGGCTCGGCACGATGATCAACGACGTCAACACGCTCGACGATGCCGCCTTCGCCGACAAATACGACGGCGCCAACCAGGCGCAGGTAACCCACCTCGCCGGCGCCCTGCTGGGTCACATCGACAACGGCCTGGAGCAGGCCGTGGAGGTGGCGAGCGACAAGCACGACGCGCAGCGGAAGGGCCTGGAGTTCGGGCTCGACCTGGCCTGGGCACTGGGCCAGGACGGCCTGAAGCTGCTGCCGGGCGGCAACGTGGTGTCGACGATCCTGCCCGGCTCGATCACCAAGTCCGAAACCTGGGGCGAAATCAAGGGCGAGCTGGAGAAGATGATGAAGGACGGCCTGACCGACCAGGCCGCCGGCTTGCTGCTTGAGAAGTTCCCCGACCTGCACGCCGACGACGCGCTGTCGGGACTGATGCAGGAGCTCGCTGAAGAGGTCAGCGTCGACAACGAGCGCGACTACCTGTCCGCGCTGCTGAGCAGCTACAACTACGCCGACAACAACCCCGCGGCGACCAACTAGCCCCGACACGGGCGATGCAGCCGCCATGGCTGCATCGCCGGGTCCTGGGCTGGACCGCCCTTACTTGATGCGGGCGGCCTTGCGCAGCTCTTCGGCCTTGTCGGTCTTCTCCCACGAGAACGCCGTGGCGGTGTGGGTCTTGCCGGCGTCGTCGGTGTAGCTGACGTCCTCCGGCGTGCGGCCGAAGTGGCCGTAGCTGGCGGTGCGCTGGTAGATCGGGTGCACCAGGTCGAGCATCTTGATGATGCCGTAGGGGCGCAGGTCGAAGTGGCGGCGGATCAGCTTCTCGATGACATCGTCGGAGACCTTCCCGGTGCCGAAGGTGGTCACCGAGATCGAGGTCGGCTCGGCGACGCCGATGGCGTAGCTCAGCTGCACCTCGCAGCGGTCGGACAGGCCGGCGGCGACCACGTTCTTGGCGACGTAGCGCGCGGCGTACGCGGCCGAGCGGTCGACCTTCGACGGATCCTTGCCCGAGAACGCGCCGCCGCCGTGGCGGGCCCAGCCGCCGTAGGTGTCGACGATGATCTTGCGGCCGGTCAGGCCGCAGTCGCCTACCGGGCCGCCGATCTCGAACTTGCCGGTCGGGTTGATGTGGTACTTGGTGCCCTTGTGCAGCCACTTGGCGGGCAGCACGGGCTTGAGGATCTCTTCGCGCACCGCCTCGATCAGGTCCTTCTGGCGGATGCCCGGGGCGTGCTGGGTGGACAGGACCACGGCGTCGATGGCGACGGCCACGCCGTCTTCGTAGCGCAGGGTGACCTGGCTCTTGGCGTCGGGGCGCAGCCACGGCAGCGGCGACTTCTTCTTCTTGCGCACCTTGGCCTGCTGTTCGACCAGGCGATGCGACAGGTGGATCGCCGCCGGCATGAAGCTGCTGGTCTCCCGGGTCGCGTAGCCGAACATCAGGCCCTGGTCGCCGGCGCCCATTTCCTCGGGCTTCTTGCGGTCCACGCCCTGCGCGATGTGCGGGCTCTGCTTGCCGATCAGGTTCAGCACGCCGCAGGTGGCGCCGTCGAAACCGACGTCGCTGGAGTTGTAGCCGATGTCCAGGATCACCTTGCGGGTCAGCGCTTCGAGGTCGATCCACGCGCTGGTGGTGATCTCGCCGGCGACGATCGCCACGCCGGTCTTCACCATGGTCTCGCAGGCCACGCGCGCGCCCTTGTCCTGGCTCAGGATGGCGTCGAGGACGGCGTCGGAGATCTGGTCGGCGATCTTGTCCGGATGGCCTTCGGAGACCGATTCGGAGGTGAACAGGGTGCTGGACATCGGCCTTATATCCCTTGATTCGGATGGAGAGATGGGCGCGCATGATACATGGGCGCGGGGTCGCGTGCATTGTGCCGCGACCGGGTGGCCCACGGCGTCATGCAGCGTTCCATCGCACAGGATGCGTTGCCCGGGCTCCGGCGGCTAGCATCCGCACATGGACTCACTTTCGCAGATCGTGCTCGGCGCCGCCGTCGCCGCCGCCATTGCGCCACCCCGACACCGCCGCGCCGCGCTGCTGGCAGGGGCTGCGCTGGGCACCTTGCCCGACCTGGACTCGCTGCCGATCGCCCTGTTCACCGACGACCCGGTCGCGCTGATGACCCTGCATCGCGGCTTCAGCCACTCGCTGTTCGTGCTGCCGTTGCTGGGATGGCTGCTCTGGGCGTTCTTCCGCAAGCGCGGCGGGCGCGTGGCCGAGGCGCCGCGGCGCTGGTTCTGGGCGATCCAGATGGCGCTGTTGACGCATCCACTCCTCGACGCCTTCACCGTCTACGGCACCCAGCTGCTGTGGCCCTTGCCGCTGCCGCCTGTCATGTGGTCGAGCGTCTTCATCATCGATCGGCTGTACACGATCTGGCTGCTGGTGGCCTGCGTCGCGGCGTTCTTCCTGCGCGAGCGCGTGGCGGCGCAGCGCGCGCTCGCCGCCGGCCTGGTACTGAGCACCGCCTATCTGGGCTGGTCACTGGCGGCCAAGGCCCTGGTGGAGCACGAGGCCGACCGCGCGCTGGCGGCCGTAGGGCTGGTCGATGCGCCGCGGTTCTCGGTGCCGATGCCCTTCAACACCTTCCTGTGGCGGGTGGTGGCGCTTACGCCGGACGGCTTCGTCGAAGGTGAGCATTCGCTGGTCGCGGACCGCCGTCCGATGACGTTCCGCCGCTACATGTCCGACGTCGAAGCGCTGGCTCAGGTGGACGGCTATCCCGCGGTGGCGCGGCTGGCCTGGTTCAACCGCGGCTTCATGAAGGCCGCCGAGCGCGATGGCCGGCTGGTGCTGAGCGACCTGCGCATGGGCGCGGAGCCCGACTACAGCTTCAATTTCGCGGTCGCCGAGCGTGAGGATGATGGCTGGCGTGAGATCCCGCCCGAACAACTCTCCTGGCCCTGGGAGGCGCGGCGGCGCCTGGCTGACATGTGGCACCGCATCTGGAGCGAGCCCCCGTCGGCCTCCAGACCGCCGGCCTAGGCGGGGAACCAGTAGCGGGTGAAATGGAAGAACACCGGCGCAGCGAACACGACCGAGTCCATCCTGTCCATCATCCCGCCGTGGCCCTCGATCATGCGGCCCCAGTCCTTGGCGCCGAGGCTGCGCTTGACCGCAGACAGCGCCAGCCCACCGCACACGCCCGCGACCACGATGACCGTCGACATGCCCGCCGATTGCAGCGGGGTGAACGGCGTCATCCACCACAGTGCGGTGCCGATGCCGACCGCGGCCAGTCCGCCGCCGAGCAGGCCTTCGACCGTCTTCGACGGACTCACCGCCGGCGCCAGCTTGCGGCGCCCGAACAGCTTGCCGAACACGTACTGCATCACGTCGCTGATCTGCACCACCAGCATCAGGTAGAGCAGCAACAGCTGGCCTTGGCCGGCCGGCGCGCCAGGATGCAGGATCATCAGCGCGGGCGCGTGGCTGATGCAGTAGATCGCGACCATCGTGCCCCACTGGATCTTGGTGGTGCGTGCGAGGAAGTCGGTGGTGTCGCCACCGAACACCGCAAGCACGGGCAGCGCGAGGAAGGCGTAGACCGGGATGAAGATCGCGAACAGGCCGTACCAGTGGTCGTGGATCAGCCAGTACTGGAGCGGGATCAGCAGGTAGAACGCGGCCACCAGCGGCAGGTGGTCCCCGGCGCGGGTCGGGGTGAGGGTGATGAATTCGCGCAGGGCGAAGAACGAAATCCCGGCGAACACCAGCAGCGTGGCCACCGGTCCGATCGCGAAGCAGGCGCCGAGTACCGCCACCATGCCCCACCAGGCGCGCAGCCTTGCGTTGAGGTTCTGCACCGTGGCGCCGCCGCCGTCGGATCCGCGTCGCGACAACAGCCAGCCGATGATCGACGCCACCAGCAGCAGGCCGACGATGCCGGAAAACACGTACACCATCTTCGTTTGCGGGCTCATGCCATCGCCTCCACCGCGGCGCGCGCGCGTTCCAGGAAATCCTCGCGCGACTCACCGGCGGCCAGGGCCAGCGGTGCGCCGAAATTGACATTGCAGTACAGCGGAAGCGGCAGCGGCAGCAGCGCGCCCTTGGGCAGGCTGCGGTGCAGCGTGTCGAGGTAGACCGGCACCAGCTCGAGGTGGGGATATTCGCTGGCGAGCTTGAACAGGCCGCCCTTGAACGCCTGCGGCAGGCGTTCCGCGCTGCGCGTGCCCTCGGGGAACAGGATCAGTGAATCGCCCTGGTCCAGGGCCTCACGCACCGGCGCCAGCGGGTCGGCATCGGCGGCCGCGCGCTGGCGGTCGATCAGGATCGCGCGCAGCACGTTGCCCGACATCCAGCCGCGCAGGCCGGGTTTGTCCCAGTAGTCGCGGGCGGCCACCGGACGCACCTCGGCGCGCTGCCGCGGCGCCAGCGCCGACCAGATGGCGACGGTGTCGAGGTGGCTGGTGTGGTTCGCGAAGTACAGGCATTGGCCGACTGGCGGCGCGACCCGCCACTGCGCGCGTGCGCCGACCAGCGTGCGGGTGAAACCCACCAGGACGGCACCGGCGAGCCGCGCGATCACGAGGCGGCTTCCAGCTGCCGGGCGACTGCGCGCAGGCGCGTCCCGCAGGTCAGCAGTGCGCCCGCGGCAATGACAAGCACCGCGATCACCAGCGCATGGCGGCTGCCGGCCCACATCGTCTCGAAGGGAGCGACGAAGCAGGCCAGGGTCATCAGTGCCATGCGGTGCTGCTTGGCCATCGGGCCGCGGAAATCCTGCGCCAGCCCCAGCGCGCCGCCGAGCGTGCGGATGTACGCCGTCAGCGCCGCCAGCAGGGCCGCGAGCCAGCCGGCCCAGGGCAGGCCGGCCGCGCAGCCCAGCGCGACCAGCAGCACGCTGTCGGCGATGCGGTCGGGGACTTCGTTGTACAGCGCACCGGTGGGCGTGGACCTGCCGCCTTCCACGGCCACCATGCCGTCGAGCAGGTTGCACAGCAGCCGCAGCTGGATGCCCAGCGCGCACAGCCATGCGCCCCAGGCAGGAAGCCACAGCAGCGCGGCGGCGCCAGCGGCGGCGAAGGCGATGCTCAGCACGGAGATCGCGTTGGGCGTCAGCGGCGATCGCGCGAGCGCTGCGGCGCCCCGCTGGATGAGTGCATTGCCGCGCGCCTTGATCGGCCGGCGCGACGCGTCATGGTCCTGTCCTGGTGACGTCATGTGTTCCCTTCCCTGGGTGGGCGCGATGGCCTGGCCGCGCATCTTGGGAGCTGACTGCGCGCGCTGGCAAGCGCAGCGGTGCGTCAGGCGGCCGCCGGGAGGTCCGGCATGACGCCCGCGGCGAGCGCGTCGAAGTAGTCGCGGGTCAGCTGCAGCTGCATGTCCGCGGTCTGCGCGCGGTTGACCACGCTGCGGAAGGCGGCGTTTTCCGGGCGATCCTTCGCGTACCAGCCAAGGTGCTTGCGAGCGATCCGCACGCCCGCCTGCTCCCCGTACAGCACATGCAATGCTTCGAGATGGGACAGCAGGATGTCGCGGACCTCGCGCAGCGACGGCGGCGGCAGGCGCTCGCCGGTGGCGAGGAAGTGCGCCACCTCGCGGAAGATCCAGGGCCGTCCCTGCGCCGCGCGACCGATCATCACTGCGTCGGCACCGGTGTGGCGCAGCACGGCGGCGGCCTTGTCGGGGGAATCGATGTCGCCGTTGGCGAGCACCGGGATCGACAATGCGGCCTTGATAGCGGCGATGGTGTCGTACTCGGCCTGGCCGGTGTAGTGCTGGTCGCGCGTGCGCCCGTGCACGGCCAGCGCGGCGATGCCGCTGTCCTGCGCGATGCGCGCGATCGCGGGCGCGTTGCGCTGCTGCGCGCACCAGCCGGTGCGGATCTTCAGCGTGACCGGCACGTCCACGGCTTCGACCACCGCCTCCAGGATCCGCGCCACCAGCGCTTCGTCCTGCATCAGGGCCGAGCCGGCCCAGGCGCTGCACACTTTCTTGGCCGGGCAGCCCATGTTGATATCGATGATCTGCGCGCCCTGGCCGGCATTGTGGCGCGCGGCCTCGGCCATCAGCCGGGGCTCGGTGCCGGCGATCTGCACGCTCACCGGATCGGGTTCGCCATCGTGGTCCATGCGCGTGAGCGACTTGCGCGTGTTCCAGAAGCGCGGGTCGCTGGTGGTCATCTCGGACACGGCCAGGCCCGCGCCCAGGCGCTTGCACAACTGCCGGAACGGCTTGTCGGTCACGCCCGCCATGGGCGCGAGGACGACGTTCGCGACGATGTCGTGGGGGCCGATGCGCATGGCCGTATTGTCGCCGATCGCGGGGCACGGGGCCCGCGCACTGGCCCGGGGTCAGGCGCCGGGCGCGCCATCCGGCCAGCGGGCGGCCACATCCCTGGCCAGGGGCATCGCGTCCGCTGCGCCCGGGCGTTCGGTGGACAGCGCGGCATAGCGCGTCGCGAAGCGGACATGGGCTGCGAAGGGCGACGACGGCGCGCTCGCCAGCGCGGCCGCCAGTGCGCCGTTGAAAGCGTCGCCGGCACCGGTGGTATCGACCACGCGGGCCTCGGCGGCCGGACAGCGGTAGTGGGCACGGTCATCGCCGCGCAGGCTGTCCTCGCGGTGCGAGACAAAGCATCCGGCGGCCCCCAGCGTCAGCACCAGGGTGCCGCGCGGCAGCAGGGTGCGGCAGAGCCGATGCAGGCCCTCGCCGTCCATGGACGCGAGCGCACCGGCGTCGACGTCGTCGCCGCAGTGGTAGGTCAGCAGGCTGGCGAACTCGGTTTCATTGGGCGTCAGGACTTCGGCCACCGCCAGCAGTTCGCGGCTGCAGGCCGCATTGGCCGGCGCCGGGTTGAGCAGGGTGTGCGCGCCGTTCGCGCGGGCCAGCCGCAGCGCCTCGACGATCGCGTCCACGGGCGACTCGAGCTGGGCCAGGACCACGTCGGCGGCGGCGATCGCCTCGCCCTGGGCGGCCACGAAGTCGGTCGACAGCGCGGCGTTGGCGCCGGGCCCGATGACGATGCTGTTGCCGCCGTTCGCGTCCACGAAGATGCCGGCGGTGCCGGTGGCCGCGTCGGCGCCTTGGGCGCGCAGGTCGATGCCGTGCGTGGTCGCCAGCCGCCGCGCCAATCGCCCGCCATCGTCGTCGCCCAGGGCGCAGATGAAGGTGGTGTCGGCCCCGGCCGAGGCCGCGGCCACCGCCTGGTTGAAGCCCTTGCCGCCGGGACCGGTCGCGTAGTGGCCCGCCAGCGTCTCGCCCGGGCGCGGCAAGCCCGCGCACTGCCAGACGTGGTCGACGTTGAACGAGCCGGCGACGACGACGCGGGACACGCTGCCGGCCTCAGGCGCCGATGTGGGTCAGCACGCCGGCGATGGTCGCGGTCATCAGCGTGGCGACGGTGCCGCCCAGCACCGCGCGCAGGCCGAACCGCGCAAGGTCCTGGCGGCGGTCCGGGGCGAGCCCGCCGATGCCGCCGATCTGGATCGCGATCGAGCTGAAGTTGGCGAAGCCACACAGCGCGTAGGTCGCGATCAGCCGGCCCTCGTCGCCGAGCGACACGCCTTCGACGCGGCCGTTGACGATGTCGGCCAGCTGCAGGTAGGCGACGAACTCGTTGATCACCACCTTCTGCCCGATCAGCGAGCCGACGGTACCGGCGTCTTCCCAGGGCACGCCGATCAGCCAGGCCACCGGCGCCAGCACGTAGCCGAAGATCGCCGCCAGGTCGGTGGGCTTGCCGATCGCCGCCGCAAGCCCGGTGACGTCGCCCAGCCAGGTCAGCGGGGCGTTGATCATCGCGATCAACGCGATGAAGGCCAGCAGCATCGCGCCAATGTTGAGCGCAAGCTTGAGGCCGTCGCCGGCGCCCGCGGCGGCGGCATCGATCAGGTTGCTGGTGGTCTTTTCGACCTCCATCTTCACCGTGCCGCGGGTCAGCGGCTCGCCGGTCTCGGGGATCAGGATCTTGGCGATCACCAGCGTCGCCGGCGCGGCCATGATCGAGGCCGCCAGCAGGTGCTTGGCGTAGTAGGCCTGCTGCGCGGGATCACCCGCGCCGAGCATGCCCACGTAGGCGGCAAGCACGCCGCCGGCGATGTGCGCCATGCCGCCGATCATCATCGTGATCAGCTCGGACTCGGTCATGCGCGAGATGTAGGGACGCACCGTCAGCGGCGCTTCCGTCTGGCCGATGAACACGCTGGCGCAGACGCTGGTGGTCTCCGCGCCCGACACGCGCATCACCTTGGTGATGGCCAGCGCCATGACGCGCACCACCAACTGCATCACGCCCAGGTGGTAGAGCACCGCCATCAGCGAGGCGAAGAAGATGATCGTCGGCAGCACCTGGAAGGCGAAGATGAAGCCGTAGGTCTGCACGTCCATCAGGCTGCCGAAGATGAACTCGGAGCCCGCGTTGACGAAGCCCAGCACCTGCACGAACAGCTGGCCCAGCCAGTCGAAGACCTCGCGCCCGCCGGGCACCAGCAGCACCAGGGCCGCGAATGCGATCTGCAGGGTCACGCCGGTGCCGACCAGCTTCCAGTCGACCCGGCCCTTGTTGTTGGAGAACAGCCAAGTGATCCCGATGAGCACGGCCAGGCCGAAGAGGCCAAAACCGATCCGCGTCAACAATTCCATCAGAACCCGATCCCCTGGCACTGCCGCGGGCGCGCGGCGACGGAGCAGCGTAGTGCAGGCCCGGGAGGCGGGCAACCGTGCTCAGGGATCGCGGGCCACGATCCGGTTGCCGCCGGCGGCCTTGGCGGCCTTCATCCGGCGGTCGGCACAGCCGAGCAGGCCCGATGTACTGGCGCCGTCCTGCGGCCAGGCTGCCAGTCCGGCGCTGAAGGTGAAGGCGAACGCGTCCTGGCCGCGCTCCGGCAGGAACGGGCTCTCGACCAGGGTCCGGCGCAGGCGGTCCAGGCGTTCCCAGGCGCTGCCTGCGGGGCAGTGCAGGACCATCACGAACTCCTGGCCGCCAATCCGGGCCAGGGCCTCGTTGTCGGCCAGCATCCCGCTCATGGTCGAGGCGATGTGGCGCAGCGCGCGGTCGCCGGCCTTGGGTCCGGCTTCGTCATTGACGCGCTTGAAGCGGTCGATGTCGAGCAGCACCAGGGTGAGCGACGCCGCGGAGTTGCGCGCGGTGGCGAACACGTGCGGCATGCGCTGCAGCAGCCAGGAGCGGTTCGGGAGCCCGGTGAGGCCGTCGTGTCCCGACAGCTCCACCAGCGACTGCATGCGCCGGACCAGGACCGCGGCGGTGCCGGTGGCGATGAGCAGCAGCAGCGCCCGCAACAGGTGCCCGCCGATCCCGAGTTCGCCCCCATCGAGCGGCTGCAGGCCGTCGGCCACCTCGCCACGCGCGTAGGCGGCCGCAGCCAGCAGGATGTACTGGGCCAGCGCAAGGCCGCCGGTGAACAGCGTCAGGCGCCCATCCGCGCGCAGGGCGGTGGAGCCGATCAAGACCAGGTAGAACGACCAGCCGACCGCGGCGTGGAGCGTGGCCGCCGGGTACCGTGTCGCAAGCACCGCGAGCGCCATGGACACCAGGGTGACGTCCCAGGCGCTGGTCGCGAACGGCAGCCAGGTCCGGCGCGTGCGCGTCAGCACCAGCCACAGGAGCGCCATCGCGTTCACCAGGACCACCGCAGCCAGGCAGGCCAGGATCCGGCCCATGCCCGCGCCCGCGGCCGCGGCGAGGAGCGGCAGGGCCAGCGCCAGCACCGACAGCAGCAAGCGCGCGCGGGCGACCAGGCGCTCGCCGCTTCCGCCGAGTTCGCGCATGACTTCGTCGGGCGGTGCCATCAGGCGCCCCAGCGTGTCGCGGATCCCGCCATCGTTGGCGTGCATGGTGCGTGCCGTTCCCCCTTGCCTGTCGGGGAGGATAGCGCGGCGGCGCGCGTACACTGCGGCCCGGGCATGTGAACGGAGTGGTCGACGATGGAATACCGCAGGCTCGGCGCGTCGGGGCTGGCGCTGTCGGCGCTGTCGCTTGGCGCTTGGACCACGTTCGGCAGCGGCATCGCACGCGGCGAGGCGCGCGAACTCGTGGCCGCGGCCTGGGACCATGGCATCAACTTCTTCGACAACGCCGAGAGTTATGCCCAGGGCGACGCCGAGCGCGTGATGGGCGACGTGATCGTCGACCTGCGGCTGCCGCGCGACGGCTTCGCGGTGTCGAGCAAGGTGATGTTCGGATCGGCCGCGGATCCGCTGCCGATGCAGAAGGGCCTGTCGCGCAAGCACGTGCACGACGCCTGCCATGCGGCGCTGAAGCGACTGCGCGTGGACTACCTCGACCTGTTCTTCTGCCATCGCCCCGATCCCGACGTGCCGGTGCTGGAAACGGTGTCCGCGATGGATGCGCTCGTGCGCCAGGGCAAGGTGATGTACTGGGGCACGTCGGAATGGCCGGCCGCCCTGGTGCGCGAGGCGCATGCGGCGGCGCGCGCGAACCAACTGCAGCCGCCGTCGATGGAACAGCCGCAGTACAACCTGTTGCACCGGCGTCGCGTGGAGCTCGAGTACGCGCCGCTGTATGCCGAGCTGGGCCTGGGCACCACGGTGTGGTCGCCGCTGGCCTCGGGCCTGCTGACCGGCAAATACAACGACGGCGTGCCCGAGGGTTCGCGCGCCGCGCGCGAGGACTGGCTGCGTGAGCGGTTGGCCGGCGGCGAGGGCGACGACCGCCTTGCGCGGGCGCGGCGTTTCACCGCGCTGGCCGACGAGCTCGGCGTGCGGCCCGGGGCGCTGGCGATCGCCTGGTGCCTGCGCAATCCGCATGTATCCACCGTGATCCTGGGTGCAAGCCGGGTCAGCCAGCTCCTTGAGAACCTGGGGGCCCTGGAGCTGGCCGGGCTGCTGGATGAAGCGACGTGGCGTCGCGCGGAGTCCGCGACCGCCGGCTGATATTCCGGTTGACAGGCAAATGAGAATCATTAGCATTGGATTCCTCATTCGATGAGGAGCTCCAGATGCTTGCCTCCCGGTCCCATCCGTCCAGCTTCAACGCCGACCTCGACGAACCGTCGTTTGCCGATCATCCGGATCCTTCCGTGTGCGACGGAGAGGTCACCAGTGCGTCCCTGCTGCACGGCCAGCGCGAAGTGCTCATCCGCCACGGCAGCGAGGTCTATCGCCTCCGCCACACGCGCAACGACAAGCTGATCCTCACCAAGTAAGCGTCCCGCCGCGGTCACAGTGGGCGCCCGGCCCGCGTCTATACTCCAGATCAATCATTGGGGAGATGTGGGATGTCCGGAGCAACCTTCATTGCGGCCGTGCTGGCTGTCGCGTTCATCGTCTTTTTCTTCAAGATGGTGCGCATCGTGCCGCAGGGCTTCGAGTGGACGGTCGAGCGCTTCGGCAAGTACACGCACACGCTGTCGCCCGGGCTGCACCTGCTGATCCCGGTGATGCAGGCGGTGGGCCGCAAGGTCAACGTCATGGAGCAGGTGCTCGACGTGCCCTCGCAGGAAGTCATCACCAAGGACAACGCCGTGGTGAAGGTCGATGGCGTGGTGTTCTTCCAGGTGCTCGATGCCGCCAAGGCCGCCTACGAGGTCTCCAACCTCGAGGTCGCCACGATCGCGCTGGTGCAGACCAACATCCGCACCGTGATCGGCTCGATGGACCTCGACGAATCGCTGTCCAACCGCGAGTCGATCAACGCCCAGCTGCTCAACGTCGTCGACCAGGCCACCCATCCGTGGGGCATCAAGGTCACCCGCATCGAGATCCGCGACATCCAGCCGCCGCGCGACCTGATCGATTCCATGGGCCGGCAGATGAAGGCCGAGCGCGACCGACGCGCCGTGATCCTGGAAGCCGAGGGCCATCGCAGCTCGGCGATCCTGCGCGCCGAGGGCGAGAAGCAGGCGGCGATCCTGCAGGCCGAGGGCGAACGCGAAGCGGCCTACCGCGAGGCCGAGGCGCGCGAGCGCCTGGCCGAGGCGGAGGCCAAGGCCACTGAAATGGTGTCCAACGCGATCGCGTCGGGCGACGTGCAGGCGATCAACTACTTCATCGCGCAGAAGTACGTCGAGGCCTTCCGCGAGCTCGCGACCGCGCCCAACGCCAAGTTCGTGATGATGCCGATGGAGACCAGCGGGATCATCGGCTCGATCGCGGGCATCGCCGAGCTGGGCAAGGAAGCGCTGGGCAAGCAGCAGGTCGACACGCGCGCGCGCATCGACGCCAAGCGACCGGGGATCTGAGGTGGCCTGGAGCACGCACACCATCGCCTGGGCCGCGATCGCACTGGTGCTGATCGCGGCGGAGACCTTCATCCCGGGCGCGTTCCTGCTCTGGATGGGCATTGCCGCGGCGGTCGTCTGGATGGTGGTGCTGTTGTTCCCCGGCCTGTCGCTGCTGGCACAGGTGGTGCTGTTCGTGGCGCTGAGCGTGGTCGCGGTGCTGGCCTACCTGAAGTGGGGGCGCGGCCGCGAACGTCCGAGCGACCGGCCACTGCTCAACCGCCGAGCCGAGCAGCTGGTCGGGCGCGTGGTCGCACTGGATCGCGCGATCATCGGCGCTCGCGGTCGGGTGAAACTGGACGACGCCTACTGGGATGTCAGCGGTCCCGAGCTCGAAGCCGGGGCGCAGGTGCGCGTCATCGGGGCCAACGGCATGGTGCTCGAGGTGCGTCCGGTCGACTGAGGCAGGGGCGGGCAATCGGATCGGAGCGTTGCAGCCCTGCGTCGACGCCAGGACCGGGCTGCCCCCACGGGGCGATGCCGGTCGGGGATAATGGTCCTCCGCCGCACAGGAGCCCTTGCCCATGACCCGCCAGACGATCCTCAACGCCTCCCACCGCGCGCTCGGCGCGAAGATGGTCGACTTCGGCGGCTGGGACATGCCGATCAACTACGGCTCCCAGATCGAGGAGCACCACCACGTGCGCCGCGACGCCGGCATGTTCGACGTCTCGCACATGACCGTGGTCGACCTGCACGGCGCGCGCGCGCGCGACTTCCTGCGCAAGCTGGTCGCCAACTCGGTCGACAAGCTCAAGGTCCAGGGCAAGGCCCTGTACACCTGCATGCTCGACGAGCAGGGCGGGGTGATCGACGACCTGATCATCTATTACCTCGGCGACGACTTCTATCGACTGGTGGTCAATGCCTCGACGCGCGACAAGGACCTGGCCTGGATCAACGCCCAGGCGAAGCCGTTCGATGTCGAGGTCCGGGTGCGCGACGACCTGGCGATGATCGCCGTGCAGGGCCCGCAGGCACGCGACAAGGTGCTGGGCCTGGTCCATGGCGACGACCAGGCCGCCATCGCCAAGCTCGGCAAGTTCGCCAGCCGCGACGTCCGCTCCGCCGATGGCGCGCCGCTGTTCATCGCCCGCACCGGCTACACCGGCGAGGACGGCTTCGAGGTCGCGCTGCCAGTCGGGCACGCCGTGGCGTTCTGGGACGCGCTGGTCGCGGCGGGCGTGGCGCCGGCGGGCCTGGGCGCGCGCGACACGCTGCGCCTCGAGGCCGGCCTGCCGCTGTACGGCCAGGACATGGATGAATCGGTGACGCCCTACGAGGCCGGCCTGGGCTGGACGGTGTCGCTGGATGAAGGGCGGGAGTTCAACGGTCGCGCGGTGCTCGAGGCACAGCGCGATCGCGGCGACGCCCGCCAGATCGTCGGCTTGGTGATGGACGAGAAGGGCGTGCTGCGCCACGGCCAGAAGGTGCTGGCGGCGAGCGGCGAGGGCGAGATCCTGTCAGGTACGTTCGCGCCCACGCTGGGCAAGGCGATCGCCCTGGCGCGGCTCCCGGCGGGCGAGCCCGGCGACGTGCGCGTGGACATCCGCGGCCGCGAGGTGCCGGTGCGCGTGGTCGCCTATCCTTTCGTTCGCGACGGCCAGCCCCGCGAGGGCATTTGATCCACCGGCCCGACCCTTCGTTACACTAATCCCCCCACCCCCCAGCAACGCTGTCTCCGGAGCAATGCGATGAGCGAAATCCCTGGCGATCTCAAGTTCATGAAGTCCCACGAGTGGGCCCGAGTCGAAGGTGACGGCAAGGTCACCGTCGGCATTTCCGACCACGCCCAGGGCCTGCTCGGCGACCTGGTCTATGTCGACCTGCCAGGCGTCGGCGACAGCGTGGAGGCGGGCACCGCCTGCGCGGTGGTCGAGTCGGTCAAGGCCGCCTCCGATATCTATGCCCCGGTGTCGGGGACGATCCTCGAGGTCAACGCCGCGCTTGCCGACAAGCCGGAAACGATCAACGAAGACGCGTTCGGGGAAGGCTGGCTGTTCGTGATCGAGGCCAGTGAGCCCGACCAGGTCAAGGAGCTGCTTGCTCCCGACGATTACGCCGCGCTGATCGAAGGCGACGACTGACGGACGCCATCGCCGCGCGACGCGCGGCATCGTGTTTCGGAACGCCGGGCATTGCCCGGCGTTCTTCGTCCGGGCGCGGGAGCGGTTGAAAAGGTCCGCGCACTTTCGCGCAATTCGGTCATTGCAGCACCATTGGTGGCGACTGTCCTTGACCCGTCTGCACGCGACGTACACGCGGGCGCGACGAGCACTCGCGCCGCGCCGCGTCGCGTCGCGTGCATCGGCGCACGCACGGCACGAGCGTCCTGCCGCGCGCGCAAAGCACTTAAAACAAGCGCTTTCCCGCATGGGCATCGACGCATTCCCGTTTCCCCCGTCGCTTGCACCACGCGTCGGCACGCCGCTTTCGCCGACGATGGCGTCGACGCTTGCTCCCGCGCAGCGTCCTTGGGGCGACGAAGGGTGTTGACAGCGAAAAAAACCGTGATTAGGTTTCGCCACAACGACACGTGGCCACGAAGCGAGTGAGTGCGAACCAAGCGACAACGCGCGATACAACTCAGTCCTACCGCCGGATGGTCGGCATGGTGGACTCGGGCGTTGTCTCCTCCGCGAAAACTCGAGGACCTTCGAATCATGCAACCCGCGACGCACTCCGCAGCGGGTTTTTTCGTGTCGAGCAATACCAGATCCGGCACGACGCGCTCTGCGCGTCGTCGGTTGACCGTGGGTCCGACACCCGCGGTGCGTTTCGTACTGGGCAGTAGTACCTGCAAGTCCCACAGACGAGGAGAGCCATCACATGGCCACTAAGAAAGTCGTGAAAAAGAAGCCCGCCAAGAAGGCGGCGAAGAAAACCGCGAAGAAGGCCGTGCGCAAGGCTGCACCGCGCAAGGTCGCCAAGAAGGTCGCGAAGAAGAAGGTCGCGAAGAAGGCAGTGAAGAAGGCCGCCGTGAAGAAGGCCGCGAAGAAGACCGCCAAGAAGGCAACCCGCAAGGTCGCCAAGAAGAAGGTCGCGAAGAAGGTAGCCAAGAAGGCCACCAAGAAGACCGCCAAGAAGGCGGCGAAGAAGGTCGCGAAGCGTCCGGCCAAGAAGGCTGCCAAGAAGGCTGTCGCCAAGAAGTCACCGGCGAAGAAGGCGACCAAGAAGGCCGCCGCCAAGAAGACCGTGAAGAAGACCGCCAAGAAGGCGGCGAAAAAGCGTGCGCCGCGCAAGGCCAAGGCACCGGTCGTCTCCATCCCGGCGGCACCCGCGCCGTTGATGTAAGCAACCCCGATAGCCGTAAACCCGACCCCTCTCCCGCAGCCCAGGCGGGGGAGGGGTTTTTCTTTGGCGGGTCAGCGTGGCTCGGCGGTCGAAGCGGCGGCGCTCGAGCCGGCGGGACCGGGGTGCGGCCGGTCGGCGCGGGGTGACGGTGGTGCGTGCTGCCCGTCGTGGTCGGCGGCGTTGGCCAGCAGCAGCTCGTCCACCTCTTCGAGGTCGACATCCAGCCACTGACGCTGACCCAAGCCGATGGCGCTGTCGAGGATGGTCGGCAGCAGGCCGGTGGGCAGGCTGCTTTCGCCGTTCCACAGCACGACCACGCCGAGGTCGCGCTCGGGCATCAGGGCCATCAGGCCCCGGTAGCCCTGCACCGCGCCCGCATGGAAGACCACGCGATGGCCGGCATATTCATAGACGCGCCAGCCCAGGGCATACCCGGCCTCGTTCACGCGCTCCCGCCGCCAGGACGAGCTGCGTGTCTCCTGCGGCGTCGACACCAGCGGCTGCTGGAGCGTTGCAAGCAGCGGCGCAGGCAGCACGTCGGGGCGCCGCCCCGACTGCGCGATCAGCCACTGCGCCATGTCGCTGATGCTGGCGTTGACGCCCGCGGCCGGCGCGACCCGGTAGTACGTGGGCTTGGGCATCAGTGAACGCCAGCCGCCGCCCGCGCGTACGTGCGGCTTGGCCCAGCGCGGGCTCGCCTGGATGCCTTCAAGGCCGTAGCTCGCATCGTTCATGCCCAGCGGCTTGAAGATGCGCCCGGTGACGGCCTCGCTGAAGAACTGGCCGGTGGCGGCGAACACCACGTCGCCGACCAGGCTGAAGGCCACGTTCTGGTAGCTGTAGCAGTCGCCGACGTCGCAGGTCATGGGCGCGTCGGCGAACCTTTGCACCAGGGTGCGGTAGTCGGCGTTGCGCTCGATGTCGCGGTCATAGGTGTTGCGGCCCAGGCCGACGCGGTGGCTGAGGACGTCGGCGACGGTCAGCTTGCCGGCGGCATCGGGATTGGAGAAGCGCAGCGCCGGCATGAAGTCGGCGACGTTGCTGTCCCAGCGCAGCGACCCTTCGGCCACGAGCAATCCGGTCATGGTGCCGGCGAACGGCTTGGACAGCGATGCCAGGCGGAACACGGTATGCGCGTCGACCGGCTCGGCGGCACTGACATCGGTAATGCCATAGCCGCGCGCGCTGAGGACCTCGCCCTTGTGGACGATGGCCATCGCCAGGCCGGGCACGCGCTGGTTGGCAACCACCATCTGTGCCATGGCTTCGAAGCGGGCGACGTCGAAGTCGCTGGACAACGGCATCGACGTGGTGCCGGGCGGCAGCAAGGGCGATGGACCGTCCGCCACGGTGGCTGCCTGCGTGGCTTCCGCCTGGACATCGGCGGACGGCTGCCACTGGAGTTTTGTCTGCGCCGCAGTACCCGCCGCCATCGGCGTGAGGCATGCCAGCAAACCTGCGACCAGGAAGAGGCGGGGAGGCGTGCGCGCTGCGTCTTTCATCGGGCGTTCCCCCTGCGTATGCTGCGACTGCGGGGTGATCATATGCCCCTGTTTCCGCAATTGCATGAACAAGGGGAGCTTTGATGTCCAGCTTGCTGATCCTGCTCGTGTTTGCCGGTGTGATCGTGGTCGCACTGATGTGGGGCGTGGGCATCTACAACGGCCTCGTCACCGCCCGCAACGCATTCAAGAACGCCTTCGCCCAGATCGACGTGCAGCTGCAGCGCCGCTTCGACCTGATCCCGAACCTCGTCGAGACCGCCAAGGGCTACCTCAAGCACGAGCGCGAGACCCTGGAGGCGGTGATCGCCGCCCGCAGCGCCGCGATGTCGGGCCTGTCGGCGGCCAAGGCCAGCCCGGGCGACCCCGCGGCGATGGCCGAGCTCGGCCAGTCGCAAGGCATGCTCAACAGCGCGCTGGGCCGTCTGATGATGGTGGCCGAGGCCTATCCGGACCTCAAGGCCAACCAGAACATGATGCAGCTCACCGAAGAGCTCACCTCCACGGAGAACCGCGTGGCGTTCGCGCGCCAGGCCTACAACGACTCGGTGATGGCCTACAACATCAAGCGTGAGGTGTTCCCGTCCAACATCCTGGCCGGCATGTTCAACTTCGACGCCGCGGCGCTGCTGGAAATCCCGGCCGACAAGGCCGAGGTCCGCGAGGCGCCCAAGGTCCAGTTCTAAAGCTCGATGAACTTCTTCGAGCAGCAGGCGCAGGCCCGCCGCAGCAGCACCCGCCTGGTCGTCCTGTTCGCGCTGGCGGTGGTCGGCATCGTGCTGGCCATCGACATCGCGGTGGCAGTGGTGGCCGGCCCCAACTGGGGCCTGCTGGCATTCACCACGCTGGCCACGCTGGCGGTGATCGGGCTGGGCTCGCTGTACCGGCTGGCCTCGCTGCGCGGCGGTGGCGACGCCGTGGCCCTGCAGTTCGGCGGCACGCCGGTGCCGCAGGACACCACCGATGCATCGCTGCGCCGCCTGCGCAACGTGGTCGAGGAGATCGCGATCGCCTCGGGCGTGCCGGTGCCCAGCCTCTACGTGCTGGAAAACGAGGGGGCGATCAACGCCTTCGCGGCCGGCTACTCGACCAGCGATGCGGCGATCGCGGTGACCCGCGGTGCGCTCGATCGCCTCAACCGCGATGAGCTGCAGGGCGTCATCGCCCATGAATTCAGCCACGTGCTCAACGGCGACATGCGCCTCAACATCCGCCTGATGGGGGTGCTGTTCGGCATCCTCATGATCAGCCTGATCGGGCGCAAGGTGCTGTACCTCGGGGGTGGCCGCAGCCGCAATGGCGCCGCGATCCTGGTCGCGGCGCTGGTGGCGATCCTGGTGGGCGCGATCGGCATGTTCTTCGCACGCATGATCAAGGCCAGCGTCAGCCGCACGCGCGAACGCCTGGCGGATGCGTCGGCGGTCCAGTTCACGCGGCAGACCGCGGGCCTGGCCGGCGCGCTGAAGAAGATCGCAGGCCTGCCCGAGGGCGCGCGCCTGAGCGACAAGGCCGACGCTGAAGAGGCCAGCCACATGCTGTTCGGCGATGGCGTGGGGTTCAGCGGCCTGTTCGCCACCCATCCTCCGATCCTCGAGCGCATCCAGGCCTTGGAGCCGGGCTTCCGCGGCGAGCAGCTCGAACGCATGCGCGGGCAGTGGGCGATGACGCCGCCCTCGGGCCTGCAGGAAGACCGGATGATGGGCCTGGACGGGCACCCGGGCACGCTGCCGGCGCGCGATGGCAACCTCGCTGTCACGCCACCGATGGTGTCCGCCCAGGTCGGCCATCCGGAGGCGGACGACTACCACCGCGCCGACGCCATCGTCCACGCCATGCCCGACGCGCTGGGCACGCTGGCCCGCTCGCGTGAGGCGGTGCTGCCGCTGGTGCTGGGGCTGCTGCTCGACGACGACGCCGCGATGCGCGGTCGCCAGCTGCCTGAAATCACCGCGCGCCTCGGCGACGCCGTGGCCCAGGGTGCGCTGGCACTGCATCGCGGCGACCTGGCTGCGCTGCATCCGATGCAGCGCCTGCCCCTGGCGTCGATCGCGTTCCCGGTGCTGCGCAAGCGGCCGCGCCCGGAGCTGGAGACGTTCCTCGACACGGTGCATGCGGTGGTGCACTGCGACGGTCGCGTATCGTTGTTCGAGTACTGCCTGGCGCGATTGCTCGAAGTCCAGCTGCGCGAGTCGCTGGACCCGCGCAGCCATGCGCGCTTCGGCCGCCGCAAGCCCGGCAGCGTGCGCCAGGAGTTCGCGACCCTGCTCGCGGTCGTGGCGCACGCCGGCAGCCCGGACGATCCGGCAGCCGCGCAGCGCGCCTACCTGGCCGGCCTGCAGCGCGTGCTGCCGCGGGATCACGTGCCGTACGCGCCGCCGGCCACCGGCGTGCTCGCACTCGACGAGGTCTGGGCGGCGCTTGATGCGCTGGAGCCACTTGCCAAGCAGGTGATGGTTGAGGCGGTGACCGCCGCGGCCAGCCACGACGGCCGGATCTCGGTGGCGGAGTCCGAGCTGCTTCGCACCATCTGCGGCGTGCTGCATTGCCCGCTGCCTCCCGGACTCGAGGCGGCCTGATGCCCGGCGAGCAGATGGGTACCGGACGGCGCCTGGGCCGTTTCCGGACCGCGCTGTCCGCGTCGCCGCCACTGTGGTGGGCGATGCTGTACTTCTTCAGCCTGCTCTGTGGTTACTACGTGCTACGCCCCGTGCGAGACGCCATGGGCGCCTCGTCGGACGCGGCCGCCGTATTCCCGCGTGGCCTGATCGCGCTGGGCGAGCGCATGGGCATCGAGGTCGGTGACTTCACCCTGCAGCTGCTGTTCACCGCCACCTTCATCGCCATGGTGCTGCTGCAGCCGCTGTACGGGGCGCTGGTGTCGCGCTTTCCGCGGCGCGTGTTCCTGCCGGCGGTATACCTGGTCTTCATCGCCTGCCTGCTCGGCTTCTGGTGGGCCTTCGACAGCGGCATCCCGGGGCGCGGCGCGGTGTTCTTCGTCTGGGTGGCGGTCTTCAACCTGTTCGCGGTGAGCGTGTTCTGGAGCTTCATGGCGGATGTCTTCGACAACGCCAACGCGAAGCAGTTCTACGGCTACATCGGTGCCGGCGGCACCATCGGCGCCCTGGTCGGTCCGGCCATCACGCGCTTCCTGGTGGGGCCGGTGGGCGTGGCCAACCTGCTGCTGGTGTCCGCCGGTTTCATCGCCGTCTGCCTGCTGTGCATCATCAAGCTGCGGCCCTGGGCGCTGGCCCGCGAGCGCAGCCACGGTGGCGGCGCGGACGGGCGCGCGATGGGCGGTTCGATCCTGGCCGGCCTGCGCCTGGTCTGGGAGCGGCCGCTGCTGCGCGCGCTGGCGATGCTGATGTTCTTCGGTGTCGGTGTCGGCACCCTGCTGTACAACGAGCAGGCAGCGATCGTGCGTGCGGCCTTCGATACCGCCGAGGAGCGCGCGGCGTTCTACTCGACGCTCGACTGGGCGATCAACGGGCTCACCATCGCCATCCAGCTGCTGCTGACCCGCTTCCTGCTGCAGCGCTACGGTATCGCGCCGCTGCTGCTGCTGCCGGCGTTCGCGATCATGCTGGGCTTCGCGGCGCTGTCGGCCTCGCCGCTGCCGATGCTGGTGGCGATCGTGCAGATCGTCACCCGTGCCAGCGAATTCTCGCTGGCCAAGCCCGCGCGGGAAACGCTGTACACCCGCGTCGACCGCGAGGAGCGCTACAAGGCCAAGGCGGTGATCGACACCGCGGTCTACCGCGGCGGCGACCTCACCTTCGTGTGGATGCACAAGGCGCTGGCGGCGCTGGGGTCGAGCATGGTGTTCCTGGCCGGCCTGGGTATCGCGGTGGGCATGACCTACGGCGCATGGCGCGTGGTGCGCGCCGAGCGCACGCTCCCGGACGACCCCGCCGCGGAGCCCGTGCATGCGACACCCAAGCCGACGTGACCTCCTGAAGGCCGGCCTTGCCGGTGCCGTTGCCCTGGCCCTGCCGGCCTGCGCGCGCAGCCTCGCCGGCGGTGCCGGACCCGAAGCCGCCGGCGCCGCTGCACCGATGCGGATCCTCGTGCTGGGCGGCACCGGCTTCCTCGGTCCGCACTTTGTCGCCGCCGCGCGCGCGAAGGGCCATCGGCTGACCCTGTTCAACCGTGGCAAGAGCAACCCGGAGCGCTTCGAGGGCGAGGAGTTCGCCGACATCGAACAGCTGCGCGGCGATCGCAAGGTCGACCTCTCCGCGCTGGGAGGCGACCGCCGCTGGGACGCGGTGCTCGATACCTCCGCCTACGTGCCGGCCGACGTCACCCGCGCGGCGCGGCTGCTCGCGCCCCGAGTGGGGCAGTACCTGATGGTGTCGACGATTTCGGTCTATGCGAAGACCGACCGGCGGGGCCAGGACGAGGACGCGTCGCTCGCGATCCTCGCCGACCCGAGCGTCACCGAAGTCACCGGTGAGACCTACGGCGGGCTCAAGGCGCTGTGCGAGCGCGCCGCCGAAGCCGAACTCCCCGGACGCACCACCATCGTCCGTCCCGGGCTGATCGTCGGTCCGGGCGACACCACCGACCGCTTCACCTACTGGCCGGCGCGGGCCGACCGTGGCGGCGAGATCCTCGCGCCCGGTGCGCCAGACGATCCGACGCAGTTCATCGACGTGCGCGACCTCGCGGATTTCCTGCTGCTCGCGCTGGAGCAGCGCCACACGGGGATCTACAACGCCGACGCGCCTGCGGGTTCGATCACCATGGGCCGGCTGCTGGCGACCTGCCAGGACGTGTCGCGGCGCATGAACACCATCCAGTGCGTGCGCGCACCGTGCCCGCAGCCGCCTGGCCACGATTCCACGCTGACGTGGGTGCCGGCGGACTTCCTGGAGGCGCAGGGCGTGTCGCCCTGGCAGGACATGCCGGCGTGGATCCCCGCGACAGGTGATTACGCCGGCTTTGGCCACATCAGCACGGCGCGTGCGCATGCGATCGGCCTGCGCACGCGTTCGCTCGAGGACACGGTCGGTGACACCCTGGACTACTGGCGCTGGCTTCCGCCGGAGCGTCGTGCACAGCCCAAGGCGGGAATCACGCATGAGCGCGAGGCGGCCGTGCTGGCGGCCTGGCATGAACGTGGGCGATGAGCCGAGCCGTCCGCGCACGCACGCGCGTCATGCGCCGTGCTAAGGCCGGCTGGACGCGTCGGATCCGCCTCCATGCTCGTTCGAATGGCTACGGTTGCCGTCCTGCTACTGGCGGAGCATGGTCGACCCGAGGATCGTTTTCCTCCCGTCCGCATCAACCACACCACCTCGTACTACGCGGTGCAGGGCAACAGCATTGGCCGCATACGCGAACAGCTGCGCCACCATGCTCCACAAGGCATGGCCTCGGGGCATGGCCGGACCAGCAGCAGGCTCTCGGTCGAAGCACAGCTCGACCAGGGCGCTGATGGCTGCACCCTCGGGGGGCTGGAGCTGTCGGTGGACATCGTGACGACGCTGCCCGAGTGGCAGCCAGCGCCACATGCCGGAAGAGAGGTGCGGCAGCAATGGCTGGGCGCACTCGGACGGCTCGAGCGCCATGAGGAAGGACATCGCCGCCATGCGACCGAGGCGGCCCACGAGCTGCACGCCGCCTTGCTGCGTCTTGCGCCCGAGGATGACTGCCTGCGTCTGCAGACGAGGGTGGACAGCATGGTGCGCCGGGCCACCTGGAAGCTGCGGATGCGTGACCGGTTCTTCGACGAGCGCACGCAGGACGGACTCCTCGACGATGCTTCCGCGTCATAGCTAGCGTGCGGCGCTGCCGCGGACATGCCCGCTGCCCGACACGTGGGTGGGCAGGCGGGCAGGGAACCCCGGTAACGCGTTGCTGGAGGCCTCAGGCTGCTTCGCGGTTGCCGTCCGGGCGTTCCGGGTTGTAGTACGTCGCCGCGCGCAGCTCATGCGCGTCGAAGTCGTCGACGGTGATCGCGTCGAGCGTCATCTCGCGCAGCTCTTCGAGCTGCACCCGCTCCTCGGCGGTGATCCAGCCCTCGCGCACGCCCTCGTCGAGCTGGCTGGCGAAGTCCAGCGCCTCGATGCCCTTGTTCTTCAGCGCCTTGAGGAACTTGCGCTCCACCGGCTCCGCGGCCACGGCGGCGGCCAGGTAGCTGTTGATGCGGCCGGCGGGGTTGTTCGCGCAGGGCGTGGTGAAGACGCCGGATGCGAGCCGGTCGCGGGCTTCGTTCGGCGTCATCAGCAGCGCCGCGACGCGATGGCCCAGCCGGTCGCCCGGCGCTTCGGCGCGGCGGCCGAGCGGGAAGATCAGCAGCCACATCAGCCAGCCCACCGGACGGATCGGGAAGTTGCGCAGCGCCGCGGACAGCGCGGTTTCGATCTTGTGCACGCTGTCGTGGTACGCCCACGCCAGCAGCGGGCGATCGGCGACCGGCGTGCCTTCGTCGTGGTAGCGCTTGAGGATGGCGCTGGTCATGTACAGGTGGCTGAGCACGTCACCCAGGCGGCCCGACAGCGACTCCTTGAACTTGAGCTTGCCGCCCAGCATCAGCATCGACACGTCGGCCATCAGCGCCAGGTTGGCGGAATGGCGGTTGAGGCGGCGGAAGAAGCGGCGGGTGTAGTCGTCGCCCGGCGCCCTGCCGAAGCGCGAGCCCGTCACTGCGAACCACACCGAGCGCACCGCGTTGGAAATCGCATAGCCGATGTGGCCGAAGAGCGCGCGGTCGAAGGCTTCCAGGCCAGCCCGCTCGTCGGGATCCTGCGCCGCCTTCATCTCCTTCATCACCCACGGATGGCAGAGGATCGCGCCCTGGCCGAAGATCAGCAGGCTGCGGGTCATGATGTTGGCGCCCTCGACCGTGATCGCGATCGGCGAGGCCTGCCATGCGCGGCCGGCGAAGTTGCGCGGGCCGAGGATGATGCCCTTGCCGCCGATGACGTCCATGACGTCCTTGGCCACTTCCCGGCCCATCTCGGTGCAGTGGTACTTGGCGATCGCCGAGGGCACCGCGGGCACGTCGCCACGGTCGACCGCCGCCGCGGTCGCCTGCGACAGCGCGCTGATCGCATACGCCTTGCCGCCGATGCGCGCCAGCGCCTCTTCGACGCCCTCGAAGCGGCCGATCGACAGCCCGAACTGCTTGCGGATGCGCGCATAGGCACCGGTGGTGACCGCGCCGGACTTGGCGCCGCCGCTGGCGGTGGAGGGCAGGGTGATCGAGCGCCCGATCGACAGGCACTCGCTGAGCATCCGCCAGCCTTCGCCGAAGCCGTTTTCCTCGCCGATCACCTGGCTCAGGGGCACGAACACTTCGCGGCCGTGGATCGGGCCGTTCTGGAACGGCGAGTTGAGCGGGAAGTGGCGGCGGCCGATGTCCATGCCCTCGACCTCGCGCGGCACCAGGGCAAGCGTGATGCCGATGTCGCGGGTGTCGCCGAGCAGGCCGTCGGGGTCGTACATGCGGAAGGCCAGGCCGATCAGCGAAGCCACGGGCGCGAGCGTGATGTAGCGCTTGTCGAAGGTGAGCTTCAGGCCCAGCACCTGGGCGCCGTTCCACTCACCCTTGCAGACGATGCCGAAGTCCGGGATCGAGGTCGCGTCCGAGCCCGCGAAGGGACCGGTCAGGCCGAAACAGGGCACGTCGCGGCCATCGGCCAGGCGCGGCAGGTAATAGTCCTTCTGCGCCTGGGTGCCGTAGTGCATCAGCAGTTCGCCGGGGCCAAGCGAGTTCGGCACGCCCACGGTCGAGCTGACCACGCTGGAGATCGAGGCCAGCTTCTGGATCACCTTGTGGTGGGCCAGCGCGCTGAAGCCCAGGCCGCCGTATTCCTTCGGAATGATCATCCCGAAGAAGCGCCGGTCCTTCATGAACTGCCACATCTCCGGCGGCAGGTCGGCGCGGACATGGGTGATGTCCCAGTCGTCGGTCATCCGGCAGAGCTGCTCCACTGGACCGTCCAGGAATGCCTGCTCCTCGACGGTGAGCTCCGGCTTGGGCTGCGACATCAGGACGTTCCAGTCCGGCGCGCCCGAGAACAGCTCGCCTTCGAAGCCGACCGAGCCGGCCTCCAGCGCGATGCGTTCGGTCTGCGACAGCGGCGGCAGGATCTTGCGGTAGAACTTCAGCAGCGGCGCGGTGACCAGGGGCTTCCGGATCACCGGCAGCAGCAGGGGCACGGCGACCAGGGCGGCGATGGCGATGGCGACCACGGTGGCCGGAATGCTGGCGCCCAGCAGCCAGCAGGCGGCGAGCGCGGCGGCAGTGATGGCCGCCCAGGTGGCCAGGCGCATCCGGTGGTAGGCGGCGAACGCGCCAACCAGCAGCAGGACGAGGAAGGGGACGACGATACTCATGGCACGGTCTCCGCGAGCGCTCGGCTCGCCTTCGGCTGGTGGAAGCCAGTGTGCACCCGCAGACGACACGGCCGCGCACGGGCCATACGGATCAGTATGGACATCGGCACCCGGCGCTGTCAACGCGGTGGCCCGCCGAGTGCTGTCCCGCACCCATGCGTATGGATACACTCGGGGAATGAAGAAGCCTGCGGCAAAAAGCGAACGCAGCCGCCTCAGCGCCGATGACTGGGCCGAGGCCGCACTGGACCTGGTCGCCGAGCTCGGCGTATCCGCGGTGGCGGTCGAACCGCTTGCACGCCGGCTGGGCGTCACCAAGGGCAGTTTCTATTGGCATTTCCCGTCCCGCGACGCGCTGCTGCAGGCTGCGCTGGAGCGTTGGGAGGCGTTCGAGGAGCAGGACGTCTTCGGCAAGCTCGAGGCCGTTCCCGATCCCCGCGAACGCCTGCGCGCGCTGTTCCAGATGGTGGCCCGGGAGTTCAAGTCGCACGTGGTGTACAGCGCGCTGCTCAAGGCGCCGGACCATCCGGCCGTGCAGCCGGTGATCGACCGTGTGTCGCAGCGCCGGCTCGATTACCTCACCGCGTCGTTCCGGCAGGCCGGCCTGGGCCGCACCGAGGCACGGCACCGCGCGCGGCTGACCTATGCCGCATATGTCGGCTTCCTGCAGTTGAACCTGCAATTGCACCAGGCCCGGATGCCGCAGGAAGAGTTCGATGAATACGTCGAGCACCTGACCCGCACCCTGGTGCCGGGCTGACGCGGAGCATTGCTGCTTATTGCACTGCAGCACGCGGCGGGGTGCCGGCTGGCTAGAATTGGTGGTCCAGCCTGAAAAAAGCGCTTTGCGGAGGCGCAAGACACATGAATGCAGTTCCCCAGCAGGGCGCCCGTGCGACGCCCGGCACGCGGCTTGCGTCCCTGCGGCAGTGGGTCGACGAGGTCGCGGCGCTGACCCGGCCGGATCGCGTGGTGTGGTGCGACGGCAGCGACACCGAAGCCGCCGGCCTGGAGGCGGCCATGATGGCCGATGGCACCCTGCTGCCCTTGAACCAGGACACCCACCCGGGCTGCGCGCTGCACCGCTCCAGTCCCGATGACGTGGCCCGGGTCGAGCACCTGACCTTCGTCTGTCCGTCCAACCGGGATGACGCCGGCCCCAACAACCACTGGATGGCGCCGGCCGAGGCGCACGCCAAGATCGATGCCCTCTTCGACGGCTGCATGCAGGGCCGCACGATGTATGTCGTCCCGTACTGCATGGGTCCGATCGATTCGCCGCTGGCGCGCTGCGGGGTCGAGATCACCGACTCCGCGTACGTCGTCGCCAACATGCGGCTGATGACGCGCATGGGCGCCGGGGCGCTGGCCCGCATCGAGCGCGAAGGCATGTTCGTGCGCGGCCTGCATTCCACCGGCGAGCTCGATCCCGGGCGCCGCTACATCATGCATTTCCCGGAAGAGCTGGCGATCAAGTCCTACGGCTCGGGCTACGGCGGCAACGCGCTGCTGGGCAAGAAGTGCCACGCGCTGCGCATCGCGTCGCACCAGGCGCGGCAGGAGGGCTGGCTGGCCGAGCACATGCTGATCGTCGGCATCGAGAACCCGCAGGGCGAAGTGCATTACGTCGCCGCGGCGTTCCCCAGCGCCTGCGGGAAGACCAACCTGGCCATGCTGATCCCGCCGGAGTCCTACCGTGAAAAGGGCTGGAAGGTGTGGACGGTCGGTGACGATATCTGCTGGATGCACCCGGGCGAAGACGGGCGGCTGTGGGCGATCAATCCGGAGGCCGGCTTCTTCGGCGTGGCGCCGGGAACGTCTGAAAAGTCCAACCCCAATGCCCTGGCTTCGATCCAGCAGAACACCATCTTCACCAACGTCGCGGTCACCGACGACGGCCAGCCCTGGTGGGAAGGCCTGGACAAGCGCGAGCCGGCGAAGGACTGGCAGGGCCGTCCCTACGACGCCGGCAACGGCCCGGCCGCGCATCCGAACTCCCGCTTCACCGTCAGCGCACGCCAGTGCCCGAGCTGGACGCCCGAGGCCGAAGCACCGCAGGGCGTGCCGATCAGCGCGATCGTCTTCGGCGGCCGCCGCGCCAGCCTGGTGCCGCTGGTGTTCGAGGCGCGCGACTGGACGCACGGCGTGCTGGTCGGCGCGGCCATGGGTTCGGAAACCACGGCTGCGGCGACCGGGGCGGTCGGCGTGATGCGCCGCGACCCGATGGCGATGAAGCCGTTCTGCGGCTACAACTTCGCCGACTACTTCAGCCACTGGCTGTCCTTCGACACACCAGAGGCGCGGTTGCCCAAGGTCTTCCAC
Source organism: Luteimonas sp. A534 (assembly GCF_054072805.1). Taxonomy (NCBI): domain Bacteria; kingdom Pseudomonadati; phylum Pseudomonadota; class Gammaproteobacteria; order Lysobacterales; family Lysobacteraceae; genus Luteimonas; species Luteimonas sp. A534. The sequence goes on from NZ_JBSVRR010000003.1 coordinate 351,450, forward strand.
GTGAACTGGTTCCGCAAGGATGCCGACGGCCGCTTCGTGTGGCCGGGCTTCGGCGACAACCTGCGCGTGCTCGAATGGATCATCGGCCGCGTCAAGGGCGAGGCCGGGGGAACGGATACGCCCATCGGCGCCATTCCGGCGGCAGGCGACCTGGCGCTTGAGGGCCTGGACCTCGACGATGCCGCGCTGGCAACCCTGCTGGGCTTCGAGCGCGAGGGCTGGCGCACGGAGTTCGGCGAGATCGGTGGCTTCCTGGACGGCTTCGGTGAACGCATGCCGGAGGCGCTGCTCGACGAGCATCGCCGGATCAGCGACGAAATCGCCGTCTGACCCGGACTCCACGTTCCGCTTGAAGGGCGACCCGCCGGGTCGCCCTTTTTTCTGCGCGACGTATCGGCAGGCACAAAAAAAGTGGCCCCGTTTCCGGGGCCACTTCCTGAATCAGCTTCCTATCAGAAGCGCTGCATGTATTCCATGTAGATGTAGCGGCTGTCCGGAATGTCGTACTGCGGGTCGAACGAGTTCGCGAAGGCCACCTGCGAGTACGGCGCGCTCTTCTTGAAGATGTTGTTCACGCCGAGCTTGACGGTACCGTTCCACGGCAGTGCATAGCGAGCCTGCATGTCGTGATAAGTGGTCGCCGACAGGCGGTTCCGCGGGGCGAACTGGGGTGAGCCGTCGGGACCGTCGATATAACGATCCTCATTCGAGCACATGCCGTAACCGGGATACAAGCACTCCTCGACCACGCCCGAGTAGTAACGGGTGGACCAGGTCGCGCCGAAATCACCATAGTTCCAGTCAAGCGAAGCGTTGGCACGCAGGCGCCACGTCGGATCGCGGTCGTTGTAGATACCAATGAGGTTCTCGACCTCGGCGCCCGGCAGCGACTGGAGGTCCCACTTGCTCATGTAGCTGCTGTCGAAGTTCAGGGCGAACTGGCCGAACGAGGTTTCCGGCAGGCGGTAACGCACGTTGAAGTCCCAGCCTTCGACTTCGATGGACGCCACGTTCTGCGGCACCAGCAGCATGTCGGTGATCACGCCCTGGTTCGGGCCCGCGGCAGTGTCGCGGACGATCATGTCGCAGAACTGCTGGTTACCGAGGCCGTAGCACTGGTCGAGGATTTCGGTCGTGCTCGGCGTGGAGATCGCATTCGTGATCTCGATGTTCCACCAGTCAAGCGAAATGTCCAGGCCGTCCACGAAGTTGGGGCTGTACACGAGGCCCAGCGTGACGGACTCCGACTCTTCCGGACCGACATCGGCGTTGCCGCCGAAGGTGAACGGGAAGATCGTCTGCCCGCCGTAACCGTTTACGGCGTTGCTGGTGATCTGGAGGTAGTCAACCGGTACGCCCGCCGCGGTGCAGTTCGCCGCGATGGTCGCGTTGTAGCCCGGGAAGTCGACCGAGCAGATGTCGCCGAAGCTCTCGTAGGAGTCCGCGTTGCCGCGGAACAGCGTCTGGACCGGCGGGGCGCGGAAGCCTTCCGACCAGTTGCCGCGGACCAGGAGGTCTTCGATCGGCTTCCACTTGAAGCCCACCTTGCTGTTGGTGGTGTCGCCGAAGTTGCTGTAGTCGGAGTAGCGCGAGGCCAGGCTGAACTCGAGCAGCTGTGCACCCGTGACGCCCGAAAGGACCGGGAGCAGAAGCTCGGCATAGACCTCGTCGAGGTCGTACGAACCGGAGGTCGGCAGGCGCGAGTTGCCCGAGGTGTAGCCTGCGGCCACGAAGGCGTCGGGACGGTCGAAGCCGCTTTCCTTGCGCGATTCGATACCTGCCGCGAACGCCATCATGCCGCCCGGCAGTTCGACGATCTCGCCGCTGATGTTGGCGGTGAAGCTCTCGCTGCGGTTCTGGAAGGTGTCGTTGGCGGTGAACAGGATGAAGTCGAGCATCTCCTGGGTCACGCCGCCAGCCGGGCTCAGCGGGTTGAACGGCACGCAGCCGTCGATCACCGCACCCGGTGCACCGCACTTGATCACGCCATCGGTGTCCATGAACGACGGACCGACGCCGAGCGCCACGTTGAGCATGTTGGCGTCGCCGATCTGGGCGTCGTGCTGGTCGGACTTGTTGAAGTTGTAACCGACGTCCCAGTTGAAGAAGCGGTCACCCAGCTCGAACGCGCCCTCGAAGCCCACATAGGTGTGGATCGTCTTGACGTCCTGCTCGTAGTAGCGCGCCTGCTCGGTGAGGCGATGGCTCCAGTGCAGGTCGCGGCCGTCACCGCCATGCGCGACGTTATAGGGGTTGAAGTAGCTCTCACCGCTCATCACGGTGTCCGCCGGGTTGCCGAGCAGCGGGCCGCCGCTCAGCGGGAAGCCCGCAAGCTGCTGGGCCGAGCGACGCTCGTTGTACATGGCGTCGGCGCGGAAGCTGACGTTGTCGGTGATGTCGTAGCGACCCTTGAGGAACATCGAGGTGCGCGTCTGCGGAGTCAGCAGGTAGTTGTCCTGCGCGTAGTTGTACGCATGCTCGGCCGCGGTGAACGGGACGAACTGGTCCAGTGCGTAGCGGCCGTTGGTCGGCGTGGCGCTGCCGTCGACGACCAGGTTGGGCGCGCCGGCACGGATACGGCCGTGGTTGGACGTGCCGCTGTACATGTCGCTGCCCAGGCCAAACACGGGATCACGCGACAGCTCGCGGTCGCGTGCCATGACGGCCTCTTCCTCGACGCGCGACAGGCTGATGACCACGTTGCCGCGCTCGCCGCTTACGCCCACGGTCGCGTCGACCGAGGTGCGCTCGCCGTCGCCCTGGTTGAACTGGCCGATGTGGGTGCGGAACTCGGCGCCTTCGAAGTTGTCGCGGGTGATGATGTTCACCACGCCGGCGATGGCGTCGGAACCGTAGATCGCGGACGCGCCGTCCTTCAGGACTTCGATGCGCTCGATGACGGCCGCGGGGATGGTATTGAGGTCGACCGAGCCGGTCAGGGTGGAGACCCAGCGACGACCGTCAACGAGCACCAGGGTGCGCGAGGAGCCGAGGTTGCGCAGCGAGATCTCCGAAGAGCCGTCGCCGCCGTTGTTGAAGGAGCGGTTGATGCCGGCGCCGTTGGCCGAGATGCGCGAAAGCACTTCGGCAACCGAGGTCAGGCCCTGCTTTTCGATCTCGGCGCGATCCAGCACCAGGACCGGCTGCGAGGTTTCGGCATCGACCGAACGAATGCGCGAACCGGTGACCTCGATGCGATCGAGGGTGGTCGCCTGCTGCCCGGAATCCTGGGCGAACGCGACGCCGGTACCGGCGATGCCGGCACCGCCCGCGACCAGTGCGATCAGCACCGCGTCACGGAGTTGGGTGGTCTTGAACGTCATCTCTCTCTCCAAGTGAGTCTTGGGTAAATCCCATGGGAACCCCACCGGTGGAGTCAAAGCAGACGCCAAGGCCGGCAGGGCCGTCGCCGATAGTAGCCCTGCCGAAGCGAAAATTAAAGTGTTGTTAAAAAATGCGGCCCGCGTCACGGGAACCCGCATGAATCAAGGACTTAGAGGTCCTGTTCGTACCGGATATAGGGCACGGTGCCCTCGTCGTCACGCCCGTTGACGTTCGGGGCGAACGGATTCCGGCCCCGCGTGACGAGATTGTCGGCGCCCACGGTGAGCTGTCCGCTCCAGGGCGTACGCCAGGTCAGGCCCAGTCCGAGGCCTTCCCACTTGGGCTGGCCGGGGGTTTCCACGACCTGGCCGACGATGCTGGCGCCAAAGCGCCCATAGCCGCCGCCGATCGACAGGCTGTGCGAGGTCCAGGCATCGCCGATGCCGAGGTTCGTGGCTTCGGCGGGGGTCACCAACGTGGCCTTGGCCACGGTGCCGGCGATGGCGACCATGCCCTCGCGGCCGATATTGTGCTGCGCAAACACGGTCAGGTCGTTGAGGTCGACGGTGGCGCCCGTGCCCCGGGTGCCCGGGGTGAGCCAGCCGGGGAGCGTGCCGCTGCCGCTGCCGGCACTGAGGCCCAGCCGGGTGTTCCGGCCGGCCTTGAAGGCTGCCGTGCCGCTGGCATGCGTGCCGCCTTCGTCTTCGAAGCTGGCGAGCATGCAGTTGTTGGCGAGGTTGCCCAGCGCGCTGGCAAGGCCCGACTTGCGGTCGCAGAACACGCCCAGCGAATTGCCCGCGTCGATCCCGAAAGCGGCGTCGAGGGCGTTGCTGCCGAAGCCCGGAGCGGAGCCGGGGTCGGCCGCCTCGAGCAGGAGCAGGGCCTCGATCTTGCCGCTGGACTGGTTCCACACCGGCAGCACGGCCTGGTCGCGTTTACCGCCCTGCAATGACTGTGCATGCGCGCCCGTGGCCACGCCGAGGGCGAGGGCGAGCGACAGTGACAGTTGTGCAAGGCGCGACTTCATGGCGTGCCGATAGACCCCCAGGCTGAGGCGGAAGTTCCGCCCCGATCATGGCTTGGACTCTAGTGGATTTATATTTCCTTAACAATCCCCTCCACGCTACTGCAGTCCCGTGGGGGCCTCCATTGGGCGCTGCGCCGAAGTGAAGAGGGCGTGTATGGCCCCGGCATCGAACGCATAGCCCTGTCCGCAGAATTCGCATCGCACGGTGGCCGTGCCTTCAACCAACGCGGCTTCCGCCTCGTCCCGGCCCAGCGAGGCCAGCATCGCCTCAACCCGCCCGCGCGAGCACGAGCAGGCAAAGGACAGGGCGCGGCCGCCCAGCAGCTCCGGCGACTCCTCGTGGAACAGCCGGTGCAGCAGCGTCGATCCCGCAGTGGCCATCAGTTCGCCGGCATCAAGGGTGGAAAACAGCGCGCTGGCGCGGTTCCAGCCGTCGTCATCGCCCGCATCGGCCGGGAGCTTCTGCAGCATCAGGCCGGTGGCGTGGTCCTCGCCGGCCGCCAGCAGGATCCGCGTGGGCAGCTGCTCGGACTGGGTGAAGTAGCTCTCGAAGGCAGCGGCCAGTGCCGGGGCGTCCAGCGGAACAAGGCCCTGGTAGCGCGCGGCATCGCGGCTGCCGATGCCCGGATTCTCGATCGTGATCGCGAGCAGGGCGTCGGCGCCGAGGTCCTGGAGCGCGGCGATGTCGCCGGCACCTTCGGCCATCCGCGCAATGCCGCGCAGGGTGCCCGCCGCGGTGCATTCGGCGAACAGGGTGCGCAACGCGCCCTCGCCGCGCAGCTGCACCGACAGCCGGCCGTCCACCTTGACGTGGCCCGTGAACAGCGCCGACGCCACCGCGGCCTCGCCGAGCAGGCCGCGCACCACCGGCGGGTAGTCGTCGCTGGATGCGATCCGGCGCCAGGTGTCGCCCAGGTGGACGTGCACGCCGCGCACCCCGGCGCGCGGCAGCAGGAAGCGGGTCAGGAAGTCATGGCTTTCGGTGGAAGCGGTCATGCGGAATCCGGTTGCGATTGTGGCGAGCGCCGGCGGCTGGATAATCAGCGTAACGGCCCGCGTGTGGGCGAACGATGGAGATGGGGATGGCGCGTGGCAGGAACAAGGACGCGGAACCGGCGTCGCCACCGGCCCCGCGGCGTCGGCGCAGTCGCTGGCACTGGCTGTGGAAGCTGCCGCTGCTGCTGGCGTTGCTGAGCATCGCGCAGGTGCTGGTGCTGCGTTTCGTCGATCCGCCGTTCTCGTCGTTCATGGCCATCCGCCAGGTCGAGGCCTTGCGCGCGGGTGATGCCGGCTTCCGGATCGCTTACGACTGGCGTGACCTGGACCGGATCGCGCCCTCGCTGCCGCTGGCGGCGGTGGCTGCCGAGGACCAGAACTTCGCCCGTCACCGCGGTTTCGACCTCGAGGCCATCGAGCGCGCGCTGGAGCACAACTCGGAGGGCAAGCGCATCCGGGGTGGCAGCACGATCAGCCAGCAGCTGGCGAAAAACCTGTTCCTGTGGAGCGGGCGCAGCTGGGTGCGCAAGGGCGCCGAGGCCTGGTACACGCTGTGGATCGAACTGCTGTGGCCGAAGCAGCGCATCCTCGAGGTCTACGTCAACGTGGCCGAGTTCGGCGACGGCATCTACGGTGCGCAGGCCGCGGCGCGCAGCTACTGGGGCAAGGACGCGGATGCCCTGTCCAACAGTGAGTGCGCGCGCCTGGCCGCGGTGTTGCCGAGCCCACGACGCTACAGCGCGCACCGTCCGGGGCCCTATGTGCAGCGGCGCGTGCAGTGGATCGAGCGGAACATGCGTAACCTCGGCGGTGCGGCCTGGCTGGACGGCCTGGAATGAAGGTGGCTGGAGCGCCGCCGTCGCGCGATAGGATGAGGGCATGACCCGCGATCGACTGACCGTGGTGGTGGCGGCCTTCAACGAGGCCCAGTCGCTGCCGGAGCTGCACCGCCGCCTGGGCGCCGTGCTTGCAGGGCTGGCCAGCGAAGGCGGCGTGGACGGCGGCGTGCTGTATGTGGACGACGGCAGTACCGATGCCACCTGGACGGTCTTGCGGGACCTGGCCACCGCCGACCCGCGGGTGTCGCTGCTGCGCCTGTCGCGCAACTTCGGCAAGGAGGCCGCGCTGACGGCGGGCCTGGACCGGGTCGTTGAAGGCGCGGCGCTGATCCTGGATGCCGACGGCCAGGATCCGCCCGAGCTGATCCCGCGGTTCGTCGCGCGCTGGCGCGAGGGGTATGACGACGTCCACGGCACGCGCCAGGCGCGCGAGGGCGAGGGCTGGTTCAAGCGCGCGTCCGCGCACGCCTTCTACCGTGTGATGCAGCGGCTGTCGAAAACGCCGATGCCCACCGACACCGGCGACTTCCGCCTGTTGTCGCCGCGCGCGCTCGCCGCACTGCGGGAACTGCGCGAGCGGCACCGCTTCATGAAAGGCCTGTTCGGCTGGATCGGCTTCAATCGCGTGAGCGTTCCGTATCGCCGTGAACCGCGCTTGGCCGGCAGCAGCAAGTTCAACGCCTGGCGGCTGTGGAACTTCGCACTCGAAGGCATCACCAGCTTTTCCACCGCGCCGCTGCGGCTGGCGACCTACCTTGGCGTCGCCACCGCGGTCGTGGCGTTCGCGTATGGCCTGTGGATCATCCTCAAGGCCCTGTTCTGGGGAGACCCGGTGGCGGGCTGGCCGACGATGATGTCGGTGATCCTGTTCCTGGGCGGCGTGCAGCTGATGGCGCTCGGGCTGATCGGTGAATACCTCGGCCGGCTTTACGAAGAGTCCAAGCAGCGGCCGCTGTACGTGGTCGACACCTGGTCGCCGGCCGAAGGGGTATGCTCGGCCATGCCACCCACGATCGAGCGAGGCCGCGATGCGCACGGTGAGGCAGCTGCTGGAGTCCAAGGGTCCTGAAGTCCACGCGATCGGTCCGGATGCGGCGGTGATCGACGCCATCCGGCTGATGGCCGAGAAGGGCATCGGCGCACTGGTGGTGCTTGAGCCGGGAGGGCGGCTCGCCGGCATGGTGTCCGAACGCGACTACGCGCGGAAGATCGTGCTCGACGGACGCTCGTCGAAGGAAACACCGGTACGCGACATCATGACCGCCGACATCGTTACCGTCGGCCTGGATGATGTCGCACCGGCCTGCATGCAACTGGTCACCGAACGGCGTGTCCGCCATCTGCCCGTCGTCGCCGATGGCCGGGTGGTGGGCCTGGTCTCCATCGGCGACCTGGTCAAGGCGGTGATCGAGGAGCAGCAGTACGAACTCGACCAGCTGCAGCGCTACATCACCTCCTGAACCCGCAGGTCACTGCGCGTATTGGCCGCCACAGTCGCTGTCTTCGCCCGGTCCCAGTTCCAGCGTGGCCAGGAGCGCCGCGGGCGGCGCGATGCTCGCCAGCGTCAGCGCGATCGCGCCGCGCAGGCCGAGGCGCCCCATGTCCGGCCGGAAGCCCGGGTCGCGGAAGCTGCCGTCGACCACCAGCGGCGAACGCAGCGCGAGGATGCTCCGGTCCTTGGGCCGCGGCTTGAGCACGAGGTCCAGTTGCTCTTCGTCGAGGTCGACCGTACCTTCGCCGACGATGATCGTGTCCGAGGTATCGAAGGCGAGTGCGCGCGCGGTCATCACGCCATCGGCGATCACGAAGTCGCCGAACGCGCAGCGGATCGCCACCTTGCGGTCCTTGCCGAGCAGGAACCTGAGCGCCTCGAAGATATCGAGGCCGGCGAGTTCGAGCAGCAGGTTGCTGACTTCGCCACGGCCCATGCCGAGCACGGCTTCGCCGTCGGCGCTGCCGAGCATGCGCGCGATCGAATTGCCGCTGCCGGCGATGTCGATGTCGCCGCTGATCCGCCCGACCGCATCGTCGGTGAGCGCCGAGTCGGGAAACAGCCGGCCCAGTTCGAGCCCGCGCGCGCGGATGGCGGCATCGGTGCGGATCGCTTCCTGGCGCGCGTCCATGCGGATCGTGGATCGCACGCGGCCGCCGGCCACGCCGAAGTCCAGCGGCTCAAGCCGCAGCAGGCCGGCCTCGAGCAGGATGTGCGCGTCCATGTCGTCCAGCGGCCAGCCCGGCGCTTCGATGCGCTGTGCCTTCCAGCGCACGTCGGCGTCCATGGTGCGCAGCTTGTGCAGGTCGTACGGTGTGTCGGGGAGCAGGCGGTCGGCGGCGGTGTACTCGCTGGCTTCGGCTTCGAGCTCGGCGCTGCCGGTCTCGCCGGCACCGCTCTCCGGCGCGGCTCCGACGAAGCCGGCGAGGTCGTCGAAGTCGAGCAGGTCGGAGTGGAGGTCGCCCTCGAACAGCAGGCGTTCGCGGCCTGTGGTGATGGTGGCCGTGCCGGCGAGATCACTGTCGCCGACCTTGCCGCTGAAGCCCTCGTAGCGCCACACGGCGTCCTCGCGGACGAGGCGGCCGTCGAGTTCGTAAGGCGGCGTGTTCGGCAGTGCGATCCCGAGCAGCGGATAGAGATCCTCGAGGTCCTTGCCGGACAGTGCCATCTGTACGTCGAACGCAGTCAAGCCGAGCAGGCGGGTGATGGCGCCACGGGCATGCGCGCGGGTTGCGCCGGCGGATGCCTTCAGGTCGACCGCGTAGGGCGTCCCGGTGTCGCGCAACTCCAGCGGGGAAGCGACGGCACCCGACACCTTGAAGGCTTCGCCGCGCCAGTGGCCGTCACCGCTCAGCGCAAGCGGGCGCAGCGACGGATCGTCGGTGTCTTCACTGGCGACGGAGAGGTCCACGTCGGTCTCGTGCGCGGCGTCGACGAAGCGCAGGCGGCCCGTATCGACCTGCAGGTGGTCGATGCGCGGCCCATCGCCATCGCCCGACATGCCGTCGAAGCGCCAATTGCCGCCGTCGTCGCCGGCTTCCAGCAGGACATCGGGACGCGAGAGGCGAAGTTCCGGAATGTGGATGCGGCCGGCCAGCAGCGGCAGCAGCCGGACGTGCAGCTCGAGCGTATCGGCGCTGGCCATCTCCGGCGTGTCGGACCAGCCGGCGTTGCCGAGCATCAGCCGGTCGGCACGGATCACGGCGGTGCGGCCCAGGTCGACGTGCAGGTCGCCACCGATGTCGAAGCTGCGGCCGGTGCGGGCGGTGACGATGCGTTCGACCGGGCCCCGGAACCAGTTCCAGTCCCACAGCAGCACCAGGGCCAGCAGGCCCACGCCGACGATGGCCACCGCCGTGCGCCAGGGATGGGCGTGTACGGCAACAACGGCCTTGCGATAGGGCGTGTCGTGCGGCGGGACATCCGTCGGCATTCGCCGGCTCCGGGTGCGGGTGCGATGTCCAGCCTCTACCGGGCCCGGTCAAACCGCAGTGAATGCGTTCCGGGGTGTTCAGGCGTTCAACGTCACCTGCGCCATCACGGCGACGTAATGGCAGACGCTGCCGGCGATGCAGAACAGGTGCCAGATCGCGTGCGAGTAAGGGATCGACTCGCGGTGATAGAAGATCGTGCCCAGCGTGTAGAGCACGCCGCCCGCGACCAGCCAGCCGAAGGTCCAGGCATCAAGCGCGGCCAGGACGGGCTTGATCGCCACCAGCACCAGCCAGCCCATGGCCACGTAGACCAGCGTGGACAGGCGCTTGAAACGCCCGGTGTAGAACAGCTTGAACACCACGCCGGCCAGGGCCAGCGACCAGATCGCGACGAACAGGCTCCAGCCCCACGGTCCGCGCAGGCCAATCAGGGTGAAGGGCGTATAGGTGCCGGCGATCAGCAGGTAGATCGCGCAGTGGTCGAGGACTTTCAGCCGGCCCTTGAGCACCGGGTGCTCGAAGGAGTGGTAGAGCGTGGACGCGAGATAGAGCAGCAGCAGGGACACGCCGAACACGATCGCCGCGCCCAGCTGCCAGCCGTTGCCATGCAGCGCGGCCAGCGTGATCAGTACCGCGCCGCCGGCGAGCGCCGCGGCGGCGCCCAGGCCATGGGTCAACGCGCTTGCGAGCTCTTCGCGCTTCGCGCGCAGGTTCATGGTCGACACGATGGAATCCCGGGGGAGAAGCCGGATCGATGATGCCATGCGTGGCTTGTCGGCGCCTCAGTCGTACCGCAGAAGCTTCTTGCCACGGATTCACGCGGATAAAGGCGGATTTACGCGGATAGGACAAGAGCATTTTTTTAGCCACGGATCAGCGCGGATTACGCGGATCTGGCTGGGGCACTTCTGCTGCAGGCCGCGGGATAGGAGTGGGTCAGCGCAAGGAGCAACTCAAAGCCTTGGCTTGATCCGCGTAAACCCGCGCCAATCCGCGTCATCCGCGGCAAAAAACGCTCTTCCTCCGCCCCGCCAGAACCTCAGCCCGCGCCTTGGGTGTGGACCTGTTCGCGGGTGGCGTCGAAGCGGACGTCGGGCCAGCGTTCCTGGGCCAGCTGCAGGTTGACCCGGGTCGGGGCCAGGTAGACCAGTTCGCCAGCGGCATCAATGCCGAGGTTGGGGGCGTTCTTCTCGCGGAACTCTTCGAGCTTCTTTTCGCTGTCGCAGTGCACCCAGCGCGTGGTGACGACGCCCACGGGTTCGAAGATCGCGTCCACGCCGTACTCGGCCTTGAGCCGGTAGGCGGCGACGTCGAACTGCAGCACGCCGACCGCGCCCAGGATCAGGTCGTTCGACATCAAAGGCCGGAAGAACTGGGTCGCGCCTTCTTCAGACAGCTGCGCCAGGCCCTTCTGCAGCTGCTTGAGCTTCAGCGGGTCGCGCAGGCGCGCGCGCCGGAACAGCTCGGGCGCGAAGTTGGGGATACCGGTGAAGGCGAACTGCTCGCCCTCGGTGAAGGTGTCGCCGATCGAGATCGTGCCGTGGTTGTGGATGCCGATCACGTCGCCCGGATACGCCTCGGCTGCGATCTCGCGGTCGCTGGCCATGAAGGTCAGCGCGTTGGCGAGCTTCATGTCCTTGCCGGTGCGCACGTGGAAGGTCTTCATGCCGGCTTCGAAGCGGCCCGAGCACACGCGCATGAAGGCGACGCGGTCGCGGTGCTGCGGATCCATGTTCGCCTGGATCTTGAACACGAAGCCGGTGAGCTTCGATTCTTCGGGCGCAACGACGCGGCTGGTGGTGGCGCGCGGCTGCGGCGAGGGCGCGTGGCGCACGAAGAAGTCGAGCAGCGGCTGCACGCCGAAGTTGTTGACCGCCGAACCGAAGAACACCGGGGTCTGCCGCGCGGCCAGGTATTCGTCGACGTCGAAGGCGTGGCTCGCGCCCTGCACCAGTTCCAGTTCGTCGCGCAGCGAGGCCAGCATGTCGGCGCCGATGCGCGCTTCCAGGGCGGGGTCGTCGATCGAGGGGAAGATGGTCGAGTCCTGGCGGGTGAAGTTGCGGCCCTGTTCGTACAGGTGCACTTCCCCGGTGATCAGGTGTACGACGCCCTTCAGGCGCTTGCCCATGCCGATCGGCCAGGTCACCGGCGCGCACTGGATGCCGAGCACGCTCTCGACCTCGTCGAGCAGTTCGATCGGCTCGCGCCCCTCGCGGTCGAGCTTGTTGATGAAGGTCATGATCGGCGTGTCGCGCATGCGGCACACCTCCATCAGCTTGATGGTCCGTTCCTCCACGCCCTTGGCGACGTCGATGACCATCAGCGCGCTGTCCACCGCGGTCAGCACGCGATAGGTGTCCTCGCCGAAGTCGGCGTGGCCGGGGGTGTCGAGCAGGTTGATGATGTGTCCCTCGTAGGGGAACTGCATCACCGAGCTGGTGACCGAGATCCCGCGCTCCTGCTCCAGCTTCATCCAGTCGGACGTGGCATGGCGCGCCGCCTTGCGACCCTTCACCGACCCGGCCATCTGGATTGCACCGCCGAACAGCAGCAGCTTTTCGGTCAGCGTGGTCTTGCCGGCGTCGGGATGCGAAATGATCGCGAACGTACGGCGGCGGGCGGCTTCACTGGAAACGTCAGGCATGGCGATACGCGCCTTGCTGGCGCCGGGAGTGGGCGGGAAGCCGGCAATTATACGGGGGCGGCGGGTATCGAAAGAGCATTTTTGCCACGGATGACGCGGATCCGCGCGGATTCACGCGGATCAGGCTGGGAAAGAGGGGTAGGACGCACTGATCCGGCTGGCCTCGGCCCGATCCGCGTAATCCGCGTAGATCAGTGGCTGAAAAGCTCTTTGTTCCATCCGCGTCCATCCGCGTAGATCCGTGGCTGAAAAATGCTTTTGGCCTATCCGTGCAAATTCGCGGGTATCCGCGTAAATCCGTGGCAAAAACGCCCTCGCCCTACTGCTCGACCCCCGCTACAGCCTCGGTGAAGCGCAGGATCCCGCCCGGACCGAACATCTTGAAGGGCAGCGACGCCAGGCGCAGGCCGCGGTTGGCCTGGACCACGAAGTGCAGGTGCGGGCCGCCGCTGTAGCCGGTGCTGCCCGAGGTGCCGATGTGCTGGCCGCGGCGCACGCGCTCGCCCTGGCGGACCTGCACGCCACCCGGCGCCAGGTGTGCATAAACGGCCATGGTGCCGTCGCCGTGGAGGATGCGAATGAAGTTGGCGCGGTCGATGTCGTCGGGCGAGGCCATGCCGCCCCGGGTGAAGCGCGCCTCGACCTGCATCACCACGCCGTCGCGTGCGGCCAGCACGGGCGTACCTTCGGGCACCGCGAAATCCACTGCATGCCGGTTTTCGTCGTCGCGGTGGCTGACACCGCCGCCCCAGCCCTGCCCGATGCGCAGCGTGCGGGTCGCCAGGGGCCAGGCGTACTCGACGTCCAGTGGTCGCGCGCCCGGATGCCCGGGAACGACTTCAAGCAGCAGCTGCGCATCGCTGCGGTCGACGCGCGCGACCAGGACCCGGGCAAGCGCCGGAACCGTGGCGCGCGCGGGCAGTGCGGGGCGTGCCGCCGGCGTCGGTCCGCGGGCGCGCAGCACGACTTCGATCGGCCCGGACAGGAGGTTTTCCGCCCAGGCCTCGGGGCCATGGCCACGATCGACGACATCCAGTCGCGCCAGGGGCGCAGGCCCGGCATGTCCACGCTGCTGCTGCGGACCCTCCGCGTGTGCCACGCCGACCGCGGCGATCCACGCAAGCACGATGGCGGCGGAACGCATGCGCATCGTCAGTGCAGGCAGGCGGGATCCAGGCCCAAGGCTACGACGATGTCGCGCAGGTCGAAGGCCGACATTGCGCGGTCGTCATGCACCGCGTACAGCACGCCGCCCGGGAAGCGTGGCGTGGCGGCCGCGTGCAGGGCGATGCCGTCGGTGCGCGCAGTGACCTCGCCGTGGAAGCTGCCCACCGGTGACAGGTCGGCGCGGTCGAAGAGGTGGAACCAGGTCAGCGGCGCCTGCTGGTCGACCGCCAGCCAGTAGCCTCCCGTGGCGCTGCAGGCCCAGAGCACCACGCCCTCGGCCTCGCCGGTGAAGGTGCCTTCGGGCAGGCTGCGGCCGGTCCAGCGGCCGTCGAACCCGTAGACGTGCAGGTTGGACGGGCTGGCCTTGTCTTCTTCCGCGACCAGGAGGCGGTCGTGGGCCGGGTCGCCGGCGATGGACTCGACCATGTTCAGGCGGGCGGGCCCCTCGGTTTCACCGAAGGAACCGAGATAGGCGGCATCGAGGTGGCCCTGGTCGTCGAAGCGCAGGCGGTAACGGCGCACGCGCTGTGAAAGCTCTTCCGCCGGCGGCACCACGTCGTAGCGTTCGCCGTACATGAAGCTGTCGGTGACGAAGGCCTCGAGCTCGCCCGGCGCGGACTCGTGCAGCCAGATGCCGTAGGGGCTGCGCAGCTCGTCGGAGCCGAAGATCGCCTGGGGTGCGAAGTCGGGCAGCGACAGCAGCTGTACGCGATGGTTGTCGCGTTCGACCACGAACAGCAGGTCGCCGAACACCGTCAGGCCGTTGGGACGGTTGAACTCGCCCGGCGCCTTGCCGCGCGTGCCGATGCTGCGCAAAGGCTCGCCGCTGTCGCCATCGAACAGCGAAAGGCGATGGGTGGACTTGCCGGTGGCCAGCAGCCAGGTGCGGCCGTCGGCGTCCACCCAGGTGGCGACGGAGTCCAGCTCCTCGCCGCGGACATCGGGCGAGATCCAGGCTTCGGCGACCAGGCTCGATGGGGCTGCATCGGCCCCGGCCGTGGATGGCGGCGCCGAACGTGGAGCAGTGGCACAGGCGGTGAGGAGCAGGGCGAGCGCGCCCGCAACGAGAGTTTTCGACATGGCGCGATTATGCGGTGGCGAGGCGGGTCCCCGCACTGTGACCGATTTATATCGCTTCATCCGCATGAAGCGATTGACAGCGGTCGGGCGCGCTGCCAAGCTGCCGCCATCCATCGAGACCGGCTGAGGGACAGGCCCGACGAAGCCGGGGCAACTGGATGGGGCGCAAGCCCCGTCCGCCGTGCCAAGTCCTGCGGGGACCTGTGCGTCCACCGGAAGATGGTTGCGGATCGCCTCGCGGCGGTCCGTCGCGTATCGCCGTGGTCGCGCGGCGCTACCCGTCTTCCGGCATGCCCCGCGGCATCGATGGCCTTGTCCCTTTCCCGGATATCGCCATGAGCCTCGAAGACCGCGTCGCCGCTGCAGCCCCTCTGGCCGCACCGTTCCCTTCCACCTGCGAACCGCAGGTTGCCGCAGCCATCTGTCCGGCAGCCGGCCATGCATCCGTGCGCGGCGACATCGATGTCGTGCTGCCCATGCGCTACGCCGGCGCGCGTCGACTACGCCTGGCCTGGGAGCTGAGTGGTCCGGACGGGGCGCCGGTGGTGCTGGTTTCGGGCGGGATATCGGCTGGCCGCCACCTTGCCGCCAATGCATCGCTGCCCGGCCGCGGCTGGGCCGAAGCCGTGGTCGGGAGTGGCCGCGCGCTGGATCCCTCCCGTCTGCGCCTGCTCGCCTTCGACCATGTCGGCGCCGACGGCACGCTGGACGCGGTGATCGACACCGCCGACCAGGCCGATGCCGCGGCGGTGCTGCTCGATACGCTGGGCATCGCGCGCCTGCATGCCTTTGTCGGCTATTCCTACGGTGCGGCAGTGGCGCTGCAGTTCGCGGCGCGCCATCGTGCGCGGCTCGAAAGACTGGTGGTGGTCAGCGGGGCGCACCGCGCGCATCCCTGGGCCGCGGCCTGGCGCGCGCTGCAGCGCAAGGCGGTGGCGCTGGGCGAGCTGCAGTGCGCTGGCGACCAGGGTCTTTCGCTGGCCCGGCAGTTCGCGATGCTGGGCTATCGCAGCGGAGAGGGGTTCGCCGCGCGCTTCGATGCGCCTGCGGAGGTCGCCAACGGACGCGTGCGCGTCGCGGCCGAAGACTACCTGGACGCGGCGGGTGCGCGCTTCGTTGCCAGGACACCCGTGCTGGCCTGGCAGCGGCTGTCGGAATCGCTCGACCTGCATCGCGTGGACCCGGCCCAGGTGAAGGCGCCCACCACCGTGGTCGCGGTGGAAGGCGATCCGCTGGTCCCGCTGTCGGAGGCGGTGGCCTTGGTGGAGGGGCTGGGCGGCCGCGCCACCCTGCGCGTGCTGCGTTCGCCGCATGGCCACGATGCCTTCCTCAAGGACGACGGCCGCGTCGACGCCATCCTTCGCGCTGCGCTGGCCGCGGAGGTGGCGGCATGAGCGCGCCCGCAGCCGGCCATGCCACCGCCACGCTTGCAGTGCGTGCGGGCATCGACCGCGACGAGGCCTTCGGCGCCGTGGTGCCGCCGCTGGTGCTGTCGTCGAACTTCAGCTTCGACGGCATCGGCGGCAAGCGCGAATACGACTACACGCGCAGCGGCAATCCCACCCGCGACCTGCTCGGTGAAGCGCTGGCAGGCCTCGAAGGCGGTGCAGGCGGCGTGGTGACCTCCAGCGGCATGGCGGCGATCGCGCTGCTGCTGCATGCGCTGCTCGAGCCCGGAGAGCGCCTGGTGGTGCCGCATGATGCCTATGGCGGCAGCTGGCGGCTGTTCGACGCGCTGGCGCGCAAGGGCCACTTCGAACTCGTCACCGTCGACCTGACCGATCCGCGCGCGCTGGCCGATGCCCTGGCGACGCAGCCGAAACTGGTGCTGGTCGAGACGCCGTCCAACCCCCTGCTGCGCATCACCGACCTGCGCTTCGTCATCGAAGCGGCGCACCGTGCGGGCGCCCTGGTCGCGGTCGACAACACCTTCCTGTCGCCTGCGCTACAGCGACCGATCGACTTCGGCGCGGATGCGGTGCTGCATTCCACCACCAAGTACATCAACGGTCACAGCGACGTCGTCGGCGGCGCCGTGGTGGCGGCCACCCCGGAGCTGCACGATCGGTTCACCTGGTGGGCGAACGCGCTCGGTATCACCGGCGCGCCTTTCGACAGCTTCCTCACACTGCGCGGCCTGCGCACGCTCGATGCGCGCGTGCGGGTGCACCAGGAAAACGCCGAAGCCGTCGCACGCCAGCTCGATGCGCATCCGGCGGTGGCGACGGTCCATTGGCCGGGGCTGGAGACGCATCCGGGACATGCCGTGGCCGCGCGGCAACAGGCGGGTTTCGGCGCCATGCTGAGCGTGGAGCTGCACGGCGGCGAAGCGGCGGTGCGCGCATTCTTGGACGGGCTGCGCTGCTTCACGCTGGCCGAGTCGCTGGGCGGCGTGGAAAGCCTGGTCGCGCATCCAGCCACGATGACGCATGCAGCGATGACGGCCGAGGCGCGCAAGCGCGCCGGGATTTCCGACGGGCTGCTGCGCCTGTCGATCGGCATTGAATCCTGCGCCGACCTGCAGGCCGACGTGGCCGCGGCGCTGGAGCGCGCGGCCCGCACGCAGGCGCCAGCCGTGCGCAGGCAGGTGGATGCATGAGCGCCGTGGCGCCAGTACCGCTGCATGGACACACCGTCCGGCCGCCTGCGTCGCGTCGCGCGGATCTCGTGCCCCGCTTGGCACTGCTCGGCACCGGCACGGTGGGACGCGCCTTCGTGGCCCGCTGCGAACAGCTGCGCGCGCGGGGCGTTGAGGTTCCGACGTTCGCCTGGCTGACCAATTCGCGCGCGCTGGCCGAGTGCGGCGCGGACCCCGTGGCTGCTCTTGCCCGGGTGAACTCCGCAGCGCCGCGTGACGATGCCTTTGCGCCCTGGGTGCAGGCCGAAGGGCTGCGTCGCGGCGACATCGCCATCGACGCCACCGCAAGCGACCGCGTCGCCGACTGGCATAGCGAGTGGCTCGCGCGCGGCGTGCACGTGGTCAGCGCCAACAAGCTCGGCAACGGTGCCGGGCTGTCACGTGCGCAGGCGATCGTGGAGGCACAGCGGGAGGGCGACGCGCGTTACGGCGACAGCGCCACGGTCGGCGCCGGGCTGCCCTTGCTGCGTTCCATCCGCGCCCTGGTGGCCGGCGGCGACCGGATCAACGCGCTGGAAGGTGTGTTGTCGGGTTCGCTGGCCTGGCTGTTCGACCGTCATGACGCCACGCGACCGTTTTCTGCCCTGGTGCGCGAAGCCCGTGAGGCCGGCTATACCGAACCCGATCCGCGCATCGACCTGTCGGGCGAGGACGTGCGCCGAAAGCTGCTGATCCTCGCGCGTGCAGCCGGATGGCCACTGGAAGCAGGGCAGGTTCGGGTGGATTCGCTGCTGCCCGAAGCACTGGCGGGCGCCGATGCGGCCATGGCCGACGCGCAGTACGGGCTGCTCGATACGCTGCTGGCCGAGCGCTTGGCGCTTGCCAGGCGGGACGGCGCCCGGCTGTGCTTCGTCGGCCGCTTCAGTGATGGCGATGCGGACGTGGGGCTGCGGGCGCTGCCGGCCACGCATCCGCTGTGCGCCGGCGGCGGCACCGACAACCTGGTCGCGATCAGGAGCTGCCGCTACCGCGAGCAGCCACTGGTGATCCGTGGGCCGGGCGCCGGCGCCGAAGTGACGGCGGCAGCCCTGCTCGACGATGTGCTGCGGATCGTGCGCCTCAGCACTCGATGACGTTGACCGCGAGCCCGCCGCGGCTGGTTTCCTTGTACTTGTCCTGCATGTCGCGGCCGGTGTCGCGCATGGTCTTGATGACCTCGTCCAGCGATACCTTGTGCTTGCCGTCGCCGCGCATGGCCATGCGCGAGGCGTTGATCGCCTTCACCGCCCCCATGGCGTTGCGCTCGATGCACGGGATCTGCACCAGGCCCCCGATGGGATCGCAGGTCAGCCCCAGGTTGTGTTCCATGCCGATCTCGGCGGCGTTCTCGATCTGGCTCGGGCTGCCGCCCAGCGCCGCGGTCAGGCCCGCGGCGGCCATCGAGCAGGCCACGCCGACTTCGCCCTGGCAGCCGACCTCGGCGCCGGAGATGGAGGCGTTTTCCTTGTAGAGGATGCCGACCGCGGCGGCGGTGAGCAGGTAGTCGAACACGCCCTGTTCGTTCGCCCCTTGGCAGAAGCGCTCGTAATAGCGCATCACCGAGGGCAGGATGCCGGCGGCGCCGTTGGTCGGCGCAGTCACCACGCGACCGCCCGCTGCGTTTTCTTCGTTCACCGCCAGCGCGTACAGGTTCACCCAGTCGAGCGTGGTCAGCGGGTCGCGCATGCCGGCTTCCGGGCGCTCGGACAGCTCGGCGTACAGCGCCGGCGCACGGCGTGACACGCGCAGCCCGCCGGGCAGCGTGCCGCCATTGGCGATGCCGCGCTGGATGCACGCCTGCATCGCGTCATGGATCTCGCGCAGGCCCGCACGCACCTCGTCCTCGCTGCGCCACGAGACCTCGTTGGCCATCATCAGCTGGGCGATGCTGAGCCCGTGTTCTTCCGTCTGCGCCAGCAGTTCGTCGCCGCTGTGGAACGGATACGGCACCGGCGTGGTGTCGGCCACGATGCGGTCTTCCGCGGCTTCGTCCTGGTTGACCACGAAGCCACCGCCGACCGAGTAGTAGTCGCGGGTGGCGATCACTTCCTCGTTGGCGTCATACGCGGTGAAGCGCATGCCGTTGGTGTGGTGCGGCAGCTTCTGGCGCTTGTTCATCACCAGGTCGCGCTTTTCGTCGAACGGCACCGGGTGGCGGCCGAGCAGCAGCACCTGCTTGCCGCCCCGGATACGCTCCAGCGCGGCCGGGATGATGTCGGGGTCGATGGTGTTGGGGTGCTGGCCCTCGAATCCCATCAGCACGGCCTTGTCGGTGCCGTGGCCGCGGCCGGTCATCGCCAGCGAGCCGAAGACCTCCGCACGGACCCGGGCGACGTCGCCCAGGCGGCCCGGTTCGTCCAGCCAGTGTTCGACGAAACGCGCCGCGGCGCGCATCGGCCCCACGGTGTGGGACGAGCTCGGACCGATGCCGATCTTGTAGAGGTCGAACGTGCTGACGGCCATGGCATACCGGAAAGGCAGGGTGTATTGCCTATGATAGCGCCCGCCCCGACTCCCAACGCCCGCATGGGCGCAACACTGCCAGGCCTCCGGCGATGCCCTTGATCCTGTTCCAGCGCGATGAATGCCACCTCTGCGATCTCGCTCTCGAGGTGCTGGCCGCGGCGCGCGCGCCCGAGTTCGAGAGCGTGTTCATCGATGGCGACGAGGCGCTGGAAGCGGACTATGGCGAGCGCGTGCCGGTGCTGCGCGACGGGGCCGATGGGCGCGAACTGGCCTGGCCCTTCGATGCCGGCCGGCTGGAGGCATTCCTCGGGCGGTGACCTCCGAGGGCCCCCGCCAGGCCTGGGCGTCTATTGCGTGGCTTCCACCTCGATCCGCACCTCGACCGCGTCCCCGATCATCGAACTCCACGCGCTGCTGCCGAATTCGCCCCGGCTGAGCGTCGCCGTCGCCGAGAATCCCACGGTGTTCCGGAACGGTGGCAGGGGGTGCCGCCGCTCGGCATTGCGCACGGCTTCCAGGACGATTTCGCGGGTCGTGCCACGCATCGTGAGTTCGCCGTGGATGCGGGCGCGGTCGGCATCGAGCGGTTCCACACGCGTGGAGCGGAAGCTGGCGACAGGGTGCCGCCCGGAGTCGAGCAGTCCGCTCGCGGCCACCGCGTGGTTCCAGTCCGCGTTGCCGAAGTCCAGCTGGGACAGCGGGATGTCCGCTGCCACGCGCGCGCCCTCCCAGGAGCCCGGCAGCAGTTGCAGCGTGCCGGTGGTCCCCGACACCGTGCCGATGGCTTTCGAGAATCCGGCGTGGTCGACCGCGATCGCGATGCGCGTGTGCACCGGGTCCAGCGTGTAGGTCCTGGCCTCCGGATGCTGCGCAGGCTCCAGGCTTGCGAGCGCACCGGCGGGCAGTGCGCCGCGGGTCGCCGGCTGCGCACACGCGCCGGCCAGCATGCAGGCTGCGATGAGCACCGCCGCGCGCAGCATTGGCCGATGGAGGATGCTTCGCATGGCGTTCCCAGGGTGCGGCCGGATGGGTGGTCGGCCCGATTCTAGGCGCAGGCCGTGAATGGTGAAACTTGCGCCAGCGCGGTGGCATTGCGACGATGCCCGTGGAGTCGGACGGTGCCGGGGGCACCGCGGACGACATGGGGAGTTCGATGCGGCGCTGGGCGATGCGTTCGTGGCTGTGGCTGTTGTGCCTGCTGGCGGGTGCGGCCGGCGCCTCCGTGCCCCAGCTGCCGCAACCGCGCCAGGTGAGCGTGTTCGACGGCTTGCCGTCAAACCGCGTGAACGCCATCGACGAGGACCGGCAGGGCTACCTGTGGATCGCCACGCGCGATGGCCTTGCGCGTTACGACGGCGTCGGCTTCCGCATCTGGCGCGTGGGCGACGGCCTGCGCGACAACTTCGTGTGGTCGGTGCATGTCGACGCCAGGGACCGGATCTGGATCGGCACCTCCACGGCGGGCATGGCCATGCTCGACGTCGACCGCGAGCACTTCACCTGGTACGACCGCGCGACGCAGCCCGAGATGGCCAGCAACGACGTCTGGTCGATCAATGGAACGCCGGACGGAGACATCTGGTTCGGCACCTCGGAGGGCGGCCTGCACCGGCTGTCGGCGGATGGCCGCCTGCAGCGCTACCAGTATGATCCCGGTGATGTCCGCAGCCTGCCGTCCGACGGCGTCTCGCACCTGGTGGTGGATCGCCGCGACGGCACGCTGTGGGTCGGCACCAAGGGCGGTGTCGCGCGCTGGACAGGGGACGGCTTCGACCGCTTGCCGCCGGAAAAACTGGGCACGCTGATGGTCGACGGCATGGCGCTGGACGATGCCGGCAGCCTGTGGATGGGCATACACGGCGCGGGCATGGTGCGCCATGCGGACGGCCGCATCGAACAGCTGCGGTGGACCGACCCGGCGCTCGGCGAGCGGGCGTTGAACATGCTGCTGCAGGACTCCCAGGGCGCGCGCTGGCTGGACACGCGGAGCGGCCTCGCATGGGTCCACGGCGACCGCGTCGAGCACGTGCCGCTGTACAGCAACACCAGCCGCGGACTGGTGCGCCCGGCATGGTCGACCGCCTACGAGGACCGCGAGGGCGGCCTGTGGTTCGCCAGTTCCGACTCGGGCCTGTGGCACCTGCCCGCGAACTGGCGCAACTTCACCGTGCTGCAGCGGCGCATCAACGATCCCGCGTCGCCCGGCAATGCCTTCGTCTACAGCGCTGCGCCGTCCGCGACGGGCGCCGGCGGAGGGCTGTGGCTCGTCGGCAGCGGCGGCGTGCTCGATCACCTGGCACCCGAGAGCGGCGCGATCGAGCACCGGCTGTCCGCGGTCTGCGGCGCACTGTTCGTGACCGGTGTCATCGAGGCGCGCGACGGCGGCGTCTGGCTGGGCTGCCAGGACCAGCTGGTGCGGTTCGATCCACGCTCCGATGAGGTGCGGCGCTGGTATGCGGACGGCAGCGACGACGCCGCGCCGCCGGGTCGCATCGCGCAGTTCGTCGAGCAGCGCGACGGCAGCCTGTGGCTGGCCAGCCACCAGAGCATCCAGCTGCGCGACGCCCGCGGACGGGTGCTCGACACGATCCATCGCGGTGACGGCCGGGGCCTGGGCGCGGCCATGCTCGTCGAACACCTCGTGCATGCCCCCGATGGCGGGGTCTGGGTGGCGACCAGCCACGGGCTGCTGGCCTGGGACGATGGCCTGCGCAAGTTCGAACCCGTTCCCGGTGCCCCCGGAACCGGCGTCTACAGCGTGGCGCTTGGCATCGATGGAATGGTCTGGCTGGCCGGGTACGGGGAGCTTGGTGCATTTTCCTGGGACGGCGCCGCGCTTACCCGCCAGCGCTCCGTGGGTGCGGAGCAGGGCCTGCCGATGGTCGCGCCCGGCGGTGTCCTGGTCGATGACGTCGGGGTGGTCTGGCTGACGACCGTGCGCGGGCTGGTGCGCTTCGATCCGGAAAGCGACCGGCTGCGGGTCTACGGTGTCCACGACGGTTTGCCCAGCCAGGAGTTCAGCGAATATCCGGTCGCCGTCTCCGACCAGGGGTATGTCGCCGCCGGCACCGCGGATGGCCTGCTGCTGTTCCATCCGCGCCAGGTGCAGTGGAGCCAGAGCACGCCCACGCTGGCCATCGAGTCCGTCGACCTGCGGCGTGGCGATGAACGCGTGGTGCTGTCGCCGCAAGGCCACCTCTCGCTGCGGCATGACGATCGCGATCTGCACGTGGTGGCCCGGCTGCTGTCGTTCACCGACGCCCATGCCCACCGCTATCGCTTCCTCCTGCATGGCTACGATCCCGGCTGGGTCGAGACTGGCGCCAGCGGCGAGCGCGTGTTCGCGCGGCTGGCGCCCGGCCAGTACAGGCTCGACGTCCAGGCACGCACGGCCGACGACGAATGGACGCCCGTCCAGAGCCTGCGGCTGGCCGTGGAGCCGCCCTGGTGGAAGGCGCCCTGGGCGGTGGCGATGTTCGCGGTGGCCGTCGCGCTGCTCATGCTGTGGGTGGTGCACCTGTATCGGCTGCGGCTGAAGCGACGCCACGCCTGGCAGCTCAACAAGCAGAAACGCGAACTGGCCGAGCAGGCTTCGGACGCGAAGACACGTTTCCTGGCCACGCTCGGACACGAGGTCCGCACGCCGATGACCGGCGTGCTGGGAATGAGCGAACTCTTGCTGGGCACCAGCTTGGACACGCGGCAGCGCGGCTATGCCGATGCGATCCGTCGGGCCGGGGAACACCTGATGCGGCTGGTGAACGACGCGCTGGACCTGGCGCGGATCGAGGCCGGCAAGCTGGAGCTCGTGGCGCAGCCCTTCGACCTGGTGGCGGTGTTCGACGAGGTCTGTGGCCTGGTGGAGCCGATGGCCCGGCAGCGCGGTCTCCGGTTCCGCTGCCACATCGACACGCAGACCCCTCGCTGGCTGCTGGGTGATGCCGGACGCGTGCAACAGATCCTGCTCAACCTGCTGGGCAACGCGGTCAAGTTCACCGAGGAGGGCAGCATCTCGATGCAGGCGGGGCCGATCGCCACGGGGGGCGTGCGGCTGGTGGTGTCGGACACGGGGCCTGGCCTCAACGAAGAGCAGCAGGCGCACCTGTTCCAGCGCTTCGAGCAGGCCGATGGCGCGCGCACTGCGGCCCGCTACGGCGGCAGTGGCCTGGGCTTGGCGATCTGCCAGGAGCTGGCGGTGGCCATGGGCGGGCGCATCGAACTCGACAGCACACCGGGTCAGGGCACGGACTTCACCGTCGACCTGCCGCTGCAAGCGACGTCGCCGGGGCCTGAGACCGTCACCGCAGCGGTGGTTCCCGGGCGTGCCCGGCGCGGCGGACTGTCGCTGCTGCTGGTCGAGGACGACACCACGGTCGCCGAGGTCATCTGCGGCCTGCTTCGCGCGCAAGGCCACGATGTGGTCCACGTGCCGCACGGGCTGGCTGCGCTGTCCGAGGCGACGAATGCAGCATTCGACATGGCGCTGCTCGACCTCGACCTGCCGGGCATCACCGGCCTGGCGCTGGCACGGCAGCTGCGCGCCGGCGGGTTCGACGCGCCGCTGCTCGCGATCACCGCCCGCGCCGATGCCGAAGCCGAACCGCTGGCGCGCGACGCAGGCTTCGACGGGTTCCTGCGCAAGCCGGTGACCGGTGCGATGCTGGGCGAAACGATCGATGCGCTGCGTCGCCCACCCGCAGCCGGCGGGGCCGCGGCTCCGGAGTCCGGGCCCTCCGCGCCGGCGTGAGCCGTGCCACGGACGCCGGAGCCATGGTGCGCTATCTTCCGCGTTCCATCCCGCCAGCCGCAGGAGCCTCCATGTCCGATCGAGCCACGCCCATCGCTCCCTTCATGATCGCAGCGGCGCTCGTCGCCGCGGCAGCGCTCGCGCCCCTGCCGGCCGAGGCCATCCGGGTCGTCGCCCAGGCCACCGCCATCTGCCAGGGCGCGCTGCCCGCCTTCGAGACCCAGATCCGCAAGCGTCCGCTGGCGGTGCAGAACGAGGGCGGCACCAACGCCTTCGTGACCTGTTCCTTCAACAATCCCGGCAACAGCAACGGCAGCAGCCGCGTCAGCCGATTCACCGTGTACCTGCAGAACATGTCGTCCGCGCGCACCGTCTCCTGCACCGCCGTCAACTCCGGGGCCGGGGCTAACGGCAGCGATGCGCTCTACGCCACGAAGTCGATCCGGGTGCTGCGCGACGAGGACGGCAGCACCGCCCTGGACTTCGAGCCCGGCGACTTCGTCGGGGGCGCATTCCTGTTGCCGGGGGATGCGGTCAGCGTCTCGTGCAACCTGCTGCCCGGAATCGGGATCACCAGCACGGTGCTGGTCAACAACGCAAACTGATCAGCGTCGGCTGTGCGCGTGCACCTCGTCGACCAGCACCGCGCCGATGCCGAAGCCGAACCGCTGGCGCGCGACGCAGGCTTCGACGGGTTCCTGCGCAAGCCGGTGACCGGTGCGATGCTGGGCGAAGCGATCGACATGCTGCTGCATGGAGCGTTGGAACGATGAGGACACCCGGACAAGTCGGTGCGGCGCGCATGGCAGGGCTGGCCCTCGTGCTCGGAGTGCTTGCCTGCGCCGCTGCCGCGCAGGCCGCGCCCGGCGGCGACGATGCGCCCGTGCCTTTCCTTGGTGGTTTCCTCAAGGAGACGCGCATTGTCTACCCGCTGCAGGTCGGCGCATGGGAAGCAGTGGGCGAGCGCCTGTATGACGAAGCCGAACTCGGCGCCTCGGTGCGCTACCAGTCCGGCGACAGCCTTGATCGCTGGATCGACATCTACTTCTACCCTGCGGGCGTGGTGTCCGACTCGCACCTGCATCAGGCGGCGCAGGCCGCGCTGCAGGGCATCGAGTCCACCGTCGGACAGTCCGGTGGCTACGTCGATGGCGACTTCAGTGGCTTGCGCAGGTTCCAGGTCATGCCGCTCGGCGACAAGGTCGCGGCGATCCCGGCCCGCTCGGCCGACATGCGACTGGTGCGTGAGGACGGCGAATACCACTCGGCGCTGACCCTGCTGATCGATCGCCTGTACTACGTGAAGGGGCGCTACACCGTCGCGGCCGGCGCAGTGGATCGCCCCGAGGCAAGGAGCGCGCTGGAGGCGTTCGTCGCCGAACTGGTCCGCGGGACCTACATCGGCAGCACCGGGCGCTGCTGGTCGCCGGCTCCGGTCGACGCGCTCCCGGCAGGCGCGCCCGCGCCCGCGGACTCACGCCTGTCGATCATGTCCGAAGGCGAGGCGGGCGCCTGGCTGGTCGGCGGTCGCGTGCTGGCACACGAGCCGCTGGGAGATGCCGCGCAGGCCCTGGCCATGCTGGCGATGGCCGTCGACGGCCGCCTGTATCCGGGCTGCGTCGGCGCCGAACCGCATAACCCCGACGTGTCAGAGGGTCTTCGCGAGATCCGCCTCGAGTACCGCTCGCCCGCCGACGCGCGCAGTGATGGCGGGCGCCGGCTGTGGCCGTCGCGGTCCGGCGTGGGGTGACACGCCGGACGGCAGGGCCGGTCAGCGCCGGCTGTGCGCGTGCACCTCGTCCACCAGCACGCCGACGTGCTCCGGATCCATGTTCGGCGACATGCCGTGGCCGAGGTTGAAGACGTGTCCCTCGCGCGACCCGCCGTTGCCGTCGCGGTAGCTGTCGAGTGTGCGCCGCACCTCGCGGCGGATCGCTTCGGGCGAGCCGTACAGCGTGGTCGGATCAAGGTTGCCCTGTAGCGCGACCTTGCCGCCGGTGCGCTGCGCGGCCTCGCCGAGTTCGATCAGCCAGTCCACGCCCACGCCTTCGGCTCCGGTGTCGGCCAGTTCGTCGAGATAGGCGGCATTGCCCTTGCCGAACACGATCAGCGGCGTGCGCTCGACGCCTTCGCCGCGCTCGAGTTCGCGCGCGATGCGGGTCAGGTAGGGCAGCGAGAACTCGCGGTACATCGCCGGCGACAGCACGCCGCCCCAGGTGTCGAACACCTGCAGTGCCTGGGCGCCGGCCGCGCGCTGGGCGGCCAGGTAGGCGATCACGGCGTCGGTGTTGACCGACAGCAGCGCGTGCAGCGCCTTCGGATCGTTGTGCGCCATCGCCTTGATGATCGCGAAATCCTTGCTGCCGCCGCCCTCGACCATGTAGCAGGCCAGCGTCCAGGGGCTGCCGGAGAAACCGATCAGGGGCACGCGGCCGTCGAGCTCGCGGCGGATCACGCGCACGGCATCCATCACGTAACCGAGGTCGGATTCCATGTCCGGCACGCCGAGCTTCGCGATCGACGCCGCGTCACGCAGCGGACGCTCGAACTTCGGGCCCTCGCCATCGACGAAGTACAGGCCCAGGCCCATGGCGTCGGGGATCGTGAGGATGTCGGAGAACAGGATCGCGGCGTCGAGGTCGAAGCGCGCCAGCGGCTGCAGGGTGACTTCGCAGGCGAGCTCCGGGTTCTTGGCCATCGCAAGGAAGCTGCCGGCCTTCGCGCGACTGGCGCGGTACTCGGGCAGGTAGCGCCCGGCCTGGCGCATCAGCCATACCGGCGTGCAGTCCACGGGCTCGCGGCGCAGGGCACGGAGGAAACGGTCGTTGCGAAGGGTCTGGGGCAATGCTCTGGTCCTGTGTCGTGGGGGATGTCGGGCCGCGTCAGCCGCCGCGCGCGTCCGCGCCCTGCGCGAACATCAGCTGGAAGCCGCGCCTGATCTGCTGGTCGCGCGCCTGTTCGAGCGCGGCCACCGCCGATGCCTGGTCGAGGTACTGCTCACGCCGCACGCTGCTGCGGCCGCCGATGTGGCCGGTTTCGCGGACCAGGGTCCAGCCACCGAGCAGGTCGGGCTGCAGCATGAGCTGCACGAAGCGGGGGGCGTCGTGGCCGTCCGGGCGTTGTTGCAGGAGCAGGCGCATGGGCCGCTGATTCTACGCGAGATGCGGCCTGCGGACGTCGGGAGCGGTCCCGGTAGCGGGCGCTCGCGCCTGCCGCGGGGCCTTCAGCGTTCTTCCAGCACCGCCATGACCGCGTCCCCCGGCACGTCCGTGGCCATGCGGGCGCGGCCCGGGCCATCCCAGAGCACGAAGCGCAGGCCACCGGCCACTGCTTTCTTGTCCAGGCGCATGCGCTCCACCAGGGTGGCCGGGTCGAGCCCGCGGGGCAGGGCCACGGGCAGTCCGAAGCGTTCCAGCACGCGGCACAGCGCGTCGGCGTCGGCGTCGACGGCCAGCCCCTGCCGCGCCGACAGGCGCGCGGCGAGCACCATGCCCACCGCCACCGCCTCGCCGTGGTTGAGGCCGTCGTAACCCTGTTCCGCCTCGATCGCGTGGGCAAAGGTGTGGCCGAAGTTGAGCAGGGCGCGTTCGCCGTGTTCGAAGGGATCGCGTTCGACGATCGCGGCCTTGTGCGCGCAGCTGCGGGCGATGGCTTCGGCCAGCGCGGCGTCCTCGCGATCCAGCAGCGCGCCGGCATGGCCGGCGAGCCATTCGAGGAAGGGAGCGTCGACGATGGCGCCGTACTTCACCACTTCGGCCAGGCCTGCGCGCAGCTCGCGGTCGGGCAGGCTGCGCAGGGTCGCGGTATCGGCGAACACCGCGCGCGGCGGATGGAAGGCACCGACCAGGTTCTTGCCGGCAGTCAGGTCGACGGCGGTCTTGCCGCCCACCGAGGAATCGACCATGGCCAGGAGGGTGGTCGGCAGCTGCACGCAGTCGATGCCGCGCATCCAGCAGGCGGCGGCGAACCCGGCAAGGTCGCCGACAACGCCGCCGCCCAGGGCGTAGACACAGGCGTCGCGGGTCGCGCCGAGGGCCGCCAGGGCGTCGATCGCATCGCCGAACCCGGCCAGGGTCTTGCTGGCCTCGCCGGCGGCAAGCACGAAGGTCGAGATGCGTGCCTCCGGGCGTGCGGCGCGCAGGGCGTCGCCGACGGTGCCCGCGTACAGCGGCGCGACCTGGCTGTCGCTGACCACCAGCGCGTGGCGTCCGCGGAGCGGTGCGGCCAGGGCGGCGCCGTCGGCGAGCAGCCCCGGGCCGATGGTGATGGTGTACGGCGCGCTGCCGCCGACGTCGATGCGCCCGGTCGTGGTCATGCCGCAGGCGCCGGTCGGGTACGGGGTGCGGCGCGCCGCCATTGCGCGTCGAGCTGCGACGCCAGCTGGCGGGCGGCGT
This sequence comes from Luteimonas sp. A534, assembly GCF_054072805.1. NCBI lineage: Bacteria > Pseudomonadati > Pseudomonadota > Gammaproteobacteria > Lysobacterales > Lysobacteraceae > Luteimonas > Luteimonas sp. A534. The sequence goes on from NZ_JBSVRR010000003.1 coordinate 380,177, forward strand.
CCGCGGCCGAGAGCTGCCGGGTGTCGAACACCAGGTCGGCGACGTCCGCGTACAGGGCTTCGCGCTCCGTCGCCAGGCGGCGCAGGGTGGATTCACGATCACCCGTGGCCAGCAGGGGGCGGCTGCGGTCGCGTGCAAGGCGTTCGATCTGTGCTGCCACGTCCGCATGCAGGTGCACCACGAAGCCGGTGGCGGCAAGCAGCCTGCGGTTGCCGGCATCCAGCACCACGCCTCCCCCGGTGGCGACGACCGCGTCGGGGCCCGCCAGGAGCGTCGCGAGCACATCGCGTTCGCGCGCGCGGAAGCCGGCCTCGCCCTCGCACTCGAAGATGGTCGGGACCGCCGCGCCGGTGCGCTGCTCGACCTCGAGGTCGCTGTCGACGAACACCAGGCCGAAGTGCCGCGCCAGGCAGCGCCCGATCGAGGTCTTGCCGGCGCCCATGGGGCCGACGAGCACGAGGTGGCGGGCAGGATTCATTGGCAGGACGCGCTTGCTGCGGGACACGGGATGCTAGCAGCCTGCGCGGCGCCATCATCGGTGTCCGTGGGCACCGGGCGCGCCGACCGGCCGCCGTCGCGCGTCCAGGGCGACCACGCGGTCGGCGATGCGCGGCAGCGTGCGCAGGGCGTGGCGGCCGGTACGCTCGCAGTGCTGCACGAAGCGGTCGATGGCCGCGCGGTCCATGGCGGCCGCACCGGGACGCGCCGCCTGCAGCGCCCGCTCGGCCTGCCAGCGCCACTCCGGCACGATCCCGAACGACGGCGCCTGCAGCAGCAACAGGCGATCGATGCGCCGCCACAGTGCGGGATAGTCGCGTTCCAGCGCGGTATTGCACCAGCGCCGCCACGGGCCCCCGGCGTCCTCGTCGCGTTCCAGGATGTTGACCGGCACCTCGAGCTCGGTCGCGTCCTGCGGCGGCGTGCCCAGGAACCAGCCCTCGAACAGCACCAGGTCCACCGCGCCCGTGCGCGGCCAGAGCGTGGATGGCAGGCGATCGTCATCGAGCTTGTCGAAGCGGGGCAGGGCGACGTCGCGGCCCTGGCGCAGCGCGTCGAGCACGTCGATCGCAAGGGCGACATCGTGCGTGCCCGGTGGTCCGCGGGTCGCAAGCAGCGGATGCATGTCGCGCGCCAGCCGCAGGCGATCCGCGTGCGGCAGGTAGACGTCGTCGATCGACAGCAGCGCGCAGCGCAGGCCGCGCCGTGCGGCTTCCGTGGCCACCTGTGCGGCCAGCGTCGACTTGCCGCTGCCCTGCAGCCCACTGATGCCGTAAGTGAATGCACCGGAACGCAGCGTATCGTCCAGCACCGCGGACACGAACGTGGAGTCGAAACCATCCAGGTGGATGTGCATCGCCGTCGCCATCCGGGCACGATAGCCCAGGCGCGGGCGCATCCCGCGCATGACGACGATCTGCACGACCGCGGAGCACGCAAGCCGATGACCGACCTCTACGCCGAAGCCCTCCACACCTTCGACACCCTGTTCGACGAAGCCCTGGCCGCCGGTGAGCCCGACCGCACCGCCATGCAGCTGGCGACGGCCCCGCCCGACGGCCGGCCGTCGCTGCGCACCGTGCTGCTGAAGGCGCACGACGCCCGCGGCTTCGTGTTCTATACCCAACTCGATGGCCGCAAGGGGCGCGAGCTCAAGTCCAACCCGCGCGCGGCGCTGCTGTTCCACTGGCCGCGGGTCCGTCTGGGCGTGCAGGTGCGCATCGAGGGTGGCGTGGCCATCGTCGACGATGCCGAGGCGGATGCCTATTTCGCCAGCCGCCCACGCGGCAGCCAGATCGGCGCATGGGCCTCGCAGCAGTCGGAAACGCTGGAGTCGCGCGAGGAATTCGAGCGCCGGCTGACCGAGTGCGAGCGCGAGTTCGAAGGCCGCGATGTGCCTCGCCCGCCGCGCTGGACCGGATTGCGCGTCGATCCCGAGCGGATCGAGTTCTGGTACGCCGCGGAGTACCGCTGGCACGAGCGCTGGCTGTACGAACGCGACCTTGCCGGCGGCTGCAGCAAGCGGATGCTGTATCCGTGAGCAGCGCGCCCGCGCTGCTGCGCGGCCCGCGGCGCATCGTCTGCCTGACCGAAGAGCCCACGGAGACGCTGTACGCGCTGGGCGAGCAGGACCGCATCGTCGGCATCAGCGGCTTCACCGTGCGTCCGCCGCGGGCGCGGCGCGAGAAGCCCAAGGTCAGTGCCTTCACCAGCGCGAAGATCGAGGCGATCCTGCAGCTCGAACCCGATCTCGCCATCGGTTTCTCCGACATCCAGGCCGACATCGCCGCGGAGCTGGTGCGCCGCGGGGTGGAGGTGTGGATCAGCAACCATCGCAGCGTCGAGGGCATCCTCGACTATGTGTGCCGGCTCGGCGCGCTGGTCGGCGTGGCGGCGCGCGCCGAAGCCTATGCCGACGGGCTGCGCAGGGGGCTTGAAGCGATCGAGGCGCGGGCCGCGGCGCTGCCACGCCGGCCGCGGGTGTACTTCGAAGAGTGGGACGAGCCGCCGATCACGGGCATCCGCTGGGTCGCCGAACTGGTGCGCATCGCCGGCGGCGACGACGTGTTCCCGGAGCTCGCGGCCGAGTCCTTGGCGAAGCAGCGCATCCTTGCCGACCCGATGGAGGTGGTGCGGCGCGCGCCCGACATCATCATCGGCTCGTGGTGCGGGAAGAAGTTCAGGCCGGACAGGGTCGCGGCGCGACCGGGCTGGGACGTGATTCCCGCGGTCAGGGACGGCGAGCTGCACGAGGTCAAGTCGCCGCTGATCCTGCAGCCCGGACCCGCGGCACTGACCGACGGCGTGGCAGCGATGGCGGACATCATCGGGCGCTGGCGCGGCGGTGGCTGAGCCGCAGGCCGGGCCGCACCGCGTACCCGCCGGCACCCGCAACACCGATGCTGACGATCGCGCCCCGGTTTGACATCATCCGCGCCCACGCCACGGAGACAGACGACATGAACCAGGCCGCCATGCACGACGCCGCCCGACTGCTGCTGCGCATCGCACTGGGCCTGCTGGTCCTGCTGCACGGCATCGCCAAGCTGCGCGGCGGCATGGGCGGGATCGAGCGCATGGTCGAATCCGCCGGCCTGCCAGGGGTGCTCGCGTATGGCGTGCTGATCGGCGAGGTGCTGGCACCGCTGATGGTGCTGCTGGGTTTCCATGCGCGGCTGGGCGGGGCCCTGGTCGCGGTGAACATGCTGTTCGCGATCGCACTGGCGCACCTGGGCGAGCTCGACCGGCTCAATGCCGGCGGCGGCTGGGCGCTGGAATTGCAGGGCATGTTCCTGGCGACCGCCGTCGCGGTCGCGCTGCTGGGTCCCGGCCGCTACGGCATCAACCAGAACTGAGGCGCGCCCTCAGTCGTTCGCGGCCGACAGCTCGCGGCCGCGCACGGCGGCGGCGTCGATGGCCGAGGCGACCAGTGCGCGCAGCCCGCCGGCCTCGAAGGTCTCGATCGCTGCCTGCGTGGTGCCGCCCGGCGAAGTGACGCGGCGACGCAGCTCGGCCGGCGCCTCGTCGGAGCCGGTGAGCATGCGCGCGGCGCCGAGGATCGTCTGCTGCACCAGGATGCGCGCGGCGTCGGCGGGGAGGCCCTGGGCACGCCCGGCCTCTTCCATGGCTTCGGCCAGAAGGAACACGTAAGCCGGGCCGCTGCCGGATACAGCGGTGACTGCGTCCATCAGCGCCTCGTCTTCGATCCAGACGGTTTCACCGGCGGCGGCCAGCAGCGCCTGCGCGCGCGCGCGCCCGGAGGCGTCCACGGCAGCGTTCGCGTGCAGGCCGGTCACGCCGGCGCCAAGCAGGGCGGGGGTGTTGGGCATGGCGCGGACCACCGCGGCATTTCCGCCAAGCCAGTCCGACAGCTGGCCGGCGGTGATGCCGGCCGCGATCGACACCGCCAGCGGCCGCGCCGTGCGCGCGTGTCCGGCCAGGCCCTCGCAGACCTCACGCATCACCTGCGGCTTGACTGCGAACACCCAGGTGCCGGTACGTACTGCAGCATCCGACGCCTCGGCATGGACCTGCACGTTGAAGTCGCGGGCCAGTGCCTCGCGCAGCGCGTCCACCGGTTCGACCACGTGGATGCCGGCGGGGTCGGCGCCGCGCGACACCATGCCGCCGATGAGACTGCGGGCCATGTTGCCGCCGCCGATGAAGGCGACGCTGTCCGCCGTGGCTGGTGCGGGGTGGGTCATGGCGGGGTGACTCCTGCGGCGCGTGGAGGGCCATTGTCGCCGAGCACGATTCCCGTCGCGACCCCGTGGCCCGCGTGCTGCGGCACGCGGGTCAGGCCGCCGGTCGCGGCCCGAACAGCGCGGTGCCGATGCGGACCATGGTCGCGCCCTCGGCGATCGCGAGTTCATAGTCCTCGCTCATCCCCATCGACAGGGTGTCGGCTGCGGGATGGTCGGCGCGCAGCGCATCGTGCAGCGCGCGCATCGCGGCGAAGGCGTCCCGGCGACGCGCAAGGTCGGGATGGGGCTCCGGGATCGCCATCAGGCCGCGCAGCGCCAGGGTCGGCTCGGCTGCGATGGCGGCCGCCAGCGCCGGCACGTCATCCGGCGCGCAGCCGTGCTTGCCGTCTTCGCCTTCGATATTGACCTGGATGAGCACGTTCAGTGGCGGGTGGCCTGGATCGCGCGCGGACGCCAGGGCCGCGACCAGCTTGGGGCGGTCGACCGACTGCACCCAGTCGAACAGCGCCGCGGCCTGCGCGGCCTTGTTCGACTGCAGATGGCCGATGAGGTGCCACTCGATGCCGCTGCCCTCGAGCGCGGCGATCTTCGCCGACGCCTCCTGCACGTAGTTTTCGCCAAACGCGAGCGTGGCGCCGGTGCGCAGGCCGGCCCATTCCGCCGCCAGGGTCGCGATCTCGCCCGCCTCGCGGGTCTTGCCCACGGCGACCAGGCGCGCGGCTGGCCGAGTCGCGTCGCCGGCGGCGTTTTCAATCGATTCTAGGACGCGCGCGAGGGGTCCGGTCGGCATCTGCCTGCTCCTCCAGCACCGCTGGTTCTGTGACGCGGATACGGGGCTATACTGCCTGCGGGGAGTACTCTGGCGCCAGCCGCAACGACGGTCGGGCGTCCATCACCAACTTGTGCACTGCCGCTGGGGAGCATGCATGGATATCGCCGAACTTCTGGCATTTTCGGTCAAGAACAAAGCTTCGGACCTGCATTTGTCCGCGGGGCTGCCGCCCATGATCCGCGTCGACGGTGACGTCCGCCGCATCAATATCCCGGCGCTTGACCACAAGCAGGTGCATGCGCTGGTCTACGACATCATGTCGGACAAGCAGCGGCGCGACTACGAAGAGTTCCTCGAGGTCGACTTCTCGTTCGAGATCGCCGGCCTCGCGCGCTTCCGCGTCAACGCGTTCAACCAGAACCGCGGTGCGGGCGCGGTGTTCCGCACCATTCCGTCCGAGGTGCTGACGCTCGAGGACCTCGGAACGCCGCGGATCTTCAAGGAGCTGATCGACCAGCCGCAGGGACTGATCCTGGTGACCGGGCCGACCGGTTCGGGCAAGTCGACCACGCTTGCGGCGATGGTCGACCACGTCAACAAGAACGAGTACGGGCACATCCTCACCATCGAGGACCCGATCGAGTTCGTGCACACCGCGCAGAAGTGCCTGATCAACCAGCGCGAAGTGCACCGCGACACACACGGCTTCAACGAGGCCCTGCGCTCGGCGCTGCGCGAGGATCCCGACTACATCCTGGTCGGCGAGCTGCGTGACCTGGAAACCATCCGCCTGGCGCTGACCGCCGCGGAGACCGGCCACCTGGTGTTCGGCACCCTGCATACGAGTTCGGCGGCCAAGACGGTGGACCGCATCATCGACGTGTTCCCCGCCGGCGAGAAGCCGATGGTGCGCTCGATGCTGTCGGAGTCGCTGCGCGCGGTGATCTCGCAGGCGCTGCTGAAGAAGGTCGGCGGCGGGCGCACCGCGGCCTGGGAAATCATGGTCGGCATCCCGGCCATCCGCAACCTGATCCGCGAGGACAAGGTCGCGCAGATGTATTCGTCGATCCAGACCGGCCAGCAGCACGGCATGATGACGCTCGACCAGCACCTGCAGGACCTCGTCAAGCGCGCCATGGTCACCCGCCAGCAGGCGCGGGACTATGCCAAGGACAAGCGGCTGTTCGAGTAACCGGAGCACCACATGAGCGCCATCGACTTCACCTCCTACCTCAAGCTGATGGCCCACCAGAAGGCCTCGGACCTGTTCATCACCGCGGGCATGCCGCCGTCGATGAAGGTCCACGGCAAGATTTCGCCGATCACGCAGAACCCGCTCACGCCGCAGCAGGCGCGCGACCTGGTGCTCAACGTGATGACACCGCCGCAGCGCGAGGAGTTCGAACGCACCCACGAGTGCAACTTCGCCATCGGCGTGTCCGGCGTCGGCCGCTTCCGCGTGTCGTGCTTCTACCAGCGCAACCAGGTCGGCATGGTGCTGCGCCGCATCGAGACCCGCATCCCGACGATCGAGGAGCTCAACCTCCCGCCGATCATCAAGACGCTGGCGATGACCAAGCGCGGCCTGATCATCTTCGTCGGCGCCACGGGTACCGGTAAATCGACGTCGCTCGCGTCGATGATCGGCTACCGCAACCAGAACTCCACCGGGCACATCATCACCATCGAGGACCCGATCGAGTTCGTGCACAAGCACGAGGGCTGCATCATCACCCAGCGCGAGGTCGGCATCGACACCGACAACTGGGAGAACGCGCTCAAGAACACCCTGCGCCAGGCGCCCGACGTGATCATGATCGGCGAGGTGCGCACCCGCGAGGGCATGGACCACGCCATCGCCTTCGCCGAGACCGGCCACCTGGTGCTGTGCACGCTGCATGCCAACAACGCCAACCAGGCGATGGACCGGATCATCAACTTCTTCCCGGAAGACCGTCGCGGCCAGCTGTTGATGGACCTGTCGCTCAACCTCAAGGGCGTGGTCGCGCAGCAGCTGATCCCGACGCCTGACGGCAAGGGCCGGCGCGTGGCGATGGAAATCCTGCTCGGCACGCCGCTGGTGCAGGACTACATCCGCGATGGCGAGATCCACAAGATCAAGGAAGTGATGAAGGAGTCGACCAACCTCGGCATGAAGACCTTCGACCAGAGCCTGTTCGAGCTCTACCAGGCCGGCGAGATCTCCTACGAGGACGCGCTGCGTTATGCGGACTCCGCCAACGAGGTGCGCCTGCGCATCAAGCTCGCCCAGGGCGGCGATGCGCGCACGCTGGCGCAGGGGCTGGATGGCGTCGAGGTGGCCGAAGTCACCTGACGCGGCGCATCGGGTGCGGCGGCGCATCGCTGCGATTGCGACCCTGCATCCAGGCAAGAATCAAACGGACGCATTGCCCGTCCTTCAGCAGTGCCAAAAAACAAAACAGGGGAAAGTTTGGATGAAGGGTTTCACGTTTGGAATCACGGCCATCGCGGCTGGCTTGCTGGTTGCTGCATCCGCGTCGGCTGCGCCGGTGGTACGCACCCATACGGTCAACGCCGCCGGCGCGTGCAACGGCGCATTGCCGTCGTATGAAGGTGAACTCCGCAAGCGCCCGCTCGGCGTGCAGAACGAGGGCACCGCGCCGGCGTTCGTGACCTGCTCGCTGCCTGGCGACTTCGAGGCGTCGGGTAACCTGATGCTGGTAGCGGCATTCACCAACCAGAACGCCGCGCCCGTCGACGTCAACTGCACGTTCGTCGACGGCATGACGCCGCCATTCGACGCACCGGCCTACTACCCGCAGACCATCACGGTGGCGGCCAACGGTGCCAACATCGGCGAGTGGTACCCCCCGGCGGGTCAGGTCTTCAGCCCCCTGGCGAACGTGAGCTGCAACCTGCCTGCAGGCGTGGCCTTCAACGTGTTCGAAGTGGTGTACGCGGAAGACAACGGCGTCGACGACCCGGTCTGAGGTTTCGCCGCACGACATGCCGACGGGGCGCGCAAGCGCCCCGTTTTCGTTGCTCGATCCGCCAAGGGCTGGGCCTGCACGTCAAGCTGGCGCAAGACCTGGGCGGCGTGGTTGGCCTGGGATGCAGCGTTCCGTGGTGTACCGGCAAGGGCGCCCGCGTGGCGCCCTTTCCTTTGCGCACTTTTTACCTTGCAGCGGCGACAATGGCTGGCCGATCCATCCACCTCTGGAGATCCCCATGGCTTTCACCCTGCCCAAGCTTTCCTACGCCTACGACGCGCTCGAGCCGCACATCGACGCGCAGACGATGGAAATCCACCACACCAAGCACCACCAGACCTACATCAACAACGCCAACGCCGCGCTCGAGGGCACGGAGTGGGCCGAAAAGAGCGCCGAGGACATCATCGCCAACCTCGACCAGCTCCCCGAGGACAAGCGCGGTCCGCTGCGCAACAACGCCGGCGGCCACGCCAACCACTCGCTGTTCTGGACGGTGATGTCGCCCAAGGGCGGCGGCAACCCGGTGGGCGAGGTGGCAAAGCACATCGACAGCGACCTCGGTGGCTTCGACGCGTTCAAGGAAGCCTTCACCAAGGCTGCGTTGACGCGCTTCGGCAGCGGCTGGGCGTGGCTGTCCACCGACAAGGCCGGCAAGCTGCTGGTCGAAAGCAGCGCCAACCAGGACAACCCGCTCATGAAGGGCGTCGGCTCGGGCAATACCCCGATCCTTGGCCTGGATGTGTGGGAGCACGCCTATTACCTGAAGTACCAGAACCGCCGCCCCGACTACATCGCCGCGTTCTACAACGTGGTCGACTGGAACGAAGTCGAGCGTCGCTACCAGGCCGCCATCGCCGGCTGAAGCCGTCGCGGCACCTGATGCAGGACGAAGCCCCGCCCTGGCGGGGCTTCGCACGTCCGGGCGCCGCGAACCGCGTCACGCCCGGGCGTCCCCGGGCTTGCGCGACAGCCCGGCGCTGGCGAGGATGCGGCGACAGCCGACGAGGACCGCCGCCGATGGACATCGCAGACCGCCGCATCGCCACCGTGCACTTCACGCTGACCGATGCCGACAGCGGGCAACCAATCACCAGCACCCGCGACCATGCGCCGCTGACCTACATGCATGGCAGCGGTGGCATCGCACGCGGACTGGAACAGGCGCTGGAAGGGCGCAGCGCGGGCGACCGCTTCGAAGTGGTGGTGTCGCCGGAGGATGGCTTCGGCCCCCGGCACGACGCGCTGGTGCAGACGCTGCCGCGCAGCATGTGGCGCGCGACTTCCGAGCCGAAGGTGGGCGACAGGCTCGAGACCACGACGGCCAAGGGCGCGCTTGATGTGGTGGTGACGGCGGTCGATGCCGACACGCTCACCGTGGACGGCAACCATCCGCTGGCCGGGCGCCGCGTGCGCGCCGACCTCGAAGTGCTGTCGGTGCGCGTGCCGACGCCCGACGAGGTGCAGTTCGGCCTGGGCTGACGCGGACTGCTCAGCGCTCGTCGACCGGACTGAACCTGTGGAGCCGGTCGTCATCGCCGATGCGCAGGTCCGGCCAGCGCGGCGGCACCGCCTGCACGCGTCCGCCGAGGAGGTCGTCGCGCAGCGTGCGTCGCCAGGCTTTGTCCGGGGTGTTTCCGGCCCACATGTGGAAGCTGGTCGCGGCGTTCCAGGCGCCGTTGGCGTCACGTGCGAACAGCGCGCATCGCGACCTGGGAGCGCTGCCAAGCGTGCACAGCAGGGGGTCGCCAGCACCGTCGCGGTCGAGGTCCGGCGTCAGCAGGATGCACTCGTCGGTCGCAAGGGCGCAGTCCTGCTTGCCGAAGCGTCCGGCAGCCAGCGCGTCCCACCAGGCATCGTCTGGTGCGATGGCTCCTTCGGCCAGCCGTACCTGGGCACGCAACTGTGCCGCGTCACGCACGGGGCGTTCGGCCTCGTCGTCCGAGTACGTGCCCCAGCGGTTGGTGCGGGCGATCACGCGCTCCAGCTCCGCGAGCCGCTCGGCGTCGCCGGTCCAGGAGGGATGGGTGCGCAGCGCCAGCGTGGCTTCGTAGCCTCGGCGGCCGCTGTCGTGGCGGAGCCAGGCCAGGTCGAAATCATCGGGTGCAGTGCGGCCATCCGCCAGGCGCTGCAGCTGGCTGCCCACCGCGATCCGGTGTGGATCGAGCAGTGGCGTGTTGGCCAGCAGCGCCAGCGCCAGCACGACCAGCGACATCACCCGGTTCACCGGGCGGATCGCACCCAGCCAGCCATCCCGGCGGCGGAGCACTGCCCAGGCGTATCCCAACGCGTAGCCGGCCACGATCACGGCCAGCAGCACCGCCCAGACCCGGTCCGTCGTCCAGCCGTGCTGGTGGATGCGCAGCCACATGGCATACAACGCCAGCAGCGCGTACAGCGGCAGTGCCACGAGCCCGGCATCGACGAGCCGCCGCAGCCAGCCCGGGTAGGGCCGCTCGCCTTCGCCGTCCTGCAGCACCGAGTTCGTAAACGCCACGAGCAGCGCCACCACGGCGATCAGGGTGCTCGCCGCCGAACGCATCTCCCACAGCGGAGCGAGCCCCGTGAACGGCAGGCTGACGACGAACAGCACGGCGATGAAGGCCAGCAGCGGCAGCAGGCCGGTGAAGATCGCGAACAGGATCTGGCGTGCCACCTGGACCGCGCGATGCTGGGTGCGGCCGATCAGCACGCCCAGGCCGGCCATGGCGCCGGTGGCAAGGTAGATGAAGGCGTCTTCGCGGAACAGTTCGCGGAAGAAGGTGATGTCCACCAGGGCGAACAGCGCGCCCCACAGCATCAGCACCAGCCAGCAGATGCCGGTGAACAGCAGCGCCAGCGCCAGTGTCAGCGCGTTCTGCCAGGCGTGCTCGAACAGGCAGGGATAGGGCGCCTGCCAGTGGCCGTGGGCCAGGCGGCACTGCAGCCAGGGCAGGGCGACGAACAGGCCGATGGCGATCGAGGCGCCGAAGGGCCCGAGTACCTGGTCGGCGCGGATGCCGGGGGCGCCGGTGGCGTTCCAGGAGGCCCAGGCCGCGAGCCCCGCGAAGACGACCAGGGCGCCCACCGCGTGCTGCCAGAAACGGGCATCGCGCAGCCGCACCACGCTCAGCGCCATCATCGTCGGCACCGTCAGCACCAAGGTGTACCAGCAGATCCGCCCGCCAAGCTCCGCGAACGGCCACCACCCGGCGTCGTGTCCCTTCTGGGCGAGGTACATCAGCCCGCCCTGGAGCACGGCCAGCAGCACGATGAAGGCGCGTTCATTGCGCGGAAGCGAAGCGTCTGTCGACATGGCGGGTCCCGCGGCGGTGGCGATGCCGCCATGTTAGCCGTGGCCGGACGCAAGTTGCCGGCACTGGATAGAATGGCCCCATGTCCCCGCAGTCCACCCCGCTTGCCAACCAGCTGCTGGTCGCGCTGCCGTCGCTGGCCGATCCCCACTTCGCGCGCACCGTGTCGCTGCTGTGCCAGCACGATGCCAACGGTGCGATGGGCGTGGTGGTCAACCGGCGGTCCGACTACACGCTGGGCGAGATCTTTTCCCAGATGGGCATTGCCTGCGAGAACGGCGCGCTGTGCGCGACGCCCGTGCTCGCCGGCGGCCCGGTGCATCCCGAGCGCGGCTTCGTGATCCACGACGGCGATCATGGCTGGGACTCCAGCCTCACCGTCGCCGATGGCCTGCGCGTGACCACCTCGCGCGACGTGCTCGAAGCCATGGCCCGGGGCGACGGCCCCGAACGGGCCGTGGTCGCACTGGGATGTGCCGGATGGAGCGCGGGCCAGCTCGACGCGGAGCTGGTCGAGAACAGCTGGCTGACCGTGCCCTCCGACGACGAGATCCTGTTCGCGCTGCCGCTGGACGCGCGCTGGCAGGCGGCCGCGGGCCGCATCGGTGTCGACCTCGCCCACATGCCCGGCTACGCCGGACACGCCTGATGGACACCATTCGCGCCGACGGCACAGTGCTCGGTTTCGACGTCGGCGCGCGTCGCATCGGCGTGGCCATCGGCAGCAGCTTCGGCCACGGCGCACGCGCGCTGGCGGTGGTCGACGTGCACGCCGACCAGATCGACTGGTCCGCGATCGACCGCCTGCAGAAGGAATGGCGCCCGGACGGCTGCGTGGTCGGTGACCCGATGACGCTCGATGGCGGCGACCAGCCGATCCGGACGCGCGCGCGCGCCTTCGCGCTCGAACTCGCGCGCCGCTACCGGCTTCCCGTGGTGATGGTCGACGAGCGCTCGAGTTCGATCGAGGCCGCGCAGCGCTTCGCTGTCGACCGCGCCGAGGGCCGCCGTCGCCGCCGCGACGCCGTGGCGCTGGATGCAGTGGCCGCCGCGATCATCGTGGAACGCTGGCTCGCCGCGCCCGGCGACGCCGTTCCGGTCGAGCCCGAATCGCCGCCCACCGGCACCACGGCATGAACCCGCAAACCAGCGAAGACGGACGGCTGCGGCACCTGCTCACCCTGGAGGGCCTGCCGCGCGCGACGCTGGTGGCGCTGGTGGACCGCGCCCAGGCCTTCCTCGATGGCCACGGTGGCGCCGATCCGCGCACGGCGCTTGCCGGCACCGCGGTGTGCACCCTGTTCTTCGAACCCTCCACGCGCACGCGGCTGTCGTTCCAGCGCGCCGCGCAGCGGCTGGGTGCGGACGTGCTCGCGTTCGACGCCTCCACCTCGTCCACCAGCAAGGGCGAGACCGCGCTCGACACCCTGCGCAACATCGAGGCCATGGGCGTGCGTGGCTTCGTCGTGCGCCATCGCGACGACGGCGCCGCGGCCATGCTGGCCGCCGCCGCGCAGCCGGGCACGGCGGTGGTCAACGCCGGCGATGGCCGCAGCGCGCACCCCACGCAGGGTCTGCTCGACGTGTTGACGCTGCGCCAGGCCAAGGGGGCCGACTTCCCGCGGCTGAAGATCGCCATCGTCGGCGACATCCGGCATTCGCGGGTGGCGCGATCCGAGCTGCACGCGCTACGCAGCCTGGGCATCGGTGAGGTCCGTGCCTGTGGGCCGCGCCCCCTGCTGCCGGACGCTGGCGACGCGATGCTGGAGGGCTGTGCCGTCACCAGCGACCTCGATGCCGCGCTGGAAGGCGTCGACGCGGTGTTCATGCTGCGGCTGCAGCGCGAGCGCATGGAGGAGGGGCTGGTGCCTTCGCTCGAGGCCTATCACCGCGACTACGGCCTGACCGCCGCGCGCTTGCGCCGTGCCGCGCCCGGCGCCGTCGTGCTCCATCCAGGCCCGATGAACCGCGGCGTGGAGATCAGCGACGAGGTGGCCGATGGGCCGCAGTCGTTGGTGCTGCAGCAGGTAGCCAACGGCGTGGCCGTGCGCATGGCGGTCCTGGAAGCGCTGCTGGCCTGAGCCGCTGGCCGGCCGGGTAACCGCTCCCACAGTGGTGCTTGCGGCTTGGGTCAGCGGAGGAGGATGACCGTCGCCAGGCCCAGGAAGCTGAAGAACCCCACCACGTCGGTCACCGCCGTCACCACCACGCCGCCCGCCACCGCCGGGTCCACGTTCGCGCGCTTCATCGCCAGGGGCACCAGGACCCCCGCGAGCGCCGCGGACGCGAAGTTCACGATCAGCGCCACGGTGATCACCAGGCCGAGCATCCAGTCGTGGAACCAGGCCACGGACACCAGCCCGACGAAGCCGCCGATCAGCAGCCCGTTGATCAGCGCCACGCGCAGTTCTTTCCACAGCAGCACGCTGGCGTTGCTCGCGCCCACCTGGCCCAGGGCGAGGCCGCGCACCATCAGCGTCAGCACCTGCATGCCTGCGTTGCCGCCGATGCCGGCGACGATCGGCATCAGCACCGCCAACGCGACGATCTGCTCGATGGTGGCTTCGAAGCGACCGATCACGCCCGCCGCCAGGAAGGCGGTGGCCAGGTTCACGCCCAGCCACACGATGCGGCCGCGCACAGCGCGCCGCACCGGCGAGAACAGGTCCTCGTCCTCGTCCAGGCCGGCGGCGCCCAGCGCCTGGTGCTCGGCCTGCTCGCGGATGATGTCGACCACGTCGTCGATGGTGATACGGCCGAGCAGGACGTTGCCCTCGTCGACGACGGGTGCGGACACCCAGTCGTGGTCGGAGAACTGCCGCGCCACCGACTCGGCCGACTCGCCGACGTGGATGGCCGTGAGCTCGTCGTCGATCAGCTTGTTGATCGGGTTGCCGGGCTCGCTGGTCACCAGGTTCTGGAGCGCGACCCAGCCCAGCAGCTGGTGGCGGCGATTGACCACGTACAGGTGGTCGGTGTGGTCGGGCAGCTCGCCCCGCAGGCGCAGGAAGCGCAGCACCACGTCGACCGTGGTGTCGGCACGCACCGTCACCACGTCGGGATTCATCAGGCGGCCGGCGGTGTCCTCGGCATAGGACAGGGCCTGTTCCAGGCGCTCGCGGTTCTCGCGGTCCATGGACTTCAGGACTTCGTCGATCACCGTGTCCGGCAGGTCCTCCACCAGGTCTGCGAGGTCGTCGATGTCGAGGTCTTCGACCGCGGCGACGATTTCGTCGGTGTCCATGTCCGCGAGCAGGCTCTCGCGCACTTCGTCGCCGACGTGGACCAGCACCTCGCCGTCATCTTCGGGATCGACCAGGCCCCAGACCACCATGCGGCGATCGGGCGGCAGCGATTCGAGCAGGTTTCCGATCTCCGCCGGGGCCAGCGTGTTGACCAGCCGGCGCACGGGACCGAGGCGGCCGCTGTCCAGGGCATCGGACAGCAGGCGCAGCTGGCGCGCGGTCTTGTCGTGGCGGACGGCTTCGGCCATGGAATGCTTCCGGGGGGCGCGTCGCGCGACGGGATGCGCGACAGGGATCAGGCGTTCATGCCGGCATTATCGCCCGCGTCGCCACTGCTGCACAGCCCGCGCTCAGCGACGCAGCCGCGCGCGCAATCGCCTGGCCGCGGCGAACACCCGGCTGGCGAAGCTGCGGTCGAGCTCCGCCTGCAGTTCCCGCACCTCGCCGTAGAGGCGGCGGTTGTGGGCGTCGCGCCGTGCCAGCAGGTCACGCAGGTCGGCGACGTCGCGCTCGCTCAGCGTCCGCCCAGGCCGCAGGTGCGCGGGGAGCGGCCGGTCGACATAGACGGTCGAGTGCCGCGGCGCGGCTTCCGCGGCGGGGCGTTCACGGGTGTAGAAGTACAGCGCCACCGACCTGCGGCTGAGCGTTTCGCGCCCGGGCGGCAGTCGGATCGGCGGGAACCCGTGCCAGCTGTGCTCGGTGGTCTCGAAGATCACGCAGCGGTTGAACACCGGCGCGACCGCGACCACCTCGTCGGTGTCCGGGTCATGGGGATCGCGGCGCAGCTCCAGCGCGCCGCCCCAATCGTCCTGCCACTCGCGGTTGAGGTAGACGATCAGGTTCAGCCGCCGGTGCCAGCCCGTGGCCGGGTGGTGGTTGAAGTCGATGTGGGTGTCGAGGCTCTGGCCATCGCGGTTGTCGTGGGTGCCGCCGCCGAAATAATCCGGGTCGTAGAGCAGGCCGTCGATGCCGGTCAGGCGCTCCACCAGTCCAAGGAATGCCGGCGACTGGATGCAGTCGTCGAGCGCGGCGTAGGCGTCGCCGAGCGCGCGGATGCGCTCGACCGTGGACTTGCCCGCGGCGACCCCGTCTTCGTTGATGGCATTGCCGCGTTCGAAGGCCGGGAACCGGGCCATCAGCGCATCCGCGAAACCCGGGACGAGGAAGTCCTCGATCACGCAGTGGCGGAACGGCTGCGCGGCGAGGAAGCCCTCGCGGATCGCGTCCGCGCCGGCGACGACCCGCGGCGCGACGATGGCGTGCAGCGCGCCGACGGAAGCGGGGTCCGTGCTCATGCCGCGGCCGCCGCCACGCTTGCCAGCCAGCGTTCGATGCCGGCCCGGTCGCGCGCGCGCAGCAGGGCCGGGGCGCGCTTTCGAAGCGCGGACAGATCGTGCGCGCGAAGTTCGCGGCGCACCTCGAGCAGGGTGCCGGGATGCACGCTGAATTCCTCCAGCCCGAGCGCGAGCAGCAGCGGCGTGAACAACGGATCGCCGGCCATCTCGCCACAGACCGCCGCCGGCCGGCCGTTCGCCTGGGCGGTCGCGAGCACTTGGTGCAGCAGCTGCACGACCGCCGGGTGCATCGGGCTGTGCAGTTCCTGCAGGGCATCGTTGCCGCGGTCGGCGGCGAGCAGGTACTGCACCAGGTCGTTGGTGCCGATGGAAATGAAGTCGACCAGGTCGATCAGCGCCGGCAGGGCGATGGCCGCGGCCGGCACCTCGATCATGGCCCCCAGTGCGATCCCGTCGGCGACCACGTGGCCTTCGCTACGGAGCTTCGCGGCGGCCTGACGCAGCAGCCGGCGCGTGGCCACCAGGTCCTCGCGACGCGCGACCATCGGCAGCAGGATCCGCAGCGGCCCGTAGCCCGACGCACGCAGGATCGCGCGCAGCTGGGTGGTGAACACGCCGCGCTGGCGCAGCGCCAGGCGCACGCCGCGCACGCCCAGTGCCGGGTTGGGCTCATCGGGCAGCGCGAGTCCGCTGCCGTCGGCCTTGTCGGCACCGACGTCCAGGGTGCGGATGGTGGCGATGCGCCCCGTCATGCCCAGCACGAGATCGCGGTAGGCGACGAACTGCTCTTCTTCCGACGGCAATTCGTCGCGCTGCAGGAACAGGAATTCGGTGCGGTACAGGCCGACGCCGGCCGCGCCCAGGGCGTGGGCCTCGGCCACGTCCTCCCGCGATTCGGCGTTGGCGTACAGGCGGATGTCGACGCCGTCGAGCGTGCGCGACGGTTCGCGGCGCAGGCGGTGCAGCTGGCGCCGCTCGCGCTTGCCCTCGCGCACGCGCTCGCGGTGTGCGCGCAGGTCGTCGGCGCCGGGATCCACGATCACCAGCCCCGTGCTGCCGTCGATCATCAGCACGTCGCCGTCGTTCACCTGTGCCAGTGCCTGCGCGGCCCCCACCACCAGCGGCAGGTGCAGGCTGCGCGCGAGGATCGCGCTGTGCGCGAGCATGCTGCCGCCCGCGGTCACGACGCCGAGCACGCCGCGGGCATGAAGCCGCGCGACCTCGGACGGAGCCAGCGCGTCGGCGACGATGATCTCGCCCGCAATGCCGACCACCTGGGCATCGTGGCGGTGCAGGGCGGCGTGGATGCGACCGATGACGTGGTCGATGTCCTCGACGCGGCTGCGGAAATAGGGGTCGTCCATGCTTTCGAACACGGTTGCGAGCCGGTTGCGCTGCAGGCGCAGCGCGTAGTCGGCAGCGTAGCGTTCCCTGGAGATCAGGCCATCAAGCCCCTGCAGCAGTTCGGGATCGTCGAGCAGCAGGGCATGCAGGTCGAGGAACTCACCGACTTCGCCGGCCAGTGCGCCGTGCAGGCGCGAGCGCAGGTCGCGCAGCTCCGCGCGCACCATGCCGATGGCCTCGTGCAGTCGCGCGATCTCGGCCGGAACGGCTGCGCGTGCGATGCGCTCCTCCGCGACCTCCAGCGCATGCGGCTGGCGCACGCGCGCCCGGCCGAGGGCATTGCCCCGCGATGCGCCCTGGCCGGGGAACACCTGGCGCATCAGCTGTCCTCGTCGAATCGTCGCTCGAACAGCGCGCACACGGCGTCGGCGGCCGCGGCCTCGTCGGCGCCCTCGACCCGCAGCGTGACCGCGGTACCGGTGCCCGCGGCGAGCAGCATCACACCCATGATGCTCTTGGCGTTGACCTCGCGGCCCTTGGCGGTGAGGGTCGCGTTGACGTCATAGCCCGACAGCAGCTGCACCAGCCGCGCGGTGGCGCGCGCGTGCAGCCCGAGCCGGTTGGACACGGTGAGTTCGCGTTCGATCATGGCCGGCCTGCCTCATGCGTCATCGTGCAGCACTCCATTGCGCGCGCCGGCGGCGGCCACCGCGGGCAGTTCATCGAGCGGCAGCTCGGGATAGTTGAGCACCCGCAGCAGCATGGGCAGGCTGAGCGCGGACACGCGGCGCACGGGGGTGCCCAGGTGCGCCAGGCGCGAGGCGATGTTGGCCGGGGTGGCACCGTAGAGGTCGGTCAGCAGCAGGACCCCGTCGCCGCTGTCGGCGCGCCGCAGCGCCGCACTCGCGGCCGGCAGCACGGCGTCCGGATCGGCGTCGAAGGACACCTCGAAGACCTCCACCGCCAGCGGCAGCGGACCCAGCAGGCGGCCCGCCACCGCCGCCAGCGCGGTGCCGATGCCAAGGTGTGTCACGAGGAGGATGCCGGCGGCCATCGCTACAAATTAGCAGAGCGGCGCGACCCTCAGGAAGCGCCGGCTGCGCGGGGCGCCGTTGCGGGGCTCAGTCGAGCTCGCGGTGGTGGGTGGCGACTTCGCTCCAGCCCTGCTGGCGGGCGTGCGCCGCCGCGGCCTCGGCGAGGAATACGGAGCGGTGCCGGCCGCCGGTGCAGCCGAAGGCCACGGTGACATAGCTGCGCGTGGACGAGTGCATGCGCGGCAGCCAGGCGTCCAGGAAGGCATTGACCTGCTGCAGGAACTCGGTGACATCGGCCTCCTTCGCGAAATACTCGCGCACCGGTGGGTCGCGTCCCGACAGCGGCCGCAGGCGCGCATCCCAGTGCGGGTTGGGCAACGCCCGCGCATCGAACACGAAGTCCGCGTCCGGCGGCACGCCGCGGCGGTAGGCAAAGGACTCGAACAGCAGCGACAGCGACGAGTCCATGCTCAGCCCGAGGTCGGTCAGCACCCGGCGCCGCAGCTGGTGCACGTTGAGTTCGCTGGTGTCGATGATGACGTCGGCCAGCGAACTCAGTGGCCGGAGCACCTGGCGCTCCAGCGCGATCGCGTCCGACAGTGCCAGCCCCAGGCGGGTGAGCGGATGCCGGCGGCGGGTGTCGGCATAGCGCTTGAGCAGCACGGCGTCGGCGGTGTCGAAGAAGACCAGCTTGGGGTCGAAGCCCATCGCGCCGACGGCGGACAGCCATTCCGGGATGTTGGCGAGGTCGCCGCGGCTGCGCACGTCGATGCCCACCGCGAGCTTCTGCGACGCCCGTTCGGGATGGGTGGCGCTGCGCACGAAATCGGGCAGCAGTTCGGCCGGGAGGTTG
The DNA here is from genome assembly GCF_054072805.1 of Luteimonas sp. A534. Classification (NCBI taxonomy): domain Bacteria; kingdom Pseudomonadati; phylum Pseudomonadota; class Gammaproteobacteria; order Lysobacterales; family Lysobacteraceae; genus Luteimonas; species Luteimonas sp. A534. Next base: position 399,187 of record NZ_JBSVRR010000003.1, read on the forward strand.
TCGACGCAGTAGAAGTCGAGGTCCTCGAAGGTGTTCAGGGCGACGGTCTTGCCGCTCCCGGACATGCCGCTGACGATGATCAGCGAATTGCCGGCGGCGTTCATGGCGTGCTTCTCAACGGCGTGCTTCTCAACGGTGTGCTCCTCACTGTGTGCTCCGTTCCAGGAAGTGCGAATGGCGGGCGAGGAAGGCCGCGGCGGGATCCACGCCCTTGGAGCGCAGCACGTGCACGCGGGTGGCGGCCTCGGTGAGGACCGCCAGGTTGCGCCCCGGCATCACCGGCAGCGTGATCATCGGTACGTCGAGGTCGAGCACGCGCCGCGAGCCGAGGTCACCGGTGAGCCGGACCATGCCGCTGGGGTCGCGCGCATCATGGGCGCTGTCCGGCCGCGCGAGGTGGACGACCAGGCGCAGGTACTTGTTCCGCTTCACCGCGGTATCGCCGAACATCTCGCGGATGTTGAGCACGCCCAGGCCGCGCAGTTCGAGCAGGTCCTGCAGCAGCTCCGGGCAGGTGCCGTCGAGCACGTCGGGCGCGAGCTGCGCGAACTCCGGCGCGTCGTCGGCAACCAGGCGGTGGCCTCGGGTGACCAGTTCCAGCGCGAGCTCGCTCTTGCCGGTCCCGGACTCGCCGGTGATCAGCACGCCGATGGAATAGATCTCCATGAACACGCCGTGCAGCGTGACCCGGGGTGCAAGCGCGCCGGCGAGGTGGTACTGCAGGACGTTGTAGAGCTCATGGCCGCGGCGTTGCGACGCCCAGAGCGCGATGCCCGATTCCTCGGCCATCTTGACCAGGTCCTCGGGGCAGGGCTGGCCCTTGTTGACCACCAGCGCCAACGGGCTGAACTGCAGGATCTTCTCCAGCGTTTCCCAGCGCTGCCGCGGCTCCAGCCCATCCAGCCAGGCGAGCTCTTCGCCGCCGAGGATCTGCACCTTGTTGGGATAGATGATGTTGAGGTAGCCGGCCAGCGACGGCCGTCGCGATACGGCGTCGACCGATTCCAGCTGCCGCGACGCGCCGGCCTGGCCGGCCAGCCAGCGCAGCTCCAACCGGTCCTTGAGCTGGTCGAACAATCCCTGTGCGGTGACGACCGCCCTCATCCCGACCCTGTCCGCCGGGGGGCGTCGTTCTGCAGCAGCAGGGCGCGCAGCGCGGCGATGTCGGGTGCGCCGCGCACCGACTCCCGGAAACCGGCGTCGGCGAAGCGGCCTGCGAGTTCGGAGAGGGTGTCGAGGTGCTGCTGCTGGGCGTGGTCGCCCGGAACCGCCATCGCGAAGACCAAGTCCACGGGCTCGCCGTCACGGGCGTCGAAATCCACCGGATTGGCCAGCCGGAGGAAGGCCGCCATCGGCTCGCGGCAGCCATCGCTGCGGCAGTGCGGAATCGCTACGCCGCGGCCGATGCCGGTGCTGCCGACCGCTTCGCGCCGGCGCAGGCCATCCGCGATCGCCGGGGTCAGCGCCGGCGAGCCGCCGCCCAGCAGGCGGGCGGCGACATCCAGCACCTGGTCACGGTTACCGGGTTCCACCACTTGCACGATGCGGCCGGCGGTGAGCAGGTCGGTGTAAGGCATCCCCCGGGCCTTCGATCGCCGGCTTCAGCCGAACTCGCCGTCGCGCACCGGATTCCCGCCGCGACGGTGCTGGTCGATCATCTTCTTCTTTTCCTTGACCAGCATGCGGTCGAGCTTGTCGGCGAGGAGGTCGATGGCGGCATACATGTCGGCCGCGCGGGCGTCGGCGTGGAGAGGTTTGCCGGCGACGATGACCGTGGCTTCGGCGCGATGGTCGGGCTTGTCGATGCTGAGCTGGGTGCGGACCTGCAGCGGTGGATCGTAGAGGCGCGACAGCCTGCCAAGCTTGGTTTCAACGTAGTCGCGCAGGGCCGGGGTGACGTCCATCTGCTGGCCGTGGGTCTCGATGAGCATCGCAACCTCCTTTCTCCGTGGGGACCACAGCATCGCGCATGGCGGCGCGGTGGTTGTCACGGACAGGTTAACCCAGCCCCCCGGGGGCGGGAAGCGGCCACACGGAGTTCAGGCGATGCGCACGCGTTCGTGCGATGACGGGATGTTCAGTGCTTCGCGATACTTGGCGACGGTGCGTCGTGCCACAGGGACACCGCTGTCCTTGAGCCGGTCCGCCAGGCGCGCGTCGGACAGCGGCTTGCGCGGGTCCTCGGCTTCGACCAGGCGGCGGATCATGTCCTGGATGGCGATGCTGGAGGCCTCGCCGCCGCCACCGGTGTCGATGCCCGAAGCGAAGAAGGCACGAAGGGGAATGGTGCCCCGCGGCGTGTGCACGTACTTGCGCGACACCGCCCGGGAGACGGTGGATTCGTGCATGCCGATCTGCGCGGCGACTTCGCGCAGCGTCAACGGGCGCAGTGCCTGGCCGCCGAACTCGAGGAAGCCCGACTGCTCCCGCACCAGGCAACGGACCACCTTGAGCAGGGTTTCGCCACGGGCCTCGATGTTCTTCAGCAGCCAGCGCGCCTCCTGCAGGCGGCCGCGCAGGTAGCCTGCATCGGTGCCTGCGGTGTGCTGCAGCATCTGCTCGTAACCGCGGTGGATGGTCAGGCGGGAATGGCGGCCGCCCGCCAGCGTGACCCGCCAGACGCCGTTGTGGCGCGCGATGCTGCAGTCGGGAACCACGTAGGTGTCGTGTGGCATGCCCCCGATGCCGGCGCCCGGGCGCGGGTCGAGGCCGCGGATCAACTGCAGCGCGGCGACCGCATCCTCCCTGCTGCAGCCCAGCGCCTCGGCGACGCCATCGGTGCCCAGCTTGGCCAGGCGCTCGATCAGCGTCGCCACCGCGCGGCGGGCGACGTCGCGGCCGGGAGTGTCTTCGGGCAGGGTGTCGAGCTGCAGCAGCAGGCACTCGCCGAGGTCGCGTGCACCCACGCCGGTCGGGTCCAGGCGCTGCACCGTGCGCAGCACCGCCGCGATCTCGTCCTCGTTGCAGCGAAGCTCCGGTGCCAGTGCCTCGGCGATCGCGGACAGCGGTTCGCGCAGGTAGCCGTCATCGTCGATGGCGTCGACCAGCGCCACGCCGATGGCGAGCTCGCGTGGCGACAGGTGGCTGAGGTTGAGCTGCCAGAGGAGGTGGTCGCGCAGGGTCTCGGACTGGGCGATGCGCTCGGAGGCGTCGCCGTCCTGGTCGTCGCCGCCACCACTGCCGCCACCGCTACCGTAGCTTTCGTCCCAGGCGACGTCGCGGTCGTCGTCCCAGGCGTCCTGGGCGGCATCGTCGTTTCCGTCTGCGCGGGCGTCGTCGCCGTGGGATCCGGAGGCCTCATCCGCAGACGACGGCGGAGCCGTTTCGTCCCATTCCAGCAGCGGATTGCTCTCGACCGCCTCGGTGATCTCGAGCTCTAGCTCGGGCATCGAAAGCTGCAGGAGATGCAGGGCCTGGCGCAGCTGCGGCGTCAGTACCAGGTGCTGTCCCAGCGATGTCTGCAGGCGAGGTTTCACGGTGTCCCCGATCAGGCGGGGGCGCCCGCCGGCTTACAGCCGGAAGGAATCCCCCAGGTAGACCCGGCGCACGTCCGGGTCGGCCAGCAGCGCGTCCGGAGCCCCCTGCGCGAGCACGCTGCCTTCATTGAGGATATACGCGCGGTCGCAAATGCCCAAGGTCTCGCGGACGTTGTGGTCGGTGATGAGTACGCCGATGCCCCGGTTCTTGAGGTGGCGGACGATGCGCTGGATCTCGCCGACGGAGATCGGGTCGACGCCGGCGAAGGGTTCGTCGAGCAGGATCAGGCGTGGCCGGGCCGCCAGCGCACGTGCGATCTCGACCCTGCGGCGCTCACCGCCCGACAGGCTGGCGCCGTTCTGGCCGGCGACGTGGGTCACCTGCAGTTCGTCCATCAGCGACTCGAGTTCGTCCTCGCGGCCCTTGCGGTCGAGGTCCTTGCGCAGTTCGAGCACCAGCTTGATGTTGTCGGCCACCGACAGCTTGCGGAACACCGAGGGTTCCTGCGGCAGGTAGCCCACGCCCAGGCGGGCGCGGCGGTACATGGGTTCGCCGGTGATGTCGCGGCCGTCAAGGACGATGCGCCCGGCATCGGCCGGCACCAGGCCGACGATCATGTAGAAGCAGGTGGTCTTGCCGGCGCCGTTGGGGCCGAGCAGGCCGACGACCTCGCCGGCGTCGAGCGTCAGCCCGAATTCGCGCACGACTTCGCGCTGGCGGTAGCGCTTGCGCAGGCCTTCGGCGACCAGCATCAGTTGCCGCCCTGGTCGGCCTTGGCGCCCTTGGGAAGGATGCGGGTGCGGACCTGGCCGCCTTCCTCGCCGCCGCCCTGGACCCGCCCGGTCCGCATGTTGTAAACGATGCGCCCGCCGCCCATGGTGCCGCGGCCGGGCTGGTTGATCTCGACGTTGCCGGTGAAGACCACGGTCTCGGTCTGCAGGTCGTAGTCGACGTTGCTGGCGGTGGCATCGATCGAGCCGCCGCCGTCGAGGTCCTGCTTCAGGCGCACGGGCGCCCCGGTAAGGATGACCTTCTGGATGTCGCCGCCGCCGCGGCGCACGTCGGCCTTGGCGGCGCGCACGTCCAGCGTGCCCTGCACGATGCGCACGTTGCCGGTGAAGACGCAGGGGCCGCCGTCGTCGCCCACCGAACAGTCGTTGCTGTTGGAGGTGAGGTCCATCGGCTGGTTGCGATCGGTCGATTTCGCCCAGGCGGGCGCCACGGCGACGGCTGCGGCCAGTGCCAGGAACGTCGTGAGGCTAACGGCGCGTGGGGACATAAGTGGTGTGGACCTTGGAGGTGAGCTGGAAGCGCTTGTCGGCCAGGTCGACTTCCATGCCGGTGCCGCGCATTGTAGTGCCGGGCTGGGTGATGGTCACGGCGAGGTCGCTGCTGGCGCGGCGCTGGCGGGGCAGGACTTCGAGGGCCTCGGTGTCCAGGCGCATCGCGCGGTCGCCAGCCGGGTCGGAGAGGGCGACGACCTGGCCCTCCAGGCGCATCCGTTCGCTGTCGGCGCTGATCCAGCCGGTGGCGGCACGCAGGTCCCAGTACAGCTCGCCGCCGTCTTCGGGAAGCAGGAACAGCGGCTCGCGGAGGGACATGGTTTCGTCCACCGGGTCGCGGTGCAGGTGCGGCGCGCGCAGGGTGAACGCCTCGTTGCCGTCGTTGTCGAGCGAGACCAGCTCGAAATCCTCCAGCACGTAATCGGAACGGTCGCTCGCACCTGCGGCCGCGGGGGCTTCCGCGCGCTGTCGCCAGGCCGACCAGCCGCTGGCGATCGCGGCCACCAGCAGCACGATGATCAGGGCGCCGCGCCAGTTCACTGGCCTGCCCCCGCGGCATCGCCACCGGCGCCGGCGTCGCCACGGGCGGCCAGCAGCAGCTCGCAGAACTCGCGCGCCGCGCCTTCGCCGCCACGGTGCGCGGATTGCCAGTGCACGTGGCCGAGGATCGCCGGCTGCGCATCGGCAGGCGCGGCTGCCAGGCCGGCGGCGGACAGCACCGCCAGATCGGTGAGGTCGTCGCCCATGAAGGCGACCTCGTCGGCGGCCAGGCCCATGCGCGTGCGCAGGCCTTCGACGCAGGCGAGCTTGTCCTTGATGCCGGTGTGGGCTTCGACGCCGAGGTCGCGGGCGCGGATCTCGGCCGCCGCGCTGGAACGCGCGGTCACGAACACCACCGCGATGCCGGCGCGGAGCAGCAGCGACAGGCCAAGGCCGTCGTGGACGTGGAAGGCCTTGGTCTCGGTGCCATCGGCCGCGATGTACAGGCGTCCGTCGGTCAGGGTGCCATCGACGTCGAAACACGCCAGGCGGATGCGCGCGGCGCGTGCGAGCAATTCGGTGGACGGAGCGGGGCGGCTGTGGGCAGGCATGAACACGTGATCACACCACGCGTGCACGCAACAGGTCGTGAATATTCAGGGCGCCGGCCACGCGGCCGTCGTCCTCCACGACCACCAGGCCACCGATCTTGTGCGCCTCCATCAGCTGCGCGGCTTCCGCTGCCAGCGCGTCGGGGCCGATGGTGCGCGGGCTGCGCGTCATCACTTCGGAGATGGGCGTGGTGCGCACGTCGATGCCGGCATCGAGGCTGCGGCGCAGGTCGCCGTCGGTGTACAGGCCAAGCAGGCGGCCGTCGTCGTCGACCACCGCGGTCATGCCCAGCATCTTGCGGCTGATTTCGGCCAGCGCTTCGCTGACGGTGGCGTGCGCGGGCACGCAGGGCACGGCATCGCCGGTGTGCATGACATCGGCGATGTGCAGCAGCAGGCGGCGGCCGAGCGCGCCGGCGGGGTGCGAGCGCGCGAAGTCGTCGGCGGTGAAGCCGCGGGCCTCGAGCAGGGCCACGGCCAGTGCGTCGCCCATGGCCAGCGAGGCGGTGGTGCTCGACGTCGGCGCCAGGTGCAGCGGGCAGGCCTCTTCGGGCACGCTGACGTCCAGGTGCACGGCGGCGGCGCTGGCCAGCGTCGAGCCGACGCGTCCGGTCAGGGACACCAGCGGGTTGCCCTGGCGCTTGAGCACCGGGAGCAGCTGCAGCACTTCGTCGGATTCGCCGGAGTACGAGAGCGCCAGCACGACGTCGGCGTCGGTAACCATGCCCAGGTCGCCGTGGCCGGCTTCGCCGGGGTGGACGTAGAACGCGGGCGTGCCGGTGGACGCGAAGGTGGCGGCGATCTTGCGGGCCACGTGGCCGGACTTGCCCATGCCGGTGCAGACCACGCGTCCGCGGCAGGCGAGCAGCAGGGCGCAGGCGCGGGAAAAGTCGCCGTCGATGCGGGCGGCCACGGCGGCCAGGCCCCGGCCCTCGATCTCGAATACACGGCGGCCGCTGGCCGCGAAATCGTGCGCGCCGACGGCGCTGGCTGGCTGGTGGCTGCTGCCGGACATTTCCGGGCCGGACCCTTTTTTTGTTAGGCTAACCCGTTCATCTTACGCGGATTGTCCCGTGGCCTGCGCGCCTTTGCGCCGGCGCTGGACGGCCGCTCATTTGCCCTTCATTACGGGAAGAACCCCTTGGACGCAGACACCATCCGCAAACTCATCGAGCAGGGCCTGCCGGGCGCCGATGTCGATGTTCGTGGCGACGACGGCGTGCATTTCGAGGCGCTGGTGGTGCACCCGGATTTCGGCGGTCGCCTGCCGCTGGCCCGCCATCGCATGGTCTACGCCACCCTGGGCGCGCTGATGGGCAACGAGATCCACGCCCTGGCCCTGCGGACGCAGACCCCCGACGAGCACCGGTCCGCCTGATGCAGAAGATCTTGGTGAGTGGCGGAGTGCCCCTGGAGGGTGAGATCCGCGTGTCCGGCGCCAAGAACGCCGTGCTTCCGATCCTGTGCGCGACCCTGCTGGCCGACGAGCCGGTGGAGATCGGCAACGTCCCGCACCTGCATGACGTGGTCACCACCGCGCGCGTCCTCGACGGACTCGGCGCGGGCGTCACCCATGACGCCGACGGCAGCCACGTGGTGGTGGATCCCCGCGGCGTCAACAGCCACATCGCGCCCTACGAGCTGGTGCGCACGATGCGCGCCTCGGTGCTGGTGCTCGGGCCGCTGGTGGCACGCCATGGCGCCGCCGAAGTCGCGCTGCCCGGCGGCTGCGCGATCGGCTCGCGCCCGGTCGACCTGCACATCCGTGCGCTCGAGGCACTCGGCGCGCGCATCACCGTCGAGCACGGTTTCATCAACGCCCGCGCCGGCCGCCTGCAGGGCGCCCATGTCGCCTTCGACACGGTCAGCGTCGGCGCCACCGAGAACCTGCTGATGGCGGCCACGCTGGCGCAGGGCACGACGGTCATCGACAACGCCGCGCGCGAGCCCGAGATCGTCGACCTCGCCGACTGCCTGCTGGCGATGGGCGCGGACATCGAAGGCGCGGGCGGTTCGCGCATCGTCGTGCACGGCGTCGACCGGCTGCACGGCGCGCGGCACGACGTGGTCGCCGACCGCATCGAGGCTGGCACCTTCCTTGTCGCAGGCGCAATCACCGGCGGGCGCGTCACGATCACCCATGCGCGGCCGGACACCATGGACGCGGTGCTGGAGCGGCTGGCCGCGGCCGGCGGCGACATCGCCATCGATCGCGACCGCATCACCATCGACATGCGTGGCCGCCGTCCGCGTGCCGTCGACATCACCACCGCGCCGCACCCGGCGTTCCCGACCGACATGCAGGCGCAGTTCATGGCCCTGGACTGCATCGCCGAGGGCGTGGCGACGATCGACGAGACGATCTTCGAAAACCGCTTCATGCACGTGAACGAGCTGATGCGGCTGGGTGCGGACATCCAGATCGATGGCAACCGGGCCAAGGTCACCGGCGTCGAGCGCCTCAGCGGGGCGCCGGTGATGGCGACCGACCTGCGCGCGTCGGCATCACTGGTGCTGGCGGGCCTGGTCGCCGAAGGCGAGACGCTGATCGACCGCATCTACCACCTGGATCGCGGCTACGAGCACATCGAGCGGAAGCTGTCTGGTCTTGGTGCGCGGATCCAGCGGATCGACTGAAACGAAGAGGGCACTGCATCGCAGGGCCCCGGTTCGTGCTGCCGGTGAGGCGCGTCAGCGCACCGCGGTCAGCCGCAGATCGATGTGGTCCTTGCCATCGCGCCGCTGCAGTACCCGCGCCGGCACCGGCAGGCCGTCCACGACCCACGCGATGATCTCGCGCTTGCCGTCCCTGCGCACGACGCGCGTGGCCTCGTGTGACTTGCCGCCGACCTGGATCGTTTCCTGGCCGGCGACTTCGAAGTTCTGGCGCTTGACCCGGCCGTCCTCGACCAGGCGGTAGTTGAGCGGCTTGCCCGCAGCCACGTCGCGCACCAGCACCAGGTTCATCAGCATGCCGTCGAGGTCACCCGCGCGCAGCTTCACCGGGCCGGCGCGGTCGTCCTTCACGTCTCCGGTCCAGCGTGCTTCGCCGCGACCCCAGTCGTAGTCGGCGGTGACCGTCTTGCGCTTGACCAGCATCGCCGCCAGGCCGCTGGTGCCGCGCTGGCTGTCGACGCTCTTCAGCGGGCGCCACGCGTCGCCGTCGATTTCGAACACGGTGCTCTGCGCGAGTTCGGCGCCCATGCCGCCGATGTCGATGCGGTACTCCCAGCGGTCCTGGCCGGCACTGGCGAGGCTCATGGTCGCGGTTGCTTCCATGCCCATGTAGTTGGCCTGGTAGTCGGCGGTGAAGGCCTCGATCGCAAGCGCGGGCGCGGCGGAGAGGGCCAGCAGCAAGCCGGAGGCGACGAGCGCGGCACGGCCGCGGATGGACTTCAGGTTCTGCATCTAGGGGGCTCCTTGATATGCGACCAGGCGCAGGTCGATGGCGTCTTCGCCGTTTTCGCGCTGCAGGATGCGGATGGGCGTCGGCACGCCGCGCGCCACCCACACGATGGTTTCATCGTTGCCGCCGTTGGTGCGTGAAACCCGCATGGCTTCGTACGACAGGCCGTCGACCTCGAGGTATTCAGCGGCCTCGGCCACCGTGTACTCGTGCTGGCGCACGCGGCCGCCGTCGACGAAGCGATAGCTCAGGCTGCGTCCGGGCAGGGCGTCGCGGATGATGGCCAGGTTGATCAGCAGCCCGCTCATGTCGCCGTCCTGCAGCGGCACGGGCTTGCGGCGTTCGGGCTTGATGTCGCCGCTCCAGCGCGCGACGCCGGCCTGCCAGTCGTAGACACCTTCGACCTCGCGGCCCATGAACAGCGCCTTGCGTTGCGTGTCCTGGCGCAACGGGCGGTACTTGCCGTCGACTTCGTCGAAGACCGTGCCCTGGTCGATATCCAGGCGGATCCAGCGCGCCAGGCCGCGGTTGCCGGTGATGTCGAGGTCAACCCTCCAGTGCCCGTCGATGCGCGCCAGCGCCATGTTGGCGGTGCCGGCGGGCTTGCCTTCGTTCCACGCGTCGTAGGTGGCGACGAAGGGCTGGAGTTCGTGCGCATCGACGGATTCCACCGCGGCGGGGGCATCGACGCCCGCGCCACCGTCCGCCGTCGTGGCCGCAGCGGCGGCCGCAGTGTCCCCGGCGCGCGTCGGCGCGCTGCCGAACGTGGTCGCCAAGGCCAGCGCGAGGGCCAGGGGCAGGAGGGGAGTGGGGGTGTCCATGAAGGACCGGATCATGCCCGCAGGCGGTTGGATGCCAGCTGAAGCGGGGCCTTGAGCGCCTGTCCGTCGAGTTCGACCGTGGCGTCGCGCAGGGTGATGCGACCAGCACACAGCATTTGCAGCGTCGCCAGCATCAGCGGGTGTTCCACCGCGAGCACGCGCGCGGCCAGTGCGTCGGCATCGTCACCGGGCAGGACAGGGACCCGCGCCTGCGCGATCACTGGGCCGCCATCGAGGTCGGCGGTGACGTAGTGCAGGCTGGCGCCATGCTCGGCGACGCCGCCTTCCAGCGCCCGCGCGTGCGTGTCCAATCCCTTGAAGTCCGGCAGCAGCGACGGGTGGATGTTGATGATCCTGCCCTGCCAGGGTTCGAGCGCCTCGGCGCCGAGCAGGCGCATGTAGCCGGCGCAGACGATGAAGTCGGGCTCCACGGCGGCGACCGCGGCGAACAGCGCGGCATCGTAGTCACGGCGTTCGGTGAAATCCCGCGGCCGCAGGCCGCGCGCCGGAATGCCCGCATCGCGCGCGCGCTGCAGCGCCACGGCTTTGGGGCGATCCCCGAAGACGCCGGCCACGCGCGCGTCCAGGCGGCCGTCAGCGATTGCGTCGAGGATCGCCTGCAGGTTGCTGCCGCGCCCCGAGGCCAGCACCGCCAGGCGCGGGGTCGTGGGGGCCACTGCCATCGCGCTCAGCCGATGCGCACGCGCGCCGTGCCGGCAGTTGCCGGTGCCACGCTGCCGATCGTCCAGTGCGCCAGTGCCAGCGCGTCGAGCGCCGCGGACACCGCCGCCGCACGCGCGGGATCGACCACCAGCACGAAGCCGATGCCGCAGTTGAAGGTGCGCCACATCTCTTCGCGCGCCACCGCGCCTTCGCGCTGCAGCCAGTCGAACACCGCCGGCATCGTCCAGGCACCGGCATCGATGTCCAGCGCCAGGCCATCGGGCACCACGCGGATGATGTTCTCGGTCAGGCCGCCACCGGTGATATGCGCCATGGCGTGGATCGACGCACCTTCGGCCCCGCGCAGAAGTTCCAGCACCGGCTTCACGTACAGCGCGGTCGGCGCCATCAGCGCGTCTTCCAGGCGCACGCCGTCGAGGTCGACATCGCCGGGGCGGCCGGCGCGGTCGTAGATGCGGCGGACCAACGAGTAGCCGTTGGAATGCGGGCCGCTGGAGGCGATGCCGATCAGCACGTCGCCGGCAGCGACGCGGCCGCCGTCGCGCAGTTCGGACTTCTCCACGGCGCCGACGGTGAAGCCCGCCAGGTCGTACTCGCCCGGGCCGTACATGTCCGGCATCTCGGCGGTCTCGCCGCCGATCAGCGCGCAACCGGCGAGTTCGCAGCCCTTGGCGATGCCGCCGACCACGGCCACCGTGGTGTCGATGTCGAGCTTGCCGGTGGCGAAGTAGTCGAGGAAGAACAGCGGCTCGGCGCCCTGCACCAGCACGTCGTTCACGCACATGCCCACCAGGTCGATGCCGATCGTGTCGTGGCGGCCGAGCTGCTGCGCGAGCTTGAGCTTGGTGCCGACGCCGTCGGTGCCCGAGACCAGCACCGGCTCCCGGTACTTGCCCGAGAGGTCGAACAGCGCGCCAAAGCCGCCCAGGCCGCCCATCACCTCGGGGCGGAAGGTCCGCTTCACCAGCGGCTTGATGCGTTCGACGACTTCATTGCCGGCATCGATATCGACGCCTGCATCACGGTAGGTCAGCGGAGTGGGGCTGGTCACGATGGCTCGCCGGAGCGGGAAAGCGTCGATTTTAGCAGTCCCGGAGCCGTCTTCATGGACGCGGGGGCGCCGCTGCGGCACCATTCCGGCCTGACACGGTCCCTGGAACGATGATGCCCAAGGCGTTGCTGATCACGTTGCTGCTTGCGCTGCTGCTCCCCGGATGGGCGCACGCGCAGCGCATGGAGGGCGACCGCGCCGGGGCCAGCGGCATGTACCAGGCCGAGGTCGCGGTCGGGAGCCAGGCTGAATCCGCGCGCCAGTCGGGCTTCGCCCGGGCGCTGGCGCAGGTGCTGGGCAAGATGTCCGGCGACGCCGGGGTCGCCAACCGTCCCGGCGTCTCGCGCGAACTGCGCCGCGCCGGGGACTTCGTCGAGGGCTACGACTACCGCCAGGACGAGGGCCGTTCGGCCGCGGGTTCGCCGACCTACACCACGATGCTGGTGGTGCGCTTCCGCGAGGAAGACGTCAATGCCATCGCCGGCGCGCTGGGCCTGCCTGTCTGGCCGGAGCCCCGTCCCAAGCCGGTGCTGTGGCTGGCGATCGATGACGGCAGCGGCCCGCGCCTGGTCGCCGTGGGGCAGAACAACGTCGCCCGGCCGGTGCTCGACCGTGCCATCGAACGTGGCTACCGCCTGGGGCTGCCGGGTGGCAGTGCCGCGGAGAAGGCCGTGGTGGGCGCGATCTGGCGCGGCGACACCGCTGCGGTATCGCGGCTGTCCGCGCGCTACCGCCCGCCGATGCAGCTGATCGGCAAGCTCTACCGCGCAGGTGCGGGCTGGAAGGCCGACTGGACCTTCGTCGACGACGGCCGCGTGCTGGCGACCTGGTCGAACGAAGACGCGCTCGCCCGCCGCGTCATCGCCTCGGGTGCGGACGGCGCAGCCGATGCCCTGGTGCGCCGCTACGCCAAGGCCAGCCCCGTGGGCGAACCCGCCATCGAGCGCATGGTGGTGACCGGGATCAACAGCAGCAACGATTTCGTGCGCCTGTCCTCGTGGCTGCAGTCGACTTCGGTGGTGCGCGGGATCCGGCCGTTGCGCGCAACGCCGAACAGCCTGGAGCTGGAGCTCGACCTGCTGACCGGACTCGAGGGTTTCCGCCGCGTGCTTGACGACGCGATCCTGGTCGAATCCGGCGCCAACATCGAGGGCGTGCCGCCCGAGTTCCACCTGCGCTGAGGCCCGGACCCATGAACGAACACGCCGACCAGGTGGTTTCGCGCTTCCTCGTGCGCCTGCAATGGGCACTGCTGTTGTTCGCGGTCGGCTGGCTGGTCTGGCGGCTGGGCGCGGTGCTGACGCCGTTCGTGCTTGCCGCGCTGCTGGCCTGGATGGGCGATCCGCTGGTCGATCGCCTCGAGCAGTCCGGGCGCTCGCGCAACGTGGCCGTGGTGATGGTGTTCACCGTGATGCTGCTGTTCCTGGTGCTTGCGCTGGTGATCCTGGTGCCCTTGATCGTGGCGCAGGTCCGCACGCTGGGCGAAGCCCTGCCGGGCTACTGGGACTGGACGCTGCAGACCGCGCTGCCCTGGCTGGAGGCGCGTACCGGGATCGACATCGATGGCTGGATGGACCCCGAGCGGTTGATGGAGTACTTCCGCGAGCACTCAGAACGCGCCGGCGGCATCGCCGCCACCGCGCTGGGCGTGGTCTCCCGCTCCGGCGTCGCCATGCTGACCTGGGTGGCGAACATCGTGCTGCTGCCGGTGATCACGTTCTTCTTCCTGCGCGACTGGGACCGCATGGTCGAACGCATCGAGTCGATGATCCCGCGCGACCACGTCGCGACGGCGACGCGCCTGGCGCGCGAATCCAGCGAGGTGCTCGGCGGCTTCCTGCGCGGACAGTTCCTGGTGATGGTGATCCTGGGCGTGATGTACGGCATCGGCCTGTGGCTGGTGGGCCTGGAGCTGGGCCTGCTGATCGGCCTGATCGCCGGGCTGTTCACCTTCATCCCCTACATCGGTCCGGCCACCGGCATCGTGCTCGGCGTGGTCGCGGCGCTGATCGAATACGGGGACTGGAAGCACCTGCTGGGCGTGGCCGTGGTGTTCACGCTCGGCCAGGTGATCGAGAGCTACTGGCTGACGCCGAAGCTTGTCGGCGACCGGATCGGCCTGCATCCGGTGGCGGTGATCTTCGCGGTGATGGCCGGCGGGGTGCTGTTCGGCTTCGTCGGCATGCTGATCGCGCTGCCGGCGGCAGCGGTGGTGAACGTCCTGCTGCGCTTCGCGCACGAGCGCTACACCGCGAGCCGGCTTTACGCGGGCCGCGCGGGCGACGCCCCGGAGATCCTGGTGGGCACGGACTCCGGGCCGGGCCGCGACGACGCGTGAGCAGGCAGCTGCCGCTGGCGCTGCGCTACCCACCCGACCAGCGTTTCGAAACCTTCGTCGGCGCGCCGCCTGGCGCGCTCGCACAGTTGCAGGCGCTGGCCGCCGGCAGCGGCGGCTGGCTGTACCTGGACGGTGCACCGGGCACCGGCAAGACCCACTTGGCGCTGGCCGCCTGCGCCGCTGTCGAAACCTCTGGACGCGGTGCGGCCTACCTGCCGCTGGTGACCGCGGCAGGGCGGCTGGACCAGGCGCTGGAAGCGCTGGACGGACTGGGGCTGGTGGCGCTGGACGGGCTCGAGGCGATCGCCGGACGCCGCGACGACGAGCTCGCGCTGTTTGATTTCCACAACCGTGCGCGCGCCGCGGGGGGCGGCGTGCTCTATACGGCCACGGCGGCGCCGGGAACGCTGCCGCTCGGGCTGCCCGACCTGCGCTCGCGCCTGGCGCAGTGCGCGCGCATCGCCCTGCAGCCGCTGGACGACGTCGGCCGCGCCGAGGTGCTGCGCCTGCGCGCACGGCGCCGCGGCCTCCAGTTCGACGAGGCCGCGATCACGTGGTTGCTGCGGCGCGCGGGGCGCGACCTCGCGGGGCTCACCGCCCAGCTGGATGCGCTGGACCGGGCCTCGCTGGCCGCGCAGCGGCGGGTGACCGTGCCCTTCCTGCGCGAAGTGCTGGGCGCCAGCGGCGCCTGACGGTTCGCCGCCTGCTGGCGGCCGTCGACCTCAGCGGTGGTATTCGCCGGCGCGTTCGGGCTGGTAGGTCACTTCCTCGATCAGCACCTTGATGCTGCCGCCGCCGGGCTTGGGCCATTCCATCTCGTCGCCCTGGGACAGGCCCAGCAGGGCGCTGCCGACGGGTGCGAGCACGGAAATGCGGTCGGCGCTGCCGTTGGCGTCGCGCGGGTAGACCAGGGTGAGCTGGAAGCTCTCGTCCGGGCCCACGCGGAAGCGCACGGTCGAATTCATGGTGACCGTGGTGCCGGGGACGTCCTTGGGCGGGACCACGTCGGCGCGCAGCAGCTCGGCTTCGAGCGCGTCGCGGCCGGGGAAGGCGCCGTCGGGAAGGGACTCGAGCAGCGCTTCCAGGCGCTCCGAGTCCAGCGTGGAGATGGTGATCTTGGGTCGGGTGTTCACGCGTGCGTCTCCTGCAATGCGTTTGCCGCAGCAGCGCGCCCCGGGCGACTCGCGTCGGCCGGGGCGCGGGGGTACTGGTGGCTACGATGTTTCCTTGGCATCCAATGTAGCTGCAGCCGGCCGCATTCTCAATCGTCGCGCGAGCTGTTTCCGAAGCGCCAGTGCCAGGGCTCGTACACGATACCGTGGGGGTTGCCACGGGGGTAGCTCAGGGTGAAGCCGAGCGCGCCGGCATTGGCCTGGAGCCAGGTGAACGCGGGGGTGGCCTCGAAGGACTCCTCGGCGGCGGGTTCGCCCGGGGCGCTGATGTCGACGGCGCAGCCCGAGTGGTGCTCCGACCAGCCCGGGGCGGCATTGACGGCCAGGATGTCCGCGATCCCGAGCCCCCGGGCGCGCTTCCGCTCGATGATGCCGGCCTGGTAGTCGTGGCTGCGGTAGCCGGAGACGGCTTCCAGCACGATGCCGTCGCGGCGTGCGGCGTCGACCAGGTGGCGCCAGCCGCGCGCCGCATCCACGCGCAGCCACAGGGCGCGGCGGTAGCGGTCGTGGCCGGCGGATGCCAGCCACGCCGGTTCGGGTTCCAGTGCCAGCCCGGTGCGCTCCGCGTAGGCGTCGCCGTCGATGTCCAGGGCCTCGAGGCGCGCGCGCAGGCCGGTCGGCTGCAGGCTGGGCACCGCGTCGATGCCGTTGCGCGTGGCGTGGTGTGGCGGGTGCTCGAGGGCGTCGAGGGCGGCATCCAGGCCGGGCTCGCGGGCCAGCCGCGGGACCAGCGGCAACAGGCCCTCGGGCAGGTCGGCGGCAAGCAGGGTGCCGTCGCGCTTGCGCCGCAGGACGGTGCGTGCGCGGGCCAGGGCGCGCGCGTCGCGGTTGCCGCGCGCGCGCAGCAGGCCGCCGGGCCAGAGTTCGATGTCCGGCGTGTTGGCGAGGATGGGTGCGTGGCCGCGCATGGCAGGGAGGCTAGCGGCTCGTGGCGGCGGCCGCCATCGCGCGCAGCCGGTCGAGCAGCGCCTGCGGGTCCCCGGGCTGCAGCAGCAGGTCGTGGCCGGCGGCGGTCGGGATCCACAGCAGGCGCCGGCCACCGGCGGTGGCGACCAGGGCGCGGTGGCCGTTGCGCAGGCGGTACCAGCCGCTGCGGAAGCCGGGAATGGCGAGGCCGTTGGTGCGCAGCATCGGCCGGACGTCGGGGCGCTCATCCAGGTTGACCACGCGCGCGGCGTCCAGGCCGAGTTCGGCAAGGGCGAGGCGCCGGCTGTAGAAGGTGGTTGCGACCTCCATCCCGCCGGCGTCGAACCGCAGCCGGTGACGGCGCACCAGGATGACCAGCGCTGCCCACAGCAGCACGCAGAGTCCGGCGACGCCGGCGCCCGCCCGCCACGCCAGGGCGGTGCCGCCCTCGGCGGAACCGCGGCCGCCGGACAGTTCAACGATGCCGACAAGCGCCAGCGGCAGCGCGACCACCAGCGCGAACAGCCAGGCTTTCGCGCGCGGGGACGCCTGGACCAGTGCCAGCGGACCGTCGCCCGCAGTCCTGGCGTCGCGGTGGCTCCGGTGTGCAGCGCTCATTGGCGATCCTCCATTTTCTTCGTGTCCGGTCCGGGCAGCCGCCCGGCCTTGCGCAGGGCGTCGCGCAACAGGTATTCGATCTGCGCGTTGGCGCTGCGCAGGTCATCGTCCGCCCAGCGCTGCACCGCAGCCAGCACCTCGGCGTTGATGCGCAGCGGGTAGGCCTTCTTCTCAGCCACGGCGCGCCATCAGTACAGCGAGCCGGAGTTGACCACTGGCTGTGCGCCACGGTCGCTGCACAGCACCACCAGCAGGTTGCTGACCATCGCGGCCTTGCGCTCTTCGTCCAGCGTGACCACGCCGCTGCGCTCGAGTTCGGCCAGCGCCAGCTCCACCATGCCGCAGGCGCCGGCGACGATGCGCGTGCGCGCCGCGACCACGGCATTGGCCTGCTGCCGCTGCAGCATCGCGTGCGCGATCTCGGGTGCGTAGGCGAGGTGGCTGATGCGCGCGTCCAGGACATCCACGCCCGCGGAACCCAGGCGCTCGTCCAGGTGCCGCTTGAGCTCGATGGAGATCTCGGCCGCATGGCTGCGCAGGGACATCTGGCCGTCCTCGTGCTGGTCGTAGGGATAGCTGGTGGCCATCCCGCGCAGCGCCGCCTCGGACTGGATGTGCACGAAGCTTTCGTAGTCGTCGACGTTGAACACGGCCTCCGCGGAATCGACCACCTTCCACACGATCACCGCGGCGATCTCGATCGGGCTGCCATCGAGCTCGTTGACCTTGAGCTTGCCGCTTTCGAAGTTGCGGATGCGCAAGCTGACCTTGCGCTTGGTGAAGAAAGGGTTGTTCCAGCGCAGGCCGTTCTCGTGGACGGTGCCGACGTACTTGCCGAACAGGCTCAGCACCGCCGACTGGTTGGGTTCGACCATGTACAGGCCGAGGAGGCAGAGCCCGGCGACGGCGGCGGCGATGATGCCGGCCACCAGATGGAAGGCCGTGCCACCCGGGGTCGTGGCCTGGAAGACGAGCCAGCCACCGGCCAGGACGATGGCGAGCAGCGCAAGCAGCATCGGGATGCCGGGGAACGAGCGGACGGGATTTTCCTTCATGGCGGTCTCCGGGAGTGCGGTGGAGGTAGCGAGGCGAGATGATTTGATATCAATATGATATCTATCTGTCAACCCCGGCGGCGCGGTCGTGGCACCAACCTGCGAAGATGCCGGCATCGATTCCGGGAGCCCACCACTGATGAAAGGCCGCGACGGCTACGCCGTGTTTTTCTTCCCGCAGGCGCTCGAAGCCCTCGGGGACGCCATCAAACCCTATCTCCAGGACAGCCCCGTGGTGGGGCCGCACGTGCCCTGCGATGAGATCGACACCGGTGGCGCGCTGATCGAGCTGACGATGAAGGGCCGGATGCCCACGGGCGAGGACATCACGCTGGAACTAATGGTGCCGTCGTCGATGGTGCGGATGATCGTGTCGCGCGAAAGCGGCGGCATGTTCGGCTTCGGGCCGCGCAGCTACGAGGCGCCGCCACCGATGGTGGCGCTGCCCGCTACGGATTCCCCGGCGCCGGCGGCTGACGCGGACGCCGCCGGCAAGCCTGCCCCCTGATCGCGCCGCGTTATGCAGGCGCGGCGAAGCGGTTGGCCGCCAGGCGGATGCTCCACACCAGTTCGACCATGGCCAGGTTGTTGAGCAGGGGCTCGCCGCCGATCGCCAGCCAGTAGCCGCTGCCGTCCACCCAGAACGGGACGAAGCTCCACTCGGGCAGCAGCATCTGCGGATCGCGGAAGAACGACACGCTGCGCTGGGCGCCGTCCCAGCCGCGCTGGCCTTGGCGGAGTGCGTAACCTGAGAAGTCGGCGGCTGCGGCGGCGGTCGCATCGGCTTCGTCCTGGCTGAGCCCGGCGTGGCCAAGGCTGAATCCGGATTCCGAGGCCAGTACCGCGCGGCGCTCACCCGACAGCGGCGCGATCACGTGCTGGGCGAAATCATCCAGGCGGATGTCGGGTCCGGCCACGCAGCGCCGCAGCGGCTGTATCCAGTGCCGCTCCAGCGCATCGGCCAGCACTGCCGGCGCATCGGGTCCCGCGGTCTCGCACCAGGCGGCGCGGGTCGGCGCCTGGCGCCCGGCCAGCAGCCCCTGCAGGGCGCGGCGTGCCGGATCCGGATCCGGCCGGTCGAAGGCGTGAAGCACGCCCTGCGGCGTAAGGGTCAGCCATTCGGCGTCGTGGTTCATGCAGTTGTCTCCCTGTCGCTCGGGGCCAGAGCGCCCTCGACGGTGATGCTGGCGCCGCGATCCAGGCTGCCGTTGCTGTCATGTTGCTCGAGCCAGCTGGCGGCCTGCTGCCAGCTGGCCGCCAGCCACACCTGCTGGCGGCGGAGTTCACGCGTGGCAAGCATGAAAGCCAGCTTGTCCTGGCAGGAAATGCAGTGCTCCAGGAATTCGCGCTCCATCCGCGAAGCTTCCAGGGGGCCGCCCTCGCACAGGGATTGCACCACCTGCGTCGCGCGCCGCCTGGACTCATCGGGGCTGGTCCGGCGGACCCGCGCGGGGACCTCGGCCGAAGGCTGGCAAAGCACCGACCAGCGCGTGGCCAACGGGTGCACGGCCGCCAGGGTCCGGCCCTGGCAGAGGCGGCGGAACGCGTCGGCGACGTGTTGCCCGAGGCGCGGCGCCGCGAGCTGCAGCGCCGTGAGGTGGATGCTTCCCGCCGCGGCGGGAAGCGCGTGGAACAGGTCGGCCAGCGCGCCCTGCACCGGCTCGCTGCCCTCCATGCGCATGGCTGCGCCCAGGCGCGTCAAGTGCACTGCGGCGTCGGTGGGCTCGGACCGGATGCGGCGCGTGCCTGCGCGGAAGGCTTCGCGCGCGGCGCGGGTGGGGTCAGCGCTCATTCGCGGCTACTCCAGCAAGGTGTCCATGAGGTCGATCATGAACTCGGTGTCCTCGTTTCCGATCGCCTCGAAGCCTTCGCCAAGGCCCACGGCATCCAGCACCTCGCGACCTGCGTCGTCATTGCCCAAGGCGAGCAGCGCGTCGCTTATCAGGGGAAGGTCATCAGCCATGCGCGGATGCGCGAGCACGACGTGGCTGATGTCACGGAGGCGGCTTTCCATCACCACGTGCATCTGCGAACGGGTCAGCCGCGACAGCGAGTGGAAGGCGCTGGCCAGGAAGAAGGCGGCGTTCGCCTTGCCCTGGATCAGCTGCCGGGCGGCGGCCTGGTAGCTGTCGACTTCGTGCCACGCCAGGTCGGCATCGACGAGGTCGGCGGGTTCGATCAGGCGCAGGCCGATGAGCTTCACGTCGCGGTTGTCGGTGAGCACGATGGTGTTGCCCGGCCGCAGGTCCTCGACCGTCCGGCAGGGCGATGCCTCGGCCACCGCGATCACCATCTCGTCGGGGCGGTTGACCGGCCGCACCACGGGCAGGAAGCCCTTGTCGCGCACCAGTCCGCTGGCGTCGAAGGGATTGGCGTAGACCAGGTCGGCGCGGTCCTCGGCCACCATCCGGGCCTGTTCCCCGGCGCCGGAGGGCAGCAGCAGGTGCAGGCCGATCCCGGAGCGCCGCTGCAGCACGGTGTTGAGCATGTGCCAGCCGGGAAAATGCTGCGGCGGGAAGTCCGGCGCGACCAGGAAATTGAGCGTCATGATCCGGCTCCGGTGAGCGCCGTGCGCTCTTCCTCGCACCATTGCCGATAGACCGGGATCAGCTCCTCGATCTTCCGCCGCGAGGGCTTGCGACGTACCGAGGAATAGCCCACGACCGTGCCGTTGCGCACGTTGGGGATCGCGGTCGCATACACCCAGTAATAGCCGCCGTCCTTGCGCAGGTTCTTGACGTAGCCATTCCATTTTTTGCCGGAACGCAGCGTGTCCCAGAGATCCTGGAAAGCGCGCCTGGGCATCTCCGGGTGGCGGAGGATGGCGTGCGGGGCGCCGATCAGTTCGTCGCGCTCGTAGGCGCTCATCTCCACGAACGCGTCATTGGCATGCGTGACCACGCCGTCGAGATCGGTCCTCGACACGATCAGGCGGCCTTCGGGGAAGGGCGTCTCCACGTCGGTCCAGTGGACCTGCCGCGTGCTGCCATCGTGGAAGTCGAGTCGCGCCGATTCGAACGGCAGGCCTGGTTCGGCCATGTCCTGGAGTGGCATCGTCACGCCCCGTCAGATGGACTGCGAGAACGCGTGCGCGGCGCGCTTGATGTCCAGGAAGATCAGGCCGAGGCGGGCGTTCTGCTTGGCCAGCACGGTCAGCACGGCCTCCGGGCCGGCCGAGGTCATGATCACGCAGCCCTGTTCGCCCTGGACCAGCACGCGCTCCAGCGAGCCGCGCGCGAGTTCACGGGCGGTGCGTTCGCCCAGCGACAGCATCGCGGCCGACATCGCGCCAACGCGATCCTCGTCCATCGACTGGGGCATGGAGGCGGCCATCATCAGGCCGTCGACTGAAATCAGTGCCGACGCTTCGATGTCGGACGAGGAGCCATTGAGATCGTCCAGGGTTTTCTGGAACACGTGCATTCGCATGGGGAGGCAGCCGTACGTGGGGAATCGCCACATTTTGTGGCGGGGGCTGCCGACCCCTGTTGATTCTGGTCAATGCACGGCGAGGTCCACCCAGACCAGCCGATGGTCGCTGCCGTCGACCACGCCGGCGCCGTCTTCGTGCGGGGCAGGCCAGAAAACGCCCGCGTCGACCAGGTCGAAGCCGGTCGAGGGCAGGGCATAGTCCAGGCGCAGCGGACCCACGCGTGGGCCGAAGTCGCCGGTGGCATGCGCCGGATTGCCGCGGCGGTCCGCGCGTCCGGCACCGGCGTGCGCACCGCCCGCGCTGCGTGGCGTGGCCATGCGAAGCACGCGTGGATGCTCGAGCAGTTCGACGATCGCCTCGTGCCTGCCGTCGCCGTCGGCGGGATCGTTGTTGAGGTCGCCGAGGATCACGAAGCGTGCGTCCGCCGCCAGTCCGCCGCAGCGGCCGCCGTCATCGCACAGCCAGGACGCGTCGCCGCCACCGATGTACTCGTTCCACAGCCGGATCTCGTCGTGGTTGCGTGCGCCGTTGCGGTCCTCGGGGCCGTCGAAGACCGGCGGCGTCGGATGCGAGGCCAGCATGTGCACGGTGCCCAGCGGAGTGCGTACCGGCACGTCCCAGTGCGACTTCGAGGACAGGCGCAGCCGTGCCCAGGTCGCATCGTCGTGCCACGGCGCACCGGTGTCCGGATCGACGGGGCGGGCGGCGCCGGGCATGGCGCTCCACGGCAGCAGCTGGAACGTGCGCGCGGCGGCGGCGTCGATCGGGTGCATCGACAGCAGCAGCATCCCGTACTGGCCCGGGTGCAGGCCGTAGCCCCAGGCGTCGTTGCCGCGCCCGCGCGCGGCGGCCGCGTCTTCCCCGGGCACCGGCAGCGCGGCACCGACGTGGCCGCTGCGGTCGAGGTCGAGGCCGCTGGGCACGCCGGTGTTCACCGGCGCGATGTAGCGGTAGGGATAGCGCAGCGCAGCGCCGCCACCGGCCTGCGGAACCTCGAGGTAGTCGCGCTGGAAGGCATCCGCGGCGCGGCCGGAGGCGTCGTAATCGAACTCGTTGACGAGCACCACGTCCGGGCGCACGCGCTGCAGCACCGCCGCGACCTTGCGCGCGTCGGCATCGTCGGACTGGAGTCGCCGCAGCAGGCCGCCGGCTTCGTCGGAATAGAGCGAGGCGTTGTAGCTGGCAACGCGCAGTGTGCTGGTCCGGGTCATGGCCTGGTCGGGATCCTCGTGGATGTTGACGCGCACGCATCCGGCAAGGATCGCGCAGCAGAGCAGGGCGAGCAGGCGCGTGCTCATGCTTCGCCGCCGCGTGGGAGGGGGCGCCATCCGCGACCGTCGAACTGTTGGAGGGGCTGGAACCTGCGTTTGTAATCCATCTTCATGTGTCCCGAAATCCAGTAGCCGAGGTAGAGGTGGCGGCGCCCGTCGCGCCGGGCCCAGTCGATCTGCTGCAGGATCGCCAGCGTGCCCAGCCCGCGCGCGGCCTCGCCCGGGTCGTAGAAGGTGTAGACCGCCGACAGCGCATCATCCACTAGGTCCGTGACAGCCACCGCCAGCAGCCGCCCGCCCGCGCGCAGTTCCAGGAAGCGGCCCTGCGACCAGCTGCCGACCAGGAACTGCGCGAACTCCGCCTTGCCATGGTCATCCATGCCGCCGCCGGGGTGGCGGCCGGTGAGGTAGCGGCGGTAGAGCTCGAAGCGCTCTGCCGACTCGCCGGCGGGAAGGATCCGCGCCTGCACATCGGCGTTGCGCGCCAGGCAGCGGCGCTGGCTGCGGTCGGGCACGAATTCGGCAACGGGGATGCGCACCGCCACGCACGCGCGGCAACCGTGGCAGTGCGGGCGATAGACGATATCGCCCGAACGGCGGAAGCCCCACTGCAGCGCGCGTGCGTAGGACTCGCCAAGGCGCGGGTCGCCGGGATCGAGCACCAGGTCGCGCGCCGTGCGTTCAGGCCAGTAGCCGCAGGGGTGTTCGGCGGTATGGAACAGGCGCAGCGGTGCGGGCTCAGCCATGGCGGGCCCGGCGTGGCGAAGCGAGGACAGCGCGGTACATGCGCGCAGGATACTGCGCCGCGTTGCAGGCGCTGCGAACCGGCTGGCAGCTGAACGCATCCGCGCGCCCGTCAACTTCAAGAGGTGCCATGCGTTGACTGGACACCTGCAGCAATGCCGCTGCCAGCAAAGGAGTCACGCATGAAGCGTCATGCCCTGTTCTTCGCCACCGCCCTGGCCGTGGCTTCCGTTGGTACTGCCGGCCTGGCGGTCGCCCAGTCCTCCACGCCCGCCGCTCCGGCGGCCGGTGCCGCCACCGACGCCCCGCGCGCGGCCGGCAAGGATGGGCGCGCCACGCGCCATGGCAGGGGCCACTTCGGCCATCGCGGTGGCCACGCCATGCGCGGCGGCATCGAGCGCATGGACGCCGACGAAGATGGCCGCATCAGCCGCGCCGAGTTCGACGCCGCCAAGGCCGCCCGCGAGCAGGCGCATGCAGCGCGCATCGCCGAGCGCGAGAAGGCCGGCGCCGGCGAAGCCCCGCGCCGCACGCGCGCCGATCGGCCCGGACGTCCTGCCCGGGACGGCATGGCACGCGGCCCGCGCATGGCGTTCGACTTCGATGCCATGGATGCCGACAAGGATGGCTACATCGTCCGCAGCGAGGCGATGGCCCATCGCGACCGCATGCGGCAGCAGATGCGCGAGAAGCATGCCGAGCGCTTCGCCGAAGCCTTCGTCGCGGCCGACCTCAACAAGGACGGCAAGCTCAGCCGGGTCGAGGTCGACGAGAAGATGCCGCGCCTGTCCAAGCGCTTCGCGTGGATGGACGACAACCGTGACGGCTTCCTTGGCCGCGCGGAGCTCGAGGCCGGCAAGCGCCGCTGAGTGAAGCGTTCCCGCTGATGGGGTGGCGCCGGTTCGACCGGTGCCGGGCCCGCGCCTCACGGCGCGGGCTTTTTTTGGTTCTTCTCCCAACTGAGGGAATGGCGCGCCATTGATCCTCTCGGGCGCCGGGTGCCAAGGCCCTTGAGTGCTCATGTCCCCCGGCGCTG